>NZ_JBIGLT010000030.1:0-772 GCF_043658315.1 Variovorax sp. VaC1 | reverse complement strand
GCGTCAGCAGCCTGTCGACCTCGGCCTCCACTGGGATCAGTAGCCTCTCGACTTCGACGTCCACCGGCCTGAGCACGACGAATAGCAGCGTCGCCAGCTTGTCCACGTCGACCTCGACGGGTCTGAGCACCGCGACCAGCAGCGTCAGCAGCCTGTCGACCTCGGCCTCCACTGGGATCAGTAGCCTCTCGACTTCGACGTCCACCGGCCTGAGCACGGCGACCAGCAGTGTCGCCAGCCTGTCCACGTCCACCTCGACGGGTCTGAGCACAGCGACGAGCAGCATTAGCAGTCTGTCGACCTCGACCTCCACAGGGATCAGCAGCCTCTCGACTTCGACGTCCACCGCCCTGAGCACGGCGACGAGCGGCATCGGTAGCTTGTCGACGTCCACCTCGACCGGTCTGAGCACAGCGACCAGCAGCATCAGCAGCTTGTCGACTTCGACGTCGACCGGAATCAGCAGCCTGTCGACTTCGACGTCTACTGGCCTGAGCACGGCGACGAGCAACATCGGTAGCCTGTCGACGTCCACTTCGACCGGCCTGAGCACTGCAACCAGCAGCATCAGCAGCTTGTCGACCTCGACCTCCACCGGGATCAGCAGCCTGTCGACTTCGACGTCCACTGGCCTGAGCACGGCCACGAGCAACATCGGTAGCCTGTCCACGTCCACCTCGACCGGTTTGAGCACTGCGACCAGCAGCATCAGCAGCTTGTCGACCTCGACCTCCACCGGGATCAGCAGCCTGTCGACCTCGACGTCCACCGG
>NZ_JBIGLT010000006.1:0-565389 GCF_043658315.1 Variovorax sp. VaC1 | reverse complement strand
GGTGGGCGGCGTGGCGGCCGGCTTGCCGGCGCGTGCCGGGCGTGCGGGCCGGGCGGGTCGTGCAGGCAGCGCGGGCGACGACAGCTCGGTCACGCGCGTGCCCTGCCGGTCGGGCTGCACATAGCCTTCGGCGGCCAGATGCTCGTAGGTGGCGGTGACGGTGTTGCGCGAGATTGAAAGCGCTTCGGCCAGCGCACGCGAGCCGGGCAACCGGCTGCCGGGCGCCAGGCTGCCGTCGAGGATGGCGCGCTTGAGGCGGTCGTGCAGCTGGCGCTGCATCGAACCCGCATCGCGGTCTTTCAGAAGCGGGGCTTCGAGCAGGGTGGTGGCGGCAACGAGGCCTGGCGCATCGGTCATGACGGAATGGGGCGAAATGTGCGAGAGGCGTGGCACCATGAAAAGCAATAGTCGTGGCACTTCCTGTGGCGCCACGTTGCGCGTACTTTATCGGTCTCCGGCGATGCCGTCGCCTTTTTTCCGAAAGCTTTCCTCATGTCAGTCCGCCACAACGAACACGGGCAATCGCTCGGCCCCCTCATGCCCGAATGGAGTGCCCGCCCGCTGCCTCCGCGCGAGCGCATCGAAGGCCGCTACTGCACGCTCGAACCGGTGAATGCCGCGAAGCACGCCGACGACCTGTACGCCGCCTACGCGCAGGCCCCTGACGGGCGCGACTGGACCTACCTGGGCGTCGAGCGGCCCGCCGACCTGAACACTGCGCGCGCCCACACCGAGCGCCTTGCGCAGACCACCGACCCGTTGCACTTCGCCGTCCTCGACAAGCAGAGCGGCCGGGCCATCGGCACGCTGTCGCTGATGCGCATCGACGCCGCCAATGGCGTGATCGAGGTCGGCCACGTCAACTTCTCGCCGCTGCTCAAGCACACGCCGATGTCGACCGAAGCGCAGTACCTGCTGATGAAGCTGGCCTTCGACGTGCTGGGCTACCGGCGTTACGAGTGGAAGTGCGACAACTTCAACGAGCCGTCGAAGCGCGCGGCCGCGCGCCTGGGTTTCCAGGCCGAGGGCCTGTTCCGGCAGTACAGCATCTACAAGGGCCGCAGCCGCGACGCGGCCTGGTTCTCGATCGTCGACGGCGAATGGCCGGCGCTGCGCACGGCGTTCGAGCGCTGGCTGGCGCCGGCCAACTTCGATGCGCAAGGGCGGCAGCGCATGGCGCTGGACAAGTTCCGGCTGCCTTCCGCTTCCAGCGCGGACTGAAAGCGCAGGCGAGGGCGGGCTGCCTTACTTGCCCGGCTTCTGCGCTTGCTCGCACTTCACCTGGACCAGCTCGCGCTGGTCCAGCGTCGCGCCGATGCGCACCGCGCTGAGGCAGCCGCCCCAGACGCAGCCGGTGTCGGTCGACAGCAGGTCGGGCCGCGAGAGCCAGCCCAGCGTCGACCAGTGGCCGAAGGCGACGGTGGCCTTGGCGGTCTCGCGGCCGGGCACATCGAACCAGGGCATGAAGCCTTCGGGCGCGGTGGCCGCGCTGTCCTTGGCCTCGAACTCCATCACGCCATCGACCGTGCAAAAGCGCAGGCGCGTGAGCGCATTGACGATGGCGCGCAGCCGCGCGTTGCCGGTGAGCGTGTCGTGCCATGCGTCGGGCTCGTTGCCGTACATGGAGAGCAGAAAGCTGCCCAGTCCCGGGCCGCGCAGCACCGATTCGACTTCGGCCGCCAGCGCCAGCGTGTCGCCCACCGTCCACTGCGGCAGCACGCCGGCATGCACCATCAGCAGGTCGCCCGCCTTCTCGCCGTGGCCGATCTGCATGTGCAGGGCCATGTGCTGTTGGCGCAACCATTCGAGCATGGCCTCGCTGTCGGGTGCGGCCAGCAGATCGGCCAGCGTGTCCTTGCGGCCGGCCTTGCGCGCGCCGTGCGCCACGCCCAGCAGGTGCAGGTCGTGGTTGCCCAGCAGGCTGCGCGCCGAGGCGCCGTAGCCCTGCACGCGCCGCAGCACGGCGGCCGAATCGGGCCCCCGGTTCACCAGATCGCCGAGCAGCACGATGGTGTCGCGGCTGGGCGAGAAAGCGATCTCGTCGAGCAGCCGCTGGAGGGCAGGGTCGCAGCCCTGGACGTCACCGATCAAGTAAAGTGCCATGTCCTCATTCTCTCCCCCCGTTCATGGATGTTTTCCTGCTGGCCTTGCTGACCACGCTCAACGCGGCGTTCGCAATGTCCGAAATGGCCCTTTCCACCAGCCGGCGCGCACGTCTCGCGGCCCTGGCCGAAACAGGGGACAGCGGGGCGGTGGCCGCGCTGAAGCTGATGGAATCGCCCACGCAATTCCTCTCGACGGTGCAGATCGGCATCACCTCCATCGGCATGCTCACCGGCATCGTCGGCGAGGCCGCCTTCGCGCATCCGGTCGCGGCCTGGATGGAAAGCCTCGGCATGGGCCATGGCACCGCCGACTTCGTTTCCACGGCGGTGGTGGTGGCCTTCATCACCTTCTTCACCATCATCTTCGGCGAGCTGGTGCCCAAGCGCATCGGCCAGCTCTACCCCGAGCCGGTGGCGCGCTGGGTGTCGCGCCCCATGCGCGGGCTGGCCAAGGCGGCCAAGCCCTTCGTGTGGCTGCTGGCCGGTGCCACGGCCACCATGCTGAAGCTGCTGCGCATCGACGCCAACGCGGCCCGCTCCGTCACAGAGGAAGAAATCTCGGCTAGCCTCGAAGAAGGCGTGGACGCCGGCGTCATCGAACAGCACGAGCACCAGATGGTGCGCAATGTGTTTCACCTTGATGACAGGCGCCTGTCGTCGCTGATGATTCCGCGCGCCGACATCGAATGGCTCGACGCCTCGTTCACGGTGCGGCAGGCGCTGCAGAAGGTGGCCGACGCGGCCGCGCTCAACCTGGTGCATTCCTGGTACCCGGTGTGCCGCAACTCGCTGGACGACGTGGTCGGCGTGATCAGCGTGGCGCACCTGCTGCGCCTGGGCGCCGCGCACACCGGCGTGCTGGGCCAGGAGGCCACGCCCGCCGTGTTCGTGCCCGAAACGCTCACCGGCATGGAGCTGCTGGAGCAGTTCCGCGCCCGCGCCGGCCGGCTGGTCTTCGTGGTCGATGAATACGGCGTGGTGCAGGGCCTCATGACCCCGCGCGACCTGCTCGAAGCCATCACCGGCGAGCTGCAACCCGGCGCACAGACCGACGCCTGGGCACGCCAGCGGCCCGACGGCGTGTGGGAGCTCGATGGCCTGATGCCGGTGTCGGAGCTGCGCGCGCGGCTCGGCATCCGCGAGCTGCCCGACGAAGAGCGCGGCCGCTACAACACGGTGGCGGGCCTGCTGATGGCAGTGTCCGGCCATCTGCCCGAGGTGGGCGAGCACATCGACTGCGCGGGCTGGTGCTTCGAGATCGTCGCGCTTGAAGGTCGCCGCATCGACCGCGTGCTGGCGTCGCCCGACCCCACGGCCGCACCACGGGAAGACTAGGGCCGGGCATGCTGTCGCTGCTCACGCTCAGTTGCCCCCAATGTTCCGCGCCGCTGCCGCGCGCCGCGCGCTGGCGCACCGTCAACTGCAGCTATTGCGGCGCGACCATCACGCGCGGCGAGGAAACGGTCGAGCGCGAGAGCTTTCGCGCGGCGTGGCGCCGGGCCAATGCCGACGTCGCGGGCGGCCGCATCCTCACATGGCGCCAGGCCCGCTACCGCGTGCTGGCACCGCTGGCCACCGGCGAGCACAGCGAGGTGCTGCTCGCGGAACGGCTCGGCGCGCTGCCCGAGCGCGTCACGTTCAAGCTGGCGCGTGATTCGGCCGCCAACGACGTGCTCGCGCGCGAAGGCGCGGTGCTGCAGGCCTTGCAGGCGCTGTCGGTGCCGGGTGCCGCCTACTTCACGCGCCGGCTGCCGCAGCCATTGGGCGTGGGTGTGGCCGAAGGTCTGGGCGACGGTGCACGGCAGGCGCTGGTGCTGCGCCACCCGACCGGCTTCTGGGGCAGCCTGCAAGATGTGCTGCAGGCCAACCCCGAAGGCATCGACCCGCGCCATGCCGTCTGGATCTGGCGCCGCATGCTCGAAGTGCTGGCTTTCGTGCACGGCGCCGGCTGGACGCACCGCGACCTGTCGCCCGCACATGCGCTCGTGCATCCGCGCGACCATGGTGTGCTGCTCATCGGTTGGTCGCGCGCGCAGCACGCCTCCGCATCGGCGCATGCCGCTGCTGCAGCACGCGACCTGATGCAAGCCGCATGGACCGTGCGTGCGCTGCTGCACGGCGCTGCGGCCGGCGAGCCAAGCTTGGGCGCACACACGCCCGCGCCGCTGGCAACCTTGCTGCGCCAGTGCAGCGAAGACGCCGCCACCTGCACGCGCCTGGGCGCGCAGGGCATCGAGCAATCGCTTTCCACCGCGTCGCGCGAAGCCTTCGGCGCGCCGCAGTTCGTTCATTTCGATCCCGCGCCGCGCGCCGGCGCCTGAAGAACTCATCCTCAAGGAGCAACTCCATGGGCTACGGAAACTACTCGCATGCCGCCCACACGGCGCTGATTGCCGATCGCGCCGCCAAGCCGGGCGCCGAAGTCTTCACCCAACGTTCCACGCATGCGCTGATGAATCCCAAGGGGCTCAAGGTGCGTGAGTCGCGCGACAACGCCGACCACCCGAACTCGCTGGGCATCGTGTTCGCGCTCGACGTCACCGGCTCGATGGGCGACATCCCGCAGACCCTGGCGCGCCGCGAGCTGCCCACCTTCATGAAGCTGCTGACCGACTGCGGCGTGGCAGACCCGCAGCTGATGTTCATGGCCATCGGCGACGCCACCTCCGACCACGCGCCGCTGCAGGTCGGGCAGTTCGAATCGACCGCCAACCTCATGGACCAGTGGCTCACCTGGAGCTATCTCGAAGGCGGCGGTGGCGGCACCGGCGAAGAAAGCTACGAGCTGGCCTTCTACGTGATGGCGCAGCACACCGACATGGACTGCTGGGTCAAACGCAAGAAGCGCGGCTACCTGTTCGTGACCGGCGACGAGCTGCCGTACCCGGCCGTTTCGCGCCACCAGATCGAAGGCCTGATCGGCGAGAAGCTCGACGAAGACATTCCCATCGAGGAAGTCATCGCCGCAGCGGCCGAGACCACCAACCTGTTCTTCCTGATCCCCGACGCGCAACGCCGTCGCCGCTGCGAGCCGCGCTGGCGCGAGCTGCTGGGCGATCACGTCATCTGCATGGATTCGCCCGACGACGCCTGCGCGGTGGCCGCCGGCATCGTCGCGCTGACCGAGAAGGCCGTGCCCAACCTCGATGGCCTCGCCAAGGTGATGAGCGCCACCGGCATGGCGAAGGAGCGCGTGGGCGGCGTGCTGCATGCGCTCGACAGCTATGCCGCGCTGCTCGACCCCACGGCACCGCGCCGCGCGCCGCCGGCCGTGGCCACCGCCGCGGCATCGGGCACGCGCTCTTCGTGGTGGAAGCGGCTGTTCGGCTGATCGACGCCGTGTGACGACGACGAACGCCGCGGCCACGCGCTACGTCTCGCTGCTCGGCCTCGGCTTCGGGGACTGCGGCAAGGGCCTGTACACCGACCACCTGTGCGGCGCGTGGCGGGCCCACACCGTGGTGCGTTTCAACGGTGGCGCGCAAGCCGGCCACAACGTGGTGCTGGCCGATGGGCGCCACCACACCTTTTCCCAATTCGGCGCCGGCAGCTTTCATGCGGGCGTGGCGACGGTGCTTGCGAGCCCGGTGGTGGTGCATCCGACCGCGCTGCGCGTCGAAGAAGAAGCATTGCGGCGCGTGGGCGTGCACGACGCCTTCTCTCGGCTGCTGGTCGATGCGCGCTGCCGCGTGACGACGCCGTTTCATCAGGCGGCGGGCCGTCTGCGTGAATGGGCGCGGGGCGCGAAGGCGCACGGCAGCTGTGGCGTGGGCGTGGGCGAAACGGTGCGGCAGGCACTCGCCGCGCCCGATGCCGCATTGCACTACGGCGACCTGCTGAACCCCGCACGCGCGCTCGAAAAGCTGGAGGCTTCGCGCACCTCGCTGCGCCGCGAGTTCGCTGCCATCGATGCGTTGCCATCGCATGTTGAGGCGGCGCAGGAGCTGGCGATGCTCGACGACGATTCGCTCGCTACGCGCTGGCTCGATGCCGTGGCGCCATGCCTGCGGCAATCGCCACCCGCGAGCGCGGACGAAATCGGCCAGCGGCTCGCGCGCCCCGGCACCGTGTTGTTCGAGGGTGCGCAGGGCGTGCTGCTCGACGAGTGGCGCGGCTTTCATCCGCACACCACGTGGAGCACCATTTCCACCGCAGCCGTCGAGGCCGTGCTGCACGAGGTCGGCATCGCATCGCCCGTGCAGCACCTCGGCGTGCTGCGCAGTTACCTCACGCGCCATGGCGCCGGCCCGCTGCCCACGCACGACCGCGCACTCGACACGCGGCTGGCCGAGCCGCACAACGCCGACGAAGGCTGGCAGGGCATCTTCCGGCGCGGCCATCCCGACGCGGTGCTGCTGCGGCATGCGCTCGATGCCGTCGGTCCGCTCGACGGATTGGTGGCGAGCCATCTCGACGCCATCGATGGCACGGGCCTGCGCTGGTGCGGCAGCCATCGCCTGCCGGACGGTTCGATCCTCAGCTCGCTGCCGCGCAGCAACGCCGTGCACGACCTCGACCATCAACACGCGCTGACGCAGCTGCTGCACAGCGCGCGACCCGTCTACGAACCCGGCGTCATCGCCAGCCCGCAGGCGTGGATCGAGCGCGTCGAAGCCCTGAGCGGGCTGCCCGTGCGCTACGGCGCCTTCGGCCCGACACGCGACACGGTGCGCACCATGCGCACCGCCTCCATTTCTTGAAAGACCTTGTGCCCGAGACCTACAACCTTCCCCTGATCCTTGCGGCCTTCCTCAGTGCCGTGGCCGCGCTGCTGCATCTGTGCATCATCTTCGGCGGCCCTGCGTGGTATCGCTTCTTCGGCGCCGGCGAGCGGATGGCCTCGGGCGCGGCGGCCGGCCACTGGTATCCGCCCGTCGTGACCTTGCTGATCGCCTGCGTGCTGAGCGTGTGGGCCGCCTATGCGCTCTCGGGTGCCGGCGTGCTGCAGCCGTTGCCGTTGCTTGTGTTCGTGCTGCCGGCGATCACGGCCGTCTACCTCGTGCGCGGGCTTGTGCCGCTGGTCCTGTCCGCCTTCGACCGCCGCCGTCGCTCGGCCTTCCTGCTTTGGAGTTCGGTGATCTGCCTGGGCTTCGGCGTCGTTCACCTGCTGGGGTTGGTCCAGGTCTGGGAAAGGCTCTGAACACAGGCGCCTTCCAGGGCGCCGCCCCGGCCGTGCCTGGCACTTGCCTCGCGGAACGCCTCAGGCAATGCCTTCCCGGGACAGGTGCGCGACGGCGCCCACCGACGTTTCGAGCACGCGCAACTGGAACGTGACGTCGCGCAGCTCCTGCGCGAGCGTGATGAACCCGGTCTTCCTGCATGCGTCTCCGCCTGCGGGTGGGGCAGGCTGGAGCCGGATCTTCGGCTTGACGACATGCAGCAGCGCGACCACCGCGGCCGAGGCGTCGTCGGCCGCGGAGCGAAGCGCGGCGAGCGCCTCCTGAAGCTGCACGTCGCGCGCCTTCATGGCCTCTTCGACGGAAATTCCCCGGTGCTGGAACGCGCACGGCTCCATGGCCGAGACCCGTTCGATCGCAGCGCGCGCAAGCAACAAACTTGATGAATTCTTCATTCGACCTTCACCGTGCTTCCACTGGACGGGCACGCGCTCGTCCGCGATGGCGGATGAAAGGCGGCGTGCACCGGATGAAGACGGGATTGTTTGAAAACGGGCGCGGCGGCACCTTTGCCAGCGGGGATGGGACCTTTGCCAAAGGTGACGGAGTGTTAAAGTATTCACACAATCAGAAACAATAATTTCGGCGCTCGCCACGCACAGGCGGCGCCTGTTTTTCTCCCGTCGTTGGCATGTCGTTCCCGCAGATTTCCGGTTCGAGCGCGCACCTTCTCCTCATCGACGACAACATCGACGAACTCCGGCTGCTGGTGAGTGCGTTGCGGGACGCGGGCTATCGCCTGAGCATCGCCTTCGATCCGATGCAGGGCCTGCGGCGCGCCGCGGCGCTGCAGCCCGACCTGATCCTGCTGGACGTGCAGATGAACAGCATAGACGGCTACGCACTTTGCAGGCTGCTCAAGGCCGATGCCGCCACCGCCGGCATTCCGGTGATCTTCGTGACCGCGGCCGCCTCGCTCGAAGAGCGCCTGACCGGCCTGCACGGCGGTGCGGTGGACTACGTCACCAAGCCCTTCGATCCGCCCGAAGTGCTGGCCCGCGTGGCGATCCATCTGGCGCTCCGGCCGGATCGCGCCGCCAGGAAAACACCGCCGCCGGATGCGGACGTGCCCGCCCAAGGCACAACCGACCCCGCGCAACGGGCCGACCAGGTGCTGGCGCAGGCGGCCGTCGACCTGCTGATGTCGGACCTGGCCAACCCGGCGAGCCTCGCGGCCATCGCTGCCCGCCTGGGCACGCACGAAAAGCGGCTGTCCCGGGTTTTCCGCGAACAGCGGGGCGAGACGGTGTTCGGCTTCCTGCGCGAAGCGCGGCTCGCGAAGGCCCGTCGCCTGCTCGCGCAGTCGTTGCTGGGCATGGAAGACATCGCGGCGGAGACCGGCTTTTCCAGCGGCGCCAACCTTGCCACGGCCTTCCGCCAGCGCTTTGGCGCAACGCCGAGCGCGTTCCGGCGCTCGGGTGCGGCCGTGGACCCTTCGAGCGAAGCACAACGGCCGTGAAGCACTGGACGCGTGCGCTGCTCGTGCCGCTCCTGGCACTGTGCTTGTCCCTGAGCTTGTGGCTCCCGGCCCGGGCATCGACATTGCACCTGACAGGCGAGGAGCGCTGGCCGCTCTCGCTGGACCGCCAGGTCGAGGTGCTGAAAGACGCCACCGGCGCGCTCACGCGAGACGACGTGCTCGCCATCTCCGATGACGCACCCGAGGGCTTTCGCCCCGGCACGCCCACGGGCATGCGGCCCGGCTTCACCGATGCCGCTTTCTGGTTGCGCCTGGAACTGGTCAACGACGGCAGCGCGCCCCAGTCGCTGCAGCTCATGCTCAACAGCACGTGGCTGCAGCATGCCGACTTCCATCTGAGAAAGGGCGACGCCCCAGACGCGCGCTGGACCGTGCGCAAGCGGGGCGTGGCGCAGCCTTATGCGCCGGGGCGCCAGCCTTTCGTGGCGATCGACCTGCAACCGGGCGAACGCGCGCTGGTGCTGGTGCGTGCGCAGACCGCGTCCAACCTGCGCTTTGCGCCGGTGCTCTACACCACCGAGATGCTGCTCGCGTCGGAGCAGTGGCATGCGCTGTTCGACGGCCTGCTCATCGGCGGGCTGCTGGTGCTGGGCGTCTATTCGCTGACCACGTGGGCGCTGTCGCGCGCGCCGGCCATGGGCTGGCAGGGGGCGGGGTTCATCCTCGTGGCGTTGTACGAAGCCTCGTACCGTGGCTATGCGCGCATCTTCCTCTGGCCCGACTCGCCGCTCTGGAGCTACCGCGCGGCCGGCTCGCTCGGCCCGCTGTGCGCCATATTGCTGGTGCTCCAGCTGCACGAGATCACGCGGCACTCGGGCATTCGTCCGCCGGGGCTGAAGGTGATCGGCGCCCTCACGGCGCTGCAGGCCGTCATCGTGGCCGGCGGCCTGCTCGGGCCCTATGGCTTCTTCGCGCAGGCCGCATTGGTGACCGTGCTGGCGCTGGTGGTCGCGCTCAATATCAGCGGCTTCGTCTACATGCGCCGGGGCGGCGTGCGCGGCAAGCTCGTGTTCGGCATCACGCTGCTCATTGCCGCCGGCATCGGCTTGCGGCTGTCGGAGATCGCATTCCAGGAGCGCTTTGCCACCAGCTTCGACCCCTATGCGCTCGGTTTTCCGGGCATGCTGCTGGGCCTCGTCACGCTGTCCTGGTGGGGGCACAGGCTCGCGCGCCAGCACGAGGAAGCGCGCGACACGCTGCTGCGCTGGCAGGCCGAGTCGCAGCGAAAGCTGCAGGACGAAGTCCAGCGAAAAACCCGCGCACTCAATTCGGCCCTGCTGCAGTCCGAAGCGCAGATGCACGACCAGACCCGGCTGATGGCCATCGTGAGCCACGACCTGCGCGCGCCGCTCGCCACCATCCTGGGCCACGTGCGGCTGCTGCGTGAAGAGCTGAACGCCGGCTCGCCGACCTTGCTGCAGGCCATCGAGCGCAACGCCGGCTACCAGCTGTCGCTCATCGACGACCTGCTCGAATACGCCAAGGGCGAACTCCAGCCGATCGTGCCGGCGCCGCAGCCCGTCGACCTGCCCGCGCTGATTGACGACATCGCCCAGTACGCCGCCACGCTGGCGCTGCGCCAGAACAACCGCTTCACGCTGCGCTGCCACGACACGCTGCCGCCGGCCGTGCGGCTGGACAGCAAGCGCTTCCAGCAGCTGGTGCTGAACCTGCTGTCGAACGCGGCCAAGTTCACGCGCGACGGAAGCATCGAGCTGATCGTGGCGGCCAAGGGATGCGAGAAGGGCTGGTCCCTGGAGATCGAGGTGGCCGACACGGGCATCGGCATCGACGAGGCCGATCAGGCGCGCATCTTCGAGATGTTCCAGCGTGCCGACGTGCAGTTCGACGGGCACGGGCTGGGCCTGTTCATTGCGCGGCGCATCGTCGAGAGCATGGGCGGAAAGCTCGAACTGCACAGCCGCGCCCATCGCGGCACGCAATTGAAGTTCGCGCTGCAGGTCGAGGCGGCATCGATCGACGAAGTCGTGCCGCGGGCGCGCCCGGTTTCATCGTCGGTGCCCGCATCCGAGCAGGCGGCGGCCCCAGCATTGGAAGGCCAGCGCCTGGAGCCGCTGCCCGCGGCGATCCGTGATGAGCTGGCGGAACTGGCGCGCGACGGCCGATGGTCCGACCTGCACGACCGGATCGAACGCCTCGCCGGCGACCAGAAGCATGCGACGCTGGCCGCGCTGCTGCGCGAAGCGCTCGAACGCCTCGACTTCGATCACGTGGGGCGCCTTGCGCAATCGGCGCGCTAGGGCGTTGCCAAGGGAGCTTTATTTGGCCGGGCCGGGCGTGGGGCGCAGCCGCTTCAGCCGCACGGTCAGTTCCTTGACCAGTTGAAGCTCGCCATGGCGCTGCGCCACCTCGAGCGCCTTTGCAAATGCCGCTTCGGCCATTGCGTTGTCGCCCAGGGCCAGCGCGATCAGGCCGTGCAGGCGGCCGGCGGCGGTGAACTCCGGGTCGAGCGCCAGCGCCTTTTCGACGTGCATCAGCGCCGTCTGTTCTTCTTCTCGCCGGTGGTAGGCCAGTGCGAGGCTCATGCGCAGCAGGGCGCCATCGCGGCCCGAGGCCAGCATGCGTTCGAGCGCCTCGGGCGAAGGGCCGGGCACGGAAGGGGGCGTAGGTGTGGTCATGGCATGCGCTCTCTGGGCTTCGGGTTCGCGGATCTCGCGGACCTCTCGGGTCCCGCGCGTTTCACGTTTTTATCAAAGAATACTCTTTGACATTCGAAGCGGAAAGCGCAGCGATGAGCCTCAGTTGCGCGGCCGGTGGTGCGTGTGCGTGCCGGCCGTGCCATGCGTGTGGCGTTCGCCATCGGCGTCCAGCGGCACCACGTGCACGTTGCCGTGGCGCACGCCGCGCAGCGCCACCAGTTGCGCGGCGCAGGCCTGCACGGCCGCAGTGGGGCCGCGCAGCACCACGGTTTCCAGGCAATGGTCGTGGTCCAGGTGCGTGTGCACGCAGGTGATCACGATGTCGTGGTGGTTGTGCTGCAGGTCGAGCACGCGGGAGGTCACCGTCCGGTCGTGGTGGTCGTACACATAGCTGGCGTTCGCCACGCACCACACCGCCTTGCCCTTGCGCGAGGTCGTCGCGAGCGTCTCGCTGCCCAGGGCCGAGCGCAGCAGGTCGCGCACGGCTTCCGAGCGGTTGACATAGCCTTTGTCGGCAATCAGCTGATCGAACTCGAGCGCGAGTTCGTCGTCCAGCGAGATGGTGAAGCGTTGCATGGTCGGGCACGCCCTGGCGTGGCGTCAGACAGTGGTGGCGTAGATGATGAATCCCGAATGCTCGGCAACCTTGTCGTAGAGCGTCCGGCCTGCTGTGTTGGTCACATGGGTCTGCCAGTACACGCGGTGCCCGCCGACGCGCTGCACATGCTGGTACACACCCTCGATGAGTTTGCGGCCCACGCCCTGACCACGTTCTGACTGCAATGTGAACAGATCCTGCAGGTAGCAGGTCGGCTCGATGCGCGTGGTGCTGCGGTGAAAGAGGTAGTGGGTCAGGCCCACCAGCTTGCCGTCCCGCTCGGCGACCAGCGCATGTACCGGCTCGTAGGCGTCGAAGAAGCGCTGCCAGGTGGCCTGGGTGATCGCGTCGGGAAGGGCGGTGGGGCCCTCGCGCTCGTAGAAGGCGTTGTAGCCGTCCCAGAGCGGCTTCCATGCCGCGTAGTCTTCAGGCGTCGGGGGGCGAATCAGGAGGGTAGAAGTCATGTGTCTGCGATCTGCGCGTGTTGAAAAAACGCGCGATTGCAACATGACTCGGTTCAGCCGTTGAAGAAAAAATTAAGGGTTTCTTCAGGCAATTGGTGGCGCAGCCCGATGGCGACCACGGCGGCGCGGGCGGCTCCTGCATCGCCTGCCGGCGCGGCGGCCTTGCGCAGCGAACCGTGGCGGCCGGCGAACTGGATCTCGGACCACTCGTCGCCCTGCGCGCCCCGGCCGGTGCGCAGCAGCCCCTTGAGCCGCAGGATGCCTGGCGGCACGTCGCGCAGCCAGGCGCGCAGGGTGGCCGGGGGAATCACCGCGTCGGGCTGCGCGCTCCAGGTCTGGAACAGGGCGCCATGGTCCGGTGAATGGTCGTGGTCGTGATGGTGGCTGTGGCCGTGTTCGTCGCCGTGCGCGCAGGCATGGCACGCGGCGTTTCGCACCGCCTCCGGCTGCGGCAGGCCGGACAGCAGCGCCAGCGGCACCGTCGACTGCGCGGTCTGGATGCACGGCGTGCCGGGCGCGGTGGCCTCGACCCAGGCGCGGGCCTCGGCCAGTGCCTCGCCCGAGGCCAGGTCGATCTTGTTGACCACCACGAGGTCGGCCGATTTCACCTGCCGCGCCAGCGTGTCCGAGAGCAACGGGTCGCGCGACTGCCGTGCCGCGGCGCTGGCATCGACCAGCACGATCACGCCTTCCAGGCTCAGCTCCGGCGCCGCCATGCCGATCTGCGCGATGCGCCAGGGGTCGGACACGCCGCTCGCCTCGATCACCACCGCGTCGAAAGGCGTGGCCGCCTCGATCACCTGCACCAGCGCGCGCCCCAGGTCGTCGCCGATCTGGCAGCACACGCAGCCGTTGGTCAGCGCCACCGTGTCGCCGTGCGTGGCGGCGATCAGGCCGGCGTCGATGTTGAGCGCGCCGAAGTCGTTGACCAGCACCGCCATGCGCAGGCCCTTCGCCTCGCGCAGCCAGCGGTTGAGCAGCGTGGTCTTGCCCGCGCCGAGAAAGCCGCCAATGACGGTGAGCGGCAGGCGCCTCTTCTGCATTGTTGTTATTGGCGTCGTCACGCGGGCCTCAGCCTCGTTGTGCCTCGAACACGCGGCCCGACAGCACCGTGCCCCACACGCGCGCGTCTTTCAGCAGCATTGGGTCCATCTCGAGCGGGTCGTCTTCGAGCACGCAGAAGTCGGCGCGCTTGCCGCATTCGATGCTGCCGATCTCGCCGTCGAGCTTCAGCGTCCAGGCCGCGCCGAGCGTGATCGCGCGCAGCGCCTGCGCCACGGTGATGCGTTCCGCCTCGCCCAGCAGCCGGCCCTTGGGCGTGACGCGGTTCACCGCGCACCATGCGGTGAACAGCGGCCCGAGCGGCGTGACCGGCGCATCGGAATGAATGGCCAGCGGCACGCCCGCCGCGAGCGCGCTGCCGCAGGCGTCGAGCCGGTTGGCGCGGTCGGGGCCCATCGTCATCTCGTAGTGCTGGTCACCCCAGTACCAGATGTGGTTGGCGAACAGGTTGGCGCACAGGCCCAGCGACGCCATGCGGCGGAACAGCGGCGCGTCGATCATCTGGCCGTGCTGCAGCGTGTGGCGGTGGTCGGGGCGCGGCGCGCGCGTCAGCACGCGGTCGATGGCGTCGATGGCCACTTCGCTGGCTTCGTCGCCATTGGTGTGCGTGTGGATCGTGAGGCCCGCGCGGTGGTAGGTCTCGAAGTCGGCCTCGTACTGCGCGGGTGCAGTCACCCAGATGCCGTTGGGCGCGCCGTTGAAGTGGCCGGGCCAGCGCAGCCGCGCCGAAAAGCCCTGGATCGAACCGTCGAGCATCATCTTCACCAGGCCGTAGCGCAGGCGGTCGGTGTTGCGCGGCAGCAGGCCTTTCACATGCTCCGCGCCCTGTGCGGCGCCGTGCGTGCCGTGGAAGGCCTGGAACGCGGGCAGGATGCGCACGGAAAAGCCGTCGTCCTGCGTCACCTTCTCCAGAACGCCGCAGTCTTCCGGCGTGAGCTTGTTCACGAGGTCGGTCGCGGTGGTCACGCCCTGCAGGCAGGCCAGTCGGCCGAAGGAGCGGATGCCCGCCTCGGTCATCGGCGCCAGCAGGCCGGCATTGCCGACCTTGCGCAGCACGAGGAACATCGCGGCCGGCTCCTGCAGCTCGCCGGTGGGTTCGCCCTCCGTCTCGCCGCTCGCGAACTTGACCACGCCTTCGACCTCGTTGTCGCGCGTGATCTCGGCAATGCGCAGCATGGCGCTGTTGACGTTCATCAGGTGGCCGTTGGCATGGCCGATGACGATGGGGCGCGTGGCGCTCGCGCGGTCGACGTGCTGCACCGTCATGCGCTCGCCGCCGAAGTAGATCGGGTCGAACCCCCAGGCCACCAGCGGCTCGGTGTCGGGCACGCCGTCGGCCGTCATCTTCGCGGCGACTTCCGACAGCCGCGCCACGACTTCGTCCATCGAGCGCAGGCCGCTCCACACCTTTCCTGCGGGATCGCGGCGGTCGAACCAGCCCAGGTACGTCCAGTCCCACATGCTGCCTTCCTTCAGGTGGCAGTGGCCTTCGACGAGGCCCGGCATCAGCACCTTGCCGGCAAAGCGCTCGTCGAGCGCGAAGTCGCCCCAGGCCTGCATGTCGGCGAGCGAGCCCACGGACAGCACGCGGCCGTCGCGCACCGCCACGTGGGTGGCGTGCGGCTGCATCGGGTTCATGGTGATGATCTTGCGGGCGAGGTAGACGGTGGTGTGGTGCGTGCTCATGGCGATGTGGGAATCGAAAGAGGAGGGCGCGGCAGGCTGTCGACAACGTCGACGCGCCTGCAGCGTACCCAGTGATCGGGTGCGACTTCGCGCAGCGGTGGAAGTTCGGCCGCGCAGGCTGCTTCGGCAACCGGGCAGCGCCCGGCGAAGCGGCAGCCCTTGGGCGGGTTGATGGGGCTCGGCGGATCGCCCGTGAGCTTGATGCGGTTGGCGGCGCGCCTGCGCCCGCCGCTCACGGTCGGCACCGCCGACATCAGCGCCACGCTGTACGGATGCAGCGGCCGCGCGAAAAAGCTGCGCCGTGGCGCGCGCTCGACGATCTGGCCGAGGTACATCACGGCGATGTCGTCGCAGATGTGCTCCACCACCGCCATGTCGTGCGAGATGAAGAGGTAGGTCAGGCCCAGCTCGCGCTGCAGGCGGGCCAGCAGGTTCAGTATCTGTGCGCGAATGGCGATGTCGAGGGCCGACACCGGCTCGTCGCACACCACCAGCTCGGGGTTGGTGGCCAGCGCCCGCGCGATGTTGATGCGCTGGCGCTGCCCGCCCGAGAACTGGTGCGGAAACAGATGCTGCTGCTCGGGCCGCAGGCCCACCGCCTCGAACAACTCGGCCACGCGGCGCGTGCGTTCGTCGGGCGTTCCCACGTTCATCAGGTCCAGCGGCGCGCGCACGGCCGCGCCGGCGCGCTCACGCGGGTTCAGCGAAGAGAACGGGTCCTGAAAAATGATCTGCATGCGCGTGCGCGCCTGCCGCAGTTTTTCGCCCTGCAGCGCGGCGAGGTCGGTATCGCCCAGCCGCATGCGGCCCGAGGTGATGGGCGACAGCCGCATCACCGCGAGCGCGGTCGTGGTCTTGCCCGAGCCCGATTCGCCCACCACCGCAAGCGTGCTGCCGCGGCGGATCTCGAAAGAGACGCCGTCCACCGCCTTCACCACCTCGGGCGTGCGGCCCCAGCCGGCCTTGCTGCGCGGGAAGTGCACCTTCAGGTCGTCGACCGCGAGCAGCGTGTCGGTCTTGCCGATGAATGTCATGCGGCTTCCTTCTCGTGCAGGTCGCGCGGCGCCAGCGCTTCGGCGTGCAGCCAGCAGGCCGCGCCATGCGGCACACCCGGCGCCACATGCCCATGCACCGCGAACATCGGCGGCACCTCGACGGCGCAACGCGCGAGCGCACGCGGGCAGCGTTCGCGAAAGGCGCAGCCCGTGCCCAGCTCCCAGATGGACGGCACCACGCCCGCGATCTCGGCCAATTCATCGCGCGCGCCGTCCTCGAAGGCCGCGCTGCTGCCCAGCTCGGGCAGGCAGTCGATCAGCCCGCGCGTGTACGGGTGGCCGGGCTCGGACAGCACCTGCTCGGTGGTGCCCTGTTCGATCACGCGCCCGGCATACATCACCATCACGCGGTCGGCCATTTCGGCGACGGCGCCCATGTCGTGGGTGATGAGCAGGATGGCCGTGCCCTTCTCGCGCTGCAGGTCGCGCAGCAGGTCGAAGATCTGCGCCTGCACCGTCACGTCGAGCGCGGTGGTGGGCTCGTCGGCAATCAGGATGTCGGGCCGGCAGGCCAGCGCCATCGCGATCATCACGCGCTGGCGCATGCCGCCCGAGAGCTGGTGCGGATACTCGTCCACGCGCCGCTCGGGCGCCGGAATGCCCACCTGCTGCAGCATCTCGATGGCGCGCTGGCGTGCCGCGTGCGCGTTCATGCCCGCATGCAGCTGCAGCGATTCGCCGATCTGGTCGCCCACGGTGAACACCGGGTTCAGCGACGTCATCGGCTCCTGGAAGATCATCGAGATGCGGTTGCCGCGCACCTCGCGCATGCGGGCGTCGCTGGCCTGCACCAGGTCTTCGCCCTGGAACAGCACGCGCCCATTGCGGATGCGCCCCGGCGGCGAGGGAATGAGCCGCAGCAGTGCCAGCGCCGTCATGCTCTTGCCGCAGCCCGACTCGCCGACCACGCACAGCGTTTCGCCGGCGCGAATCTCGAAGTCGACACCGTTGAGCACCAGCGCCTGGCCGCGCCGGGTCTTGAACTCGACGTGCAGGTCCTGCACGCGCAGGAGCGGGTCGTTGGGGGTTGGCATCAGCGTTCCCTCAGCTTGGGGTTGAGGGCATCGTTCAGCCCGTCGCCGATCAGGCTCACGGCCAGCACGGTGACGAAGATCGCCGCGCCCGGAAAGGCCACGGCCCACCAGCACGACAGCACGTACTGCCGGCTGGAGCCGATCATCAGCCCCCAGCTCATCTGGTTCGGATCGCCCAGGCCGAGGAACGACAGGCCGGCCTCGAACAAGATAGCCGCGCCCACCGCCAGCGTGGCCGACACCACCAGCGGCGGCAGCGCATTGGGCAGGATCACCTTCCAGATGATGCGGGCGTCGCGCGCGCCGATGGCGCGCTCGGCGCGCACGAACTCCAGCCCCCGGAACTTCATGAACTCGGCGCGTGTGAGGCGCGCGGTGCCGGTCCAGCTCACGATGCCGATGGCCAGCGTCACCGTCACCAGCGTGGGCGAGAAGAGCGTGACCACCACCATCGCGAACAGCAGCGCGGGCAGCACCTGGAAGAACTCGGTGAGCTTCATCAGCGCGGCGTCGATCTTGCCGCCGTAGTAGCCCGCGAAGGCGCCGAGCGTGATGCCGATCGCCACCGACAGCAGCGCGGCCACCGCACCCACCAGCAGCGTGGCGCGCCCGCCGTAGACGAGTGCGGTGAGCACGTCGCGGCCCAGGTAGTCGGTGCCGAGCCAGGCTTCTTCGCTGAAGGGCGGCGTGAGCGGCGCGGCCTTGATCTCGAACGGGTCGGCCGGCAGCACCCACGGCCCGGCGATGGCCACCAGCAGCACCAGGAACAGCATCGCCATGCCGACGATGGCCGACGGGTTGCGCAGGAACATGCGCATCGCCTCCACGCCGGGGTGCTCCACGCGCACGGCGGGCCGGGGCGCGGCTCTGGCTCCCGCGTCGGTTTTGGAGGAAGCAGCGGAAACGGAGGGCATCGCGACGACCTTGTTCATGAAGCCTTGATCCGTGGATCGATGAAGCGGTAGCAAAGATCGGTGAGCTGGTTCATCACCACCACCGCGATGGAAGAGAACAGCAGCACGCCCAGGATGGTCGGGTAGTCGCGCCGCAGCACTGACTCGAAGGCCAGCCGGCCCAGGCCCGGCCAGTTGAAGACGGTCTCGACCAGAATGGCGCCCGCCAGCACGTTGCCGAACTGCAGCCCCAGCACCGTGACCACCGGCAGCAACGCATTGCGCAGCGCGTGCTTGTAGAGCACCACGCGGTCGGCCAGGCCCTTGGCGCGCGCGGTGCGGATGAAGTCCGAGCCCAGCACGTCGAGCATCGACGAACGCGCGAGCCGGCTGTACTGCGCCAGGTACACCAGGCTCAGCGTGAGCGTGGGCAGCACGAGGTGGTAGGCCACGTCGAGCATGTCGGCGAACCCGCCGGTGCCTGTCGAGTCGATGGCGCGCATGCCCGCCACCGGCAGGATGGGGAACACCGACGCCAGCAAGATCACCAGCATGATGCCCAGCCAGAACACCGGCGCCGCGAAGCCCACCAGCGACAGCACGTTGATGAACTGCGACAGCCAGCCGTTCGGCTTGCGCGACGACAGCACGCCCAGCGCCGTGCCCACCAGGAAGGCCAGCAGCACTGCGCTGAGCACCAGCAGCAGCGTGGCGGGCACGCGCTCGGCAATCATCTGCGTCACCGGCAGGTTGAAGAAGTACGAGTAGCCCAGGTCGCCGCTCGCCACCTTGCCCAGGTACACGAACAGCTGCACAGGCAGCGGCTTGTCGAGCCCGTACTGCGTGCGCAGTTGCGCCATCAGCTCGGGCGACATGCCGCCGCTGGCGCCGGCAATGGTTTCCACCGGATCGCCCGGCGCGGCGTGCACCAGCACGAAGTTCAGGACCACCACCGCGAGCACGAGGCCGATGGCCTGGAGCAGTCGCGAGGCGGCGTAGCGCAGCATGCCCATGATGTGCTCGCCGCGCCCTTACCTGAAGTACACCTCGTCCATCGGCGACAGCGGCCCCCAGATGGTCGTCGGCACGTTCGCCAGCTTCTTGCTGGTGATGGTGTGGTAGGGCACCTGGTTGATGAACTCGATGGGCAGCTCGTCGGTCACGATCTTCTGGAAGGTCGCGTAGTAGGCCTTGCGCTGCGTCGCATCGATCAGGCCGCCGGCGGTGTTGAGCAGCTCGTCCACCTTCGGGTTGGCATACGACTGCGTGTTGGTCCAGACGATCGGCTTGATGTTGGTCGACAGGTAGGTGCGGTGCACGCCGATGATCGGGTCGCCCCAGTTGAAGACGGTGTCCATCGACATGTCGAAGTCGTGCGAGGCCAGGCGCTTGGCCCATGCCGGGAAGTCGGCCGAGGCGCGCACCTCGACCGTGATGCCCACCTTCTTGAGCTGGCCGCGGATGTACTCGGCCACGTTCTTCTGCTGGTCGTCGGCGCCGGGCAGGTAGTCGATGGTGAGCTTGAAGCGCTCGCCACCGGCACCGGCCTTGTAGCCCGCGGCGTCGAGCATCTCGCCGGCCTTCTTCAGGTCGAGCGGGTAGCGCACGAGGTCGGTCACCGCGAAGGGGCTGCTGGCCACCAGCGGGCCGTCGGACACGGTGGCAAAGCCGCCCATCAGTGCCTTGGTGATGAAGTTCTTGTCGATGGCCGTGGCGATGGCCTTGCGCACCTGCACGTCCGACAGCGGCTTCTTCGCGGTATTGAAGGCCAGCCAGTTGAGCGCGCCGATGCCGTCGTAGCCCTTGGGCGTGAGCGACACCTTCGGATCGTTGGCCAGCCGCTTCAGGTCGGTGGGCAGCGTGGCGAAGGGCACCATCTGGATGTCGCCGCGCTCCAGCCCGAGCGTGAGGCTCGCCGAGTCGGGCGTGATGTTGATGATGATCTTGTCGAGGTAGGGCCTGTTCGGCAGGAAGAACTTGTCGAAGCGCTCCAGCACCACGCGCTGCGCCGGCTTGAAGTCGGTCACGCGGAACGGACCCGAGCCGATCACGTCGGTGGTGTTGCGCGGGTGGTTCTTCAGGTCTTGCCCGTCGCCGTAGATGTGCTTGGGAAGAATGGGGCACAGCGCGGGCGACATCGCCAGCACGATGGCCGGGTGCGGCACGCTCATGCGGATGATGGCTGTGGTCGCGTCGGGAGTCTCGACCTTCTCGACGGGGCCGAGCATGGTGGTGAACGGGTGGTTGGCCTTGATCGCCATGACCGAGAACGCCACGTCGGCCGAGGTGACGGGCTTGCCGTCATGGAACAACGCGTCCTTGCGCAGCTTGAGCGTGAGCGACTTGCCGTCGTCGGCCAGCTTCCACGATTCGGCCAGGTAGGGCTGCGGGTTCCACTTGTCGTCGAAGCGCAGCGGACTCGCGAAGATCTGCGTCGAAGGCATCGCGGTGGCAATGCCCGATTGCACCGCGCCGTTCAGGTGCCGCGGCGTCTGCGTGCTGCCGATCACCAGCGTGCCGCCGCGCTTGGGTTCATCGGCTGCGAAGACGGGCAGCGGCAGCAGGGTGTTCCCACCGAGAAAGGCAGCAGAGAGCAGGGTGGTGCGGCGCGTGAAACGGGGAAGGGGCATGACAAGACCTCGGGGAGTTCGACACAGGCAATCCGGATCGGCTCGCAAGAGCCTTGGTGTCGAAGATAGGCGCTGGCCGCGCGCCAGCGAAGAGCCAACCACGGGCGACCCGCAGGGCCAGAGGGCACGGGTTTGCCCCGTTGTGCAACGGGGCGATGCGCCACTTCGGTGAACGCGCACCGCCGGTGCGCGGCCCTGCCTGTGCCCGGGTTACTTTTCGTCGCGCAGCCAATACCACTTGTAGAGCATGCGCTGGCCCATGCGGCGAAAGGGCGCGAAGGCCTGCGACTCGACCATGCCCATCACGTTGGGGAAGGGCAGCGGCGAGTGGTAGATGGGCAGCTCGAACACGTCCTTGCCCGTGTCCTTGCCCGCCACGCGCTCGGCCAGCCGCTTGCCGGCCCAGGTCGAGAACGACACGCCGTTGCCGCCGTAGCCCACCGCGTACCAGATCTTCTTGCCCGCATCGGGCTGGGTGATGCGCGGCATCATGTCGTGGCTCATGTCGACCCAGCCCCACCAGGAGTAGTCGATGCGGATGCCCGCCAGCGGCGGGAACTTGCGCGCGATGGCGTCGGTGAGCAGCTTCAGGTGCACCGGGTCTTCGGCGTCGGCGCCGGTCACCGCGCTGCGGCTGCCGATCTGCAGCCGGTTGCCCTTGAGCAGCCGGTAATAGAAGCGCAGCGTGCGCGTGTCGGTCAGGAAGGTGAGCGACTTGAAGTTGGTGGCCTTCAGCTCGGCATCGGTGAGCGGGCGCGTGACCACCGAGTTCGACAGGATCGGCATGATCCGGTTCTTCAGCAGCGGGTTGAGCGCCTGCCCCGTGTAGCCGCCGGTGCACACCGCCACGCGGCGCGCGCGCACCACGCCGGCGGGCGTCTGCAGGTGGTGCACACCGTCGATGGTGTGCCAGCCCTGCACCGGGCTCGAGGTGTGCACCGTCACGCCGAGCGCGCGCGCCCGGCGCATCAGGCCGAAGGTGAACTTGAGCGGGTGGATGCCCACGCCTTCGGGCTCGAACATCGCGCCCACGGTTTCGCGCTCGTCGCAGTAGTCGCGGCGCACTTCCTCGGCGCTCATCATGCGGGTGGCGTAGCCGAACTTCTCGCGCATCAGCCGCGCCTCGGTGTCCAGGCCCGCGAGCTTCTCGGCCCGGTGCGCCAGGTAGAGGTGGCCGCCGTCGTAGGCGTCGCAATCGATCTGCGTGGTGAGGTGGCGGAAGTTCTCGAAGCCGCTGCGGATCTCGGCGTCGAGCTTCTTCGCGGTGTCCAGGCCCCAGCGTTCGATCCACTGCGAACGCTTCAGTCGGCCGCTGGCGTTCTGGCCCTGGCCGCCGCTGCGGCTGGAGCAGCCCCAGGCGGCCTGGTTGGCTTCGAGCACCGTCGCGCGAATGCCGTGTTCCTGCGCAAGGTACAGCGCGGTCGACATGCCCGTCGCACCCGAGCCGATGATGGCCACGTCGACATCGATGTCGCGCACCAGCGGGCCGTCGTCTTCGGGCGGCGCGCCGGCGCTGGCCACCCACCACGTGGGCGCGTAGGCGCGGCCGGCGCCGGGATCGGGCGCGTGCAGCGGGTCGTATTGCGGGTCGTAGGGGCGAAAGGGTGCTTGCGGCGGCTGCATGGGGGCTGCGCCGTCGATGACGGCGGCGCTGGCGGTGGTGAGGTTGAATCGGTTGGCGGTCCCTGCTGCGATGGTCATGAGGGCTCCAGGTGAAAAGGACAATCCGCGCCGCCTGCTACTTGGCCGCGGGCAGGTTTGGGCGCGCCTTGCGGAACACGTTCTTCAGGTGGATCTTTCCGCCCTTGAAGGTGAAGACGTCGATGCCGTCGGTCTCGATGCGGCTGCCGTCGGCAGCGGTGCCGGTGAAGGTCCACTGCGAGGTGCCGAAGTCGCCCTGCACGAAATGCTGGCCGTTGATCCACTGCGCATCGGGCACGGCCTGCCATGCGGCGGCGAAGGCCTTGCGCACGGCCTCGGTGCCCACGTGGCGCGTGCCGCAGGCGTCGGGGCCGGCGGCGGTCTGGAAGATGCAGTCGGGCGTCATGAAGCTCATCAGCGCGTCGATGTCGTGGCGGTTCCAGGCGTCGCTGAAGGCGGCCAGGGTGGCGGTGGTCACGGAAGAAGAAGAGGGCTGCTGTGCGGTCACGCGAAGACTCCGGAAATGAATGGGGCAAGCGTAGGCAGCCGGTTGCCGCCGCGATAGGGCCAGTTGCGGAGATTCGACCGAGCCAGAGCGCACGCACAAATTGGCGTGGCTGTCCTAAACTGCGGCGCACCATGCCCCCGAACCCGCGAGCCACCCAATGGGCGCAGCTCTTCGCGCTGCCCGATCAACCGGCACTGCCGTTGCAGGCCCGCCTGCGCACCGCCGTGGTCCAGGCGATCCTCGAAGAGCACCTGAGCCCCGGCGCGCCGCTGCCGTCGTCGCGTGAACTGGCGGCGCTGCTCGGCCTGAGCCGCAACACCGTCACCTCGGCTTACCTGCAACTCATCGACGAAGGCTTTCTGGAAGCCCGTCCGCGCAGTGGCGTGTTCGTGGCGCGCAATGCGCGGCCGCAGTCGGCCGCGCATGCCGAGCCGCTGGTCGGGCGCAGCGGGCAGGCCAGCCAGCCGCCGGACTGGTCGGGGCGCGTGCTGCGCTCGCTGGTCGACAAGCCCACGCTGTCGAAGCCCGACCGGTGGCGCGACTACCCGTACCCCTTTGTCTACGGCAACTACGACCCGCAGCTTTTTCCGACCGAAGATTTCCGCGAGTGCTGCGCCCGCAGCCTGGCGCGCTCGCAACTGCCGCACTGGACGCCCGACTTCGAGACCGACGACGTGCCCGACCTGATCGAGCAGATCCGCACGCGGCTGCTGCCCAAGCGCGGCGTGTTCGCGCTGAAGGAAGAGATCCTCGTCACTATGGGCGCGCAGCACGCCTACTACCTGCTGGCCGAGGCGCTGTTCGACGAGCAGACGCGCGTGGGGCTCGAAGAGCCGGGGCATCCGCATGCGCGCAACAGCTTTTCGTTGCGGCAGCCGAAGTGGGTCGAGGTCGATGTCGACGAAGACGGGCTGGTGGTCGATGCACTGCCGGCCGCCGACTACCTCTTCGTCACGCCTTCACACCAGAGCCCGACCACCGCAACCTTGAGCCTGGAGCGGCGGCAGTGGCTGCTGCGCAAGGCAGAGCTGCAGGACTTCGTGATCATCGAAGACGACTACGAGGCCGAGAACCTGTATGAAGGCACGCCGATGCCCGCGCTCAAGAGCCTGGACAAGACGGGGCGGGTGATCTACGTGGGCTCGGTGTCGAAGAGCCTGTCACCGGCATTGCGGCTCGGCTTCATCGTGGCGCCGCGCGCGCTCATCAAGGAACTGCGGGTGATCCGGCATGCGATGGTGCGGCACCCGAGCGCGTTTCTTCAGCATGCGTATGCGTTGTTCCTGTCGCTGGGGCATCACGAGTCGCATGCGCGGCGGGTGAACCATGCCATGCAGGAGCGGCTGGCCCTGGCGGCGCAGGCGCTGCGCGACCACTTGCCCGATTTCGAGTTCCGGCTGCCATCGGGCGGCGCGTCGATCTGGGTGCAGGCGCCCACGTGGGTGGATGCGACCGAGCTGGCCCTGATGGCGCGTAACCACGGCGTGCTGATCGAGGCGGGCGATGTCTTCTTTGCGAAGCCGCCGTACCCGTGCCCCTTCTTCCGGTTGCGGCTGTCGTCCATTGCCGCTTCGCAGATTCCGGCGGGCATCCGGGCCCTGGGGATGGCGGTGGAAGAACTGGCTCTGGCACGCGGAGAGAAGCGGGCCGCCGGGTTGCGCACGCACTGAGTCCGGTTCTTTGTTTAAGTGGGGTGTGCCCCCGCGCTGGGAAGAAAATGCCCCGTCCAAGTGCTGCATGCACCAGAACAAGGGTATCTCCCAACAAGCTGGCTCTACACCATCAAGAGCACTGGCACTTCCTGGCTGGACCCGATAGGCGCAAAGTCGCCCTGATTCACCCACAGGAGAAACCCGATGACCATGTCCCGCCGTCTCCCCCTCCAGTTCGCCGTGCTGGCCGCCACGCTCGCCACGCTTTGCGGCAGCGCCTTCGCCCAGCAAGCCAAGGAACTCACTTTCGCCCACCAGGACATGCTGGTGCCGCTGCGCCTGGTCATGGAGTCGGGCGAGGTCGAGAAGGCCACGGGCTACAAGATCAACTGGCGCATGTTTTCGGGCGGCGGCGACGTGATCCGCGCGATGGCTTCAGGCGACGTGCAGATGGGTGAAACCGGCTCCAGCCCGCTGACGGCCGCGGCCAGCCAGGGGCAGGACATCAAGCTGTTCTGGATCTCGGCCGACATCGCGAATGCCGAAGCACTCATTGCACGCAATGCGTCGGGCATCAACAGCATGAAGGACCTGGTCGGCAAGAAGGTGGCCACGCCCTTCGTGTCGACCGCGCACTACCAGCTCATGGCCGGCATGAAGATGGACGGCATCGATCCGAAGAGCGTGAACGTGATGAACATGCGCCCGCCCGAGATCGCGGCCGCATGGGAGCGCGGCGACATCGACGCCACCTTCATCTGGGACCCGGTGCTGTCAAAGATCAAGGCCACCGGCAAGACCATCGCCACCTCGGGCAGCATCGGCCAGCGCGGCGCGCCGACCTTCGAGGGCATCGTGGTCAACGCCAAGTGGGCGGCGGCCAACGAGCCCTTCATGGTCGCCTTCGTGAAGGCGCTGAACCGCGCCAACGAGGAATACAAGGCCAGCGGCAAGAGCTGGACGCCCGATTCGCCGCAGATCAAGGCCATGGCCAAGTGGACCAAGGCCGACCCGAAGGACGTGTCGGCCGCGATGGCGCTCTACACCTTCCCGACCATGGCCGAGCAGGTCTCGCCGACATGGCTGGGCGGTGGCGCGGCCAAGGCGATGGCGGGCACCGCCGCCTTTCTGAAGGAGCAGGGCCGGGTGCAGGAAGTGAAGCCCGACTACGGCGCCTTCGTGACCACCGTGTACGTCGACAAGGCGATGGGTAAGTAGGCGCGGCGGAGAACCGAGATGCCCACGCTGGACATCCGCGACCTCACGGTCAACTACGCCGTCAAGGGCGGCACGCTGCAGGCGCTGGCGCCCGTCAACCTCACGATGCACGACGGCGACTTCGTCGTTGCGCTCGGCGCCTCGGGCTGCGGCAAGACGACGCTGCTCAACAGCATCGCGGGCTTTCTGCCGCCTTCGACTGGCGAGATCCTGCTCGACGGCAAACCCGTGGTCGGCCCCGGTGCCGACCGTGGCGTGGTGTTCCAGAAGCACGCGCTGATGCCCTGGCTCAACGTGCGCGACAACGTGGCACTGGGCCTGCGACTGGCCGGCACTGGCAAGGCCGAGCGCGACCGCATCGCCGAAGAAAAGCTCGCGCTCGTCGGCCTGCAACAATACGCCGACCGCGCCGTGTACGAACTGTCGGGCGGCATGCAGCAGCGCGTGGGCATTGCGCGCGCACTCGCCAGCGACCCGGCCGTGCTGCTGATGGACGAGCCCATGGGCGCGCTCGATGCGTTCACGCGCGAGCAGGTGCAGGAGATCCTGCTCAAGGCCTGGTCCAAGTCGAACAAGATGGTGTTCTTCATCACCCATTCGGTCGAAGAGGCGCTGTTTCTGGCCACGCGGCTGATCGTGATGAGCCCCAGCCCGGGGCGCATCTCGCATGTGTACGACACCGTGCCGTTCTCGCGCCAGTTCCTGGCACACGGCGATTCGCGCAAGGTGAAGTCGGAGCCCGAATTCATCCGCATGCGCGAAGAGGTGTTGTCGATCATTCATCATCGCGAGGCTGCCCATGCCTGAGGTCACCATTGCATCGCCTGCTGCCGTCATGACGCAACCGCCGCCGTCCAAGCCTGCCGCGTCGCCCGCTCCCCCGGCCGGCGCCAAGCTCAAGACCAGCGCCTTCAAGGTGCCGGGCGAGGGCTCGAGCGTGACCATCAGCGTGGTGACCGTGGTCACGCTGATCGCGCTGTGGTTCATCGTCACCAACATGGGCTGGGTCAAGCCGCTCTTCTTGCCGACGCCGCAGGCGGTGTTCCAGCAGTTCTACGAATACCTGACCGGCCAGGCCAACGACAAGCCGCTGTGGCAGCACTTCCTGGCGAGCATGTTCCGCGTGTTCTCGGCCTTCTTCCTGGCCTGCGCCACGGCGATCCCGGTGGGCATCGCGATGGGCATGAGCCGCTTCTGGCGCGGCATCTTCGATCCGCCGCTGGAGTTCTACCGGCCGCTGCCGCCGCTCGCGTACCTGCCGCTCATCATCATCTGGTTCGGCATCGACGAACTGCCCAAGGTGCTGCTGATCTTCCTGAGCTGCTTCGCGCCGCTGGCACTGGCCGCGCGCTCGGGCATGCGCAGCGCTTCGCAGGAGCAGATCAACGCCGCGTACTCGATGGGTGCCAGCTACATGCAGGTGATCCGCCACGTCATATTGCCGTCGGCGTTGCCCGACATCCTCGTGGGCATGCGCATCGCCATCGGCTTCGGCTGGACCACGCTGGTGGCCGCCGAGATGGTGGCGGCCAACATGGGGCTGGGTCAGATGGTGCTGAACGCGTCGAACTTCCTGCGTACCGACATCGTCATCATGGGCATCATCGTCATCGGCGTGGTGGCGTACCTGTTCGACCTGCTGATGCGGTGGCTCGAGCGACGTCTTGTGCCCTGGAAAGGGCGCATGTAGGTGCAGGCGGCGACACCGGCAACGGTGCGGGCATGGGCGGCAGCAACGGGTTCTCGCCGTTGGCGCCCATCGACTGTTCCAGGAAGTCGAGCATCGCGCGCATCGCGGCGCTGTTGTGGCGGCGCTGCGAATAGGCGGCATACAGCCAGTGGTCGCGCGGCATGTGGTCGCGCAGCACCGGCACCAGCGCGCCGCGCTCCAGGTGCGACTGCGCCAGCGGCTCCGGCACATAGGCCACGCCCACGCCGCGCAGCGCGAGTTCGATCAGCGCCACCGCGTCGTTGGCCTCCATGCGGCTGTGCACCGACACGTCGTGCGGCTTGCCCTTGGTCTCGAAGGGCAGGTGCGTGGTGGGCTTGGCCGAATAGCTCAGCACGTCGTGCCGGCTCATGTCTTCCGGCACCTGGGGAATGCCGCGCTGCGCCCAGTAGGCGGGCGAGGCGCAGACCACCATGTCGAACTGCACCAGCCGGCGCACGATCAGGTTCATGTCGTCGATGCGTCCGCCGGTCAGGTGGATGTCGATGCCTTCGCCGATCAGGTCAACCTCGCCGTTGGTGAAGACAAGGCTCACGTACACGTCAGGGTAGAGCTTGATGAACTCCGCGATCACGTCCGACATCCAGCCCGCGATCAGGCCGTTGGGCGCGCTCATGCGCAGGCGCCCGCGCGGGTGGGCGCCGTGGCCCTGCAGGTCGTTCAGCGTGTTCTCGGCCATCGTCACCAGCTCGGTGCTGCGGTCGAGCAGGATCTGGCCGGCGTCCGTCAGGCTCAGGGAGCGGGTGGATCGGTTCAGCAGGCGCACGCCGCTGCGGGTTTCCAGCTCGGCCACATAGCGGCTGACCGTGGCTTTCGACATGCCCAGCGAAATCGCTGCGCGGGAGAAGCTGCGCCGGAACGCGACTTCGCGAAATGTTTTGATGAGATCGAGGCCGTCCATGGATGGGCGCATTGTTCCAGCATCGGGGTTGGGGGTATGCGGTGTAGGGGAATCCCCGCTTCCATTTCACGGGCTGCAGCGATAGCCGCGTGGCTATACTGCGCCGGTCGCGTGGTTCCCCCGACGCGCGCCGTGCCGCTCGAGCCGCAGCAGCCCCACCCAAGGCCGCGGCATTGCAACCTCCAAACCCAAGCATGGAGACCCGCATGAGAACGCTCAAAGTCATGGCGCACATCTCGCTGGACGGCGTGATCCAGACCACCGGCGAAGACGACTTTCCCCACGCCGACTGGACCATGCCCTACCGGACCCCTGCCGGCCGGGACGAAGTGCTCGCCGCGCAGGGCGGGCAGTTCGACCTGCTGCTCGGCCGCCGCACCTACGACCTGTGGTCGGGGTATTGGCCCAAGGCGCCGGGCAGCCCGATGGCGGATGGTTTGAATGCGGCGACCAAGTTTGTCGTGACCCATCGTCCGGAGAGTCTTGAATGGGGCCCGTACGAAGGCCTGGGGCCGGACGTCGTCGAGAGCGTTCGCCGCATCAAGTCGCAGGCGGGGCCGAACCTGATCCTCTGGGGCAGCTCGACGCTGACATCGACGCTGCTTGCGCATGGGCTTGTGGATGACGTCCTGCTGATCGTCTATCCGGTTCTTCTGGGGGCCGGGAAGCGCTTCTTCGCAGAGGGAACCCCACCGCGTGCGTTCGAGCTCGTCACGACGAAGGCAATGCCGTCGGGGATCGTTGTCAATGCGTACAAGGTTGTCGGGGCGTTGAAGGCAGGTTAAGCGAGCGGTGCGACAGCACGACGGCGTGAACGAACAAACGCCAGTGTGAGTGATTTCAGCATGGGGTCTCAGGTCCGCTGCACTTTCCTCTTCCGCAATGCCTGGTGCGCGATGCTGCCAACGCAGAAGAACAGCAGCAGCGCCGCGCCGACATACGGACTCGCATGCGGTACGAGCCAAAGATGCACAGCACTTGAGCTTGCAACACCAAGCCCGAGGCCGAGTATGGGCGCGGCGCTATTTCCTGCGCCAGCAGAAAGGCCTGTACCTGCGCTCAAGCAGGCAAGCGAGCCTGCAGCGACGATGGCCATGCCAAGCGCTCCGCCGGGCCCATCCGCATCGTCGAGTGCAAGCAAAGTCCAGAGACCGAGCACGAGTACAAAGGCGGTGAAAGCCAGCCAGTAGCCGGCGGAGGGAAGTGCTCGCCCAGCAAGAAAAAAGAGGTAGACGACCAAGCCCATGATCGCCAGCAACCCGATGTACAGGCTGATTTCAAAGCTCATTGGCAGTCCTCGTTTGCGCTAAGAGTTTTGCAGGACTCACGACAGTGATTGGCCGCAGAAGATTCCTGAGTGACGCAAGACTAGTCGGCTTGCAGGCTCAGTCCCTGTTCCACGAAATTCTCGAAGGCAGACCACCCGCGCTGACCCAGAACTCCTCGATCGCCTGCAAGCAACTCGGCAAACTCACGCACCACGAGAGCGGGTACTCATCGACTTGCCCGTTCGCCAGCGTGTACGTCGTGACACCCGCTCGGGCCACTTCGCCACGGGAACTGAAGCCGCTGTCCCCGGGCTCGTTCAGGTACATGAGCCAGGCACTCTCGCCATTGCGCAGCATGCACATCATGGGCCCCGCTTCGGTCGAGATCCAAAGCTCGAACTTCTCCCGGGCTCTGACAACAGCAAGACTTGCGTCAAGCTGCGCTCGCGTGGAGGCAGGCAGCGACTGCTCGTTCAATGTGATGCTGATCATCGGCGCACTACACGACCCGGCATCGCCGCGCTCCAGAGCCAAGACTGGCCGCGCAAGCAATGCCAGGTACCGTGGCAAGAGGCTCTGGAATCAACAGACGGTTCTGCTCGACAGTCGGGCAGCCGTCACTTGCCAAACCACTTCATCACGTGCTGCCACATGCGCAGCAAGAAGCCCGCGCGCTCCACATCGGCTTGCGCGACCAGCGGCGTTTCTCCCACTTGCTTGCCATTCGAAGTTGCGACGACCTTGCCGATCACCGCGCCCTTGGCCACTGGCGCTTCCAGGTCCGGCTTGATCTGCACCGCGGTCTGCACTTGCTGGCCGCGCGGCACGGTCACGGCCCATGACGACTCCAGAACCGCGGGGACCGTGTCGGCCTTGCCGAAGCTGACCTTGGCCGCCGTCACCACCGTGTTCGGTTGAATCGGCGTGGCCTTCTCGAAATTGCTGAAGCCCCAGCCGAGCAGCGTGCGCGTCTGGTCGGCCCGCGCCTGCGCGCTGTTGGTGTTGAGAATCACCGTGATGAGGCGCATGCCGTTGCGCTTGGACGAAGTGACGAGGCAGAAGCCCGCTTCCTGCGTATGGCCGGTCTTCAGGCCATCGACCGTCGGGTCGGTGTAGAGCAGGGCGTTGCGGTTGCCCTGCTTGATGTTGTTGTATTTGAATTCACGCTCGGCGTAGATCGGATAGAAGTCGGCGCTGTCGTGGATGATGGCGCGCGCCAGGATCGCGAGGTCGCGCGCGGACGACCTGTGTTGCGGGTCGGGCAGCCCCGTCGCGTTGACGAAATGCGTGTGCGTCATTCCGAGGCGCTGGGCTTCGGCGTTCATGAGCTTGGCGAAGTTCTCTTCGGAGCCGGCCATGTGCTCGGCGATCGCCTTGGACGCGTCGTTGCCGGACTGGATGATGATGCCGCGCAGGATGTCGATCACCGTGGCCTGGCTGTTGAGCGGCAGGTACATGCACGACTCGGTGCTCGAGCCGCGGCACCAGGCGTTCTGGCTGACCGAAACGAGGTCTTCCTTCTTGAGCTTGCCCGAGCGAAGCGCCTGTTCGACCAGGAAGCTGGTCATCATCTTGGTCAGCGACGCCGGCGGCAATGGCTCATCGGCGTTGTCCGAGCCGAGCACTTCGCCGGAGTCGAAGTCCATCAGCAGCCATGCCTTGGCGGCCAACGCTGGCTGGCCGCCAGCAGTAGCGGCCGGTGCTGCTGCCGGCGCCGAAGCAGGCGCGCTGGCAGCAGGCTTCTTGTTCTGGGCAGCGGGCTTGGCGGCATGGTGGGAGGCCGCATACGAGGCCGAGTACGGCACGAGGCCCCCTGCGGCGATGGCGAAAGCGATGGAGAGCGTGGAAAGACGCTTGGCTTGTACGTTGGTCAGGGGCATAGGGAACATTGTGGTGAATCGTGTGCAGGTCGCGCAATGCGATCGAAATGAGGTGAGAAGGTTCAGATGACAGAACGGGCCTTCCCGCCATTTTCCTCGACGCTTTGGGGTGCCAGTCACCGCCGAGAAGTATCAAAAATGTTACGACCCCGCCTCTCATCCAGGCGCGAGCCGGTATGAACGCCAGCGAATGCAATCACCACGATGTCGACGTGACAGGCGTGGCGGCCACGTGGACGCGGGCGGCACCCTCGCTAAACTGCGGCTTCCTTATTGCAGGAGATGGCCTCATGACCCGAGTACTGGTGCGCAGCTTCGGTGTTTCGCTCGACGGCTTTTCTGCCGGCCCTGACCAGAGCCTTGAGCATCCGCTGGGCGTTCGCGGCCCTGAGCTCATGGACTGGTTCTTTCCCACGCGCGTCTGGCAGCAGATGCACGCGACGGGCGAGGCCAACGGCGAGACCGGCATCGACAACGGGATCGCCGAACAGGGCTTTGTCGATGTCGGTGCCTGGATTCTCGGGCGCAACATGTTCGGCCCGGTGCGCGGTCCCTGGCCCGATGAGAGCTGGAAAGGCTGGTGGGGCGACGAGCCGCCGTACCACGTGCCGGTCTTCGTGCTGACCCACCATGCCCGCGCGCCACTGACGATGCAGGGCGGCACCACCTTTCACTTCGTCACCGGCGGCATTCACGATGCGCTGACGCAGGCGCGGGCCGCCGCGGGCGCGCGCGACATTCGCATAGGCGGCGGCGTGGCCACCGTGCGCGAATACCTGAAGGCCGGGCTGATCGATGAACTGCACCTGGCCGTGCGGCCGGTGCTGCTGGGGAAGGGCGAAGCGCTGTTCGCGGGCCTGGACTTGCCGGCGCTGGGCTACAGCTGCGAACGGCAAGTGGCTGGCGAGCGCGCCACGCACATGTTCCTGCGCCGCAACGCGGCTTGATGCCGGCCATGGGCATGGCGCCTCCTGGCGCCAGGCAACTCAGTTGCTTTTGCTGCGTGCGTGCAACGCGCCTGTTGCCGGATCGCCATTGCGGTGTTAGCCTCCGACCCCCTCAAAGATCAACCATCGCACTGCGGTTCAACACCTGACCGCGCGAGAGACCCATGAAGCAGTTCCTGACCACGCAAGACGCATCGATGACCCGCACAGCCGCGGCGATTTCGCTGCGCGCGTTTTTTGCCGAATTGCTTTCATAGAGCCTTTGCATCCGGAGGCTTGGCCTCCTCGTTTCACAAAAACCCGGTAGGCCTCAAGCCACCGGGTTTTTTGTTTTTCGCCTGCCCCGTTGGAGATTTGGACATGAGCCCCGAACGAGACCTTCTTCTTTTTTCCGCAGCACGCGCTGCCGGCGCAGTGCTGCGCGTCGACTCCGTGGAGTGGTTCGTGTAGAGCCTCCAGGCCCTCGTGCGCCTGGAGGTCCATCCTTCAGGCAAGAAAAAAAGCCTGTCGGGTGGTCCACCTCGGCAGGCTTTTTTTTCGCCCGCATGGCGGGCATCGCGAGTTTGGTGCGCGCGCACCGACAACCCGCCGACCGTTTCTCCTGGCCAGCGAATCGGATCGGTTTTTACTCTCAAACCGGAGAAAGAAATGATGAACAACAAGGTTCATGTGAATGTCGGAACCATCGGTCACGTCGACCATGGCAAGACGACGCTGACGGCTGCCCTGACCTTCGTGCAGGCCGCACGCTTTGGCGGCAACGCGCTGTCCTATGGACAGATCGACAACGCGAAGGAAGAGCGCGAGCGCGGCATCACGATCAATACCTCGCACGTCGAGTACGAGTCGGACTGCCGTCACTACGCACACATCGACTGCCCCGGGCATGCCGACTACATCAAGAACATGATCACCGGCGCCTCGCAGATGGATGGCGCGATCCTGCTGGTGGACGGCACCGAAGGCGCGGCACGGCAGACCATCGAGCATGTGCTGCTGGCGCGCCAGGTGAACGTCGGCCACATGGTGGTGTTCGTGAACAAGATGGACCTCGTCGCCGACAGCGACCGTGCGGAGATCGAGCAGCTGATCGAGATGGAGATCGGCGCGCTGCTGGCTGCGCACGGCTACGACGACGCCTGCTTCGTCTTCGGCAGCGCGCTGAAGGCACTGGCCGCCGCCGAGCGCGGCGACCTCGAAGGTGCCGACGTGCAATGCATCGTCGAGCTCGTGAACGCGTTGGACTCGCGCATTCCTGATCCGGTGCGCGACTACGACGCGCCGTTCATGATGCCCGTCGAAGGCGTGCACACCATCACGGGCCGAGGCACCGTGATCAGCGGCCGTGTCGAGCGCGGCGTGATCCGCGTTGGCGACAACCTGGAGATCGTCGGGCTCAGCGCGGCCGGCGACGAGAAGGTGGTCGTCACCGGCGTGCAGTCCTTCCACAAGGACGTCGCCGAGGCGCGTGCCGGCATGAACGTCGGGCTGCTGCTGCGCGGGGTCAAGCGCGACGATGTCGTGCGAGGCCAGGTCGTGGTGAAGCCCGGTGCGCTGAAGCCGTACCGGACGGGGCGTGCGCAGATCTTCGTTCTCAGCAAGGACGAAGGCGGTCGCCACACGCCGTTCGGCTCCGGCTACCAGCCGCAGTTCTTCTTCGGCACGACCGACGTGACGGGTGTCATCCGCGTCGACACCGAGACCGGCGTGATCGAGCCGGGCGCACGGGCGCAGATCAGCTTCGAGCTGAACAAGCCCGTGGCCATCGAGAACGGCATGCGCTTCGCCATGCGCGAAGGCGGCAAGACCGTCGGCGCCGGCATCGTGACCGAGGTGCTCGGCTGAAAGGCTGATGCGCCATTGGCCCCTGTCGTCTGCTTGTCAGGCGACGGGGGCTTTTTTTAGCCGGCTCAATCCTGCGAATGCTTGGGTTGCTGCTCTTGGCCAAGCTGCTCGGCAAGCCCGACGATGAGGCCTTCGGGCCCACGGATGTAGGCGAGCCGGTACGACTCTCCGTATTGCATCTGCCCGATGAGTTCCGCGCCATGGGCCTGCATTCGCGCAACGACGGCATCGATGCCATCGACCGCAAACATGACGCGGCGAAGACCCAGCGCATTCACCGGCGTGTTCACGGGCCCGAACCGGACGGCGTCCGGCGTGTGGAACTTGTCCAGTTCAATGCCTTGCCCATCGGGAGTACGCAGCATCGCGAGCGTGGCGCGGACGTCTCCAAGCCCGATGAGGCTCCCGATTGCGGGCCCTTCAACCGTGGTCTGACCCTCGAGCGTGAGGCCCAGCTCGACAAAGAACGCCTTCACCGCGTCGAGATCGTCGACAACGATCAGGACGTTGTCCATTCGCTTGACTGTCATGTCGCGTGGTCCTTTCCAAGTGCGGTCGCTGGAAATTTTGCCCTTGGCATCGCCAGACATCATGCGCAAGGGCTTCGTTGGAGCCAGAGCAACCGCACTGTAGTTGGGGCTGCGCCGGAACGCACGGCCTCAGGCAGAAGACCGATCGCGCCACGCCACGAGAAGCGCCCAAAGCAATGCCGTCGATGCCGATGCGAACATGGCGACAAAGAGCGCATGCGAGCCGCTGGCTTCGGTCAGGAAGAGCCCGGAGATCGAAGCGATCAGCGCACCACCGCCCACAGTGAGCGATGCAGCCAACCCCGCAGCCGTGCCGGCCAGGTCCGGCCGCACCGACATCGCGCCTGCATTCGCGCCGGGCATGGTCAGGCCGTTGCCGAGGCCGATGAACATGCACGGGCCGAAGAATGCCAGCACGCCACCGACATCGAATGCCGACAGCAGCAGGCCGACCAGCAAGCCGGCGCATGCCAGCAGCCTGCCGACAAGCACTGTGGTGCTCAACGGATACCGCGAGGCATACCGGCCGGCCAGGCGGCTGCCGATCATGAAGCCCGCCGGCACGAGGCCCATGAGAAGCCCGAGCCTGGCGCTCGATCCGTCGAGAAGGTGTGCGCTCGCCGATGCCGCGCCGCCCAGAAAGACATACAGCGTGCCACTCGAAAACGCCATGCAGAGCACGTAGCCCGCGAACCTCGTCGAGCGCAGCAGGTCGGCATAGCCGCGCAGGTAGCTCGCCAATGGCCGCGCGGTGGTCCTCGCGCGTGGCTTCAAATCGACGGCGACCAGGGCCAGCACGCCAGCGCCCATGACCGCGAAAGCGACGAAATTCGCACGCCATCCGAAGGCTTGGTCAAGCAGGCCGCCGAACGCCGGGCCCACCATCGGCGCAACGGCCCACGCGGAAGCGACGAGCCCGATCTTGCTCGCGGCCTCGCGCTCGGTGGATGTCTCCCTGATGATCGCGAGCGAAACCGAATAGCCCGTGGCAATCACCGCCTGCATGAAGCGGCAGACGAGAAACACGCCGATGCTGGGTGCGAGCGCGCAGCCGATGGACGCAACGGTAAAGACCGCGACGGCGCACAGCACGACAGGGCGGCGGCCGAACCGGTCCGACAGCGGCCCTGCCACAAGCTGGGTAAGGGCCGCGAAGATCGCAAAGCCTGCGATGGAGAGATTGACGAGCGCGAAGTCGGCGCTAAAGGTCGCTGCGATATGAGGCAGCGACGGAGCGAACATGTTCACCGGCAACACGGCCAGTGCCGAAAGAAAGACAAGAGTCGTCAGCTGCGGCGCGGCGCTGGGCGCTTTCATCATGGAAGGAACCTCGTGCGTCATGTGGCCAAGCGGCGCCACGCCACTTGCCCCTTGTCCACCCGCGACCTTGTGCAAAGGCCAAGGCGCGGCCATCTGGTGTCAGTCTTGGGTGGATGAGGCCGTTGATGACGGCGAATTCGGTCCCCACAGGCCCAGGCTCCGCAGGTTCGCTGCGCAATCCCGGAAGCCGCGTCTCTCAGCGGTATTTCGCAGGCCTCACCGAGGTGTCCGCGAAAAAATCGCTGCGAGCCGCAGCATCGTTCTGGTTGTGCGCGGGAGCTTAGTTGCTGTCTTGTGTGCTGTAAAGCCGGCGCGCCGAGCCCCGCCGATGCAATCGACCCATGGCGTGAGGTCGTTGCGAATTCAGGCCTTGACGACGCCAGTCAGCAGGGCATCGCAACGCCGTCGCGATGCGGGCAAAGCCCGCGAACCGTCAATGCCGTGGACGGAGGCCATCGACCAGCAGCACCACGGCGTCGGCCCCGGCCTTTCTGTCTTCGGCGATGGCGTTGTAATCGGGGCTCGTCTGGAATGCCTGCGCAGCTTCCTTGTTCTCGAATTCCATGACTACGACCTTGTTGCGAGACCACTCTCCTTCGAGAACTTCAGGCGACTCGTCTGCCACGAGCAACTTGGCGCCGAAGCGGCTGAACACTGCGGGGAATGCACGCTGGTATCGCCTGTAGGCATCGACATCCGTGAATGCGAGCTGGGCAATGATGTAAGCAGGCACGGGGGCTCCTCGTCGAATGGGGTGGGCCGCACCGGGCGGCGCCGATCGAAACCTTTCAAATTTTCCCGGATCGGCTGAGCCGCGGGAGTCGCCTACCGGACCGAGGCGGCCACCATCAGGCGCAGGTTCTGCACGGCCGCACCTGCGGCGCCCTTGCCCAGATTGTCGAGAACCGCGCTCAAGACGATCTGGCCCGTGCGGTCATTGGATGCAACGGTCAGGCTCATGTCGTTGGAGCCGTTGTGGGCTTGCGGGTCCAGTTCGGTCATCGGTGCGGTGGAAGACATCGGCGTCACACGCACATGCGCCGCATCGCGGTATCGCTCCACAAGGCATTCGTGGATGCGCGCACCGGAAACATCGGCGGGAAGCAGCCGCGTGTGCAGCCCGATGGTGAGCACGATGCCTTGCCGGTAGCTGCCGTAGGCCGGCACGAAGATGGGGCGTTGCGCCAAGCCGGCGTAGGCCTCGATCTCCGGCACGTGCTTGTGCTCGAGCGCAAGGCCATAGACCGTCAACGAATGCGCACCCGCCCCGGCCTCGTGCGCTTCCGCCCCCGCTCGGCCCTGACCCGAATAGCCCGAGACGGCGTGGATGGCCAGCGGATAGTCGGCGGGCAGCAGGCCCGCATCCGTCAGCGGCCGCAGCAGGGCGACCGCTGCCGTGGGATAGCAGCCCGGATTCGTGACACGCGATGCCGAGGCGATGCGTTCGCCTTGCCGTGCATCGAGCTCCGGCAGGCCGTAGACCCAACCGGGGCTGGTGCGGTGCGCCGAGCTGGCATCGATGACGCGCACCGAAGGGTTCTCGATCATCGCCACTGCATCGCGCGCCGCGGCATCGGGCAGGCAGAGGATGGCGATGTCGCTTTCGTTGAGCGCGGCCCGGCGTGCCGCCGCGTCCTTGCGCAGGTTGGCGGGCAATGTGCGGATGCGAAATTCGCCGCCCCGGAGCCGGTTCTGCAGATCAAGGCCCGTGGTGCCTTGGTCGCCGTCGATGAAGATGTTGAGGTCCATGGGGCGCGATCGTAGGGATGTGGCCTCGATAGCTCCAGCTAAATATATGGAACATCGGATTAAGAAAAGTTAAATTAGCCGCATGCGAGAACTGAGCCTTGACCATCTGCGCACCCTCGTCGCCATCGCCGACCTCGGCTCCCTGGCCAATGCCGCGCGCGCCCTTCACCTGGCGGCACCCACCGTCACCGTCCAGATCGCGGAACTGGAGTCGCGCTTGGGTGGCCAGTTGCTCGTGCGTGGGCGAGGGCCTGCGCAAGCGACGGCCTTGGGAGAGCGCTTCATCGCGCGTGCCCGCAGGCTGCTGGCAGATGCGGACGACGCGGTGGAAGACGTTCGACGCCAACTCGCCGGCCAAACGGGCCGCGTGCGCGTGGGTGCCTCGACGGGCGTCATCGCGCACCTGCTGCCGCCCGCGCTCGAACGCCTGGCGCGAAACCACCCGGGCATCGACGTGAACGCGCAGGTGCTGACCTCCAACGACAGCATGGCCCGGCTCGCCGCAGGCAGCCTGGACCTGGCGATCGTGGCGCTGCCGCAAGCACCCGTGCGCGGCGTGCATGTCACGCCCTTGCGGCGCGAGGCCGTCGTCGCCTTCCTGCCGGCCGCCTGGAAGACGCCCAAGCGATTGACGCCGCAATGGCTGGCCCAGCAGCCGCTGATCATGAACGACGCTTCGACTCGCCTTTACCGGTTGACCGCGGAATGGTTCTCGGCGGCGGGCGTCCATTGCCGGCCGCGCATGGAGCTGAACTACAACGACGCGATCAGGACGCTGGTTGCCGCCGGCTACGGAGCGGCCTTGCTGCCGGAGGAGTCGCACGAGCCCGCGCGCGATCCGCGCATCGCCGTCCGCCCGCTCAGTCCTGCGCTGTGGCGACAGCTGGGTCTTGCGGTCAGCGACCGGGGCGCCAGTGGTCCGACACGTTTCGTGTTGGAGGCGTTGATGCCTGAGAAAGGGCCTGCTGCAGCCGGTTGAGTGAGAGGCGCACTGTCTGCAAGGCGATCTTCAGTGCTTTGTGAGCCCATCCACCCCACATTGCAACGCCATACGATATACATATAATTCGTATATGTTTCATGTGGAGTCGCCCCGATGGGTATCGTCAAAATTTCAGACCTGATGCACGAGAACCTGCGCGTGGCGGGGAATGCGCTCAGCAGGTCGATCAATGCACAGGCAGAGCACTGGATGCGGGTCGGCATGCTGACCGAAATGCATCCAGAGCTGGATCACCGGGAAATCTGCCAGCTGCTGATACAGGCTGAACTGTCGGGAGGGCTGGACATCGCGGCGGCCGCCACGGCCCAACCTTCCGGCAGGGCCCGCGCATCTTCAGCCGGAAAAAGCTGATGGCTCGCAGCGTCTCCATCAAGTCCGCGGAAGACATCGAGATGGCGCGGCGTGCCGGCGGGCTTGCCGCGGAGGTTCTCGACATGGTCGCGCCCTACGTCGTGCCGGGGGCGAGCACGGAGATGCTCGACCGCATCTGCCACGACCACATCGTGAATGTGCAGGGCGCCATTCCTGCGAACGTGGGGTACCAGGGGTATCCGAAGACCATCCTCACGTCGGTCAACCAGGTGGTGTGCCACGGCATTCCTTCGCCCGACAAGATCCTGAAGAAGGGCGACATCGTCAACATCGATGTCGCCGTCATCAAGGACGGCTGGTTCGGCGACACCAGTCGCATGTACTTCGTCGGCGCCCCCAGTGTGCTGGCCCGGCGGCTGGTGGAGACGACGTACGAGGCGCTGCTGGCCGGCATCCACCAGGTCAAGCCTGGAGCGACCCTGGGCGATATCGGCCATGCGATCCAGTCGGTGGCGCAGCGCGAGCGTTTCAGCGTGGTGCGCGAATACTGCGGCCATGGCATCGGCCAGATCTACCACGATGAGCCGAATGTCCTGCACTACGGGCGGCGCGGGGAAGGGCTCACGCTGGAGGCGGGAATGGTCTTCACCATCGAGCCGATGCTCAATGCAGGTTCACGCGAAACGAGACAGTTGGCCGACGGGTGGACGGTCGTGACGAAGGACAGGTCGCTGTCTGCCCAGTGGGAGCACATGGTGGCCGTCACGCCCGAGGGGTACGAGGTGCTGACGCGTTGGCCGGGAGGCACGGGCACTTACGCGCCGGTCTGATGCCGGGCTGGGGCGGGGCCTGATCCTTGGTCCGCTTTTAATCTGTTGTTCATGCGTCGGCCCGCGTTGCCCCGCTACAGTGCCTTCTCATGTTCCGCCTGCGCCTGTCACTCGCATTCGCCGTCCTTGTCGCACTCGTTTGCATGCAGGCCGGCTTTGTCTATTGGGGGTCGAACCGGGTCAACGACTACGCCCAGCACAGCCGGCTGGCCAGCGACATCCTGGCGGAGCTGCTGGAGCTTTCCGCCAGCAAGCAAAGGCTGCGTGTCTGGGCATCGCAGCAGCTGATGGACGCCAACGCCTCGTCCGATGTGCGCGACAGCCAACTGGCGCGCATGCAGGCGAGCACGGAGACGCTCAGGCAGCTCGCGCGCCGCGATCGTTCCTTGTGGGAAAGCATTGCCCACCGCGAAGGCGTTCCGATACCGCCAGAGGTCGATCAGCTCGTGGCCGTCAGCGACCTGCTCAACGACAACATCGCTGCGGTTCGCGCGCGCTTGCTGAAGCTGGTCCCGCTGGAGCGCGGCGCCGAATTCGCCAGCGTCTGGCAGGAGCTGAACGGGGTGTTCGACAAGGCGCGCGGCCGCGATCTGCGTGAGCTGATCAACGGCGCCATCGAACGGCAGCGCAATGCGATGCCGGTGGCCCGTGCCGCGACCGAACGCGGCCTGGACCAGTTGCGCCTGCAGACCATCGGCCTGGCCGTGCTGACGCTGGCTGCTGCCGTCGTGCTGGCGCTGTACCTGAACCGGCGGCTGCAGCGGCCATTGGACCGCCTGCTCGAAGGCACGCAGGCGCTGCGTGCCGGCGCACTTGGCCACCGGATCGCGCTGGGTTCGCGCGACGAGTTCGACCGCGTTGCCGAGCACTTCAATGCCATGGCCGCCGAACTGCAGCGGCACCGGCTCGACGCCGATGCCGCGCGCCGGCGGCTCGAAGATGCCGTCCTGGAGCGCACCAGCGAACTGAGTGCCGCGCACGAGACGCTGCAGCAGGTCGACCTGCGCCGCCGACAGCTTCTCGCCGATCTCAGCCACGAACTCCGCACGCCCGCCACCGCGATTCGCGGAGAGGCAGAGATCGCCCTGCGCGGTGCCGACAGGCCGCCGGCCGAATACCGGGAGACGCTGACGCGCATCGTGGGCGGCGTGAAGCAACTCGCCGGCGTGATCGACGACCTTCTTCTGGTCGCCAAGGCCGAGGCCGATCAACTTGCGATGCGGTTCGGCGCGGTCGATCTGTCGGAGCTGCTGGGCGAAGCCGCCGAAATGGCCGATACGCTGGGGGCGCGGCAGAACGTTCGTGTCCGGCTCGAAAGCCCGGGCGTCGGCTTGCCCACGGTCATGCTCGAAGCCGATGCCGATCGTTTGCGGCAAGCCTTGGTGATCGTGCTCGACAACGCGGTGCGCTATTCGCGCAACGACACGACGGTGCGGATGAGTTGGCATCTGCAAGACCATCGCGTGCAGGTGATCGTGGCCGACGAGGGCATCGGTATCGATGCGGATGAGCTGCCGAAGGTGTTCGAGCGCTTCGTTCGCGGCCGCCGCGCACGTGTGCATCGGGCCGACGGCACAGGCATCGGGCTGTCGATCGCGCAGGCCATCGTGCGGGCCCACAACGGCCGCATCGACATCGACAGCATCCCGTTGCAAGGCACCACGGTTCGCATCGAACTGCCTTGCAGCCATGGTCCAACCCTCGCATCCTGAATTGAAAACATGAACATCCTGGTGGTGGAAGACGATGCCCGTGTCGCCGACTTTCTGCTGCGCGGCCTGAGCGCCGAGGGCTACCGCGTCCAACTTGCGCGCACCGGGCCCGAGGGCCTGGCCCTTGCCCGCGACAGTGATCTGTCATTGCTGCTGCTCGACCTGATGCTCCCCGGCCTCAGCGGCCTGGAGCTTTGCCAGACACTGCGCGCCGAGGGCCGGCAGGTGCCTGTGCTGATGCTCACCGCGCTGAGCAACACCGAGGACAAGGTCAGCGGCCTGCGCCTGGGCGCCGACGACTACCTCACCAAGCCTTTCGCATTCGAGGAATTGCTGGCGCGCATCGAGGCCTTGCTTCGCCGTGGCCGGGAGCAGCGGCCCAGGGCCGCCTCGCTGCAGGTGGCGGACCTCGTTCTCGACCGGGAGCGGATGGAGGTCACGCGCGCCGGCAAGCCCGTGCCGCTCACGGCCAAGGAGCTGGCGTTCCTTGAACTGTTGATGGCCGCACCGGGCCGCGTCTACAGCCGCGAGCGCATCCTGTCGAACGTCTGGGGCACCAACGAAGACCCGCTGACGAACATCGTCGATGTCTACGTGCGCCGGCTGCGCGCCAAGATCGACGACGGCCATCCGGTGCCATTGCTCAAGACGGTGCGCGGCCTGGGCTATCGGCTGGACGCGGCGCCCGCCTGAGGCGCCGCGGTTCATCTGTTGTTCATGCCCGCGTCATGCCCGCTTCATGGCGGGCAACCGGTGGTGTTCATGGCGCAATCGAACAATGAAGTCCTGCCTCTTCAACGGGCGCAGCACCGGAAAAAAGCCGGTGATCGACCTCTCATTGCAAAAGGAAAACTCCATGAACGTGCTCCGTACGCTTTCCCTGTCCGCCACGACGGCGGCGGCCCTCGCCATCTCCACGTCCGCCTTCGCCCAGGCACCGGCCGCAGGGATCTGCGCACCCGCCACCGAACCGCAGATCGCGGCGCTGTTCGACCGCTGGAACGATTCGCTGCGCACGCTGGACCCCGACAAGGTCGTTGCCAACTACGCGGTGGACGGCGTGCTGCTGCCGACCGTGTCGAACAAGCCGCGCACGAACCCGACGGAAATCCACGACTACTTCGTCAAGTTCCTGAAGGGCGCGCCGCAGGGCACGATCGACCAGCGCATCATCAAGATCGGTTGCAACGTGGCACAGGACGTCGGTACGTACACCTTCAAATTCAAGGATGGCAAGAGCGTGCATGCCCGCTACACGTACATCTACGAGTGGGTGAACGGCCAATGGCTGATCGCGCACCATCACTCGTCGGCCATGCCTGAAGTGGTTGCGCGCAAGTAAGCTGCGGCCGTGCGCCGGCGGGGCGCTGCTGCCCACAGGCTGCCGGGCGCACCGTCCGAGCGGGCTGGCCGGCATGGAAATCGACAGGCGGGCGCATCCAAAGCCCGTCCCGCTGCGTACAAGTGCCTACGGCACGCACTCCGGCGTGCCCTTGCCCGAGGAACAGTCATGCCGCAGGACATCGCATTCGCCATTCGCTGGGTCGAGAAAGGGCTGGTGCCGGACGCCGTGGTCCGCCAGGGCATCCGCCGGTTGCTCAAGGAGCGGCTCGCCGAATTGCACGCCGGTAACGCCCTGGCAGTGGCCGAGCTGACGCAGGACTTCGTCGCCAGCATGGGCGCGGCCCACGTGGCGCCGCTGCCGGAGAAGGCCAACGAGCAGCACTACGAGGTTCCTGCCGACTTCTTCGGCGAGGTGCTGGGCAACCACCGCAAGTACAGCAGTTGCTACTGGCCCGAAGGCACGCGGACGCTCGAAGAGGCCGAGGCCGCCGCGCTGGCCGCCACCTGCGAGCGCGCCGGCCTGTCCAACGGGCAGGACGTGCTGGAGCTGGGTTGCGGCTGGGGCTCGCTGACGCTCTGGATGGCCGAGAAGTACCCGGGCAGCCGCATCACCGCGCTGTCCAACTCGAATTCGCAGCGCGCGTACATCGAGGCACAGGCGGCACAGCGCGGGCTGGGCAATGTGCGGGTGCTGACCCGCGACATCAACGTGTTCGACACCGACGGACGCTTCGACCGCGTCGTGTCCGTCGAAATGTTCGAGCACCTGCGCAACTGGCCGCAGGCCTTTGCGAACGTGGCGCGCTGGCTCGAGCCCGGCGGGCGCTTCTTCATGCACGTGTTCGCGCATCGCGAGGCGCCGTACCCCTTCGAGGTGCGCGATGCGAGCGACTGGATGAGCAAGTATTTCTTCTCGGGCGGGATGATGCCCAGCGACGATCTCGCGCTGTACTGCCAGGACGACCTGCGCCTGCTGCGTCGCTGGCGTTGGGAAGGCCGCCACTACCAGCGCACGGCCGAGGCCTGGCTGCGCAACATGGACGAACGCCGCGCCGCGTTGCGCCCGCTGTTCCAGGCCACCTACGGTGCCGAGGCCCAGGTGTGGTGGACGCGTTGGCGCCTGTTCTTCATGTCGGTGGCGGAGCTGTTCGGTTTCGATGGCGGGCAACGCTGGTGGGTCAGCCATTACCTTTTCGAGCGTCGCGCATGAGTGGCTTGATGGATGTGGCATTGGCAGGCCTGGCATTGACCGCATCGCTGGCGTTCCTGACCTGGATCGCCAGCCTCGTGCGCCACGACGCCAGCCTGATCGATCGCATGTGGCCCGTCTGCATTGTGGGTGCCGGCCTCGTCTATTTCGTGCTGTTGCCGGTGCAGACGGTGCGCGGCCTGTGGATGGCTGTGCTCGGCACCGCGTGGGCGGTACGGCTGTGCCTGTACATCACCTGGCGCAACTGGGGGCACGGCGAAGACCGCCGCTACCAGGCGATCCGCGCGCGCAACCAGCCGAACTTCGGCTTCAGGAGCCTGTACCTCGTGTTCGCATTGCAGGCGGTGCTGGCGTGGGTCGTCTCTGCGCCGTTCCTTGCGGGGATGGCGGCGGCGCGGCCGTTGGGCGCACTCGATGCGCTCGGCGCGGTGCTGGCGCTGTTCGGCATCTTCTTCGAGGCGATCGGCGATGCGCAGATGGCCCGCTTCAGGGCCGACCCCGCGAACAAGGGGCAGGTGATGGACCGTGGCCTCTGGCGCTACACGCGGCACCCCAACTACTTCGGCGAAGCCTGTGTCTGGTGGGGGCTGTGGCTTGTCGCCATGAGCGGTGCGGGCCGGGGCGGTGCGTGGAGCGTGGTGTCGCCGCTGCTCATGACATGGCTGCTGCTGAAGGTCTCGGGCGTCGCGATGCTCGAAGGCGACATCGGCGAGCGCCGACCCGCCTACCGTGAATACATCGCACGCACCAACGCCTTCCTGCCGGGGCCGGTGCGCAAGCGCTAGGCGTCATGACGGACAGGGCGTTGGCCGCGTTGCCCGCAACAGCAACGCTCCTTACCGACTTGCCTGGTTGGACTCTGAAAGAGGATCGGCCAGGCGCATCACGCGGCGCCAGAAGAACACCGCCACCATCACGAAGACCGCAAGGCCCAGGAACGATGCCGTGCGCGTGAAGCCTTCGCTCACGAGCGCCAGCGGGGCGTCGGAACCGGCGGCGCCGATGATCGCCGCCATCAGGACGCCCACGAGGCTTTCGCCCACGATCAAGCCCGATGCGATCAGCACGCCGCGGCGGTTGGGCACGTCCGAGAACGCTTCGTAGGGCTGGCCGACGGCCGCGGCGCGGCGGCGCAGCGCGCGCTCGAGCACCCAGGCCAGCAGCGCGCCCACCACGATGGGCGCGGCCACGGTCGGCGGCAGGTAGATGCCGATGCCCACGGCCAGCACCGGGATGCGGGCCACGCGGCAGGTGCGCTTCATGATGGCATCGACCACGATCAGGCCGATGCCCGTCGCCATGCCGATCAGGATCATGGTCCAGTTCAACTGATGGGTGAAGATGCCGCGGGAGATGGCCAGCATCAGCGTGGCCTGGGGCGCCGACAGGGTCTGGGCTGGGTCCATGCCCGCGCGGGGCATCGCGTCGCCGAAGCCGTAGGCGTTGTACAGCAGCTCCAGCACCGGCGAGATCACGGCGGCGCCCACCACGCAGCCGATGAGCAGCGCCACCTGCTGGCGCCAGGGCGTTGCACCGACCAGCCAGCCGGTCTTCAGGTCCTGCAGGTTGTCGTTCGAGATCGAGGCCACGGCCACCACCGCCGAAGTGGTGAAGATCGCCAGCGCGATCGTCATCTGCACGCCGTTCTGCGCTTCCAGCAGTTCCTCGCCCAGCACCAGCATCAGCAGCGAGACCAGCACGATGGCCACGATGCCCACGCCCGAGATCGGGCTGGTCGAAGAGCCCACCAGGCCCGCCATGTAGCCGCAAGCCGCAGCCACCAGAAAGCCGAAGATGAAGGCGAACAGCACCGCATAGGCCACCAGCTTCCAGATGGCGGGTGCGGACAATGCGGCGCCGGACAGGAAGGTCTGGAACGTGAACACCAGGATCGCCACGAGCACCAGCGTCACGATCGAGATCCACGCCGCCGACAGGTCGCGTTCCGTGCGTGGAATGTTGCCGTTGCGGGCTGCGCCCGATTGGGTCAGCGCGGAAAAAGAAGCCTTGAGGCCGCTGGCCAGGGGCCCGAGCAGCGTGGCCAGGGTCCAGATCGCGCCCACCGCGATCACGCCCGCGCCAATGAAGCGCACCTGCGAAGACCACAGGCCCGAGGCGTACTGCGCCAGCGATTGGCCGGCGGGCATCTGGCCCATCGATGTGAGGATGGGCACGGCGATGCCCCATGAAATGACCAGCCCCGTCAGCATGGCCAGCCCGGCCACGATGCCGATCAGGTAGCCCGCGCCCAGGAGCGCCAGCGAGAAGCCCATCGGCAGGCGGAACACCGCGCTGCCCACGCTGAACCAGCCGCTGACGCCCTCGCCGAGCACGCGCAGGCCGCTGGCAGAGAAGCTCACCACGGCCGCGATGAGGCCGCCGCTCACGATGTCGCCCATGCCGCTGGCCGCGGCCGGTGCCGACGTGGCCTTGTCGCCCGCGTCCTGGGTGCGCTCGGCGCTGCCCACCCGAAGGATCTCGGCCGCGGCCACGCCTTCGGGGTAGGGCAGGTCGCTCTGCACCACCATCACGTTGCGCAACGGGATCGTGAACAGCACGCCGAGCATGCCGCCGGCGGCGCATATGCCGAAGGTCTGCCAGAACGGAAAGCCCTGCCAATGCCCCATCACGACCAGGGCGGGCAGCACGAAGATGATCGAAGACAGCGTGCCCGCCGCAGAGGCCTGCGTCTGCACCATGTTGTTTTCGAGGATGTTGGCGCTCTTGAAGAGGCGCAGCACGGACATGGAGATCACCGCCGCCGGAATGGCCGATGAGAACGTCAGTCCTACTTTCAGCCCGAGGAAGACGTTGGAGGCCGTGAAGATGACGGTGATCAAGGCGCCCAGCAGCACGCCACGGAACGTGAGTTCCGGTAGCGTGACTTCTGCCGGGATGCGGATGGTTCGAGCCATTGGATGTTCCCTATGCACTGGCCGGATGAGGCGCTGCGGGTTTTGGGCCCGCCGGGCGCTGTCCGGCTCTCAGGGCGAGATGCCCTGTTGGTTTTCTGATTGGTTTCTGCGCGCTTGCGCGCCCTGAAGCGGCACCGATCCGGTTCGCCGCTTCAGGGCGTCGATTCTCCCTCTGTCTCGCCTGCGTCCCTGGCGCAGGCGCTCAGATCGCGTTCAGCGGAATCTTCAGATAGCGGATGCCGTTGTCTTCGGGCTCGGGCAGGTGGCCGGCGCGCATGTTGACCTGCACCGAGGGCAGCATCAGCGCGGGCATCGGCAGGGTGGCATCGCGCGCCGTGCGCATCGCGACGAACTCGTCTTCGCCGATGCCGTCCCGCACGTGGATGTTCGTTGCGCGCTGCTCGGCGACGGTGCTGATGTACTGGAACTCGCGGCCACCCGGCTGGTAGTCGTGGCACATGTAGAGGCGGGTGTTCGGCGGCAGGGCCAGGAGCTTCGCGATCGAGCGGAACAGCGTGCGCGCATCGCCGCCCGGAAAGTCGCATCGCGCGGTTCCGTAGTCGGGCATGAACAGCGTGTCGCCCACGAAGGCGGCTGCTTCGGTGCCATCGGTGACGAGGTAGGTCATGCAGGCCGGCGTGTGGCCCGGCGTGTGAATGGCCCGCGCCGACAGGCCGCCGATGCTGAATGCTTCGCCATCGGCGAGCAGCTTGTCGAACTGGCTGCCGTCGGGCGCAAATTCGGCGCCTGCGTTGAAGAGCGCGCCGAACACGCCCTGCACCTTGCGGATGCCGGCGCCGATGGCCACCTTGCCCCCGAGGTGCTGCTGGAGGTAGGGCGCCGCGGAGAGGTGGTCGGCGTGCACGTGGCTCTCGAGGAGCCAGTCCACCGTCAGGCGCAGTTCGCGCACGCGCGCAATCAGGCGGTCCGCGCCTGCGGTGTGGGTGCGCCCCGACCGCATGTCGAACTCGAGCACGCTGTCGATGATGGCGCAGTGGCCCGTCGGGCTGTCGATGAGCAGATAGCTCATCGTGCTCGTGGACGCGTCGAGGAAGCCTTCGATGTTCATGCGTTGGGCAATGGTCATCGTCTCCCCCGTGGCCGTGCGGCCGCGTCGCTTGCGGTGTGAGGGCAGCGGCAGCGGGCCGTCATTTCACGGAGGCCTCGAGCAGCGTCGATATCCATGGCGGCGGGATCGCGCCGGGCACGCGTGTGCCGTCGCTGAAGACCAGCGTCGGCGTGCCTTCGACCTTGTACTGGCGGCCCAGGTCGATGCCGCGCTGCAATCCGTCCGTGCTGCAGGTCGTTGCCGCGTCAGCGGGCGCTGTGCCGGTGTCGATCCAGTCGGACCAGGCCTTCTGCCGGTTGCCGCTGCACCAGATGGCACGCGCCTTGGCGAGCGAGTCCGCACCCAGCACCGGGTAGAGAAACACATAGACCGTGACGTTGCCGATCGCCTTCAGGTCCTTGTCGATGCGCTTGCAGTGGCCGCAGTTCGGGTCGGAGAAAACCGCCAGCCTGTACTTGCCGTTGCCATGGACGGTCTTGATCGCGTCGTTCAGGGGCAGCTTGTCGAAGGCGAAGCCCTCGATTTTCTGGAAGCGCCCTTCGAGCGGATTCTTGTTGCCGGCCTGGGCGTGCGAAGCGCCTGCGGACGCGAACATGGCGAGCGCGCAACCGGCGAGAAGAAAGGGGCGGCGGGCGAATGTCATGGCGGTGTCGATCAAGATGAATGGGCGAGGTGTTCGGTTGCAGTTGCCATCGCGGTCGCGGGGGCGTTCGATTTTGCGGCTGCGCTCGCGGCGGGCCAGAGCGCGAGGCCGCCCGTCAGGCTCCACGCCTGCACGTGCCCGAGGCGACGCAAGACCTTGGCCGCCTGGGCGCTGCGGTTGCCGCTTCGGCAATAGAACAGTATCGGGGTCGTGGCCGGCAAGGCGAGCCAGGCGGGCAGCGCATCGAGCAGCCCCGACAGCGGCACCGCCTTGCGGTGCGCGGCGGCACCCAGCGGCGGCGCTTCGCTCAGCCGCTGCTCGTACGGCTCGCGCACGTCCACCAGCACCAGGTCGGGATGCTCGCGCAGCAGACGGCGCGCTTCGATGGCGCTCATCTCGTGGCCCGGGCCGTCGTCGCCGCTGTCGAGAGGCGTCCTGGATGCCAGCGACTGGTACTCGGTGAGCGTGAGATCCTTTTCAAGCTCGGCCTTCGTTGCGGCGAGCCGCTCGGCGTCCATGCGGCCGAGCAGAACCTGCGCCAGCAGTGGCTGTGCGGCCAGGGTGCTTGCGAAACGGTTGTCGTGATCGTGCGCGGGAAGCAGCAGCGTGCGAGGTTCATTCATCGATGAACTAGGCGTCTGCGATGCAGCTTGCGCAAGATCGTTTTGCTCGCATGCGTCGGGCATCAAGGTATCGCCGACGAACGCCAGTCGGACGTTCATCTGCGCGTCGTGCAGCAGGTAGGCGGTCAAATCCATGGTGTGGCCGGGAATCGGCCGCCGGGTCATCGTCTGCGTACCGAGGCGGATTGCATCGGCATCCGCAGGCCAGCCGAGCGCATCGACTTCTTCCGATGGCTGCAGCCGCGCTGGCAGGGCGGCGCGCAGTTCGGCGCCCGAAGCCACGTGATCGCCGTGACCGTGCGTCTGGAGCACCGCGGCCAGCGCGTAGTCCTGGCAGCGCAGGAGTTCCGCGATGCGCCCGGTCAACCCGGGCAACGGATCGATGACCACGCACCGCCGGCTGCCCGCGTCGGCCAGCAGGTAGCAACACGCGCCGTTCACCACGAAGCGCTTCAGGCCGTCGAGCACGTCGCCCGAAGGCATTGCGTCGGCGGGCGTGTTGAGGCAACTGGCGCGCAGCGAGGCACCGCAGGCTTCGATCCGCGTGCAGGCCTCGTCGATGAAGACCGCGTCGCTGGCCGGACCGAACGACAGCCGCACGGCCGAGGCCGCCTGCCATGCGGGCAGCTTCATGGCTTCCAGCACGTGGCTCGGCATCGCCTTCGATGCGCTGCAGGCCGAACCGCCGCTCACCCGCACGTCGGCTGCATCGAACAGGTCTTGCAGGAGCCTCGAACTCAGGCCGGGCACGGAGAAGTTGAGGGTGGTCGGCAGGCACGACGCGAACGGCGCGTTGAACACGATGCCGGGGAACGCGCTCTTCAGCGCGGCGGCGATGCGGTCGCGGTAGCCTGCCAGCGTCCGCGCGTCCCTGAAGGTGTGGCCGTCTTCGAGCGCCTCCAGCACCGCGCCGAGGGCGGCGATGCCCGACATGTTCTCGGTGCCCGAGCGCAGCGCGCCCTCCTGGCCGCCGCCCGCCATCAGCGGCGTGAACGGGGCGCCTTCGCGAACGTACAGCAGGCCGATGCCCTTGGGCGCATAGAGCTTGTGCCCGGAGAAGGGCGCGTAGTCGATGCGTTGCGTCTCCAGTTGCAGCGCGAGCTTGCCCAGCGCCTGCACGCTGTCGACCATCCACAGCGCGGGGCTGGCATCCAGCGCTTGCGCAATGCCGTCGAGATCGCTGACAACGCCGGTTTCGTTGTTCGCGGCCATGGTGCAGACCAGCCCGGCGCGGCCCGCGTGCGCGCGCAGCCATTGCAGGTCATGGCGGCCATCGGGGCCAACGGGGATCGCCAGCACGCGCAGGTTCAGGCCCAGCAATTCGTTCCAGTGCCGGATCGCCTCGGGCACCGCCTTGTGCTCCGTTGCGCCGTACAGCAGGCAGTCCACATCCTGCCGGCCGCGCAGCGAACGCAGTGCCGAGAGCACCGCCGTCTGGATGCCTTCGGTGGCGCCGCTGAGAAAGAGCAGCTGCCCCGTGGGCGCGCCCAGCAGGCGGCGGGCACGGGCCCGCACCGCGTCCATCAGCGCGCGCGCCCGCAGGCCGGTGCTGTGGATGCTGCTGGGGTTGCCGAAATCGTCGGCCATGGCCGCAAGCGCGGCGGAACGCGCGCAAGGCAGCACGGGTGTCGTGGCGTTGGTGTCGAGGTAGATGTCCATTCAGGTGTTTTCCGCGAAAGAAGGGGCGGGCCCGTGCGGGCGCCGCGCATCTGAACGAGTCTGCCGATCGAGGCCTGGCAGCCGTGTGCTTTTTGAATGCCTTGATTCTCTGAAATTAGAATGGCATGCTAATTTTTGGATGATTCATGAAACTGGATTCCGTCGATATCAAGATTCTCGATATCCTGCAGCGGAACGCCGAGCAGCAGGTGGCCCATATCGCCGAGCAGGTCGGGCTCTCGGCCACGCCGTGCTGGCGGCGCATCCAGCGCCTGAAAGAGGCGGGTGTCATCAAGGGCTCGGTGGTCCTGCTCGATCCGCAGAAGGTCAACGTCGCGGTGACGGTGTTCGTGTCGGTGCGCACCAGCACGCACACGCGCGAATGGTTCGAGCGCTTCACGGCCACGGTCCATGCCATTCCGGAAGTGGTCGAGTTCTACCGGATGAGCGGCGACGTCGATTACCTCCTGCGCGTGGTGGTGCCCGACATTGCCGCCTACGACGCCGTGTACAAGCGCCTGACCGAAGGCACGAACCTGCATGACGTCAGCTCCAGCTTCGCCATGCAGGAGCTGAAGCAGACGACGACGCTGCCGCTTGGCTATATCCCGCATTGAGGGGCGTCGAGACTGCTCATGGCCGCGCGGCTGCGGCCCGCGCCCGCTCCTGTGCCACACCTTCATTCCCAAGGACACCGCATGCACGTCGAACTGGTTTCCGAAGCCCGCCACGAATCGCTGATCGACCTGCTGTGCGAGTTGCATGCCTTCTACAACGAAGGCGCCGTGGCGTCGCGGGAGGCGGTGCGGGAACACCTTCTCCAGAATCTCCTGGCGCCCGGTTCGGCGCAGCGCCTGGCCGTGGCGGTGGGCGATGACGGCGCGGTGCGCGGGCTGGCCGCCTTCTCGCTGGTCTATTCGCTGGTCGAATTCGACCCCGACAGCCGCAGGCACTGCCAGCTTAAGGAGCTGTACGTGCGGTCGTCCGACAGAAGCCACGGGGCCGGCCGGGCGCTCATGGCCTGGATGGCCCGGTACGCCTTCGAGAATGGCTGCCGCCGCATCGACTGGCCGGTCAAGGCGTCGAACACGCGGGGCATTGCCTTTTACGAAAGCCTTGGCGCGGCACGCGTTGTCGACAGGCTCAGCTACCGGCTCTCCGAACCCGGGGTGAGCGTGCTGGCCGGCGTGCGCACCGATGTGCCGCAACGCTGAACGTCGCCGCCATCGAACATTCACACATCCATCGTCACATCGCGACAGCATCAATCGCTTCAGCTTCCATGCCAAGAATCCATCTGATCGAAGGCCCCGTCGGTGCGGGCAAATCAACCTACGCGGCCGCCCTGGCGCGCCAGACCGGGGGCGTGCACATCGCGCTCGATGAATGGTTCGCCACGCTGTTCAGCCCCGACCGGCCCGCCGGCGACTTCGTGCCCTGGTACATCGACAGGAAGGCGCGGCTGCTCGACCTTATCTGGCGCCATGCCGGCCGTGTGCTGGCGTCGGGCACGGACGCCATCCTCGAGCTGGGCCTGATCCAGCGGCAGGGCCGGACCGAGTTCTGCGAGCGGATGCAGGCCGAGGGGCATGCGTTCACGGTCCATGTGCTGGACGCGCCGCTTGAAGTCCGCCGCGAACGCGTGCGGCGCCGCAATGCCGAAAAGGGCCCGACGTTCTCGATGGTCGTGCCCGACCACGTCTTCGACATGGCCAGCGCCCTGTGGGAGGCGCCGGACGAGTTCGAATGCAGCGCGTACGACGTGACCTTCGTTCCCGACGCCGCCGCCAGCCGCTAAGCGACTGGCCGGCTCAGCGCGAGGGCACCGCCACCGGCGCATCGGCCGGCGACGCGCTGCGCCCGATCATCCATGCGCATACCGCCGACACCACGCCCGCGAACAGCACGTACAGGCAGATCTGCCACGGCTCGCCGCCGCCCGACTTGAGCAGCGCGGTCGCGATGATCGGCGTGATGCCCGAGGCGAAGATGCCCGAGAACTGGTAGACGAAACTGATGCCCGTGTAGCGCACCTTGGCATCGAACAGGTCGCAGAACAGCGCGGCCTCGGGCCCGTACACCGACGCATAAAGAATGCCGAAGGGCACGATGATCGCGAGCCACACCAGCAGCACGTTGCCGCCGCTGTGCGTCATCAGCCAGAAGCCCGGAAAGGCCGACACCGCCGTGATGAGCGAGCCCCACATGTAGACGCGGGGCCGCCCCAGCCGGTCGGACATGCGGCCGAAGAAGGGAATGAAGAAGATCATCACCACCGCCGCCGCCATCACACCGAGCAGCGCCTCGGTGCGGCTGATCTTGAGCGTTCCCGTGAGGTAGTTGATCGAGAACACGCCGAAGATGTTGAAGAACACGCCGTCGATGTAGCGCGCACCCATGCCCTTGAGCACGTTGCCGGGGTAGCGGCGCAGCATGTCCATGAAGGGAATGCGCAGCTCGGCGTTGCGTGCCTTCACGGCCGCGAACTCGGGTGTTTCCTGCACGTGCAGGCGGATGTACATGCCCACCGCCACCATCGCGCCCGAGATCAGGAAGGCGATGCGCCAGCCCCAAGCCAGGAACTGCTCGTCGGTGAGCAGCGACGACAGCAGCGCCACCACGCCCGAGGCCAGGCACAGGCCGATGGCCAGCCCGATCTGCGGCAGCGAGGCGTAGAAGCCGCGCTTTTCCTTCGGTGCGTACTCATACGCCATCAGCACCGCGCCGCCCCATTCGCCGCCCAGGCCGATGCCCTGCGCGATGCGAAGCAGCAGCAACAGCAGCGGCGCCGCGATGCCGATCTGCGCGTAGGTGGGCACCAGGCCAATCAGGAAGGTGGCCACGCCCATGATCATCAGCGTGATGATGAGCATGCTCTTGCGGCCGATCTTGTCGCCGAAGTGGCCGAAGATCACGCCGCCCAGCGGCCGTGTGACGAAGCCCACGGCAAAGGTCGTGTACGCCAGCAAGGTCGACACCACCGGGTCGCTGCCCGGGAAGTAGAGCTTGTTGAACACGATGCCGGCCACCACGCCGTACAGGAAGAAGTCGTACCACTCGATGGTGGCGCCCACCAGGGCCGAAGCCACCACCCTGCGAATCGCTTTCTCGTCGCTTGCACTCATGTTTGTCTCCAATGAGGTTTGTCGTGGCGGCCTCTGCGGGCCTTTGGGCATTGCGGAAAAAACTCAGCGTGCGGCCCGGGCCGCTTCGGCGTCCTCTCTGATCAGGTCGACGGCCTTCTCGGCCATCATCACGGCGGGTGCGTTGGTGTTGCCCGACACCAGCGTGGGCATGGCCGAGCAGTCGACGACGCGCAGCCCCGCGATGCCGTGCACGCGCAGGCGCGCATCGACCACCGCCAGCGTGTCGGTGCCCATGCGGCAGGTGCCGGTGGGGTGAAAGATGGTGGCGCCGTTGTTGCGGCAGAACTCGAGCAGCTCGGCGTCGCTCGCTGCGTCGGGGCCGGGCTTCACTTCGCGCTTCACATAAGGCCGCATCGCGGGCGCATCGGCGATGGCGCGCGCCGCCTTCACGCCGGCCACGGTGGTGGCTCGGTCGAGTTCGGTGGCCAGGTAGTTGGGCTGCATCTCGGGCGGCTCGGCCACGTCGCGCGAGCGGATGCGGACGTGCCCGCGCGATTCGGGCCGCAGCTGGCACACCGACATCGTGAAGCCCGAATACGGATGCACCTTGCCGCCCGCCATGTCGGCCGAGAGCGTGGCAACGTGGAACTGGATGTCGGGCGTGGCTGCCACCGGCCGGCCGCTCGCATCCTTCAGCGCGCGCATGAAGCAGCCGCCCTGGTTGATGCCCACCGCCAGCGGGCCGGTGCGGTGCAGCAGCCATTCGAGGCCCATGCCGATCTGGCCGGTCCATGAGTTGAGCTGGTCGTTGGTGGTGATGGGCTTCGTGCACTCGTAGCCCAGGCGGATCTGCAGATGGTCTTGCAGGTTCTCGCCCACGCCGGGCAACTCGTGCACCAGCGGAATGCCGAAGCGCTCCAGCAGTGCGCGCGGCCCGATGCCCGAGAGCTGCAGCAACTGCGGCGACTGGATCGAGCCCGCCGACAGCAGCACCTCGGCGCGGCAGCGCGCGGTCTTCAGCTCGCCGCCTTGCCGGTAGGCGATGCCGACCGCGCGGCGCCCCTCGAACAGCAACTGGCTGGCCATGGCATCGGTCTCGATGCGCAGGTTGGGCCGGTGCTTCGCCGGCGCCAGGTAGGCCTTGGCCGTGCTGCAGCGCCAGCCCTTGTGCGTGGTCAGCTGGTAGTAGCCCGCGCCTTCCTGCAGGGCGCCGTTGAAGTCTTCGGTGCGCGGCACGCCGGTCTGCTGCGCGCCGTCGATGAAGGCTTCGATCAGCTCGTGCCTGGCCGCGATGTTCGAGACCTTCAGCGGGCCATTGCTGCCATGGAAGGTATCGGCGCCGCGCTGGTTGCCCTCGGACTTGATGAAGTAGGGCAGCACGTCGTCGTAGCCCCAGCCTGTGTTGCCGAGCGCGGCCCAGTGGTCGTAGTCCTCGCGCTGGCCGCGGATGTAGATCAGGCCGTTGATCGCGCTCGAGCCGCCCAGCGTCTTGCCGCGCGGCCAGTAGATGCGCCGGCCGTTCATGTTCGGATCGGGTGCGGTCTCGAAGCGCCAGTTGTAGGTGGGGCTCCACATCGTCTTGCCGTAGCCGATGGGCAGGTGAATCCAGAGCGACCTGTCGGGCGGGCCGGCCTCGAGCAGCAGCACGCGCGTGGCCGGGTCTTCGCTCAAGCGGCCAGCCAGCACGCAGCCGGCGGAACCGGCACCGACGACGATGTAGTCGAACTCTGGGTCAGGCATGCAAGGGGTCCGGGAGTGGAACAATCGCTGGGCTCGGCCGCATCGTAGGCCATTGATTTTCGGAACGCAATGTTCCATTTTTAAGGTTTACCCGCATGCCCCGTTCCGCGCGCACGCCTGCCGGCGCCATTGCAGCCCCTTCGCCAGCACCGGCCGTGGCCGACGAACCCGGCTCCGGTTCCTCGGCCGAACGCAGCCTGCGCCTGCTGGCGTTGCTGGCCAACGAGGGCCGCGCGCTCACGCTTGCCGAGCTGGCCGCGCAACTGGGCCTGCCCAAGGGCACCGCGCACCGCATCTGCACGCAGCTGCTGGCGACGGGGTTCCTTGCGCGCGACGTGGACGAGCGCTCATTCAGCGTCGGCCCCGCGCTGCGCAAGCTGGCCTTCGACACGCTCAACCACGGCGTGGTGCGCGGGCTGCGGCACGAGGTGCTGTCCGAACTCGTGCGCCAGGTCGGCGAGACCTGCAACCTCACCACGCTCGACGGCGCGCAGGTGCTTTATCTGGATCGCGTCGAAGCGCAATGGCCGCTGCGGCTGACGCTCGACGTGGGCTCGCACGTGCCGCTGCATTGCACCGCCAGCGGCAAGCTGTTCCTGGCCTCGATGCCGAAGAAGGAGCGCGACGCACTGATCGACCGGCTGCCGCTCGCGCGCATGACCGCCAACACGTTGACCACGGCCGCCGCGCTGCACGCCGAGTGCGACGACATCGCCAAGGGCGGCTACTCGTGCGACCGCGAGGAGTTCATCGCCGGGCTGGTGGCGGTGGCCGTGCCGGTGCGCGATGCCGCGGGCGCCGTGCGTGCGGCGCTGGCAGTGCATGCGCCGACGGCGCGGATGTCGATGGAAGACGCGTTGAAGCGCATCGATGCGTTGAAGGCCGCAGCGGGGAAGATGATCGGTCTGCTCTGAGCCTGAGCATTCGAGCCCGCAGCCTCCCGGGCTGAGGAAGTGGAGCGCAAACGTCCACTCCGATTTCTCCCCGCAAGCGTGCGCACCATCGGGCGTTGGCCGAGAATCCAGTGCTCATGCGGCGTGCATGAAAAACAGGGAAACCCATGGTGAACGTCAACGTCGTCGAAACCATCCGCAACTACAACGCGGGCCGCGATCCGGAGCGCCTGGCGATGAAGTACGCCAACCTGCGCACCAACCCCTTCGTCTTCCTGCGCGGCACTTGCCACCTGTTCTACGACCGCCTGCCGGCCGACCCGCTGTTCGCGAAGGCGCCCGCGGGCTGGCTGTGCGGCGACGCGCACCTTGAGAACTTCGGCAGCTACAAGGGCGACAACCGGCTCGTGTACTTCGACCTCAACGATTTCGACGAAGCCGCGCTGGCGCCGGTGACGTGGGAGCTGGTGCGCTTTCTCACCAGCATCCTGGTGGCCGGCGACAGCCTGTGCGCGAGCGCCGACGACGCGACCGCGCTGTGCAAGGTCTTCCTCGATGCCTATGCCAGCGCGCTGTCGCTGGGCAAGGCCCGCTGGGTCGAGCGCGACACCGCCGACGGGCTCATCGGCGAGTTGCTGGACACGCTCAAGGCGCGCACCCGGCCCGCCTTTCTCGACCGTCGCACCGACAGCAAGGGCCACGGCCGCGTCATTCGCTGCGACGGCAAGCACGCGCTGAAGGTCGACGACGCCGCGCGCGACCGGGTGACGAAGCTGGTCGACACCTTCGCGGCCTCGCAGGACAAGCCGGGCTTCTTCAAGGTGCGCGACGTGGCGCGGCGCATCGCCGGCACCGGCAGCCTCGGCGTCGAGCGCTACATCGTGCTGGTCGAAGGCAAGGGCTCGCCCGACGGCAACTACCTGCTCGACCTGAAGCAGGCGCTGCCGTCGTCCCTGGCGCCGCACCTGAAGCTCAAGCAGCCCGACTGGCCCTCGCAGGCGCACCGCGTGGTGGGGCTGCAGCGCCGCATGCAGGCCGTGTCGATGGCGTTCCTGCATCCCATTGCTGAGGCCAAGGTCTCGTACGTGCTGCGCGGCCTGCAGCCCAGCGAAGACCGCGTGACGCTCGACGTGCAGCACACGGGGCTCGACCAGATCCGCGGCGTGATCGATGAGATGGGGCAGCTGATGGCCTGGGCGCAACTGCGCAGCGCAGGGCGCCAGGGCTCGGCCATCGCCGATGCGCTGATCGATTTCGGAAGCTCGGCCAAGTCGTGGCGCGCCGACCTGCTGGACGCCGCGCACCAATGCGCCGCGCAGGTCGGTAAAGACTGGAAGGCCTACAGCGATGCTTTCGACGGCGGGGCGCTGAAGTCCTGAGTGGAGCTCGGGCGCTGCGCGCAGCCCTTCAGGCCAGCTCGAAAGAGAAAGTCCCGCTCCCCGGCCGCGACAGCATGCGTTGTGCCGCATCGCTCGCGCGCTCGAATGCCCTTTGCCAGGCGCGCGCATCCGTCTGTTCGGTCTCGTTCATCCACTGGAAGTCCGGTTCGAGTTGCCTCGACCATGCGCGAAAACAGGCGATCACCCGCGCAGGGCCGCCGAGGCTTTCTTCCAGAAGAACGAGAAAGGCCTGGCTCACCACCATGCGGTCTCTCAGCGTCAGCGCCTCGCCTTCGAGGCGCACGACGTACGGCTGCCTCGACTGGAAATCGGTGTCGGCCATGGCGGGGCGATCCGCGACCTGCAGATCGTCGTCATGGGGCGGGGGCTTCACTGGGCCACCCGCGTACCGGGCGCGCTGGGCACATCGGGCGCGACGCGCCACGTTGTTCGATAGAACCTGCTCACTGATCCGTCTCCTCGGAACATTCAAAAGATGCTGCGTCGAGAAACAAAAGTGGCAGTTCGACGCGCGGGTGAGACTGTCAAAGATCGGCGTGCCGGGGTCAACGCCACTTTCTTTCAGTGGGTTGCAATAAGTTGCACCGCCGAGGCTCTTGTCGCGGGCGCGGGCTCAGGGGGCGAACTGATACCCCGTGCCGCGCACCGCATGCAGGGGCAGGCGCATGCCGGCCTGCCGTGCCTTGCGGCGCAGCCGGCTCACGATCACGTCGAGCCGCTTCGGGTCGGCATCGCGCGGGTTGCCGCCCATGCCGAGCAGCAGGTCGTCGCGGCTCAGCACCCGGCCGCCTGCGCCCATCAGCGACGACAGCAGGGCGCGCTCGTTGGTGGTGAGCTTCAGGTGCAGCCCCGTGGGGTCGCACAGCACCCAGTCGCCTTCTGCGAGTCGCCAGACAGGGGCGGGTGCCGTGCCGGCGACGGGCGGCCTCGCTACCAATGGCGGTTGCATCACGGCGCGCACGCGGCTGCCCAGCATGCGGATGGTGGCGCTCAACTCTTCGATGTGCACGGGCTTGACCATGTACACATCGGCGCCCCGGCGCAGCGCCTCGATGCGTTCTTCCACTGCACCGCGCGCGGATGCCATGACGATGCCGATGGGGCCTGTCGCACGCAACTGCGCGGCGAGCGAAAGGCCGTCCTCGCCGCTCAGGCCGATGTCGAGCACCGCGACCTCGCAGGGCGCCAGCGCATGCGCCTTGTAGAAGGCCGGCGCATCGGGCAGGCCGCGCACGTCGAAGCCCGCGTTGCCGAGCAGCAGCACGATGTCTTCGCGCAGGTCATCGTCGTCCTCGACCAGATACACGCGTAGCGGGGCCGCGGCTTCGGTGGGTTCGATGGCGTTCATGCTGCGTGTTCAATGACCCGGCACGACGGGCACGACCGGCAGCAGAAAGCGGAAGACCGAGCCCGCCGGATTGGAGCGCACCAGCACCAGCGAGCCGCTGTGCGCCCGCGCAATCTCCGCACCGAGGAAGAGACCCAGGCCGGTGCCCCCGGCGATGCGGGCACCGGTGCCGCGAAAGAAGCGCTCGAAGATGTGCGGCTGCTCGTGCGCGGGAATACCGTCGCCACGGTCTTCCACGTCCACGCAGGCCAGATGCTCCTGCACAGTGACGTGGATGTCGACATGGCGGTCGGGCGCCGAGTACTTGATGGCATTCTGAACAAGGTTGTGAAGCGCGATCTCGAGCAGCGCAGGGTCGCCATGAACCCACGCGCCGCCGTGCGGCAGGTGCAGCCGGATGCGTGCCTGCTCGAGCGGGCCAAGCGGCGCGATCAGCCCTTCGACCAGCCTGCGCAGGTCGATGGTCTCGGCCTTCAGTTGCGGGCGCTCGCCGTGCAGGCGGTCTTCGGCCAGGCAGTTCACGACCAGTTGCGTCAGCCGCTGCACCGCGCGCCGGATCTTGGCGACACGCGGCGGTATCTCCACCTTCGGCAACTCGATCGATTGCGCGGCCGCGTCGATCACGGCCAGCGGCGTGCGGAATTCATGCGACACCAGCGACACGAACTGCCGCTGCTGCTGCAGCGCCTTGCGCTCGGACGCCAGCGCGGCTTCCAGGCTGGCCTCGGCCTGCCGGCGGCGCCCGATCTCTTCGGCCAGCAAGGCGTTGCTGCGGAACAGCTCCAGGGTGCGCTGCTGCACCTTGTCTTCGAGCAGGCGCTCGGCGCGCTGCGCGTCGTCGAGCGCGCGATGGCGGGTCTGCCGCAGCTGGGTCTCGGCGCGGCGGGTGCGGTCGGCGACGATGATCGCGAGCAGCAGCATGTAGGTCAGCCGCACCGCCGTCCATGTCGGGCCCAGCCCTTCGTCGGGTCCGGCGTCCAGCAGGCCCATCCATCGCAGGCGACCGATCAGGCTCGACAGCGCGAGCAGCAGCATCAGCGCGGCGGGCCATGCAAACTGCCACTGGCGCTTGACGAACAGCAGCCAGCCGGCGATGCCGATGGTGCCGGTGAGCGCTGCGAGTTCGAGCACCGCCATCCAGGGTTCGATCGCAGCGTGATAACCGGCCAGCGCGAGCACCGCGTTCAGCAGGTTCAGTGCGACGAAGGCGTTGGCCGTTCGCGCCGCGCGCGGCAGGTGGTGCCTGAACTCGAACAGCCGCGAAACGAAGAGTGCAGTCGATGCCTGGAACAGCGCCTGCAGCACGGCACGCAGGCCCATGTCGCCCAACTGCTCGGGTTCCCACATCGACGGCACGATCTGCCAGGCATGCAGCAGCAACGCGGCCAGCATCACGAGCGCGAAGTGCAGGAAGAGCGAATCGCGCAGCCACTTCCAGAAGACCAGGTTGAGCATCAGCAGCGCGAAGGTTGCGCCGGCGCTGACGCTCAGGCAGGTGCCGAGCTGGCGTTGCTGGCGCTCGAAGCCGCTGTTCTGCAAAAGCTGGAAGCCGTCGACGCCCAGGGTGTCCTGCAAGTGCAGGTAATACGTGGCCGGCGACGCAGACAGCTGCACCGGAAAGAACAGGTCCTGGCTGACGAAGCGCCAGCTCAGCGGAAACTGGCGGCCGGCTCGGCCCGCCGTGTTCGCGCCCGCGGCGTCGGGCGCATGAAGCGTCACGCCGCCGGGCCGCACGGCGCGCACGCGCAGCCACCAGTCGGTGGGCGAATCGGCAGTGCGCGACAGGGTGAATCGGGCCCAGCATTCGACGCCGGCTGTGCACTTCAGTGAAGCCGCATCGCTCGCAGCAAGCGTCGTAAAAGATGCATCGTGCCGCCCCGCAAGCACCTCGCTCGCGGGCAAGGTGCCGGCCGGAGCACGCAGCACCTCGATGCGCTGTGCAAAGCCGAAGCCGCTTGCGACGCCGTCGGCAGCACCCACCGTGGCAGCCTGCACCGAAGCGCCGAGGCCGAGCCACGGGAGCAGTGTCAACAGGATGCAGCGGAGCCAGAAGCCAGCACGGACGGACGCGACGGACGGGATGGGGCCTTCTCCAGCTGCAGTTCACAAAGAAGTGACAATTCTCACACCCTTCGACAACTGATGCTTTGCCACGGCGATGCGCTTTGAAGCCTCAGGTGAACCGCTGGAATAAACGCTGATTGCGCAGGCCATGCATGCACACCGGCAGCGGCTGCTTGCGGCGCCGGCGCTTTCCACCATGGTCAAGACGGTGGTGCCAAGGCAGGGGCCGCGGCGGCCTGCGCAAACCGGTCGCTGACGCACCGGTGCACCGGCACCGCTCAACCCATCAAGCCGATCACCGAGCGCACCACGCTCACCGTCGCCAGCGCAATCAGCAGGTTCAGCACGTGCTTCCGGAACTGCAACGGCGACACGCCCTTGAACGAGCGCTGCCCATACCAGATGCCCGCCAGCATCGCGGGCGCGAGCCACAGCGCCCACTTGAGCGTGTCGGGCCCCAGCAAGGTGCCCGAGGCATGCGCCGCGGAGGGCATGAGCGCGGCGCAGGCCAGCGACACCACGTCGCTGAACAGCAGCAGCGCGATCAGCGTGGCGCGCAGTGCGGCCGGTGCCATCTTCGTGGTGCTCAGCATCACCGCGATCGCGATGCCGCCGATGGCAGCCACGCCGTTGATGAAGCCCGACGCCAGCCCGGCCGCGAGCCGCACGCCGCGCGTGGGCACCAGCGTGACATGCGCGCCGCCGCGCAGCAGCAGGGCCGCCGCCATCAGCAGTGCGCCGATCAGCAGGCGCAAGGGTGTCTCGGGCAGCCACGCCAGCAGCGCCACGCCGATGGGAATGCAGATCAGGTTGCCCAGCATCAGCCAGCTGAGCCAGGGCATGTCGACGTCGCGCGCGATGCCGCGCAACTGGCTCAGGCTTGCAAGGATTTCCAGCGCGAAGATCGCGGGCACCACCAGCGCGGGCGATATCACCAGCGACATGCCCGCCACCGTGATGGCCGAAAAGCCGAAGCCCGCGAAGCCGCGGACGATGCCCGCCGCGAACACCACGCACAGGCTGTACACGAGCAAAGCCGGCGCCAGTGGCGGCACCAGAAGCTCGGCCGCCGTCATGCCCCGAACAACGGCAACAGCTTCAGGCGCTGCACCTTTCCCGAAGGGCCGCGCGGCAGTTCGGTCACGAAGCGGTAGTGGCCGGGTGCCTTGTAGCGGCCGAGCACGTCGGCGCTGAACGCTCGCAGTTCTTCTTCGGTACAGGCAGCGCCTTCGCGCAGCACGATGCACACGCCGACCTCCTGGCCGTAGTGGCGGTCGGGCACGCCCACGGCGGCGGCCTCCAGCACGGCGGGGTGCTGCAGCAGCGCCTCGTCGATCTCGCGTGGCGCGATGTTCTCGCCGCCCTTGATGATCAGTTCCTTGATGCGCCCCGTGACGAAGAAGAAGCCGTCTTCATCGCGGTGCCCCAGGTCGCCGGTGCGCAGCCAGCCGTCGGGCGTGAAGCTCGCGCGCGTGGCTTCGTCGTTCTTGTAGTAGCCGAGCATCACGTTCGGCCCGCGGATCACCAGCTCGCCGGTCACGCCGTTGGGCACGGCCGCCAGCCGCGCATCGACCACGCCCGCCATGCAGCCCGATGCGCGCCCCACCGAGCCGAGCTTGCGCGCGGCCGGGTCCATCGGGTTGGAGAACGAAGGCGCGGCCGTTTCGGTGAGCCCCATGGTCTCGACGATGCCGATGCCGAACATCTGCTCGAAGGCGCGATGGTGCTCGGGCGGCAGCGCGGCCGAGGCCGAGCGGCAGAAGCGGATCGCCACCGTTTGCGCAAGCGGCGGCTTCGGGCCTTCGAGCAGGTACGAGATCATGGTGGGCACCACGTTGATCCAGCTGCACTGCGTGTGCGTGGCCTGCGCCCAGAAGCGGCCAGCGGAAAACTTCGGCGGCATCGCCAGGCTGCCGCCGTGTGCCAGCGGCGCGAGCATGGTCACCGCAAAAGCGTTGATGTGATACAGCGGCAGCACCGCGAGCACGCGGTCGGAGGGCTGCAGCGCATGCTCGGCGCTGATCGCATGCGCGTTGGCCGCGAGGTTGCGCTGCGTGAGCATCACGCCCTTGGGCAGGCCGGTGGTGCCCGAGGTGTACATCAGCAGGGCCACGCTGCCGGGTGCGGGCGGTGCCGTGGCGAGTGCGGTGTCTTCGTCTTTCTCACCCGGCAGCGCGTCGGCCTCGGGGTCGGCCACGATCACCGTCACCGGCCGGTCGAGGGCTTGCACGATCTCGCGCACGCGGGCTTCCCACTCGGGTGCGACGCAGACCACGCGGCAGTCGGAATGCGTCAGCACATGGCGCATCTGCTCCGGTTGCGACAACAGGTTGACCGGGTTCACGCAGAAGCCGCCGTGCATCGCGCCCAGCAGCAGCCGCAGCGTCAGCAGTCCATTAGGCATGACGACCGAGACCGTGCCGCCCGGCCGTGCGCCATGGCCGCGCAGCACGGCGGCCACGCGCAGGCAGCTTCGCGCCAGCTCGCCATAGCCGATGTGCCGCTCGCTTTCGGTCGCGCGGGCATACACCGCATGCGGCTGCAGCCGCGCCTGATGCTCGATCAGCGCGTGGACGGTCTCCAGCGCCGTGGTTGCCGCCGCCATGCTCACTTCGCGCCGTGCGCGGCGAAGAAGGCGCCGAAGATTTCTTCCTCGCTCGGCACCTTCTCCGGAATCGGGCGCGAGATGCGCGTGATGTTCAGGTAGTGGCGGTAGTTCATGTTGTCGGAGAAGTTGTTCTTGCCCCAGGTGCCGCAGCCCATCGACAGCGAGAAAGGCAGGCCGTTGTCGAAGCTGCCGCCGGTCGCGATGCAGTGCGCCTGGTCGACGATCACGCGCGACACCGGCAGCGCAAGGCCCAGCGCCAGCGCGCGTTCGGGCACCGCGCTGTGCAGGCCGACCGAATGGCCCGCGCCTTCGTAGCCGTAGATGCGTTCGACCGTGGCGGCCGCTTCGTCGAAGTCGCGCGCGGCATAGATGGCGAGCACGGGGCTGAGTTTTTCGCCCGAGAACGGATGGTCGTGGCCTACCCCGTCTTCGGCCACCATGAGGATGCGCGGGTCGGTGGCCGCAATCGCCAGCCATGCCTCGCGGTTGGCACCATCGACGTTTGCTGCGCGTTCGGCGATGGTGCGCGCCGACTGCCCGATGACAGCGGCCGAGAGCTTGCCCTCGGGCCACATCAGCGCCTGCAGCGTGGCCTTCTGCGGGGCCGCGAGCATGACGGCGCCACGGTCCTTCAGCGCCGCGAGCATCGGGGCGCGTACCGCATCGACGATGACGAGGCTGTTCTCCGACGAACAACTGGTCGCGTTGTCGAAGGTCTTGGAGCGCACGATCCGCTCGGCCGCCGCGTGCACGTCGGCTGTTTCATCGACGATGCCCGCCACGTTGCCCGCGCCCACGCCAAAGGCCGGCGTGCCGCTCGCATAGGCCGCGCGCACGTTGGCCTGCGAGCCGGTGGCTACCACCAGATCGCACAGACGCATCAGCTCGGCGGTCGATTGCTTGTTGATGGGCTGGGGCAGCAGCTGCACCAGGTCGCGCGGTGCGCCGATGCGGTCGAGCTGCGCGTGGATGAACTCGATCAACCGCGCCGCCGTCGACCAGCCCTTGGGCGAAGGCGCGACGATGACCGCGTTGCGCCCCTTGAGCGCATTGATGATCTTGTTGGCCGGCGTGGCACCGGGGTTGGTCGATGGCGTAACGGCGCACACCACGCCCACGGGCCGCGCGATCTCGACGATGCCGCGTGCCGGGTCTTCGCCGATCACGCCGACCGAACGCGCGCCGTGCAGGTCGCGCAACAGGCCGAAGGTCTTGCGGTGGTTCTTGCGCACCTTGTCTTCGACGTTGCCAACGCCGGTGTCTGCAACCGCCAGTTCGGCCAGCTCGCGGTTGCGCGCCGGCTCGATGATGGCCCAGCCGGCAGCCACCACGGCGGTGTCGACCTGCGCCTGCGACCAGGTTTCATAAACGCGCTGCGCGGCGCGGGCGCGCGCCACGAGTTCGGCGATGGGGGAAGAAGAGGGGGATGCGGGATGTTCCATGGGATCTGTCTGTGTCGATCAATCGACCTTGATGTTGGCCTCTTTGGCGAGCTTCTGCCAGCGCACGAGTTCCGTGCCGACGACCTTGCCGAGCTGCTCGGGCGTACCACCCACGCCTTCGCTGCCTTGCGCCAGCAGCTTGTCGCGGATCTCGGGTTCCTTCACCACGACGTTGATGACGCGGTTGAGCTTGTCGATGACGGGTTGCGGGGTTTTCGCCGGCACGAACACCGCGTACCAGGAGTCCACGTCGAAGTCGGCGATGCCGGCTTCCTGCATCGTCGGCACGTCGGGGAAGGCCGCGCTGCGCTTGGTGGTCGACACCGCAAGTGCCTTGAGCTTGCCGGCCTTCACGAACTGCGCGGCCGCCGGAATCGACACCCACAGCAGCGGCACCTGCCCGCCCATCACGTCGGTCACCGCTGGGCCGCCGCCGCGATAGGGGATGTGCGTCATCTGCGTGCCGGTGCGCAGCTTGAGCAGCTCGCCCGCCAGGTGCCCCGGCGAGCCATTGCCCACCGACGCGAAGGAGATGCTGTCGGGCTTGGCCTTGGCCAGCGCGACCAGCTCGGCCACCGTGTTCGGCGCGAACTGCGTGTTGGCCACCAGGATCTGCGGCAGCGAAGCGACCATGCCGACGGGCGCGAAGTCTTTCGCGGTGTCGAAGTTCAGCTTGTTGTAGATCGCCGGGTTGATGGTGTGCGATGACAGCGTGAACAGCACCGTGTAGCCATCGGGCGGCGACTTGGCCACGACCTCGGTGCCGATGGAACCGGCCGCGCCGCCGCGGTTGTCGATCAGCACCTGCTGGCCCAGCAGGCTGGAGAAGCGCTCCTGCACGATGCGCGCGATCACGTCGGTGCCGCCGCCGGGCGGGTAGGGCACGACCAGGCGAATCGGCTTGTTCGGGTAGTCGCCGGCAGGCGGTTGCGCCTGTGTGGCAAGGGGGGCGGCCAGGGCGGCGACGGCCAGCAGGCCTGCGCGCAGCCAGGGGGCGAGGAACAGGTTCATTCGAGTCTCCTTCTCTTCGTGACGGATGTCGGGAGCTGCCCTGTCGCGGGCTCGGGGCTGGCGCGGTAGCCCAGCGCGACGCTGGCGTCGCGTGCGCAGGCCCTGATGTGGTCGGCCAGTTCGCGTGCCTGCGTCCGCGCGAAGCGGATCGACGGCACGCTCATGCCCACGGCCGCGACGGCCTCGCCGCGCGCGTTGAACACCGGCACGCCGAGGCCGCAGACACCAAGGCGCCATTCCTCGCGGTTCTCGGCGTAGCCGCGTGTGCGTGTGCGTTCCAGTTCAGAGAAGAGGGCATCGAAGTCGGTGATGCTGTTCTTCGTGTGTGCGACCAGCGTGCCCAGGCGCTGCTGGAGTGCGGGCACGTCGAGCGATGCCGCAGCCAGCAGGGCCTTGCCCGATGCCACGCAGTACGCCGCCGCACGGCCGCCGACGCGCGAGTAGGCGGCCACGGGCAGGGGGCTGTCGAACTTGTCGAGGTAGACGATTTCGTCGCGGTCGAGCACTGCGAGATGAATGGTCTCGCCGGTGGCCTGCGCGAGCAGTGCCAGGTGTGGGCGCAGCAGTGCGCCGACGTCGGCCGCTTCGCCGACCAGTGCGCCCAATTCGAACAGCCGCAGGCTGGGGCGGTAGGCGCTGGTGTCGGGGTCTTGCACGGCCCACCCACACTCGACCAGCGTTTGCAGCGTGCGATGCGCATTGCTGCGCGCCATGCCGAAGGCCTGGGCCAGGTCGGTGACGCGGCAATCACGCTGCTGGCGCGCCATCCATTCGATGGCTGCCAGGCCCTTGGCTAACGTGGAATCCATTCGAACCCTTTTTGGGTGTTCCAAATATCGGAACGGTGTTCTCGGATGTGAAACGCAATGTAAGAACCCTGGGGGCTCTTTGTCAACTGAGGGAATGAAACTTTGCATTTCTACCCACTGTGCAATGGGGACCGTTCAGGGCGTCGCTCACGCCGACGGGGTACCTTGCTCCGCGAATGTCCCCCGGCCTGCGGCCTCCTCCTTTATTTCGCTGCGCAAGGTACCTCGCCAGCGTGAGCGTTGTTCAGAGTGGTCGTTGATCGGCCGGCGCAACGGCAGCGCCCACTGTGCACACGCCCCGAAGAACCTCAGCGCCGATGCCGCCCCGCCATGAGCTCGATCACCTCGCGAAAGATCGTGTTGCCCGTAGAGGTCGCGAGGTCCAGCACATGGCTGCGGCTGTAGTACGGACTCAGGTCGAGACCCACGCCGATCCCGGCAATGGCGATGTCACCGCGCTGCTCCTGCCGTGCGACCACATCGCGCAGATGATGGTCGAGGTAGTGCGCATCGTTGGCCAGGTGAGTAGCGCTGTCCATCGGCGAGCCATCGGAAATCACCAGCAGCAGCTTGCGTTCTTCGGTGCGTTGGCGAAGGCGCACGCAGGCCCAGTCGACCGCCTCACCGTCGATGCCTTCGCGGAACAGGTCGGCCTTGAGCAAAGCTGCCATCGCGGGCCGTGCGCGTCGCCACGGTGTCGCCGCTGCCTTGAAGACGAGGTGGCAGCGCTCGTTCAGTCGGCCGGGGTGCGCTGGCCGGCCTGCGCGCACCCATTCGCGCTGCGCGCGGCCGCCGTTCCATGCGCCGGTGGTGAAGCCCAGCACCTCGCTGGCGACGCCGGCCTGTTCGAGCGCGCGTGCGAACACGTCGACCATCATCGCGACCGATTCGGCGTGCTCCTTCATCGAGCCTGAGCAGTCGATCAGAAAAGTGACCACGCTGTCGGCCACAGGCTCCGTGCGCTCGGTGCGGAACAGCCGGCGCTCCGTGGGCGAGGCCACGAGCTGCGCAAGCCGACGGCCATCGATCAGGCCCTCTTCCTGCCCGCTGTCCCAGCCGTCGCGCGTGGGGTTGGCCAGCAGTACGCGCAGTTCGCGCGCCAAGCGGGCGATGTTCACGCCCTGCGCGGCAATGCGGCGGTCCAGCTTTTCGCGATGCCCCGCCAGCACTTCCTTGCGTGCGAGCGTGGCGGCATCGTGCTCGCGGTCGTAGGCGGTGGTGAAGACGCGGTACGTACCGCCCGCGTTGTCGAGCACCGCGCTGCGGCCCGACTCCGCGGTGGTGAAGCGCTCGATGATCTCCTGGTCCATCTCGGCGACAAGGCTGAACACGCTGCGCTTGTCGTCCACATGCGGATCGCGTGCGGCGTCGCTGCCTTCGTCGCCGGCCTCGTGCAGCATGGTGGCGACGGTGCGTGCGACGGCCCGCGCGTGCACGGCGTAGGCGGCCTGGTCGGTTCGGTCTTTGCGCAAGCCCGCGAGCGCATGGCCGATCAGCGGTGCGAGCGCGAAGCGCGTGGCTTCGAGCATGTCTTCGGTTTCTTCGACCACCTGCTGGCCACTCACGCGGGCGCGGCAGATCTGTGCGACGGCGTACAGCAGCAGGCCGCGCGCGGTGTCGGTCAGGCCCGAATGGTGGAAGGCGAGCGACCACTGTTCGTGGCGGTGCCGCAGGTTGTGGCGCATGCCGGCCATGGTTTCGGGCACGAGCGCTTCGACACGAAACTGCTCGAGCATCTCGAACACCATGCGCTCGACCGGTTCTTCGGGGCGCAGGCGTTCGTGCAGCGCGGCATCGGAGTCGGTGAGCCGCAGTGCGAGCCCATCGGCCACGCCGCGGAACGAAGCGAAGTCGTCGGTCTCGGGCGAGGGATGCAGGTGCGGCGCGAACCACGGTAATGCCACGCGGCCGCGATGCAGGCGCCGTCCGCGAAAGTGCAGGTCGCGTTCGCCGCTGAAGGCGCGCACCACACCCGCGCACAGCTCGGCCACCAGCTCTTCCTGCCGCACGCGGCGCTGCATCGCGCTCGCGGGCGTGTCGGTCATGGCTGCGAGCCCGGCGAGAGCTGGTGCGACTCCTTCAGTTCTTGGTCGAAGCAGCGCTGGAAGTATTCGGCGACCAGCGGCCGTTCGGCGTCGTCGCACTTGTTGACGAAGGAGAGGCGAAACGCCAGTGCCGGGTCCTTGAAGATCTCGACGTTCTCGGCCCAGGTGATGACGGTGCGCGGCGACATCAGCGTCGACAGGTCGCCCGCCGCGAAGCCTTTGCGCGTGAGGTCGGCCACGGCCACCATCTTCGCGACGAGCTTGCGCCCGGCCTCGTCGGCCAGCGACGGCACGCGCGCCTGCACGATCGCGATCTCTTCATCGGCCGGCAGGTAGTTGAGCGAGGCCACGATGTTCCAGCGGTCGATCTGCGCATGGTTCAAGCGCTGCGCGCCGTGGTACAGGCCATTGAGGTTGCCCAGGCCCACGGTGTTGGCCGTGGCGAACAGGCGAAAGAACGGATGCGGGCGCAGCACCTTGTTCTGGTCCATCAGCGTGAACTTGCCGTCGCGCTCCAGGATGCGCTGGATGACGAACATCACGTCGGGCCGGCCTGCGTCGTACTCGTCGAAGATCAGCGCCACGGGCCGCTGCAGCGACCAGGGCACGATGCCCTCCTGGAACTCGGTGACCTGCTTGCCTTCGCGCAGCACCACTGCATCTTTGCCGACGAGGTCGAGCCGGCTGATGTGGCCGTCGAGGTTCAGGCGCACGCAAGGCCAGTTCAGCCGCGCGGCCACCTGCTCGATGTGCGTCGACTTGCCGGTGCCGTGCAGCCCCTGCACCATCACGCGGCGGTCGCGCATGAAGCCCGCGAGGATGGCAAGCGTCACGTCGGGGTTGAAGCGGTAGACCGCATCGACCTCGGGCACATGGTCATCGCGCTCGCTGAAGGCGGGCACCTGCAGGTCGGTGTCAATGCCGAACACCTCGCGCACGCTCAGCATGCGGTCGGGCCGAAGGTCTGCGGTGTCGGTCACGGTGGGCTTTCGCAAAAAAAGTGCTGTCAGGCCTGCGCGCGGTCGGCGCCGGCGTCGGTGTCGATGCGGCTCAGTGCCAGCGCGGCGCGCTGCAGTGCGGGCAGCAGCGCCTTCGCCTTCGCCGCATCGAGCCGCATGATCGGCGCCTGCACTGCAATGCAAAGGTTCGATGGGCTTTCGTCGCCTGAAGGCACCAGCGCGGCGATGCACAGCAGGCCCGGCAGGAACTCTTCGTTGTCGATGGCAAAGCCGTTCTTGCGCACGCGCTGCACTTCTTTCTCCAACTCCTCGGGGTCGGTCAGCGTCTTGGGCGTGTACGGCTCCAGCGGCGCGTTCGACAGCAGGCGGCGGCGCTGCGCGGTGCTCATCTGCGAGAGAAAAATCTTGCCGCTGGCCGAGCAGTGCACCGGCACGCGCGAGCCCGAGTGCAGGTAAAAGCGCAGCGGCGCGGCGGTCTCGACGCGGTCGAGGTACACGACCTCGCTGCCCGACAGCGCAGTGAGGTTGCAGCTCTCGCCGATCTCTTCCACCAGTTGGCGCAACACCGTGTGGCGCGCACCGTGCAGGCTGTCGTTGAGCAGCAGGTTCTCGGCCAGCCGCCGCAGCCGCGTGCCGATGCCGTAGTGGCGCCCGTCGCCTTCGCGCTGCAGCAGGCCCGCGCCTTCGAGCTGCTGCAGCATGCGGTGCAGCGTCGGCTTGGGCATGCCCGTTTCTTCGACCAGCCCTTGCAGCGAATAGCGCTGGTCTTTGGCGGCCATGACTTCGAGCAGGCCGAACAGGCGCATGGTGGGCGTGTCGCCCGCCGGTTCAGCGGCTGCCGGAGCGGCGCCGAGGGAGGGGCCTTTGACGATCTTCATGCGGCGGATCATAGTTGTTTTACAAAAAAACAAGACAAGGCGTACCGATTTTTGTAAATTGTTTGACGCCAGCGCGATGCCGTCCTATATTCCGCCGGAATGAATTTCGGAACAAGAGGTTCCGACTTTTCGATTGCACACCGCAGCCCCCACCTCTTCAGGAGACGCCTTCCATGAGCCAGAAGCAACCAGCCGCCCCCACCCGTGAAGCCGTCACCGGTGTGCAGAAGATGACGCCTTCCGAGGCCTTCGTCGAGACCATGGTCGCCAACGGCGTGACCGACATCTTCGGCATCATGGGTTCGGCCTTCATGGACGCGATGGACATCTTCGCGCCCGCCGGCATCCGCCTGATTCCGGTGGTGCACGAGCAGGGCGGTGCCCACATGGCCGACGGCTATGCGCGCGTGTCGGGCCGCCACGGCCTCGTGATCGGGCAGAACGGCCCCGGCATCAGCAACTGCGTGACCGCCATTGCCGCGGCCTACTGGGCGCACAGCCCAGTCGTGATGATCACGCCCGAGACCGGCACCATGGGCATGGGCCTCGGTGGTTTCCAGGAGGCCAACCAGCTGCCGATGTTCCAGGAGTTCACCAAGTACCAGGGCCATGTGAACAACCCCAAGCGCATGGCCGAGTACACGGCGCGTTGCTTCGATCGCGCCATCTCCGAGATGGGCCCGACGCAACTGAACATCCCGCGCGACTACTTCTACGGCGAGATCACCACCGAGATCCCGAAGCCGATGCGCGTGGAGCGCGGCGCGGGTGGCGAGAACAGCCTGAACGCCGCGGTCGAACTGCTGGCCTCGGCCAAGTTCCCGGTGATCCTCTCGGGCGGCGGCGTGGTCATGGGCGATGCGGTGGCCGAGTGCCAGGCGCTGGCCGAACGCCTCGGCGCACCGGTGGCCAACGGCTACCTGCGCAACGACTCGTTCCCCGCAAGCCATCCGCTGTGGGCCGGCCCGCTCGGCTACCAGGGCTCCAAGGCCGCGATGAAGCTGATCGCGCAGGCCGACGTGGTGCTCGCGCTCGGCTCGCGCATGGGCCCGTTCGGCACGCTGCCGCAGCACGGCATGGACTACTGGCCGAAGGACGCGAAGATCATCCAGGTCGAGGCCGACCACACCAACCTCGGGCTGGTGAAGAAGATCACCGTCGGCATTCACGGCGACGCCAAGGCCACCGCCAAGGAACTGCTCAAGCGCTTGCAAGGCAAGACGCTGGCCTGCGATGCCACCAAGGCCGAGCGCGCCGAGAAGATCAAGGCCGAGAAGGCCGCGTGGGAGAAAGAACTCGACGAGTGGACCCACGAGCGCGACCAGTTCAGCCTCGACGCCATCGAAGAGGCCAAGGGCGAGAAGACACCCACGGGCGGCAGCTACCTGCATCCGCGCCAGGTGCTGCGCGAGCTTGAAAAAGCCATGCCGCCGCGCGTGATGGTCTCCACCGACATCGGCAACATCAACGCCATTGCCAACAGCTACCTGCGCTTCGAAGAACCGCGCAGCTTCTTTGCGCCGATGAGCTTCGGCAACTGCGGCTACTCGCTGCCCACCATGATCGGCGCCAAGTGCGCGGCGCCCGACCGCCCGGCTGTGGCCTACGCCGGTGACGGCGCCTGGGGCATGAGCATGGTCGAGATCATGACGGCCGTGCGCCACGACATTCCGGTGACAGCGGTGGTCTTCCACAACCGCCAGTGGGGCGCGGAGAAGAAGAACCAGGTCGACTTCTACAACCGCCGCTTCGTCGCGGGCGAACTCGAAAGCGAAAGCTTCGCGGGCATCGCCAAGGCCATGGGTGCCGAAGGCATCGTGGTCGACAAGCTCGAAGACGTGGGCCCTGCGCTGAAGAAGGCCATCGACATGCAGATGAACGAAGGCAAGACCTGCGTCATCGAGATCATGTGCACCCGCGAACTGGGCGACCCGTTCCGCCGCGATGCGCTGTCGAAGCCGGTGCGCTTTTTGGACAAGTACAAGGACTACGTCTGAACAAGCCATGGCCGATGCGCTGCTGACTCTCAATGCCGGGTCGTCGTCGATCAAGGTCGCGCTGTTCGATGCGGCGGATGAGGCACGCAGCGACGGCCGTGTTCTGCCAGCGGCACTGTGGTCGGGTCAGGCCGACGGCCTGGGCGCCGGACTGAAGGCGCGGCTGCGCGTGCGCGATGCGCAGGGCAACACCCTGCACGACGCCGCGCTCGACGGCGCGCGGGCCTCGCATCAAGGTGCGCTCGCGGCGCTGCTCGACTGGCATGCACGGCAGGGCGACGGCCGGCGCATCGCCGGTGTCGGGCACCGCATCGTGCACGGCGGCACGGATTTCGTGGCGCCGGTGCGCATCGACGCGCAGGTGCTCGAAGCACTGGCCAGGCTCGAGCCGCTGGCACCGTTGCACCAGCCGCACAACCTGGCCGGCGTGCGCGCGGCAACGGCGGCCTTCGAGGGCGTGCCGCAGGTGGCGTGCTTCGACACCGCCTTCCACGCGGTGCAGCCCGAGGTCAACCGCCGATTCGCCTTGCCGCGCGCCCTGCATGACGCAGGCGTTCGGCGCTACGGGTTCCATGGGCTTTCGTACGAATCCATCGTGGCGCAGCTCGCGCATGTGGCGCCCGAACTGGCGCAGCGGCGCGTGATCGTCGCGCACCTGGGCAACGGCGCCTCGATGTGCGGCATTGCGCAAGGCCACTCGGTGGCCACCACGATGACTTTCTCTCCGCTCGACGGCCTCACCATGGGCACGCGCTGCGGCCACATCGATGCGGCCGTGGTGCTGTACCTGATGCGCTCGCGCGGCATGTCGGCCGACCAGGTCGAGACGCTGCTGTTTCGCGAATCGGGCCTGCTCGGCATGTCGGGCGTGTCGAGCGACATGCGTGCGCTCGAAGCGTCCGCCGAACCCGCAGCGGCCGAAGCCATCGGGCACTTCGTCGAACAGGTGGTGCAGCACATGGGCAGCCTCGCGTCGGCGCTGCGCGGTGTCGACGCCATCGTGTTCACCGGTGGCATCGGCGAGAACGCGGCCGGGCTGCGCGAACGCATCCTTGAGGACTGCGAGTGGCTGGGCGTGAATGTCGATGCGGCTGCCAATCGCAGCGGCGCACAACGGCTCACCACGCCCGAGAGCCCTGTCAGCGCCTGGGTGTTGCGCACCGACGAAGAGGCAGTCATTGCGCACCACACCGCGCAGGTGCTGCTCGGTTGACTAGCTCGGCTGGATATCCGCCGCCTTGATGACGTGCGCCCAGCGCGCGATCTCGTCCGCCAGGAAGGGCGCAAAGCGATCCGGCCCACGCGCATCGATCACGAAACCCTGCTGCCGCATGCGCTCTTCCAGGCCCGGCAGCGCCAGGATCTTCACCACTTCCGCGCCCAACTTCTGCACCGCGGCATCGGGCATGCCGGCCGGCGCCATGATGCCGGTCCAGTTCTCGACCTGCAGCGCCGGCATGCCGGCTTCGGCGGTCGTCGGCACGTCGGGCAGCAAGGGGTAGCGCGTCTTGCTTGCGATCGCCAGTGCGCGCAGCTTGCCGCCCTTCACATGCGGAATCGACTCGGGGATGTTCGAGAACACCACGTCGAGCTGCCCGCCGATCAGGTCGGTCATGCAGGGTGCGCCGCCCTTGTAGGGCACGTGCTGGATCGCGGACTTGTTCAGGTCGTTGAAGAGCGCGAGTGTCAGATGCGGCGGCGTGCCGCTGCCGCTCGAGCCGGCGTTGAGCTTGCGCTCCTTCGCCGCCGCGATCAGCCCCTTCAGGTCCTGGATCGGACTGGCCGCCGGCACCACGATCAGCATCGGGCTGCCCGCGATCAGTGCAACCGGGCGCAGGTCTTTCTGGAAGTTGAAGGGCGACTTCGGAAACAGCGTCACGTTGGCCGCATGCGTGAGCGTGATCGCGAGCAGCGTGTTGCCGTCGGGCGGCGCCTTCGCCACGAGGTCGGCGCCGATCTGGCCGTTGCCGCCCGGGCGGTTGTCCACCAGCACGCTGACCTTCCAGCGCTCGCCGAGCTGCTGGCCGATCTGGCGTGCCATCACGTCGGTGAGGCCGCCCGCCGGGAAGGGCACCACGTAGCGCAGCGTGGCGTCGGGTTTCGGATAGTCCGCGCCCTGCGCTCGTGCCAATCCCGGTGCGAGCGCGCCGAGCGATCCCGTCGCCGCCAGGGCGGCGGCCCCTTGCATCCATTCACGTCGTTTCATCGTGTTGTCTCCTGTTGTTGTGTTCGGGGGAAATGACGCTCTGCGGCGCCTGCCGGTGTTTACCGTCGCCACTGCGCGAGCAGCGCGTCGGGCACTTCGATGCCTTCGGCCTCCGCGCGCCTTCGCAGGTCTTCGCGCCGTGCGCCGGGAAGGCGCACGCCGTCGTCGCGCAGCATCTCGGCCACCAGCACCTCGACGCGGTCGAGGTAGCTGGCCGACCCCGCGAGCGCGCCGGGGTCGATGACGATGAAGGCCTGGCCGATGCGCGGCCGGTTGCCCGCGTCTTCGAAGAAGCTCGATGCCTCGAAGCCGAACTGCGCACCGATGAGCGCCGTGACCAGCAGCTCGACCACCAGTGCCAGCATCGCGCCCTTGGGGCTGCTCGCGGCGCCGATAGGGAGCATCGAGCCTTCGAGCGCGGCCTGGGCGTCGGTGGTCGGCTGGCCGTCGCGGTCCACGGCCCAACCGGTCGGAATCGGCTTGCCCTGCTTGGCCGCGACCATGACCTTGCCGCGCGCCACTTCGGAAAGGCTCAGGTCGATCATCAAGGGCAGCGCTCCGCGGCGCGGGAACACCGCCGCCACCGGGTTGGTGCCGAAGATCGGATGACGCCCGCCCGCCGCCGGCATGGCGGCCGGCGAGTTCGCGAAGCCGAGGCCGACCATGCCCGCATCGGCCACCGCGCGCAGGTGATCGACGACCACGCCGCAGTGATGGCTGTCGGTCACGCCCGCGATGGCGATGCCGAAGTCGCGCGCGCGGGCGATGGCTTCGGCCACCGCCATTTCGCACGCGGCGAAGGCGAGGCCCTCGTGCGCGTCGATCAGTGTGGCCGCTCCTTTCTCTCGCCGCAGCGTGGGCATCGCATCGCCGTTGACGCGGCCGTTGCGAAGGTGCGTCGCGTACTGGGTGACGCGGCCCAGGCCGTGTGAGCCCAGTCCTTGCGCCTCGGCAAGCACCAGCGCGCGTGCGGTGGCTGCGGCCATGGTCTCGTTGGCGCCGGCTGCGCGCAGCGTCGAGGCCACGACTTGTCGCGCTTCCTGAAGACTCAGCATCGTCATGATTCGAGCGCCTCCAGCACCTTCTGCGCGATCAGGCTGCTCACGCGCTCGTTGGACTCGGCTGTCACGCCGGCGATGTGCGGCGTCAACAGCAGATTGGGACAGCCTTCGAAATGCGGGCTGGCCGCAAGGGGCTCGGCATCGAACACATCGAGCGCCGCACCGCCGAGCCGGCCTTCGCGCAGCGCGAGCGCCACGGCGGCTTCGTCGACGATGCCGCCGCGCGAGGTGTTGACCAGCACAGCGCCGCCTTTCATCGCCGCGATGCGCGCGGCATCGAACAGGTTGCGCGTGCCATCGACCAGCGGCACGTGCAGGCTCACTACGTCGGCCTGCGCCACCAGCGCGTCGAGGCTGAGTGGCTGCGTGCCGTTCTCCGCGAAGACCGGATGGTTCGCATCCATCATTGCGTCGAAGGCGACGGTGCGCATGCCGAGCGCCTTCGCGAGCCGCGCCGTCAGTTGCCCGATGGCACCGAAGCCGACCAGCCCGAGCGTCTTGCCCGAGAACTCCCGCCCGCTGGAGAGCGCATTGCGCGGCCATCGGCCCGAGGCCACCTCGGCCGTCGAGGCGTAGGCGCCGCGCAGCAGCAGCATCGCGCTCGCGACCACGTACTCCGCCACGCTCAGCGCATTCGCGCCAGTGGCCGGAATCACGCGGATGCCGCGCGCTTCGCAGCCCGCCACGTCGATGTTGTCCAGCCCCACGCCCAGGCGGCCCACCACCGTGCACTGGGCCAGCGCATCGAGCAGCTCGCCGCGCACCTGCGTGCGGTTGCGCACGATGAGCGCGTGGGCCCACTTCGCTTCGCGGTACAGGCGGGCGCCGTCGTCCACCAGGGCCACGTCGTAGAGAACGTCGTGCCGCGCGCGCAGTTGCGCGACCGCGGCGGCGTCCATGAACTCCGCAATGACGATGCGCTTCATGGCGCGGTCAGGCCGACTCGTACAGGCGCGTCATCACGAACTCGCGGTGCCCCAGCGCCTCGGCCGCGGTGAGCCGGCCGTTGGCGGTGCGCAGCATGCATTCGAGCAACTGGTCGCCGGCCTGGTCGAGCGTCATCTCGCGCTGCAAGAGGCCCGAGGTGTCGACGTCGACGTGCTCGCTCATCAGCCGCACGGTGCGCGGGTTGGCGCAGATCTTGATGACCGGCAGGATCGGGTTGCCGATCACGTTGCCCTGGCCCGTGGGGAAGAAATGCACCGCGTAGCCCGAGGCGGCGCACAGCGTCACCATCTCGGCCGCGGCGCTGGACGAATCCATGAACCACAGGCCCGGGCCGGTGGGCACCTCGGCCTTGTCGAGCACGCCGTCGACCAGGCACTTCTTGCCGATCTTCTGGATGTTGCCGAGCGCCTTTTCCTCGATGGTCGTGAGGCCGCCCGCAATGTTGCCCTTGGTGGGCTGCGAGTCCGACAGGTCGCTGGTCTTGTGGCGGTTGATCATGTCCTGGTAGCGGTTGAACATGAACATGAAGCGCTCCTTCACGTCGGGCGTGCGGCAGCGGTCGGCCACGATGCGCTCGCCGCCGGTGATCTCGGAGGTCTCGCCGAACACCAGCGTGTTGCCCGTCTCGTAGAGCTTGTCGAAGGCGTTGCCGACGGTGGGGTTGGAGCCGCAGCCCGAGGTGGTGTCGCTCTCGCCGCACTTGGTGGAAACCCACAGTTCGTGGATGCCGCAGGGCTCGCGGCGTTTTTCGCTCGCGTTCTGCACGAACTCGCGTGCCACCTTGCTCGCGCGCAGGATGGTGTCGTGGTCGCCGTGGCCTTCGATGCCGAAGCCGGCCACCGGCTTGCCCGTGGCGGCGATGCCATCGACCACCTTCTGCGTCCAGCTGTCCTCGATGCCGATGACGACGACGGCCGCCACGTTCGGGTTGCAGCCCGCGCCGATCAGCGTGCGGAAGTGCAGCTCCAGGTCGGCACCGAATTGGAGGCGCCCATAGGGATGCGGAATGGCGAGTGCGCCCTTGATGTTGTGGGCCACGGCTTCGGCGGCGGCGTTGGAGAGGTCGTCCAGCGGCAGGACGATGACGTGGTTGCGCACGCCGACGCGGCCGTTTTCGCGGCGGTAGCCGAGGAAGGTGGTGTCTTTGGAAATGATGGACATGCGGTGCTTTCGGATTCGTGGGTGGGGAAAGTTGGCGGAGCGCGCGGGGGCTTACCAGCGCTTGGTCTTGATGTTCTGGACGTGCGCGTGTTCGCCGGCCTTGATCGGCGCGACCACCTTGCCCATGTCGATGCCGTACTTCCACACCGTGTCGCCCGTGGCCATGTCTTTGAGCGCGACCTTGTGGCCGATCGGGATGTCCTGGCGTGCGTCGACGCTGGTCATCCGGTCCTCGTCCATGATCCAGCCGGTGAGCGACATGCCGGCCTTGACGCCTTCCACCACCACGACCGCGACCGTGTCCTTCGCGTCGTGCAGAACGAAATGAATCATCGTTGTCTCCTGTTGTGACTCGCTGAGAATTTGCAGCCGGGCCAGTGTCCGAGTGCGTGTCTCCGGGTGTCAAACAGGTCATATGGATGACTTGAATGAATTGCGATGTGGCCGAACAATCGCGCCATGCCTCGCTCAACCGAACTGTCCGTGTTCGAACCGATCCCCGCCGATGCGGCGGGTGCGCCGCTCTATCGGCTGGTCAAGCGCTCATTGCTGCGCGCGATCGAATCGGGGCGCTGCGCGGCCGGCAGCACGCTGCCGAGCGAGAGCGAATTGGCGGCGGCGCTGGGCGTGTCGATCGGCACGCTGCGCCATGCAACCGACGATCTCGTGGCCGAGCACATCCTCGTGCGGCGCCAGGGGCGCGGCACCTTCGTTGCGGTGCACAACGCGGACCGCTTCATGTTCCAGTTCTTCCATGTCGAGCGCAGCGACGGGCTCCGGCAGGCACCGCAGGTGGAGTTCGTCGCCTTCGAGCGCGTGCGCATGGAGGAAGAGCCGGCGCAGGCGCTGGGCCTGCGCACCGGCGAGCCTGCCATTCAGATCGACAACCGCCTGCTGCTGCAGGGCAGGGCGGTGATCCACGACCGGCTCACGCTGCCGGCGCTGCTGTTCAAGGGCCTGACCGAGAAGCGCTTTCGCGAACGGCCGAGCACCATCTACCACCTCTACCAGACCGAGTTCGGCATCACCGTGACGCTGGCGCGCGAGCGGGCCCGCGCGATGACGGCCGACCGCAGCGTGGTGCGCATCCTCGGCGTGGCGCAGGGAGCCCCGGTGATGGAGGTGAAGCGCACCGCGCTCACCTTCGGCGACAAGCCGGTGGAATACCGCGTGTCGACCATCAACACGGCGCAGTACGAGTACGTGCACCTGTTGTCGCGGCCAGCCTGACCGCGCTGGTGCGAGTCAGCGCACCGCCGGGGCGCGTGGCACGGTCGCGCCGCAGTGCCGAAGGAAGTCGGCAGTCGCGCGGCCCAGCAATTTGTCGCGGTGCATCACGGTCGCGAGCCGTCGCATGCCCGCTGGCAGCCGCGTGCGCAGCTCGACAAGGTGACCGTCTTCCAGCGCCTGCGCCACCGTGTAGCGCGAGAGGCAGGCCAGCCCCGTGCCCGAAGCCACCACGCGCTTGATGGCCTCGGTGCTGCCGAGCTCGAAGCCCACGTGCACCTGCTCCAGGTTCTGGATCAACCATGCATCGGTGACCTGCCGCGTGCCCGAGCCCAGTTCCCTCAGAACCCAGGTGGCCTGCGAGAGCTGGCGGTGCGTGGCGATGCGGTTCGCGAGGGCATGACCCGGCGCGGCGACGATGACCAGCTCGTCTTCGCGCCACGCGCGCACCACAAGGTCGGGGTGCGTCTGCGGCCCCTCGATGAAGCCCACATCCACATCGAAGCCGGCGACCGCCTCGATCACGTCGCGCGTGTTCGCGATATGCAGGTGCACCTGGCTCTGCGGATGCAGCGCGGTCCATTGCGACACGCGCTCGGGCAGCAGGTATTCGCCGATGGTGAAGCTGGCGGCCACCCGCAGCGGCGCCGCGTGCTCGCCGCTGAAGAGCGCCTGCAGGTCGCTGGCCTGGTCGAGCAGCGCCTGTGCCTTGGGCAGCAGTGCGCGGCCGTTCTCGTTGAGCACCAGCCGGCGGCCGATGCGGTCGAACAGCAGGGCGCCGACGGAGGTCTCCAGGTCGGCGAGCGCGCTGCTTGCCGCCGACTGCGAACGCGCGATGCGATCGGCCGCGGCGCGCGTGCTGCCACCGCGCGCGGTGGCCACGAACACTTCGAGCTGGCGCAGGTTCAAGCGCAGCCGCTGGGCGGATTGCTGATCTGTTTTTCCGGTCATCGTGAGCAATATTCTGCGCTTTTTCGTTTGATGGAAGGCCCCTAGCATCGGCACAGCCCCCGCTTGAAAACAAAGGACCGCCAGTGTTCAGTTTCCTGTCCCGCGAGCCCGTGCACGATCCGCTGTCGGCCCCCACGCCCACCGCCGACACCGACGTCAAGACCACCACCTGCTACATGTGCGCCTGCCGCTGCGGCATCCGCGTGCACCTGCGCGAGGGCGAGAAGGGGCCGGAGGTGCGCTACATCGACGGCAACCCGAACCATCCGCTGAACCAGGGGGTGATCTGCGCCAAGGGGTCGTCGGGGATCATGAAGCAGGTGTCGCCCGCGCGCATCACGCAGCCGTTGCTGCGCAAGGCCGGCAGCGAGCGCGGGGCAGGGGAGTTCGAGCCCATCAGCTGGGAGCGGGCCTACGACATGCTGACCGAGCGCCTCGGCAAGATCCGCGCGACCGATCCGAAGAAGTTCGCGCTGTTCACGGGGCGCGACCAGATGCAGGCGCTCACGGGCCTCTTCGCGCGGCAATTCGGCACGCCCAACTACGCGGCGCACGGCGGCTTCTGCTCGGTCAACATGGCCGCGGGAATGATCTACACCATCGGCGGCAGCTTCTGGGAATTCGGCGGGCCCGACCTGGAGCGCGCCAAGCTGTTCGTGATGATCGGCACCGCCGAAGACCACCACAGCAACCCGATGAAGATTGCGATCAGCAAGTTCAAGCGGGCGGGCGGGCGCTTCATTTCGATCAACCCGGTGCGCACGGGCTACTCGGCGATTGCCGACGAATGGATTCCGATCAAGCCCGGCACCGATGGCGCGTTGTTCATGGCGCTGCTGCACGAGCTGATCGCGAGCGAGCTGGTCGACCACGCGTTTCTCAAGCGCTTCACCAATGCGCCGCAGCTGGTGGTGCTGGACGACTGCGAGCGCGAAGGGCTGTTCGCCTTCGACCCCGAGCGCGGGCCGCCGGGCGATGGGCGCAATCCGCACAACAAGCTGGTGTGGGACAAGACCAGCGGCAGCGTGAAGCCCGCGTACCCCGAAGGCATCGAAGATGGCTGCGACCCGGCCCTCGAAGGCCACTACACGCTGGCCGACGGCACGCGTGTTGCGCCATCGTTCGAGTTGCTGCGCGAGCGCGTGGCGAGCTGCACGCCCGAGTGGGCGCAGGCCATCACCGGCATCGATGCCGCGCGCATCCGCAAGCTGGCGCGCGAGATGGGCGAGACGGCGCTCAAGCAGGCGTTCGAGCTGCCGATCCCCTGGACCGATGCCTGGGGAAAGCAGCACCCGACCACGCAGGCGCGGCCCGTGGCCTTCCACGCGATGCGCGGGCTGGCGGCGCACTCCAACGGCTTTCAGACGGTGCGGGCGCTGGCGGTGCTGATGAGCGTACTCGGCACCATCGACGCGCCCGGCGGCTTCCGGCACAAGGCGCCGTACCCGCGCCACATCGTGCCCAACTACCGGGCCTTCAACGACCCCGGAATGATCCAGCCGAACACGCCGCTCAATGCGGCGCCGCTGGGCTTTCCGGCCAGCCCGGAAGAACTGGCGATCAACCCCGACGGCTCGCCGATCCGCATCGACCACGCCTTCTCGTGGGAGCACCCGCTGTCGGCGCACGGGCTCATGCACAACGTGATCACCAATGCGGTGAAGGGCGACCCGTACCGCATCGACACGCTGCTGATCTTCATGGCCAACATGGCGTGGAACTCGAGCATGAACACCATGGGCGTGCGCGAGATGCTCAACCGCAAGGACGAGAAGGGCGAGCACATGATTCCCTTCCTCGTGGTGTGCGATGCCTTCCAGAGCGAGACGGTGGCCTTTGCCGACCTGGTGCTGCCCGACACCACGTACTTGGAGCGGCACGATGTGATGGGCATGCTCGACCGGCCGATCTCGGAGTTCGACGGGCCGGTGGATTCGGTGCGTGTGCCGGTGGTGCCGCCCACGGGCGAGTGCCGGCCGTTCCAGGAGGTACTGATCGAGCTGGCGTCGCGGCTGAAGTTTCCGGCCTTCACCACGCCGGAGGGCGGGCGCAAGTTCACGGGGTATCCGGACTTCGTCGTCAACTTCGAGCCGCAACCGGGCATCGGCTTTCTGATGGGCTGGCGCGGCAAGGACGGCACCGAGCATCTGCGCGGCGCGCCCAACCCGAAGCAGTGGGAGGCGTATGCAGAGAACAACTGCGTGTTCCAGTACCACATGCCCGAGACCATGCACTACATGCGCAACTGGAACCGGGAATACCTGGACTTCGCGAAAGACAAGGGCTGGCGCCAGCGCAACGACCCGGTGCAACTGGCGCTGTACTCCGACACGCTGCAAAGCTTCAGGCTTGCGGCGCAGGGCAAGAGCACGGGCCGGCAGCCGCCCGATGCATTGCGCGAGCGCATCGACACCTACTTCGATCCGCTGCCCTTCTGGTATGCGCCGCTCGAAGAGGCCGCGACCGATCTCGAGGCCTATCCGCTCAACGCGCTGACGCAGCGGCCGATGGCGATGTACCACTCGTGGGATTCGCAGAACGCGTGGCTGCGGCAGATCCACAGCCACAACTACCTGCACGTGAACCCGCTCACCGCGCAGGCCGCCGGCATTGCCGATGGCGGCTGGTGCTGGGTCGAGAGCCGCTGGGGGCAGGTGCGTTGCATGCTGCGCTACAGCGAAGCCGTGGAGCCAGGGACGGTGTGGACATGGAATGCGATCGGCAAGGCCGATGGGGCATGGCAGTTGGCGCCGGGTGCGGACGAGGCGCGCAAGGGTTTCCTGCTGAACCACCTGATCAGCGAAGAGCTGCCGTTCGAAGGCACGGCGAGCGGACGCATCAGCAACTCGGACCCGATCACGGGGCAGGCGGGCTGGTACGACGTGCGCGTGCGGATACGGCCGGCGGAACCCGGCGAGCCTGAAGAGAGTTTTCCGCAGGTTGCGAGCATGCCGAGTGCGCCCGGGGTGCTGGGGAAGGCGGCGAGTGTGTTGACGTACTTTGCGGGGCGGGGCAGGAAATGATGCAGTGGCTGAAAGACCTGATCGCGGCCCCGTCCTCGGTTTCGCTCCCTCCCCCTCTGGGGGAGGGCAGGGGTGGGGGCATCGGCGTTGGAGCTGGAAGCCTCGTCGCATTGAAGGCTGTCGTGCCCCCACCCCAACCCTCCCCCAGAGGGGGAGGGAGCAATGCGACGAAGCGCGCCGAGCAGGGCGAGACGCTGGCCAAGCAACTCGCCCTCGTCATCGACCTCAACGTCTGCGTCGGCTGCCACGCCTGCGTCACGTCCTGCAAGCAATGGAACACCTCCGGCAGCGCCGGCCCGCTGGCCGACGAGCGGCCCTATGCGGCCAACCCCACCGGTACCTTCTTCAACCGCGTGCAGACCTACGAGGCCGGTGCCTTCCCGGTCACCGAGACCATCCACTTCCCCAAGAGCTGCCTGCACTGCGAAGACCCGCCATGCGTGCCCGTGTGCCCCACGGGCGCGAGCTACAAGCGCAAGGAAGACGGCATCGTGCTGGTCGACTACGACAAGTGCATCGGCTGCAAGTACTGCGCATGGGCCTGCCCCTACGGCGCGCGCGAACTCGACGAAGAGCGCCAGGTCATGACCAAGTGCACGCTGTGCGTCGACCGCATCTACGACGAGCAGTTGCCCAAGGAAGACCGCAAGCCCGCCTGCGTCAAGGCCTGTCCGACCGGCGCGCGGATCTTCGGCGACGTGAAGGACCCGGACTCCGAGGTGTCGAAGGCGATCCGCGAGCGCGGCGGCTACCAGTTGATGCCGGAGTGGGAAACGAACCCCGCCAACCAGTACCTGCCGCGCCACATTACGTCGGCCACACCGTCCACCGACGCGCGGGAGTAGCCGCATGCATCCCGCGTTCTCGATCCTTTTCTTCACCACGCTCGCCGGTGCGGCGCAGGGGCTGGTGTTCACGCTCGCGCTGGCGGTGCTGCTCGGCCTCGGGCTCGCGCCCGGGTTCCTGACGATGGCGCTGGGTGTGGCCGAGGTGCTGCTCGTGGCCGGCCTGGCCGCGTCGTTCATGCACCTGGGCCGCAAGACACGCGCATGGCGCGCGGTGCTGATGTGGCGCACCTCGTGGATGTCGCGCGAGGTGATCGTGCTGCCGGGTTTCATCGCGCTGGTGGCGTTGTGGTGGCTGTCGCTGCGGCTCGGTGCAGATGCGCCGTGGTCGTGGCTGCTGCCCGTGCTGGTGCTGTGCGGCGCCGTCGCGCTCTGGTACTGCACGGCAATGATCTACGCCTGCCTGCGCTTCATCGAGGAATGGGCGCATCCGCTGACCGTCGTCAACTTCACGCTGATCGGGTTGTCGTCGGGGCTGGTGCTGGCGTGCGCGATGGCGGCGCTGGCCGGAGAGCTGCGCGTCGTGCAGGTCTTCGGCCCGTGCGCGCTGGTCGCCACGCTGGCGGCGTGGGCTGCGCGAGGGCAGGCGCTGCGGCGCAATGCGGGCATCCGCCACAAGTCGAACCTGCAGTCGGCCACGGGCATCCGCACCGAAAAGCTGGTGCAGAAATCGATGGGCATGTCGGCCGGGTCGTTCAACACGCGCGAGTTCTTTCATGGCGCGTCGATGGCCGTGCTCAAGAACATGAAGCTCGGCTTTCTGCTGCTGGCCTTCGCGCTGCCGGCGGTGTTGTTGGTGTGGGGTCTGGCGAGTGGCGCGGTGTGGCCATGGCTGCTCGCGGTGCTGGTGCAGGCACCGGGCCTGCTGGCCGAGCGCTGGTTCTTCTTCGCGCAGGCAAAGCACCCGCAGAACCTGTACTACCAGGTGGTGTCGTAGCCCCCTAGGCCTCGAAGTTCAGCGCAAGGCCGGGCGTGGGCCAGTCGTCGATGGCGATCAGCCTTCCGCTGCCGGACAGCGTGACGAAGGCCGTGCGCCGGTCGCGTCCGCCGAAGCAGATGTTGGTGGTGTAGCGGTCGGGCAGCGGCACATGCTCGACGGTGCCGCCGTCGGGCGCAACGATGCTGATGCCGCCATGCAGCAGCGTGGCCACACAGAGGTTGCCCAGCGCATCGACCGCCATCGAATCGAAGCGCTGGTAGTGCCCGCCCGGCGAGGCGCACAGCATGCGCCCGCCGTGGGGCGAGGGCCAGCCGTCCTTGCGTACGCGGCCCGGGGCGGTGATGTCGAAGGCCCAGACGCGCGCGCCCTCGGTCTCGGCGTAGTAGAGCGTGTTGCCATCGGGCGAGAGCGCGATGCCGTTGGGCGTCATCACGGGCCGCGCGATCACGTGGGCGGCACTGCCGTCGGCGTGGCCGTAGAACAGGCCGCCACGGTCCATGTCGCGCTCGCGCACCTTGCCCAGATCAGTGAAGTAGAAGCCGCCTTGCGCGTCGAACACGATGTCGTTGGGGCCGCAGAGCGCGCCGCCCTCGACCGCTTCGTACAGGCGCTCCGCGCGGCCGGTGTTCAGGTCGACGCGCTCGATGCGCCCGCCCGAATAGTCGGCGGCCTGGCCCGTGGGCCGCAGGCAGCCATCGGCCTCGGTGTGCCAGCTGAAGCCGCCGTTGTTGCAGACGTAGACCGCGCCGTCGGGCCCGACGGCGGCGCCGTTCGGGCCGCCGCCCAGGTCGGCGACGACCTGCACCAGCCCATCGGCGCGCACGCGCGTGAGCGTGCCTCGTGCGATCTCGACCAGCAGCACCGAGCCATCGTCCATGGCAATCGGCCCTTCGGGAAACTGCAGGCCGGTGGCGAGTTCGCGGATGCGCATGGGGAGACCTCGGTGGTGCGTCGTCGGGACGCCAGTTTGCTACGTCTTGCCGGAAACTCCGAACGAAAACGCTAAGCCGAAGCGCTCCGGGCAGCGGGCTCCCGGATGGCCGCCCGCGCAAGCCGCCACGCCAGGAACAGGAAAGCCAGCGGCAGCACGATGGTCTGCAGCACGAACAGCGCGATCAGCTTCACGATGCGCTCGGCCCAGTCGGAGGCCGATTTCAGGATCTGGTCGTAGGTCGCTTTCAGGTTGGGGAGCTTGGGCAGCCAGCGTTCGATGCGGTCCTTCCAGCCTTCCTGGGCCGTGGGGGCTTCCTGCGTGGCGTCGACCACGGCGGTCGGCGATTTTTCGATGCCCGACAAGGCGGCCTGGTATTCGTTCGCCATGAACACGCGGTAGATGCCTTCGTTGGCCACCGCGCACAGCGGTACCGCGAAGCGCACGAGCAGCAGCCCGATCAACGCCGACTGCAGCCAGCGCGGCGAGCGGTCGCGCCGCCAGCGCACCACGATCCAGGCGAGCACAACGGCACTGACCAGCACCGACATCCACTGGTGCGCGCCGATGTTCAGCAGCACCAGCTGGATGCCGAACGACACGCTGGCCGCCAGCATGATGGCCGCGAACTGCTCGATCAGCTCGTTCAGCGGTTTCAGCGCCTGCCCCGGTGCAAAGCTTACGCCCACCCCGCCCGGCGTGGCATCGACCTGCGTGCCTTGCGCCACCGAGACCACGGCACCGAGCGCGCGGGCCGCGGCAAAGGTGGTCAGCGCGCGTTTCAGGCCGTCGTTGACCTGCGTGCGCGCGGGTGCGTCGACCGGTGCGATCCAGCAGCCGATCAGCACGAGGGCCGCGATGAGCAACAGGTAGGCGCGCTGCAGCGCCGGGTTCTTCTGGAGAGGCATGGGTTCTTGCATGAACGCCATTCTGTGGCCTCATAGCAGCCGTTCGTCATTTGCCCGCAACGGGGCGGGGGACACACGGGACACACGCGGCGGGCTACTTCAGCAAGGCGCGCAGCAGGCCCGACCGTTTCAGGCGCAGGATCAGGTTGCAGCGGCTGAGCCGGCAGCGCATCTGAAGCAGGAACGGCTTGGCGTGTGCGTCGCTGTCGAGGCCGCGCCTGGCGGCCGCATCCTGCTCCTGCACCACGGGAATGATCTGCGACACCGCGTCGTTGCCGCGCGGATCGGCGGCCGCGGACGGCGCTTTGCCGTCGCCGCAGGCCGAGAGCGCCATGACGACCAGAATCGCTGCAAGAAGCGAGCGACGCTTCGAGATTCTGAAGACGGGGACCACGCAAAAACTCCGTTGAATCCGGGCGGCCGACCGATGCCCCCGTGGCTGCCCGGTAGGTCGGGGGGAACCGCATTGTTCGGCATCGAACCTTTGGGAATGCTTAAGGTTCGTGCATGGACAATCCGGCCCCATGCACCTCCTGCTCATCGAAGACGACCTGGACCTGGGTCGGGCCCTCTCGCAAGCGCTCAAGGCCGAGGGCTTCAGCATCGAATGGCTGCGCCGCATCGCGGACGCCCCACGGTCCTTCGAGGGCGACGCCTGCGGCTGCGTGCTGCTCGACGTCAGCCTGCCCGACGGGTCGGGCCTGCAACTGCTGTCGCGCTGGCGGCGCCAGGGCGTGACGGTGCCGATCGTCGTCATCACCGCACGCTCGGCGCTCGAAGACCGGCTGGCCGGGCTGGATGGCGGCGCCGACGACTACGTGGTCAAGCCCTTTGCCACGCCCGAGTTGGTGGCGCGCATCCATGCCGTGCGCCGGCGCTACGCGCACCAGGCCAGCGACGTGTGGACCTTCGGCGAGCTGGAGATCGAACCGCGCAGCCATGTGGCGCGGTTGGCGGGCGTGGCGCTGGACCTGTCGCCGCGCGAGTTCCAACTGGTGCTGGAGCTGGCACGCGAACCAGGGGCGGTGATTCCGAAGGGCACGCTGTCGCAGCGGCTCGACCCGCTGGGCGAGCCGGTCGACTTCGGCGCGATCGAAGTGCATGTGTCGAACCTGCGCCGCAAGATCGGCGCCGAGCGCATCAAGACCGTGCGCGGCGTCGGCTACATGCTTGCAACATGAAGTGGCTGTTTCAGCGCAGTCTGGTGCGGCGCGTGGCGCTGTCACTGCTGCTTGCCTTCACGCTCGCGTGGGCCGCGCTCGTGGCCTACATGTACCTGGATTTCCGCAGGACCATGGACACGGATTCCGGCGTGGTGCGCGCGGGCCGCGAACTCAACAGCGCGCTGACCAAGGTCAAGCGCGACGAGGTCGCCGTGGCGGTCATGGACACCATGTCGAACATGATCAACGAGCTGCGCCGGGGGGAGGGCAACCTGCCGGGGCGCGTGGTCTTCCTGCTGAAGGACACCGAGGGAAAGCTGATCTACGTATCGCCCGAGATCGCCGGGCTGGCTGTGCGGGGCGATCCCGAGAAGATGGTCGACGTGAAGCTGGGCAACCAGCGTTACTGGCTGTACGAGGGCCGCAATGCGCGCTGGCAGGTGTGGGTGGGCGAGCCGCACTCGGGCATTCCGTGGCTGCTCGGTTTCATCGGCAGCTCGCTGGTCGTGCCCTTCCTGATTGCGTTTCCGTTCGTGCTGGGGCCGGTGTGGATCGCCGCGGCGCAAGGCATCAAGCCATTGAGGGCGCTCGGTGAGCGCATTCAGTCGCGCAGTGCGGAAGACCTGTCGCCACTGGGTTTCAATCCGAAGTACGCCGAGCTGAAGCCGCTCGTGAAGGCGCTCGAAGACTTGCTGGCGCAACTGAGAGGCAAGGTCGATCGCGAGAGATCGTTCGTGAACGACGCGGCGCACGAGCTGCGAACGCCACTGGCGGTGATCGGCGCGCAGGCCCATGTGCTGTCGCGCTCCACCGATCCGGCGGAGCGCCAGGAAGCGGCGCAGCACCTGGAGCACGCCATTGCGCGCGGCTCGCATCTCATCCAGCAATTGCTCGAACTGGCGACCATGGACGGGTCGGCGCGCCCCGAAGTGCAGCGCGTCGATGTCGCGGAACTCACGCGGCGGCACCTGGCGCAGGCCGCGAAGGATGCGGCCAGCCGGCAGCTGGAGCTGATCCTCGAATCGCCCGACAGCGTTGGGTTCAGCCTGCCGGTGCCGCTGTACGAGTCGGTGTTGCGCAACCTGCTCGACAACGCGGTGAAGTACGTCGACGAGGGCGGGCACGTGGTGGTCACGCTGGGGCTGGCGGGCGGTGTGCTCACGCTGTCGGTGGTAGACAGCGGGCCGGGCATTCCACAGGAAGAGCACGCGCTGGTGTTCGACCGCTTTCACCGCGTGTCGGGCACGTCCGCGCAGGGCACGGGCCTCGGTCTTTCGATTGCGCGGCAGGCCTGCCAGCGCATGGGCGGCACGATCGAGCTGACGCAGAACCCGACCGGGCGCGGGTGCGCCTTCACGGTCAGCATACGAAGCCAGCTCACGCTCGATTCGTTGCGCCGGGGCAGTGCCGAAAAAATTTGAAGTGCCCTGTTGACGGCGGCGTAAAGACTATTTACAGTCCGACCTCATCGCGGTTTCGGCCGCAGAACATTTCGACCCAGACAACAGGAACCATCGTGGCAGCAACAGGCATTCGCATCGACAGCATTCGACCCGCACCGGGCCGGGCGCTCGTGCGCGTCGTGCTGCGCAATGGCCTGGGCATGCTGGCGTCGCAGCAGCTCGATCAGTGCCCGAACCCCATGCAAGCCCTGCAGGCCAAGCCGTGGGATTGCGTCGATCAGGATCAGGTGTTACCGGGTGGAGGAAGCGCATAGGCGCACACCTCCCAAGCGCTCTCAAGCAGAGGCCCGGACACCGAAAGGTTCCGGGCCTTTTTTGTTTTTCGACCTTCGTTCAACACAACACGCAGTGATCGCGCTGCATGACGCCGAGGCACCGCCCGGCAGACGTTCTTTAAAAAAATCGCGCCTCGCATCCATCAGCCCCGGTGACGGAACCGGCATACGTGTCCGCCTTAGAAGCGGAATTCTGGGAGTTCGAATCTCCCCTGGGGCACCAATCAAATTTTCTCTGGGTGTAGTGTCAATCTGGTAGACGGCCTGCCTTGGAAGCAGGAGGCTGCAGGTTCAAATCCTGCCACTCAGACCATTCTTTTCATTCACGCGTGTGTAGCTCAATTGGCAGAGCACTGGACTCCAAACCCAGCGGTTGAAGGTTCGACTCCTTCCGTGCGCGCCATCTTCTTTTTCTTTCATTTTTTGATGGCCCTTCGCCTAGTGGTCCAAGGCACCGGGTTTTGATCCCGGTATCCAAGGTTCGAATCCTTGAGGGCCTGCCATCTTTTCTTTGTTCTGTCTTTTTGTTCCGCTAACTCAGTGGCCAGAGTGCCTCCCTGTCCAGGAGGAAGCCAGGGGTTCGACTCCCCTGCGGAACGCCATCTCTTCGGCGCGGTAGCAAAGCGGCAGTGCAGCGGATTGCAAATCCGTCCAGACCGGTTCGACTCCGGTCCGCGCCTCCACGCACGCGGCGTCAGGAGCCGCTGCGGTCGCGCGGAGCACCCGCAGTGCGAACCTTGGGCGTTGCCGACGGCGATGCCGTCGGGTGAAGCAGGTTCTCTACCGCCTCGTTGTTCTCGCCGCCTCGAAGCGCCAGTGCCCGGTAGGGCGTGATCGTCGCGTTCACCTGCATGTTGGCCGAGACGCTCGCGATGTTGCCGGCCGAGTCGGTGGCCCGTGCTTCGATGCTGGCGTAGCCCGCTGCACTGGGTGTCCAGTTGCAGGTGTAGGGCGCGGCCTTCACGGTGCACAGCGTCTTGCCGTCGACGATGAACTGCAACTCGGCAACGCCAGCGTCGGCCTGCACCGCAGCGGACAGCGTTGTCGCCGTCTTCACCCCGGTGGCGGCCGGCACGGCCGCCGACACCACGGGCGGCGTGGTCTGCGCTGGCGGATTGACCATCACGTTCGCAGTCGCCATCGCCGAATTGCCGGCAGCGTCGACACCGATCACACGGATCGTCTGCATGCCTGGCGCCAGCGGTGTCCATATGCAGGTGTAGGGCGGCGTGTCGAAGGTGCAGATCGGAATGCCGTCCGTGCCCGCGACCTTCACGCCCCACACGCCGACGTTGTCGACCACCGCGGGCGCGATGGTCACCGGCTGGCCCACCGTGGCCATGGCTGGTGCCGACAGCGACACCGTCGGTGGCGTCGTGTCGACCGCGCCCAGCGCCACATCGATCGTGAAAGTCGACTGGCCCTTCACGGCCTTCTGCTCGAAGGCATCGAAGATCGTGAACCAGCTTGCCATCGGCGCCCGGCCCGGTGTCGAGGCCTTGACCAGCAGCGTCGACTTGGCGCTGTTGAAGCAGGTGAAGCCGCAATCCCAATCGAAGGCGAAGTGGCCCGCCGCATCCGCCGTGCCCTGCACCAGCAGGCTCATCGGCTGCTGCGATGACGCGCCCGTGTGCCGCCACACCGACACCTGTGCGCCGGGCAGCGCTGCGCCCGTGTCGCGGTCGGTGATGCGCACCTGCGTGGCCGTGGTGCCCGCCATGTACTTCGACGTGCCGAACTTCGGCCAGTCGCTCCAGTCGGTGTTGATGTTGGCCTTGGTGCCCGCCGTGAAGCGGATCATGTTCAGCGTGATGACGCGGTTGGTGGCCGGATCGCGCCGCTGCTCGAACACCGTGCCGAGCAGCGGGTCGAGCCGCCAGTTCTGGCGCGTCCACCAGTAGCGGTCGGTGTCGCTCATCAGGGCCAGGTCGGCCTGCGGCGCGGTGCCGGTGGTGTCTTTCACCATCGCGGCGTTGTAGTACTCGCCCGCGCCGGCGCCGAACACGTGTTCGAGCTCGTGCAGCAGCGTCTTGAGCTGGCGGCCCAGATAGTCTTTTTCAGTGGATTCGGGCGCGGCCGCGGTGATGGCACGCGACAGGCGCAGCGGATCGTGGATCGCGATCCAGTTCAGGTTCCAGGTCACGCCTTTCTGCGGAAAGGTCCAGCTCGCGGCCAGTCCGCCGTGGCTGTAGCCCTTCGTCGACTTCGAGATGCACACAGCGATTTCGCCATCGACCAGCCCACTGTGGCTGCACGGCGGGGCTGACGCGGGTGCGATGAGCTGCAGGTCGCTCGCCGGGTTGAACACGAAGCTGCGCACGGTCTCGCGCGTGAACACCGTGTTGACGTCGGCCACGTACTGCGCAAGGCGCCGGCCTGCTTCCGCGGGGCCAATTTCATCGGCCAACGCCGGGTCGACGTAGAACTTCAGGCGATGCACGCTGTGTGGTGCATTGCCGACACTGTTCAGCTCGGCCTGGGCCGTACCGGGTGCCATCAGCACTCCGAAAAACAGCGCCACGACAGAGGGAAGAACACGAGAAAGGAGCGAGGAGGTTGCGCCCATCTGTTCGTGCGTTTGTGTATCAAAAATGTAAGATTTTTGTGATTTTAACACAAAATAGCTTCATTTTTTACACATCTGAAACAAACGGGGTTCCACCGCAAGAAGGCGGACAAGGTCACAAGCCCGTCACGAGCGGGTAGAAAAATCCGCCGCCTTTCCTGGGGTCTCGGTGCCGGCCGGCTCGCTCCGCGTGCCGACAAGACCAGTGATGCCTCTACAGAAACGTTTTTCGCAATTTGAATTGCGTGTAATTATTTTGTTTGAGAAATTGAAAGTCGGGATTTAAAACTTATTGCTTTATTCCCTCGATGCCTGAAAAGGCTGGCAACAAAATTTCGTGAGAAATAGCGAGTCGCTGGGCAAAGTTTGTTAAAAACGAAAGCGCTTTGTCACGTACAGACTGCAATATGGCTGTTCGTTCGATTTGCAAGTGTTGATTGCTGGACCGCTGTAAGGCAAAAGCCTTGCATTGAAAAATAACAGCCCTGACTCCTGTGTCACCAGAAGCTGGGCATTGATGGCGGTCTGTCTATTTCGGGGTTGCCGTCCCGCAAAGGGAGGCAGCGGGTGCAATGGTGTCCTGAGGGGCAGGGAGCTTCCAAAGAATGAATCGCAGCTTCATAGCCCACAGTTCTCTGGGCGAGCGGCTCAAGTTCCGGTCGATGACGGGACAGGAGCGCATCTCGACGCTCTTCGAGTCGCGGGTGCGGCTCGTGAGCGACATGTCCAGCATCTCGGCCAAGCGCATGCTGGGCGAGGACATGACCGTCGAGGTGAACCTCGCCACCGAACTGGGCGGCGCGGGCACGCGCTTTTTCAGCGGGCAGGTTACGCGCTTTGCCTATGTCGGCAAGGACGACGGCGACATGTGCGTCTACGAAGCCGTGCTGCGGCCCTGGCTCTGGTACGCCACCCGGCGATCCGACTTCAAGATCTTCCAGTTCAAGACGGTGCCCGAGATCCTGCAGGAGGTGCTGGCGCCCTACGGCTTTGCCATCGACGCCAAGCTCAGCGGCAGCTACCGCTCCTGGGATTACTGCGTGCAGTACTCCGAGACCGACTTCAGCTTCGTCAGCCGGCTGATGGAGCTCGAAGGCATCTACTACTACTTCGCCCACAGCAAGGGCAGCCATCAACTGGTGCTGTGCGATGGCCCCGAATCGCACGCGAGCTTGCCGAGCGGACCAGTCAAGGTGCCCTACCACGCGGGCGTGCTCGCGGCCCAGATCCTCGAGCAGGACTTCATCGACACCTGGAGCCACAGCGAAGACATCGCGTCGGGCCACTTTGCGGCCGACGACTACGACTTCAAGAAGCCCAATGCAGAGATCGACACCCTGCGTCGCCAGCCTGCCGGCCACAGCCGCGACAGCTACGAGCTGTACGACTGGCCGGGCGGCTACACCGAACTGGGCGACGGCGAAAACTACGCGCGCCTGCGGCTCGAGCAACAGGTCGGGCGGCGCGAACTCATCGAGGCCGAAGGCAACCTGCGCCACATCGCGCCCGGCTACCTGTTCGACCTGGCCAGGCATCCGAACGACGAGGAGAACGGGCGCTACCTGATCGAGGCCGCGACCTACGACTTTCAGGAAAACGCCTTGCGCGTGGACGGCGCCGCCGGCGCGGCCTACAGCGAATCCACCAGCGGCACGAGCTACCGGCAGGCCTTCGAGGTGTTGCCCGACAACGCGCCGTACCGCACCGCCCGCGTCACGCCCAAGCCGCGCACCACCGGCCCGCAGACGGCCGTGGTGGTCGGCCCCGCGGGCGAGGAGATCTATACCGACGAATACGGCCGCATCAAGGTGCAGTTCCACTGGGACCGCTACGGCAAGATGGACGAGAACTCCTCCTGCTGGATTCGCGTGTCGCAGACTTGGGCCGGCAGCAACTACGGCGCGATGAACATCCCGCGTATCGGCCAGGAAGTGATCGTCGATTTTCTGAACGGCGACCCCGACTACCCGATCGTTACTGGCCGTGTCTACAACGCCGCGCAGATGCCGCCGTGGGAACTGCCCCGGCACAAGACCCAGTCGGGCATCCAGACGCACTGGAGCAAGGGCGGCGGTGGCAAGCACATGCTGCGCTTCGAAGACAGCAAAGGCACCGAGCACATCGAACTGTCGACAGACTACGGCAACACCCATCTGCACATGGGGTACCTGATGAACCAGGGCTCCGAGGTGCAGCGCAGCTATGGCTTTGAATTGCGCACGAACGAGTGGGGCTCGATCCGGGCGGACAAGGGGTTGCTGCTGACGACGTACACGCAGGATTTCGCGCAGAAGGTTTCGCGCGACAGCCCCGATGGCCACGAGCAGATGGGTGCGACGCTGGCGCAGAGCAATGCGCTGATGCAGGAATCGGGGCAGGCCGTTGCCGCGACCAAGTCATTGGTCAGCGCGCTGGCCCAAGGCAAGAACCAGCAGCTCATGGGATTGGTACAGGCCGTGCAATCGGCAGGGGGCACGTCCCAGTCCGTTGCGGCGCTCGCCGGTGGCGGATCGCCGGAAGCGGGTGTCTCCAGCAACGCCGACCCTTCGATGTCCGATGCCCGGCAGATGCTGGACCTGTCCCGCAAGATCGACAAGCCCGTCGTCTCGATCGTCAGCCCCGAAGGGCAGACCATGATCAGCCCCAAGCCGATCGTCGTCAGTTCGGGGCAAAGCGTTTCGGTGCGTTCGCAGTCGGCCATGACCCTGACCACCGGCGCGCAGCTGACGCAGCTCATCAAGACCGGCATGCTGACGCAGGTGAGCACCGGCGGGCAGATCAACGTGGTGTCGGGCGGGGACATCGTTTCGCACGCGAGCGACGGTGCGATGAATCTGCTGTCGAAGAACGACGCCACGGTCGCGTCGACCAGCGCGAACACCAATGTCTTCGCGAAGAAATCCGTCGTCATCAATGCGGCGGACCAGGATGTCTTTGTGCTTGGCAAGACGAGCATCTCGCTCATCTGCGGGCAGTCTTCCATCGTGCTGCTTGCCGATGGAACCATCCAGATCAAGGGAAAGATCGGTGTGCTCGATTTCGGCGAGGTGCTCGATCAAAAGGGCGGCAAGATTTTGTTGAACTGCTAGTGCTCTCTCGACAGCGCGCAACTGATTCTGAAGATGAAATATCACATCAACGAAGGCTCGATCCAGCTCCCGCATGCATTCGACGATCGCACGATGCAGGTGCTGATTCCCGAAGGCAGCGGTGTCGGGTTCAACCTGGTGATCACCCGTGATCCGCTGGAGCCGGGAGAGACGCCGAGCGGTTATCTGAACAGGCAGATGGACGACCTGCGCCGCCAGGTCACCAAGTACCAGGAAACCCTGCGCGAACCCGTTCACCTGGGAAGCAAAAGCCAGGGCATCGAAGGGGTGTGCCTGGAGGTTCACTACAAGCAGCAAGGCAAGTTCCTGTATCACCGGCAGGGCGTATTTGCCCTGCCGAACCACAAGCAGATGCTGACGCTGACCGCGAGCAGCGCAGCGATGTTCACGGAGGCCCAGCGCCACGCCTGGAGCGCGATCGTGGCAAGCTTCGAGTTGCGCGGTTAAGCAGGTCGGTCGCTCATGCCGGAAGCAGCGCGCATCACAGACAAGATCGGCCACGTGTCGATCTGGGCTCGCCTCGCACGCGTTGCGTTGCGCGTGGGCACCAGCCTTGTAGAGGGACTGGCCGTTGCGGCGGTCATCACACTCGCCGTGGGTGGCTCCATTGCGACGATGGGCTGTGGCGCCATCATCGTGGGTGGTTTGGTTGCCGGCTTCATCGGCAGCGCCACAGGGTGGAGTGCCTACAAGGAAAAAAAGATACAGGAGCTGACCGAGGACATCGGCTCGCCCGACATCACCGGAATGCTGTCGGTGATGGGCTCGCCGAATGTGTTCGTCAACAACCTGTTTGCGGCGCGTGCCATCACCGACAAGGCGGTGTGCAGCAAGCATTCGGGGCCTCCGATTCCGGTTGCCGAAGGCTCGGATTCAGTCTGGATCAACACCTTTCCCGCAGCCCGCAAGGGCGACAAGACCCAGTGCGCCGCAAAGATCACAGAGGGCAGTCCGAACGTTTTCTTCGGCGGCAACAAGACGGCCTATCTCGAGGTTGCGGAAGACAAGGAGTGGTGGGAGACCGGGCTCGAGATCGTCATCGGGCTGGCGATGGCGAAGGGAAGCTTTCCGGGCCGCATCGGTTGCATGGGCCTGGGCCTGATTGCGGGGATGGCAGGAGACGCGCTGGGCAAGGGCTTTCGCTCGCTGATCGGTTACCCGGTCAATCCGGCGACCGGTGGCAAGGTCTTGCTGGGCGATGACGATACCGACTTCGTCTTGCCAGGGCCACTGCCGATTGAATGGAAGCGCCGCTACAGCAGCAGCGACACCCGCGTCGATGGGATGTTCGGCGCCGGCTGGAGCATTCCTTACAGCGTGGAGCTGCATATTCTTCAGCGCGGTACGCCGGCCGAGGCGCTGATCTTCGTCGACGATCAGGGGCGCAAGATCGACCTGCCCGCGATCCAGCCGGGGCAGGGGCTGTACAACACGGCGGAGCTGTTGACCATTGGTTGCACGCCGGGCGGTCACTACGAAATACAGACGCCCGACGGCTTGTTCTATCAGTTCGGCGGGGCGGCCGAGCAGCCCGGCGATCAGGTGCTGCGGCTCAAGCGCCTGCGCGATCGCAACGACAACTGGCTGGCGTTCCGGCGTGACGATCAGGGGCGCTTGACCAACATCGCGGACAGCGTGGGGCGGCTCCTTCGGTTGGCGTACGAACAAGCTGCCGCACAACTTCCGCGGCTGCGTGCGGTGCACCTCGATCAAGGTGCATCGGACGAAAACGCCGGGGTGCTGGTTCGTTACGACTACGGCGCCGACGGCCAGCTCAGCCGGGTCGTCGACCGCACCCAGGCCACGGTTCGCACCTTTGCCTATGTCGACGGGCTGATGGTGCAACAGACCTTTGCCTCGGGCTTCGAGTGCAACTATGCGTGGGAGCCCAGGGGCGCTGGCACCGGGCCCGAGCAGACCCGGCGCGTGCTGCGCCATTGGAGCAGCGACGGCGAGCATTACGAAGTCGACTATCACGTGCGTGCCGAAGGCGGGCAGACCGTGGCCGTCGATCAGCTCGGCAGGCGCTCCCGATGGGAGTGGGACTCGCACTACAACCTGACCAGCTTCGCTGATCCGTTGAATCGGCGCTGGACGATGGAGTGGAACGACGCCAGTCAGTTGCTGCGCGTGGTGAATCCGGGCAAGGATGTCATCTGCTTCGAATACAACGGTCATGGATTGCCTGAAGCCAAGATCGACGCGTTGGGGCGAGTCACCCACACCCTCTGGGACGATCGCTGGTTCGCGCCGCTCAAGATCACGCTGCCCGATGGGGGCATCTACCGTTTCGAGTACGACGAGCGCGGCAACAACACCGCTGTCATCGATCCTGCAGGGCAGGAGACCCGCTATGGCTACAACCGCTTCGGACTGGCCGAGGTCATTACCGATGCCAAGGGTGGCCTCAAGCGACTGAACTGGAATGCGCGAGCGCAGTTGACGGCCTTCACCGATTGCTCGGACAAGACCACTCGCTATGCCTATGACAACTGGGGCTACCTCAAGGTCATCACCGACGCTGCCGGCCAGCAAACCCGGTTGACCCATGATGCGATGGGGCGCCTGCTGACCATCTCGGAGCCCGACAACAGCCATCAAACGTACAGCTACGACTCGGCCGGTCGCCTGATCGGGGCAAGCGATGCACTGAGCCGCGATACCCGGTTTGCACTCAATCCACGCGGCCAGCTGCTGGCCCGCCGGGATGCCGAGGGGCGGCAAATCTCGTTGAATTACGACGGCGCGCAGCGCCTTCACTCGCTCGTCAATGAAAACGGCCTGCGGTTCGAGTTCATCTATGACGCGGCCGATCGCGTGGTCGAAGAACGCCGCGTGGGAGGGACGCGCGTGCAGGTCGAATACGACGCCAACGGCCAGCCCGCAGCCGTGACCCACTACCCCGGGATCGGCGACGACGACCTGGAGCTGACGAAGCCGGCGGATGTGCGCTCGGCTGTGCAGCCCCTGCGCACGGAGCTCATCCGCGATGTCGCGGGCCGCTTGATCGAAAAGCGGACTGCCGGCCACCACTACCTTTTCCGCTACGACGCACTCGACCAATTGACCGAAGCCGTCAAGCTTCAGGTGATGGCCGAGGTCGAGGGACATGCCTCCGCGTCAGCTGCAAGACTCCGTCCGCTGCATCGCACCAGCTTCGAATACGACAAGCTCGGCAACCTGATCGCCGAGACCGTCACCGACGAGATCACCGGAGAGCGGCACAGCCTGCGGCACGACCACGATGCGCTGGGCAACCGGACCCAGACGGTCTTGCCAACCCTGCCGGGCCAGTCCGCCCAGCGGGCGTTGAACTACCTGTACTACGGCTCGGGTCATCTGCATCAGGTCAATCTGTCTCGGCAGCATGGGGATGAGCCTGCGATCCACCAGTTGATCAGCGACATCGAGAGGGATGACCTGCACCGCGAGATTGCGCGCAGCCAGGGGTCGTTGGCAACCCGCTTTGCGCTGGATCCGCTGGGGCGGCGCGCTGCCACGTGGTGCCGCCCCGGCTCGTTGGCAGAGTCCTTCACGACCCAGGACGCGACCTGGCGCCAGGCCATTGACAGCGCAGGCACTTCTCAAGCCCGTGTACTCGACGGGCTGATGAAGGAGTACAGCTATGACCCTGTGAGCGAACTGCGGCAAACCCGGCACAGCCTGCAAGGCGTGGTGAGCCACCGTTACGACGCGACGGGGCGAATTGAAGAGACAGTGCGCGCGCCGCTACCGGGGCGGGTTCCGGTGGCTGGGGGGAGCGCTACCAACCATGAGCGCTTTGCCTACGACCCCGCCGGCAATCTGCTCGACGGAGCAACAAGCAACGGCGGCGGCCAAGGCCCGGTCCGTGGCTATGTGCGCGACAACCTTGTGCGCGTGTTCGAAGACAAGCGCTACGCTTACGACGGTCATGGACGCCTGATTCGCAAGAGGTCCGGCAAGCACACCGATCAACGCTTCGAGTGGGACGACGAAAGCCGCCTTGTCGCGGTCCAGACCACCCGAAGGCCCGGTACAGAACATGCCACGACCCAGACGACGCGCTTCGACTACGACGCCTTGGGGCGCCGGGTTGCCAAGCACGATGCTTTTGGCAGCACCCATTTCATTTGGGAAGGCATGCGCCTCATCGAGGAGAGGCGCGGCGCGAGCATTGCGACCTATGTGTACGAGCCCGACAGCTATGTGCCTCTGGCGCGGCTGGATGAAAAGGGCAAGCCGACGGATACCGGTGGGCTGGGTACCGCCGACGATGCCATCGCACCACGCCAATCGGTCAACGACGACAACTACCGGCCCGGCGAGGTTCGCTACTTCCACACCGATCAGGTGGGCCTGCCCGAGGAGTTGAGCAATACGGAGGGCAACCTTTGCTGGCGTGCCAGCTACAAGACTTGGGGCAATACGGTCAGCGAGCAATGGGAAGTGACGGCGCTCGATGGGCGGCTGCTTCGAGAGGGCAGTCGGCCGGAGATTGAGCAGAACCTGCGCTTCCAGGGGCAGTATCTCGACAGGGATACCGGGCTGCACTACAACACGTTTCGGTTCTATGACCCGGATATCGGACGGTTCATCAGCCTTGATCCCATTGGATTGGAGGGCGGCCTCAACCTTCAGTCATTCGCTTCAAATCCAATAAGCCTGTTCGATCCTCTTGGACTTACACCAGAGACTGCACCTGGATATAGCGTTTACCATCTGTATGAATCTGAAGCCGCTAGGCAGGCGAATAAACCATACTATGTTGGCATTACAGAAGATGGACGATTTGACACTCGACGAACGGAGCATGCAGACAGCGGGAGATTGCCTAAGGGTGCCGTGATGGAGCGAGTCGAACGTGGTGTGACGTATGGGCAAGCACGTGGTACCGAGCAAGCACACATTGAGCACTACAAAACAAAAACTGGAACTGTTGGTTCTGATTTGAGTGATGCGAAAACATTCAAAGAGCGGGGAAACAAGATAAATTCATTCGATACCGAAAGCAAAATTAGAGCGCAAGGCAGGCAAACCTACTTTAACAACGCACGCTCTCAGGCGCTCAAGAAATTGAATGGTAAATGCTAGGATTGAAACGAAGGTTCATTATGAAGACTCATGAATTCAAAAAAAGAAACAGGGAAAAAATAGAGCCCGGTGACATTTTTTCATTTCAAATGGATGAAGGTGGATTCGGGTTTGGTCGCATAGTGTCAAGAATCAACGATGGGCATGTGGCGGAAATATTTAACGTATTTTCCAAAGAGCCGGTGATTGATTTTTCGATTTCTCATCAAAGATTTTCACCTCTCGTGATTTTGGATTCTTACGGTCTTTTCCAAAGAAAATCAGAAGGAAATTGGGGTTTCATTGGGAAGACGGAAAACTATATTCCTGATGCTGATGCTTCGAAAACCAAGTTTGCGTGGGGCGTTTCGGGAAATCAAAAAAGTACAGATATCCTTGATCGCGTTGAATCGATCAGTGATGCGGAGGCCTCTCTCCTTCCGCGGTGCTCGCCGAAGGGGGATTTCGATGTAAAAGAATTTATCAAGGCATCAATTTCGAAATCGAAGAAATAAGAGACATTTTATTTTTTGGGCGCTTCTGCTTGCCTCATGTTTTCACGTAAGGCGCGCTACGCCGTCGCATTGAACGCCGAGTGGTAGTTCACATCGCCAATTGGGCAAGCGCCCCGCAGACAGGTGGCTTGAAAGTACTCAGCAGGCACCCCCGGCAGCACAAGCCCCGGCCGCGCAACAAACCCGAAGCGCCCGTAGTACGCCGGCTCCCCCAGCACCACGCATCCTGCAGCACCCGCCTGCCGCAAGCGCTCCAGCGCAGCCTTCATCAGCGCAGCCCCCACGCCTTGCCCTTGCCGTCCAGGCACCACCGAAATCGGCCCCAATCCATACCAGCCAGCCGCACCTGAAGGAGAAATCGACACAGGCGACACCGCCACGTGCCCCACGATCTCTTCGTCTTCACCCACCTGCGCCACCAGCGACACCGTGAGCTGCCCCGCGCGCCGCAGCGCGTTGACGATGAACTGCTCCGTATGGCTCGTGTGCGCCGCATCCGCGAACGCAGCCACGGTGACACGCTCGATCGCCGCCGCGTCGCCCGCCCGTTCCTCGCGGATCAGCAGCGGCACGATGCGCTGCCGTGTGTCGTCGTCGACCAGCACGCGCAGGGCGCTGAACAGCGGCGTGGTGCCTGTGTGCTTCCTGCCGTAGCCGAGGTTGAAGGCGTAGTCGAAGTCCTCGGGGTTGGCGCCCTGGTTGTGCTGCAGGATGGTTTCGAGCTTGTCGAGTGCCTTCACGGCCTTGGCCTCGGGGGAGGCGGCGTTTTCATACTCGTCCCACAGCGCCAGCAGCTCGCCGCGCAGCTTCTCGTCGAGCGGCACCATCAGCGTGAGCAGGTCCGCGCGTTCGCGCTCGCTCTTGTCGGGGTGGGCGGTCTGGCTCACCGCCGGAATGTCGCCGTGAATGGCCTCGCCCAGGTCGTGCACCACGCACAGCTTGAGCAGCTTCAGCACGTCGAGCCCGGCCAGCTCTTCTTCGAACGCCATCGCCATCAGGCACAGCCGCCAGCTGTGCTCGGCGGTGCTCTCGGCGCGGCCGGAAGAGGTGTGGCCGCTGCGCAGCACGTCCTTGAGTTTTTCCGCCTCGCGCAAGAAGGCGAGCTTGCCCTTGAGTTTCTCGATGTTCATCGAGGGGAATCGTAGGGAGCGGGCTCACGGCTGTCCACGCATGAGATATGCGCGGGGAGCGCCGCTACCGATCCTCGAAAGGGCTAAGGGTTTGCCCTAGATCCGGGGTCCGGCGGTCCGGACGGGGCGATTGCATTGCGGCCGGATCGTCGGCGGAGCATGTCTCTTGGTTGAGCCATTTCCCTCATGAAATCAATGACTTGGCGCGCATTCACTGCCTCACGGCGCGTGGCATATCGATTGCTCAGTCACTGGGCCGGCCCTGCCGTTCGAAGCGGAGCCGGCCACGACACAACAGGAGACAAAAACCGATGAACACCATGGGCGACCTTGCCCTCACGAGCACTGGCGAGCGCATCGCCGAAGCCAACGCACCCGCCATGCCCTGCGCCGCCGCGACATCGACATGCCCGTCGGCAGCCGATGCCGGCAGTCGTACTCCCCACGCCGGCCGGCAAGCGCATGCCGCCGGCGTCTGAAATTTTCCAGGAGACATTCGTGGACCACCCACCCGTACGCCAACCCTTCTACAAGTCCCTGTACCTGCAGGTCATCACGGCCATCGTGCTCGGGGTGCTGCTGGGGCATTTCTATCCTGACACCGGCGCTTCGATGAAGCCGCTGGGCGACGGCTTCATCAAGCTGATCAAGATGATCATCGCCCCGATCATCTTCTGCACGGTGGTGGTCGGCATCGCCGGCATGGAGGACATGAAGAAGGTCGGCAAGACCGGCGGCCTGGCGCTGCTGTACTTCGAGATCGTGAGCAGCGTCGCGCTGATCGTGGGCCTCGTCATCATCAACATCGTGCGCCCCGGCGCGGGCATGAACGTCGACGTGAGCCAGCTCGACACCAAGGGCATCGCCGCCTACACGGGCCCCGGCAAGATGCAGAGCACGACCGACTTCGTGCTCAACATCATCCCCAACACGCTGGTCGACGCCTTCGCCAAGGGCGAGATCCTGCAGGTGCTGCTGATCGCCGTGATGTTCGGTTTTGCGCTGCACCGCTTCGGCGGCCGCGGCACGCTGGTGTTCGACGTGATCGAGAAGGGCTCGCACGTGCTCTTCGTGATCGTGGGCTACATCATGAAGGCCGCGCCCATCGGTGCCTTCGGCGCGATGGCTTTCACCATCGGCAAGTACGGCGTGAGCTCGCTGCTGCAGCTGGGCCAGTTGATGGCCACCTTCTACGCCACCTGCCTGCTGTTCATCTTCGTGGTGCTGGGGGGCATTGCCAGGGCCCATGGCTTCAGCATCTGGAAGTTCATCAAGTACATCAAGGAAGAGCTGCTGATCGTGCTGGGCACGTCGTCCAGCGAATCCGTGCTGCCGCGCATGATGGCCAAGCTGGAGAACCTGGGCGCGAAGAAGTCGGTGGTCGGGCTGGTGGTGCCCACGGGCTACTCGTTCAACCTCGACGGCACGTCCATCTACCTGACGATGGCGGCGGTGTTCATCGCGCAGGCGACCAACACCGACATGACGCTCACGCAGCAGCTCACGCTGCTGGCCGTGCTGCTGCTCACCTCGAAGGGCGCGGCGGGCGTCACGGGCAGCGGCTTCATCGTGCTGGCGGCCACGCTGTCGGCGGTGGGCCATGTGCCCGTGGCGGGGCTGGCGCTGATCCTGGGCATCGACCGCTTCATGTCCGAAGCCCGTGCGCTGACCAACCTGATCGGCAACGGCGTGGCCACCATCGTGGTCGCCAAGTGGACCGGCGACCTCGACACCGTGCGCATGCACCAGCACCTGAACCAGGAAAGCACGCTCGAAGCCAACGAGCCCGAGCGTGTGCTCGACGCCACCGACGCGCACATGCCCGCCGGCCCGGCAGCAGTGGCTGCCTCCCGCCAGGCCTGAGCCGGGGCTTGTGTGCCCGGCCCCACAAATGGGGGCCATCGGGCTGCCACCGATGCGGGCAGCCCGCCCTTGTGCAATAACGCTCCCATGATTTCAAGGGAGCCGGTCCGGCGTTTCGATATGCCTTCCGACAGCACAAGGGGATGGCGCGGTCTGCCGCGCTGGTGCGGCGCACTGGCCCTGGTGGCCGTGGCCGCCTTTGCCGGCCACCAGCTCGCCATGCAGGCCGGTCTGGCGCGCCTGCGCGAGGCGGCCGACCACCGCCTCGACATGCTCGCGACCGGGCTCGACGCCGACCTGGCCCGCTTCGACTACCTCCCCGCGCTGCTCGAAATGACGCCCATCGTGCCGGCGCTGCTCGGCACGCCCACCGACCTGCATTTGCGCGATGCCGTCAATCGCTACCTCGACGGCGTCAACGCCACGGCCGGCGCCGAGATGCTCTACGTGATGAATGGCGCCGGCACCTCGCTGGCCGCATCCGACTGGGACAAGCCCGGCACCACCCTGGGCCAGGACCTGTCGTTCCGCCCGTACGTGATCGATGCGCTGGCACAGGGCAGGGGGCGCTTCTACGGCGTGGGCGTCACCAGCAATCGGCCGGGCTACTACCTGTCGTACGCGCTGCGGCGCGGCCAGCCCTCGCGCGGCGTGGTGGCCGTGAAGATCAACCTCTCGGAGGCCGAGCACGCCTGGCGCAAGCTGCCGGGCGACGTGGTGCTGATCGACCAGCGCGGCGTGGTGATCTTGTCCACGCGCGACGACCTGAAATTCAGGCCGCTGCTGCCGCTCGACGCACTGCAGCGCGCCGAAGTGCTGCGCTCGCGACCCTACGGCGACGCCAAGCTGCAGCCGCTGCAGTGGACGCAGAAAGAGGTGCTCGACCGCGATGTGCAGGTGATCTCGCTCGACGGCCGGGACCAGCTCGCCACGGCGCGGACCCTGCGCGGCGCCCCGTGGCAGCTCGTGGTGCTCGACGACCTGGCGCCGGTGCGCGTGGCCGCGCGCAACGCGGCCATTACCGCCAGCCTCGCGATGGCCGTGCTGCTGCTGCTCGCCGTCGCGCTGTGGCAGCGCCGCCGCGCGGTGCGCCAGCGGCTCGCCAACCAGGCCGCGCTGCAGGCGGCGCACGACACCCTCGAATCGACCGTGGTGGCCCGCACCGCCCAACTGCGCGCCGCGCAGGGCGAGCTGGTGCATGCCGGCAAGATGGCCGCGCTGGGCCAGATGTCGGCCGGCGTGGTGCACGAACTCAATCAGCCTCTGACGGCCATGCGCACGCTGTCGGAGAGCGCCGGCATCCTGCTCGACAGAAACCGCCTGGACGACGTGCGCGGCAACCTCGAACGCATCCGCCGCATGGTCGACCGCCTTGCGCGCCTGACCACGCAGCTCAAGACCTTCGCGCACAAGAGCGAACTGCCGCTGGAGCCGCTGCTGCTGTCCCAGGCCATCGCCGACGCACAGGTGATCGTGGCCGAAGCCTCGAAAAAGCAGCGCATCAGCTTCGAGATCGACGTGCAGCCCGCCGCGCTCGGTGTCATGGCCGAAGAGGCCGCGCTGGGCAGCGTGCTCGTCAACCTCATGCGCAACGCCATCGACGCCATGCAGGACGCCCCATTGCGGACCCTGCGCCTGGAGGCACGGCAGAAAGACGGCCGCGTGATCCTCAGCGTGAGCGACACCGGCCCCGGCATTCACCCCGATGTGCTGCCGCGCCTGTTCGAGCCCTTCGTGACCGGCAAGCCCGCTGGGGCAGGGCTGGGCCTGGGGCTCGTCATCTCGGCACAATTGGTGCGGGCCATGGATGGCACACTGCGCGCGGCCAACCTCAAGGACGGCGGCGCGTGTTTCGTGATCGACCTGCCCGCCGCCGTTGCCGAGACCCGCAACGCCCCCGTTCCCTTTCTTTCCATTGCACAACAGGAGTGACCCCCCAGTGAGCGAAGCCCCAGCCATCCGGGTGTTGCTCGTCGAAGACGACGAAGACGTCCGCATCAGCACGACCCAGTTGCTGACCCTGGCCGGTTTCGAGGTCGAATCCTTCGCGAGCGTTGAGCGCGCACGCCCGCACATCGGCTTCGGCGTGCCCGCCATCGTGATCTGCGACGTGCGCCTGCCCGGCATCAGCGGCACCGAGTGGCTGCCCGAGCTGCGCGATACCGATGCTGAGCTGCCCGTGATCCTCGTCACCGGCCACGGCCACATCGCCATGGCCGTGCAGGCTATGCGCGAGGGCGCCTACGACTTCATCGAAAAGCCCTTCAGCGCCGAACGGCTGGTGGCCATCGTGCGCCACGCCATCGAACGCCGCCAGCTCACGCTGCAGGTGCGCGCGCTGCGCGACGCGCTGGAGAACTGGCAGGGCATCCAGTCGGTGCTGATCGGCCGCTCGGCCCAAATGCAGCAGGTGCGCCAGACCGTCAAGACCCTGGCCGAGACCTCGGCCGACGTGCTCGTCTACGGCGAGACCGGCACCGGCAAGGAGCTGGTCGCGCGCTGCCTGCACGACCACAGCGCACGCCGCCGCCAGCACTTCGTGCCGCTCAATTGCGGTGGCCTGCCCGAAGCGCTGGCCGAGAGCGAACTGTTCGGCCACGAGGCCGGCGCTTTTACCGGCGCCAACCGCGTGCGCATCGGCAAGTTCGAATACGCCAGCGGCGGCACCCTGTTCCTCGACGAAGTCGAGAGCATGCCCATGGCCGTGCAGATCAAGCTGCTGCGCGCGCTGCAAGAACGCAGCATCGAGCGCATCGGTGCCAACAAGACCATTCCCTTCGACTGCCGCGTCGTCGCCGCGAGCAAGGAAGACCTGAAGGCCATGAGCGACCAGCAGAAGTTCAGGGCCGACCTGTACTACCGCCTGGGCGTCGCTTTTATCGAGCTGCCGCCGCTGCGCGAGCGGCGCGAAGACATCCCGCTGCTGTTCGAGCACTTCACCCTGCTGGCCGCCACCCGCTACGAGCGCGCCGCGCCGCTGCTGACCAGCGCGCAACTGGCCGACTTGATGGCCTACGCCTGGCCCGGCAACGTGCGAGAGCTGCGCAACGTGGCCGACCGCTTCGTGCTGGGCCTGCTCGGCGAACGCCTGACGCAGACGCGCGGCGTGGGCGGTAGCAGTGCTGCTGCTGCCGAAGGCGTGCCCGCCTTGCCGAGCGGGCTGCCGCAGCAGGTCGCGTCTTTCGAGCGGGCGGTGATCGTTGAAGCGCTGCGCAAGCATCGGGGCGACCAACCGGCGACCGCTACTGCGCTGGCGATTGCGCGGCAGACCTTGCATGACAAGCTGCGCAAGCTTGGAATTGCGGCGGACGAGTTCAAGTCCTGACGGGGCCTCCGCAGGCCTGCGTCAGCAGAGCGTTTCGACCAGCCGCGCCGACGTGCCATCGGACAGTGTGAGCCGTGTCCACCGGCACAGGCTCTGCGCGATGGGCACCAATGCCGAATCGTTGGTGCCCGTGACGAACTCCAGAGAGGGCGGTGCGAGCGCATCGCGCCAGCCGATGCCTTCGAGCATCGCTTCCTTGCCTGCGATTTCCGGCGTGGCATAGCGCCAGAGCGAGCGGCCCAGCAGCGTGGAGAGCGGCGCGCCGAACTCGGTGGCCCTGCGCGCGGAGCAGGCCAGCAGGCGATGCGTGATGTCGCACACCAGATGCACCGGCCGCGGGCTCTCGTCGACGAGCCTGGCGAGCGCATGGTCGGCGGCTGCATCGAGCCGGGCCGACAACAGCGCTTCAGCGCGTGCGCGCTCGGCGGGCTCCATCGCCTGCGTGCCGGACTCCCAGCGCGAGATGGTCGATTGGTTGACGTTGAAGAGTTCGGCTGCGTGCGATTGCTTTACGCGGTGGAGCAGGCGCCAGCGCTTGAGGGCTGGGCCCAATGCGGGGGTTAAGGAAGGGGCTTGCATGTCGGTTTATTGCCGTGACAGGTGGGCATTTTGTTTTGGTTTGCCGATGTGGGCAAAGTTGGCTCGATGCTCGATTTGTTCGGTGCACAGGCGCTCTGTTGAAGCGCTTCTGTTCTTATATTTGCCGACCGCCGCGCCTCACGGCGGGACATCGAAATGCACACCGCAGCGATGTCGGTGTGAGGCAGAAAAGGCGACGGCCAAGGTGCGCTAACACCATGGCCGTCTGACCAATCAACGTGCACAAACTTTGGAAAGCGAGCACATCGAATGGCTGATGAAATTATCGCCGGGCAGAACACGCCTACCTCCGTCGACGCAACCTCAGCGCAGGACGCGAAAGACATTCTTGAGAACAAGTTGACCCAGCTGCGGTCTCTGCTGCACTGCTGCTATGGGGAGGAGCAGCAGTTGTTTGAGGCGATTGGGGCGAGGCATCGGGGCAACATCATGTGGATCGCTTCGGATCTTGCAGAGGATGCAGAGCAGTTGCTCCAACAGCTGGTGACATGTCCAAGCCAAGGCTAGGAAGGGGTGCTGGCCAAGCTCAATACGTCACTTCAAGATCAACCGTTTTGACGCAGCTTTGAATCTCAGAGTGATTGTTTGCGCTCTGCCAAACATCGCTATTCCGCACAACCCCTGTCAGGGTGGCAATCGGTACGCATCGCCAGTTCGAGGGATCGCCGAGCGGTGCTAAACCCTTCCTGCTCTGGCCCGCGTATTGATAAAAGAGTGCTTGCTCTTGACCGTCCTTACCTAGGCCAATGGTATGTGGACATAGCTGGCGAAACAGACCGTTGTACGTCGCATTGATGCTGCACTTATCCATGATGGCTTGGCGGATCAAGTTGTAGGTAGCGCTAGGCATGACGGCTTTCAGTGGTGGAACCATCACTCTATATACGAATCCGCCTGCCAGAACTAATGTTTACCCTTTAATAGGATTAACCGGGGGGGTTATCATTACGATGCCTTCATTTGGCGGTTCGCTGAGTTAACCTAAATTCTAGATGGCCGCGGCTTTGGCAGGAGTAGAGGCCATTCCATTTCAATTTCTTTGGATTGGATCAAGGCTTCTAATTCGATTAGTTGATTTGCGGCATGCTTCAATCCGCATTCCCAGATCGTTAATACGCGCCAGTCAGAACTAACGAGCTGTTCTCGCTGTTGTTTGTCTCGTTCTGCATTCCCATCCAGCTTCGCTGCCCAGAAATCCGTTCTAGTGGAGGGCGAAGTTGCATACGCGCATTCCGCATGGCGATGCCAGAAGCAGCCATTCACGAATATGGCAAGACGATATTTGGGAAGAACTAAATCAGGGCGGCCGGGCAGATCCTTCCGATGAAGGCGAAACCGGTATCCCCTGGAATGCAGAAAATGACGGACTAGTATTTCGGTCTTATTATTTTTCCCTTTAATCCCAGCCATCATTCGCGAACGAACTGAGGGGTTGACTATATCAACCATGATGTGAAGTTAAAGGGTAAGGAAAACGGATTTTCTATAGAGGCCGCCAACATTTTTCCATCCGACACGGAATTGATTGCGCTTCTTTGATCGCCATTCTGTGCCTTCGAACGTTTGCTTTATTCCTGGGTCGTAATAAATTGAGCCGCTGTAGAGTGCCCGAAGAAATGTCTGCAGTTCGGCTCCTTCGCCTAGAAGTATTTGAGGGCCATAGCTGTAGAAATTTTCTCCGGCAGCCGCACTTTTTTTGTAAGTAACGTAAGCGGTCTGGGCGTGTTTTTTAGACCAGTGTCCGACTAATTTTTTGAAGGTCCAACCAGCTGCAAGTTTGCCGGCGTGGTCGCGAAGAAATAGCCCTCCGTTTGGATCGGTAATCTCCACGCGATGCGGATCATAGCCTTCCATTTGAAGAATCAAAGATGTCGTTTTGCAGATGATTCCGGTCTGATGCCTGCCAGTGAAATCGCGGCGCACGTCGCTACTTCGGCCATAGCTGGTAAGGAATTGACCGAGATCATCTCGGTAGCTGCCTACATCGGGCTCTGGAGTCATTAGTGTGACGGCTGCTCCGCTATGTGCCTTTAGCTCCCATCCCATAAAATCGGGCTCGGAACTTCCGTTGGGGATAATTCCAAATTTGCTTTCAAGGGTATAGCCTGCTCCATTTCTTGCCGCATAAGGGAGGGCTACTCCAGAAGGCCCCATTTTTTGCGATGGAATTGCTCCGCTTTGATATATGAGCCGAAGTCGATTTATTAGCTCCAGCCTTGAGTTTTGCAGCGGAGGCTGGAGTTCATAAAAAACGGATGCAATATTGTTGGCATTTTCGTCTTCAATTCGAGCAACCGCATCGCGTGATAGGTCGCTATCCCACGCCCCCGCAAATGCCAGAATTCGATCGTTGGAACAAACTCCCAGAATCAAGCATCTAGGTTTGAAAATGCGCAAAGCCCGCTCCTCAAACGTGGGAGCGTGCATTAGATGATTTGGGGCGATGGGGCATCCTCGCAAAAAGCCGGACATCCGAACTTCGGGGTAGCGAGGATAAAAAATTAGCTGTGCCCCAGGTGCTGGACAGGACGAACCGACAAGATCTGAAGGTAGCCAACTCAAGTTGAGGGGAGCTTTAAAAACAGTACCGTCTCTAGAACTCACCTCTCCCGACATCTCTCCATGAGGAATTATTCGGAGGACATCGAAATCTCCACCGAAATAAATCTGCTGTTTTGAATTGTCGTTATTTGACAATAGCTTAAAGAAAATGCGGGTGGCACCATGCTTTCGCATGACATCAGCCACAACTTCAAGCGGAGAACGAGGCACTCCTAGCATGTCTTTCCTTCTCTTGCAGCCTCGAAGAGGCAGATTTTGAAGAAAAGATTGTCACCAACTAACGAGAAAATCGCAAGACTATTTCTTGCGATGACGCTCTAAAGTCCCTCAGATTTTTTCTTGGCCTCTAGAATTCTCTCACGCATGAGCTTTGCCACGGCTTCGAATACGGGAACAGCAACAGAATTTCCGAATTGCCTATAGGCCTGTGTGTCAGAAACTGGGATGACAAACGAATTCTTTCCGGGCTTGTCAAACCCCATTAGACGGGCGCACTCTTGAGGAGTAAGTCTTCGAGGGCGGTTTTTTAAGTTTGCTTCTCCATGAAAATCTTCGGTTGAAGTAAAGCCTCTATCTACAAGAATTTCTGATCCATCTTTGTGATAGCGAGCCGATAGGGTGCGAGCAATGTCATTGGCTCCGGTAAGTCCAAATCCAAATCCATTTCCCTTTTGGCGATGCTTTTCTGCGTATTGGTAAAGATAGGCCCAAAGTTTGGGAGTCAGAATGTATTTACTGTCAACTTCTTTGTCGAGAAGGTCGCCAAAGGTTGGTCGCTTCTTCGGTAGATATTTATTTATATCCTTAAGCGTAAAACCCCCATGAACATTCAGATCCCGACGAAATCCGACAAGAACAATTCTTTCTCGATGTTGGGGGAGAAAAAGTTTTGCATCAATGACTCGCGGGTCTTGACCTTTCGGTGAATCTGCATCCGCCACCTCGTAGCCTAATTCGTCAAGCGTCTCGCAAATTACTTTGAAAGTCTTGCCTTTGTCGTGGCTTTTTAGGTTTTTTACATTCTCCAAGAGAAAAACTGCTGGACGTTTTGCCGCCAGGATTCGCGCGACATCAAAGAACAGGGTTCCTTGAGTTTCACACTCAAATCCATGCTTCCGTCCAAGTGAGTTTTTCTTTGATACGCCTGCGAGAGAGAAGGGTTGGCAAGGAAATCCAGCTAAAAGTACATCGTGGTCCGGAATTTCACGATTTATGTGCGCGTAGGCTTCGTCTTCGGTTACTTTCAAGTTGGCCGAAAGCGTCACATCTCGAATGTCAAGATTGAAGCGATGTCGAGTAGGATCACAATGATGATTGGCTTTGTAAGTGCGAACCGAATTTTTATCCCATTCGGAAGTAAAAATACACTCTCCACCAATAGCCTCAAATCCTTTTCTGATTCCGCCAATTCCAGCAAAAAGGTCGATAAAAGTGAAATCTGCTGCCGTCGTATTGGGTTTGGGCAGGAGCGATCGCAGGTGTTTGTACTCCGCGTATGAGAGCTTTGGCGAAGCTTTTCCCTTGATCCAGCGATTGATGGTTTCTCGGCACCAATTTCCTGGACTAACCTCCTCAAGGATTTCGGCCAGTTGCCCTTGATCATAAATTTCCAGCACTCGCTCGATGAGTGCTAGATCATTGCCTTCTTCAATCGAGATATCGCCGTGGGCAATCACAGGAGGTACTGACTTCGGTGATGTGCGTAGCCCGGCGTTGGTCTTTTTCATCTGGGTTAAAGGTGTGATGTGTGGTCACTATCTTATCCCTAGAACTGCATCCCTGCGCCATCTATTCCGAGCTTGAGCTTCAACGCCAGAAAACCGCCTGTGATACGGCCGTTGCTTGGGCAGAGTGCTGTCGCCCAAAGCAAAAAGGCCACCCTTGTGGGGTGGCCTAGATGCCTCTATTTCTTGAGGAAATATTGGTGCCGGAGAGATGAATCGAACACCCGACCTTCTCATTACGAATGAGCTGCTCTACCGACTGAGCTACACCGGCGAAGCCTCAGATTATAGCCAAGAAATCATGCCTTCTCGGCGTGGTACTGGGTCAAACGCTCAACTTCGTTACGTGAACCCAACATCACGCTCACGCGCTCGTGCAGCTTGGTGGGCTTCAGGTCCAGGATGCGTTGCTTGCCGTTGGTGGCCGCGCCGCCGGCCTGCTCGACCAGCCAGCTCATCGGGTTGGCCTCGTACATCAGGCGCAGCTTGCCGGCCTTTTCGGGCTCGCGCTTGTCCCACGGGTACATGAACACGCCGCCGCGCATCAGGATGCGGTGCACGTCGGCCACCATGCTGGCAATCCAGCGCATGTTGAAGTCCTTGCCGCGCGGGCCTTCCTTGCCGGCCAGGCATTCGTCGATGTAGCGCTTCATGGGCGCGTCCCAGTGGCGCATGTTGCTCATGTTGATCGCAAATTCCTTCGTATCGGCCGGAATCTGGATGTCTTCCTGCGTCAGCACGAAGCTGCCTTGCTCGCGGTCGAGCGTGAACATGGCCACGCCGTTGCCCACGGTCAGCACCAGGGTGGTCTGCGGGCCGTAGATGCAGTAGCCGGCGGCCACCTGTTGCGTGCCGGGCTGCAGAAAGTCGCCTTCCTGCACGCCGGGGTGTTCGTCGGGCTTCTTCAGCACGCTGAAGATGGTGCCGATGCTGACGTTCACGTCGATGTTGCTGCTGCCGTCGAGCGGGTCGAACATCAGCAGGTATTCGCCCTGCGGGTAGCGGTTGGGCACCACGTAGATGCTGTCCATTTCCTCGCTGGCCATGGCCGCGAGGTGGCCGCCCCATTCGTTGGCCTCGATCAGCACTTCGTTGGCGATGATGTCCAGCTTCTTCTGGATCTCGCCCTGCACGTTCTCGCTCTCGGCGGTGCCGAGCACGCCGCCCAGCGCGCCTTTGTTGACGGCCTGGCTGATGCTCTTGCAGGCGCGGGCCACCACTTCGAGCAGCAGGCGCAACTGGCCGGGAATGAGGCCGTCGGCGCGCTGTTGTTCGACGAGGTAGCGGGTGAGGGAAATCTTTTGTTGAGCCATATGCTTTCTGTGTGTCTCTTGTGCTGGGTTGCCGGCTTGCTTAGTTTCCGGCCAGGGCGCGGGTCACGACTTCGTGCGTGTCCTTGCTCAGATCGGGCTTGGCGGCCACGCGGGCAATCGCTTCGCGCGCTGCGCTGCGATACGGCTCGGCCAGCTTGCTCCAGCGGTCGAGCGCGCGCGCAAGGCGTGCGGCCACCTGGGGGTTGATGGCGTCGAGCTCGATCACGCGGTCGCTCCAGAACACGTAGCCGGCCGCATCGGGGCGGTGGAAGGCGCCGGGGTTGGCGCTGCAATAGGCAAAGATGACGCTGCGTGCGCGGTTCGGGTTCTTGAGCGAGAAGTCCGGGTGCTTCATCAACTGCTTGACCAGCGGCAGGATGTCGCCGCCGCGGTCGCCGGCGCCGGCCTGCAGCGAGAACCACTTGTCGATAACCAGCGCTTCGTCCTTGAAGATGGCGTGGAAGCGCGCCAGCGCCTGCGCCGCGAGCGCGTGGCCCGACAACACCAGCGCGTTGAGCGCGTTGAAGCGGTCGGTCATGTTGCCCGCGTCCTTGAAGCGCTGCAGCGTCTTGCCGGGCCACACGGTGTCGCCCGAGGCGCGCGCCGCCAGGCACAGGAAGTTGAGCGCCATGCCGGCCAGTGCGCGGCGGCCCGACGAGGTCGGGTCGGGGCTGTAGGCGCCGGTGTCGTGGTTCTCTTCATACGCCCACTGCCAGTCGGCAAAAAGGGCGGTGGCCAGTTGCGCACGCATGGCTTCGCGCACGAGATGCACGCGCTGCGGGTCGACCACTTCGAGCTGTTCGGCGATGTAGGTTTCCGACGGCAGCGTGAGCACCAGTTCCTTGAAGGCGGCGTCGAGCTGCGGGTTGCGCAGCACGCTGCGCATGGCGTCGATGTAGGCGTCGTTCAGCACCGGGGTGGTGTCGGTTGCCAATGCGGCAATGCCTTGCAACGCGGCGCGTAGGCCCAGGCGCTGGCCGGCTTCCCAGCGGTTGAACGGGTCGGGGTCGTTGGCCAGCAGGGTCAGCAGTTGGGCGTCGGAGTACTCGAAGTCGAGAATCACCGGCGCGCTGAAGCCACGCAGGATCGAAGGCACGGGCTCGGCGTCGAGGCCCACGAAGGTGAGCTGTTCGCCGGCGCGCGACAGCACCAGCGTGCGCGTGCCGCGCGTCACTTCGCTTTCGCCTTCGAGCTGCACAGGCAGCTCGCGGCCATTGGCATCGAGCAAGCCAATGTTCAGCGGAATGACGAAGGGTTCCTTGGTCGGCTGGCCCGGCGTGGGCGGGCAGCTTTGCACCACGCTCAGCGTGTAGCTGCGGTTCTGCGCGTCGTACACGCCGTGCGCGGCCAGGCGGGGCGTGCCGGCCTGGCTGTACCAGCGCTTGAACTGCGGCAGTTGGCGGGCCAGTTCCGAATCGGGGTTGGCGTCGGCAATGGCCTGTGCGAAGTCATCGCAGGTCACGGCGTGGCCATCGTGGCGTTCGAAGTAGAGGGTGATACCCGCCTCGAAGCCCTTGCGGCCGACCAGCGTCTGCATCATGCGAACGACTTCGGCGCCCTTTTCATAGATGGTGACGGTGTAGAAGTTGCTGATCTCGATGTAGCTGTCGGGCCGCACCGGGTGGGCCATGGGGCCCGCGTCTTCTGGGAATTGGGCGGTGCGCAGCACGCGCACGTCTTCGATGCGCTTCACGGCGCGGGCCGAAGCGTCGGCGCACAGGTCCTGGCTGAACTCCTGGTCGCGGAAGACGGTCAGGCCTTCTTTCAGCGAGAGCTGGAACCAGTCGCGGCAGGTCACGCGGTCGCCGCTCCAGTTGTGGAAGTACTCGTGGCCGACCACGCTTTCGATGTTGCTGTAGTCGGCGTCGGTGGCGGTGGCTTGGTTGGCCAGAACGTACTTCGTGTTGAAGATGTTCAGGCCCTTGTTTTCCATCGCGCCCATGTTGAAGTCGCTGGTGGCGACGATCATGAAGCGGTCCAGGTCGAGCGGCAGGCCGAAGCGGGCTTCGTCCCACAGCACCGAGTTGATGAGCGAGTTCATCGCGTGCTCGGTCTTGTCGAGGTCGCCGGCGCGCACGTACACCTGCAGCAGATGCTCCTTGCCGTTGCGCGCCTTGATGCGCTGCTCGCGCGCCACCAGCTTGCCCGCCACCAGGGCGAACAGGTAGCTGGGTTTCTTGAAGGGGTCGACCCACTTGGCGAAGTGGCGGCCTTCGGGCAGATCGCCCTGCTCGACGAGGTTGCCGTTCGACAGCAGCACCGGGTAGGCGGCCTTGGCGGCGCGCAGCGTCACGGTGTACATCGCCATCACGTCCGGACGGTCGAGGAAGTAAGTGATGCGGCGGAAGCCCTCGGCCTCGCACTGCGTGAAGAAGGTGTCTTCGCTCACGAACAGGCCCATCAGCTTGGTGTTCTTGATGGGGCAGCAGGTGGTGAAGATTTCGAGCTCGAAAGCGTCGGGCAGTCCGTCGATGACGAGCTGGTCGCCTTCCATGCGGAACGAGGCGCCCTGGCCGTTGACCAGCACGCGTGCCAGGTTCAGTTCGTCGCCGTGCAGGCGCAGCGGCTCCACCGGCACTTCGGGGTTGCGGCGCATCTGCATGCGGTTGAGCACGCGGGTCTTGGCGGGGTCGAGGTCGAAGGTGAGGTCGACGGTGTCGATCCAGTACGCCGGAGCGGCATAGTCTTCGCGGCGAATGGCAATCGGTTGGCCTTGGGCGTCACGCAGCAGCATCGAGGGTCTCCAGAAAATTCGAATGGGCGAGTTCGTTGTAGTCACGAACCGCGGCAATCACATGGGGGCCGGCAAGCTCGGCGGCGGTATGGGTGCTGCACACGGCCACGGCACGCATGCCGCCACGGCGGGCGGCTTCGATGCCGAAGGGCGCGTCTTCGAAGACGATGCAGCGCTCGGGCGCAACGCCGATGCGGCGCGCGGCTTCGAGAAAGATGGCGGGCGTGGGCTTGCCCGAGAAGCCTTCGTCGCCACCGACGATGGCGAGCGGCAGCGGGTCCATCTTCAGGCGCGACATGGCGAACTCGATGTTGCCCTTGTCGCCCGCCGTGCCCACCGCCACCTTGAGTCCGCGCGCAACGGCGGCCTTGGCAAAGGCGGTGAAGCCCGCGACTTCGGTGAAGTTGTCGCTGAACATGGCACGGTAGATCTCTTCCTTCTCGTGCACCAGGGCCTGGCACTCTTCGTCGGAGAGCTCGCGGTCGAACAGCTCGCGCATGCACTCGGTGCCGGTGCGGCCCGTGGTGCGTGCCAGGATGTCGCTCACGTCGAGCTTCAGCCCGTGGCGCGCCACGAATTCGACCCACGAACGCGCATGCCAGGGCATGGAGTCGATCATGGTGCCGTCCATGTCGAAGATGAAGGCTTCGACCTTCCCGTGCGTCAGGCTCATTGGATTTACACGCCTTGCTTCAAAGAGGCTTCGATGAACACATCGAGGTCGCCATCGAGCACCTTCTGCGTGGCCGAGACTTCGACGTTGGTGCGCAGGTCCTTGATGCGGCTGTTGTCCAGCACGTAGCTGCGGATCTGGTGGCCCCAGCCCACGTCGGTCTTGCTGTCTTCGAGCTTTTGCTGCTCTTCCTGGCGCTTGCGCATCTCGTGGTCGTACAGGCGCGAGCGCAGGCGTTTCCACGCCACGTCGCGGTTGCTGTGCTGGCTGCGGCCGTCCTGGCACTGCACCACGATGCCGGTCGGGATGTGCGTCAGGCGCACGGCCGAGTCGGTCTTGTTGATGTGCTGGCCGCCCGCGCCGCTGGCACGGAAGGTGTCGGTGCGCACGTCCGACGGGTTGATGTCGATCTCGATCGAATCGTCGATTTCCGGGTACACGAAGATGCTGGCGAAGCTCGTGTGGCGCCCGCCCGACGAGTCGAACGGCGACTTGCGCACCAGGCGGTGCACGCCGGTCTCGGTGCGCAGCAGGCCGAAGGCGTAGTCGCCCTCGACCTTGATGGTCGCGCCCTTGATGCCGGCGGTGTCGCCGGGCGTCTCGTCTTCGATCTGCGTCTTGAAGCCCTTGCGCTCGGCGTACTTCAGGTACTGGCGCAGCAGCATGCTGGCCCAGTCGCAAGCCTCGGTGCCACCGGCGCCGGCCTGGATGTCGATGAAGGCGTTGAGCGGGTCGGCCGGGTTGTTGAACATCCGGCGGAATTCGAGCTGCTTGATGTCGGCTTCGAGCAGGCCGGCGTCATCGGCGATGGCCTGCAGGCCGTCCATGTCGCCGTCGGCCTTCGACATTTCGAAGAGTTCGGTGTTGTCCGAGAGCCCGTTGGTGAGCCGGTCGAGCGTGACGACCACGTCGTCGAGCGACTTCTTCTCCTTGCCCAGTTCCTGGGCCTTCTTCGGGTCGTTCCAGACGTTCGGGTCTTCGAGCGATGCGTTGACTGTCCTCAGTCGTTCAGCTTTGGCATCGTAGTCAAAGATACCTCCGTAAATCGACCGTGCGGACGCTCAGGTCCGCGAGCATTGCGCCGATTTGGTTGATCTGTTCTGCGTCCATGGGGTGTCCTGACTGTGTAGGGTTGGTGTTCGGGGGAACCGGGTATTTTCTCACGGGTGGAAAGGGCTCCCGAACCGGGGCTATTCGAGCAGGAAGTCCACGCTGATCGTGGCCGTGACGCTGATCTGGCCGACCGAGAGGTCGCCGTCCGCGCTGTCGCCCTGGGGCCCTGAACCGGGGGCCGACTGCACCGTGTTTTGCTGCATCAGGTTCTGGCCGCCCCGGTAGCTGCCGCTCCAGCCGCCCCAGCGCCAGCCGCTGTCTTCGCTGATCCGCACGGCCCGCCCGCGCTTCACGCCGAGCTGGGCGGTCAGGGCATCGGCCTTCTCGCGCGCGGCCACGACGGCCAGTTCGCGGGCCTTGTCGCGGTGCTTGCGCATGTCGGAATTGCGAAACTCGATGTTCTCGACCTGATTGACGCCCACGGCGAACAGGTCGGTCAGGAGGGGTTCGAAGCTGTCGAGCCTGGTGATCCGGATGCCGATGCTCTTGTGCGCGCGATAGGCCACGGGGGTGATGCGGCTGACGTTGGTGTCGAAGTCGGGCTCCACCTGGTGTAGTTGAGCTGCACGTTCTTCTCGGGCACGCCGTGGCGCTTGATGACCGCGAGCGCCTTGGCAATGCGGTCGCTGTTGTCGCGGGTGGTCGCCTGCAGGTTCTTGTCGCGGCTTTCGACGCCGATGGTCAAGAACACCTCGTCGGGCGCCACGCGGACGGCGGCCGTGCCGGTCACGCTGATCTGGCCGGGCGTCTGGCCGGCGTCCGTGGCGCGCTGGGCCGAGGCGGTGGTGGCGTTGCCGAGCAGCGCCAGTGTGGCCAGTCCGGCAAGAACGGCCATGCGGCTGCGTCTGGAAAACATGGTGTGGACCCTCCGAGATCTGTTGGAGCCCGGAAGATACCTTCAGACGAACGCCCGCCAAAAGAAAAAAGCCCCCTGGGCGCGTCGCGCGCTCAGAGGGCAGGGGGCAAGGGGCAAGCCCGCGACTCGGGTCAGAAGGCCGGCACGAGCGAACCCTTGAACTGCGTTTCGATGAAGCTCTTCACCTCCGGCGACTGGTAGGCGGCCACGAGGCGCTTGGCCCAGGGCTTGTCCTTGTCGGCGCGGCGCACGGCGATCAGGTTGGCGTAGGGGCTCTTGGCCGATTCCTTGATCACGGCGTCCTTGTTGAGCGACAGGCCGGCCTTCTCGGCGTAGTCGTTGTTGATGGCGGCAATGGTCAGGTCGTCGAGCGAGCGCGGCAGCTGGGCGGCGTCAAGCGCGACCAGCTTCAGCTTCTTGGGGTTGGTCACCACGTCGAGCGGCGTGGCGGTGTTGTTCTTCACCGCCTCGGGCTTCAGCGTGATGAGGCCGGCCGCCTGCAGCAGCAGCAGGGCGCGGTTGCCGTTCGACGGGTCGTTCTGGATGCCGACCGAAGCGCCGTCGGGCAACTGGTCGATCGACTTGATCTTGCGCGAGTAAAAGCCCAGCGGCGCCGTGATCGTCAGGCCCACGGGCACGAGGTCGAAGCCACGCGCCTTGTTCTGGTTGTCCAGGAAGGGCTGGTGTTGGAACGCGTTGGCGTCGAGGTCGCCCGAGGCCAGCGCCGCATTGGGCAACTGGTAGTCGTTGAACACCACGAGCTGGATGTTCAGGCCGTCCTTGGCGGCGACCTTCTTGACCACTTCGAACACCTGCTCGGAACTGCCGACGGAGACGCCGACCTTCAGGGTGTTCTTGTCCTGCGCGAAGGCGGGGCTGCCGGCCAAAAGGGCGGCGGCCAGCGTGGCAAGGGCGAGGGTGCGGCGGCGGAAAGTGGTGTGCATGGTGACGCGAAATCAAAAAATGAAGGCGCGAATGTGGCACTGCAGCACGCGATTGGGAACGAACGAATAGGCATATCGATATGGCGTGCATGGCTCGCGTTCGGGTTTTCTTATGTGTTTACGTATATAAACACCATCCTTTTTCTTCGTTCCCTTTTGCCGCCTTTGTTTTCATACTCGGCACCTTTTTCGCGAACCTTCGTGTCCGGCGCTCTCGCTGGCCGCACTTCTTCCCAATGAGCCATCCTTCGTCCGATGCGGGCCGCGGCAACGCGGCGCCGGTCATCCGTCTTCAATCGGTGCAGAAGTCTTTTGCCCTGCCCAGCGGCGAGGTGTTCGACGCCGTGCAGTCGCTCTCGCTCGACATCCACCAGGGCGACGTGTTCGGCCTGATCGGCAAGAGCGGCGCCGGCAAGTCCACGCTGCTACGCCTCATCAACCTGCTGGAGCGGCCCGATGCGGGCAAGGTCTTCGTCGGCGGGCGCGACCTCACCACGCTTTCGCGCAGCGAGCTGCGCGACACGCGCCAGAACATTGGCATGATCTTCCAGCAGTTCAACCTGCTGCAGAACGCCACGGTGTTCGACAACGTGGCCTTCCCGCTGAAGATCCACGGTCGCCACTCCAAGGCCGAGATCGATGCGCGGGTGCGCGAATGCCTGGCTCTCGTGGGCCTGGCCGAAAAGATCGACACCTACCCGGCCCAGCTGTCGGGCGGCCAGAAGCAGCGCGTGGCCATTGCCCGCGCGCTGGCGCCGCGTCCGCAGGTGCTGCTGTGCGACGAGCCCACCTCGGCGCTGGACACCGAAACCACCCGCGCGCTGCTCGAAACGCTGCGCGACATCAACCAGAAGATCGGCGTGACCATCGTGATCGTCACGCACGAACTGTCGGTGGTCGAGGTGCTGTGCCGCAATGTGGCCATTCTTGAAAAAGGCCAGCTGATCGAACAGTTCGCTGTCGATGCCCCAGGGCCCGAACGCAAGACCGCGCTGGGCCGCGAAATCGACGAGCTGGTCCGCCGCCGCGAAAGGGACGTGCGCGAAGCCCGCGAATCCGCCGCACCTGGCGCCTCGCTGAACCTCAATGCCCAGGAGCCGGCCTATGTTTGAAAACATCGCTCCCATCCTTCCCGAGCTGTGGGTTGCCACGGGCCAGACCTTCATGATGCTGGCCATCGGCCTGTCGGCCGCGGTGCTGATCGGTGGGCCGCTGGGCATCCTGCTGTTCTTGCTGGGCCCCGGCCAGTCGCTGGAGAACAAGCCGGCGTTCCTGGTGCTGAACTGGATCGTGAACACGGTCCGTTCCTTCCCCTTCATCATCCTGCTGGTGGCGCTGGTGCCGTTCACGCGGGTGATCGCGGGCACCTCCATCGGGCCGCTGGCGGCCGCGGTGCCGTTGTCGTTCGCGGCCATTCCGTACCTGGCGCGGCTGGTCGATCAGTGCCTGCGCGAAGTGCCGCGCGGCGTGATCGAGGCGGCGCACGCCATGGGTGCATCGGAGCTGCAGATCGTCTGGCGCGTGCTGCTGGTCGAGGCCCGTTCGGGCCTGGTGCTGGCGCTGACCGTGCTGGCCGTGAGCTTTCTCTCGTACTCGGCCGTGGCCGGCGTGGTGGGCGGCGGCGGCATCGGCGACCTGGCGATCCGCTACGGCTACTACCGCTTCCAGACCGACGTGATGGTGCTCACCGTGGCGCTGCTCGTGGTGCTGGTGCAGATCCTGCAGTTTGTGGGCAACACCACGGCGCGCCGGCTCGACAAGCGTTGATCTTTTCCTGCTTTCCCTTTTTCATCTTCTTCTCTCTGCTCATTTCATGAAAACCGCATTGCTGCGCCGTTCCGTTCTCGCCCTGTCCCTCGTTGCGCTGTCGTTCGGCGGTCTCTCGCTGCAGGCGCACGCGCAAGACCCCGCCAAGAAGAACCTCGTGATCGGTGGCACCGCCGGCTCCAACGCCGACCAGCTCAAGGTCGGCATCATCCCGATCCTTGAAAAGAAGGGCTACAAGGTCAAGCTGGTCGAGTTCAACGACTACGTGCAGCCGAACCTTGCGCTGGCCCAGGGCTCGCTCGACGCCAACTTCTTCCAGCATCAGGTCTACCTGAAGAAGTTCGCGGCCGACCAGAAGCTCGACCTCGCCGAACTGGTGCAAGGCCCGATCGCGCCAATGGGCGTGTACTCGACCAAGCGCAAGACGTTGGCCGACGTGAAGGAAGGCGACCGCGTGACGCTGCCGAACGACCCGAGCAACCTGGCCCGTGCGCTGGTGCTGCTGGAGCAGAACAAGCTCCTCACCATCAAGGCTGGTATCGACCCGCTGCGCGCGTCTGAAAAAGACGTGGCCGAGAATCCGAAGAAGCTGAAGTTCATTCCGCTCGAAGCCGCGCAGCTGCCGCGTTCGCTGGGCGACACCGAGTACGCCATCGTCAACGGCAACTTCGCGATCTCGTCGGGCCTGAAGCTCACCGAGGCCGTGGTGCTCGAGAAGACGCCCGACTACTACCTCAATGTGGTCGCCGTGAAGACGGCCGACAAGAACACCCAGTGGGCCAAGGACATCGCCGACGCTTACCGCTCGAAGGAATTCAAGGCGGTGGTCGACAGCAAGTTCCAGGGCTACGCCAAGCCCAGCTTCCTGCAGTAAACACACTCACCCAACAAGGACGCCCACATGCCCGTGCTCGCCATATTCGATGCCCAAGGAAGCTGGCGCGACACGCATGTGTGCGACGGCTGGATCACCGAGCACCTGGCCGGGCAGGGCGTGAGCTGGGGGCGCGGCAAGGCCAAGGGGCAGCGCGTGCTCGACAGCGCGGGGCTGTTCTATCTGCCGACGGCCAACGGTTATCTGGGGCTGTTGCTGGAGGCCGGCGAGTGGGCGGCCATGCCTTCCGGCAAGCCGCATTTCTTCGATGCGGGCGAGGCGGAGTCTCTTGACGGCTTGCCTGCTGCGTTGCCACTCTTCGATGCGTTCGTCGAAGAAGTGCTGTCGATGACGGGCAACGACGCCGACGAAGGGTGATTTAGCGCGGACTCTTGAGTCGGTGCCGGATCTGTTCGGAGGCTCGCCGATGCCAGTCGGGTTTGCTGTGCGGTGCGATGCGGGGTCATTCAGGGCGTGTGCGAATGACACCGGGTACTCCCCTCCGCGAATGTCCCCCGCTTCGCTCCTCCTTTATTTCGCTGCGGGGAGCACCCGGTGCCATTCGCACGAGGACACGCTGCTTGTGTACTGCCGATCAACGACTGCTCTGAATACGCTCACGCTGGCGGTGTGCTCCCCGCAGCGAAATAAAGGAGGAGGCCGCAGGCCGGGGGACATTCGCGGAGGGGAGTACGCCGTCGGCGTGTGCGCGCCCTGAACGCAACACCCCCATCGCGCACAGTCAGGCCGCCAGCCGCTGCGCCGCCCGCCCACCCGGCCGCGCCAACCCCAGATGGTCACGCAGCGTGCGCCCCTCGTACTCGGTGCGAAAGATGCCGCGCTTCTGCAGGATCGGCACCACGCCGGCTACGAAATCCTGCAGCCCGTGCGGCAGCGCATCGGGCATCAGGTTGAAGCCATCGGCCGCGCCGTCCTTGAACCAATGCTCGATGTCGTCGGCGATCTGCTCGGGCGTGCCGACGATCACGCGGTGGCCGCCGCCGCCCGCGAGTTCGCGGATCAACTGGCGGACCGTGTAGCCGTGCGTGCGGCCTGCCGCCACCACCGCGTTGAAGAAGGTGTGGTTGCCGTTGCCATTTCCGGGCAACGGCAGGTTGTCGGGCAGGCGCTCGTCGAGCTTCAGCCGGTCGGGCGTGATGCCCAGCGTGCCAGCGAGGCGCGTGAGGCTGTAGTCCCACGGAATCAGGTCGACCAGTTCATCGCGGCGCCGGCGCGCTTCTGCCTCCGTGCTGCCGACGATGGTGGTGAGTCCGGCCAATACCTTCACTGCATCGGGGCCGCGGCCCAACTCGGCTGCGCGGGTCTTGAGGGCGCGCGCATAGGCCTGCGATTCTTCGAAGGACTGCGATGCCGAGAACACCGCCTCGGCATGGCGCGACGCCAGCTCGCGGCCATCCGCCGATGCGCCGGCCTGCACCAGCACCGGATGGCCTTGCGGTGGGCGCGGCAGGTTCAGCGGCCCCTGCACCGCGAAATGCTCGCCGCGGTGCGCAATCGCATGCACCTTGGCCGGGTCGATGAAGCTCCCCGTGGCCTTGTTGCCGACGAAGGCGTCGTCTTCCCAGCTGTCCCACAACGCCTTCACGATGTCGGTGAACTCCGAGGCGCGGGCGTAGCGCTTCGAATGGTCGGGCGTGGCGTCGAGGCCGAAGTTGCGCGCCGAGGGCAGGTCGGCCGTGGTCACCACGTTCCAGCCGGCGCGGCCGCCGCTCACGTGGTCGAGCGTGGCGAAGCGTCGCGCGATGTTGTAGGGCTCGTTGTAGCTGGTCGATGCGGTGGCGATCAGCCCGATGTGCGTGGTGGCCGCGGCCACGCAGGCCAGCAGGATGGTGGGCTCCAGCGCGGTGATCGGCCGGAAGTGGATCTGGTCGACGATGGCCGCGTTGTCGGCCAGAAAGACCGCATCGAGCTTGGCCGCCTCGGCAATCTGCGCCGTGCGGATGTAGTGCTGGATGTCGGCAAAGGCCCACGGATCGCTCTCGGGCAGGCGCCAGGCCGAGGGCACGAAGCCCGAGTGCAGGATGTTGACGTTCAGGTGCAGTTGCTTGCGGGGTGCGGTTGTGCTGGTGCTGCTCATTGAATTACTTGACGAAGTAGTCGGGCAGCCGGTAGCCCGCCCACACGGGGTTGGCCTTGAAGAACTGCTGGAACTCGGCCGACTGGTAGGCGGCCACGATGTCTTTCGCAAACTTCGCGTTCTCGTTGCTGCGCTTGACCGCCACCACGTTCACGTAGGGCAGCGTCATGTCTTCGAGCTTGAGCACCTCGGTGAGCCTCAGCCCCGAGGCCACCGCGAAGTTGCCTTGCACGGCTGCGAGGTCGGCATCGGCCAGCGAGCGCGGTGCCTGCGCGGCATCGAGCGGCACCAGCTTCAGGCGCTTGGGGTTGCTGGCGATGTCGCGCTCCGAAACGCTCAGCGGGCTCACGCCCTGCTTGAGCGTCACCCAGCCGATGGCCGCGAGGATGTTGAGCGCGCGTGCCGCGTTCACCGGATCGGCTGGCAGCGTGACCGTGGCACCGTCGGGCACGGTGTCGAGCGATTTATGGCGCTGCGAGTACAGGCCCATCGGCGGCGTGGGCACATGCACCACCGGCACGAGGTCGAAGTTCTGCTGCTTGCTGGTGGCCGCCAGGTACAGCGAGTGCTGGAAGATGTTCGCGTCGATCTGCCCGCGCTCGACTGCGTCGTTGGGCTGCACGCCCTGGCTGAACTCGACGTACTTCACCGTGTAGCCCAGCTTCTTGAGCTGCGGCTCGATGCCGTTCGTGAAGGCATCACGGTAGGGGCCGGGCATGAAGCCGACGCGCAGGTCGGCGGCGTGAGCGGAAACGTGCAGGAGCAGGCTCAGTGCCAGGCCGCCGAGCAGCGGCACGGACCAGCGCGCCAGCGACGGCGCGCGCGAAGAAAAACGCATCAAGGGCAACTCCGGAGGGACGGCGAAAGGAGCTGCGCACTCTAGGGTGCGGTGCTTGGCCGGCGAACGAAGATTTGTGCGTTTCGTTATCCGCTGGACGGATATCGCGCCAGGTTTGTACGATGGCGCCCATGACCCAGCACATCGGAATCGTCGGTTGCTCCGCCGAAGGCGCAGCGCTTTGTTATCAAACCATCTGCGTGGAGGGCGCGAAGCTGCTCGGCCCGCATGCCCACCCTGAAGTCTCGATGCACACGCCGTCGCTGTCGGACTACATGGTGCACATCTACCGCAACGACTGGCAGGGGGTGGGCGAGGTGATGCTCGCCTCCGCGCACAAGCTCGCGAAGATCGGCGCGGACTTTCTGGTCTGCCCCGACAACACGATCCACCAGGCCCTGCCTTTCATCGAGGCGCGCTCGCCGTTGCCGTGGCTGCACATCGCGGGCTGCGTGGCCGACGAAGCGGCACAGCGCGGCTTTCGCCGCATCGGCCTGACCGGCACGCGCTGGCTGGTCGACAGCGAGGTCTATCCCGAGAAGCTCTCGGCACGCGGGCTCGAATACGTTCGGCCCACCGTCGAGGAGCGCGACGAGATCGCCCGGATCATCATGGACGAGCTGGTCTACGGCGTGTTCAAGCCCGAGGCGATTGCGACTTTTCAGCGCGTCATCCAGCGCATGAAGGACGAAGACGGCTGCGATGCCGTCGTGCTCGGTTGCACCGAAATCCCGCTGATCATGAGCGACGCCAATTCGCCGCTACCGACGCTGGACTCCACGCGCCTTCTGGCGCGGGCCGCGCTGCGCCGGGCGACGCAAAAAGGCTAGGCCAAAAAGTCCTCGATCATCCGCGCCACCTGCTGCGGCTGGTCGTGGTGCAGCATGTGGCCCGCGTCGCCGAGCCGCTCGATGTGCACCGAGGGCACGGACTTCAGCCGCTCGTGGAACTCATCGAGCGTGAAGCGGTTTTTCCACCAGCCTTTCAGGCTGTCGTCCGAGGCTTCGACCATCAGCAGCGGCGCCGTGATGCGCGCATAGAGCGCCAGCGTTTCGTCGACGCGGAAGATGTGGGCGTTGACGATCTTGTGCGCCGCTTCGCCAAGGATCTGCCAGCGCATGCTGCCGTCGGGCTGCGCATGGCCGGCGGACCAGTGGCTGGCGAGCCAGTCGGCCTTGTCCTGCGACAGGCGCGGGTTGGTCTTCATGAGCCGGCGTGCCACGCCGTCTACCGCCGAGTAGCCGGCCAGTGCCATCTCGCCGCGGTGCAGGCGCTTGAGTTCGTCGATCCACTGGCCGTAGCGCGCGGGCGCTTCGTCGGGCCTGCGCATGGGCATGCCGAAGCCTTCGAGGTTGACGAGACGGCGGATGCGTTCGGGCCGCACGCCCGCGTAATGCATGGCGACGTTGCCGCCCATGCTATGGCCAACGAGGTCGATCTGCCGGGGGCTCTCGCCGTCGCGGACTTCGCCCACGTAGTGGTCGAGCAGCCATTCGAGGTCGGCGAGGTAATCGGCCAGCCAGTAGTTGTCGACACCGCCGCCATCGGTCAGGCCGAAGCCGCGCCAGTCGGGCGCGATGATGAAGCGCTCTTGCGCCATGGCATCGACCACGAACTGCCATGAGGCGGCCACGTCCATCCAGCCATGCACGAGCACCAACGGCGGGCGCGTGTCCGAGGGCTGGCCCCACAGGCGCACGTGGTAGCTGAGGTTGCGCACGGGCACGAATTCGCTGCGGGAGGGGCGGAGGGCTTGGTACATGGCGACCGATGATAAGGACGCGCCTTCGTCGGCGCAGTCCGGCACAGGACAGACAGGCGTCGTCGGGCTTTTCGGATGCGGCCAGCGCGCGGTGGGGCAGGGCGGTAGCATCCCGCGCATGAAAAAGATCCAACTCGGTCAAAGCGACCTGCACGTCACCCCGATCTGCCTGGGCACGATGACCTTCGGCGAACAGGTCGACGAACCTACTTCCCACGCCATCCTGAGCCGCTCGCTCGAACGCGGCGTCGACTTCATCGACACCGCCGAGATGTACTCGGTGCCCACGCGCAAGGAAACCTACAGCGTCACCGAAACCATCATCGGCAACTGGTTCACCGCCAACCCCGGTGCACGCCAGAAGCTCGTGCTCGCCACCAAGGTGGCCGGCCCGTCGCGCGGCATGCCCTGGGTGCGCGAAGGCAGCGGCATGACGCCGGAGGACATCGAGGCTTCGTGCAATGCCAGCCTGAAACGCCTGAAGACCGACGTCATCGACCTGTACCAGATCCACTGGCCCGAACGCCACGTGCCGCTGTTCGGCAACATGTACTACGACCCGGCCAAGGAAACGTCGAAGACGCCGATCCACGACCAGCTCGAAGCGCTGGGCAAGCTGGTGAAGGCGGGCAAGGTGCGCACGATCGGCTTGTCGAACGAAACGCCCTACGGTGTGCACGAGTTCGTGCGGCTGGCCGAGCAGCACGGGCTGCCGCGCGTGGCGTCGGTGCAGAACGTCTACAACCTGATCGGCCGTGGCCATGAAAACGCGCTGGACGAGACGATGCACCGGCTGGGCGTGTCGCTGCTGGCCTACTCGCCGCTGGCCTTCGGCCTGCTGACGGGCAAGTACGACCAGAGCGGCATCGAAGGACCGGATGCGCCGAAGGGTGCCCGCATTTCGAGCTACGAATCGGTGCGCAAGCAGCGCTGGGGTCGCCCCGATTCGCTGCGCGCGGCCCGGCGCTACAACCAGCTGGCACGCGACAACGGCCTGACGCCGACGCAGCTGGCGCTGGCCTTCTGCTACACGAAGTGGCAGGTGGCGAGCACGATCATCGGCGTGACGTCGGTGGCGCAGCTCGAAGAAGACCTGGACGTATACGGCACCACGCTGTCGCCCGAGATCCTGGCCGAGATCGACAAGATCCGCTGGGAGATTCGCGACCCCGCCGCATGACTTGCTCTCCCCCAGGCTTCGCGCACTTCGTGTCGCTTCTCCTTCCCCCTCGCCGGGGGCAACACCTGCGGCCCGGCAAAGCCGGTTCCGCGGTGTTTCACGAAGAAGTCCAGGCTGGCTGGTTCCGCAGTTAACGGGCGCATTCGTCGCTGGCGGCGGCTATCGCGAGGGCTGGCAGGCTCAGCAGGCCCATGTTGTTTCCCTTGAACTGGCCCTTCATGCAGTCGCCATGTGCTGCGCCTGCGACGCCGGCACTCAGCTTCGAATCGAAGGTGGAAGGGGCGGGGCCTTGGAGGTCTTGATTCGCGCGGTCGGCGAAAGAGCGTTGGCGGGCCACATCGCGCAAGGCGCGGCGCGTGGCGTCGGAGTTGAGGATCAGTGGAGCGGGCGACGGGCCAGGGGCCTGCGACGGCTCTTCGTTGGTCGCTGGAGCGACCGGAGCGCTGGGTGGTGTTGTGATGACATCGCCGCGCGTCACCGGTGCCGCGCGCCTGACGGGCGTGCGTGGCGCCACCGCCGCTGCCGCCACTCGTGGTGTGCCTGTCGGTCGGGCCGGCAGTTCGGCCTTCGGTGCGGGCACGACCTGCACGATCTCCATCGCGATGCGTTTCGTCGGGCCGGCCTGCCGCACGTGCGGCCGCGACGCCAGCAGCATCAGCCAGAGCACGCCCGCATGCATGGCCGCCACGGCCAACACCAGGGCCGCCAGGACAGGGCGCGGCGTCAGAGCTCGGAGGCGGGGGAAGAGGGTTGCCACTCGAGCAGGTCGCCAGGCTGGCATTGCAACGCTTCGCAGATGCGCTCCAGGGTGTCGAAGCGCACGCCGCGCACCTTGCCGCTCTTCAGCAACGACAGGTTCTGCTCGGTGATGCCCACATGCTCCGCCAGTTCGCGCGATCGCATCTTGCGCCGGGCGAGCATGACGTCGAGGTTCACGATGATCGGCATGGCGTGTTCAGACGAAGCCGGCGTTGTCGTCGGCCAGGCGTCGGGCTTCGGCCATGACGCGGGCGATGGCCACGAGCACCGCGCCGAACAGGATGTGCAGGCAGTCGAACCATGCGATGGAGATCGACATGAAGCGCTGGCCTGGCGGGTTGCCGATGCTGAGCGCCACGGTCATCAGGCCGCGCGCGAGCGGCAGCAGCAATGCCAGCAGCAGCACCGCCCAGGCGAAGTGCACCAGCGCGTCCTGCGCGGTCTTGCCGAAGACCCGGCCGTGTCCGTACTCGCCGAACAGCCGCCACAGCTGCCGCAGCGCATACAGGCCACCGCCCACCGGCAGCAGGCTGACCAGGGCCGTGCGCCAGCGTGCCGGGCCGTCGGCCGGTGCCGTGGGCAGGCCAAGAAAACTGCCTGCACCGAACAGGTCGAGCCACGGGTGCTCGAACGCCAGCAGCAGCACGGGCTGCACCACCAGCAGGACGATGCCCACGAGGATCAGCGCATGCACGACCTGGGCGTGTCGCTTCAGGTAGAACGAGGGCGTGGCCGCCGGGGCTGGCGTATGCTGCATATCCAAGTCGTTGTTCAATATAAAACGATCAAAGTTTATCGTAAAACAATAAATATTTTCTGAAGACGGACCGCCAGCAAGATGGCCAAGAAAAGCACCCACACCTCCGAGACCCCTGCGACGCAGCTGCTGCGCGCCCACAAGATTGCTTTCACCGAGCACCCTTACGAGTACATGGAGCACGGCGGCGCCCAGCGCGGCGCCGAGATGCTCGGGCTCGATCCGTTCACCGTCATCAAGACACTGGTGATGCAGGACCAGGACGCCAAGCCGCTGATCGTGCTGATGCACGGCAACCGCACGGTGTCGACCAAGAACCTCGCGCGGCAGATCGGCGCCAAGTCGGTCGAGCCCTGCAAGCCCGAGGTGGCGCAGCGCCACAGCGGCTACATGGTGGGCGGCACCTCGCCGTTCGGCACGCGGCGCGAGATGCCGGTCTACATCGAATCGACCATCCTCGAGTTGCCGGGCATCGTGCTCAACGGCGGCCGGCGCGGCTACCTCATCGGCATCGATCCGCAGGTGTGCGTGACGCTGCTGGGGGCCAAGCCGGTGCAATGTGCGCTGGCAGAATAGCCGGCGCCATGACATCCCCGTCTTCCGATTTCTTTCCTGTGCGGGCCGCCGGTAACCCGGGCAAGGGCATCACGTTCGAGATTGCCTTTTGCAACGATGAGCGCGAATGGACCGAGTCGCTCGACCTGCCGGCGCTGCTGCGCGACGCGCTGCTGGCGCGCGGCCATGCGGCTGACCTGGCGCGTGACGGCTGGGTCGTGCTGCCCGATGGGCTCTGGCTGCTGCCGCAGATCCTGAGCTTCTCGATGGCCGAGGACGCCAGCTTGCGCACCTCCACCACCATCGAAGTGGCGCATGCCGACTTGTTGCCGCGGGGCATCTTCGAATACCAGCATTCGTACGGTGAAAGCACCGAAGGCGCGTTGACCCGCGGCTTCGACCTCTGGGCGCAGGTCGATCTGGTCGTGTTCCAGGATGCGCTGGGCAGCGAGCTGGCCCACTGCACGTCGATGCGCATGAACTGGCAGGAAGGGCGCGAGCGGCGCGTGCTGTTCGGCCCCGTCGCGCACCATGCGACGAAGGAAGATACAGAGGTGGAAGACGAGCATCCGTTCTGCCCCTGCTGCCTGTTCACCAACAGCTGGGAAGCCTTCAAGCCGCAGATCGAATCGGACGGGCTGCATGCCGTGCGCCTCTATGCCGCGCGTGACGCCGATGGCGAGGTACAGGCCGATTGCCGCGTCAACGGCGAAGACTGGGCGGCCGGTGCGGACGCCTTGCGCGCCTACGTGGCGCAGTGGCCCGACCGCGGCTTCGAGTTTCGCAAGCAGTACGTTGTGATCCAATCGCCGCCCGAGACCTGACGACGGCACGCCCTCGTTTGTCACCGAAGAAAAACAACCATCCCCGCGGAGCGCCGTCTTGAGCTTTCATCTGCCATCCCTCATCGCCATCGTGGCGTCGTACCTGATCGGCTCGCTGTCCTTTGCGGTCATCGTGAGCAAGTCGCTCGGCATGGCCGATCCGCGCAGCTACGGCAGCGGCAACCCCGGCGCGACCAATGTGCTGCGCTCGGGCAACAAGGGCGCGGCGCTGGCCACCCTGGTGCTCGATGCGCTCAAGGGCTGGCTGCCGGTGTTCCTGATCCGTCATTTCGGCGCGCAGTGGGGCCTGGGCGAAGGCGTGGCCGCACTGGCGGGCCTGGCGGCCTTCCTGGGCCATCTCTACCCGGTGTTCTTCGGCTTCCAGGGCGGCAAGGGCGTGGCCACGGCGGCCGGCGTGCTGGTCGGCATCGCGCCCTGGCTGGGGCTGGCGACCGGCGCCACCTGGCTGATCATCGCGATCTTCTTTCGCTATTCGTCGCTGTCGTCGCTGGTGGCGGCCTTCTTTGCACCGGCCTACTATCTGCTCGGCGGCAACATTGCGTGGCCGCTCGATCGCACGGTGCTGATCGCGATCATCATCATGAGCTTGCTGCTGATCTGGCGGCACCGCGAAAACATCCGCCGGCTCGCGGCCGGCACGGAGTCGAAGCTCGGCTCGAAGAAAAAGGCTTGATTGAAGAACACCATGGCAAACATCACCCGCTTCCACGTCGGCCCGCGTCTGTCCGAGACGGCAGTTCACAACGGCACCATCTACCTTGCCGGGCAAGTGCCCGACGACACCACGCAGGACATCCGCGGCCAGACCGCACAGGTGCTCGCCATGGTCGACCGCCTGCTGGCCGAGGCCGGCAGCGACAAGTCGCGCATTCTCATGACGCAGATCTTCCTGGCCGACATCACCGACATCACGGCGATGAACGAGGTGTGGGACGCGTGGATTCCGGCCGGCAACACGCCGCCGCGCGCCACGGTGCAGGCCAAGATGGCCAATGCCGCCTACAAGATCGAGATCGTGGTGACGGCCGCGCAGGCCTGACACCAGGGGTTCAATACCGCTTTTCGAGGACCATCTGGTCCGCGTCCCGACGCATCGAGAAGCGGTTGATGAAGCTGTTGCCCAGCAGCACATAGGGCATGGGCTCCTGCGAGACGACGGCGTCGATGTCGTAGACCTCGACGTCGCCCACGCGCACGGACTGCAGCCGCAGCCTGTAGCCCTGGGTCATGCCGTTGGCGGTGCCTATCTGCACCGGCCGCCCCTTGCTGAAATCGAGCCCGATGCGTTGCGCATCGGCCGCCGACAGCGCGATCGACGTGGCGCCGGTGTCCAGCATGAACGTGACGGTGCGGCCATTGATGGTGCCCGGCGTCATGAAGTGGCCGCGGCTGTCGGCCGACAGCACGATGCGGCTGCCGCCACTGGAGCCACCGCCGTTGCCGCCGATGCTGATGGGCGTGTCCATGCGCAGCGTGACCCGCTTGCCTTCGGACTCGACCACCGCCTGCTCCGACTGGAGCGACACCAGCTTCACGCCCTGGAAACTCTCGCCGACCGCCACGGTCTTGGGCGGTGCGCCGTTCACGATCAGGATCGCGCGGCTGCCGATGGTGCCGGTCAGCATGACCGAGCCGGCGGCATTCGCCATCGCAACGGCGGTCAGAAGATGCGCTGCGATGACGAGGGACTTCATGGGGTCAGTCGCGGAAGTTGTTGAACGAGAGGGGCATGTCGGGCACGTCCTTCTTGATCAACGCCATCGCGGCCTGGAGGTCGTCGCGCTTGGCGCCGGTGATGCGCACTGCGTCGCCCTGGATCGCGGCCTGCACCTTGAGCTTGCTGTCCTTGATGATGCGGGTGATCTTCTTGGCCTGCTCGCTCTCGATGCCGCTCTTGACCTTGATGACCTGCTTGACCTTGTCGCCGCCGATCTTCTGGACGTCGCCCTTGTCGAGAAAGCGCACATCGACGCTGCGCTTGGTGAGTTTGGCGCGAAGAATGTCTTCGACCTGCACGAGCTGGAACTCGGCGTCGCCGATCATGGTGATCTCTTTGTCCTTGAGATCGACGGCAGCGGCGGTGCCCTTGAAATCGAAGCGCGTCGCGATTTCCTTGGCGGTGTTTTCGACCGCATTCTTCACTTCGGGCAGATTGGGCTCGCAGACGGTATCGAATGACGGCATGGGCTCTCCTGGATGCACTGGGCTGAATGCGACAATTCTCCCATGATCGTGGAGTCCAACGTCCCTCTGCAGCCGTACAACAGCTTCGGCATCGTCGCGCGCGCGCAGCATCTGGCGCGCATCACCGACGAGGCCGATCTGGTCGCGCTGCGTGCCGATCCGCAATGGCGCGACGCCCCCCGCTTCGTGCTGGGTGGCGGCAGCAACATCGTGCTGACCGGCGACGTCAAGCCGCTGGTGCTGAAGGTTGAAATCAAGGGCCTGCGGCTGGTGGAAGAAACCCCGCGTGCCTGGATCGTCGAGGCCGGCGCGGGCGAAATCTGGCACGACGCGGTCGAATGGATGGTGCGCAGCGGCTATCCGGGGCTGGAAAACCTGGCCCTCATTCCCGGCACGGTGGGCGGCTCGCCGGTGCAGAACATCGGCGCCTACGGCGTCGAGCTGCAAGACCGTTTCGATTCGCTCGATGCCTTCGACCTCGAAACAGGCCGCGCCTTCACGCTCGATGCCGCGCAATGCGCCTTCGGCTACCGCGACTCGGTGTTCAAGCACGTGCGCAGCGGGCCGAACGACTTCGGCCTGGCGGGTCGGGCGGTGATCACCCGGGTGCGCTTTCGCCTGCCCAAGCCGTGGAAGGCCGTGGTCGGCTACCTCGACCTGGAACGCAAGATGGAAGAAACCGGCAACTTCACGCCGGATGCGCAGGACATCTTCGACTGGATCTGCGCCATCCGCCGCGCCAAGCTGCCCGACTGGCGCGTGCTGGGCAACGCCGGCAGCTTCTTCAAGAACCCGACGGTGACGCCGGAGCAGTGCGCCGACATCATCGCGCGCGACCCGAAGATCGTTCATTACCCGATGGACGACGGCAGCATCAAGCTCGCCGCCGGCTGGCTCATCGACGCCTGCGGCTGGAAGGGCAAGTCGGTCGGCAATGCCGGCGTCTACGAGAAGCAGGCGCTGGTGCTCGTCAACCGCGGCGGCACCGAGAACCCGGTGACCGGCGGCGAGGTGATGACGCTGGCCAAGGCCATCCAGACCAGCGTGTACGAGCGCTTCGGCATCCGGCTGGAGCCGGAACCGGTGGTCGTCTGACCCGCTGATCCGCCGGCACATGGATCTCGACTTCCTGCATCTGAATTTCCGGCGCCGCATCGCGGCCCTGATGTGGGCCCGGCGCGCGGTGCCGCTCATTGCGCTGCTGGCTGTGTTTGCGGGCTCGCACCGCGTGGGCTCGATGGTGGCCGTGCTCGTGGTGGCGTTGCTGTTCTCGGCGGTGCTCAAATTCCTCGAAACCAGCCTGCGTCGCCAGTTCATCCGCGAGGCGCGATTGCCGCCGTTCCTCATCGGCAAGCTGCGCGAGGCCCATCCGCAACTGAGCCGTCGCGATGCCGAACTGGTGCTGCGCGGGCTGCGCCAGTTCTTCATGTCCCATCTGCGCAGCGATCGCAAGTTCGTCGCCATGCCTTCGAAGGTGGTCGACACGGCGTGGCACGAGTTCATCCTGCACACGCAGGGCTACCAGAACTGGTGCAAGGCGGCCTTCGGCGGCATGCTGCATCACAGCCCCGCCGAAGTGCTGGGGCGCGACCCCAAGCGCAACGACGGCCTGCGCCGCACCTGGTACTGGGCCTGCAAGGAAGAGAGCATCGATCCGCGCAACCCGGCGCGGCTGCCGCTGTTGTTCGCGCTGGACGTCAAGTTCGCCATCGACGGCGGCTTTCACTACGTGCCCGACTGCCGGGCGGTGGAGCGCTACATCGGCTCGGATGCCCAGTGCGGCACGAGCTTCGGCGACTCGTCGTCCGACGGCGGCAGCTCGGGCGATGCCGGCGGCTTCGGCGGCAGCGAGTCGGGCAGCAGCTCCGGTGACGGCGGCTCCAGCGATGGTGGAGGTGCGAGCGGTGGCGATTCCGGCTGCGGCGGGGGCAGCGGTTGCGGAGGCGGCTGCGGTGGTGGCGGAGGCGACTGACTGATTGATTGACCGGGGCCGATGCTTCCGACCCATCGTGTCCATCCGCGACAAAGCAAAACGAGCCCCGAGGGGCCCGTTGTTGTTTCAGCAGTCGGATCGGATCAGGCGGATCGGATCAGCTGTCCTGCCCGTCGTTGGCCAGCTTCGGCAGCGACGCGCCTTCGCTCGACGACAGCAGGCCGGTGCGGGTGTAGATCGCCAGCTTCTCGCGCGTGTCGACGATGTCGAGGTTGCGCATCGTCAGTTGGCCGATGCGGTCCAGCGGCGTGAATGCGCCCTCGACCTTTTCCATGCTCAGGCGCTCGGGCTTGTAGGTGAGGTTCGGCGACTCGGTGTTCATGATCGAGTAGTCGTTGCCGCGGCGCAGCTCGACCGTCACTTCGCCGGTGATGGCGCGTGCCACCCAGCGTTGTGCCGTCTCGCGCAGCATGATGGCTTGCGGGTCGAACCAGCGGCCCTGGTACAGCAGGCGGCCGAGGCGACGGCCGCTGTCGCGGTACTGCTCGATCGTGTCCTCGTTGTGGATGCCGGTCACGAGGCGCTCGTAGGCAATGAACAGCAGCGCCAGGCCCGGGGCTTCGTAGATGCCGCGGCTCTTGGCCTCGATGATGCGGTTCTCGATCTGGTCGCTCATGCCCAGGCCGTGGCGGCCGCCGATGCGGTTGGCTTCGAGGATCAACTCGACCATGCTCGGGAAGGTCACGCCGTTCAGCGCGACCGGTACGCCTTCTTCGAAGCGGACGGTGACGGTCTCGCGCTTGACTTCGACTTCGTCCTTCCAGAACGCCACGCCCATGATGGGCTGCACGATCTGCATGCCGCTGTTCAGGTGCTCGAGGTCTTTGGCCTCGTGCGTGGCGCCGAGCATGTTGGAGTCGGTCGAGTAGGCCTTCTCGGCCGACATCTTGTAGGCGAAGCCGGCCTTCTGCATGAACGCCGACATTTCGGCGCGGCCGCCCAGTTCGTCGATGAAGACCTGGTCGAGCCAGGGCTTGTAGATCTTCAGGTTGGGGTTGGTCAGCAGGCCGTAGCGGTAAAAGCGCTCGATGTCGTTGCCCTTGTAGGTGCTGCCGTCGCCCCAGATGTGGACGTCGTCTTCCTTCATGGCCGACACGAGCATGGTGCCGGTCACGGCGCGGCCCAGCGGCGTGGTGTTGAAGTAGGTCACGCCCGCGGTGGTCACGTGGAAGGCGCCGGCCTGCAGTGCGGCGATGCCTTCGTTGGCCAGTTGCGCGCGGCAGTCGATCAGGCGGGCGTTTTCAGCGCCGTAGAGCATCGCCTTGCGGGGGATCTCGTCGTAGTCTGGCTCGTCAGGCTGGCCGAGGTTGGCGGTGTAGGCGTAGGGAATGGCGCCCTTGTTGCGCATCCAGTGGAGCGCCGCGCTGGTGTCCAGGCCGCCGGAAAAGGCAATGCCGACCTTCTGGCCGGCGGGAACGTTTTGGAGAATGGTCGACATGTCGGGTTCCGGTTCAGCCGAAGTGGCAGATGTAGCTGTAGGGCTCGCCGGTCACCCGGATCTGGAAGCTCGAATTGCCCGGCACGCTGAATTTCTGGCCGGGGCCGGAGGCGACCCATTCGGTGGCGCCAGCGAGCAGGTATTCGCAGCTGCCGGCCGCGCCTTCCATGATTTCAGGTGCGCCGGTGTTGAAGGTGAGGGTGGAGGGGAGGATCACGCCGACCGATTTTTTCGTGCCGTCCGCGAGCGTGAGGTTGTGGCTCACGCACTTGCCGTCGAAATACACATTGGCCTTGGTGGCCACTGCGGCGCTGTTGAGTGTGTCGGTAATCGTCGTCATTGGGTGGCGCCGGCGCCTGGGCGGTCGGCTGATCGAGGACGCACCGCACCGGCGGCGCACCCGTCAAGGGTTGGAAAAGTCCTCGATTTTAGGGGCTCGACAGGCCCCCGCCGCTCAGCGGTGCCAGCCGCCGTGGAAACCGCCGTAGCCGCGATAGCCATAGCCGCGGTAACCGCGGTAGTAGCCGCCGCCCCAGCCGCGCGAATAGCCCAGGTTCAGCGAAATGCCGACGGGCGGATAAACGTAGGGGTAGCCATAGGCATAGCCGGGATCGACGTAGACAGGCGCCGGGTAAACCGGCACCGGTTGGGCATAGACCGGCGGCGGGCCACCGGCACCGACCACCACGCCCGGCTCGGGCACGACGTTGTCCCAGGGCGAGCCGCCGGACTGCGCGTAGTTGGCGCCGTTGTTGGCCTCGACCGGGTAGGTCTGCACCTGCGATTGCGGCGCCACCGGCGAGGTCGTCACGCCGTAGCTGCTGGCCTGGATCGGAATGGTCGAGCCGGGCCGGCTGTTCATGCGGGTGGTGTATTGCCGGCCGTTGTATTCGTAGGTGACGTTGTAGCTGACGTCGCTGCCGGTCGATTCGCGGATCGGGGTCGCCGAGATCACCCGGGCCTGGACCACCTGGCCCTGCTGCTGTTGGGCATGCACGAGGCCGGTGCCCGCCGCCAGCGCGCCGGCCACGGAAAGGCCGGCGAGGGTGCGAAAAGCGTGTTTTTTCATGGTGTGTCTCTCCTGCAGAGGACGGTTGGACGCCGGGCCCCAGGACGGGTTCCAGGTTTTACACGGCGTTGACAACCCATGCCTCGGCGTCGAATCCGGTGGTTACAGGCTTTTTCGGACCCCAATCGACCACGGGGCGCTTGATCAGGCTGGGGTTGGCCAGCAGCACCGGGCGGGCGGAGGCGGCATCGATCACGGCCTCGCGGGTGGCCTCGTCCAGCTTGCGCCAGGTGGTGCCCTTGCGGTTGACCAGGGCCTCCCAGCCGGGCTTCTTCAGCCACTGGTCGAGCTCGGCTTCAGGCACGCCCTGTTTCTTGAAATCGTGGAAGGTGTAGGCCACGCCATGTTCATCGAGCCAGGCGCGGGCGCGCTTGACGGTGTCGCAGTTCGGAATGCCGTATAGGGTTGTCATGGCCGCCATGATGCCCCGGCCGGCGGGTCGGCGACAATGCCGGCCTCCATGGAAACCCTTGACCACTGGCTCGCGCGCGCCGAGCAACTCCACCCCAAGAACATCGAACTCGGGCTCGAACGCGCCAAGGAGATGGCCCAGCGCCTCGGCCTGCGCTTCGGCTGCCCCGTCATCACCGTGGCGGGCACCAACGGCAAGGGCTCGACCTGCGCCATGCTCGAATCGATCCTGACGCATGCGGGCTACCGCACGGCGGTGTTCACCTCGCCGCACCTCGTGCGCTTCGAAGAGCGGCTGCGGCTCAAGGGCGAAGCCGTCGATGCTTCCAAACTGATAGCAAGCTTCGAAGCGGTCGAAAAGGCGCGTGGCGACATGAGCCTGACCTACTTCGAGTTCACCACCCTCGGCATCCTGCATTGCATGATCGAGGAAAAGCCCGACGTGGCGATCCTCGAAGTCGGCCTCGGCGGCCGGCTCGACGCGGTCAACATCATCGACACCGATTGCGCGGTCATCACCAGCATCGACCTCGACCACATGGAATACCTCGGGCCCGACCGCGAGAGCATCGGCTTCGAGAAGGCCGGCATCATGCGCGCCGGCAAGCCGGCCATCGTGAGCGACCCGATGCCGCCGCAGAGCGTGATCGATCACGCGAACGCCATCGGCGCCGACCTGTGGCGCTTCGGCACCGATTTCAACGTGTCGGGTGACAAGCAGCAGTGGGGCTGGTCGGGCCGTGGCCGGCGCTACAGCGGACTGGCCTATCCAGCGCTGCGCGGTGCCAACCAGCTCATCAACGCGGCGGGCGTGCTCGCGGCGCTCGAAGCCCTGCGGCCGCAACTGCCGATCACGGCGCAGGCCGTGCGCAACGGGCTCGCGATGGTCGAGTTGCCGGGGCGCTTCCAGATCGTGCCGGGCGAGCCCGCGCTGGTGCTCGACGTGGCGCACAACGCGCATGCCGTCGCGGCGCTGGCCGAGAACCTCGACGCGATGGGCTTCTACCCGACGACGCATGGCGTGTTCGGCGTGATGGCCGACAAGGACCTCGCCCCGATCCTGGCCCGCATCGGCCCGCTGATCGACCGCTGGTACTTCACCGATCTGCCCACGCCGCGCGCCGCGAAGGCCGCCGATCTGCTGGCCGCATGGCAGGCGCAGAACACGCGCACCGATGCGTCGGCCACCGTGCATTCGGGGCCGATGGACGCGTTGCGCGCAGCCATCGAGCACGCAGACCCCGCTGATAGAATCGTCGTCTTCGGATCGTTCTTCACCGTGGGTGGCGTGCTCGAAAACGGCACCCCCCGGCTGCAAGCCAAACACCTGCTGCCAGGCGGCTGATCGTCAGGCTGTCCACACCATCTGGCACCACCTCGCTGCACTCCTTCAGGGATCGAACTTCATGGCGTTTTTCAAGTTCCGCACGCGCGGCCAGCAAGGCAACGAAGGACGCAGCGCCCCGGCTGCAGTACCCGCGGAAAGTGTCGAAACCATGCGTCGTCGTGCGCGCCATCGGCTGCTTGGTGCCGCGGTGCTGGTGCTGCTCGGTGTGATCGGCTTTCCGTTGCTGTTCGATACACAGCCGCGCCCCGTGTCGGTCGACATTCCGATCGAGATTCCCGATCGCAACAAGGTCAAGCCGCTGCCCGTGCCCGCCACGCCGGCACCTGCCACCAGCAGCGCACCTGCTGTGTCCGACGGCGGTTCGCGCGTCGCGGCCGCATCATCGGCCGGCGGCATGATCACCGAGACGGCCGACGGTACCGAGATCGACCCCGGCAAGCCGGTGACCAGCGCCCCGTCCGCGGCGCCCGTCGAACGCAAGCCCGATCCCAAGCCTGAACCGAAGCCCGAGCCCAAACCGGAGCCGAAGCCCGAACACAAGCCGGAACCCAAGCCAGAGCCCAAGCCGAAGCCGGAACCCAAGCCCGCAACGCCCAAGCCGGCCGCCGTGGACGATGGCGCCCGCGCCCGCGCGCTGCTCGAAGGCAAGCCCATCGCCGCGGCGCCCGCAACACCCAAGCCAGCCGCCGCCGATGACGGCGCAGGCCGCTTCGTGGTTCAGGTCGGTGCGTTCGCCGATGCCGACAAGGCGCGCGAAGTGCGCCAGAAGCTCGAGAAGGCCGGCCTGAAGACCTATGTGAACGTGGCGAAAACGGCCGATGGCGAGCGCACGCGTGTGCGTGTCGGTCCGTTCGGCACGCGTGCCGAGGCCGACAAGGCCGCCGAGCGCGTCAAGGGCTTGTCTTTGTCGGCTGCGATCCTCACCTTGTAAGCGCTATCGCCTGTTGCCGTGGCCTTGCTCGACTGGATCGCCGTCGCGCTCATCGGGGTGTCGATGCTGCTCGGCCTGATGCGCGGACTGGTGTTCGAAGTGATTTCCCTGATCGGCTGGGTGGCCGCATTCATCGCCGCCCAGTGGCTGGCATCCGATGTAGCGGCGTGGCTGCCGTTCGGCGAACACGATGCCACATGGCGTTATCCGCTGGCCTTCGTGCTGGTGTTCGTGGGGGTGGCGTTCGGCGTGGGCCTGGTGGCCTCGCTCACGCGCAAGCTGATCACCGTCGTGGGGCTGCGGCCCGTCGACCGGATTTTGGGAGCAGCGTTCGGTGCAGCACGGGGTGCGGTGGCCCTGCTCGTGCTGGCGGTCGTTGTTCATTTGCTGGTGTTGAGCGACAGTGCCTGGTGGCATGAATCGCGCAGCGCCATTGTTCTCGATGCGGCATTGCAGGGCCTGAAACCCTCATTGCCTGAAAAGTTGGCAAGCTACCTGCCCTGAGAGGAATCGTTTCATGTGTGGAATCGTCGGCGTTGTCAGCAACGCACCCGTCAACCAGTTGCTCTATGACGCGCTGCTGCTCCTGCAGCATCGCGGACAAGATGCGGCCGGCATCGTGACCTTGCTCGAACGCAAGTTCTTCATGCACAAGGCCAAGGGCATGGTGCGCGACGTGTTCCGCACCCGCAACATGCGTGCGCTGCCCGGCAACGTGGGCCTGGGCCAGGTGCGCTACCCGACCGCGGGCAATGCGTACAGCGAAGAAGAGGCGCAGCCCTTCTACGTGAACGCGCCTTTCGGCATCGTGCTCGTGCACAACGGCAACCTGACCAACGCGCATGCACTGCGCGCAGAGCTGTTCTCCACCGATCACCGCCACACCAACACCGAGAGCGACTCCGAAGTGCTGCTCAACGTGCTGGCGCACGAACTGGAGCGCTCGTCGCGCGGCGTGCCGCTGCATCCGGCCGAAGTGTTCGCCGCGGTCAAGAACATGCACAAGCGCCTGCGCGGCTCCTATGCCGTGGTCGCGCTGATTGCCGGCCATGGCCTGCTCGCCTTCCGCGACCCCTACGGCATTCGCCCGCTGTCCATGGGCCGCGGCGCCGATGGCACCGTGATGGTGGCCAGCGAATCGGTCGCGCTCGAAGGCTCGGGCCACGTGTTTGAACGCAACATCGATCCGGGTGAAGCGGTGTTCGTCGACTTGGAAGGCAAGGTCCACTCGATGCAATGCGCCGAGTCGCCGACGCTCAACCCCTGCATCTTCGAATTCGTCTACTTGGCACGGCCCGACTCGGTGCTCGACGGCATCTCGGTCTACCAGGCGCGTCTGAATCTCGGTGAAACGCTGGCGAAGCGCGTGGTGTCCACCGTGCCGCCGAACCAGATCGACGTGATCATCCCGATTCCCGAATCGAGCCGGCCGAGCGCCACGCAACTGGCGCACCTGCTGGGCGTGCCGTACCGCGAAGGCTTCGTGAAGAACCGCTACGTGGGCCGCACCTTCATCATGCCGGGGCAGGGCGTTCGCAAGAAGTCGGTGCGCCAGAAGCTCAACGTGATCGCGAGCGAGTTCAAGGGCCGCAATGTGCTGCTGGTCGACGACTCCATCGTGCGTGGCACCACCAGCCGCGAGATCGTTCAGATGGCCCGCGACGCCGGCGCCCGCAAGGTCTACCTGGCCAGCGCCGCGCCGCCGGTGCGCTACCCCAACGTCTACGGCATCGACATGCCGACCAAGGACGAACTGGTAGCGCACGACCGCACCATCGAAGAAATCCGCGAGCTGATCGGCTGCGACGCGCTGATCTACCAGGATGTCGACGCAATGAAGCGCGCCATCGGTTCGCTCAACCCGAAGCTCACTGGCTTCGACGCCTCCTGCTTCGATGGCGTCTACGTGACCGGCGACATCGACACCGATGCCATCTCGCGCATGAACGGCAACCGTCCTCGCGTCGAAGAGACCGAAGAAGATTCCTCGCGCCTGGCGCTCCCCAACCCGAGTGAGTGAGAGCTGAATTGACTGACGAACGAACCCTGCCGCCCGGACTGCACCGCGACACGCTTGCCGTGCGCTCGGGGCTGGCACCAAGCCAGCACGGCGAGCACTCCGAGGCGCTCTTCCTCACAAGCGGCTTCGTACAGCCCGACGCCGAGACCGCCGCGCGCCGCTTTGCCGGCACCGAAGCGGGCTTTACCTACTCGCGCACCTCCAACCCCACGGTGGCCAGCTTCGAGCAGCGCCTTGCGGCACTCGAAGGCACCGAGGCTGCCATTGGCGCCTCCACCGGCATGGGCGCGATCCTCATGATGTGCATGGGCCTCCTCAAGGCCGGCGACCATGTGATCTGCTCGCGCTCGGTGTTCGGCTCCACGCTGAACCTGTTCGGCAAGGAGTTCGCCAAGTTCGGTGTCGAGACCACTTTTGTCTCGCAGACCGATGTGGCGGAATGGCGCGCGGCCCTCAAGCCCAACACAAAGCTCCTGTTTGCAGAAACGCCGACCAATCCGCTGACCGACGTGTGCGACATCCGCGCGCTGGCCGATCTGGCGCATGGTGCAGGCGCGCTGCTGGCGGTCGACAACTGCTTCTGCACGCCCGCGCTGCAGCGTCCCGTCGAACTCGGCGCTGACCTCGTCATCCATTCAGGCACCAAGTACCTCGACGGCCAGGGCCGTGTGATGGCCGGTGCGATCTGCGGGCCGTCGAAGCTCATCGTCGACGTGTTCGGCCCGGTGGTTCGCACCGCCGGCATGGCGCTGTCGCCGTTCAATGCGTGGGTCGTGTTGAAGGGCATGGAGACGCTGGGCATCCGCATGCAGGCCCAGTGCGCGAACGCACTGGCCGTGGCGAAGTGGCTCGAAGCGCAGCCCGGCATTGCCCGCGTGTACTACCCCGGCCTTGCGTCGCATCCGCAGCACGAGCTTGCGATGCGCCAGCAGTCGGGGCAGGGCGGGGCGGTCGTGTCTTTCGACGTGGTCGGCAACGATCCGGAGACGGCGCGCGCCAATGCGTTCCACGTGATCAACAGCACGCGCGTGGTGAGCATCGCCACCAACCTCGGCGACACCAAGACCATCATCACGCACCCCGGCACGACCTCGCACGGGCGGCTGACCGAAGTGCAGCGCCAGGCTGCCGGCATCGGGCAGGGCCTGATCCGCCTGGCGGTTGGCCTCGAGTACGCAGACGACATCACGGCCGACCTGCAGCGCGGCCTGAGCACACTGATTTCCTGAATCGATTTTCATGACCGGCAAAGTTCGCACCCGCATCGCACCGTCTCCCACCGGCTTTCTTCACCTGGGCACGGCCCGCACGGCGCTCTATTCGTGGGCCTATGCGCGCCACCATGGTGGCGAGTTCGTCCTGCGCATCGAAGACACCGACGTGGCGCGCTCCACGCAAGACTCGACAGACCAGATCCTTGCCTCGATGCACTGGCTCGGCCTCGACTACGACGAGGGCCCGATCTACCAGATGCAGCGCCTGGAGCGCTACCGCGAAGTCATCGCGCAGATGCTCGCGGCCGGCACGGCCTATCACTGTTACTGCACGCCCGCCGAGCTCGACGAGATGCGCGAAGCGCAACGTGCGCGCGGCGAGAAGACGCTCTACGACCGTCGCTGGCGTCCGGTGCCGGGCAAGGTGCTGCCGCCCGTGCCGGAAGGCGTGCCGCCGGTGGTGCGCTTTTGCAATCCGCCCGAAGGCGACGTGACGTGGAACGACCTCGTCAAGGGCGAGATCACCATCAACAACCGCGAGATCGACGACCTCATCATCCTGCGCCCCGATGGTGTGCCGACCTACAACTTCGCGGTGGTGGTCGACGACTGGGACATGAACATCACGCACGTGTTCCGTGGTGACGAGCACATCAACAACACGCCGTGGCAGATCAACATCTTCCGCGCGCTTGGTGCGCCGCTGCCGCAGTTCGGCCATGTGCCCGTGATCCTTGGCGACGACGGACAGAAGCTTTCCAAGCGCCGTGGCGCGGTGAGCGTCACCGCATACGAAGAGAACGGCTACCTGCCCGAAGCGATGCTCAACTATCTCGCGCGCCTCGGCTGGAGCCACGGCGACGACGAGCTGTTCACGCGCGAACAGATGGTGAGCTGGTTCGACGGTTCGCACCTGTCGAAGAGCCCTGCACAGTGGGACGCGGCGAAGCTGGCGTGGGTCAACGCGCAGTACATCAAGGCGAAGACCGGCGAAGAGCTGGCGCCCCTTGTCGCAGCGCAGTTGCAAAAGCGGGGCATCGTTGCAGACGATCGGTTGCCAGCAATCTGCACGCTCTTCAAGGACCGTTGCGAGACCACGGTGGCACTCGCCGACTGGGCTGCGGCGTTCTATGCAGACATCGATGTGAGCGAAGCCGATCGCGCACAGCACATCACCGATGCAGTGAAGCCCGCGATCGCGACGCTCACAGAAAAATTGATGACGGTGACCTGGGATCGACCCTCAATCGCAGTTATCATCAAGGAAGTACTCGCGACACACGCGCTGAAAATGCCAGTGTTAGCGATGCCAGTACGAGTGCTTGTGATGGGAACATCGCAGACACCGTCCCTCGATGCAGTCCTCGAAATTTTTTCCCGCGAAAAAGTTATCGAGAGATTGAAAAAGGCCTGAAATTTCGGGCTATAATTTGAGGCTCGACACCCACACGGGGGTATAGCTCAGCTGGGAGAGCGCTTGCATGGCATGCAAGAGGTCATCGGTTCGATCCCGTTTACCTCCACCATTAAAGTGTCGAGAAGAGAAGAAGTGCTGATCGCAGCACGGTTCCTAAGGTTTTGACCCTATCGTCTAGAGGCCTAGGACACCACCCTTTCACGGTGGCTACCGGGGTTCGAATCCCCGTAGGGTCGCCAGTTTCACGCAAGTGAAGCAGGCACGAGTTGTCAACACTCGGCTCCGCAAGGAGTGAACGTTGTCTACCAGGAGTGGTAGTTCAGTTGGTTAGAATACCGGCCTGTCACGCCGGGGGTCGCGGGTTCGAGTCCCGTCCACTCCGCCAGTCAGAAACCCTTGCAGCTCAATGAGTTGCAAGGGTTTTTCACTTTCTGGCTTACCGAATCTTCGGGCACCGGCACGCAAGAGTACTCGCACAAGCAAGATTCCGGGGTTCGGAATGCAGCTCAGCGGGTAGGCGGTCGTAGGTCTACCGAATCGTGTGCTCGAAGGCGTGCATCACCGCGTTCATCACATCACCATCGTCTCGACCCATCTTTGGGCTTACGACTCTTCAGTTGGTGATCCTGGCGGCTGGGCTTCTGGCAAGCCAATGCCCGTTTGTTCGTAGTCCCGCTCCGCTAGCCGTTGAGCATCGCCATCCATCCGCGCTTGTCTATCGGCGGGCTGTGTTGTTGACGCTGAGTTTCATCCGTTGACCGCTCAAGCTCCCGATGTTCGAAGCGGATTTCATCAAACGCATCGTCGACGCCATCTCTTGTCCCGAGCAAAACACGGAATGTGTTGATCCGCCGTTCACGGCCGCGCTTTGATCTACGGTGATGCAACGGGCTCGAACGTCCAAAGCCAATACATGGCCCGCAGTGTCGAGAGCCTTGTAGATGTACAGCATCGCATTGACTCCACTCCCGACAAGTCCATGCGGGCCATCTCTATCAGCTTCCTCCGAAGGCTCTTCTCGCGACAAAGCGAGCCAGCCGTCGATCTTTCGAAGAAAATACATTCACAAATAAATAGTTGACACCTAAACATTTCATAAATAAAGTCACATCGCCGCGAGAGTTTCGTGTGCGGCTTTCAGTGGCATTACCTTCAACGCACTCGTTCAACCAGCGCGCCGAAGCGCGCATTCAGGAGTTGCAAATGTCAATGCTCAAGTTCGCAAAGCTCTTCACCGTCGCTATCGGCGCAGCAGCCATCGCCGTGGGCGCAGCCGCGGCGCCGGCAAAGCCGAGCATCGTTCTCGTGCACGGTGGTTTCGTCGATGGGTCCGGCTGGGAAGGTGTCCACAAGATCCTGACGAGGGACGGCTATGCGGTCACCGTCGTCCAGAACCCGACGATCTCTTTGTCCGACGATGTCGCAGTCACCAAGCGCGCGATCGCTGCCCAGCAGGGCCCGGTCGTTCTCGTCGGCCACTCGTATGGCGGCGCGGTCATCACCGAGGCAGGCAACGACGAAAAGGTGGCGGGCCTCGTTTACATCGCCGCGTTCGCGCCCGACAAGGGCGAGTCGGTCGAGTCGCTGATCAAGAACCCGGTACCCGGCGCGCCGGTGCCGCCGATTCTTCCGCCGCAAGACGGCTTCCTGATGCTCGACAAGACCAAGTTCGCCGCTTCGTTCGCCGTGGATGTGAAGCGCGAAACGGCCACCTTCATGGCCAATTCGCAGGTGCCATGGGGCGTTGCTGCCCTGGGCGGAGCGGTCGGCGAGCCGGCGTGGAAATCGAAGCCGAGCTGGTACCTCGTGGCCAAGAACGACAAGATGATCCCGCCGCCAGCCCAGCGAAGCATGTCCAAGCGCGCGGGTGCTGTCGTCGCGGAAACACCTGGCAGCCACGCCGTCTATGTATCGAATCCCAAGGCCGTTGCCGCGTTGATCGAACAGGCCGCTGCCAAGGTGTCCGTCGCCGCCAAGTGATGGCTGCGACCGCTGCCCGGCGTAGCGCCCCGGGCGGCGCGTTCGATCCAGCAAAGCAACTTCGCCTCTGATCGAGGCCGTTTCAGGCGAAGAGAGTTCCGACACAGCGCTTGCTCAAAGAGAACGTCCCGGCACACGCCATGCCTCTTCTTGCAGTTGCCTCAGCTGCACAGGCCAACGCCCGGCGACTCAACAAGCCACGCAATCCATACGCAAAAGCTACCGCAGTGCATTCCTGAAAATGTATTTGTGGATATGGATGGCCACCCCTAGCATCGTCTCGATTCAGGAGACACAACGATGCCATCGCTTCCCATGGAATGGGCGCAGACCCCATCCGGCGCCACCTCGCGCACTGCTCGCTTTTCGATCTTCGTCTGCTTCCTGGTGGCACTGATCGATGGCTACGACACGCTGATGCTGTCTTTCGTCGCACCGTTGATTTCCAGGGAATGGGGCATGCCGCCAGGCGCCTTCGGCAAGGTTTTCGCGGTGAGCTTCGCGGGCGCGGTGATCGGCGCCATCGCGGTGGGTGCGGCTGCAGACCGCTTCGGTCGCCGCAGGCTGCTGCTGGCATCGCTCTTCTCGGCCGGCTGCTTCATCGTGTTGAGCGCATGGTCGAACACGCCCGAGCAGTTGATGCTGTGGCGTTTTCTTTCGGGCATCGGGCTGGGCGGTGCGATTCCCACCATCTCCGCGCTGGCGGCCGAGCACGCGCAGCCCGCACAGCGCAGCGCCACCGTGTCGCGCATGTTCCTGGGCTTTCCCATCGGGGCCGTGGCCGGTGGCGCCATCACCGCGGCGCTGATGCAGCAGGTGGGTTGGCGCGGCATCTTCATCGGCGGCGGCACGCTCGCATTGGCGATGCTGCCGCTGGTGCTGGCGATGTCGGAGGCCGGGCGCGATCCATCGCGTGGCGATGCAGCGCCGGTCCATGCGAAGCACCCGATCGCCGAACTGGTGGCCGATGGCCGTGGCTTTGGCACCGTGCTGATCAGCCTCGCGGCTTTCATGATCCTGCTGGTGAGCTACTTCCTCTTGAGCTGGACACCCAGCGTGCTCGCGATGAGCGGCATGAGCCCTCAACGCTCGGCGTTGGCCGGTGTGATGCTCAATGTCGGCGGCGTGGCCGGTGCCTTCGCGATGTCCTTCGTCGTGGCGCGCCGCAGTCCCTTCGGTCCGGTGGCGATCTGCCTGGGCTTGGGCGCCTTGCTGGTTCCCTTCTTCGGCTTCCACGGGGTCGGCAGCGAGGTGGCGGCTTTCTGCGTGGTGTTCGTCATCGGCCTGCTGATCATCGGCGGGCAGATGAACATCCCCGCGCTGTGCGTGCACTACTACCCGGCGAACGTGCGCGCGACCGGCGTGGGGTTGTCGATGTCGGTCGGCCGCATCGGTTCCATCGTCGGGCCGCTGGTAGGCGGCTTCCTCGTGGCGGCGCAATTGCCGTGGAGCCAGCTGTTCCTGCTCGCAGCCGTTCCCGCGCTGCTCGCGGCTGCGGCGTTGGGCTGGATCGCGCACCGCACCCGGCGCGCCTGAGCGGTCAACGCTTCTTGCGGCCTTCCGCCGCATGGGCCGTCGGTGTGGTGCGCAGCAAGCGCAACAGGCTGTCGAGGTGCGGGTTGGCGTCGGCATCGCGGTAGCCGAGATAGAGACTGGACACTGCGTCGTTGTCGAGGATGCGGCTGTACAGCACGCCTTCGAGCTGGATGCATTGCGTGTCGCTCGGCACGATGGCCACGCCGAAGCCGGCGGCCACCAGCCCAACCATGGTCGAGGCCTCGCGGGTCTCGTGCATCACCGAGGGGCGGAAGCCGGCCTTGGCGCACAGCTCCTGCACTTTCCAGTAGAGCCCGATGCCCGCGTCGCGCGGGTAGACGATCAGCGGCACGTCTTTCAGCTCGCGGATGTAGATGCCCTTGCCGCGCGTGAGCACGTGCTGCTGCGGCATGGCCGCGACCAGCGGCGCCGAATACCACTCCTCGATGGTCACGCCCATGGGAATGCTCACGTTCGGCTTGCGCAGCACGCCCAGGTCGAGTTCCCGTGCGTGGATGGCGTCGAGCTGGTGCATCGACGCCATCTCCTGCAGGCGAAGCTCGACGGCAGGGTAGCTCGCGCGGTAGTTGCGGATGGCCGCCGGCAGGCCGGCCGTGAGCACAGACGACGCGGTAAAGCCCAGGTTGAGCTTGCCCACTTCGCCGGCGGCTGCGCTCTGCACTTCGTCTTTCGCGCTTTGCACCGACGCGAGGATCGTGCGTGCCCGGTCCAGAAAATGCCGCCCCGCCTGCGTGAGGTACACGCGGCGCTTGTCGCGCTCGAAGAGCTGCACGCCCAGTTCTTCTTCGAGCCCGCGGATCTGCGTGCTCAGCGGCGGCTGCGCCATGTAGAGCCGCTCGGCGGCACGCGTGAAGTTGAGCTCTTCAGCCACGGCGACGAAGTAGCGCAGGTGTCGAAGTTCCACGATATCTCCTGAGTATCGAACGCAATCCGAATCCGGTATTTCCGGATATGAGGGCCATTCTCTAGCATCCCCTCACACCTGCACAACCCGAGACAAAGGAAGACCACGAATGGCGCAAGAAACGGCTCCGGCCACTGCCGCCGCATCCACCAACCTCGTCGTGAGCCGCCTGCTGCAGCGCCTGCCGGTGGCCGCGCTGGGCATCCGCTGCTCGCGCACGCCGGACATCGCGCGCATCGCCAGGGCCAGTGGCCACCACGCGATCTGGGTGGACCTGGAGCACAGCAGCATTTCCATCGATGCGGCCGTGCAGATCTGCGCCGCCGCATTCGACATCGGCCTCATGCCTTTCGTGCGCGTGCCCGAGCGCGAGTACGGCGTGATCGGCCGGCTGCTCGATGGCGGCGCGGGCGGCATCATTGCGCCGCGCATCGAGACCGTGGCCCAGGCCGAAGACCTTGTCGCGGCCTGCCGCTTTCCGCCGCTGGGCCACCGCTCGGCCATCGGCACGCTGCCCCACGTGGGCTATCGCAAGATGGCCGCGCCGGACTTCAACACAGCCATGAACCAGGCCACGGCGCTGAAGGTGCTGATCGAGAGCCCGCTCGGCATCGAGAACATCGAAGGCATCGCCGCCGTGCCGGGCATCGACATCGTCGGCATCGGCACGAACGACCTCAGCGCCGAACTGGGCGTGGCCGGCGACTTCAGGCATCCGCGCGTGCGCGCCGCACATGACGCCGCGCTGGCCGCCTGCCTGCGCGTGGGCAAGCCGCTGGCCATCGGCGGCATCGCCGATGCGGGCTACGCGGCCGAACTGATGCACCGCGGCGCCGCGCCGTTCCTCATGACCGGCATCGACACCGACCTCCTGCTGGCCGCTGCGCACGAGCGCGTGCGGCTGGCGTTTGCCTCCCTCGAAAACACCGAACCGAAATGACCTCTCCAGAGATCCTCACGTCCAAGCCCATGCGCGCAGCCGATACGCTGGCGCGTCCCACCTTCGCCGTGCCCGCGGGCGCCTGCGATGCCCATGTGCATGTGTTCGAAAGCGAAGACCGCTACCCGCACGTGGACCATCCGCACTACACCTTGCCCGACGGCCCGCTCACCAAGCTCGATGCCATGTGCGACTCACTCGGCCTGGACCGCTACGTGATCGTGCAGCCCAGCTTCTATGGCACCGACAACCGCTGCATGCTCGATGCGCTCGACCGCGCGGGCGAGCGCGCACGCGGCGTGGCGATGGTCGAAGAGACCATCACCGAGGCCGCACTGCAGGCCATGCACCGCCGCGGCGTGCGCGCGCTGCGGCTCGACCTGTTCCTGCGCTCGGGCCTGCCGACCGCCGAGTTGGTGCAGTACATCCAGCGCTGCGTGCGCGCGACGAAGGCGCTCGGCTGGCATCTGCAGTTCTATACACCGGGCTGGGTGGTTCGCGACCTGATCCCTTACCTGGGCGACATCGAGGCCGACTTCGTCATCGACCACATGGGCTACATGCTCGAAAGCGACGGCCTCACGCGACAGGACTTCGACCGGTTGCTGAACGTGCTGGCCGACGGGCGCGGCTGGATGAAGCTCTCCGGCCCCTACCGCGTGGCCAAGGACGGCAACTACGAAAAGCTGCGCCCGCTCGCGCATGCCATCGTCGAAGCGCTACCCCTGCGCACGATTTGGGGCAGCGACTGGCCGCACATTCCCGAAGGCGGGCGCGACACCGGCGAGCTGTTGAACCTGCTCGCGCATTGGGTGCCCGACGCGCAGGCGCGCCAGCGCATCCTCGTGGACAACCCCGCGCGGCTGTTCGGTTTCGGGCCGGTTTCGCAGTAAGGTGCGCATGCACGACACACGGGACACCCCCATGCAGAGCATCCAGGACCTCGACACTTCCGGGGCGCGTGCCACGGAGACCTTCGTTCACGGCGGTACGCGCTACCTCGTGGTTCCCCAACTGGCCGTCGATGTGCCGGGCCAGCCCGCGATGATCACGGTCGGCGACAGCGATGTCGACGCACTCGTCTACCGCTGGCAGGGCCAGGGCTTCGTGCCCCATGCGCGCCTGCCCGTGCCGGGCGGCGAGGACGCCGAGTTCTTCGAGATCAACGGCCGTGCCTTCCTGGCCACCGCGAGCCTGAAGTCCGGCACGGGCCCCTACGAGCTGAATGTGCACTCGACGATCTTCGAGCTGAAGGATGGCGCGTTCACCGAGTTCCAGCGCGTGCCCACGTTCGCGGCCAAGCAGTGGAAGCACTTCGCCATCGGCGAACGGCATTTTCTTGCGCTCGCACAAGGCGTGACGATGGAGGGCAGCGCGCCTCGCCATCCCTCGAAGTCGGCGATCTACGAATGGAACGGCGAGCGCTTCGCCGAATTCCAGCAAGTCGAATCGGCGTGGGGCTACAACTTCGCGTTCTTCGAGACCGGCGGGCAATGCTTCCTGGCGTACGCCGACCACGTGGCGCCTTCGCGCATCCTGCGATGGAACGGCCAGCGCTTCGAAGACTTCCAGCTGCTCGACGGCAAGACCGGCCGCGCGTTCCAGTTCTTCGAGGCCGAAGGCCACGCATGGCTCGCCTTCGCCTGCCTGCACGACAACACCGTGCTGCTGCGATGGGACGGCAGCCGCTTCGTTGCGCACCAGACGCTCAGCGGCCCCGGTGGCCGCGAGTTCGCGTGGCATGAAGACGCGGACGGCGGCGAGCTGATCCAGGTCAACTTCCTGCTCGGCAGCCGCGAGGCCCCCATCACCGCGCTGACCTCGGTGGGCTACCGCTTCATCAATGGCCAACTGATGCCGCAACGCGAGTTCCCGACCTTCGGCGGCACCGATGTCTGCGTCTTCGACGAAGGCGGCGAGCGCTACCTCGTGGTGGCCAACAGCCTTGGCGCCGACATCCGCTTTCGCACACCCAGCAAGGTGTATCGCCTCGAAGGGGCCACAGGAGCCAGGCCATGACGAATCCGAATTTCCAGAGCCCCGAGTTCATCCGCCTGTTCGAGACCTACACCGCGAGCGCCGACAGCATCGGCGCGAAGCTGGCGCGTGCCACGGCCGAGGCCGCACCCGATAGGGCATTGATCGTCGCGACCGCGGCGGACTTCATTCTCTTTCCCGGCCGCGGCCGTCCGCCCGAGGTCGAGGGCTACCGGCTCACGACGCGCGGTTTCAAGGAGCTGGCGGCGGTGTCGCACTTCGGGCCTGCGCTGGCCTCGCTGGTGCGGCTGCGCGAGATCGATCCGCAAGGCACGCTGTGGCGCACCGAGGCCGAACGCCTGCTGGCCAGCACCGTGGCCGCGCGCGAAGCCAACAGCGTGGCCTTGTGGCGCGACGAGATTGCGGTGCCGGCCTATCGCGGCCGCGAAGTGGCCATCGCGAACATGGTGCACTACGCCTGCGAGCTGACCGAGCGCTGCATTCATCGCGCGCTCGCCGCGCCTCACACCTTCACCGCCGACGACTTGCGCACGCACTGCCTCGAAGCCACGGGCAGCGAGGCCGGTGCCACCGTGCCGATGAACAAGGTGATGATCGCGACCTTCTTCCTCGTGGGGCTGGACACCGGCCACCGCGTCATCGGCTGGTTCGACCGGCACGACATCGACTGGGCCCATGCCATGGTGCTGATCGTCGGCAGGCAAGGCCGACCGACGGCGGGCGTGACCTGGAGCACCAACGCGGTCTGCTCGATGATCCTGGCCGCATCGCGCCATGCGCTTCCGCTGGAGCGCGTGTACATCGCGCCGCATGCGCCGGCGCCGACCTTCACCTATCCCGTCGAGACGGCGGCGGTGGCGGCCCACGAGATGCCGATGCGCAAGCTGTGGTGGTCCACGCGTGCGATGAGCGACCTGGGGCCGATGATGTACGAGGGCTATCCGCGCTTCGCCCCTGGGCGCGGCAGCCGGCCCGTGCTGCAGCCCGACACCACCGAGGTCAGCGAGATGCCCGCGATCGGCGGCCCGGAAGACTGGCGCGCCTTCAACACCCGCATGCGCGTGATTCTTGAAGACCCGCGCCAGTTGCTGGCGGGTTGCGTGACCGACTATGCGGCCGACCAGTTGCAGGCCAATGGCAACGATCCGCGCAAGGCCGTCGTGCCCGGCCTCGACGGCATCGACTACCCCGCGTACTTTTCCTGATATTTCTTTCGAAGGCCGGGCGCGCAAGGCACCCGGCCTTGCCGGGCTCTGCCGAAGGCCTCGGCCTCAGAAGTTGTGCGAGATGCCAAGCTGGAAGCCGCGCGAATTCCCTCCCGGCTGCGGCTCCTTCAGCGCATCGGTCACTATGTAGGCGGCATTGCCCCGGTTGCGGATCTTCGACCAGGTGGTGTAGAGCGCCGTGCGCTTGCTGAGCCAGTGGACGTAGCCGATGGCCAGCTGGGTCGCGTCGTCGGCGTCCACGCCCGGCCCTGAGCGATTCGAGCGCGCGACCGACGCCTTGATCACCCCCGCGCCGACCGGCACGCTGGCGCCCAGCATCACGTTGGTCTGCTTGTCCTGCGGCGCCTTCTGCATCAGGTAGTTCGCATACAGCTTGACGAGGCCGAAGTCGTAGCTGCCCCCGAGGCTCGCGGTGCGGTAGTGACGGCCGTCTTCGAGGGGCGTCTGCCCGTAGCTGGCCGCGATGTCGAGCGGGCCCGACGCATAGCCCAGCCGCGCGCCGTAGTACTTCGTTCCTTTCTGGCCTTCCGGCATCGAGACCATGAACTGCCCATAGACGCCGCCCAGGTTGCGCGGCAGGAAGTAGCCGACCGAGTTGTTGGCCCGCACCAGCGTCTTGGCGCCACCGAGGCCGAAGGGCCAGCCCTCGACGATGTTGCTGGAGCCGCCGACGCCCACGGTGCCGAAGGGAGAGAACTGCGAGATGTTCCAGAAGCTGGGCGTGTAGTCGCGGCCCAGCCGAAGCTCGCCGAAGCTGTTGTGCGAGAGGCTCAGGGTAGAGCGCCGTTGCCAGCCGACCCCTTGGTACTGGCCGGTGTCGGGCAAGGTCGCCGACTCGAGCCAGAAGCTCGCGGCAAGGCCGCCGCCGAGGTCTTCGGTGCCGCGAAACCCGAGGCGGCTCGGAAAGATGTTGCCGCCCTGGTCCATGGACGTGACCGAGCGGTTGCCGGACTTCGCGGATGTGATGTTGAGGTCGACCGTGCCGAAGATCGACACGGTGGACTGCGCGAGCGCATGGCCGTTCAGGCCGATGCAACCCGCGGCGATCAAGAGGGTGGGGCGGATCATGGTTCTTGTCTCCTGGTTGTAGAAATGAAAAAGGCGTGCGCCGCCCCGCACCCCATGCGCTCTGCAGGGGCGGGTGTGCGTGACGGCAAGGGGTGGCGAGGGGCGCGCAGGGCGTGCGAAGGCGCGCGGCGCTCTCAGGCAGCAGCAGACATGCAGTGGTGGCGGGCGCGCGGCCCGCCGTCAATCAAGGCGCAAGCCCTTGGCCTTGATCAGCCGGCCCATGGTCTGGGCCTCGCGTTCGATGATGGCGCGGGTGTCGGCGGTGTTCGTCGACATCGGCTCCAGCCCGGCATCGGCGATCTGCCGCGTCATCTCCGGCGAGCGTGTGGCCGCGGTGATCGCCCGGTTCAACTGCTCGACGATGGCGTCGGGCGTGCGCGCGGGCACCCAGAAGCCGAGCCAAGTCGAGACCTCGAAGCCGGGGTAGCGCTCGGCAACGGTCGGTACGTCGGGCAACGCGGTGCTGCGCTGGCTGCCCGTGTACGCCAGGGCCTTCACCCGGCCGGCCTTGATGTTCGGCAGTGCCGAGATGGGGGGCTCGAAGCCCAACATCACCTGGCCGCCGATCACGTCGGGCATGGCACCCTGCTTGTAGGGCACGTGCAGCATCTCGACGGACGCGGCTTCCTGCAGCAACTCGAAACCCAGGTGCGAGGTGCTGCCGGAGCCATAGGACGCGAAGCTCACGTGGCCCGGCCGGCGCTTGGCCAGCGCGATCAGTTCGTCGGTGTTGCGCGCGGGCACCGCGTTGTTCGCCACGATGAACGAGCCGCCCTTGAGCGCCTGCGTCACCGGCACCAGGTCTTCCTTCGGGTTGTAGGGAAGCCGGGAGAGAAGAAACGGCGTCATCGTGAACGGATTGCTCGTCGAGAACAGCACGGTGTAGCCGTCGGGCGTGGCCTTGGCCACGGCGTCGGTGCCGATGGTGGCCAGTGCGCCCGGCCTGTTCTCCACGATCACGGGCACCTTCAGCAGGCGAGAGAGCTGCTCCGCGTAGCTGCGCGCGAAGATGTCGGAGCCGACGCCGGCCGGCGTGGGCGTCACGATCTTGATGGTTCGCTGGGGCCAGGGCGCGCCCTGTGCGAACGCGGTACCCATGGTGCAGTGCAAGCCCGCCGCCCACACCAGCACCAGCGTGGTGATCCTCTTCATATGTCTCGTCTCCTGATAGTTGTGGGCGCATCCTAGGGAGACAAAGCCATATCTGGAAATACTCATTCGAGATGCTTTTTTATACCTTCCTCGTATTGAACGAAGGCTTGGGGCATCTGGATGAATGCGCGTGTGACGGCAGATCCAGCGGGCGCACCGACACTGCGTCGTGGCTGGGCGGGGGCTTCTTTTCGCCTACGCCTTGCGTGCCTTCGCGGGCTTGACGTCGAGTCCCGAGATGCCATTCACGAAGAGCTGAGTGACGATGGGCACCATCTGCTCGTAGGTGAAACGCCCCTCGGGCCGGAACCAGGTGAACATCCAGTTGAGCATGCCGAAGAGGAACATCGTCAGCAGCTTGTGAAGCTGCGAGTCGTGCAGGTCGGGCCGCGTGGCGGCGATGGCATCGGCGAACACCTGCACCACCGTGCGTTCCTTGTCGAGCACGCGCGCCTGCGCATCCGGTGCCAGGAAGCGCACGTCCTCGGTGAGCACGCGGTGCTCGTTCTGCGCCTCCGCGTACTCGAGCATGAACGCTTCGATCAGCTCTGGCAGCCGCTGTTCGGGTGCCAGGTCCAGGGCCTCCACGCCCGTCACGATGTCGACCAGCCGCGACACATGGCCGTCGGCGATATGAAGCAGCACCTCGGCCTTGTCCTTGAAGTGGTGGTACAGGCCGGGCTTGGACAGATGGCTGGCTTCGGCGATCTCGTTCATCGACGTTGCCGCATAGCCCCTTCGGGCAAACAGCTCGGCGGCGGCCTTGGCGATCAGGCTGCGCTGGTCGCCCGCGCGGGAAGAGGGGGATTCAACAGTCATAGGTCGGGATGATGGGCCCTGCGCGAAGCGGCGCGGTCACCGATCTTAGGGGTTAGTCCCGATCCGCCGCCGCTTGCCCGCGTTCGCTCACCTGCGTTAGTCTCGCCCTGCTTTTGAACCGACCGGTCGGTCGGTTTGCCAGATCACCCGGGCGATGAAGCAATCAAGCGCGATCCGCCGGATGTCCGGCGCACAACTCAAACATTGGAGACAACCATGCGCGACGACAAGTGTGTTCCCCGAGCCCTGCTGCCGCAGGGCTTGCTGCTGGCCCTGGGCCTGGCCCTGCACGGCTGTGGAGGTGGCGGCAATGGTGCGGGCGGCTTTCTTCCGATTCCGGCGCCTGCGCCCGCACCGGCCCCCGCACCTGCGCCAACGCCTCCTGCGCCTCCACCGGCAGGGCCCACGGCCGAGCAGCTCAAGAGCACCTGCAACACGCTCAAGGGCCAGGTCATCGAGGGCGTGACGGTCACGCAGGCCACGCGCTTCGAGGCCAAGGCGCCGATCTACACCTCGGGCTTCTGCCAGGTGCTCGGCACGCGTGCACCCTTCCTCGATATCGAGATCGACGTGCCGGACAACTGGACAGGGCGCTACTGGCAGCAGGGCGGCGGCGGATTCGACGGACGCATCGCCTCGGTGGTGACGACCGATGCGGGCGGCGCCGTGACGGCGGTCAGCCCGGTGCTGGCGCTCAAGGGCGCGGTGTATGCCGCATCGAACGGCGGCAACCGCGCGAACGTGCCCGCACAGGCCGCACCCGCCGTGTGGGCGAACGGAACCGACGATGGCCGCCAGTCGGCCACCGACTATGCCTACGCGGCAGTGGGCTCCACGCTGCGTTTCGGGAAGGCGGTCGCCAAGGCCTTCTTCGGCACGACGCCGAATCACAGCTACTTCAACGGCTGTTCCAACGGAGGCCGCAACGCCTACATCGCCGCGCAGCGCTGGCCGCAGGAGTTCGACGGCATCGTCGCGGGATGCGAGACCATGGACATGGCCGGCCAGACCAGCGCCTGGCTCCGCGCGGCCTCGCTGACGGGCACGCCCGCCGCATTGAGCCCGGCGCAGACCGGCGCGGCCTATGCGGCGGCGCTGTCCGCATGCGATGCGCTCGACGGGGCCACCGACAACCTCATCGGCAATCCGCAGGCTTGCACCTTCGATCCGGCGGTGCTGCAGTGCGGCGTGGCCGGTGCCAGCAGCGACCCATCGATCTGCCTGAGCGCGGCGCAGGTCGGAACGCTGAAGTCGTTCCTGTCGGAGCTCAAGCTCTCGAACGGCGGCACCGTGCTCTCGGGCTATTCGTGGGGCAACGGGCTCGGCCTCGGATGGGGTGGGCTCGGTGGCGGCTTCGCGCTGCTCGCAAGCGGCGACCCGGCGTGGCTCACGCCCGCCAAACAGGCGGGCTTCCAGCTGGACACCGACTACTACATGCTCGGCACGGGCCTGTCGCGTATCGGTGCCGACCATGACAAGGCGGCCATCGCCAGCTTCGTGGCATCGGGCCGGAAGCTCATCTCGTGGCACGACGGCAGCGATGCGCTCCTGTCGCCGAACGACCACTACCGCAACTGGACGACCATGACCGGCATCGCCAAGTCGATGGGGCTGGCCGACCCGAACAGCGCGACGCGCTTCTTCATCGTGCCCGGTGGCGGACATGGCGCCGGCGGCAGCTTGCAGGAGGTGGATTGGGCGTCCGCCATCATGGGATGGGTCGAGAACGGCAACGCGCCCACACAGATGAACTACACGATCCTCGGGAGCAGCCCGGCCCGCAACATGCCCGTCTGCCAGTACCCCAAGTACCCCAAGTACAACGGGGCGGGCGATGTGAACGCGGCGTCGAGCTACACCTGCACGTGACCTGACGCGCGAGCCCGATGCATTGATCGATCGATTGATGGATCGGGCTCTGCAGGCGGAAGGCGGGGCGGCCGTGCAGAAATCCGCCGGCGGCGAGACAATGGCCGCGCCTTCGCCCGACCGGCGGGCCGGGGCAGCAAAACCAGAACCCTCCGCGCATGTCATCCCCGCCCGCCACTCCGGCCACCTCGGCCTCCTCGTCTGCTTCCTCGCCTCCGTTCTCTTTGTGGCGCATCGCGGTGCCGGCCTTCGGCCCGTCGTTGCTGTTCGGACTGGGCGAGGGCGCGATCCTGCCCATCGTGCCGCTGACGGCGCGCGACCTGGGGGCATCGGTGTCGATGGCGGCGCTGGTGGTGGCGCTGATCGGCATCGGCTCGCTGCTCAACAACATCCCGGCCTCGCTGATCACGATCCGCTGGGGCGAGCGTTGGGCCATCGTCGTGGCGGGCTTGTGGAGCGGCCTCGGCATGGCCCTGTGCGTGTGGACGTCGCACTTCAGCCTGTTCGCCGTCGGGTGCTTCATGGTGGGCATGTCGCAGGCCGTCTACAACCTCGCGCGCCAGAGCTACATGACCGAGGCGGTGCCCATCGAATACCGAGCGCGCGCGTTGTCGACGCTGGGCGGCGTCATGCGCATCGGCATGTTCATCGGGCCTTTTCTCGCGGCCGGCGCGGTGCACGCGTTCGGGCTGTCGGCAGCCTACGTGATCGGCATCGTCGCGGTGGTGGGCGCGGCGGCCATGGGGGCGCGCATTCCCGACCTGGTGGCGCCGCCCGTTCCGCATGGGCAGGTGGCACCCGCCTCGACCACCATCGTCTCGACGCTGCGCGACCATCGCCGCGTGTTCCTCACGCTCGGCATCGGCGTGGTGCTGGTCAGTGCGGTGCGGGCATCGCGCCAGGCCGTGATTCCGCTGTGGGCCGACCACCTCGCGCTCGCACCCTCGGTGGCCTCGTTGATCTACGGCATGGCTGGCGGCATCGACATGCTGGTGTTCTATCCGGCCGGCAAGGTGATGGACCAGAAGGGCCGGCGCTGGGTGGCCGTGCCATCGATGCTGATCATGGGGCTGGCGATGCTGCTGATGCCGCTGACCACCGGCACGCTCACGCTGCTGTTCACCGCACTGGCCATCGGCTTCGGCAATGGCATCGGCTCGGGAATGATCATGACTCTCGGCGCCGATCACTCGCCGCGCCACGGGCGCGCGCACTTCCTCGGCGTGTGGCGGCTGATGTCCGACATCGGGTCTTCTTGCGGGCCGGCGCTGCTGTCCTTCCTGGCGGCCAGCCTGTCGCTGGCGTCGGGCATTGCAGTGACCGGGCTGATTGCCTTCGCGGCAGCGGGAACCCTGGCGTACTGGATTCCCCGGCATGGCGGTGCCGGCGGTCGAGCGGCGTCAAGAGCGGCAAAGTAACGCGCGCATTCCCAGGCGGGCTTCGACCCACGGCGCTTTTCGCTCAACCCGCCAGGGCGGGGTGGGCACCGATGCCTGTCGACGCCTATCTGGCAAGAATCCAGGCGGCGATCTGCGGGACCATCTCGCGGTCGAGCCCGTTGAAGCCGTGATACGCCATGGCCTCGCAAGCGTCGCCCCTGCTTTCCCCGCCCTTGATGCTCAACAGTTCTTTCTTCGGCGCGTTGTCGAGCTTCTCCATCAGTGTGGGCACGCTGGCAAACGGGCAGAGCCGGCAACCGTCCTGCTCGTGGTGCACGACAAGAACAGGCACCCGGATCTTTGCCAGCGGCATCGCCGGCACGGGCCGGCCGGCAGTGTCCACGAGGATGGTCGAGGTCAGGACGATGCCGTCCGGGCCTTCGGGGCCGGTCAACTCGGTGGCGACGTACGCTGTCGATTGCGTACCGCGGCTGGTGCCCACGAGCCACACGGGAATCCTGGATTGCTCGCGCATCCACGCAATGACCGCCTTCAGGTCAGCCGCATGCGCCGGGGTCTGGCGAAATCCGCTGAGGTAGGGCGGGCTCTGCCGATCGGAAGGGGCATCGACCACGGCAACCATGAGCCCCTGGTCTGCAAACAGCTGCCGCGTGCGAACGAGGAAGTTGCCGGCGCCCCAGTTGAACGAGCCATTGGGAAAGATCTGCAGCCCTCCGTGCCCGCCCGCGAGCAGGATCACCGCAGCCTTGGGGGCCGGCGGTGTCAGCACGAGCATTCGCTGCGTGACTCCGGGACGGGTGGGAATGTCCACCACCTTCTGCGTGGTCTGCGCGTGGGCCTGCGAGACCCATGCGATCAGCGCGATCAGGAAGCCCGCGATCCAATGTCTGGCAATGCTGCGCATCGACGATCTCCTGCGTGGAAGTGCTTTCAGGCCACGGTCATCGGCGGCTCGCTGCGCCGGGTTGCCGAGCGTGCCATAGCTCGTTGCACATTCGCAAGCGCGTGCTACGACAGCCTTCTTGGCGACGCCGCCGCGAGCGAATTTCAACGCGTGCCGCGCGCCTCCAGCGCCCCCGTTTTCATGCGATATGCTGCGCGGCGCAATGCAAATTCTCGAGCTTGGAGTGAATCGATGGAAGAAGTGAAGATCCTGCAAATCATGCCCGCCGAAGGGTGGGTCGCTGTCTACGACGGCGGCGAGGACGGAGAGATGGAAGAACCCCTGGCCTGCTTCGCGCTGGTCCAGGTCGACTACAAGAACGGCGACGGCCCGCAGACGGAAGTCCGCGGCATGGCACCCGACGAAAAGCTCATGGCCTTCGTGGAAGACGCGACGAACTTCGTGACGGTTCGCCGCGCCGAAGAAGACGCGGACGACGAAGAGTCGGACACCGACACGGACGACTGAGCGTCTGGTCGGGGCCCGCACGGCACGGCGCATGCCGGGCGTTGTGCGGGTCGATGACAGATGAAGCGAAAGCCCTCCAGCCCAGGCTGGGGGGCTTTTTCTTTTGGGGCTTCCTTCCGCCGGCCAGATGAAGACGCCGGCCGCTCCGGTGTTACCGAGTCACACCGGCAAGCGCCTGCTCCTGCGAAAGCAGGAAGTCGATGAAGACGCGCACGCGGCGCGGCATCGAGCGCCCGGCGGGGTAGACCAGCGAGGCGAGCTTGGGGGCGGGCTCGCAGGCATGCAGCAGTCTTTCGAGGCGCCCGCCGGCCAGGTGCTCCGCCACCACGAACAGCGGCAGGTGGGCGACTCCGAGGCCTGCAACGGCCATCGCCGTGAGGTGGTGCATGTCGTCCGACCGAACGTCGGCGCGGACGTCGAGCTGCCGCGGGCCTTCGGGCAGCTGAAAGTTCCAGGGTTCCTCGCGGCCGTCGGGCCGGGTGTAGGCGATGCAGCGGTGGGCCAGGAGATCCTCGGGCCGCAACGGCCGTCGCGGCGTCGTTCCTGCGGCCTTGAGATAACCCGGTGCCGCCACCGTCACGAACTGGCCTTGCCCCAGGGGCTTGGCCACGAGGCTTGAATCGGGCAACGCGCCCACGGCAATCGCCAGGTCCAGTCCGAGATCGAACACGTCGGACAGCCGCGTCGTCGACACGATCTCGACCCGCAGCTTCGGGTGCCGTGCAAGCAGCGCGGGAAGCAAGGGCGCGATGAGGAACGTGCCGAAAAGAGAGGGCGCGCCGATACGCACCGTGCCCGCCACGGCGCGCGTGCCTGCACCTGCTTCTTCGGCGGCTTCGGCCAGCAGGCTGAAGGCGCGTGCGCAGCGCTCGTGGAAGGCCATGCCTTCTTCCGTCAGGTGCAGCGCCCGCGTCGTGCGCACCAGCAGCCGCACGCCCAGGTCCGCTTCGAGGCGGCCGATGGCCTTGCTCACTGCCGACGGCGTCATCGCATGCAATGCAGCAGCAGCCGTGAAGCTGCCGGCATCGGCGACGGTCACGAAGACGCGCGCGTCCGCTTCCGAGATCGGCAACTCGTGAGTCCGGCTCAGCAATCTTGTGCCTTCAACCTGCTTTTTCATTCGGCTCCTCGCGCTCACCATCCGTGGCAACCACATCGCATGTGGCCGGACACATCACCACATCCACTGAAACCAACCCCTCTGGCAGGAGCCGATCATGAAACTCTTCTACAGCCCCGGTGCTTCTTCATTGTCTTCTCACATCGCGCTGCGCGAGGCCGGCCTTGCGGCGGAACTGGTCCGGGTCGACCTGGAGACCAAGACGTTGCCGGCCAGCGGGCAAAGCTATCTGGCGATTCATCCGATGGGCAAGGTGCCCGCACTGGAGCTGGACGATGGCGCGGTGCTCACCGAAGGCCTGGCCGTGCTGACGTACCTTGCCGACCTGGCGCCGGCTTCGCAGCTGGCACCGGCTGCCGGCACCATCGAACGCTACCGCCTGCTGGAAGCATTGAGCTTCGTGGCGACCGAACTGCACAAGGGCTTTGCGCCGATGTTCGATGCCGAGGTGCCGGCCAGCTTCAAGCAGCGCCTGCTGCGGGACGCACGGGCTTTCGAGCGTGTGGATGCGCTGGTGCGGCCAGGGCCATACGTTCTTGGCGCGCACTTCACGGTGGCCGATGCGTACCTTTATCCGATCCTTCGCCTGGGGCATCACGCGGGCCTCGATTTCTCGCGCTGGCCGGCCATCGAGGCGTACATGGCGCGGGTGTCGCAGCGGCCCGCGGTGCGTGCGGCAGTTCACGCCGAAGGCCTGATAGAGGGCTGATTGGGGGCTGATGGAGGGGTGTTTGGCGGTCGATTGATGGCTTGTTGCGTGGGGCCTCTCCAGAGTCGAATAAACTCCGCCCCGCTTGCAGCTTGCATTCGTTGCTGCGCCGCCATAGGCAACATGGCGAATTAAACCTATTAGGAACTCAGTTGAACCGCATCGAACTCGTCGAAAAAATCGTCACCGCCCACAACGTCAGCAAGGCTGAAGCCGCGCGCATCCTCGAGACTGTGACCAGCTCGATCGTCGCCGCAGTGAAGAAGGGTGACCCCGTCCAGATCGTCGGCTTCGGCACCTTCAAGCAAGTGGCACGCGCCGCACGCTCGGGCTTCAACCCCAGCGCCGGCACGAAGATCAAGATCGCCGCACAAAAGGTGCCGAAGTTCGTGCCGGGCGCTGCCTTCAAGGCCGCCGTGGACCCGAAGGCTGCCAAGCGCAAGGCCGACAAGGTTGTCGCCGCCAAGCCGGCTGCCAAGGCCGCAGCAAAGCCTGCAGCGAAGAAGGCTGCCGCGCCCGCCAAGAAGGCCGTGGCCGCAAAGAAGAAGTAATGCATGGCGGCCGTTGGCCGCCGATGCAAAGAAAAGGCCCCTCGCGAGGGGCCTTTTTTGTTGTGTGCCGTGGGCTTTTTTTCAATCGGGCTGGATCACGCCCTCGTCCAGAAAGCGCTGGTACTCGGCCACGGGAATGGCCGTGGTCTGCATGGTGCCGCTGTCGCCCCAGCTCAGCACGGCGCTGTCCGGTGCCAGCTGGACTTCGATCGGGCCTTCGGGAATGCGGATGAGAGGGCCGTCGCCGGCCCGGTATTCGACTACGCCGGTGACTTTCGCGTTTGCTGGCATGGGTTCGCTCCTCGTCGGGTGATGGATGGGCTGACACCGAGCCTACCGCGTCGTTGTGACGGGAGAGTCATCGCGCTGCGGCGATCCGTGTAGGCCGTCCGGCCGTTTTGGCGCCACCGCTTTCGCTCAGGCCGTGGCCAGCCATCGCATCGGCTGCGGCCCTCCGTAGACCAGGCTGCGCCACAGCCATTCGGCCGGCCCGAACCTGAAGCGCGCGAGCCACCAGCAGCTGAACACCGCCTGCAGCCCGAAGATCGCAATGCTGCATGCCGCGACGCCCACCAGCCCGAGCTTCGGACCGATGCCCAGGCCGATGCCATAGAACAGGCCCAGGCCGAGCAGCGTCTGCGCAAGGTAGTTGGTCAGCGCCATCCGCCCCATGGGTGCGAGCTTGCGCAGCCAGTGCCGCCACGCGGCCCGCTGGAACAGCAGAACGAAGGCCGCCATGTAGAACACGCCCTGCGCCAGCGGCGCGATGTGGCGCAGCAGGCGCGCGACGGTCTTGCCCACATCGCCGCCCTGCAGCCAGCCGGCCACGATGCCCGTGGCGTGGTGGTCCCGCAGGAGCAGCAGCACCGTCGCGACAAGGCTCGTGGCCAGGCTCGCATACAGCAGGCGGCGCCAGAAGTGCCGGTACTCGACCGACCTTTGCAGCACGCCGGCGCGGCCGATGGCCATGCCGATGAGCAGCCGGCCGAAGACGAAGAGCGGCAGCCACCACACGGCGATGCGCATGCGTGCGTCGCGCGCGAAGTTGCCATCGAGCACGGTGGACCACTGGTCGCTGCCGAAAGCCGCCAGCGCCGCCGCGGCAGACTGGGCCGGGCTGGCCTGTGGTGGCAGCAAGGCGGGCAACACCGGCTGCAGCAGCACGGGCATGGCCACCGCCACAAACATGCCGAGCAAGGCCAGCATGCGCGGCGACAGTCGGGTGAACGCCAGCAGCGCCAGGCCGAACACCGCGTAGTAGCGAAGGATGTCGCCCCACCAGAACAGCCACGCGTGCACGAGGCCGATGGCCAGCAGGATCAGCATGCGACGCACATAGCGGTGCACGTGGTCCGCCTTGGCCGTCGGGCGGTTCATCTGCATCGCGAAGCCGACGCCGAACAACAGCGAGAACAGCGTGATCGAACGGGCATCGACCAGGAGCTCCATCGCCATGTCGACGACACGGTCCCAGGCCGCAGTGGGCAGTGCCGCGCGATCGGCGGGCGTGAGGAACTCGAAGAGCGAGAAGCTGCGCAGGTTGACCATCAGCACGCCGAACAGCGCAAAGCCGCGCAGTGCGTCGAGCAGTTCAAGGCGGCGAACGCCTGAGGCCGGCGATGCGTGCGTGCGAACGGGGAGGGCGCCGGAGCGCATCGATGGGCCGCCGGCAGTCGGGTAGCGCGGCAGGCTTGCGGGATCGGATGTCATCGGGGACACGTGAAGGCTGCGGTTGCTGGGTTGCGGGTGTCCGTATCGGAGCACCCGCGCCAGCCGCGATGCTATGAATCAGCATTGCATGAACATTGCGCTTCGCGTATCGGCGGCGTGAGCCGCATCGGCCGCCGCCGCAACCACCAGAAGGCTCCGGGTGGCTGCGGCAGAGGAGGTCTTCTCAGACCGTCAGGCCCTGCTCCACATCCAGCGTCTTGCGGCGGGCCAGCGCGAGGTTCGACTTGGCCTTGTCGAGCACGAGGTACACGAACAGGCCTTCCTTCTTCAGCATCGGGCGGATGATGTGGTACTGCTTGCCGAGCGTGATGAGGATGTCTTCGATGACATCGTTCAGGCCGAGGTCGCGCATGGTCCTGAGCTTGGCGCGGACCACTTCGGTGTTGCCGGCGGCGGCCACTTCGAGATCGACGCCCGAGCCGATCTGGCCCAGGATCATGCCGCTGCTGGAGTCGACCAGCGCCGCGCACAGGGCGCCGTCGCAGGTCATCAGGTCGTCCATGGATTGCTTGATATTTGCCATCGGAATCTTTCCTAGTCCCTCGCCCCTGAAAGTCGGCAGCCACCCGGGCGAAGAAATGGGCGGCGGCCGGTGTCGAAACGGTGTGTCGCGCGGGCGCTGCCCCTAGGCGTGCTGCAGCGACAGCGTCGCCTGCTTCGCAAAGTAGAGGACCTGGCCGATGATGGCCTCGCGGCCCGCGACCACGCTCACGATCAGCGTCACGTCGGGGTGGCGGGCCTGCAGCATCAGGATGTGGCCGTGCGTGGCCTCGATGGTCACGTTGTCGCAATCGCCGAGCTGGCTTTCCTCGCCCGCGACGGCGCCCAGCGCGGCCAGTGAACTGGCGATGGCGGACAGGCGCGCGACCTGCGCCGTGTTCTCGACGCGGGCGGCCAGCTCGAGGCCGTCCTCGGTCGAAATGACGACGGCCTTCACGCCCTTGATCTCGCGCATCAACGTGTCGATGGCGGATTCGGCGGCGAGCTTGATTCTTGGAGTTATGTTCATGGCTGCTCGGAAATGAGGAAGAAGAGGGATCAGGTTTCGAGTTGCAGCAGCAGCAGCTCCAGCAACTGCACGACCTGGGGCGGGTCCGTGACGTTCGCGGGCAGGACCGGGCAGAGCACGCCCCTGGCTTCCATGCGCCGGGCGTAGGCATCGACACCCGGTTGCGGATGCGCTTCCATGCGGCCCACCGCCACCACGCAGGCGGTCTGCGCGATCAGGTCCGCGAAGCCGTCGAGGTAGACGTCGAGGTCGGCCAGCGGGTCGGGCCGGCTGTTGTCCACGAGGATCACCACGCCGAGCGCGCCGCGCCCCAGGATGCGCCACATGAAGTCGAAGCGCATCTGGCCGGGCGTGCCGTACAGGCGCAGCTTCTCGCCGTTGTCGAGCGTGAGTTCGCCGTAGTCGAGCCCGACGGTGGTGGTGGCCTTGGCCACCGAGGTGTCGCTGTTGCGCACGTCGGTGCTGACCGGCGGTATCTCGCTCACGGCCGCGATCGCGGTGGTCTTGCCGGCGCCCATGGTGCCGGTGAAGAGGATCTTGTGTTCGATGGTCATCTGGAGCCTGTCGGCAGCAGGCCCAGCCGGTTCCGTATGCGGGCCAGCAGCCCGGGTTGCACGGGTTCGCGCGCCGGGCCGGCGGGGCGGCTGTCTGTTGCAGCGGCGTCGGGGGTGGGCAAGGGGGCTTCGGCTGGCCGCGTGTTTTCGAGGAGGTCGGCGCGCCGAAGGTCGATCAGGAAATCCAGGCAGTCCTGCTGCGCGAGGCCCGAGCGTTGCTGGAGCAGCGCAAGGGTGGTGGGCCGGCCGGTCATCAGCGTGGCCAGCCGGATGCGGACGGGCACTTCGAGCAGGGCGGCCGGCGGCCAGCGCAGCAGGCGGAATTCTTCGTCGGGCCCGATGTGCCGGTCGGGCGATGCCAGCCCCAGCCCCCGTGCGTGAACGACCATCGCGCCCAGCTGGTTGAGCGTGTGCTCGAGTACGTCGGCATGCAGTGGCAGGGCCAGGAAGTGGCCGCCGCGCTGCGGGTCGACATGGCCGACGGCCAGCACCGGGACCGCCTTGGCGGGGGGGGCGTCCGTCGCCGTGGCCGTGGCGGGTTCACCGACCACCCGCAGGTCGGCCGCGCCGGCCTTCCATGCCCAGTGCTGGTGGGTCCGGTGGTCGAGCAATCGCACGAGGGACCTGAACAGAAGCTCCTCCCGGGGCGGCAACCCCTCGACGCTGAAGCTCAGCAAGGCGCGTTGGCCTTTGGTCGCGGGGTTGGCTGCTGTGGTCATGACCGGCCTGTGCGGCGAACGGGAGCAGACGGGTGCGGGCGGGTGGCTGGTCCCTCTGGAACCAAAAGCACCAACTTGGGGCGTGTATGCCAGTTTGCTTTCAACCTGAGGCTCTCTGTGTGTGATTTCGAAGATGGAACGCGCATGGCGTGGGTCGAAACGAGAACTAAAGATTGATCAAGAGGTGTGACGCCAAAAATATAACACCTGTTTCAAATAAAAACACTAGATTACAGACGGAAGGTTTCGCCCCATTTCGGGCGGGGCTGGCCGCGCGCCGCTCGCGCGTTCAAAGAAGGCGTGACTTCGCGTAGGCCGACGCCCTCAGTCGGATTTGCTGCCGTTTTGCGGAATTAGCATGGGTCGGTGCTGCCTCGAAAGGCAGCGATTTCTTCGTCGATCCATGTTCCTTGGAAAGGATTTCGCCATGAACACCATGAACCTCCGCACGCTGGCGCTTTCGTCCGCCGTCGCGATCGCCAGCATCGCTTTTGTCGGCTGCACCACCACGCGGCCACAGGATCAGGCGAGCAGCACGTCCTCGCGCGCATCCATCGATGCGCAGGTCAATGCGTCGTTGTCCAGGCTGTACGACTCGGTGCCCGGATCGCGGGAACTGGTCGCCAAGTCGAGCGGCGTGCTGGTGTTTCCCGCCGTGGTGGGCGCCAGCATGGGGGTGGGCGCCGAATATGGCCGCGGCGCGTTGCGCGTGAACGGCCGCACGCAGTCGTACTACAGCACGACCGCGGGCTCGATCGGCTTCCAGGCCGGTGCGCAATCGAAGGCGGTGATCTACCTCTTCACCACGCAGGCCGCGCTGGACAAGTTCCGCAACAGCAAGGGCTGGACGGCCGGTGCCGATGCGACCGTGGCCCTTGCGACCATCGGTGCCAACGGCAACATCGACACCAACACGATCCGCCAACCGGTGGTGGGCTTCGTGATGACCAACGTGGGCCTGGAAGCCGGCGTCTCGCTGTCGGGCGCGAAGATCACCGAGATCCAGCTCTAAGCCGCCTGCCTGCGCAGGCAGGGGCCTTTCTTCTTTTCCCTATTGGCCGAGTTGCGCGCGCAGCTCGGCCACTTCCTTGCGAAGGGCTTCGTTCTCGGCCGTGAGTTCGGCCACGCGCTGCACCAGCAACTGGGTGGCGTCGGGCGTGTCTTGCGATTCGTCCGAATCGGACTCGGCCGATTCTTCGCGCGGCTTTTTCTTCGATTCGCGCACGCGCTTGGCGGCCTGCTTGAGTTCGTCCTTGCCCGCGTTCGCGGCGAAGACCTGCTCTTCGGCCGGCAGGGTTGCAACCGCTGCGGCCGTGTTGATGGAGATGACGCCCGACTTCACGGCCGCCACCAGTTCAGGCGCCGCCTGCTTCTGGATCTTCTCGATCATCCCGACCTGGTTGCTGCTCAGGCGCGCGGCCTTGGCAATGGCTTCGCGGCTGTTCATCGGCGCCTGGGGCGGCATCGCGGGGGCGTCGGCAGGTGCTTCGGCGGCGGGTGTGTCGACATCGAACGGCGCATCGGAGGACGAGGCCGGCGTGGCCATGGCGCGGGCACGCTGCTCGTCGACGATGTCCTTCTTTCGCAGGGCGAGAACGCCGCGCAGGAAATCCGAAATGCTGCGCCGGCCCAGGTGCTGGTCGATCATCCAGAGGTGCACGTCGTCGATGCTCTTGAAGCGCGTGTTCTGCACCGTCTGGAAGGGCAGGCCGTGCTTCTGGCAGATGCCGTAGCGGTTGTGCCCGTCTACCAGCACGTCGCCCCACAGCACCAGCGCGTCGCGGCAACCTTCGGCAAGGATGCTGCGTTCGAGTGCTTCGTGTTCCTCCGGAGTCAGTGGATCGATATAGGCTTTGAGTTCTTCGTTGACGACGATGTTCATGGGGAGCGGATCGGGGAGAGGGGCGGAATTTTAGTTGGGTGCGCTGGTGCGCCTTGCGTGGAGCTCGAGCGGCTTCTCCCATTGCAGTGGTGCGGTTTCGCGGCACACGATGCGCGTGGCGGCCAGGTTTTCTGGCGCAGCGCAGAGGGCCACGAAATGCTCGCGTGTCGGCTGCAGTTGCCAGAAGTGCCAGGGCCGTGCGGTGTCATCGCGCGTGCCTGAATCCGCGAGTGCGAATTCGATGCCGTCGTTGTTGTTGTCCAGCGTGAAGCTGAAGCTGTCCAGCGGTATCTGCAGGCCCATCCCGCGTGCCTTGATGTAGCTTTCTTTCAGCGTCCACAAGTCGAAGAAGCGCGCTGTCTGGAGAGCCGTGGGCAGGGCGCGCAAGGCTTCTGCTTCGACGGGCGAAAAGAAATGATCGGCAACGTCGAGCGCCGCCTTGCGCTCGATGTTTTCGACATCGACGCCCAGCTCGATGTTTCGCGCAAGGGCCAGCACGATGAGCCCATCGGTGTGGCTCAGGTTGAAGTCGAGGCCACGGGTTTCTTCGATGGTGGGCGCCTCGATGCGAGGGCGTCCGAAAGGGCCTGTGGCAAAGCGCCAGGCGTGTGGCTGCACCGGCGCATAACGCGACAACACCGAACGCACCAGAGCCCGCGTCAGGAGGTAGCGGTACCGGTCGCTCGCGAAGTGGAAACGGTTTTGCTTCGACAACTCTTCCGGCGTCAGCAACGCGCGGCAGGCCGCGTCCTGCGTGGCATCGCCGGACTTGCCGTGAAAGCAGAACCAGAGGTGAATGTCGCCCGCAGGCAATGAAATGAGAGGGGCGGCGCTTGGCATGAAGGAGCCGCAGCGCATGGCCGCGATCGCAATGTGGAGCGGATGATGACACGGCGCGAAGTGGTCTATCATCGCGGTCCCCCACACACGCGATGCCGGATTCCGCATTTCCAGCGGAACGCCAGATCCCGTGATTCGCCATGCCGAATTCATCCGGGGGCCTCACATCATTCGTTTGAAAACTGACTCGGAAGGGTCATCAAGATGACTCGAAATCCGCATATAAATAGAAATGATTCTTATTTAGATTTGTCCATCAAAAGTAGTAAATCGGATTCGCGGCCCGTGCCGGCTCGCTCACAGGAGAAGAGGTGTTGAACATGCCATCGCATTTGCCCGAGCCGTCGCTCGGGGAGGTATTCATCGCCAATCGCGCGCAACTCTGGCGCGTTGCCCGGAAGATCGTCAACACGGCGGACCTGGCCGACGACGTCGTGCAGGACGCCTACCTGAAGATCGTCGACGGCCCCTGCGTGCGGCACGCCGACCGGCCCATCGGCTATTGCTGCCAGGTGGTGCGCAACATGGCGCTGGACTACTGCCGTCGCCATCGCGTCGAAGCCAGCTATCGAACCTTCGACGTGGACGTGGAACTGCTCGACGTGCCCGCCACCGCCACGCCCGACCGCATGATGTGCGAGCGCCAGGTCATCAGCGCGATCGACAAGGTTCTTTCGGGTCTCGCCCCGCGAACGCGGCTGGTCTTCGAGCTCTATCGTCTGGAAGGCCTGACGCAACGCGAGATCGCCGCGCGCCTGGGCTGCGCGCTGGGTCTTGTGAACGGCCTGATCGCAGAGGCCGCCACGGCCATCAAGTCGTGCGGCCACCTGCTGCTCGAAAGCGACGCCCGCTAGCCCCGCAGGGAAGATCGCGCAAAAAGAAGCCTCGCCGATTTGCCGCGAGAATGCGCGCTGCAAGGGCAGGCGTCGCTCCAGACCCGGCCCGCATCGACAACGCGAGCAGCTTCACGAATGAAACAGGACAAGGACGATCCCGTCTGGGACGCCGCATGGCAATGGGTGCAGCGCGAACACGACGCCGACAGCTTCGATGAAAGCGCGCGCGCCGAGATGACCGCCTGGCTCCTGGCGCAGCCCGCGCACCGCCGTGCCTACGACAGGGCCGCCCAACTGTGGTTGCTCGCGGGCTTCGTTCCGCCGACCAACGATTTCGGCGATGGCGATGGCGACAGTGACGACGTGCCCGACACCGCCCCCCACCCAACCCCTCGCGCCGGCAACTAAGCCCGCCTCCCTCGCTCCCCTCGCGTCCTTCGCGAACGCGCCGCCAGCCGCCGCGCACGACCGCCCCGCACCCTTCCTGCGTCAGCGCCTGCCGATCCCGGCCGCGCCATCCGCGCACGCCTCCTTTCCACGCCCCACGGCCCCTCCCGAAATGAACAGATTCGCCCGAGAAGCGTCCTGTTTGCAGGAGCGCCGCGATTCCGCCTGACACCGGTCCGGTCATCGGGCGCCTCCTTTTGTTCAATCACTTAAGGATGCACCGATGTCGACGAGTTGTTTTGACCGCGAAGACGAGACCTTCATCGTTCTGGTCAATCACGAAGACCAGTACTCCATCTGGCCGCACTGGAAGGCCGTCCCGGCCGGATGGACCGCGGTCGATGGCATCAAGGGCGACAAGAAGACCGTGCTCGCGCACGTCGAGGGCGCGTGGACCGACATGCGCCCCCGCTCGCTGCGCGACTGGATGCGCGAGCAGAAGCAGCAGGCCGGGAGCGCCGCCGCCTGATGTCGCGCATGCCGCAGACGCTCTCGTTGCTGTGCCTGCCTTGCGCGGGCGCAAGCGCCACCATGTACCTGCGCTGGCGCCGCTTCCTGCCGCAGTGGGTGCGGATCGTGCCCGTCGAACTGCCCGGGCGCGGTGCGCGCATGGGCGAGGCCTTCGCCGACAACTACGAGGCGCTCGTCGCGCAGTTGTGCGACGAGCAGGCCGAGGCGATGCAGGGCGGCGACTTCGCGCTCTTCGGCCACAGCATGGGCGCACTGCTGGCGCACGGCATGTCCAGCCGGCTGCACGACGCGGGCCGTACGTTGCCGCGCGCACTGCTGGTCTCGGCATGCGCCGCACCTTCGCAGCGCGACCCTGAGCGCTTCGAAGGCAAGGACGACGACGCCTCGCTCACCGCCGACCTGCGCAAGCAGGGCGGCACGCCCGAAGACGTGTTCGCCAGCGCCGAACTCATGCGCATCACCCTCGATGCCCTGGGCGCCGACTACCGCATCTGCCGCAGCTTCGCGCACGACGCAGCCACCGGCAACCCGCCGCTGCCAATGCCGGTCCATGCCTTCGCCGGGCGTCATGACGACATCGATATCCAGCGCATCGAGGCATGGTCAAGCGAGACCGCCGGCACCTTCACGCTCGATGTCTTCGATGGCGGCCACTTCTTCATCCGCCAGCACGAGGCCGCGTTCCTCGAGGCGCTCGTGCGGCGCCTCGGCCAGGTCATCGCGCAAGAAAAAACCCATGCACCCCACGCCCTTGCCTGAGCGCGCCGCGCGCGCCAGGTGTCCGAATTTTGAAGCGACGGCGCACTCGGCGCCGCGCGCAAAGGAGTCGACGACATGAATGAAATGCTCACGCGCTTCGAGCGCAAGGCGCCAGCCGGGTCCGATCTTCCCGTGCTGATGACGCCTGGCGAATCCGGCGAAAACCTGCTCTCGGCCGTGGAGCGCCTGCGTCCGCTGATCGAGCAGTCGCTGCTCGTGACCGGCGGCGTGCTGCTGCGCGGCTTCTCGGTGCCCGGCGTCGAAACCTTCCAGCAGTTCGCCTCGTCGTTCGGCCATCCGCTGCTGAAGTACGAGTTTGCCTCCACGCCGCGCTCCGCGGTCTCTGCTTCCACTGGCGCGGGCGTCTACACATCGACCGAATATCCGGCGCACCAGAGCATTCCGCTGCACAACGAGCAGGCCTACACGCGCGAGTGGCCGATGAAGATCTGGTTCCACTGCATCACCGCCTCGCCCGAGGGCGGTGAAACACCCATCGCCGACAGCCGTGCGGTCTACCGGCGCATTCCGGCGCGCATCCGCGAACTCTTCGAGCCGGGCATTCTCTACGTGCGCAATTTCGGCGAGATGGACGTGCCCTGGCAGAAGGTCTTCAACACCGAGAGCCGCGCCGAGGTCGAAGCCTTCTGCACCCGCACAGGCATCACCTGGGAGTGGAAGGACGACGACGGCTTGCGCACGCGCCAGCTGTGCCAGGCCATCGAGACGCACCCGGTCACCGGCGAGCGGGTCTGGTTCAACCAGGCCCACCTGTTCCACATCTCGGCGCGCGAAGCCGAAGAGCGCGAAGTGCTCGAAGAGCTCTACGGCATCGAGAACGTGCCGCGCAACACCTTCTTTGCCGACGGCTCGACCATCAGCGACGCGATCTTCGCCGAGGTGCGCGAGGCACTCGATGCCGAGACCGTGTCCTTCCTCTGGGAAGAGGGCGACGTGCTGATGCTCGACAACATGCTCGTGGCCCACGCGCGATCGCCGTTCAAGGGCCCGCGCAAGGTGATCGTCGCCATGGCCGAGCCGCACGGCAACCTCGACCGCAGTTTCTGAGCCAGGCACCGGAGTCCACAGAATGACAAACAACGAATCGACGCCGGCGCAGGGCGGCAGCGCGCGACCGCGCAACTTCGTGGCGCATCTGCGCGCGTTGGCACAACAGCGGCCAGACGATGTCTGGCTCACCATCGCAGACGAAGTCGATGGCGTGTTCAGCGAGCAGCCTTTCACCTACCGCGCGTTCGAGCAGCGCGTGCGCGCACTCGCGGCCCGACTGCAACAGCAGTTCAGCAAGGGCGACCGCGCACTGGTGATGCTCGACAACGGCGACCACTACGCCGTGAGCATGCTGGCCTGCTTCTACAGCGGCGTGATCGCGGTGCCGGTGTTTCCGCCTGAATCCACGCGGCCGCAGCATCTGGCGCGGCTCACCGGCGTGGCGACCGATTCGCAGGCGTGCTGCGTGCTGACTTCGTCCGCGCTGTGCGACGCGATGGCGGCCGCGGGCAACCAGTTCGGCAAGGTGCAGATCGTTGCCGTCGATGCGGTCGACGTCGCGCGCGCCGAGGCATGGCAGCCCTTCGAGCCCGTGGACGACGACATCGCCTTCCTGCAGTACACCTCGGGCTCGACCTCGGCGCCCAAGGGCGTGATCGTGACGCACGGCAACTTGATGGCCAACGAACATGCGATCCAGGTCGGCATGGGCATCGGCCCCGACGACAAGTTCGTCTCGTGGGCGCCGCTGTATCACGACATGGGCCTCATCGGCGGGCTGATGCAGCCGCTCTACAGCGGCATTCCGCTGGTGCTGACCTCGCCGCGCTATTTTCTCGAACGGCCAGTGCGCTGGCTCGAACTGATCTCGCGCCATCGCGCCACGCTCAGCGGCGGGCCCGACTTTTCATTTCGCCTGTGCCTCGAACGCGTGAAGGATGCGCAGCTCGCGCAACTGGACCTGTCGAGCTGGCGCGTGGCCTACACCGGCGCCGAGCCCGTGCGCGCCGACACCGAGTTCGAATTCATCGAGCGCTTTGCGCCCGCGGGCTTCGATCCGGGCGCGGTCTACGCCTGCTACGGACTGGCCGAGGCCACGCTGTTCGTCACCGGCGGGCGGCGTGGCGCCGGCATGGTCGCGCGCGGCTTCAGCGCCGACGGGCTGGCCAGTGGCACCGGCACACCGAGCGAAGGCGGCACACCGCTGGTCGGCTGCGGCGCGGTGGCCGTCGAGCACGAGGTCGAGATCGTCGACCCCGCCACGCTGTCGGTTGCTGCGCCCGGGCGCATCGGCGAAATCTGGGCGAGCGGTGCGAGCATCGGCGCCGGCTACTGGGGCAAGGAGCGCGAGTCGCGCGAGACCTTCGTCGAGGTGGCGGGCAAGCGCTGGCTGCGCACCGGCGACCTGGGCTTCGTCTGCGACGGCGAGCTGTACGTCACCGGCCGCATCAAGGACCTGATCATCGTGCGCGGCCACAACATCTATCCGCAAGACATCGAGCGGGTCATCGAAGCCGAGGTGGACGCGGTGCGCAAGGGCCGCGTCGCGGTGTTCGCGGCCACGGGGCCCGATGGCGAAGGCATCGGCGCCGCGGCCGAGGTGTCGCGCAGCATGCAGAAGCTGGTGCCGCCGCACGTGCTGGTCGAGGCGCTCGGCGCAGCGGTCAGCGAAGTGTTCGGCGAGCCGCTGTCGGCCGTGCTGCTGCTCAACCCGGGCGGCATGCCCAAGACCACCAGCGGCAAGCTGCAGCGCAGCGCCTGCCGCGCGGGCTGGCTGGATCGCACGGCCGATGCGTATGCGATCTTCGAGCACGGCCAGTTCGTCAAGGGCGGTTCGTCGTCCGAGGCGCCGGCCGTCGAACTCGACGACACCGAGCGCGCGGTCGATACCATCTGGCGCGAGGTGCTGAAGGCCACGGCAGAGAAGCCTTTCGCGCGCGACGCCCACTTTTTCACCCGCGGCGGCAGTTCGCTCACCGCCACGCAGGCCGCGGCGCGCATCGCCGCGCAGTGGGACATCGACTTTCCAGCGCGCCTGATGTTTGAGCATCCGCGCCTGCACGCCTGCGCCGATGCCGTGCGGCAACGGCTTGCGCAAGGTTCGCGCGAACGCCCCGCACCCGTTGCCGTGTTGCCGGCCGCGCGCAGGCAGCAAGGCCTGCCGCTGTCGCATGCGCAGGAGCGCCAGTGGTTCCTCTGGCAGCTCGACCCGCACAGTGCCGCGTACCACATGAGCGGCGCGCTGCGCCTTCACGGTGCGCTCGATGCCGATGCCTTGCGCGCAGCGCTCGGCGATCTCACCGCGCGCCATGAATCGCTGCGTACCGTGTTCCGCGCCGAGCCCGATGGCACGGCCGCGCAGTGGATTCAACCCACGGGCGCGTTGCCTCTGCAACTGATCGACCTGCGCGGCACGCCCGCCGGCGAGCAAGACGCGCAACTGGCACAACAGGCGCGCCGCCTCAAGGCCGAGCCCTTCGACCTCACGCAAGGCGGCCTGTTGCGCGCCGCGCTGATCCGCACGGCAGACGACGCCCAGGTGCTGGTCGTGGTGATGCATCACATCGTGTCCGATGGCGCCTCGATGCAACTGCTGCTCGACGAACTGGCGGCGGGCTACGTCGCACGTTTGCAAGGTGGTGCGGCACAGCTGCCCGCGCCGCAGGTGCAGTACGCCGACTACGCCGTCTGGCAGCGCGGATGGCTCGCGGCCGGCGAGGGCGAGCGCCAGTTGGCCTGGTGGCATTCGCAGCTAGGCGACGAACACCCGGTGCTCGAATTGCGCACCGACCATCCGCGCCAGCCGCAGGGCAGCTACCGTGCGGCGCGCCATGCCTTCGAGTTGCCGGCGCCCTTGCTCGCGCAGTTGCGCGAGCTTGCGCAGGCCGAAGGCGCCACGCTGTTCATGGTGCTGCTGGCGGGGCTGCAGGTGCTGCTGCATCGCTACAGCGGCCAACAGGAGATTCGCGTCGGCGCCGCCATCGCGAACCGCAACCGCGTCGAATTCGAGAACGTCATCGGCCTGTTCGTCAACACGCTGGTGCTGCGCAATGCGATCGACGGTCGCACGCCGCTGTCGCGTGCCCTCGCGCAGGCTCGCGAGGCCGTGCTGGGCGCGCAGGCGCACCAGGACCTGCCGTTCGAGCAACTGGTGCAGAAGCTGCAGCCGCAGCGCAGCATGAGCCAGAGCCCGCTGTTCCAGGTGATGTTCAACCACCTGTTCGAAGACCACCGGGCGCTGGCGCAGATCGACGGCATCGCGGTCGCCGATCACGCACTGCCCGACCTGCAGGCGCAGTTCGAGCTGGTGCTTGAAGCGCGCGAACGGCCCGACGGGCGGCTGAAGCTCGACCTGATCTACGCGGCCGAGTTGTTCGAGCCCGCAACCATCGGGCACATGGCCGATCACTACGTGGCCATCCTCGGCGCGCTGGCTGTCCGTGCCGATCAGGCCGTCGGCGACATCGACCTGCTCGCCGAACCCGAGAAAGCGCAACTCACGCAATGGAGCGTGAACACGCACCGCGAGCCCGATCTCCAGCCGGTGCACCGCATCTTCGAGCAGCACGCGCACAGCCGGCCCCAGGCCACGGCACTGCTGGTGGGCGACGAGGCCCTGAGCTTTGCCGAACTCAACCGCCGCGCCAATCGCCTGGCCTGGCGCCTGCGCTCGCTGGGCGTCGGCCCCGACGTGCCCGTCGGCATCGTGATGGAACGCTCGGTCGAGATGGTCGTCGGCATCCTGGCCATCCTCAAGGCCGGGGGCGCCTACCTGCCACTGGACCCGGAGTACCCGGCGCAGCGGCTCGCGTACATGGTGGCCGACAGCCGCATCGCGTTGCTGCTCACCCACCGCGCCACCCGCGACTGCATCGCCGTGTCGCGCGATGTCGCCGTGCTCGAGATCGACGGGCTCGACCTGAGCACAGAGCCGGAATCCGATCCGCAGGTGCGCCTGCATGGCGAGAACCTTGCCTACGTCATCTACACCTCGGGTTCCACCGGCAACCCCAAGGGCGCGGCCGTGCGCCACGACGCGCTGCACAGCTGCATGGCGTGGATGCAGCGGGTCTATGGCCTCGGCCATGACGACACCGTGCTGCACAAGGCACCGTTCGGCTTCGACGTGTCGGTGTGGGAAATGTTCTGGCCCATGACCGCAGGCGCGCGGCTGGTGGTCGCCAACCCCGGCGATCACCGCGATCCGGCGCGGCTGGTGGCGCTCATCCAGCGCCACCAGATCACCACGCTGAACTTCGTGCCCGCGATGCTGCAGGCCTTCCTCGCGCATCCGGGCATCGAAGCCAGCACGCGGCTGAAGCACATCATCTGCGGCGGCGAGGCCATGCCCTCGGAGACGCAGAAAGAGGCTTTGCGGCGCCTGAGCGGTGCCACGCTGCAGAACCTGTATGGCCCGACCGAGACCACCATCCACGTCACACGCTGGAGCTGCAGGGACGATGGCCAGAGCCTCGTGCCCATCGGCCTGCCGATCAGCGACACGCAGACCTACATCCTCGATGCCGGCCTGAACCAGGTGCCGCGCGGCGTGGCCGGCGAGCTGTACCTGGGTGGCGTGAGCCTGGCGCGCGGCTACCTGAACAAGCCGGCACTGAGCGCCGAGCGCTTCGTTGCGAATCCCTTCGGGCAGGGCGGCAGGCTCTACCGCACCGGCGACCTCGTGCGCTGGAACACCGAGGGCCAGATCGAATATCTGGGCCGCATCGACCATCAGGTGAAGGTTCGCGGCTTCCGCATCGAACTCGGCGAGATCGAGGCGCAGCTGCTCGCCCAGCCCGCCGTGCGTGAAGCCGTCGTCGTGACCCGCGAAGGCCCGGCCGGCGCTTCGCTCATCGGCTACATCGCGGCCCATGCGGACGAGGCCGTCGACACCGCGGCCCTGCGCGAGCGGCTTGCGCAAGTGCTGCCCGACTACATGGTGCCGCGCGCCATCGTCGTGCTGGCGGCGCTGCCGCTCAATGCCAACGGCAAGGTCGACCGCAAGGCGCTGCCCGAGCCCGAGGGCATGGGCCGCGCGAGCACCTACGAGGCGCCGCAGGGCGAGGTGGCCCGCATGCTCGCGGCCATCTGGTCCGAGGTGCTGAAGGTCGATCAGGTCGGCCTGCACGACAACTTCTTCGACCTTGGCGGCCACTCGCTGCTGCTGATCCGCGCACACCGGCTGCTCGAAGACCGGCTGCAGGCGACGGTTCCGCTGGTTCATCTTTTCAAGTACCCCACCGTCGAATCGCTGGCCCAGTGGATCGAGCAGGGCGGCGCCAAGGCGGCGTCTTCCTCTTCTTCCGCCGCCAGCGACGAGCGCGCGCTGCGCCAGCGCGCCGCGATGCTTCAACGCCGCCAGGCGGCAGAGAGAGTGCACTGACCATGTCGAACTTCAACGACACCACCGGCCCGACCGGCCTCGAGATCGCCATCGTCGGCATGGCCGGACGCTTTCCTGGCGCCGACGACGTCGACGCCTTCTGGCGCAACATCCGCGACGGCGTTGAATCGATGTCGCGCTTCACCGACGAGCAACTGCGCGAGCGCGGCGTGCCGCAAAGCCTGCTCGACGACCCCGACTACGTGAAGGCTGGCGTGCTGTTCGAGGGCTTCGACAAGTTCGACGCCAGCTTCTTCGGCTACACGCCGCGCGAGGCCGAAACCCTCGACCCGCAGCAACGCGTGTTCCTGGAGTGCGCATCGGCCGCGCTCGAACATGCCGGCTGCGATCCCGAGCGCTGGCCCGGCAAGGTCGGCGTGTATGCGGGCGAGGGCGCCAACGTCTACCTGATCCGCAACCTGCTGCCGTCTTTCGGCCTCGGCGCGCACAGCGGCATCGCCGACCTGCTGGGCCTGATGAGCGGCAACTCGGGCGGATCGCTCTGCACGCGGGTGGCTTACAAGCTCGATCTGCGCGGCCCCGCCGTGAGCGTGCAGACCGCCTGCTCGACGTCGCTGGTGGCCGTGCATACCGCCTGCCAGGCGCTGCTGAGCCACGACTGCGACATGGCATTGGCCGGCGGCGTGTGGCTCAACCTGCTGCAGGAAGGCGGCTACCGCTACCAGGCCGGCGCGATTCTTTCGCCCGATGGCCATTGCCGCGCCTTCGACGCCGATGCCGCCGGCACGGTGATCGGCAGCGGCGCCGGCGTGGTCACGCTCAAGCGCCTGGACGACGCGCTGCGCGACGGCGACACCATCCACGCCGTCATCAAGGGCACCGCGGCCAACAACGACGGCTCGGCCAAGGTCGGCTTCACCGCGCCCAGCGTGGACGGGCAGGCCGAGGTCATCCGCGCCGCGCAGCTGATCGCGGGCGTGTCGGCCGACACCATCGGCTATGTCGAGGCCCACGGCACCGGCACCACGCTCGGCGACCCGATCGAGATCGCCGCGCTCACGCAGGCCTTCCGTGCCGACACCGAGCGGCGCGGCTTCTGCGCGGTCGGTTCGGTGAAGACCAACATCGGCCACCTCGATGCGGCGGCCGGCGTGGCCGGGCTCATCAAGGCCACGCTCGCGCTCAAGCACCGCGTGCTGCCGCCGAGCCTGCATTTCGAGCGGCCGAACCCGCAGATCGATTTCGCGGGGAGCCCGTTCTACGTCAGCGCACAGTCGCAGCCCTGGGCGGAAGGCCGCACGCCGCGCCGCGCGGGCGTGAGTTCGTTCGGCATCGGCGGCACCAACGTGCACGTGGTGCTCGAAGAGGCACCCGCCGCGCAGGCGACGGCGGCAACGTCGCAATGGCAGGTGCTGCCGCTGTCGGCCAAGGACGAGGCAGCGCTGGCGCAGGGCCGCGCGCAACTCGCGGCGCATCTGCAGTCGCATGGCGAACAGGCGCTGGAAGACGTGGCCCACACGCTGCAGAGCGGCCGGCGTGCCTTCGCATGGCGCAGCGCCGTGGTGGCGAACCAGTCCGGGCTGGCTGCCGAAATGCTGGCCTCGCCCGTGGTCGCCGCGACCCGCGTGCCGGCTGCTGCGCCCGGCGTGGTGTTTCTCTTTCCGGGTGGCGGCACGCAGCATGCGCTGATGGGGCAGGCCCTGTATCGCGACAGCGCGGTCTTCCGCCAGACGCTCGACCGCTGCGCCGCACTGCTGAAGCAGGACGCCGGCATCGACCTGCTGGAGCTGCTGTTCCCCGCTGCCGGCGATGAGCAGGCCGCCAACGCGCGCCTGGCCCGCATCGAGTTCGCGCAGCCCGCGCTGTTCGCGGTCGAGTACGCGATGGCGCACTGGTGGATGCACCGCGGCGTTGCGCCATCGATGATGCTGGGCCACAGTCTCGGCGAGTACGTCGCTGCCTGCCTGGCGGGCGTGTTCTCGCTCGAAGATGCGTTGCGCATCGTCGCCGCGCGCGGCCGGCTGATGCAGACCATGGCCCCCGGCGCCATGACGGCTGTGCCGCTGACCGAAGCCGAGCTTGCGCCGTACCTCGCGTTCGGCTGCGACCTTGCCGCCGTGAACGCCGAGCAGCTGTGCGTGCTCTCGGGGCCGGTCGATGCGATCGAGCGCGCCGAAGAGGCACTGCGCGCACACCAGCACCAGCCGCGCCGGCTGCATGTGTCGACAGCCTCGCATTCGCGGCTGGCCGACCCCATCGTCGCGGAGCTCGAGCGCCTGATTGCTTCGGTGCCGCGCCATGCGCCGCGCATTCCCTTCATGTCGAACCTCACTGGCCAGCCGATCACCGCGGAAGAAGCGGCCAGCCCTGCCTATTGGGGGCGGCACCTGCGCGGCACGGTCCGTTTTGTCGATGGCTTGCGCGGTCTTTTTGCTGCGCCGGGCCGTGTGCTGCTCGAAGTCGGGCCCGGTGAAACGCTCACCGGCCTGGCACGCCAGCACCCCGGCAGCCAGTCGGCCGCCGGCATCTGGGCCAGCCAGGCGCATCCGCAGCAGCACGCACGCAATGCGCAGCAGCTTGCGAACGCTGTCGCAAGCTTGTGGACCGCCGGCGTGGCGATCGATTGGGACGCCGCCCGCGAAGGCGCCGTGCGCCGCCGCGTGCCGCTGCCCACCTACGCCTTCCAGCGCCGGCGTTTCTGGATCGAAGCCGGCGAGGCCGCGCAATCGTCTTCTTCGTCGTCGTCCGCATCGGGGCTCTTCTATGCGCCGACGTGGGTGCGTGCTCCCGCCGCGCAGCCGTCCGAAGCGAAGGCCGTGCCGCAAGGCTGCACGCTGATCCTCGGCGACGCCGACAGCTTCACCGACCGACTGGCGCGCACGCTGCGCGCCCGGGGCGATCAGGTCGTGCTGGCATTGCGCGGCAAGAAATTCACACGCACGGCAGAGCGGCAGTACGCGATGCGCCCGGCCGAGCGCGCCGACCACGAAGCCCTGTTGCGAGAAGTCGAAGCCGAGGCCGGCCCCGTCACGCGTCTTTTCCACCTCTGGAGCCTCGATGGCAGCAAGCCGGCACCCGCCACGCATGCGGCGGTCTTCGAGGCAGGCTACTTCAGCCTGCTCGCACTGGCCCAGGCGCTCGATGCCGTCGGCGCCGCAAGCCGCCCGCCGCTGGCGCTCACCGTGGTCACCGACCGCGTCGAAGACGTGGCGGGCACCGAGCCCTTTGCGCCTGAAAAAGCCACCGTGCTCGGCATCGCCAAGGTGCTGGGGCAGGAGTCGCCTTCCGTGACTTGCCGCGTCGTCGACGTGGTGCTGCCCGCGCCGGAAAGCACGGCCGAGGCCGAGCTTGCGCGCCGTGTCGCCGAAGAGGCCGATTCATCGGCCGACGATTTCGTCGTCGCCTACCGGGGACCGCATCGCTGGACCAAGCACTACGAGCCGGTGCCCGCACAGACGACAAGCACGCAGCGCCTGCGCCAGGGCGGTGTCTACCTCATCACCGGTGGGCTGGGGGGTGTCGGCCTGGCGATGGCGCGCCACCTCAGCAAGCACTGGCAAGCGAAGCTCGTGCTGATGGGCCGCACGCCGCTGCCTGCGCGTGCCGACTGGGAACGCCTTGCCTCGGCTGCCGACCAGCCCGCATCGCTGCGGCGCAGGCTGCAGCAACTGATCGACCTCGAAGCCGATGGCGCGCAGGTGCTGGCGGTGGCGGCCGACGTCACCGACCCCGCGCAACTGCGCACCGCGCTGGCCGAGGTGCATGCGCGCTTCGGTCCGGTGAACGGCGTGGTCCACGCGGTCGTGCAGCCCGACCGCGGGATGATCGCGCAGCGCACGCAGGCGCTGGTCGAAGCCGCGTTCGCACCCAAGGTCGCGGGCACCATCGCACTGCTCGATGCACTGCGCGCCGAGCCGCTCGACTTCGTGCTGTTCTGCTCCTCGGTCGCCAGCCTCATCGGCGGCCTTGGCCGCAGCGACTATGCCGCGGCCAACGCCTACCTCGACGCTTTCGCGCACGCGCACCGGCGCCACTCGGCGCTGCCGGTGTTCTCGGTGAACTGGGACGCCTGGCGCGACGTGGGCGTGGCCGTCGACATGGACATGCCCGAGGGCGTCGGCCTCGATGAGCGCACCGGTGTGCTGGCTTTCGAGCGCATCGTCAACGGCCCTGACCTGCCGCAGACCGTGGTGTCGATCACGCCGCTGGCGCCGCGCCTGCGTCCGCTCGAAGGCCTGCTCGACGCGCTGGACGACGATGCCGCCACGCCTGCCGCCGAGAACCGCGCCAGCCATTCGCGCCCGGTGCTGCCGACCGCCTACCGCGCGCCCGAAGGTGACCTCGAAGAAGGGCTGGCCGAGCTGTGGCGCGAAGCGCTCGGCATCGCGCCCGTGGGCGTGGATGACAACCTGTTCGAACTCGGTGGCGATTCGCTGCTCGCGATTCGGCTGCTGGCGCGGGTGCGCAAGGCCTTCGGCGTGGAGCTGCATCCGGCCGTCTTCTTCAAGGCACCCACCATCGCCGAACTGGCGGTGCTGGTCGAGATGCGGCTGATCGAAGAGATCGAGCGCGAAGCCGCCGAAGCCCCCGAAGCGACCACCGCGAGTCTTTCACCATGAGCTCCCGTCCGGCCTCTTCGAACGCATGGAACGCCCCGAACGGGGCTCGCACCGCAGCATGTGCTGCGAAGGTTATCCAATGAATCAGAGCAAGGATCTTTCCGCGCGCCGCGCGCAGTTGTCGCCGGCGCAGCTGGAGATGCTGCAGCGTCGCCTGAAGCGCGACGGCAATGCCGGTGCGCCCCCGGCGCCATCGCGCGATGCGATCGCGCGCGGCACCGACCATGGCGCCGCGCCGGTTTCGTTCGCGCAGCAGGGGCAGTGGTTCCTGTGGCAGCTCGATGCGGGCAACACGGCTTATCACGTCGGTGGCGGGTTGGGTTTTTCGGGGCCGCTGAACGTGGCCGCGCTGCAAGAGGCGGTGCAGGCACTCACGATGCGCCACGACACGCTGCGCACCGTGTTCCGCGCGGGCGCGCAGGGCCTGCCGGAGCAGTTCGTCGAAGCCGGGAGCCGCATCGAGATTCCCTTCGTCGATCTTGCCGGGCTCGATGCCACGGCCCGCGATGCGCGCTACCGCGAGACGGTGCTGCAGGTGTGCCGCACGCCCTTCGACCTGACAACCGGGCCGCTGTTGCGCGGCACCTTGCTGAAGATGGGGCCCGACGACCATCAACTGCTGTTGATGATGCATCACATCGGCTCCGACGCATGGTCGGTCGAACTGATCCTCGATGAACTGGCACGGCTCTATGCGTTGCGCTGCGAAGGCTCGCAAGCGCCGGCGGGGCCCGAGCCCGAGATCCGCTACATCGACTTCGCGCGCTGGCAGCGCCAGTGGCTCGAAGGCGAAGAGGGAGCGCGGCAGCTTGCCTACTGGCAGCAGCGGCTCGGCCATGGCCAGCCCGTGCTCGACCTTGCGACTGATCGGCCGCGTTCGGCCGGCGCGAACTACAGCGCGGCGCAGCACGCGCTCGACATTCCCGCGCAGCTGGCCAGCGAACTCAAGCGGCAGGCCCGCGCACAGGGTGGCACGCTCTTCATGGTGCTGCTCGCCGCCTTCCAGGCCCTGTTGTTCCGCTACACCGGGCAGTGCGAAGTGCGTGTCGGCGTGCCTGTCGCGGGTCGCAGCCGGCCCGAAACGGCCGGCGTGGTAGGCGCCTTCATCAACACCGTGGTGATGGATGCGCGCATGGACGCGCGCATGCCCCTGGGCGACCTGCTGGCCCAGGTGCGCGAAACCGCGATCGAGGCGCAGGCCCACCAGGAGCTGCCCTTCGAGCAACTGGTGCAGGCGCTGCGCCCCGACCGCGGGCACGCCGGTGCCTCGCTGTTCCAGGTCATGTTCAACCACCTCGGCGAGGGCGACCGGCCGTTGCGCGGATGGCCCGGCCTGCAGGTGCGCCGCATCGATCTGGAAGAGCGCGCCGCGCCTTTCGAGCTGACGCTCGAAACCATCGAACGCGCGGACGGCGGAATTCGCGCAGCCTTCCGCTACGCCGCCGAGCTGTTCGAGCCCGGCACCATCGAGCGTCTTGCCGGGCACTACCGGCGCGTGCTCGAAGCCCTGGTGGCGCAACCGACGCTTGCACTGGGCGATCTCGACCTGTTGGGCGATGTGGAGCATGCGCAGCTCGCGCAATGGGGAGTCAACGCGGCGCACCACGGTGCGCCAGTGCCGGTGCATCGCCTGATCGAACGACAGGCTGCGGCGCAGCCCGATGCGGTCGCACTCGTTTTCGGCGAGCAAACACTGAGCTACCGCGAACTCAACCGGCGCGCCAGCCAGCTTGCGCACCGGCTGATCGCACAGGGCGTGCGCCCCGAGACCAAGGTCGGCGTGGCGCTGGAGCGCAGCATCGAGCTCGTGGTGGCGCTGCTCGGCGTCATGAAGGCCGGCGGCGCCTATGTGCCGCTGGACCCGGAATATCCCGCCGACCGGCTCGCCCACATGACGGAAGACAGCGAGCTGTCGCTGGTGCTGACACAAGGCCACCTGCGCGAACGCCTGTCATGGCCCGCCGGCGTTGCGGTGTGGGCACTCGACGCGATGGACTTCGCCGGATGCGCCGAGACCGATCCCGTGGTGGCGCTCCATGCGGAAAACCTTGCCTACGTGATCTACACCTCGGGCTCCACCGGCAAGCCCAAGGGCGCGGCCAACCGGCACGGCGCGCTGCACAACCGCCTGGCCTGGATGCAGCAGGCCTACGGCCTCGGCCCCGAAGACACGGTGCTGCAGAAGACGCCGTTCAGCTTCGACGTGTCGGTGTGGGAGTTCTTCTGGCCGTTGATGCAGGGCGCGCGGCTGGTCGTGGCGCGGCCCGGCGATCATCGCGAGCCGGCACGGCTGGTCGAGCTGATCCGCCGCCATGAAGTCAGCACGCTGCACTTCGTGCCTTCGATGCTGCAGGCGTTCCTTGCGCATGAAGGCGTCGAGACCTGCACGAGCCTGCGGCGCATCGTCTGCAGCGGCGAGGCATTGCCCGCCGAAGCGCAGAACGGCGTGCATGCACGGCTGCCCGGCGCGACGCTCTACAACCTCTACGGCCCGACCGAGGCCGCCATCGACGTCACGCACTGGACCTGCCGCAACGACGGCCGCAGCCAGGTTGCGATCGGGCGGCCGATCTCGGGCATCCGCACCTATGTGCTCGATGCCTCGCTGAACCTCGTGCCGCCGGGCGTGGCTGGCGAGCTTTATCTTGGGGGCATCGGCCTGGCGCGCGGCTACGTGAAGCGCGCGGGCCTGACGGCCGAACGCTTTGTGGCCGATCCTTTCGATGCGAAGAGCGGGCGCCTCTATCGCACGGGCGACCTCGTGCGCTGGAATGCGCAGGGTCAGCTTGACTACCTTGGCCGGCTCGACCACCAGGTGAAGATCCGGGGCTTTCGCATCGAGCTGGGCGAGATCGAAGCCCAGTTGCTGGCGCAGCCCGAGGTCCGCGAAGCCGTGGTCGTGGCAAGGGAGCGCGGCGGCGCCGCGATCCTCGTGGCGTACCTGTCCACGCAGGCGGGGCAGGCCGTCGACACGGCGCAACTGCGCACGCGCCTCGGCCGCGTGCTGCCCGACCACATGGTGCCCGGCGTCATCGTGACGCTGGCGTCGCTGCCGCTCAATGCGAACGGCAAGGTCGACCGCAAGGCGCTGCCCGACCCCGGGCGCGGTGGCAGCAGTGAAGCCGCTCACGAAGCACCTGAGGGCGACACCGAAGTTGCGCTCGCGGCCATCTGGGCCGAAGTGCTGGGCATGGGGCGCATTGGCCGCAATGACCACTTCTTCGAATTGGGCGGGCATTCGCTGATGTCGATGCAGGTGGTGGCGCGCGTGCAGGCCGGCCTGCATTCGGACCTTGCGGTCAAGGACATCTTTCAACACCCGGTTCTGAGGGACATGGCCGCCCTGATCGCCGAAGCGGGCGCGCGCAAGCCGCACGCGCAGTCGCTGCTCGACATCGATGCCTTCATCGACGCCATGGAAGAAACAACCTGATGGAAACAACGACAGCCACCCACGACCACATCGGCCGCCGCTTCTCGCGCCTGAACCCGGCGCAGCGCCGCGCGGTGTACCAGAAGATCCGCGCCGAAGGTTTCACCATCGGGCAGTTCCCGATCGTTGCGCGCGACGCGTCGGCGCAGCCGGCCTGCGTGCCCTCGTATGCGCAGATGCGCCAGTGGTTCCTGTGGCAGCTCGATGCGGGCAGCTCGGCGTATCACATCTCGGGCGGGCTGCGGCTCGAGGGGCAACTGGACATCGAGGCGCTGAAGGAAAGCTTCAACGCGCTGGTCGCGCGCCACGAATCGCTGCGCACCGTGTTCAGTGCAACGGCCGAGGGGCTGGTCGAGCCGCGGGTGCTGCCGCACGTCGTGCTGGACATTCCCCTCGTCGATCTTTCGTCGCTGGACGCCGCGCAGCGTGAGGCCCGCGCGCAGGAAGAAACCCGCCGCATCGCCGACACCCCCTTCGATCTGACGACCGGGCCGCTGCTGCGGGTCGCGCTGATCCGCCTCGGTGCCGACGCGCATGTGCTGGCGGTGGTGATGCATCACATCGTGTCCGATGGCTGGTCGATGCGCATCGTGGTGGATGAATTCGTCGCGCAGTACCGCGCACGCGTGCAGGGGCTGGCGCCGGAAGCGGAGGCGCTGCCGATCCAGTACGCCGACTACGCGATCTGGCAGAAGCACTGGCTCGAAGCCGGCGAGAAAGACCGGCAGCTCGACTACTGGAAGGCCCAGCTCGGCGCCGAACATCCGGTGTTGCAGCTGCCCACCGACCATCCGCGCAGCGCGGACGGCAAGTACCGCGCCGCGCACCACGGCACGGCCTTGCCGCCATCGCTGGCCGAGGCGCTGCGACGGCGCGCGCAGGCCGATGGCGCCACGCTGTTCATGGTGCTGCTCACGGGCTTCCAGGTGCTGCTGAACCGCTACACCGCGCAACAGGACATCCGGGTCGGCGTGCCGATCGCCAACCGCCATCGGGTGGAGTCCGAACGCATCATCGGCTTCTTCGTCAACACGCAGGTGCTGCGCAACGCGCTCGACGGCCGCACGCGCCTGAAGCAGGCGCTTGCGAACACGCGCGAAGCGGCACTGGGCGCGCAGGCGCACCAGGACCTGCCTTTCGAGCAGCTCGTGGAAGCCCTGCAGCCCGAGCGCAGCCTGAGCACGGCGCCGCTGTTCCAGGTGATGTTCAACCACCTGCAGCAGGATCACCGGGCGCTCGAAAGCCTGCCGGGGCTGGCGTTGCAGGACTACGCGCTGGGCGAACAGGCGGCCCAGTTCGAACTGACGCTGGGCGCCATCGAGGACGGCCGTGGGCAGGTGCAGCTGAACTTTCACTACGCCCGCGAGTTGTTCGACGCGCGGACCGTCGAACGCATGGCGGCGCATTACTTCGCGGTGCTGGAAGTGCTGGCCCACGCGCCGGACCGGCGCATCGGCGACATCGACCTGCTGGCCGCCGACGAAACGCGGCAGCTCACGCAATGGGGCGTGAACCTGCGGGCAGAGGGGGGCGATGCTGAACCCGTGCACCGCCTGATGGCGCGGCAGGCAAAGGCGCAACCCGATGCCACCGCGTTGATCTTCGGCGACCAGGTCTTGAGCTATGGCGAACTCGACCGCCGGGCCAACCGCCTCGCGCACCGATTGATCGCATGGGGCGTGACGCCCGAGGCACGCGTCGGCATCGCGGTCGAACGCTCGATGGACATGGTCGTCGGCCTGCTCGGCATCCTCAAGGCCGGCGCCGCCTATGTGCCGATGGACACCGAGTACCCGGTGGACCGGCTGGCCTACATGGCCGAAGACAGCGGCATCGCGCTGCTCGTGACCCAGAGCCATCTGCGCTCGCGCGTTCCCCTGCGCGAGGGCGTGCGGGCGCTCGAACTCGACACCGCCGACCTGGCAACCGACAGCGAGCTGGCGCCCGAGGTGCCGGTGCACGCCGGCCAACTGGCCTACATCATCTACACCTCGGGATCGACCGGCATGCCCAAGGGCGTGATGGTGGCGCACGGTCCCTTCGCCGCGCATTGCGTCGACACGGCCGTGCTCTACGAGATGGGGCCGCGCTCTTGCGAGCTGCACTTCCTGTCTTTCTCTTTCGACGGCGCGCACGAACGGCTCTTTACGGCGCTGTGCTGCGGCGCCTCGCTGCTGCTGCGCGATGCCACGCTCTGGACCGCCGAGCAGACGCTCGACGCGATGCAGCGGCATGGCGTGACCAACGCCGGCTTTCCACCGGTCTACCTGCGCCAGCTCGCCGACTGGGCGCGCGACACCGGCCGCTGCCCGCCCGTGCACCTGTACTCCTTCGGCGGCGAGGCGATGTCGCGCGAGAGCTTCGATGCGGTGCGCAAGCACCTGAAGCCGCAGATCCTCATCAACGGCTACGGACCGACCGAAGCGGTGGTCACGCCGATGCTGTGGAAGGTCGATGCGGCCGCGAGCTTCAGCGAGGGCTATGCGCCCATCGGGCAGCCCGTGGGCGGACGCAAGGCCTATGTGCTCGATGGCGACCTCAACCGTGTGCCGCGCAACGTGGCCGGCGAGCTGTACCTCGGCGGCACTGGCCTTGCACGCGGCTACCTGCATCGCGCGGGCCTGAGCGCCGAGCGCTTCGTCGCCGACCCCTTCGACGGGGCCGGCGGCCGGCTCTACCGCACCGGCGACTGGGTGCGCTGGCGCGACGACGGCCAGCTCGAATACCTGGGGCGCATCGACCACCAGGTGAAGGTGCGGGGCTTTCGCATCGAGCTGGGCGAGATCGAGGCGCGGTTGCTGGCCGAGCCCGAAGTGCGGCAGGCGGTGGTGATTGCCGCCGCCGGCCTCAGTGGCGCGCGGCTCGTGGCCTACGTGTCGCCGCGAAGCGGCCTGCAGGCCGATGCGGCACAACTCAAGGAAAGGCTCGCGCGTGCGCTGCCCGACTACATGGTGCCGGCCGTCGTGATGGTGGTCGACGCGTTGCCGTTGAGCCCCAGCGGCAAGGTGGATCGCCATGCGCTGCCTGAACCCACGGCCGAGACCGGCCGCGCCTACGAGGCGCCGCAGGGCGAGGCCGAAGAAGCGCTCGCCAAGGTCTGGCGCGATGTGCTGGGGCTGGCGCAAGTGGGCCGCAACGACAACTTCTTCGAGCTGGGCGGTGATTCGATCCTGAGTCTGCAGATCGTGGCGCGGCTGCGGCTGGCAGGCTGGAAGGCCACGCCCAAGCAGATCTTCGAGCGCCAGACCGTGGCCCAGCTGGCGGGCGCAATCGTGCCGAATGGCGATGCGAAGCGGCCCGCTGCCGAGTTGCAGGCAGCGGCGCAGGGCGAGGTGCCGCTGCTGCCGTTCCAGCGCGAGTTTTTCGAGATGAAGATGACGGCGCGCCATCACTGGAACCAGGCCGTGTTGCTGAAGAACCGCGAGCCGCTGAAATTGCCGGCCTTGCGGCAGGCCCTGCGCGCGGTGGTGCAGCACCACGACAGCCTGCGGTTGCGCTTCACGCTGGATGGCGAGGGAACTTGGCAGCAGCACTACGGAACGGTCTCCGACAACGAGTTCGCGGAGCTTCTCTGGGTGCGCAGCGCCAGCGATGCGGCGCAGATCGAAGCGCTGTGCGAAGAGGCGCAGCGCAGCCTCGACCTGGCGCAAGGCTCGCTGATCCGTGCGCTGGTCATCGAGCTGCCCGAGGGCGAGTCGCGGCTGCTGCTGGCCATCCATCACCTGGTGGTCGATGGCGTGTCGTGGCGCATCCTGCTCGAAGACCTGCAGGACGCCTACCGTCAGAGCCTTGCGGGCCAGCCGGTCGCGCTGCCCGCGAAGACCAGCAGCTACAAGGACTGGTCGCTCGCGTTGCAAGGCTATGCCGCCGCCCACGGCGACGAGATCGACCACTGGCGCGCATTGGCCGGTGTGCCGGCCACACTGCCTTGTGCGCACCCGCAAGCCTCGAACACGGCCCAAGACCAGCAGACCGTCGAACTTCAACTCGACAAGGCGACCACCGACGCATTGCTGAAAGACGCACCCGCGGCCTATCACACGCAGGCCAACGACCTGCTGCTCACCGCACTCGGCCGGGCCTTGTGCGCCTGGAGCGGCCACACGCGCATCCTGATCGATCTCGAAGGCCACGGCCGCGAGGATCTCTTCGCGCACATCGACCTGTCGCGCACGGTGGGCTGGTTCACCGCCTTGTTCCCGGTGGCACTCGCACCGCAGGGCGAGATCGGCGAAGCGATCAAGCGCGTGAAGGAAAGCCTGCGCCGCATTCCCAACAAGGGGCTCGGCCACGGCGTGTTCAAGCACGCGGGCGATGCCGCGCAACGGCAGGCGCTGCAGGCGGTGCCGAAAGCGCAGGTGGTCTTCAACTACCTCGGCCAGTTCGACGGCGGCTTCGACGAGCGCGCGCAGTGGATGCCCGCGCAGGAGTCCAGCGGCGCCCCGGTGGACGGCGGGGCTCCGCTGACGCACGAGTTCTCGGTCAACGGGCAGGTGTTCGACGGCGTGCTGACGCTGCGCGTGAGCTACAGCGCGGCGCGCCACGAGCGCGCGGCGGTAGAAGGCTGGGTGCAACGCTTCCGGCAGGAACTCGAAGCGCTGGTGCGCCACTGCACGAGCGGCGCGCGCGGCGCCACGCCGTCGGACTTTCCGCTTGCGAAGCTCGACCAGCAACAACTCGATGCGCTGCCGGTGCCGGCCGCGCAACTGGCGGACCTGTACCCGCTGTCGCCGATGCAGTCGGGCATGCTGTTTCACAGCGTCTTCGAGCCGGGTGCCAACACTTACCAGAACCAGCTGCGGCTCGACTTCGAGGGGCTCGACGCGACGCGCTTCCGCGCCGCATGGGAGGCCGTGTTCCAACGGCACGACGTGCTGCGTACCGGCTTCCTGCAACGTGAAAGCCAACCCCTGCAATGGATCGACCGTGGTACGCAATTGCCCTGGCGCGAGGAGGACTGGCAGGGCAAGGCGGCGTCGGCCGAAGACCTTGCCGCGCTGGCGCGTACCGAGCTGTCGCGCGGCTTCGACCTGGAGCGGCCGCCGCTCGCGCGTTTCGTGCTGGTGCGCACCGGCGCGCGCAGCCATCACTTCGTCTGGACCGTGCACCATCTGCTGCTGGACGGATGGAGCACTTCGCAATTGCTGGGCGAAGTGCTGCGCCACTACGGCGGACAGCCACTGCCCGCACTGCAAGGCCGCTACCGCGACTACATCGGCTGGCTTCAGGCACAGGACGCAGCCGCCAGCGAAAGCTACTGGCGCCGCGAGCTGCAGCGGCTTGAAGGGCCGACACGGCTGGTCGATGCATTGCCCAAGGCCGCCGAGGTGGCCGAGGCACAACCCGGCCACGGCAACTTCGAGCACGCCTTCGATGCCGACGCCACGCAGCGCCTCGTGGCCTTCGCCAAGCGCGAGCACGTCACGCTGAACACGCTGGTGCAGGCGGCCTGGGCGCTGTTGCTGCAGCGGTACTGCGGCCAGCAGGCGGTGGCCTTCGGTTCCACCGTGGCGGGCCGCCCCGGCGACCTGGCCGGGGTCGAACAGATGGTGGGCCTGTTCATCAACACGCTGCCGGTGGTCTGCACGCCCCGGCCCGAGCGGACGGTGGGCGCATGGCTGCGCGAGCTGCAGGCGCAGAACGTCGAGGTGCGCGAGCACGAGCACACGCCGCTCTATGAGATCCAGCGCTGGGCCGGGCAGAACGGCCCGGGCCTGTTCGACACCATCCTGGTGTTCGAGAACTACCCCGTCGACCAGGCGCTGCGCGACAACATGCCCGGCGGCATGCGCGTGGCCATGGCCGGCCAGCGCGACGAGACGCACTATCCGCTGACGGTGTCGGTCGTGCTGGCGCCCACGCTCACGTTGCAGTTCGATCACGACCGCGCATTGATCGGCGAGCGCGAAGCCGCTGCCATCGCCGCACACCTGGGCCAGTTGCTGCAGGCGTTGGCAGTCGATGCCGCGCGCACGGTGCATGAGGTATCGATGCTGGGCGATGCGCAGCGCGCGCAACTGGGGCAGTTCGGCCAATGGGATGTGGCAGGCGTGTCCACCGGGACCGATGCATTCGTGCACCGCGAATTCGAGCGGCATGCGAGCCAGCAGCCCGGCGCCGTGGCGTTGATCCACGGCGAGGCCGAGTGGCAGTACGGCGAGCTGAACCAGCGCGCCAACCGCCTCGCGCACCGGTTGATCGCACTCGGCGTGGGCCCCGACGTGCGTGTCGGCCTCATGGTCGAGCGCTCGATGGACATGGTCGTCGGCTTGCTGGCCATCCTGAAGGCCGGCGGCGCCTACGTGCCGCTGGACCCGGAGTACCCCGCGGACCGGCTGGCCTACATGGTCGAGGACAGCGCCATCGGGCTGCTGCTCACGCAAGGCCCGCTGACCGCGCGCATCGCCCAAGGCGGCCAGCCGCTCACGCTGCTCGAGCTCGACCGACTCGCGCTCGACGACGAAGCGGTGCACGACCCCGAAGTCGCGCAGCACGCGCACCACCTTGCGTACGTGATTTACACCTCGGGCTCGACCGGGCGGCCCAAGGGCATCGGCATTGCGCACGGTGCGCTGGCCGCGCACAGCCGCGTGTCGATCGCGTTGTTCGGCCTTGCCCCGCGCGAACGCATGCTGCAGTTCTCGACCATCAACTTCGATGGCTTCGTGGAGCAGCTGTTCCCGCCGCTGGCGGCCGGCAGCGCCGTCGTGCTGCGCGGGCCGGTGCTGTGGGACAGCGACACCTTCTACCGCGAGCTGATCGTGCGCGGCATCACCGTCGCCGACCTGCCGACGGCCTACTGGCACCTGCTGGCGCAAGACTTCGCGCAGCAGGGCGTGCGCGACTACGGCGTGCTGCGCCAGATGAACACCGGCGGCGAGGCGATGCCCGCCGAAGGCGTGAAGGCCTGGCGCGAAGCGGGCATGGGCCACATCCGGCTGCTGAACGTCTACGGCCCGACCGAGACCGTGGTCAGCGCCACCTCGCACGATTGCGGCGGCTACCTCGACGGCACGCAGGCCCTGCCGGCGCAGATGCCGATCGGCCGGCCGTTGGGGGGGCGCCGGCTCTATGTGCTCGATGCCGAGCTGCAGCTCGCGCCGCCTGGCGTGGCCGGCGAGCTTTATATCGGTGGCGAGTTGCTGGCGCGCGGCTATCACGGGCGGCCGGCGCTCAGTGCCGAGCGCTTCGTGGCCGATCCCTTCGGCGGTGAAGCAGGCGGGCGCCTGTACCGCACCGGCGACGTCGTGCGCTGGAGCGCGGAAGGCGCGCTGGAGTACCTGGGCCGCACGGACCACCAGGTGAAGGTGCGGGGCTTTCGCATCGAGCTGGGTGAGATCGAGGCTGCGCTGCTTGCGCAGCCCGGCGTGCGCGAGGCCGTGGTGGTGGCGCAGCAGGCGCCCGGTGGTGCGCGGCTGGTGGGCTATGTGTCGGGCGAGGCCCCGGCTTCGGGCTCGCTCGAAGGACAGGGCCTGCGCGCGGCGCTCGCCGAAGCGCTGCCCGACTACATGGTGCCCAGCGCGATCGTGGTGCTCGCGGCGTTGCCGCTGAACCCGAACGGCAAGGTGGACCGCAAGGCGCTGCCGGCGCCCGACCTGGAAAGCGTCGACGCCCACGAGGCGCCGCAAGGCGAGGTGGAAGAAAAGCTCGCGGCCATCTGGGCCGAGGTGTTGCAGGTGGCGCGCATCGGCCGCCGCGACAACTTCTTCGAGCTGGGCGGCCACTCGCTGCTGGCGGTGCGGCTGGTGTCGGCCACCAAGCGGCGCTTCGGTATCGAGCTGCCGCTGCGCGCGGTGTTCGAGACACCGTCCTTCGCGGATTTCGCCGCCGGCGTGGCGGCGGAAATTCCCGCGGGCCTGGGCCTCGTGGCCCATGAAGACCGCAGCGCCGATCGCATCGACGCGCTGCTTGGCGAACTGGAGATATAGAAAGCATGAGCCCGGAACTGAATGCCCTGTCGCGGCGCTTCGTCGCGCTGCCGGCCGACAAGCAGCGGATCTTTCTGGAGAAGCTGCGCGCCAACGGCATCGACTTCGACACGCTGCCGATGATCCCGAGGGACGCCGGCGCGCCGGTGCCGATGGCCTACGCGCAACGGGCCCTGTGGCTGGCCTGGCAGCGTGCGCCGCATTCGCCGGCCTACAACCTGGCGGGCCGGCTGCGCATTCCCGATGCGCGCGGCGCCGACAGCATTCGCGCCTGCGTCGCCTTGCTGGTGCAACGGCATGCGGTGCTTTGCACCACCTATCCTGCCGATGCGGATGGGCAGGCGCTGCAGCGCATCGATCCGCAGCGCGGCTTTGGCTGGGCGGTGCGCGAGTGGAGTTCGGCGCATCGCGACAGCGAAGCAACGCTGCAGGCTGCGGCGAGGGATTTCGCGGCCGCGCCTTTCGATCTGGAGCATGGCCCGGTGTTCCGGGGCGAGCTGCATGTGTTTGCCGATGGCGTGTCTGAACTGCTGCTGGGCGTGCACCACATCGCTGCCGACGGGCAATCGGTCGAACTGCTGATGGCGGAGTTGATGGCACTGCTTGCGCAGCCTGTTGCCCCGGTGGCCCCGGCCGCCCCGGCGGTGGGCGCACTCGACTATGCCGACTACGCCGTGTGGCAGAGGCAGTGGCTCGAGGCCGGTGAGCTGCAACGGCAGATCGCTTACTGGCGCGAACAGCTTCGCGACGCGCCGCCGAGCACTGCGCTGCCGCTCGACCGCCCGCGCCAGGCCACGCGCAGTGCACAGGGCGACATGGTCGCGTTCGCACTCGCACCCGATGTCTCGCAGCGCCTGAAGGAATTGGGGCGCCAGCATGCGGCTTCGCCCTACATGGTGACCATCGCGCTGCTCGGCCTGCTGGTCTGGCGCTACTGCGGCGAGCGCGACATCTGCATCGGGTCGCCCTCGACCACGCGCGACCGGCCTGAGCTGGCCGGGCTGGTAGGGCACTTCACGAACGTGCTGGTGCTGCGCCTGAAGATCGATCCGTCGGCCGATTTCGCGAGCCTGCTGCGGCAGGTGCGCGAGCGGGTGCTCGAAGCCAAGAGCCATCAGGACCTGCCGCTGGACATGTTGATCGAAGCCCTGGCCGTCGAGCGCACGCCGGGCCTGCAGCCCTTGTTCCAGATCAAGTCCACGCAGCAGGCCACGGGCGGCGCGCCTGCTGCGGCGGCGCCCGATGCGGGCGGCATGACGGCCGATGGCATCGGCGTCGACGAAGTGCACTTCGACCTGAGCTTCGACCTGATCGACACGGGCAGTGCACTGTCTTTTGAGCTGGCCTACGCCACCGACATCTTCGACCGCGTGACCATCGACCGGCTCGCCGATGCGTTCCGCAGCCTTGCCGCGCAGGTGGCAGACCGGCCCGCACTGGCATTGGCCGGCACCGAGTTGGCCGGCGAATCGAGCCTGCGCGGCGAGCGCAAGGCATGGCCGTTCGACAACGTGCTGCAGATGCTGGCCAACGCTTCGGCGCAGCGGGGCGATGCCTCCGCGTTGGTCTGCGGCGACCGCATGCGCAGCCACGCCGAACTCGACCGCGCCTCCGCGCACTGGGCCGCCGAACTCCGGCGCCGTGGCGTCGGGCCAGAGAGCCGCGTGGCCGTCTGCATGGAGCGCTCGCCGGAGTTCGTGCTCGCGCTGCTGTCGGTCCTGAAGGCCGGCGGTGCCTATGTGCCTGTCGACCCTGCACTGCCGCCGCAGCGCATCGCCGATCTGCTGGAGGACAGCGGCGCAGCGATGGTGCTGGTCACCGCGCCGCTGCCGTGGCAGCCGGCGGTGCCGCAACTGGGCGTGCACTTCGATCTGCCGGCCAATGCCGAGCCGCCGCGCATCGCGATGCAGGTGCACCCGGACCAGGCGGCCTATGTGATCTACACCTCGGGCTCGACCGGCCGCCCCAAGGGCGTGGCGGTGTCGCACGGTGCGCTTGCGAACTACGCGCAAGGCGTGCTCGTGCGCTTCGGCCTGCAGGCGGGCGAGCGCTTCGCGATGGTCTCCACCGTCTCGGCCGACCTGGGCCACACCTCGCTGTTCGGCGCGCTGTGTTCGGGCGGCAGCCTGCATCTGCTGACGGCCGACGAGGCGTTCGACCCAGATGCCTTCGCCGCAAGCATGGCAAGGCACAAGCCGGGCGTGCTGAAGATCGTGCCGAGCCACCTCAAGGGGCTGCTCAACGCGCAGCGGCCCGAAGCGGTGCTGCCATTGCACACGCTGGTGCTGGGCGGCGAGGTCACCGATGCGGCCACGCTACAGACGATCCGCATGCTTCGGCCCGATTTGCGCATCTTCAATCACTACGGGCCGACCGAGACGACGGTCGGCATGCTGACGCATTTTGCAGAAGCACCCACCGGTGCGGCGATGGACAACCTGCCGCTCGGACGCCCGATACCGAACATGGATGCCTACGTGCTCGACGCGCAATTGCAGGCCGTGCAGCCAGGCATGCCGGGCGAGCTGTACATCGGCGGGCCGGGTGTGGCGCGTGGCTACCTCGGGCGCGCCGACCTGTGTGCGGAGCGCTTTGTCGCGTCGCCGTTCGGCGATGGCCAGCGCCTGTATCGCGCGGGCGACCGGGTGCGGCAGCGCAGCGACGGCACGCTGGAGTTTCTCGGGCGCAACGACGACCAGGTCAAGATTCGCGGCTACCGCGTCGAGCCGGGCGAGCTGGCGGCGCGCCTGCGGCAGTTCGCCGAGGTCGGCGATGCGGTGGTCGTGGCGGATGCGGGCGCGCACGACAGCGCGGTGCTGTGGGCCTACGTGGTGCCGAAGGCGCGGGGTGCGGCCTTCGATGTCGAAGGGCTGCGACGGGCGCTGCAGGGCAGCCTGCCGGCGTGGCTGGTGCCCGAGAAGATCGTCGTGCTCGATGCACTGCCGCTGACGGCCAACGGCAAGATCGACCGGCGTGCACTGCCGCGTCCGCAGGAGCCCGATGCGGCGGAGCAGCTGCAGCAGGCCTTCGATGCGCCCCGTGGCCCGGTCGAAGAGGCACTGGCCGGCATCTGGCGCCAGGTGCTCGGTGTGGAGCGCATCGCGCGTGGCGACAACTTCTTCGCGCTCGGTGGCGACTCGATCCTGAGCCTCAAGCTGGTGGCGCGCATCCGCAAGCAGTTGCCCGGCGGCGCCCAGTTGAGCCTGCCCGACGTGATGCAGGCCGAGAGCTTGCAAAGCCTGGCGGCACGCCTGCGGCAGAAGTTCGAGACTTCGCACGATGCCGTCTGCCTTGCCGCCACCGGCGCGGGCACGCCGCTGTTCTGCCTGCCGGGGCTGATCGTCAACACGCGCGAGTTCCTGCCGCTGGCCGAGGCGTTGCAGGCCGACCGGCCGGTGTACGGCTTCGTGAGCCACGTCTACACGCGCAAGCGCTGGCGCGGCTTTGCGGTGCAGGAGATGGCGGCCGAGTACGCGGACTTCATCGCCGCGACGGCCACGGGCGGGCGCTGCGCGTTGCTGGGCTGGTCTTCGGGCGGCGACCTCGCCTTCGAGGTCGCGCGGCGCTTGCAGGGGCGCGTCGAGATCGTCTTCACCGCGCTGGTGGATGTGTTCGAGACCGAGCCGCTGGTGCCTTCGCGCGAGCTGGCGCCGGCACAGCGCGCGCAGGCCGACGAGGCGCTCGCGGCGTGGCTCGCGCGTTCGCAGATGGCCGAGCAGTGGCAGGCGCTGATCGCCCGCATGGACGACGGCGAACGCAGCTGGGTCGCGCTGCAGGTGCTCGACGCGGCGCAGGACTTTCCGGTGGACGGGCCCGGCGACGAGGCGGCCGAGTACCTGATGTGGGCCACGCTCGACAAGCGCGTGCAGGCGCAGCGCTATGCGTACGAGCCATCGGCATTGCCGGTCCATGTGTTCCAGGCCGACAGTTCGCTGGCGGCCGAGGGCGTGCTGCGCCGCTGGCAGGACCACGCGCAGGTCGTCGCGACCGAGGTGCTGCCGCAGGCGAGCCACCTGGACATCATTCGCCATCCGCAGTTGTGCGCGGCGCTTGCGAAGGCGCTGCGCGCTACCGACACCGCGACGGCATGACGCCGGCCGGCCTGCGCGACAACGCGCAGGCCACTAAAAAAAGCCCCGGAAGGCGCAGCGCGAACGCTGCATCCTCCGGGGCTTTTTTCTTGGTCCGGGCCTGCTGGCCCGGGTTGGTTCAGAAGCGGTAGGTTGCCGTGGCCGTCACGCGGCGCGGGTCGCCGTAGTAGCAGCTGCCGTACTGGTCGCAGTTGGCGAAGTAGGTCTTGTTGGTCAGGTTGCGCAGGTTGAGCGCGAGGCTCCAGCGTTCGTAGTCGTAGCCGATCATCGCGTCGAAGACGGTCGACGATGGCACCTTGGCCGGCGCGGCGTTCAGGTCGCCGTGGTTGGCGCCGATGAAGCGCGCGCCCAGGCCCACTTTCAGGCCATTGGTGAAGCGGTAGTCGGCCCACACCGCGAGGGTGTTGCGCGGCACGGCCGTCAGCGGCTTGCCGATCTCGCTCGGCGTGCTGCTGGCCGTGATCTTGGCCGTGGGCGTGTAGGCATATGAGCCCGTGATGTTCAGGCGCGGCATGACCTCGGCCGTGGCTTCCAGTTCGAGGCCGCGCACCACCACTTCGCCGGTCTGGCGCGGCTTGTAGTTCTCGTCGGCGGTGATGTAGTTGCTGCGGCGCAGGTCGAAGACGGCGGCGCTGTAGCTTTCCTTGCGGCCGGGTGGCTGGTAGCGCACGCCGACTTCGTACTGGCGGCCGGTCTCGGGCTTGAAGGGCTGCTTGGTGTCGGCGTTGAGGGTGGCCGTCGGCGCGAACGATTCGGCGTAGGAGAAGTAGGGCGCCAGGCCGTTGTCCGCCACGTAGGTCAGGCCCATGCGCTTGGTGGCCTTGTGCTCGGAGATGCGCGTGTTCGTGTTGTCCAGGCGGCTGTCGATGTTGCTGGTGGCGCGGTCGTAGCGGCCGCCCAGGGTCAGGATCCACTTGTCGCGCCACTTGATCTGGTCCTGGATGTACAGGCCGGTCTGCGACAGCGTGCTGGTGGCGTTGAACCAGGGGTCGGGGAACTGGATCGGCCCGCCGTAGACGGGCGCGAAGATGCTCAGCGGGGCCGCGCTGCCGCCGGTGTAGCTGTACTGCTCGATGCGGTTGCGCTGGTAGTCTAGGCCCACCAGGATCTTGTGCTGCCAGTCGCCCGACTTCAGGCTGGCCTGCAGCTGGTTGTCGAGGTTGAAGGCCTTGACCTTCTCGCGGCTGCCCGAGATCGTGCGGCGGATGAACGCGAAGTTCGATGGATCGTTGTCGTTGTCGGGGTTGATCGTCTGGAAGGCGCGGCCCTGCACCGCGGCGTAGTCGACCTTGAGCTGCCCGTAGCGTGCGTTCTGGCGCACCGTGAAGGTGTCGTTGATGCGGTGCTCGAACAGGTAGCCGATCATCGACTGGTCGAGGTTGAACCGGTTGTTGATCGGGTCGCTCGTGAACAGCGAAGAAGGAATGTAGGTGCCGATCGGCGTCGGCACGAGCGAGCCCACGGCGGGGTTCATGCGCGAGTAGACGCCCGCGCGCGTGCGGCTGAACTGCGAGAGCAGCGTGAAGCTGGTGTCGCTCGACGGCTTCCAGGTGAAGGAAGGCGCGATGTAGGTGCGGTCATCGGGCATGTTGCCGACGGGCAGCTTGGCGTCGCGCAGGAGGCCCGTGACGCGGTAGAGCAGCTTGCCTTCGGTGTCGATCGCGCCCGAGAAGTCGGCTGCGATCTGGCGGCGGCCGTAGTCGCCGAACTGCATCTGGATCTCGCGCACCGGATCGGCGGTGGGGCGCTTGCTGACCACGTTGACGAGGCCACCGGGGCCGCTCTGGCCGTACAGCACCGAGGACGGGCCGCGCAGCAGTTCGATGCGCTCGGCGCCGTAGTTCTCGGTCTGCCACACGCCCCAGTTGCCGTTGTTGCGCAGCGGCATGCCGTCCAGGTAGAAGCCCGGCGCGTAGGCGTCGAAGCCGCGCAGCGTGATCCAGTCGTAGCGCGAGTCCGCGCCATAGCGCGTGGGGATGACGCCGGGCGTGTAGCTCAGCGCGTCCTTCACGGTCTTGGCGCCCATTGCGTCGTAGCGGTCGGACGTGATCACCGAGATCGACTGCGGCGTCTCGATGATCGGCGTGTCGGTCTTGGTGCCGGTGGCGCTGCGCTTGGCCACGTAGCCGTTGACGTGGCCGGTGCCGCTTTCCTCCGTGTCGGCGCTCACGGTCACCGGGGGCAACGAGACGGCGGCGCCTTGTTGCGGGGCGGCCGGCTGGGCGGGTGTCTGGGTCGTCGTCTGTGCCGAGGCCGACAGGCTCCAGAGCGTGGCGGCGGTTCCGAACGCTGCTGCGAGCGAAGCGTTCAGCAGGCGTTGGCGAGGCGGGGGAAGAGTGCGCATGAAATAGGACTCACGGATGATTGAACCGCGCGGATTTTAATGAGAATGGTTCTCATTTTATTAATTCACCGCCACACGTTGTTGCATTTGGCGTATTTCCGCGACAGATTCAAAGTTGGCTGGCCGCCGGTTGGCGGCTGAAGACGGCGCTCAGGGCGTGGCAGACAACGGGCGTCCCGAGATCACGGCGCTGTCGTCGCGCGGCAGCCAGAGCGCATCGCAGAAATAGCGCTCGCGCAGCATCATCACGAGCAGCGCGCGCTTGTGCGGCAGGTCGAATTCCTTCACCTTGGCGTAGCCCGATTTGTCGAGGTTGCGGATCTGCTGCACGTGGTCGATGCGCGGCTCGCCCATGGCGCGACCGGTGCGCGGATCGCACAGGAAGATGTAGTGCGAGATCGACGTGAGCCAGGCCGTTGCATACGCTTTGCCGCGGAACGCGGGCTCGCCCACCAGCACGTGCCAGCCACGGTCGTGGTCGTCGACGTCGTAGAAGGGCGCGATGCGGCTTTCCTTGGCCCAGTACATCTCGAAGTAGGCGAAGGGCTCGCCGTCGAAGCTCGCGATCATCGAGTACATGTGCGGATCGCGGTCGATGGCGCCGAGGTAGGCGCGGTGCTTGTCGAAGTCGCCTTCTTCTTCCCAGATGCGGGCCACGTCGGGGTCGTTCATCCAGCGGTTGAACATCGGCAGGTCGCGCTCGATGTCGATGCTGCGGAACGAGAAGGTCTGGCCCAGCCAGGGAATGAAGCGCTGGTAGAGCACGCCGCGCGGCTTGGGCGGGCGCACCGGGTGGCGCTTGCCACCGGTCAGCGCGTATTGCAGCGCGATCGGCGTGTGCACCGCGGGCAGCCACAGGCGCGCCTGCTGCCACAGCATGTCTCTGCAGGCGCGCGCGCGGCCATCGGTGCCGGGCAGCAGCACGCCGGCCTGTGCGAGGTCGGCGAAGCGGTCCGCATCGGCCACGGTGACCGTGCGGTTCGCGGGATGGTGCGCGAACGTGGCTTCGAGTGCCGCGAGCAGATGGGCTGCCGCGCCAGGGCCCGAGGTTTCGCCTTCGACCTGCGCCAGCGCAAGGCCGGTGCCGGCGGATGGCGACGGCTCGATCCGCCACTGCGACAGCGCACCATTGTTTTGGGTGCGAACCATCAGGCTCGTGCCTTCGAGCGTGACCTCGTGCGGCACGCCGTCCGCATAGGAAATCAGCGGGGTCTTCGGTCGCGTATCGAAGGCCGGGGCCGACGTGGATGTAGCGGGTTTCATAGGTCTCCTTGGGTGTGTGCGCCGCTCGGGCGTCGGATGTGCGGGGCCAGCAGGGCCAGGCCCTGGTGCAGCGCCGGGAAGAGGCTGCGGTTGAAGTTGTTCCAGCGCAACTCGAGGATCGAGTCCTCGGGCGCGATGTCGGTGCCGAGCACGTCGAAGATGACCTCGCCCGAATCGATGCCGTTGTCCACGTAGTGCAGCGAGGCGCCGGTCTTGCGTACCGGCGGCACCGGCACCGTGGCCATCGTGGTCCAGTCGGTCACCTTGCGGCCCTGCGCGCCATGCAGCGCGTCGAGCGTCGCGCAGGCGCCGCGGCGTTCGTACGGCGACTCGATGCGCGTGATGCCGGGGTGGATGTTGACGATCCGGCGGTGAAAACGCGCGCCGGGCCGCACCAGTTCGTCCAGGATGATGAGCAGCCCGTCGAGCACCACCACGTCGGCCTGCAGCGTCAGCAGCTTGTCGAGCAGCTTGCGTTCGTAGTCGCTCTTGGCCGCGGGGCGCGTGGCCGCGTCCAGCGGCAGGCGCCGGTAGGTCGAGGGCACCGCATGCAGCATGTCGCGCAGCAGTTGCCCCTGGGCCCGCAGGTCCTTCGGAAAGATCCATTGCCTGTCGGGATGCCACGCGAACCCGTAGTCCGCCAGCGCCGCCTGGTCGCGCGGCGATTGCGCATCGTCGTCGTAGACGATGCCTTCGAGCGAATAGGCATCGCCCAGCGGCGTGGTGTCGAGCGCCTCGGCCAGGTATTCGAGCGGCGACTTCATGTAGCGCGGCTCGCCCTTGTAGTCGATGTGCTGGCCGGCCCGGTCGGCCGCGGCGTTTCTCAAGGACAGGATGTAGACGAGCTTTGCCTTGGTCATGGGTGTGGGATGAATGGATGGGCTTCTTCGCTGGATTCGGCGCAGGGCGGCGCGCAGCCGCCCGATGTGCCTCCAGAGGGAGACGGAATGCGGCGCGATCTGTTCACCGGCGCCTTCAGGTGTCCGCCTCGCCGACCTCGACGCCGCCCTTGCGGTGCTGTGGCGCCAGAGGACAGGCACCGCAGTAGCCTTCTTCGGGCAGCAGGTAGTACAGGCAGCACTGCCGGTGCAGCTTGATGGCCACGCACTCGTCGCCGTCGATGCGGTGCACCTCGCGCTGCCGACTGAAGAGCGGGTTGGGCTCCGGCGGGTTGCCGGCATCGCGTGGCCACTCGGGGCTGTGCAGCAGGTGCGCCTGGTCTTGCGCGATCACCGCTGCACCGCCGGTCAGCGCCAGTGCCTGGGCAAGGATCGGGTCGAGCTGGCGCGCGGCATTGCCCCAGAGGATCTTGGGTGCGACCCGCGTGAGGCTGCAGAGCGTCGCGAACAGCGGCCGCAGGTGCTGCCGCAGCAGCGGGGCGTAGCGTTGCGCGGTGCTGGTGCCGTACAGGGCCTGGCCGGTCTCGCGGATGTGAAAGCTTGTGGGAGCGCCATCGCCGTCCAGTCGTACCCAGACCTGCTCGGCAGCCATCGGAAAGACATGCTGCAGCACGCTCGCTGCCGCGGCAACCGGCGGCAGCAACGCGGCCACGTACTCGAGGCACCATGCCGAGGCAACGGCCCGCAGGTCATGCCCGGTGCTCTTCCTGAATCGCGCGTGGCGCTGCAGCACCTCGGCCAGCATGTCGGTGGAGCGCAGCAGGTCGGCAACGCGCACGGCGTCCGCCGGAGGCGTGTCCGCGTGCTGGAGTCTTTCGCCGAGCGGGGCCAGTTCGCCCTGGAAGAGGGGCTCCAGCAGCGGGATCATGGACCGGCCCGCCACAGGGCGATGGAGCGGTGCGCAGGGTGCATCCAGACAAGACGCGCCAGCGTGCCCGCATGTTCATTCGCGGCCGGACAGCATCTTTCGCATGAACATCGGCGCGGCCCGGCCGTCTATGCAAAGGGTGGCGTGGTGCCGCCAGGCCGTGCACAGGGGGCAGGGCCTTTCTCCAGCCGTTTTCGGCTCGGCCGCGGGTCTTCCGCGCGACCGGGCCGCAGTCGCCTCCCGGGGCGGAAAGAGTTCGTGCATGACATCCACCAATGACGCCAGTGGCCCTCGCGGGGAAATCGGGCGCCTGCTGAAACCATTCCTTCCGTGGATCGTGCTGTCCGCGATCACGGGCGTCGGCGCGGGCGCCGCAACGGTCGCGCTGTTGCGCACCATCAACCAGGTGCTGAACCAGGACGGCGGCATGGCCGGTGGCCTGCTGCTGACCTTCATCGCGCTGTGCGGCGTTGCGCTGTTCGGCCGCATGGCCTCGGACGTGTCGACCAACTTCGTCGGCCAGCGGCTGGTGGCCCAGGTGCGCAAGAGCCTCGCGCAGAAGATTCTCTCGGCGCCCATCGACGCGCTGGAGCGCTACCGCACGCACCGCCTGATGCCGGTGCTGTCGCAAGACGTGGACATGATCAGCGACGCCGCCTTCGTGTTGTCTTCCACGCTGATCGCGGTGGCCGTCGCCTTCGGCTGCCTGGCCTACCTGGCGTTCCTGTCGCTGCCGCTGTTCTGCCTGCTGGTGGTGGCGCTGGTGATCGGCGCCACGGTCCAGACCATGGCGCAGACCCGCGCCGAGACCGGCTTCTGGAAGGCGCGCGAGCATGAAGACCAGCTGCACAAGGCCTACCGCGCGATCAGCGAAGGTGCGAAAGAACTGCGCATGCACCGCGACCGCCGCACGCGCATGTTCGGTGGCCAGGTCGAACGCATCGTCGACGACATCCGCCGCGTCAACGGTCGCGCGATCAACACCTACGTGATGGCGACCGCCTTCGGTTCGGCGCTGTTCTTCCTGTTGATCGCGCTGATCCTCGGCTGGGCCGCGTTCCGCAGCACCGAGCCCGTGGTGCTCAGCGGCTTCGTGCTGGTGCTGCTGTTCCTGAAGGGGCCGATCGACGTCATTGCCGGCGCGCTGCCGAACGTCGGCCGCGCCAAGATCGCGTTCCAGCGCATCGGCGATCTTTCGGCGCGCTTCGCCACGCCGGAGCCGCACCTGCATCTGGAGCGCCCGCCGAGCATCGCCACGCTCTCGCGCGGCATCGGCATGCGCGGCGTGCGCTATGCCTTCGAGACGGCCGAGGGCAGCGAGCCCTTCGTGCTCGGCCCGATCGACCTGCAGCTGCAGCGCGGCGAGATGGTGTTCGTCGTGGGCGACAACGGCTCGGGCAAGACCACCCTCATCAAGCTGCTGCTCGGCCTCTATGTGCCGCAGGAGGGCGAGGTGCTGCGCGACGATGCCGTCGTGACGCCCGAGGCGCGGGACGACTACCGCCAGCTGTTCACCACCGTGTTCTCCGACTTCTACCTGTTCGAAGACCTCGTGGCCAGCGACAAGGGCGAAGGCACGCTGCCGCAGGCGGCATTGCCCTACCTGCAGCGGCTGGAGATCGCCCACAAGGTCAGCGTGAAAGACGGCTCCTTCAGCACCGTCGACCTGTCGACCGGCCAGCGCAAGCGGCTGGCGCTGGTGCATGCCTATCTCGAAGGCCGCCCGGTGCTGGTGTTCGACGAATGGGCCGCCGACCAGGACCCGACCTTCCGCCATCTTTTCTACACCGAGCTGCTTCCGGAGCTGCGTGCCAAGGGCCACCTGCTGGTGGTGATCTCGCACGACGATCGCTATTTCCACCTGGCCGACCGCGTGATCACCATGAAGGCCGGACGCATCGCCGAAGACCGGGCGCGCACACCGCAAGGACTGGCCGCGTGACGCCCCGCCAGTTCATCCGCATCCCTACACAGAGCCACCGAGCACAGAGGAGTTGACATCGCATGCAGCACATCCATGACCTGATCGGAATCGGATTCGGCCCGTCGAACGTCGCGCTGGCCATCGCACTCGATGAGAAGCGCCACAGCGGAAAGCCGCTCGACGCCTTGTTCATCGAGCGGCAGCCCCGCTTCGCCTGGCATCCGCACATGCTGCTGGACCAGGCGCACATGCAGATCTCTTTCCTGAAAGACCTCGCGACGCTGCGCAACCCCACCAGCCGCTTCACCTTCGTCAATTACCTGCACGAGCAGGGTCGGCTGACGGACTTCATCAACCTCAAGAGCTTCTTTCCGAGCCGGCACGAGTTCAACGACTACCTGGGCTGGGCCGCGAGCCAGTTCGAGGACGCCTGCCGCTACGGCGAAGAGGTGTTCGAGGTGCTGCCCGAAACGCAGGGCGGCGAGGTGTCGCTGCTGCGCGTGCGCTCGCGCAGCGAGGGCGGCCGGGTGCAGGAGCGGCTGGCGCGCAACCTCGTCGTCAGCATTGGCGGCACGCCGAATATTCCTGAAAGCTTCCGAGCGCTGCGGGGCGACGGACGGGTGTTCCACTCCAGCAGCTACCTGAAGGACATGGCGCGCCATTCGCAGGCGCGCAGGGTCGCCGTCATCGGTGCGGGCCAGAGCGCGGCCGAGATCTTCATGGACCTGCAGGGGCGCGCTGGCGGGCTCCAGGTCGATCTGGTCATGCGTGCACGGTCCATCCGGCCGTCGGACGACAGCCCCTTCGTGAACGAAGTCTTCAACGCCGACTTCACCGACTACATGTTCAGCCGCGCCAGCGACGAGCGGGCCGCGCTGCTCGACGAGTTCTCGCAGACCAACTATGCGGTGGCCGACCTCGACCTGATCCAGCAGATCTTCAAGGTCTTCTACGACCAGAAGGTGGCGCGCGGCACCCGCTTGCGCATGCTGCGCCAGCACGACGTGCGCGCGGTGCGCGCCGCTTCCGACGGCGTTCATCTCACGTTGCTCGACCAGGACGCCGGACGCGAGAGCACGGTGCGCTACGACGCCGTGGTGCTGGCCACCGGCTATGCGCGCGACCAGCACAAAGACCTGCTGCTGCCGCTCGCACCGCACCTGGGCGACTACGACGTCGATCGCTACTACCGCCTGAAGACCACGCCCGACTTCCATCCGGGCATCTACCTGCAGGGCGCTTGCGAAGACAGCCATGGCCTGAGCGACACGCTGCTCTCGGTGACCTCCGTGCGCACGGGCGAGATCGGCAATGCGTTGCTCGCCGCGCAGTCACGCGCGCGCAATGCCGTGCGGGACGAGGCGCAGGCCGTCCGGGTCTAGCCCGCAAGCCGGCCGGCCCGGACCGGGCCGCGCCACGTGCATCGGGTGAGCGCATGCTTCTTCGGAAGTCCCCGAAATGAACATATGCGGGGCTTCCACGTCAATAGGGGAACGAAGCCAACCCGGGCACAGAACCCATGCAGTCGACGATGGTCACCAGAACTCCTGTTTCCGCAGAGGCTGCCTTCGATATGGCCTGGGCGCTTTTTTGCCAGCTGCACGACGCGCCTTCACGCGACCATGCCGACCAGCTCGTTCACTGGCTGGGCGAAGACCCGCGCCACGTGCGCGCGTTCGACGAAGCGCTCACGCTGTGGGCGCTCGCCGGTGTCGCCTTGATCAAGCCCGTGCTCGAGGAGGCGCAGCGCTACGGCCCTGACCTGCAATAAGCAGGCGCCGACGCGACAACTTTTCGGCAGCACCGCGGATGGACATGCTTCATCGCCGGTGCCCGCCTGTCATGTCCCCGGGGAAAACCTTGAAAACAACACCAAGACTGCGCGCCTGCGCGCTGGGCCGCCGCATGCTCGCCATCGCCCTTGCGGGCACCTTCATCGGCGCTGCGCCGGCATGGGCCCGGCGCGAGGCGTCGACGCCGGCCGCCTCGATCGAGATCCGTCGCACCGCCGACGGCCTTCCGCATGTTCGCGCCGACAGCTGGCGAGGGCTCGGCATCGGCTACGGCCAGGCACAGGCCGAAGACGCGCTGTGCACACTGGCCGATGCCTTCGTCACCTACAGCGGGCAGCGTTCGCTGTACTTCGGCGCCGAAGGCAAGCCGGCGACGCGCTCGACCTTCGGCGAAGCTGCGAACCTCGATCTGGATTTTTTCTTCCAGGCGTTCGCGGGCAACGATGCGGTCGAGGCGCTCAAGCGTGAGCAGCCGGCCGAGCTGAATGAACTCATTGCCGGCTATGCGGAAGGCTATAACCGCCATGTGCGTTCGCTGCAATCACAGCGGGGGCGCACTGGCGCATTGCATGCCTGTGCCAATGCCTCGTGGGTGCGGACCATCGGGCCCGAAGATGTGTATCGCCGGATGATCGCCGCCGGGCTGGCGGGTGGGTACACGCACTTCATCCCCGAGATCGTCAAAGCCCAACCCGCAGCCACCGCGCCGCCCGTGCCGGCAGACAAGTTCTCGCTGTCCTCGAGGCTCGACATTCCGGTGGGCGATGCGCGGGGCATCGGCAGCAACGTGCTGGCCTTCGGGCAGGCCGCCACCGGCGAGCGCGGCAGCAGCGTGCTGTTCGGCAACCCGCACTGGTACTGGGGCGGGCCGGATCGCTTCTACCAGGTGCATCTCACGCTGCCCGGCAAGCTGGACGTGGCGGGCGTGTCCTTCCTCGGCATTCCGCTCGTCATGATCGGCTTCAACAACGACGTGGCCTGGAGCCACACGGTGTCTGCCGCACGGCGCTTCGGCCTGTTCGAGCTGACGCTGGATCCGGCCGACCCCACGCGCTACCTCGTCGATGGGGTTGCCGAGCCCATGAAGGCCCGGCCGCTGGCCGTGGCGGTGCGCCGACCCGACGGCACGGTGGACCTCGTTCGCCGCACGCTCTATCGCACGCGCTTCGGCCCGGTGGTCGACCTGGGCGCGCGCAACGCCGCGCTCGGCTGGAGCGCCCACAAGGCCATCGCCATCCGCGACGTCAACGCCGACAACCGGCGCATCTTCCGCAACTTCTTCCGATGGGACCAGGCGCGTTCGCTCGATGAGTTCATCGGCATCCAGCGCGAAGAGCTGGCGATGCCTTGGGTCAATACGGCGGCCATCGGGCGCGGCGACGGGCGGGTCTGGTACGCCGACATCGGCGCCATTCCCGGTGTTCCCGACGCGCTGCGCGCAAGCTGCGCGACCCCGCTGTCGAAGGCCTTCGCCGCGCTCGATCCGGCAACGCCGATGCTCGACGGCAGCCGTTCGGCCTGCGAGTGGCAGTCCGCACGGAACGCGGTGCAGGCCGGCACCTTGCCTGTCGATCGCATGCCCAGCCTGCTGCGCGAGGACTACGTTGCGAACATGAACGACAGCTACTGGCTCACGAACCCCGCGCAGCCGTTGACGGGGCTGCCGTCGATCCTCGGCGGAGAAGGGCAGGCCCTGTCGATGCGCGGACAGGCGGGGCACCGCATGGCGGGCGCGCTTGCCGGCGCGGGAGAAAGCTCCGCCAAGGGCCTGGCCGACCGGCTGATGCGCACGACGCAGGAAGCCCGCTCCTACAGCGCGGACCAGTTCAAGACAGTCCTGCTCGATGGTGCCTGCGCGCCGGGGCGGGTCGAGTTGGCGGCCGACGATGCCAAGCCGCGCACGGTCGATGTGCGGTCGGCCTGTGAGGTGCTCCGGCGCTGGTCGAACCGCGCCGGCGCACAGGACCGGGGCGTGCTGCTGTGGGACGCCTTCTGGGAAAGGCTGCAGAAGATTCCCGCGCAGGAGTTCTACACGCAGGCGTTCTCGGCCGCCGCACCGCTGCAGACACCGGCCGGCGTCAACGCCGCCGACCCGCGCGTGGCGCGCGCCCTGGCCGGTGCGGTCGAAGACATGGCCAGGCATGGCTGGGCGCTGGACGCGCCATTGGGCGAACACCGCTTCGCCCGCAGCGAAGGCCGGCAGGTTCCCCTTTTCGGCGGCTGCGACATCGAAGGCTATTTCACGGTGTCTTGCGCCAACGACGGCGACTACACCATGGGCAATCGCTCGCATGGCAATACCTACCTGCAGGTCGTGTACTTCGACCGGCACGGCGTGCAGGCGCGCACGCTGCTTGCGCATGGCGAGCCCGAAACCGCGGTGGCGAATGGCCCGGGACTTGCATCCGTGGCGCGCTATGCAAGAAAGGACTGGCTGCGCTTTCCGTTCCGCGAGGAAGACATCGCACGCGATCCGCTGCTGCGGCGCGTGACCGTTCGGCCTTGATGAATGGGCGCGCGGCCCGCGGCTTGACCCGCCCGCAACGCGGGTGATAGCCTGCCGCGCCTTTCTTCGCATCGGCTTCTTCCTCCTTCACAGAACGAACACAGAACGGACCCCATGAAGATTCAAACGCGCCCCACGTCTTTCGCCCGCAACCTCGCGCCCCGGTGGGCGCGCACCGCCTGCCACGGCGCGGTGCTGGCATGTGCGCTGCTCGCGGGCCAGGCGATGGCGCAGAAGCCGCACCAGGGTGTGCTCGATGCGGCCACGCAGAGCAAGGACGGCGCGTTGAAGATGCTGGAGCGCATGGTCAACATCGACTCCGGCTCGGCCAGCACCGAAGGCCTCGCCAAGGTGCGCGAGATGGCGGTCGAGGAACTGCGCAAGCTCGGCGCGCGCATCGAGACCTTTCCGGCCGAGCCGCACCCCGGCACCAACGTGGTCGCGACGCTGACCGGCCAAGGCAAGAAGAAGATCCTGATCCTGGCCCACATGGACACCGTGTTCAAGGAAGGCACGGCGGCGGCCAAGCCGTTCTACATCAAGGACGGCCGCGCCTACGGCCCCGGCGTGATGGACGACAAGGGCGGCGTGGTGGCCGGCCTCTATGCGTTGAAGATCCTGCAGCAGATCGGCTTCAAGGACTATGGGCAGATCACCTTCCTGCTCGACACCAACGAAGAAGTCGGCTCGGTCGGCACCAGCGCGCTCATCGAGCGCGTGGCCAAGCAGCACGACGTGGCGCTCAACCTGGAACCGGGCCGCCCGGCCGACGGCCTCGTGGTCGAGCGCAAGGGCTCGGCGACGGCGCTGCTGGAGGTGAAGGGCGTGGCGGCGCATGCGGGCGTGGCGCCCGAGGCGGGCCGCAATGCGGCGATGGAAGTGGCGCACCAGGTGCTGCAACTGTCGAAGACGGCGGACCCGGTGAAGAAGACCACGGTCAACTTCACGGTGCTCACCGCCAACGGGCCGACCAACGTGATTCCTGCCACCGCAAGCGCCAAGGCCGACGTGCGCGTGGCCACGCCGGAGGAGTTCGATCGCGTCGAGAAAGACATGGTGCGCATCGCGCAGAACAAGCTCATCCCCGATTCCGAGGTGCGCGTGCGTCTGAGCCGTGGCCTGCCGCCCATGCCGCGCCTGCCTTCGTCCGACAAGCTGGTGGCGATGGCCGAAGGCATCTACGCGGAGATCGGCAAGAAGCTCACCATCGAGAGCAGCGGCGGCGCGGCCGATGCCAGCCTGGTGGCGGGTGTCGGCGTGCCGGTGCTCGACGGATTCGGCATCGTGGGTGGCGGCATCCACACGCCGGAAGAATATGCGGAGGTCGAGAGCGTGGTGCCGCGCCTTTACCTGCTCTCGCGCATGCTGATGGACCTGTCGGCCAACTAGGCGGCACGCACCGCACGGCACCTGCGGGCCGGCTGGCAAAGCCGGTTCCGCGGTGCCCTTGGAATGGGCCGGGTCAGCCCTTCTTCGGGATGGTCAGGCCGCTGACCACTGCCGGCCGCGCGACGAAGGCTTCGAGCGCGCGTGCAACGTTCTTGAAGTCCTTGAAGCCGACCAGGTCGCCCGCTTCGTAGAAGCCGATGAGGTTGCGAATCCACGGGAACGATGCAATGTCGGCGATCGTGAAGGTGTCGCCCATGATCCATGCGCGATCGGCCAGGCGCTTGTCGAGCACGCCGAGCAGGCGCTTCGACTCGGCAACGTAGCGGTCGCGCGGGCGCTTGTCTTCGTATTCCTTGCCCGCGAACTTGTTGAAGAAACCGAGCTGGCCGAACATCGGGCCGATGCCGCCCATCTGGAACATCACCCACTGGATGGTTTCGTAGCGGCCGGCGGCGTCTTGCGGAATGAGCTTGCCGGTCTTCTCGGCAAGGTACAGAAGAATCGCACCGGACTCGAACAGCGCCAGCGGCTTTCCGCCCGGGCCGTTGGGGTCGACGATCGCGGGGATCTTGTTGTTCGGGTTGAGCGACAGGAACTCCGGCGACATCTGGTCGTTGGTCTCGAAGCTCACGAAGTGCGGCTCGTAGGGCAGGCCGGTTTCTTCCAGCATGATCGACACCTTCACGCCGTTGGGCGTGGGCAGTGAATAGAGCTGCAGCCGGTCGGGGTGCTGCGCGGGCCACTTCTTCGTGATGGGGAAGCTCGAGAGATCGGTCATGGGTAGGTTCCTTGAGAAAGATGGCGGCAAGAGCGCCGGATTCTGCCCGTGTCAGGCCACCGGCGCGCGCGCATGGCCTTGCAGGCGCGGCAGTACGTCACGCCCGAGTTCGTCGATCACCTCCATCGCCGGGCGCGGCCCGCGCACGAGGTTCAGCAGCACGTGGCTCACGCCCGCGTCTTCCATGCGGTCGAGATAGCCGACCAGCGCATCGCGCCCCGTGCGCAGGCCCAGTTCGATGGGCTCGGCCGGTGCATCGGCCCGCTGCAGCAGATCGAGTTGCAGCGACTGCACGAAGGGCTTGGGCTCGCTGCCCGCGCGCTCGCGCAAGGCCGATTGCCACAGGCCGATGCGGCCCTGCTGGCGCGCTTCGTCGCGGTGGTAGGTGGCCCAGCCGTCCGAATGGGTGGCCGTCCATTGCAGCGACTGGCGCGCCGAGCCCACCACCAGCATGCCGATGCGCGTGGCGGGCGGAGCCATCAGGTCGTAGCCGCCCGTGGCTTCGTGCAGCGCGGCACGCCCGGCTGCGTCGGGCGACAGCGCCGAGCGCACCATGTTCCATCGCTCGCGAAAGGTCTCGGCGCGCAGTGCGATGTCTTGCTTGAAGATCGCGAATTCCGCTTCGCGGTCGCCCGAGCCGAGGCCCAGGATGAAGCGGTCTTGCGACAGGCGGTTCAACGACAACGCGGCCTTGGCCACGTGCAAGGGGTGGCGCAGCGGCAGCACCGCCGCCGCCGTGCCGAGCGCGATCTGCTGCGTCGAAGCGGCCAGCGTGGCGAGCCAGAGGAAGGGTTCGTCGAGCACGGAGATTTCTTCGCCCTGCGGCACCATGACGGGCACGTCGCGCGTCCACAGGGCCGCAAAGCCGAGCTGGTCGGCGCGCTGTGCGATGCGGCGCTCGAGGTCGATGTCGGCCATGGCGCCGTTGGCGCGTGCGGCGGGCGTCATCAGGCCCAGGGTGAGGCGACCGGCAAGAAGGGTCTGCCGGTAGGCGCGGTTGAACTCGGTCATGGGGGCGTGGAATTCGTGAGGCGTTGCTTGCTTGCTTGCTTGCGAAGATGATCGCATCGATCGCATGCCACGTTTCGTCGTGGGGCGAAGCGTTCTGCACCCGAGTCTTGCAGACTGGGCCCTCATCAACGAGCCCTCGTACAGAGGCGCACACACGCATGCACGACGACGACAACACCGAAGCGGACATCCGCCGCATCTACGAGCAATGGCACCACACGGTGGTGTCGCGCGACATCAACGGCCTGATGGCGCTCTACGCCGAAGACGCCATCCTCGAGACCCCGCTCATCCTTGCCACGCTGCGCGACAAGAAGGTGGGCATGCTCGAAGGAAAGGCTGCGATCCATGCCTTCTTCGATGCGGGCTTGCGCAAGCTGCCGGGCGAACTGGGGCGCTGGTATCGCACCGGCACCTTTTTCTCGAACGGGCGGCAGCTCACCTGGGAGTACCCGCGCGCAACGCCGCAGGGCGATCAGATCGATCTGGTCGAGGTGATGGATGTTGCGCATGGGCTCATCACGCATCACCGGGTGTACTGGGGGTGGACGGGCTTCCAGTCGCTGATGGCCATCAGCGACCGCGCGACACCGTAGGCGTTTGTGGCGCCTGCGGCTCGGGCTTTGAACGGCTCAGGCGCGGCGCTTGCGCGCGGCCGCGGGGGCTGCCTTCGGTACCGACGCGGCGAACAGCCGCGTGATCGACTGCCGCACATCCGCCTGCATGTCGGCAATTGCCTTGGCATCGCCCGACAGGTGCTTGAGCAGCGCCTGCTGGAACAGCCCGTCGAACAGCGCGTAGGTGGCCGAAGGCGGCATGCCGGGAGGCTCGCCGGAGAGTTCGGCGAAGCGGCTCATGATGCGCCAGATCATGTCTTCCAGGCTTTTGTCGATCTGGACGACGTCGGTGCGAAAAGCCTCTTCGAAAAGCGCCTGCGAGCGCAGGTCATACCAGAGGCGATGCACGTGGCCTTCGTCGCGCAGCGTGTCGGCCAGGCTCTGCAGGAAGCCTTCCATCAGTTCGTCGAAGGTGCTGGCGCTTTCCACCGCGTGGTCGTAGCGCTTCACGCAACGCGCCTTGTACTGCTTGACGCTGCAGATGATCAGGTCGACCTTGTCGCTGAAGTAGTAGTGCAGCACGCCGTGCGAGAACTCGGAGTTCTGCGCGATCTCGCGCAGGCTGGTGCGTGCATAGCCCAGTGCGGCCAGCGTGGTCAGTGCGGCTTCGCCGAGTTCGGCGCGCCGTTCCGAGAACTTGTCGACCCGTGCCTTGGGCACTCGTTCGGCGTGTTTCTTTGCCCGTTGATGTGTCGTCATTTCTGGCGAGGCCGCATGTCTGCCGGCCTCCATGTTTCTTTGTGATTTCAAACCATAGCATGCAAGCGGGAGAACCCGCATCCGGTATGCCACGCATGTCATTCTAGGAAATTTGACAGTCGTCAAATAAAAACTTGACACACGTCAAGTCGATTTCTAGGATGACCGCTCCATCTCACAACATATCCACAGGAGACAAGTGATGGCCAAGTTCGACTTGAAAGGGCGCAAGGCCCTGGTGACGGGTGGTGCGCGCGGCATTGGTGCGAGCATTGCCGAAGCGCTGGTGGCTGCCGGCGCGTCCGTGATGATCGGCGACGTGCTCGCCGACCTGGGGCGAGAGACCGCCACCCGGCTTTCTTCTTCAGGCGCGAAGGTGGGTTTCGTTCCGCTCGACGTGACGAAAGACGGCGACTGGGCTTCGGCCGTGGAGACCACCGTCAAGGAGCTGGGCGGCTTCGACATCCTCGTGAACAACGCCGGCATCGAGATCACCTCGCTGGTGATCGACGTCAACGGCGACGACCTGCGCCGCATGCTCGACGTGAACGTGGCCGGCACGCTGCTCGGCATGAAGCACGCGTTTCGCGCGATGCGTCCGGGCGGCAGCGCGGGCAGTGGTGGTGCGGTGGTCAACATCGCATCGGTCGCGGCAACCATCGCGTTCCCGGCCATCGCCGGCTACTCCGCTACCAAGTCGGCCGTCGACCGCGCCACGCGCGTCGCGGCCATGGAGTCGGGCAAGCTGGGCTACGGCGTGCGCGTGAACTGCATCTACCCCGGGCTGGTGCCGACCGACATGGGCATGAAACTCGCCAACGACATCGTGGCCGCCGGGCTCGCGCCCAGCGTTGAAGCGGCCGTGGGCGACGTGATCGGCCAGACGCCGCTGGGCCGCCTCGGCGAGGTCGGCGACATGGCCGACGTGGTGGTCTTCCTCTGCTCCGACGCCGCCAGGTTCATCACCGGCGCGGGGCTCGCGGTGGACGGCGGCATGGGCATGTGAGCACGGCACGCACCGTGCGCACACACGACAACTCACACACCAGACAAACAGGAGAGACAACATGAGCAGCAACAACAAGAAGAAGCCGGTGATCGTGTACGGCGCCTCGGGCTACACCGGGCGGCTGATCTGCGAGTACCTGCGCGAGTACAACATCCCCTTCATCGCCGCGGGCCGCAGCAAGGAAAAGCTGGACGCGGCGATGAAGTCGAACGTGCCCGGCATCGAGACCGCGAACTACGAGGTGGTGGAGGTGGCGCATTCGCTGGCGGCGCTCACCGAGCTTTTCACCGGCGCCTCGGTGGTGCTCAACACGGTGGGGCCCTTCGCCAAGTTCGGCCCCGAGGTCGTCGAAGCCTGCCTTGCCGCCGGTTGCCACTACACCGACACCACGGGCGAGCAGGACTGGCTCATCACGCTCGATGAGAAGTACGGCGCCAAGTTCGCTGCCGCGGGCCTGCTGCTTTCGCCCGGCCTGGCGCAGATGTACACCACCGGCGAAATCGCGGCGCAGTTGTGCCTGGAAACACCCGGCCTCGACACGCTCGACATCGCCGTGTTCTGGGGCGGCAGCCCGACCATCGCATCGACCCAGACCATCCTGGTCAATGCGGCCACGTCCAAGGCCTACTACCTGGAGCAGAACGCGTACGTGGAATGGCAACCCGACGCGGGCCTCTACCACCTGTCGATTCCCGGCCAGCACGAGGCAGCGCTGGCGTTGCCGTGGGGCGGCACCTCGCACCCGGTGTGGTTCAAGCGCGATCCGCGCGTGGCCAACGTGAAGGTGCTCGGCGGCGTCTTCAACAAGCCGCTGATGCTGGGCGTGCCGCAGATCGTGGCCGCCGCGCTCAAGGCCACCGAAGGCATGAACGAGGAAGACCGCTATGCCGCCCTGGCCCAGACAGCCGCCGGCGTGATGAACACCATGCCCCCGCGCGAGAACCCGCGCATCAACAAGTCCGTCGATTCGGTGCATGCCTCCGGTCCGCTGGGCCGCGTGCACTGCGTGATCTTCGGCAACTGCAACTACAAGCAGACCGGCTTGCTGCAGGCCTTCGCGGCAGCCTCGCTGCTGCAGCAGGCGCCGCGGCGCGTCGGCTTCGCGTCGGGGTGCCAGGCCTTCGGGCACCATGAGTTGCTGGGCGCGCTGCGCAGCTTCGGGCTCGTGCAGGAGCCCGTGCTCACGCGGATGGGCTGACCCCGATGCGCCTCGTCGACTACCTGGACAAGGGTGCCTCGCTCGGCACCGACGCGCCCTGCCTGGGCATGGGCGACACGCGGCTTTCGTACGGCGACGTGCAGCGGCTCAGCCACCGCGTGGCCCGCGCGTTGCAGCGCAGCGGCATCGCGCCGGGCAGCAAGGTGGCGGTGCTGTCGGGCAACGACCCGGTCGCGTTCGCCTGCGTCTTCGGGCTCTCGCGCGCGGCGGCCGTGTGGTGCCCGATCAACCCGCGCAACGAGGCGGCCGAAAACCGCTTCGTGCTCGATGCCTTCGACTGCAGTTGCCTGATCTTCCACAGCAACTACGCACCGCTGGTCGAGCAGATGCGCGCCGACCTGCCCAAGGTGACGACGCTGGTGTGCATCGACAAGCCGATGCCCTTTGCCCCTTCGCTCGACCAATGGCTCGCCGATGCAAGCGATGCGCCCATCGACGTGCCGGTGATCGACGACGTGGCAATGATCGCCGGCACCGGCGGCACCACCGGCCAGCCCAAGGGCGTGATGCTCTCGGGCCGCAACCTCGAAGCCATGTCGGCGCTGACGCTGATGGGCTACCCCTTCGAAGGGCGGCCGGCCTACCTTGCGCTCGCACCGCTCACGCATGCGGCCGGCGTGCTGTGCCTGCCGGTGATGGCGCTGGGCGGGCAGGTAGTGATCATGCCGAAGCCCGACCTGGGCGAGTTCCTCGAACTGATCGAGCGGCACCGCATCACCCACACCTTCCTGCCGCCGACGCTGATCTACATGCTGCTGCAGCATCCGAAGCTCGCCGAGACGAAGCTCGATTCGCTGCAGTGCTTCTGGTACGGCGCCGCGCCCATGTCGGCCGCGCGGCTGGAAGAGGCGCTGCAGAAGATCGGCCCGGTCATGGCGCAACTGTTCGGCCAGACCGAGGCGCCGATGATGATCTCGATGATGTCGCCGCGCGAGCACTTCAATGCCGACGGCACCGTGGCGCGGCATCGGCTGGCTTCGGCGGGGCGGCCCGGCCCGCTGGTGCAGGTCGGCGTGATGAACGGCGACGGCATGCTGCTGCCCACCGGCGAAAGCGGCGAGATCGTGGTGCGCGGCTCGCTCGTGATGCTCGGCTACTACAAAGACCCGAAGGCCACGCAAGAGGCCTCGCGCCACGGCTGGCACCACACGGGCGACATCGGCTACCTGGATGCCGACGGCTTTCTCTACATCGTCGACCGCGCGAAGGACATGATCATTTCGGGCGGCTTCAACGTCTACTCCGCCGAGGTCGAGCAGGTGCTGATGCAGCACCCCGACGTGCAGGACAGCGCCGTCGTCGGCCTGCCCGACGAGAAGTGGGGCGAGCGCGTGGTGGCGGTGCTTCAGCTGCACGCCGGCCGGCAGGTGAACGCGGAAGACATCAAGGCCTTCGTCAAGGCACGCATCGGCAGCGTCAAGGCGCCCAAGCAGATCGAGGTGTGGGTCGACCTGCCGCGCTCCAAGGTGGGGAAGGTGCTGAAGAAGGAAGTGCGCGCCGCGCTGCTGCCGCCTTCGCCGCACTGACAACGGTGCGCGCAGGTGTGCGGCGCTACAGTGCCGCATGCGCCAACATCTCTCCACCACCACCGGGCCCCAGCGTCTTCTCTATGGCGGCGTGGTCGGCATTGCCGTCGCGTCGGTGCCCTGGCCCCTTGGCATGACGGCGCGCGGCCTGGCCGGCTGGTGCGCGGGCGTGCTGGTCTACCAGGTGCTGACGTGGTGGCTGGCCGACACCTTCGATGCGAAGCGCACGCGCGAGCGGGCGCAGTTGCTCGACCAGCCCAACATCGTGATCCTGGTCTCGATGCTGGTGGCGGTCGGCGTGAGCGTGGTGGCCATCGCGATGATGCTGCAGGAGGTCAAGCAGATGGACGGCATCGCGCGGGCCGGCCACATCGCGCTCGGGCTGGTGGCGCTGGTGGGGTCGTGGCTCATGATGCATTCGATCTACGCGTTCCATTACGCGCACCGCTACTACATCGACCGCAAGGGCGGCTCGCCCGACGGCGGCCTGGACTTTCCGGGCAAGGACGAGCCGGACTACTTCGACTTTCTCTACTACTCGTACGTGATCGGCATGACCTCGCAGGTGTCGGACGTGCAGGCGACCTCGCGCGAGATGCGGCGCATCACGCTGATGCACAGCGTGCTGTCGTTCGCTTTCAACATGCTGGTGCTGGCGCTTTCGGTCAACGTGGTGGCCGGGGCGATCTGACTGCCTGACTCACCTCGGGCCGCGCGCGCTCAGGTCGCGGCCTTGCGCGTGGGCCCCAGTTTGACGATGCCGGTCGAGAGGGCCACGCCGCAGACGATCACCACCGCGCAGGTCAGCATCCACTGCGTGATGCTCTCGTTCAGGAAGACCGCGCCATAGAAGAGCGCGAACACCGGCACAAGGAAGGTGACGGTCAGCGCGCGGGCCGGGCCGGCGCGCTCGATCAGGCGAAAGAACAGGATGTAGGCCACGCCGGTGCAGGCGATGCCCAGGGCCAGCAGCGCGAGCCAGGCACGCAGGCTGGGCATCTGCGCGGGCCACAGCCAGATGGCGGGCAGGGCAAGGAACGCGGTGGCACCGATCTGGCTGCCGGTGGCGGTGGTCAGCGCGGGAACGCCGCTCAGGTGGCGGCGCGTGGCGCTGGCCGAGATGCCGTAGCACAGGCACGCACCCAGGCAGGCGAGCACCGCCCACAGCGCCGCATGGCCGCTGGCACCCGCATGCAGGCCGGCGCTGCGGCTGGCGAGCATGGCGACGCCGGCAAAGCCGATCACGAGGCCGACGAGGCGCGAGCCATTGGGCCGCTCGCGGAACCAGGCCCAGGCCACCAGCGCGCCGAACATCGGCGTCGTGGCATTGAGCACGGCGGCAAGGCCGCTGTTGATGGTCAGCAGTGCGAAGCAGAACAGCGCGAACGGCATGCCCGAATTGAAGACGCCGACCACGCAGCTGGTCTTCCAGTGCTTCGCAAGCATCGGCCCCTGGCCGCGCAGCAGCGCGATCGGCAGCAGGAACAGCGCGGCAATCGCCACCCGCACGGCGGCCGTCGGCAGTGCGCCGAACTCGGCCGCGCCGATGCGCATGAAGAGGAAAGACGCACCCCAGAGTGCACCCAGCAGCACCAGGTCGACGACCCAGGAGGTGGCGTTTGCGGGGGCGGCGACGGTGCTGTTGTTCGTTGTGGTCATGCGTCTTTCGTCCAGGTTCTGCGGCGGCAGGTGCTTACAGCGCCCCTTCGAGTTCGAGCAGCGCCGTCTTGCGATCCAGCCCGCCAGCGTACCCGGTCAGCGAACCGTCGGCGCCGAGCACGCGGTGGCAGGGCACGATCACGCTGATCGGGTTGCGCCCCACGGCCGCGCCCACCGCGCGCACGGCGGCCGGGTTGCCCACGTTGACGCTGAGCGCGCCGTAGCTCGTGGTCGCGCCGGCCGGAATGGCCAGCAGCTGCTGCCACACGCTCTGCTGGAACGCGGTGCCGTGCGACAGGTCGAGCTTCATGTCGAAGCGGTCGCGCTTGCCGGCGAAGTAGTCGCGCAGTTGCGCGGCGGCTTCGACCAGCGCGGGGTGGTCGTCCTTCGGAATCCAGCCCGTGGTGTCGGGCCAGTGGCGTTGCTGGTCGAACCAGACGCCGGCCAGGCCCTGGTCGGTGGCCGCCATCGTGATGCCGCCCAGCGGCGTGTCGATGTGCGAGGTGTAGATGACTTTGCTCTTGAACTTCATGACATTTCAGGCGGTGAGGCCTGCCGTGGTGATGATGGGAGATTCGGAGGCAACCGGTTCGGCGACAACCGTGGAAGGCGAGGGCGCGTGCCAGGCACGCAGCACAGCGTAGCTGCGCCAGGGCCGCCAGGCCTGCGAGGCTTCGCTGGCCGCGCGGGCGGTGGTGACGCCCAGCGCCTTCTGCAGCGCGACGTCGCCGGCCGGGAAGGCGTCGGGCCAGCGCAGGGCCCGCATCGCGATGTACTGCGCGGTCCAGGCGCCGATGCCGGGCAGCTCCTGCAACGCGGCGATGGTCGATGGCACGTCGGCGCCCGCATGCAGGGCGAGCTTGCCGGCGGCAACTTCGCGGGCGATGGCCTGCAGCGCGGTCTGCCGCTGGCGCACGATGCCGAGCTGGCCCAGCGCATCGCCGCTTGCCGCTGCAATGGCGGCGGGTGTGGGAAACAGACGGTTGAGGCCGTCGATGGGCGTGGCGATGGGCTCGCCGAAGGCCTCGACCAGCCGCGAACCCAGCGTGCGCGCCGCAGCCACCGTGATCTGCTGGCCCAGCACCGCGCGCACCGCCAGCTCGAAGCCGTCGACCGTGCCCGGCACGCGCAGCCCGTCGCCATGCGGAAAGGCGGCATGCAGTGCGGCATTGATGGCCATCGGCTCGGCATCGAGGTCGAGCATGGCGCGTGCGCGGCTGATGACGATGGGCAGCACCGCCGCGAGCGAATCGCTCACCGACAGCAGCATTTGCTCGCGCTCGATGTCGAAGCGCAGTTGCAGCCAGCCGGCGTGCATCTGTCCGCCCTGGGATACGCGCAGGGTGCGGGCGAGCGTCACGTAGGTGGGCGTGCTGCCCTTGGTGGGCTCCTTGCCGTCGGCGGTCGAGGCGACCTCGACGCCGCGCAACGCCCTGCGCGCGAAGAAGCCGAGCATCGCGCTCACGTCGTAGGGCGGCCGGAAGCCGAGCCGCACCTCGATGGCCTTGCCCCCGCCGCCCTCGGCGGTGGCACCGCCCGCGCGCCGCAGCGCGCTCGGGTTGAGCCCATAGTGCTCGACAAAGGCCGCATTGAAGCGGCGCACGCTGGCGAAGCCGCTGGCCAGCGCCACCTGCGTCATCGGCAGCCGCGTGTCGGCGATGAGCTGCTTGGCGGCGAGCAGGCGGCGCGTCTGCAGGTATTGCAATGGGGACACGCCGAACTGCGCCTCGAAGATGCGCCGCAGGTGGCGGTCGCTCACGCCCAGCCGCGCCGCGATCTGCGCTGCGCCGGGGCCTTCTTCGGACCATGCATCGGGTTCGTCGATCAGCCGGGCCGCCTGCAGCGCCAGGATGCGCGAGGCGTCTTCGGTCGACCAGCTGGCCGCGCGGGGCGCCAGTTCGGGCCGGCAGCGCAGGCAGGGGCGGAAGCCCGCGGCCTCGGCCTGGGCCGCGTGGCGGAAGAACCGGCAGTTCTCGCGCCGCGGCAGCTTGACGCGGCAGACCGGCCGGCAATAGATGCCGGTGGACGTCACGGCGGTAAAGAACGACCCGTCGAAGCGCGCGTCGTGCGTCTTCATCGCCAGGTAGCAGGCGTCGCTCTCGAGCGCTTCGGTGGGGGCGTGGGTGGTAGGCATGGGCAAATGATACGGTTTCGACTCGTTTCAACTGGCCGTTTTCGGACATATGGGCCCGTGGAGCGTTGCCTACAATGCCCCGTTCCAAATCCAACAGGGAAACGCCTTTCATGCAGCTCAGCGCTTCGATCTTCAAGGCCTATGACATTCGCGGCGTCGTGCCCGTCACTCTCGATGCCGAAGTGGCCGAAGCGCTCGGCCGGGCCTTTGGCAGCGCCGCCCGCGCCGCCGGCGAAAAGTCCGTGGCCGTGGGGCGCGATGGCCGCCTGTCGGGCCCGGCGCTGGTCGAAGCACTCATCAAGGGCCTGGTGGCCACCGGCATCGAAGTGATCGACGTGGGTGCCGTCACCACCCCGCTGCTGTACTTCGCGGCCCACACGCTGGCCTCCAGCGGCATCCAGGTCACGGGCAGCCACAACCCCAAGGACTACAACGGCTTCAAGATGGTTCTGGCCGGCCGCGCGATCTACGGCGACGAGATCCAGGGCCTGCGCAGGACCATGGAAGAGGGCAGCGCCAAGCTCGCCCCCGGCGGCAGCGTGCGCAAGGTCGACGTGACCGACGCCTACGTCAAGCGCATTGCAGGCGACATCAAGCTGGCCCGGACCATGAAGATCGTGGTCGATTCCGGCAACGGCATCGCGGGCGCCACGGCCCCGGCCATCTTCCGCGCCATCGGCTGCGAGGTGACCGAGTTGTTCAGCGAGGTCGACGGCGACTTCCCCAACCACCACCCCGATCCGAGCAAGCCCGAGAACCTCAAGGACCTGATGGCCGCGCTCGCCAAGGGCGATGCCGAACTGGGCCTGGCCTTCGACGGCGACGGCGACCGCCTGGGCATCGTCACCAAGGACGGCCAGAACATCTTTCCCGACCGCCAGATGCAACTCTTTGCACAGGACGTGCTGTCGCGGGTGCCGGGCGGCACCATCGTCTACGACGTGAAGTGCTCGCAGCGCCTGGCACCGGCCATCGAGGCCGCGGGCGGCGTGCCGATGATCTTCAAGACCGGCCACTCGCTCATCAAGGCGAAGATGAAGGAAATCGATTCGCCGCTGGGCGGCGAGATGAGCGGCCACATCTTCTTCAAGGAGCGCTGGTTCGGCTTCGACGACGGCACCTATGCCGGTTGCCGCCTGCTCGAGATCCTGAGCAAGAGCCCGAACGCGAGCGATGTGCTCAACGCGCTGCCCACCAGCTTCTCGACGCCCGAGCTCAACGTGGCGTGCGCCGAAGGCGAGCCGCACGCCGTGGTCGACAAGCTCGTGAAGGGCGCGAACTTCGCGGCCCCGGCGAAGGTTTCGACCATCGACGGCCTGCGCGTGGACTGGCCCGATGGTTTCGGCCTGATCCGCGCTTCCAACACCACCCCCGTGCTGGTGCTGCGCTTCGAAGGCCAGACCGACGCGGCGCTCAAGCGCATCGAAACCGAGATGCTGGCGCTGCTGCGAACGGTCAAGCCCGACGCCAAGCTGGCCGAAGCTTCACACTGAACAGGATGACCCCCAGTCTTCGCGCACTTCGTGTCGCTACGCCAACCCCCTTCCAGGGGGCGATACCAGTGGCCCGGCAAAGCCGGTTCCACGGTATCCCTGGCGCAGAGGGCCGCTTCGGTTTCACGCGTTGCGAGCTTCGCCATCGCGTGATGGAGCGTTAAGCCCGTGCGTTCTATCTTGTTGCGTCTCTACGGCGCTTTCACCACTGTTGTGCAACCCCTCGTGCGCCGCAAGCTGCGGCGCCGGGCGCAGGCCGAGCCGGGTTATGGCGTGGCCGTCGAAGAGCGCTTCGGCCATTACGACGAGAGCATCACGGGCCACGCCCAATGCTGGGTGCACGCCGTCTCGCTCGGCGAAACGCGTGCCGCCGCCATCCTGATCGCCGAGCTGCGGCGGCAGTACCCGGGCGTGCCGATCCTGCTCACGCACGGCACGGCCACGGGCCGCGAAGAGGGCGCCAAGCTGCTCGAACCGGGCGACACACAGGTCTGGCAGCCGTGGGACACGCCCGGTGCCGTGGCGCGCTTTCTCGACAAGTTCCAGCCGCAGATCGGCGTGCTGATGGAAACCGAGGTCTGGCCAGAAATGGCTGCGGCCTGTGCCGAGCGCCGCATCCCGCTGGTGCTGGCCAACGCGCGGCTCAACGAAAAATCCTTGGCGGCGGCCGAACGGCTCGCATGGCTGGCGCGGCCCGCGTACTCGGCGCTCACCGCCGTGTGGGCGCAGACCGAAGCCGACGCGCACCGTCTGGTGTCGCTCGGTGCCAAGGTGGCCGGCGTCTATGGCAACCTCAAGTTCGACGCCACGCCCGACACGCGGCAACTGGCCACGGCGGTGTCGCTGCGCGAGCATCTGCCGCGGCCGATGGTGGTGCTCGCCAGCTCGCGCGACGGCGAAGAGCGGCTGCTGCTCGAAGTGCTCAAGCGCTTCGGCGCGACCTCGCCCGTGCCACCCGAGCAGGGCGCGATCCGTTCGATCGCCAAGCGTGTGCACGACGTGCAATGGATGATCGTGCCGCGCCATCCGCAACGTTTTGACGAAGTGGCTGCGCTGATCGAGGCCGAAGGCTTTGCGGTTGCGCGCCGCAGCGCGGCGGGGCAGCCGACCGACGCAGAGATCTGGCTGGGCGATTCGCTTGGCGAAATGGCGCTGTACTACGGCCTGGCCGACGTGGCGCTGCTGGGCGGCAGCTTCGAGCCGCTGGGTGGGCAGAACCTGATCGAGCCGGCGGCCTGCGGTTGCCCGGTGATCATGGGACCGTCGACCTTCAACTTCGCGGAGGCGGCGCAACTGTCGCTCGCGGCGGGCGCATCGCTGCGTGTCGAAGGCATGGAGCAGGCGGTGACGGCGGCGTTGAAGCTGGTCGAGAACCCCGAGCGGCGCGCTGTCATGGCACAGGCCGCGCTGGCGTTTTCGTCATCGAACCGTGGCGCCGCAGAACGCACGGCGGCTGCGGTGCTGGCGATTGCGCAGGCTGCCGAGCCCGTGGCCACTGCCAGCGCACCGCTGGAGAGCGAGCCACCCAGAGCGGAACCCACGCTGGACTGATCGGCCTTTGTCTTCACTCCTTCCCCCTCTGGGGGAAGGTTGGGATGGGGGCTCGACGGCGCTCGCGATGGAAGCGCCGCTGGCCCCCACCCCGGCCCTCCCCCGGAAGGGGAGGGAGAAAGACCGCGAACGCGCGCCTCAGCGCACCGGCGGATTCAGGATCACCGGCGGCACAGGCGCCGAAGGCATCACCGGCGCAGGCGGATTGAACGGCTGCAGCGGCACTGGCGGAATCACCGGAATGCTCGGCGGCGTGACCGGCACATACGGCGCGGGCACACGGTCGGGCGTCGACGTGATGGCTGCGGGCACGGCCGGCACGCTGCCATTGCTCGCCAGCGTCGCGTTGATCGCGTTCATGTCGTCGGTCGACAGCGTGCCGTTGGCCTGGCGCAGCTTCAGGTTGCCCAGCAGCACGTTGTAGCGCGCCTGCGCAAGGTCGCGCTTGGTCTGGAACAGCTGGCTTTGCGAGTTCAGCACGTCGATGTTGATGCGCACGCCCACCTGGTAGCCGAGCTTGTTGGCATCGAGCGCGCTCTGGCTCGATGCCTCGGCGGCTTCGAGCGCCTTGACCTGGCCCGCGCCCGACACCAGCCCGAGGTAGGCCGCGCGCGTGGCCTGGGCCACGCTGCGCTGGGTGCCATCGAGCACGCTGCGCGACTGGTCTTCGAGCGCCAGCGTTTCCTTGATGCGGTTCTCGGTGGCGAAGCCCGCGAACAGCGGCAGGTTGAAGGTCACGCCGACGGTGGTGGCGTTGACGCGCGTACCCACCGCGCTGGTGCTGGTGCCCGTGGGATTGCGCGTGACGTTGTAGCCCAGGTTGGCATCGAGCGTGGGCTTGTGCCCGGCCTGGGCCTTCTGCACTTCGAGCCCCGCCACGTCGAGGCCAAGGCGCGCCTGCCGGATCGCCGGATGCACGTCGTTGGCCTGCGCGACCCAGGCGTTGATGTCCGCCGGCATCGCGGTCGGCAGCACGACCGGCACCGCGAGCGGCACCGGCACGCTGCCGGGGCGGCCCACCAGCTGGTCGAGCACGATCTTCTTGACCTGCAGGTCGTTCTCGGCCGCGATCTCCTGGGCGATCACGAGGTCGTAGCGGGCCTGGGCCTCGCGCGAATCGGTGATGGTCGAGGTGCCGACCTCGAAGTTGCGCTTGGCCGACGCGAGCTGCTCGGCCACGGCGACCTTTTGCGCGCGCACCAGCGCCAGGCTGTCGGTGCTTGCGAGCACGTCGAAGTAGGCCTGGCTCACGCGCACGATCAGGTCCTGCTCGGCGATGGTGAGCACCGCCTGCGCAATGTCGGCCTGCCGCTTGCCCTGCTCGTAGGTGGCCCAGTTGGCGGGCCGGTACAGCGGCTGCGTGGCGTTGATGCCGACGTTCTGCGTGTTGAAGTCGCGCGGCGTGGTGCCGCGGCTGGTGCCGGTGAGGGTGTCGATCTCGAGGTCGGTGCGCGTCACGCCGGCGGTGAGCCCCACGGCGGGCAGGATGCCGGCCTTGGCCTGCGCGGCGCGCGCCACGTTGGCCTCGTACTGGGCCCGCGCGCCCTGGTAGGTGGCGTCATAGCCGCGGGCGGCTTCATAGAGTTCGTTCAGTGTCTGGCCCTGGGCCGGCAGTGCGAGCAGTGACGCAATGGCGCTTGCGAATGCTGCGGAAAGAGGCAGAAGCCGGGGCCTTGGAGGCATTGAACGTCCTTGAAGAGAGAAGCTAGTAGCGCGGCACGGAAGGGTCGTGCTGCGAAGACCAGGCGTCGATGCCGCCCGCCACGTTGGCGAGCTGGTCAAAGCCGTTCTGGCTCAGAAAGGCGGCCACGCGCTGGCTGCGCGCGCCGTGGTGGCACAGGCAGGCGATGCGATGGCCCTCGCCCAGTTCGGCCAGCCGCCCGGGAATCTCGTTCATCGGGATCGCGACCAGCGTGAAGCCCTGGGGCACGACGCTCGCCGTCTGCAGCTCCCAGGGCTCGCGCACGTCGAGCAGCACGGGGGCGGCATCGGCGTCCTGGGCGAACCAGGCGGCAAGGTCGGCGGGGCGGACTTGGTCGATCATTCGGTGGACCGTCCGCTCAGAACGAGAAGCGCGAGGGCTCGGGGAAGTTCAGCAGGCGCGGTGCCACCGTGTCCCAGGGCTGGATGGTTTCCCACTTGCTTTCGCTCGTGCGGGTGACGAAGTGGGCACGCATCATCGGCTCTTCGCCCACGATGGCCGACAGGCGGCCGCCGACCTTGAGCGAACCGAGCAGGTTCTGCGGAATGCGGGCGACCGAGCCGCTCAGCACGATCACGTCGAAGCTGGGGCCGCTGGCCAGGGGCACGGCGCCGTCGGCGTGGCGCACTTCGACGTTGGTCACGCCGTTTTGGCGCAGCGTCTCGGCGGCGCGGGCGGCCAGCACGGGGTTGATTTCAAGCGACAGCACCTGGGCGGCGCGGGCGCCGAGCAGGGCGGCCATGAAGCCGGAACCGGTGCCGATTTCAAGCACCGACTCGTGCTTCTGGATGTGCAGGTCTTGCAGCGTGCGGGCCTCGACCTTGGGCGAGAGCATGAACTCGCCGGGCACGGAGCCGTCGAGCAGGGGCAGTTCCATGTCGAAGAACGACAGCGTGCGGTGTTCGTCCGGCACGTAGTCCTCGCGGTGGATTTCGGCCAGCAGCTCGAGGATGTCCGTCTCCAGCACATCCCAGGGGCGGATCTGCTGTTCGATCATGTTGAAGCGCAAGCGCTCGAGGGTAGGGGTGGGGTTCATGGCGTGGCTTTCCTTGTGGGCTCAGGACAAACCTTCAATTTTAGGTTGCGCCGATGACACCCGCCGCCCGGTCGGCCATCCATGGCCTTTCATGCCTTGTCCCCGGCGTGCACGCTGAGCCCGTAAAGCACCGTTTCCGCCTGCGTGGCGAGGTACTTTTCGGGGTCGAGGGCGCTGGCGCCGTCGACGCAGACCATGGCCGAGTGCTTCCAGAGCATGAGGAAGACCATGGGCGCCACCACCGAATAGATCGCGTGGTCGACGTCGACCGGTGCGAACTCGCCGCGGTCGATGCCGCGCTGCACGATGCGCCGCAGCAGCACGTGGCCGGGGCGCACCACCTGCTGCCGGTAGAACTCGGCCAGCTCGGGGAAATTGGCGCCTTCGCACACCATCAGCTTGGTCAGGCCCGAGGCCTTGGTCATGCCGACGCGCTCCCACCAGACTTTCATGCAGTAGCGCAGCATTTCGGCCGAGGTGCCCTCGAAAGCCTCGAATTCGGCGTTCCACTCGGTGAAACGGCCGCCGAGGTTTTCCATCACCACGGCCTTGAACAGCTCTTCCTTGCTCGGAAAATACAGAAAGAGCGTGCCCTTGGAGACGCCGGCACGTGCCGCGACCTCCTCGGAGCGGGTGGCGGCAAAGCCTTTTTCCACGAACAGATCGAGCGCGGCGGCGAGCAATTCACCGGGGCGCGCCTCTTTGCGGCGCTCGCGCTTGGCGCGGACCGGGCAGATCTTGTCGACGAAGGAGCGGGGCGTGGACATGTTGTTAATGACTGACGGGTTAGTAATGTAGTGACCGGCATCCGGCGCGTCAAGCCGCGACAATATCGGGTTCGCCTTTTTCCAACCTGCCGGAGCCGTGCCATGACCCCCTCATCGTCGCCCAACGAAACCATCGTGCTCGGTGGTGGCTGCTTCTGGTGCACCGAGGCGGTGTTCGACCGGGTGCAGGGCGTGGTCGACGTCGAATCGGGCTATTGCAACGGCCAGGTCGTCAACCCGACCTACGAGCAGATCTGCACCGGCCGCACAGGCCACGCCGAGGTGGTGAAGCTCGAATTCGACCCGGCGCAGATCAGCCTGCGCGAGATTCTCGAGATCTTCTTCGTCGTGCACGACCCCACCACGCTCAACCGCCAGGGCAACGACGTCGGCACGCAATACCGCAGCGGCATCTACTACACGAACGACGCGCAAAAGCAGGTGGCGCAAGACGTCATCCGCGAGATCGAGGCCAGCAAGACCTACCGCTCGCCCGTGGTGACCGAAGTGGCGCCGCTGGCCAACTACTCGACGGCCGAGGCCTACCACCAAGACTACTTTTTGAACAACCCGAACCAGGGCTACTGCGCATTCGTCGTGGGCCCGAAGGTCGAGAAGTTCCAGAAGACCTTCGCCTCGCGCGTCAAGGCCTGAGCCTTCGGCCCTGTCTCCCGTGCACGCCGCCCGCCCCGCTTCCACCCGTTCGTCGCGCGCGTTCATCGTCGCGCTGGCGTTCGCGTTGTGGATCGCGGGCACGCTGGGGGTGATGCACCGCTCGCTGCACGTTCCCGGCCTCGCCAAGGCCGCGGCGGCCGTGCAGGCGACAAGCCAGGGCGGCGTGCACAAGCATGCGGACCATGGCCTGGGCAGCCTGTTCGGCGAGCACACCGACGCCGAATGTCGGCTGTACGACCAACTGGAGCACGGCTCCACTGCACCCAGCGTGCCGCTGGTGGTGCTGCCGATCTTGCTGCCGACGGCCACCTTCGCCTATCTGCAGGGCGAGGCCATCGCCCGGTGGGTCGCGCTGTTCGACGCGCGCGGTCCGCCTTCCACTCGCTGAATCTCTCCGTGTTCCGGCTGCCACATCCGCTCTGAGCGGTTGGAGGCAGGTCGTTCATCGATTCAACGAGTGCCCATCATGATTCCCAATTTCCGTCGCAATGCCATCGGCATTGCCGTTCTTTCGCTGCTGTCCTGGCCGGCCTTCGCCCAGGACGCAGCCGCCCCGATTTCCCCATCCGCCGCCGACTCCACCACCACGACGGTCGAGCCGCCCAGCGCCGCCGGCACGCTGTCGACGGTGGAGATCCAGTCCGAGCGCCTGAAGAAGGCGCGCATGGAGCTTTCGCCCGAGGTCGGCGCCACCGTCTACCGCATCGACCGCGCGGCCATCGACGCGCTCGGCAAGGGTGACGCCACCCCGCTCGACGACGTGCTGCTCACGCTGCCCGGCGTCGCCAAGGACTCGAAGGCCTCCGGCTCGTTGCACGTGCGCGACGACCACGGCAACGTGCAGTACCGCGTCAACGGCGTGCAACTGCCCGAAGGCATTTCGGGCTTTGGCCAGTCGCTGGACACGCGCTATATCGACTCGGTCGACTTCCTCACCGGCGCCTTGCCCGCGCAGTACGGCCTGCGCACCGCGGGCGTGGTCGACATCCAGACCAAGCAGGGCTTCGGCAAGCCCGGCGGCTCGCTCGGCTTCACCTTCGGCAGCCACAACACGCTGGAAGAAAGCGGATCGATCTACGGCACCAAGGGCAACCTCAGCTACTACCTGTCGGGCAGCCTGGTTTCCAACACCAACGGCATCGAGAACCCGCAGCCGACGCTGAACGCGCAGAACGACCGCACACGGCAGGGCAAGACCTTCGGCAACCTGTCCTACTACCTCGATGCGGACACGCGCGTGGGCCTGATGTTCGGCACCTACAACGGCAAGTTCCAGATCCCGACCAATCCGAACCAGTCGCCGGCCTTCTCGCTGGCCGGCTACAGCGACCTGGGCACGGGCTTCAATGCGCTGCCTTCGTCCAGCGTGCGCGAGCGCCAGACCGAGGCCACCCGTTTCGTGGCGCTGTCGTTCCAGAAGACGGTGGGTGCGCTCGACTTCCAGGTCTCGGCCTTCCACCAGTACTCGAACCTGCACTACCTGCCCGATCCGGTGGGCGACCTGATCTACAACGGCGTGGCCTCCGACACGCTGCGCTCCAACTCGTCGAACGGCCTGCAGGCCGATGCGTCGTACAAGGCCAACGACGCGCACACGCTGCGCTTCGGCGGCGCCTACACGCGGCAGACCACGCGCAGCATCAATGCGGTGAACGTGTTCCCGGTCGACGACAGCGGCGCGCAGGTCGGCAACACGCCGGTGCTCATCAACGACAACTCCGGCAAGGTCGGCCAGCTCGCGAGCGTCTACGTGCAGGACGAATGGCGGATCGATCCGAAGCTGACCCTCAACTACGGCCTGCGCTACGACAGCGTCGATGCGTTCACCAAAGAGCACCAGTGGAGCCCGCGCCTGAACCTCGCGTACAAGCTGTCGGACGACACCGCGCTGCACGCGGGCTATGCGCGCTACTTCACGCCGCCGCCGCAGGAGCTGGCGTCGCAGCAGAGCATCAACCTGTATGCGGGCACCACCAACCAGCCCGCGGTGCCCACGTCCGACCCGGTGAAGGCGGAGCGCACCCACTACTTCGACCTGGGCGTGGACCACAAGGTGAACGCCAACCTGTCGCTGTCGGCCGATGTCTATTACAAGAACATCACCAACCTGCTCGACGAAGGCCAGTTCGGCCAGGCGCTGATCCTGTCGCCCTTCAACTACGCCAAGGGCTTCGCGCGCGGGCTGGAGCTGTCGGCGCGCTACAACGACGACCACTGGTCGGCCTATGCCAACTTCGCCTACCAGAAGGCGATGGGCAAGGACATCGTGTCGAGCCAGTCGCTGTTCGGCACCGACGAGCTGGCCTACATTGCCAACCACTACGTGTACCTGGACCACGACCAGACCTACACGCTGTCGGGCGGCGCCAGCTACCGCTTCGGCGACAACCAGGTCAGCGGCGACCTGATCTTCGGCAGCGGCCTGCGCCGCACGCCCGACGGCGGCGCGCCCAACAGCGCGGCGCTGCCGCACTACGCGGTGGTCAATGCCGCCTATTCGCACACGTGGAAGGACGCGTCGGGCGGTGACATCGTCGGGCGCATCGCCGTCCTGAACCTGTTCGACAAGAGCTACCTGCTGCGCGACGGCACGGGCGTCGGCGTGGGCGCGCCGCAGTACGGCACGCGGCGCAGCCTGTACGTGAGCATGACCACGCACTTCTGAACCGCCGCATGACGATGAACCCGAGGCTGTCGCGCACCGTCGCCCTCGCACTGCTTTTCGCGGTGTGGATGGCGTCGACGCTCGGCCTCGTGCATGCCACGCTGCACATGCCGGGCGACCGCGGCTGGGCCATGGCGGCCGAGCGCACGGCCATGGCCGCGAAGGCCTCGGGCTTCGTGCCACGGCACGACGGCCTGTATGCGCTGTTCGGCGACAAGACCGACGCCGAATGCCGGCTGTACGACCAGCTGGCGCACGGCTTCAGCGCGCCGGGCGTGCCGCTGGTGGTGTTGCCGATGCTGCTGCCGTCGGCCACCTTCGCCTATTTGCAGGGCGAAGCCGTCTCTCGATGGATCGTGCTGTTCGATGCACGCGGTCCACCTGCCGCTCGCTGAATTTCCCTTGTGTTCCGGCTGCCGAACCCGCCTTGCGCGGGGGCGGTGGGCCGCCCATCGATTCAACGAGTGTCCATCCATGATTCCCAATTTCCGTCGCAACGCCATCGGCGTTGCCGTTCTCTCGCTCGCCGCGTTCGCGGGCACGTCCCATGCGCAGGCCCAGGATGCGGCCCCGGCCCAACCGGCCGACCCCGCCAGCCTGCGCGAAGTCACCGTCACCGGCAATCCGCTCGGCGCCAGCGAGCTGATCGCGCCGACCACCACGCTGTCGGGCGACAAGCTGCTGCTGCGTTCCGAATCGACGCTCGGCGAAACGCTCAACAACGTGCCCGGCGTGAGCAGCAGCTACTTCGGCCCGAACGCGAGCCGTCCGATCATTCGCGGACAGGACGGCGACCGCATCCGCATCCTTCAGAACGGCGGCGGCGCGCCCGATGCCTCGGCCCTCAGCTACGACCACGCGGTGCCGGTCGACGCACTGGTCACCGAACGCATCGAAGTGCTGCGCGGCCCCTCGGCGCTGCAGTACGGCGGCAGTGCGGTCGGCGGTGTGGTCAACGTGATCGACAACCGCATTCCGTCCGAACCGATCAATGGCTTCGGTGGCCGCGCCGACTTGGGCTACGCCACCGGCAACAAGGAGAAGAACGGCGGCGTGGTGCTCGAAGGCGGCAACGACCGCTTCGCGGTGCACGTCGATGCCTTCAAGCGCGACTCGAAAGACGCCTCGGTGCCCATCGACCTGAACTGCGAGAAGCCCGGCTCGCCGTGGCGTGCACGCAAGATCTGCAACTCGGCCAACGAGGCGCACGGCGGCGCGATCGGCGGCACGCTGTTCTTCGACCAGGGCTACATCGGCGCATCGGTCGCCACCTACCGCAGCACCTACGGCACCGTGGCCGAGGACGACGTGACCATCGGCATGAAGTCCGACCGCTACGCGCTGGAGGGCGAGTGGCGCCCGGGCGGCATCATCCGCAGCGTCCACGCCAAGCTCAGCCACACCAACTACCGCCATACCGAGTTCGAGGGCAGCCAGCCCGGCACGAAGTTCTCGAACATGAGCAACGACCTGCGCATCGAGGCGCGCCACGAGAAGATCGGCAACTTCGAAGGCCTGGTCGGCTTCAGCAGCGAGACCAACCGCTTCGCCGCCGATGGCGAAGAGGCCTTTGCGCCGCACAGCCGCACGCGCTCGAACGCGCTGTTCCTGTATGAGGAGTACGGCACCTCGTGGGGCCGCCTGAGCTTCGGCGCGCGCACCGAGAAGGTCCGCATCCGCTCGCTGGGCTACCCGGACGATCCGACCGTCACCCGCTTCGCTATTGGCGAGCGCACCTTCAATCCGCACAGCGCGGCCTTCGGTGCGCTGGTCAACCTCGCGCCGCAGTGGCAGCTGACCTCGAACCTTGCCTACACCGAGCGCGCGCCGAAAGACTACGAACTGCTCGCCAACGGCCCGCACGTGGCCACGGCCGCGTGGGAGGTGGGCGACCCGAACCTGAAGAAGGAAAAGTCCACCGGCTTCGACCTCGGGGCGCAGTGGAAGTCGGGCGCCAACACGGCCCGCGTCAATGCGTATGTCACGCGCTTCAGCAACTACATCGGCCTGACCGCGTCGGGCCGCACGCTCGACAAGGAAGGCCAGGTCGTGACCGACCCCGAGGTGACCGACACGCTGGCCGAGTACCTGTACCGCGGGGTGCGCGCGCGCTTCACCGGCATCGAGGCCAGCGGCAACCTGCGCCTGCTGGGCACCGACGGTTTCGCGCGGATGGCCGATGCGTCCACGCTCGACCTCGAATGGCGCGGCGACATCGTGCGCGCGAAGAACCTCGACACCGGCGAGCCGCTGCCGCGCATCGCACCGCTGCGCCTGGGCGCGACGCTGGTTTACGCCAACGGCCCGTGGGGCGCGCGCTTCGGCTTCGACTACAACGCGGCGCAGCATCGCGTGCCGTCGGTCGGCGCCCGCGAGACGGATGCGTACACGCTGTGGAATGCGGCGATCACCTACCGCATGAAGGTGCAGCGCGCCAACCTCACGTGGTATGCGCGCATGGACAACATCACGAACAAGCTGGCCTACAGCCCGACGTCGATCCTGACGACGACGGTGTATCCGAATGCGCCGCTGCCGGGGCGCTCGCTGAAGGTCGGATTGCGCGTGACGTTCTAACCCTTTCTTGCTCCCTCCCCCTCTGGGGGAGGGCAGGGGTGGGGGCAAGCGGCGTACCGATCGGGCGCTCTGCATGCCCCCATCCCAGCCTTCCCCCAGAGGGGGAAGGAGCAATACACGGCAAGCCCTCGACTATCCTCACGCGGGTGAATTCCTTCGTCATCTCCTCGCTCCTGCCCGTCGTCCTTCTCATCGCCGCTGGCTACCTCGCAGGCAGGCGTCGCTGGATCAGCGGCCATGCGGTCAAGGACCTGTCGAACCTCATCTTCCTGTTGCTCGCGCCCGCGCTGCTGTTCCGTGCCATGAGCACGGTGCACGTCGAGCAACTCAGCCTCAAGCCGGTCGCGGCGTACTTCATCGCCTCGGGCCTGCTGTTCGCGGGCACGCTCGCGTTGCGCGGCTTCAATCGCACGGCGGCGGTGATCGCGCTGGCCAACACCTACAGCAACACCGTGATGATCGGCATCGCGCTCATCGGCCTGGCCTATGGCGAAGAGGGCATGGTGGTGCTGCTCACGTTGATCTCCTTGCACTCGCTGGTGCTGCTGACCAGTGCCACCGTCGTGCTCGAACTGGCCGTTGCACGCGAGCACGCGGTGGTCGGCGGTGCGGAAAAGCGCTCGATGGTGCGCACCGTGCTGCGTGCCTTGCGCAACGCCATCATCCATCCGGTGCCTCTGCCGATCATGGCGGGCCTGCTGTTCGCGCAGACCGGCCTTGCGATGCCCGAAGTCATCGACAAGCCGATCCAGCTGCTCGGCCAGGCCTTCGGCCCGGTCGCGCTGGTGATGGTCGGCATCACGCTCGCGCTCACGCCCATCGGCCGGCATTGGCGTGGCGCGCTGGTGCAGGCGCTGGTCAAGAACCTGCTGCACCCGCTGCTGGTGGCCGGCATCGGCTGGGTGCTCGGCGTGCGCGGCATACCGCTCACCGTGATGGTGGTGGCGGCGGCATTGCCGATCGGCGCCAACGTGTTTCTGTTCTCGCAGCGCTACCGCACCGCCGAAGACCTGGTGACGGCCAGCGTGGCGGTATCGACCGTGCTGGCGCTCGGCACGCTCACGCTGGTGATGGTCTGGGTGCAGTGGCTGCCCTGAGCCCTTCGGTTCTCTCTTCGTAGCGCGTCGCGAACTTTCGCCCTAGCGCGTTCCTTAGGGTGCCCTATGCCGTTCGGCAGGGTGGCCGTTTGGTGGGATGGCGCGCGGCGCCCACGGCCCTACATTTGCCGGCTGATGATTTACCCGGCGCGCTCTTCGCCCCTTCCTGCTATGGCGTTGGTCGCGACGGTGATCGCGCTGCAATGCACGCCCGCGCAGGCGGCGGCCGATGCGAAGCCCTGCAGGACGCCGTGCCTGTCCGTCAACGTGCCCCGCGAGCCGACGGAGAAGGCGCCAGAAAAAGCGCCGGAGCCCGAGCCGAAGCCCGCGCCTGCGGCCGTGGCGCGGCCGGCCGCGAAGCCCCGGCCGCAAGCCACGGCGCAGGCCTCGACGACATCGCAGGACGCGCAAAGGGAACCCGTCGCCAGAAGGCCCGCGCCCTCGAAGCGCTGCGGCGACATCAACATGCGCGCCGCCATCGGCGAGCCGCTGTCGGACCAGGACATGAAGACATTGAGGAGCCAATGCTGATGATGATGACGAACATCTCCCTGACCACCTTGCGCACTCCGCGCCGCATCCGCGCGTCGCTGCGCGTGCTGGTGCTGTGCGCCACCGTCGTGCTCGCCGCCTGCGCGCACCGCCCCGTGCCCGGCAACGCCATGCCTTTCGACCAGGCCGTCAACCAGGCGGTGGACGACCTGATGGTGCAGACGCAGAAGCTGCCGGCCTTCCTGGCGAAAGTGGAGTCGTCGCTCAAGCAGAGCCGCATCGTGATCGACCCGCTGCTCGAAGGCGCGAGCGGCCAGCAGACCGAGGTGACCCGTGTGGCCGAGCAGCGCATCGTCCAGCGCATGCAGGCCCAGTTCAAGCAGTTCACCGTGACGCCGTTCAACGCCACCGAGATCGGCAACGCGCAGTACGTGCTCAACGGTACGCTGGTACGCGACAAGGACGCGTCGGGCGGCCCGTACCGCCTGAACCTTGCGCTGACGGAGATCAAGAGCGGCGTGGTGATCGCGCAGTCGGTGGCGCGCATCAGCGACGCATCGCTCGACACGCGGCCCACCGCCTTCTTTCGCGACAGCCCGGTGAACGGCAAGGACCGCGGCGTCGAGGGCTACATCCGCACCGCGGAAACCCAGCCGGGCCAGGCGGCCGATGCGCTGTACCTCGAACGCCTGCCGACCTCGACCGTGCTGCAGGAGGCCACCGCCGCCTACGAGGCCGGCCGCATGAGCGAGGCGCTGAGCCGCTACGAGGCGGCATCGAAGCGGCCCGACGGGCAGCAGTTGCGCATCTACAGCGGCTTGTACCTCACGCAATCGCAGCTGGGGCGCACGGCCGATGCCGAGAAAACCTTCGGCACCATCGCGCGCCTGGGGCTCGAAACCAACAACCTGAGCGTCAAGTTCCTGTTCAAGCCGGGCTCGACGGACTTTCTGGCAGACCCGAAGATCAGCGCGGCCTATCCGATGTGGCTGCGCCAGATCGCGCGGCAGGCGGCGCAGATCGATTCGTGCGTGGTCGTGACGGGGCACACCAGCCGCACGGGCTCCGAGGCGGTCAACGAGCGCCTGTCGCTGCAGCGCGCCGCGAGCGTCAAGAGCCGGCTGGTGACCGAGGCGCCGCCGCTGTCGAAGAAGCTGCGCGAGGCCGGCATGGGCTTTCGCGAGAACATCGTCGGCACCGGGGCCGACGATGCGAGCGACGCGCTGGACCGGCGCGTCGAGTTCAAGGTGGTGGGTTGCGAGGCTTGACTCGCCCCCAGGCTTCGCGCACTTCGTGTCGCTGCGCCAACCCCCGTCCGGGGGCAACACCTGCGGCCCGGCAAGCCGGTTCCGCGGTGTTTCGCGAACAGATCAGGGGGCCAGTCGCTCGCGCACCCAATCGGCGCCTTCGAGCCGGTAGCGCAGCCGGTCGTGCAGCCGGCTCTTGCGGCCCTGCCAGAACTCCCAGCGGTCGGGCACCAGCCGAAAGCCGCCCCAGTGCGGTGGGCGCGGTGGCGACAGCAGGTGCTTGGCGGCGGCCACCGCGGCGTTCTTCACCAGCACGTCGCGTCCGCTGATGACCTCGCTCTGCGGGCTGGCCCAGGCGCCGATGCGTGAATCGAGCGGGCGGCTGGCGAAGTAGGCGTCGCTCTCGTCGGCGCCGGCCTTCTCGACGCGGCCTTCGATGCGCACCACGCGCTCGAGCTCGACCCAGTGGAACTGCAGCGCCGCATACGGGTTGCCCGACAGCTCCTGGCCCTTGCGGCTCTCGTAGTTGGTGTACCAGACGATGCCGCGCGCGTCGTAGCCCTTGATCAGCACGATGCGGCTCGACGGCCGCAGGTCGCTGCCCACGGTGCACAGCGTCATGGCGTTGGGCTCGGGCACTTGCGCGTCGATGGCCTCGGTGAGCCAGCGCTCGAACTGCTTGAGCGGATCGCCGGCGCTGTGGGCCTCGCCGAGTTCGGCGCGCTCGTAGCTCTTGCGCAGCGCGGCCAGCGTTTCATTGGTTGGAGAGGAAGTCATGGCCGAATTGTTGCGCACATACTTCGGCCCATGACGACCAAGGCGAATTCCCCGGTGGTGATCGTGCTGGCCTCGGGCCGGGGCGAACGCTTCATTGCGGCCGGTGGCACGGGCTCCAAGCTGAAGGCGATGCTTGCGGGCAAGCCGGTGCTGGAGCGCACGCTCGATGCGGTGCGCGCCAGCGGGCTGCCGTGGCATCTGGAAGACATCGGCCACCCGGGCATGGGCGACTCCATCGCCGCGGCCGTGCGCGCCACGCCGGGCGCCAGGGGCTGGCTGATCCTGCCGGGCGACCTGCCGCTGGTGCGTCCCGAGACGCTGCAGGCGGTTGCAGCCGCGCTCGGTGGCCGGGTGAATGCCGTGCAGCCGCAGTACGAGGGCGAGCGTGGGCATCCGGTGGGCTTTGCGGCGGGCTGCCATGCGCAGTTGGCGGCATTGGAAGGCCCGCTGGGCGCATCGTCCATCCTGCGGTCGATGCGCGCTATCGATTCGGTAGCGAACCTGGTGGTGGACGATGTCGGCGTCGTGACCGACATCGACACGCCCGAGGCCCTGGCGCGCGCCGAAGCGCTCTGGCTGGCGCGCGCGGGCCGTTAGCGGTTCATCAGGGCTTCGGGATCACCGCGCAGGCGATGCGCGGGCCCGAGTTGCCGGCCGGCTGCGTCGTGAAGTCGTCGCGGTCGCGGTGCACCACCAGCGCGCGGCCCACCACGTTGTTGGCGGCGCCGTCGGTCAGCGAGATCGAGTGGTCTTCCACGCTGAAGCGGGCCACGCCCCCGGCGTCGGCCACGAGGCTCGGCAGTTCGCCGGCATGGCTGCCCGGCGCGGCGAACTTGCCGTGCGTGCCGCCGGTCGGGTTGAAGTGGCCGCCCGAGGCATTGCCGTTGTCGCCGCAGTCGCCCTTTTCGTGGATGTGGAAACCGTGCTCGCTGCCCGGCACGAGGCCGCGCACCTCGCCCGACACGCGCACGCCGTGCTCCAGCGCGGTGAAGGTCACGGTGCCGCGCGTCGGGTTGGGCGTGATCGCGGCGGTCGGCACCAGCTCGACGGCCGTGCTCGGCTTGCCACCCATGCTGCCGCAGGCGGCCAGGACGGCGGTGGCGAGGAGGGCGGCACCGGTGGCGATGAGACGACGATGGTTCATGTGTTTTCCTTGGACGGTCCGGAAGGTTGGGAGGAAGAGTCGGGAGACCCCGGAACATATACCGGAGCCGGTGGCGCATCGCAATCGGCGGCGGCCTTGGATGGCTGCGGTGCCTGCTTTCCGGGGGCGGATGCAGGGGGCGGCGCCAGCGCCACCAGCCGGGCCAGCGCGGCGTCGTGGATTGAGTGGCGCTGCAGTTCGAGCAGCGTCTGCTGTGCGTAGTCGAGCGAGCTGCCGTAGCGGCCGACTGCATTGGCGAAGATGTGGCGATAGCGCTCTTCGCTCAACTCGCCCGTGAAGTTGGGGCTGCGGCGCGACAGCGTGAAGGCCAGCGCGCGCACGGGGCCGTCGTCGGTGCCGCAGCGCAGCCACTTGGGGTCGTACACGCCGGTCGGCATCTCGCGCAGCCAGAGCCGCTTCAACGTTTCGAGCCCTTCGGCCTTCGGCACGCGGAACACCATGCCGCGGCAACTGCCGCCCGAGAGCAGCCCGAACACGAGGCCCGGCGTCTGGACGCTGCCCCGGTTGACGCGGCTCCACATCTTCAGCGCGCGGTGCCAGCCGTGCACCCAGGCCGGGCGCCGTTCGGTGAAGCCGAAGTCGGGCCGCCAGATCAGCGAGCCGTAGCCGAACAGCCAGAGGTCTTCGTGCCCGCCCCAGTCGGCGATGGCGCGTTCGAGCATCGGCTGCGGGTCGCGCAGGGGCTTGGGCATCGGGTCGAGGCCCGGCGGTCCGGGATCCGGCGCGGGGTCCGACACGGGGGTGTCAGGGGCGGCGCCTACAATTTCGTGATCATGGTTCACCGCACCATTATTTACCGACCCCTTTCCTACGGAGCAAGACCCGCAATGAGCGACGACGACAGCCAGCAAAATTTCATCCTCGGATTCGTGATGGCCCTGATCGCCCTGGTGATCTTCTTCGTGGTGGGCATCGTGCTCTGGCACAAGGGCCACAACGCGGCTGCCGCCCCGGTCAAGCCCGCCGTGGTGATCTCGGCGCCGGCACCGGGCCAGGAGACCAAGCTGGCCGAAGTCACCGAGACGGTGACGGTCACCATCCCCGATGGCGCCAGCATCCGCGTGGTCGACGGCGTGGTGAACTTCTACTTCGCGACCGGCAGCGCCGACCTCGCACCGGGCGCCGCCGAAGCGCTGGCCGCGGTCATCAAGGGCGTCGAGAGCGGCCACAAGGCCGTGGTCTCGGGCTTCCACGATGCCACGGGCGACGCGGCCATCAACGAAGAACTCGCCAAGAAGCGCGCCCAGATGGTGCGCGACGTGCTCACGGGCCTGGGCGTGCCGGCCGACAAGATCGACCTGCAGAAGCCGGCCGTGACCGCCGGCACGGGCAACAACGCCGAGGCGCGCCGCGTCGAAGTCAAGCTGGTGGACTGAGCGCCACCCGCCCGCAGAACAAGCCCGGCAATGCCGGGCTTTTTTGTGCCTGCCGCATGGGGGCCATGCCTGAGTAAATTCGTATTGTTCGGCGCCCGGATTTCATCAGCTCTTTTCCGTCAACTTGGTACGATGGGTCTCCAGGCCTCCAGTCGCATCCGCGACACGCAGCAAGAGCCAAAGACCCCCATGAGCAGCACACATTCCATCGTTCGCGACGTCACCGATCGCATTCGCGAGCGCAGCCATGCGCAGCGCAGTGCGTACCTCTCCAGGCTGGCCGAAATCCGCGGCCGCGATCGCGGTTCCGACCGCATGGGCTGTGCCAACGTGGCGCATGCCGTGGCCGGCATTCCGGCCAACGACAAGTTCAGGGTGGTGACCGAGCGCGCGCCCAACATCGGCATCGTTACCGCCTACAACGACATGCTCTCGGCCCACGCGCCGTACCAAGGCTACCCGGACATCATCAAGCACGAGGCCCGCCGCCTCGGCGCCACCGCGCAGGTGGCCGGCGGCGTGCCGGCCATGTGCGACGGCGTCACGCAGGGCACGCCCGGCATGGAACTGAGCCTGTTCAGCCGCGACGTGATCGCCATGAGCACCGCCATCGCGCTCACGCACGACATGTTCGACGGTGCGCTGATGCTCGGCGTGTGCGACAAGATCGTGCCGGGCCTCTTGATCGGCGCGCTGCACTTCGGCCATCTGCCGACCGTGTTCGTGCCGGCCGGGCCGATGCCTTCGGGCCTGTCGAACAACGCCAAGTCGAAGGTGCGCGAGCAGGCCGCGCAAGGCCTCGTGGGCCGGCAGGGCCTGCTCGACGCCGAGATGGCCGCCTATCACACGGTCGGCACCTGCACCTTCTACGGCACCGCCAACAGCAACCAGATGCTGCTCGAAGCCATGGGCCTGCACGTGCCCGGCACGGCGTTCATCCAGCCCGGCGATGCGATGCGCGAGACGCTCACGCGCGAGGCGGTGCGCACGGTGCTGGGCAAGGCCAGCGAGGCCGCGTTCAGCTGCCCGCCCATCGGCGAGATGGTCGACGAGCGTTGCATCGTCAACGCCATGGTGGCGCTGCTGGCCACCGGCGGCTCCACCAATCACCTGATCCATTGGGTGGCCGTGGCACGCGCCGCAGGCATCGTGATCGACTGGGACGATTTCTCGAAGCTCTCCGACGTGATCCCGCTGCTGACCCGCGTGTACCCCAACGGCAGCGCCGACGTGAACGAGTTCCAGGCCGCGGGCGGCCCCGGCTTCGTGATCGGCGAACTGGTCGATGCCGGCCTGATGCACGGCGACGTGCTCACCGTGCGCGACGGCGGCATCCGCGAATTCGCGAACATCCCGGCGCTGGTCGAAGGTGGCGGGCAACGCCTGCAATGGCACCCCGCCGCTCCCTCGAAGAACGACGCGGTCGCGCGCACCGTCGCGCAGCCGTTCAGCGCCACCGGCGGTCTCAAGCTGCTCAGCGGCAATCTCGGGCGCAGCGTCATCAAGGTGTCTTCCGTGCCCGACGACCGCCATGTGATCGAAGCGCCCGCGCGCGTGTTCGACTCGCAGGCCGCATTGCAGAAGGCCTTTACCGCCGGCGAGCTGGAGCGCGACGTGGTCTGCGTTGTGCGCTGGCAGGGCCCGCAGGCCAACGGCATGCCCGAGCTGCACAAGCTCACGCCGCCGCTGTCGGTGCTGCAGGGCAAGGGCTTCCGCGTGGCCCTGGTCACCGACGGGCGCATGAGCGGCGCGTCGGGCAAGATACCGGCCGCGATCCACGTCTCGCCCGAAGCAGCCGCGGGCGGCCCGCTCGCCAAGGTGCGCGACGGCGACCTGATCCGTCTCGATGCCGTCGCGGGTACGCTTGCGGTATTGCTGCCTGAAGACGAATGGGCGGCGCGCGAAACCGAGGCGCAGCCCGAAGCGCAGCGCATCGCCGACGGACACGGCCTCGGCCGCGAGCTGTTCGCCGGCATGCGCCGCAATGCACTGGCCGCCGAAGAGGGCGCCTGCTCCTGGCTGTGAAAATGCATCGCCCCCGAGGCCATGCGCAACGTATTGGAGAAATGAAATGACAGACAAACTCACTGCGCTCGACGTGATGCGCGACGCCCCGGTCATCCCGGTCATCGTGCTGAACGACGTCAAAGATGCCATTCCGCTGGCGCGCGCACTGGTGGCCGGCGGCATCCGCATGCTCGAAGTCACGCTGCGCACGCCGCAGGCGCTGCAATGCATCGAAGCCATCGCCAGGGACGTGCCCGAGGCCGTGGCCGGCGCCGGCACCATCCGCAGCGCTGCGGATGCGCAAGCCTCGGCACTGGCCGGCGCAAAGTTCGGCGTGAGCCCGGGCTACACGCGCGCGGTCGGCAAGGCCTGCCACGACCTCGGTCTGCCGCTGCTGCCCGGCGTGGCCACCGGCAGCGAGATCATGACGGCGCAGGAAGACGGCTACACCCAGCTCAAGTTCTTCCCCGCGCTGCAGGCCGGCGGCCTGCCGATGCTCAAGGCATGGCAGGGCCCGTTCGGCGACGTCACCTTCTGCCCCACCGGCGGCATCCATGCGGGCAACGCGGCCGAGTTTCTCGCGCTGTCGAACGTGGCCTGCGTGGGCGGTTCGTGGATCGTGCCGGCCGATGCGATCCGCGAAGGCAACTGGGCGCTGATCGAGCAACTGGCGCGCGCCGCGAGCCAGTTGCCGCGCTGATCGCCATGCGCACCGACTTCGACGCGAGCGACCTGAAGGTCATCGCCTTCGACGTCTTCGGCACCGTGGTCGACTGGCACAGCGGCATTGCCGCGGAGGCCGAGCGCGCCTTGCCGGGTGTCGATGGCGCCGCCTTCGCGCTGGCATGGCGCGCGGGCTACCAGCCCGCCATGAAGGCCGTGATGGAACGCATCGCGGCGGGCGAGGGCGGCTTCACGCTGCTCGACGAACTGCACCTGAGCATGCTGGAGCAGGTGCTGAGCGATTTCAGTTTGAGCGATCGCCTCGACGCCGCCGCACGGCGCGACCTGAGCCGCGCCTGGCATCGCCTGCCCGCGTGGCCCGATTCGGTCGAGGGGCTCACGCGGCTCAAGAAGAAGTTCACGATCTGCACGCTCTCCAACGGCAACATCGGCCTGCTCACCGAAATGGCGAAGCGCGCCGGCCTGCCCTGGGACTGCGTGCTGTCGGCCGAGGTGTTCAAGGCCTACAAGCCCGACCCGCGCACCTACCTGGGCGTGGCGGGCGTGTTCGACGCCACGCCCGGCCAGGTGATGCTGGCCGCCGCGCACCACGACGACCTGGCGGCCGCGCGCGCATGTGGCCTCAAGACCGGCTACATCGAGCGACCGTACGAGTTCGGCCGTGCCAAGCCGAAGGACGTGTCGCCGCAGCCTGACAACAACCTGCACGCGCGCGACATCAACGCGTTGGCCGACCTGCTCGGCTGCTGATCAGTCCGAGATCAGCTTCTCGACCGTGCGCAGGTTGCGCGTGGTCGTGCTCGACTTGTAGCGCGTCTTTGCCAGCAGCTTCGAGACCGGCGTGTCGGTGCTCTCGCCGCGCGGGCACTGCCAGTAGAGAACGCCCTTGCCGCGTTGCAGGCGTTCGGTGGCCGGGTCGAACGCGCTGGCCTTCTCGATGATCTCGTCGAGCATCGCGGCGTCGGAGCCGAACACGAGGTAGGGGTGCCGCTCTTCGTCGATGCGCTCGAAGGGGTAGCCCGCGGCCATGTCGGCCACGGCCTTTTGCGTGAGCAGCACGATCCACGCGTCGTAGCCGAAGCGCTTGCGCAGGGCTTGTTCGATGCGCGTGCGCAATGCGGCGGCATCGCTTTCGGCGGTGTCGAAGAGCACGTTGCCGCTGGCGAGCACGGTGCGCACCGCGCCGAAGCCGAGCTCGACGAAGAGCGCCTTCAGGTCAGCGCTCTTGATCGTGATGCCGTTGACGTTCACGCCGCGCAGCAGCGCGACGTGGCGTGTCGTGGTCGCCGGTTTCTTCGAGCCCGCCACCAACCTTGCTCCCGGCCGTGCTTCAGCGAAGACCGCCGCCTGCGGCGCCTTCGTCGCGCTGGATCAGCTCGATCTTGTAGCCGTCGGGGTCCGTCACGAAGGCGATGACGGTGGTGCCGCCCTTGACCGGGCCGGCTTCGCGCGTGACGTTGCCGCCCGCTGCCTTGATCTTCTCGCAGGCCGCGTAGGCGTCGGGCACGCCGAGCGCGATGTGGCCATAGGCCGTGCCCAGCTCGTAGCTTTCGGTGCCCCAGTTGTAGGTCAGCTCGATCTCGGCCTGGTCGGGGTTGCCCTTGCCATAGCCGATGAAGGCCAGGCTGTACTTGTACTCGGGGTTTTCGGACGTGCGCAGCAGGTTCATGCCGAGCACCTTGGTGTAGAAGTCGATGGAGCGCTGGAGGTTGCCAACGCGCAGCATGGTGTGAAGAAGTCGCATCTCGTGGTGCCGTGTAGTGATATCGAATGGGGAGCCGCTATTGTCGGCTTCCCGGCGCGGCGATCAAGCCGCCAGCTTCAGCAGGTGGGCCTGGTGGCGTTGCAGGAAGGCCATCAGGTGCTGCGGGTACTCGGGCACCACCGCGTCGCGCACGCTCGGGCGGCTCGCCAGGGTCCGGCGCCAGGCGTTCACCTTGGGCAGGGCGTCGAAGATGTGCGAGTCGTGCAGGGCATCGAACACCTCGAAATAGCGGAACACCGGCGCAAAGACCGCGTCGACCAGGCTGAAGCCCGCGCCCGCGAAGTAGGGGCCCGCGCTCAGCGCTGCCTCGACGCGCGCGAACTTGGCGACGAGCGCGAGCCGCTTCTGCTCGAACACGGCCGCGTCCTGCGTGGTTTCGTAGCCCCACAGGTCAGCGAGGATGGCGGAGCCGAACTCCATCCATGCACGGTGCTCGGCACGGGTGAGCGGGTCTTCGGGGTGCAGGCGCGCGCCGGGTTGCGTCTCTTCGAGGTACTCGCAGATCACGTTGCTTTCGAACAGCACGGCCTCGCTGCCATCAGGGCGCCGCACCTTCAGTAGCGGCACCTTGCCGAGCGGCGAGATGTCGAGAAACCACTGGGGCTTGTTCGCGAGATCGATCACGATGCGCTCGAAGGGAACGCCTTTTTCATGCAGCGCGATCGCGGCGCGCTGGACATAGGGGCACAGCAGGTGGCTGACGAGGGTGAGGGCTTGCGGCATGGGCTTTCCGTTCTGGCGGGGAGAGGTGTTTCGGATCGCTGCGATTCTTGCGACCTCGAACAACCTTTTCCCGGAAAGCTCATTCGAAAAAATCGGACTTGTGCTAGCGCGCCGTCGTGTTCAGCCAGTGCGTGATGCGGCCGCCGTGCATCACGCCGATGCGGTCGGCCATGGCGTGGGCTTCGGCCTCGTTGTGCGTGACCAGAATGGCCGTTTGCCCCGCCTGCTTGAGGATGTTGCGCACCTCGGCGGTCAGGCGCTCGCGGGTACCACCGTCGAGATTCGAGAAGGGCTCGTCGAGCAGCAGGAGCGCGGGCGAGGGCGCCAGCGCGCGGGCCAGTGCGATGCGCTGCTGCTGGCCGCCCGACAGCTCATGCGGATAGCGCTCGCCGGCTTCGGCCAGGCCGACCAGCGCCAGCATCTCGGCCACGCGGGCCTGCTGCGCCGCGCGGCCCAGGCGGCGCAGGCCGAAGGCCACGTTCTTCGCGGCCGACAGGTGCGGAAACAGCGCGTACTCCTGGAACATCATCCCCACGCGACGCTGCTCGGGCGGCAGGTGCTGTTGCGCGGAAGACAGCAGCACGTCGCCCAGTCGGACCGTGCCGGCGCGCACCGGCTCGAAGCCCGCGATGGCGCGCAGCACCGTCGTCTTGCCGCAGCCCGAGGGGCCGAACAGGCAGGCGATGTCGCCGGCGGCCATCGAGAGCGAGAAGCCGTCGACGACGGTGTGCAGGCCGCGCGGCGTGTCGTAGGCGAGCTGGAGCGCGTCCAGGTGAAGGGGGGAACTCATGTCTTTTCCGGATCGGTGGTCGTCACCGTGGATGCACCCAACTGGTTACGTGCCAGCAGCACCACCGGCAGCAGGCCGGCCAGCACGATGGCTAGCGCGGCAATCGCGCCTTCTTCGTAAGTGCCGCGCGCGGCCTCGGCATAGAGCCAGGTGGCGAGGGTGTCGAAATTGGCGGGCCGCAATAACAGCGTGGCCGGCAGTTCCTTCATGGCGTCGACGAACACCAGCAGTGCACCGGCTGCCATCGCAGGCCGCAGCAGCGGCAGGTGCACGCGGCGCAGCGTGCCGCCGGTGGTTTCGCCGAGCAGCCGCGAGGCTTGTTCGATGGCGGGCGGGATGCGCGCAAGCCCGGCCTCGATGCCGCCGACCGGCATTGCCAGGAAGCGGATCGCACAGGCCACGACCAGCACCACACCGGCCCCCATGAGCGGCAGGCCTTGCAGGCCGAGTGCGGTGGCCAGCGCGGCGTCGAAGGCCAGCGCCGGCGTGAGCAGGCCGATGGCCAGCACCGTGCCCGGCACCGCATAGCCCAGCGTGGCGACGCGGGCCTGCCAACGCGCGCGGTTGAAATCCGTACCCTGGCTGCGCGAGGCCCAGGCAACGACCAGCCCCGCAGCCACGGCCACCGCCGTGACACCCGCTGCCAGCGCGAGCGTATTGCCGAGGCTGGCGACCAGCCCCCGCGAAATGCCACCGCCCTGATGCAGCCGCTTGGCACTTTCCCAGACGAGATACAGCGCGGGTGCCACGAAGCCGATCAGCACCGGCAACGTCGCGATGGCCGTGGCAGCCCATCCTGCCGCGCCATACAGGCGCCTGGGCTGCACAGCGCGCATGCGCTGCGCCGAGCCGAAGCGCTGATGCCGGCGGCCGTTGCGTTCGAGCCAGACCAGGGCCACCACCACGAACAGCATCGCGCACGCAATCTGCGCGGCGCCGGCCAGGTCCGAGCGGGTGATCCAGGTGGTGTAGACCGCCACCGTCAACGTGTTCACGCCGAGGAATTCGGAGGCGCCGATGTCGTTGAGCGTTTCGAGCAATGCAAGGCTCAGGCCCACGGCCAGCGCCGGCCGCGCGAGCGGCAGCGCGACGCGAAAGAAGGCGCCGCGCCGGTTTTCGCCCAGCGTGCGCGCCGCTTCCATCAGGTGCGCCGGCTGCGTCATGAACATCGCGCGCGCCGTCATGTAGACGTAGGGGTACAGCACGAAGCCCAGCACGAAGATCGCGCCCGGCATCGAGCGCAGGTCGGGCAGGCGGAACTGCCGCGGGCTGTCGAAGCCCAGCATCCAGCGGATCACACCCTGCACGGGGCCGATCGGGTGCAGCAGGTCGAGGTACGCGAAGGCGACGATGTAGGTCGGCATCGCCAGCGGCAGCAGCAGCGCCCAGTGCAGCGTGCCGCGCCCCGGGAAGTCATGCGCCGTGACCAGCCATGCGCAGCCAGTGCCGATCACCAGCACCAGCGTGCCGACGCCGGCGAGCAGCAGGGCGGTGTTGAGCGCCGCCTGCGGCAGCACATGCGCGAACAGCGGCCCCCAATGCCCGACGCCCGACCCGAAGGCGAGCCACGCCAGCGTGAGCACCGGCGCGAGCACGCCGAGGGCAATCGCAAACGACGTCCAGCGCCAGGCCGGGCCTGCGGCTTGCAGGCCCGGCGGCTGGCGCCGAGCAATCAACGACATTCTTTTTCTTCAGGCACTGGCAAGGCGTGCCCGGCCGTCTCCGTCACTGGTCGAAGCCGACCTTGTCGACCAGCGCGCTGGCCTGCTTGCGGTACTTGGCGATCTCGGTCAGCGGCAGCGGATCGACCTTCAGCTCGCCGATGGTCTGGCCGATGATCGGGTCGAGCGCCACGCCCTTGCGCACCGGGTATTCGTAGTTGGCCTGCGCATAGAGCGACTGGGCCGGCTCCGACACCAGGAACTCGAGCAGCTTGACCGCGTTGGCGCGCTGCGGCGCGTTCTTGGCGATCGATGCGCCGCTGATGTTGACGTGCGTGCCGCCGCTCTTGGCATTGGCGAAGGTCGGGCGGACCACCTTGATCGCATCGCCCCACTTGCGCGCGTCGGTGCCTTCCTTGGCGCTCTTCATCTGGCCGACGTAGTACGAGTTGGCCAGGCCGACATCGCAGATGCCGCCGAGGATGTCGCGTGCCACGTCGCGGTCGCCGCCGGTTGCCTTGCGTGCCAGGTTGGCCTTGACGCCGCGCAGCCACTGCTCGGCCTTGGCCTCGCCGTCATGCGCGATCAGCGCGGCCACGAGCGCGGTGTTGTAGGGGTGCTGGCCCGCGCGGATGCAGACCTTGCCCTTGTACTTCGGGTTGGCCAGGTCTTCGTAGCGGAAGCTGGTCAGCGGCTGGCTCTTGTCGGCATACAGCACGCGGGCGCGCAGCGACAGCGCGAACCACTGGCCATCAGTGCCGCGCAGGTTGGCCGGAATGGCCGATTCGAGCGCGGCCGATTTCACCGGCTGCGTCACGCCGCCATCGACCAGGTCCATCAGATTGCCGATGTCCACCGTCATCAGCACGTCGGCCGGCGAACGTGCGCCTTCGGCCTTGACGCGCTCCAGCAGGCCGTCTTTCACGAACACGGTGTTGACCTTGATGTTGCTCTGCGCGCTGAAGGCCGAGATCAGCGGCTGGATCAGTGCGGGCTCGCGCGTCGTGTAGAGCGTGAGTTCGTCGGCGGCGGCCGCCTGTGCGGGCAGGGCGGTGATGGCCAGCCAGGTGGCGCTGACGCCGAGAAGTGCGCGCGCAGCGCGGCGGCCTTGGACGCGGGAGCGTTCGGTCATGAAGGATCCTCCGGGAGCAGTGACGTGTTCTGGAATGCATCGGCGGCAGAGCGAGCCTGCGGGCCGATGAGAATAATTATCACTGAGGGGAGGAAGCGCGTTGCCTTTGGACTTACGGGTCGAAGGCCTACTCAATCGGTAGGTGAAGTGAGTGCGTATGTCCCAGATTGTTGAGGGCGAGGCAACAAAAAAGCCGACATCTGTCGGCCATGTATTGGCACGTAGCGAAATTTCGGGGTGCTACGCCGTTCAAAAACAGGTCAATGGGCGTCCGCCAATGCTCGGGGCTCCAGCCTATTGCGCCGCGCGACTCTCTGGTAGACGCGCCAATGCCTCCTGAAGCAATGCATCTGGATCTCCGGGCACAAGGGTGCGATCAAATGCGGCGGCGAGATCCTCGCTGGTTAGCAAAATGATTCCATGCCGGAGCGCTTGGTCTTGGTTGGCGATCTGTTCGCGAGGAACCCTGCAAACTAGTGCCGCTGATACAGGATGAGGATGGTGGTTTTCCGTCAGGGCGCGAACCAAGGAGGTTCGCCGGTCAACCAGCTTGCCCACCTTCGACACAAAGTCCGCGACCTTCGTTGTGCACTCGACTATGACAACTCGCCCACCCGGTGTAGTTGCCACGATGTCTGGAGAGTCTGTCTCAAGCGGAATTGCGGGGGTGAATCCGAGCAAAAATAAGAGGGCTGCTACACCCCGTTCGAACTTCGCAGACTCTGTTGTTTCGAAGACGGCCGACCGAATCATTCGAAGGTCTTTGTCGAAATGCTGAATAGCAAACAGTCGACTATTTCGGGCCTTATCTGGGTCAACGAACCATTGGCGCCGCACGCTTGTGCCATCAATCATTAGCATGGCAAGTGCGGAGTCGGCGTCTGCCACTTCGACCTCAGCCACTCCCACACGCAGTCCGCTTTTGGGCCGGCGCCAGCGGACTTGATCCGCAACTTGCTTTCTTGCTGCTAGACCCTGCCCAGGAGCCACGCGGATAGCTACGTTCATTCGGTCGGCTTTGAAAGTCGGATGCGCGTGGAACGTTAACTTGAATCTGTTCTGTTTCAAAGAAGATGCCGCAATGATCAGGTCGCACGGGGGGGCCACCCGCAAATGAATCTGTGGCGCGGCTCCCGTCCCTGGTGTTTGCAGACCCAGCCATCCACACAGGTCAACCAGTCCGTCGAATGGCAGCCCCTCCATCCTTAGCGCATTGTCGATTTCCGCCAAATTGGTGCTCAGTGGCATCTCATTGTGGTCGGAGAGCATCGAGAGATGAAGCGTGGAGTACCAGTGATCCCGAAGTGCCATTTCGGAGGAATAGTCTAGGACTTGTAACTTTAGCTCTTGGTCGTGAGTTTCGATGCGACCACCGATGGCCTCACGGAGCAGCCCCAGGACTTCCGCTTTTTTTTTAACTAGTCGCTGTACTTGCCCAGCGACGAGGCGGGATGTCGCGATCTGAAAATTCGAGTCGATGTTGGGTCTCAACGGGCTGAGATGAATCGACGCTTGCCAAAGGTTGATACCGGTCGATCCTCTTTCTGCGACATATCGAATGTCACTCCAGTAACCGTCACAAAGCCAAGATTCCGCAGCAATCAAAAACGCTTCAATCATTCCTCTGATCCCTTCAGGAGTACGACCCGTCTCACCACGAGCGGGAACAGGACAATAACGTGTGCGGGGATCGCTGACCTGACCCATAGAGTCGAAGCGATTCGGCCTCAGATGATCGGAGCGGCGGATGGAAATGAGGCGATGAAAACGGAAATCGGCGTCGTTGTTTTCTTGCTTGGCCCTGCATATGAGTAACCATGGCTCTTCAAACGCAATTCTGTTTTCTTTGTCGTAGTCGATACCAAGTGCGTCGACGAGATTCAGTGGGCCTAGTCTCTCTGTAACTCCGCACTAGCATTCGCCATTTCCGGTTTCGCCCGATTCGGTACTCGCTGTTAATACGATCACATCTTCATACGTGAGGCGCCGCTCTATCGTGCCGGCGGAATCTCGAACACCAGGCAGGTCGTCGTCGCGTGCGCGTACAGCGTGCCATCAGGTCCGAACAGGCGCGCCTCGGCGGTGGCAAGTTGCTTGCCGCAATGGATCACCTTGCCCTCGGCGCGCACACGCTGCACCTTGGGCGTGAGGCCCTTCACATAGTTCACGCCAAGTTCGGCGGTCGTGTAGGCGCGGCCGGGCGGCATCATCGTGTGGACCGAGCAGCCCAACGCCGAATCGAGCAGGGTGGCGACCCAGCCGCCGTGGATGGTGCCCAGCGGGTTCAGGTGCTGCGGCAGCGGCGTGCCCTGGAACACGGCCACGCCCTTGCTCACCGACAGGATGGTGAAGTCCAGCGTCTTGGCGATCGCGGCGTAGGGGATGTCGCCGTTCAGCATGGCCTGCATGATTTCGAGGCCGGTCTTGCCCGCGAGCTGGTCGGGGCGGGCCAGGCCGGGGCCAGGGCCGCCGTCGAGGCGGTCGGTGATCTGTCGCTCTTCGGCGATCCATGCGTCGAGCAGGTTGATGGGGTTCGTCGTCATGCCTGTGTTCCTTCTGGGGGCTTTGGCGTGGTGGGTAAGTTGTATATGCAATGGTTGCACATACAATAATACCCCATGGACATCCAGACCAAACCCCGCGGCTGCACCAGTTTCAAGGTGCGGCAACTGATGCGACGCCTCTCGCAGCACTACGACGCCGAGGTGTCGCAAAGCGGCCTGAAGACCACGCAGTACTCGCTGCTGTCGCACCTCAAGCGGCTGGGTGCCACGCGCCCGGTCGACTTCGCGGCCGAACTCAAGATGACCGCTTCCACGTTGAGCCGCAACCTGCAGCCGCTGATCGCCGCCGGCTGGGTAGAGCAGACAGCCGGTGCCGATGCGCGCAGCCGGCTGGTGGCGCTCACGCCCGAAGGCGAAGACAAATGGCGCGAAGCGCAGCAGCACTGGAAGACCGCGCAGCAGAAGCTCAATGCGCTGCTGGGGGTCGAGCGCGTGCTGGCGCTGCACCTGCTGATCGACGAGTCGCTCGAACTGCTCGGCACCGAAGACGGGCCCGACAGCGGCGACTGAACCGGGCACCCCGCAACACCCCATTCCCTTCCCGCGCATGGGCGCGTCGGGCACCGCTTTTCCCGTTTCTCCTTCCTCCTCCATATCTCATTCCAACAGCCGAGGTCCCATGTTCGCCACCCCCGTTTCCGCATGGCTCCAGCGCCGCGGCATCCACTACGGATGGATCGTCGCCGCCATCACCTTCCTGACCATGCTGACCATGTCGGCCGCGCTGGGTCTGCCGGGCGCCATGCTGCAGCCGCTGGGCAAGGAGTTCGGCTGGAGCACCGAGCAGATCTCGTCGGCGCTCGCGCTGCGCTTCGCATTGTTCGGGCTCATGGGCCCGTTTGCCGCGGTGCTGATGGAGCGCTATGGCCTGCGCGCAGTGATCTGCACCGGCCTTGCCCTCGTCGGCCTGGGCATGGCGCTGGTCACCATGGCTTCGCAGCTCTGGCAGCTCTTCTTCTTGTGGAGCCTGATGCTGGGCCTGGGCACCGGCATGACCGCGCTGGTGCTCGGCGCGGTGGTGGCCAACCGCTGGTTCGTGGCGCGCCGCGGCCTGGTCATCGGCATGCTCACGGCCAGTTCGGCCACGGGGCAACTCGCCTTCCTGCCGTTCGCGGCGTGGATGATCGAACACTGGGGCTGGCGCTCGGCCATCGTGCCGATCGTGATCGGCACCATCCTGATCGGCGTGCTCGCGCTGTGCCTCATGCGCAATCGGCCGTCCGACATCGGCCTGCTGCCCTACGGTGAAGCGCCCGGCACCCAACCCGCAGCGCCGGCCGCGGCAGTGCCGCCCATGAACTTCGCCACGCCATTCCGTGTGCTGAAGGAAGTCTCGACCAACCGCACTTTCTGGATCCTGGCCGGCACCTTCTTCATCTGCGGCCTCAGCACCAACGGCCTGGTGCAGACGCACTTCATCTCGCTGTGCGGCGACAACGGCATGGGCGCCGTGCCCGCCGCTTCGGTGCTGGCCATGATGGGCGCCTTCGACTTCGTGGGCACCATTCTTTCGGGCTGGCTCTCGGACCGCTACGACAACCGCAAGCTGCTCTTCTGGTACTACGGCCTGCGCGGGCTGTCGCTGTTCTGGTTGCCGCATTCGGAGTTCACCATCTACGGGCTGGGCATCTTCGCGATGTTCTACGGCCTCGACTGGATCGCCACCGTGCCGCCGACCGTCAAGCTCGCCGGTGCCGCCTTCGGCCCGGCCAAGGTCGGCCTCGTGTTCGGCTGGGTCTTCGCCGCGCACCAACTGGGCGCCGCCACGGCCGCCTACGGTGCCGGCTTTGCGCGCACGCTGCTGCTGACCTACACCCCCGCGCTCTACGCGGCCGGCGCAGCCTGCCTGGTGGCCGCACTGATCGTGATGCTGATCCGCCGCCCGGCCGCCAAGACCGGTGCGCCAGCCTCGACGTCGGCATCGACATCGGCGGCACGCGCCTGATACGCACGCAACCGAACGCCCGCAACCGCCATGTCCACCGCGACTTCTTCCGCCGCCTCGTCGGCCGACCTCGACCCCCGCACGCGCCGCCTGCTCGAAGCGCCCATCGTGCCCACGTTGCTGCGCCTTGCCGCGCCCAACGTGCTGGTGATGGTGGCGCAGGCCTCCGTCGGCCTCATCGAAACCTACTTCGTCGGCAAGCTCGGCACCGATGCGCTCGCGGGCATGGCGCTGGTGTTTCCCATCGTCATGCTGATGCAGATGACCTCCAGCGGCGCGATGGGCGGCGGCATCGCTTCGTCGATTGCGCGCGCGCTCGGTGCGCGCCGGCGCGCCGATGCCGATGCGCTGGTGTGGCATGCCATCGTCATCGCGCTGGGCTTCGGCCTGTGCTTCACGCTGGCGCTGCTGTTCGGCGGGCGCTGGCTGTACGGCGTCATGGGCGGCACGGGCCCTGCGCTCGATGCAGCGCTCACGTACTCCAACTGGGTCTTCGCGGGCGCGGTGCTGGTGTGGCTCTTCAATTCGCTCTCGGCCATCATCCGCGGCACCGGCAACATGTCGGTGCCGGCCAACGTGACGGTGGTGGGCGTGGTGTTCCTCATTCCCGCATCGCCGCTGCTGATCTTCGGCGTCGGGCCGCTGCCGGGCATGGGCATCGCGGGCGGTGCGATGGCGCTGCTGCTGTACTACCTGCTGGGCTCGATCGCGCTCATCACCTACCTGCGTTCGCCGCGCAGCCTGCTGCGGCCCACGATGGCGGCGCTCAAGCTGCGCTGGCCGCTGTTCCGCGACATCCTGCGCATCGGGCTGGTGGGCGCGGTGTCGACCGTGGCGACCAACCTGTCGATCGGCATTGCCACCGCGCTGACCGGGCACTTCGGTTCGGGCGCGCTGGCCGGCTACGGCACGGCATCGCGGCTCGAATACCTGTTGGTGCCGCTGGTGTTCGGCCTCGGCGCGCCGCTGGTCGCGATGGTCGGCACCTGCATGGGCGCCGGGCAACGCGAGCGCGCGCTGCGTGCCACGTGGGCCGGCGCAGGGCTCGCCTTTGCGCTGACCGAAACCATCGGGCTCGCGGCCGCGTTCTTTCCACGCCCCTGGCTGCTGCTGTTCGGCAGTGACCCGGCGATGCTCGAAACCGGCACGCACTACCTGCGCGTGGTCGGGCCGCTGTATGGCTTCTTCGGTGTCGGGCTGGTGCTGTACTTCGCGTCGCAGGGCGCGGGGCGGCTGTTGTGGCCGGTGCTCGGCAACATCGCGCGACTGGCCGTGGCGGGCACCGGCGGGTGGCTGGCATTGCGCTGGGGCGGTGGCCTGACCGGCGTGTTCGCGGCGCAAGGCGTGGCGCTCGTGGTGTACGGCATCGTGATCGCATCGGCCATCGCGGGCGGCGCATGGTTCGGCCGCGTGGGCTGGCCTCGCAGCACCACCGGATTGCTGCGCCGCGTGGCGCAGGCCTGAATCAATTTCTCACCGAAAGGCTTCCCGTGAAAATCAAGGATTCCGTTGTCTTCATCACCGGCGCGAACCGTGGGCTGGGACTGGCTTTCGCCAAGGCCGCATTGGCGGCAGGCGCGCGCAAGGTCTATGGCGCTGCGCGCGATCCGAAGCGCATCACGCTCGCCGGTGTGACGCCGGTGGCGCTCGACGTGACGCAAGCCACGCAGATCGAGGCGGCCGTGCGTGCTTGCGGCGACGTCACGCTGCTGGTCAACAACGCCGGCATCTCTCGCGGATCGAACCTGCTCGGCGCGGGTGCCGTCGATGCCGCGCGTGCCGAGTTCGAGACCAACTTCTTCGGCCCTTGGGCGCTGACGAAGGCCTTCGCGCCCGTGCTCGCGGCCAACGGTGGCGGTGCCGTGGTCAACGTGCTGTCGGCCTTGAGCTGGACCACCTTTCCCAGCGTGGCCACCTACAGCACGACGAAGTCGGCAGCGTGGTCGCTGAGCAATGGCTTGCGCAACGAACTGGCGGGGCAGGGCACGCAGGTCACGAGCCTGCACGTGGCCTTCATGGACACCGACATGGCCGCGCACGTGCCCGGCGCCAAGGCATCGCCCGACGACGTGGCGCGCCAGGCGCTGGAAGGCATGGAAGCCGGCAAGCCCGAGGTGCTGGCCGACACCGTCACGCGCCAACTGAAGCAGGGCCTGTCGAGCGAAGCGCCGGCCTATGCGGCTTCGCCCGCGCGCGCTGCGGCATAGAACGCTGCCGCACAAAGAAGAACCCGGGCGCGCGACCCGGGTCGTCGTTGATCCGCCTAGGCCGGAAGATCAGTAGCGGTAAGGATTGTTCGGCCGGCGGTCGTAGCGGTTGGGCACGCCGTCATGGTCGTTGTCGCGGCGACCGCTGTGGCGGCGGTCGTCCCAGCGGCGGCCGTGGTCGTAGTAGCGGTCATGGCCACGGTAGTAGCGCGGGCCGTGGTAGTAGCGCGGCGGTGGCGGCGCGTAGTAGTGGCGGCGCGGCGGCGGCGGTGCGGGCACCACGTAGACCTGCGCCTGGATGAAGCGGCCGCCCGTCTGGGCCTGGGCCGGAATGCTGAGCGTGGCCAGCGACAGAAGGGCCGCAGCGCCGATTGCGAAAGTAAGCTTTTTCACTGATCCCCCAGTGGTTTGATTTGGAAGCTTCATCCTCGCGGCCTTTTGTGAAGTTGTTGTAAGGCTGGAGCGAAATCGGATGAAGAGCTGTAAGCCCATGCGCGTAGGACGCAGACGGGCCGCGCAGCCGATCCTGGGGGCTTTGCTGCCGGAAAAGCACCACCGGGCGTCTTCCATCGGCCATAGGTCGATGGGTCGATAGAGCGGTCGCTCAGTCGTTCAGCGGCGCGGTGGCGGCAGCATCCGGCGCAGCGCCTCGAAGAACAGGTCCGACTGCTCGCGCTCGCCCTGGATCTGCGCCGCCACGTGCGCGGCCAGCTTCGCGTTCACCGGCACCAGCGGGCGCCCGGTCGATTGCGCGATCACCTGGTGCAGGCATGCGCGCTCGAGGTAGTACAGGTCGTCGTAGGCATGCGCGATGGTGGCGCCCGCGACGATCACGCCGTGGTTCGCAAGAAAGGCGACGTCTTTGCTCGACATCGCGCGCGCGATGCGCTCGCCTTCCGCATCGTCGAGCGCCAGGCCGTTGTATTCGGCGTCGATGGCGATGCGGTTCATGTAGCGCATCGCGTTCTGGCTCGCGGTCGGGTCGAGCGCGCGGTCGACCGTGAGCGTGAGCGCCGTGGCATAGGGCATGTGGCAATGCAGCACCACCGCGTGGCCGGTGAGCCGGTGCACCGCGCCGTGGATGAAGAGCGCGGTCGGCTCCACGCGGTGCCGGCCGGCGAGCACCTCGCCGTGCACGTCGATCAGCACGATGTCGTCGGCGCCGATCTCGCTCCAATGCAGCCCGCGCGGGTTGATGAGGTAGCGGTCTTGCGTGCCTGGCAGCATCACGCTGAAATGGTTGCAGACCCCTTCGGACAAACCGTGATGGGCAGCGGCGCGCAAGGCAAGGGCGAGGTCTTCACGCAGCTGGCGCACGACGGGGCTGGCGTAGGTGGCATCGGCGGACATCGTGGGGTCTCCTTCTGTTTTTCTTTGGGGTCGGGGCTTGGGCTGGGGGATCAGGCGTGCGCCAGGCCCGTCCAGGCCGCGACGAACTGCTTCGCATCGTCACGCACCGCAGTGGCTTGCTTGCCGGGCTTGTAGAGTGCGGAGCCGATGCCGAAGCCTGCCGCACCCGCCGCGCGCCATACGGCCATGTTCGCGGGCGCGATGCCACCCACGGGCATCACCGGCGTGCCGGAGGGCAACACGGCCAGCAGCGCCTTCACCACGGCGGGCGAGGCCAGTTCGGCGGGGAACAGCTTGAGCCCGGTGGCACCGGCCGCGAGTGCGCCGAAGGCCTCGGTCGGTGTCATCACGCCGGGCAGGCAGACCATGCCGAGCCGCGCGGCTTCGGCAATGACTTCGGCATTGAAGTTGGGCGACACGATCAGCTCGCCGCCAGCGGCATGCACCTCGCGCACCTGCTGCGCGGAAAGCACGGTGCCCGCGCCGACCAGCGCCTGCGGAAAGCGCTTGCGCATCAGCGCGATGCTGTCCAGGGGCTGCGGTGAATTGAGCGGCACTTCGAGCAGCCTGAAGCCGGGCTCGACGATGGCATCGCCCACGTCGGCGGCCTCGGCGGGCGAGAGCCCGCGCAGGATGGCCACGAGTGGCAGCTCGCGCATGGCTGCGCTGAATTTTTCGAGAGAAGTGGTCATGGTGCGATGTTGTCTGCGGCCAGAAAGCCGGACAGCGCATGCAGTCCGGCCCAGGTGGCCTCGGCACCGAGCGTGCGCGTGGCGACGCCGGTGGCACGCAGGGCCAGCGTGTAGCGCTGGGTGAGGGTGGGGGAGCCGATCAGCACGACCTCGCCGGCCGCGTGCAGCGACTGCGTGCGCAGCTCTTCGCCGATCAGCAGGCCCGAGAGGTAGCTCGACAGCTCCTGCTTGGGCATGCACTCGAACAAGGCGAGCGTGCGCGCGCCGAAGGCGTTGTGCAGCAGGCCATGGCCGTTCCCGGAGCGCGTCACGCCTTCGAGAAAAGCGGCTTCGTCGAGCGGCGCGGCCGCGTCGAGCGTGCGCGCAAGAATCGAATGCTGGCTCAGCAGCGCGTAGAACTCGCCCGTCATGTAGGTGCGAAAGCCGGTCACGCGGCCCTTGCTTACCGTGGCCCACTTGTTGTGGGTGCCGGGCAGCACGAAGACGCCATCGGCAAGGCCGGTGAGCGTCATGGCGCCGAAGATCTGCACTTCTTCGCCGCGCATCACGTCGGGCACGCCGTCGTGCGCGTCGCTCAGGCCCGGCACGATCGCGATGCGCGCACCGGGAATGGCGTCGATGCCGATGATCTTGCGGCCCACTTCGACGCGCCCCGCGGGGCAGGCGCAATACGGCGCCTCGACCCAGCCCTGCTTGCTGCCGGCCATGCCGGAGATCAGGCAACGCGTGCCTTCGGCCTGCATCCAGTCGCCAAAAAGCGTTTGAAAAACGGCGGGGAAGCCGCCTTCGGGCACGGTGAGGATGCCGCGCGCATCGCTGCGCTCTTCGAGCACTTTGCCGTCAGCGTCGAGCAGCGCGCCGCGCAGTGAACTTGTGCCCCAGTCGATTGCTACCAGTCTTGTCATTCAATGATTGTCGCGCGGCACGAAGGCCCCGCGGCGACCACGAAGAAAGTTCAGGTCCGCGCCCTGGTCGGCTTGCAGCACCGTGTCGACGTAGAGCTTCCAGTAGCCCGAGTCGAGCGGCGCCTTGGGCGCCACCCACTTCTCGCGCCGGCGTGCCAGCTCTTCGTCGCTCACATGCAGGTGCAGCTTGCGGTTGGGCACGTCGAGCTCGACGATGTCGCCGTCTTGCACCAGTGCCAGCGGCCCGCCGGCGGCTGCTTCGGGTGCGGTGTGCAGCACCACGGTGCCGTAGGCCGTGCCGCTCATGCGTGCATCGCTGATGCGGACCATGTCGGTGATGCCCTTGCGCAGCACCTTCGGCGGCAGTGGCATGTTGCCCGCCTCGGCCATGCCGGGGTAGCCCTTGGGCCCGCAGTTCTTGAGCACCATGATGCAGTGCTCGTCGATGTCGAGGTTCTCGTCGTCGATGCGCTTGTGCAGGTCGTCCGCGCTTTCGAACACCACCGCGCGGCCCTTGTGCACCAGCAGCTCGGGCGTGGCCGCACTGGGCTTGATGATCGCGCCGTTGGGCGCGAGGTTGCCGCGCAGCACGCAGATGCCGGCCTTGTCCTTGAAGGGCTCGGCCTGCGTGCGGATGACTTGCGGGTTGTAGTTCTCGGCGTCCTTCACGTTCTCCCACACGCTCTGGCCGGTGACCGTGAGGATGTCCTTGTGCAGGTGATCCGCGATTTCCTTGATGACCACCGGCAGGCCGCCCGCGTAGCAGAAGTCTTCCATCAGGAACTGGCCCGAGGGCTGCAGGTTCACCAGGCAGGGCAGCTCGGAAGCGAGGCGGTCGAAGTCGTCGAGCGTCAGGTCCACGCCGATGCGGCCCGCGATGGCCAGCAGGTGGATCACGAGGTTGGTCGAGCCGCCGATGGCCGCGTTGACCTTGATCGCGTTCTCGATCGCCTGGCGCGTGAGGATCTTCGACATGTTCATGTCTTCATGCACCATGCCGACGATGCGCCGGCCCGCCTGGCGCGCCAGCACGTTGCGGCGGCCATCGACGGCAGGGTAGGCGGCATTGCCCGGCAGGCCGATGCCCAGCGCCTCGACCATGCTGGCCATGGTGCTCGCCGTGCCCATCGTCATGCAGTGGCCGTGGCTGCGGTGCATGCAGCTCTCGGCCTCGAAGAAGTCCTGCAGCTTGAGCGTGCCGGCGCGCACCTGCTCGCTCATCTGCCACACGCCGGTGCCCGAGCCCAGCTCTTGCCCGCGCCATTTGCCCGAAAGCATCGGGCCGCCCGACACGCCGATGGTCGGCAGGTCGACGCTGGCCGCGCCCATCATCAGCGCGGGCGTGGTCTTGTCGCAGCCCATGAGCAGCACCACGCCGTCGAGCGGGTTGCCGCGGATGCTCTCTTCGACGTCCATGCTCGCGAGGTTGCGATACAGCATGGCCGTGGGGCGCAGCAGCGTCTCGCCGAGCGACATCACGGGGAACTCGAGCGGGAAGCCACCCGCCTCGTACACGCCGATCTTCACTTGCTCCGCGAGCGTGCGGAAGTGCGAGTTGCAGGGCGTGAGTTCGCTGAAGGTGTTGCAGATGCCGATGACCGGGCGACCGTCGAACTGGTCGTGCGGCACGCCCTTGCCCTTCATCCAGCTTCGGTAGATGAAGCCGTCGCGGTCGTTGCGGCCGAACCATTGCTGGCTGCGCAGTTCGCTGGTTTTTTTCTTGGGGATTGTGCTCATGGGGTTTGTCTCCGATTGCTGATTTTGCGGCGTCAAACCTCAGGGTTTGTCCTGCCGGAGGGCAATTTCAATCATCATATGATAAGCGCGGAGGGCCTGCCAGAGCCTTGGTTTTTTGGAACGACGAGATACCGAAATTCACATCGCATGGTCAAGAACATCCACGGTCGAACGCTCGAGCTGCTCGGTGAAGCCGTGGTGGCGGGGCGCTATGCGATCGGTGCGTCGATCCCTGCGGAGCCCATCCTGGGCGAAGAACTCGGCGTGAGCCGCACCGTGGTGCGCGAGGCCATCAAGTCGCTCGCGGCCAAGGGCCTGATCGTCACCGGGCCGAAGGTCGGCACGCGCGTGCTGCCCAAGGACAAGTGGAACTGGTTCGACCCCGACGTCATCACCTGGCAGGCGCGCGCCGGACTCACGCCCGAGTTCTTGCGCGACCTGCAGGACTTGCGCCGCGTGGTGGAGCCCGCGGCGGTGCGCCTTGCGGCACAGCGCGCGCGCGCCGAAGACATCGAGGAAATCGAAGGCGCCTACGCGGGCATGAAAGACGCCATAGAAAACGGTGGCGACTACGTCACTTTCGACCTGCGCTTTCACAACGGCCTGCTGAACGCCGCGCACAACCGCATGCTCGCGCAGATGAGCAAGGCGCTCAACGCGTTGCTGCGCACCAGCTTCGAGATATCGACGGCCAAGCCCGATGGGCCCGCGCTCTCGCTGCCGATGCATCGCGCGGTGCTCGACGCCGTGATCGCGCACGAGCCGGCCAAGGCCGAGCGCGCGGTCATCCGGCTCATCGACGGCGCGCGCCAGGACATCGAAGACGTGCTCGGCTCGCGCCGGCGCTTGCCCCGTTTGAGCAGGCCCCCGCCCAGGCTCAAGGGCGGCTAGGCACCCTGGCGCCGCCTAGGCGTTTGTCCGCAGTTCGCATCCGGTTCTTTCACCCTACGCTCGCGCCCCGAGCAATTTCCACCCAAGAAGAAGGAGACAAACCATGAAACTCGTCAAGTCGCTGATCGCGCCGACGCTGGTCGCGCTGGGTCTGATAGCCGCGGGCAACGCCGCGGCGCAGGAGAAGCTCACCGTCTGGTGGGTCAAGGGCTTCTACAAGGCGGAAGACGACGCCTTGTTCGCGGCCATCAAGAAGTTCGAGGAAAAGAACAAGAACGTGAAGATCGAGCTGTCGCAGTACCCGGTGCAGGACATGATTCCGAAGACCGTGTCCGCGCTCGACTCCGGCAGCCCGCCCGACGTGGCGTACGCCGACGTGTACGACTTCCAGGTCACGGGCAAGTGGGCCTACGACGGCAAGCTCGAAGACATCGGCAGCGTGCTCACGCCCATGAAGGACCGCTTCGCGCCCAACACGCTGGAGACCACGTACCTCTACAACAACCAGACGAAGGCCAAGGCCTACTACGCCTTCCCCATCAAGCAGCAGACGATGCATATCGAGTACTGGATCGACATGCTCGCCGAGGCCGGCTTCAAGGAGTCCGACGTGCCCACCAACTGGAAGGACTACTGGTCCTTCTGGTGCGACAAGGTGCAGCCCGGCAGCCGCAAGGCAACGGGCAAGCGCACCTTCGGCATCGGCCAGCCGATGGGCGTGGATTCGAGCGATGCGTTCTATTCGTTCCTGACCTTCATGGACGCCTACAACGTCAAGCTGGTGGACGACAACGGCAAGTTGCTGGTCGATGACCCGAAGGTGCGCACCGGCCTGATCGGCGCCATGACCGACTACACCGCGCCGTACACCAAGGGCTGCACGCCGCCGTCGTCGACGAGCTGGAAAGACCCGGACAACAACGTCGCGTTCCACAACAAGACGACCGTGATGACGCACAACGCGACCATCTCCATCGCCGCCAAGTGGCTCGACGATTCGACCAACGCCTCGCTCACGCCCGAGCAGCGCGAGGAAGCGCGTAAGAACTACACCGAGCGCATCCGCACCGCCGGTTTTCCGAACAAGCCCGATGGCAGCAAGATGGTCTACCGCACGGCGGTGAAGACCGGCGTGGTGTTCAAGGACGCCAAGAACAAGGCGCGCGCCAAGGAGTTCGTGGCCTTCCTGCTGCAGGAAGAAAACCTCACGCCGTACGTCGAGGGCTCACTGGGTCGCTGGTTCCCCGTCACCAAGGCCGCCCAGCAGCGCGACTTCTGGAAGGCCGATCCGCATCGCCTGTCGGTCTACAACCAGTACGCGGCCGGCACCGTGACCTTCGAGTTCACCAAGAACTACAAGTTCACCGTGCTGAACAACGAGAACGTGTGGGCCAAGACCATGAGCCGCATCGTCACCGACAAGGTGCCGGTGGACAAGGCGGTCGACGAGATGATCGCGCGCATCAAGACGGTGGCGGCGCAGTAAGCCCGCGGCACGGCATCACCCACACCAGCGGCTTCTTCGCATGAGCTCTACCGCCACTGCCACCGCCGCGCCGTCCCCGGCGCCTGTTGTCAATCCCGGAGCACGGCATGCGCGCTGGCAGTTCTGGGGCGCGGTGATGGTCGTGCCCTACCTGCTGGTGTTCGTGGTGTTCGTGCTCTATCCGGTGGGGTACGGGCTGTGGCTCGCGCGCCATCCGCAAAGCTACGTGAAGCTGGTCGAAGACCCGATCTTCTTCCGCTCGGTGATCAACACGGCCGTGTTCCTGGTCGTGGCGATCAACCTCAAGATGCTCGTGGCACTCGTGCTGTCGGGCTTTTTCGTGACCTCGCGCTGGTGGATCAAGATCGTCTCGGCGATCTTCATCCTGCCGTGGGCGATGCCGTCGATCCCGACCATCCTGTCGATCCGCTTCATGCTCAACCCGGAGTGGGGCGTGATCAACAGCACCATCTTTCGCCTGACCGGCGCCGACGGCCCCAACTGGCTGAACGACCCTGCGCTGGCACTGGCCTTCGCGATGGTGGTGCACGTGTGGAAGTCGCTGCCGTTCTGGACGCTGATCCTGGTGGCGGGGCGACTGGCCATTCCGACGGAGCAGTACGAGGCCGCGTCGGTGGACGGCGCCTCGTCGTGGCAGAAGTTCCGCTTCGTAAGCTGGCCGGCGCTCAAGACGCTCTACATCACCTCGCTCATTCTTTCGATGATCTGGACGCTGGGCGATTTCAACAGCGTGTACCTGCTGACCGGCGGCGGCCCCGCCGACCTGACGCACGTGCTGGCCACGCTGGGCATCCGCTACCTGCGGCTCGACCAGGTCGACTTGTCGATGGCATCCATCGTGGTGGCATTGCCACTCGTGCTGCCTCTTGTGTACTTCATGATGAAGAGGCTCTCGAAATGAAGCGCTGGACTCCCAAGGCCGTGCTGACCGAGGCCAAGCTGCTGCTGATCGGCATTCCGGTGCTGCTGTGGACGCTGATTCCGGTCTACCACATGGTGCTGTTTGCGATCTCGTCGAAAGACTCGGCGACCTCGGGCCATCTGTGGCCCAAGAACCCGACGCTGGACAACTTCCGCATCGTGTTCCAGCAGAAGCACTTCTACCTCGACCACTTCTGGCTGCAGCTGTGGAACTCGCTGGTGATCGCGCTGTCGGTGGGTGCGCTCACGTTGCTGGTGGCGACCACGGCCGCGTTCGCGATCAGCCGGCTGCGCGTGAGGGGTGGCCGCACGGTGATGAATCTGGCGCTCTTCACCTACTTCATTCCCGCCGCCTTCCTGGCCGTGCCCATGTACAAGACGATGGGCAACTACGGGCTGCTCAACAGCCAGTGGGCACTGATCCTGGCGATGGTGACGATCGCTTCGCCGTACTGCATCTGGGTGCTCAAGCAGGCCTCCGACAAGCTGCCCTACGAGCTGGACGAGGCCGCGCGCATGGACGGCGCCTCGCCGTTGCAGCTGTTCCGCCTCGTGTACCTGCCGCTGATGGTGCCGTCGCTGGTGGCGGTGGGCACGTACTCGCTGCTGCTGGCGTGGAACGAGTACCTGTATGCCTTTCTGCTGCTGTCGAACGACAAGAGCGTGACGCTGGCCGTGGCGCTGGGCAATTTCCTGTCGGCCGACGATTCACCGTGGGAGTTGTTGATGGCCACCGGGCTGATCTACGCACTGCCGCCCGCGGCCATCTACTACGCATTCAAGCGCTACATGGTCGGTGGCCTCACTGCAGGCGCCGTCAAGAGCTGAACGATTTCAGGGACAACACATGGCATCCGTATCCTTTCGCAATATCCAGAAATCCTTCGGCAAGGTCCAGATCATCAAGGGCCTGGGCTTCGACATCACCGATGGCGAGTTCGTGGTGCTGGTGGGGCCCTCGGGCTGCGGCAAGTCGACATTGCTGCGCATGCTCGCCGGCCTGGAAGACATCAGCGGCGGCGAGATCATGATCGACGGCCGCGTGGTCAACGACCTCGAATCGAAGGACCGGGACATCGCGATGGTGTTCCAGAGCTACGCGCTCTATCCGCACATGACGGTGGGCGAGAACATGGGCTTCAGCCTGCGGCTGCGCAACGCCGAGAAGTCGGTGACCGACGAGCGCGTGGCGCGGGCCGCGAAAATTCTCAACCTCGATGCGCTGCTCGGGCGCTATCCGCGCGAGCTGTCGGGCGGGCAGCGCCAGCGCGTGGCCATGGGCCGCGCCATCGTGCGCGACCCGAAGGTGTTCTTGTTCGACGAGCCGCTGTCGAACCTCGACGCCAAGCTGCGCGTGGCGATGCGCGCCGAGATCAAGGCGCTGCACCAGCGCCTGAAGACCACCACCGTGTACGTGACGCACGACCAGATCGAAGCCATGACCATGGCCGACCGCATCGTCGTGATGCACGACGGCATCGTCGAGCAGATCGGCACGCCGCTCGATCTGTACGACCGGCCGGACAACCTGTTCGTCGCGCAATTCATCGGCTCGCCGTCGATGAACGTGATCGAGGGTACGGTGCGGCGTTCGGGCGGCGATTGCTGGGTCGAGGCGCAGGGCGCACGCTGGCCCGTGGCCATGGGGGCCTCGGCGCCCGATGGCCAGCCGGTGCACTACGGCATCCGGCCCGGCGACATCACGCTGGGCGGCGGCTCGCACGGCGTGGAGGCGAAGGTGATCGTGGTCGAGCCTACCGGCGCCGAGACCGAACTGCTGGTGCAGGTCGGCGAGGCCAAGCTGGTGCTGGCCGTCCATGGCCGCGTCGATGCCCGGCCCGACGAGACCGTGCGGCTCGCAATCGACGCCGAGAGCGTGCACCTGTTCGACCGGCAGACCGGCCGGCGCCTGGGCTGAGCGGGCCCGGCCGCGGCTTTCAGGCCGTGCGCAGCCGCAGCAGCGCGCGCACGAACCCGTGGTCCGAGCGCGAGCGGTCGCGCCCTTCGTGCAGGTGGTCGTTGAAGTAATCGACCCGCCGCACGTCGCCCAGGCTGTGGCGGCTGTTCGCGATGAACTCCTCGCTCACCAGGATCTGGTCGAGCACCTCCGGAAAGCCCTGGTGGATGTGCGAATAGGCCACGTCCTTCTTCAGCGCCGACTCGCCCTGCATCTCGTAGGCGTTGAACAGCGCCACGTCGCGCGCGGACTTGTCGTACGCGACGTCGGAAGTCGCGGCCACCAGTTGCGTGGTCACGCTGTGCGGGTTGTCGTTGAAGTCGCCCATCACCACCAGCGGCGTGTTCGTGCCCTGCAGCAGGTCGATGACGATGCAGCGCAGGGCCGCGGCTTCGGCACCGCGCATCAGCAGCGAGCGCAACGAGGCCATCGCGCCCACCTTGCGGTCGTCGCGGTCTTCGAGGTGGTTGCCCTGCGCGTCCTGCAGGAACTTCGGCCGCTTGGACTTCAGGTGCACCGTGAGCACATGCACCTGCTGGCCGTGCTTCATGCGCAGCGTGGCCAGAAGGGGCGGGCGCTCGAAGCGGGTGTGTGCGCCCAGGCCCGGCACCTCGACGCCGAAGCCCGGCGGGAAATCGACGAAAGACTCGATGTGATCGACCTGCAGCCGCGTCGCAATGCCCACGCGGGGCGTGCCCTGCGCACCCGGCCTTGCAGGCGTGCCCGCGGGGCTGCCGGGCGGCGGCGTGTTCTCGGCGCCCGGCACCGAGACGAAGTCGTAGCGCAAGCCGCTGCGCGCAATGGCGGCCTTGAGTGCCGCTTCGTCCCACACCTCCTGCACCGCGAGCACATCGGCATTGAGCGCGTGAAAGCGCTCGCCGGTCCAGTCGATCTTTCGCTCGTACTCGCGCTCGGTGTAGGCGTCCTGGTTCTCGTAGTACACGCGATTGGGGTTCGCGAGATTGAGCAGGTTGCAGGTGGCTACGAAGAGCGTGGCGTAGTTGGGTGGGATGTATTGCATGGCGCAACGATTGTGGCCCGGGTATGGCGCCGCCGCATCAGCAAAGAAAAAGGGCACCGAAGTGCCCTTGATCAGGTTCCGGGCAGCCGAGCCGTCCAGATGTGTGTGCCTCAGCGTCCGAACGAACGACCGCCGCCGCCACCGGAGCGGCCACCGCCGCCGCCGTAGCCACCGCCACCACCCGAACGGCCACCGCCGCCCGAACGGTTGCCGCCGTAGCCACCACCGCCGCCGCCACCCGGACGACCGCGTCCGCGGCCGCCACCCATGTGGTCGACGCTCGTGCGCAACGGGTCCGGCTGGCCGGCACCGCCCGCAACGGCTTCGGCGCGCAGGTGCGCGACCTGGTTGGCCTGCGTCGGGCTGTGGCTGTTGCCGTGATGGCGCGGTTGGCGCTCGTCATGCGGCATGTGGTTCTGCGGTGCATGGTGCGGCGTGCGTGCCGGACCCTGCGGGCCGCGGCCTTGCGGCGGGCGTGCGCCCTGGCCGCGCGGGCCCTGGCCTTGACCCTGGCCGCCACCGTTGGCGTTGCGGCCTTGGCCACCGCCCTGGCCGCCACCACGGCGTTGACCGCCGCCGTTGCCGCCACCACCAGCGCGATCACCACCGCCCTGGCCGGCCTTGTTCTCGCGGATGCGTTGCAGCATCTCGGTGCGGGCGGCCTTGGCGGCTGCCTGCATCACGTCGCGGCTTGGCGGACGGCCGGCGCCGCCCCAGATCGTCTGGCGACCCATGGCGATCGGCTCGGCGCGTTCGCCTTCTTCGGGGCCGAAGCCCTCGACGATCTGCACGGGAATCGTCTGCTTGGTGAAGCGTTCGATTTCCTGCATGAAGCCTTCTTCGTCCAGGCACACGAAGCTCACGGCCTCGCCGCTCGAACCGGCACGGCCGGTGCGGCCGATGCGGTGCACGTAGTCTTCGCTGACGTTCGGGATTTCGTAGTTCACGACGTGCGGCAGCTCGTCGATGTCGATGCCGCGGGCCGCGATGTCGGTGGCCACCAGCGCGCGGATGTCGCCGCTCTTGAAGCCGGCCAGCGCCTGCGTGCGGGCGCTCTGGCTCTTGTTGCCGTGCAGCGCCATCGCCTCGATGCCGTTCTTGGTCAGGAACTCGGCCACGCTGTTGGCGCCGAACTTGGTGCGCGTGAACACGAGCACCTGGCTCCACTTGTTCTCGTTGATGATGTGCGCGAGCAGCGCCTTCTTCTTGCCGCGGCCCACGGGGTGGATCACCTGGGTGATGCGCTGCACGGTGGTGTTGCGCGGCGTGACCTGGATGCTCTGCGGGTTCTTGAGCAGCGTGGCGGCCAGGTCGCGGATGTCGTCGCTGAAGGTGGCCGAGAACAGCAGGCTCTGCTTTTCCTTGGGCACCAGCGCCAGGATCTTCTTCACGTCGTGGATGAAGCCCATGTCGAGCATGCGGTCGGCTTCGTCCAGGATCAGCATCTGGACCTGGCTCAGGTCGAGCATGCCTTGCTGTTGCAGGTCGAGCAGGCGACCGGGGGTGGCCACGAGGATGTCGACACCCTTCTTGAGCTTGCTGATCTGCGGGTTCATGCCGACGCCACCGAAGATCACGGTCGAGTCGAGCTGCAGGTACTTGCCGTAGGTGCGAACCGACTCTTCGACCTGGGCCGCGAGTTCGCGCGTGGGGGTCAGCACGAGGGCGCGGATGCCGGTGCCGCCGAACTTGTTGGTAGCGCTGCGGCTCATGCTGAGCTTGTGCAGCATCGGCAGCGTGAAGGCGGCCGTCTTGCCGGTGCCGGTCTGGGCGCCGCCGAGCAGGTCGTGGCCTTCGAGGACGGCGGGGATGGCTTGCGCCTGAATGGGGGTCGGGGAGTCGTAACCGTGCTCGTGCACAGCCTTCAAGATGGCGGGAGCCAGCTTCAGTTCATCAAAATTCATTGGAAACAATAAGCGCCATACACGGCGCAGTGGCATCGGCCCGCTTGGCGTCTTATTTGTTGACACCGAGCCAGTCAAGGCAGATGAAGGTCAGGGGTGGGAGCCTGAAAACCCACTGTGAAAAGGGCTTTCTTCGTCCCCGGCAGAGAGCCGGTGTTGCGGGCAACTGGACCCGGCAACGGTGGCTATTGTCGCATGAGTCGATAATCGGTGGTTTGCCGCGCCCGAATGCTCCTTTCCGGCGCCCGCGCTTTTCCCCGATCTTTGTACCCAGGTAACTATCCACAGATGGCTCAATACGTCTATTCGATGAACCGCGTCAGCAAGACCGTGCCGCCCAAGCGGCAGCTCTTGAAGGACATTTCGCTCTCTTTCTTCCCCGGCGCCAAGATCGGCGTGCTTGGCCTGAACGGCTCGGGCAAGTCCACGCTGCTCAAGATCATGGCGGGTGTGGACAAGGAGTTCGAGGGCGAGGCGCTGCCCATGCCGGGCATGACGATCGGCTACCTGGAGCAGGAACCCAAGCTCAACCCCGACCACACGGTGCGCGAATCGGTCGAAGAGTCCATGGGCGCGGTGTTCGCGGCCAAGGCGCGCCTGGAAGAGGTGTACATCGCCTATGGCGCCGAAGACGCCGATTTCGACGCGCTGGCGGCCGAGCAGGCCCAGCTCGAAGCCATCATCGCCACCGCCGGCACCGATTCCGAGCACCAGCTCGAGATCGCCGCCGACGCGCTGCGCCTGCCGGCCTGGGACGCCAAGATCGGCGTGCTGTCGGGCGGCGAGAAGCGCCGCGTGGCGCTGTGCCGCCTGCTGCTGAGCAAGCCCGACATGCTGCTGCTCGACGAGCCGACCAACCACCTGGACGCCGAATCGGTCGAGTGGCTCGAAGTGTTCCTGCAGCGCTTCACGGGCACCGTGGTGGCCATCACCCACGATCGCTACTTCCTGGACAACGCGGCCGAGTGGATCCTGGAAATGGACCGCGGTCGTGGCATTCCCTGGAAGGGCAACTACAGCACCTGGCTCGAGCAGAAGGGCGAACGCCTGGCACAGGAGCAAAAGAGCGAAGAAGCCCACGCCAAGGCGCTGAAGAAGGAACTGGAGTGGTCGCGCCAGAACCCGAAGGCACGCCAGGCCAAGAGCAAATCACGTCTCGCCCGCTTCGAAGAGCTGAGCGACATGGAATACCAGAAGCGCAACGAAACGCAGGAAATCTTCATTCCTGTGGCGGAGCGGCTGGGCCAGCAGGTGTTCGAGTTCCACGGCGTGAGCAAGTCCTTCGGCGACCGCATGCTGATCGACAACCTCAGCTTCACCGTGCCGCCGGGCGCGATCGTCGGCATCATCGGCCCGAACGGCGCCGGCAAGTCGACGCTGTTCAAGCTGCTCGCGGGCAAGGAACAGCCTGACACCGGCGAGGTCGTCATCGGCCAGACCGTGAAGATGGCCTTCGTCGACCAGCACCGCGACGAACTCGCCAACCAGAAGACCGTGTGGGAAGACATCTCGAACGGCCTGGACATCATCAACGTCGGCAAGTTCCAGATGGCCAGCCGCGCGTATGCGGGCCGCTTCAACTTCAACGGCGCGGACCAGCAGAAGAAGGTCGGCACGCTGTCGGGCGGTGAGCGCGGCCGCCTGCACTTGGCCAAGACGCTGATCGCCGGCGGCAACGTGCTGCTGCTGGACGAACCCTCGAACGACCTGGACGTCGAAACGCTGCGTGCGCTCGAAGACGCGCTGCTCGAATTCGCCGGCACGGTCATGGTCATCAGCCACGACCGCTGGTTCCTCGACCGTATCGCCACGCACATCCTCGCGGCCGAAGGCGACAGCCAATGGACCTTCTTCGACGGCAACTACCAGGAGTACGAAGCCGACAAGAAGAAGCGCCTCGGCGAAGAAGGCGCCAAGCCGAAGCGCATGCGCTACAAGGCCCTCAAGTAAGACTTGGTCTTTCTCCCTCCCCTTCCGGGGGAGGGTCGGGGTGGGGGCACGACGGCCTTCGAATAAGCTCAGTCTGCTTCTACAAGAGCGCGCGGTTCCGCAAGGGGCCGCGCGCTTTTTTCATCCTCGGCCGCAAACACCTCGCGCGCCGCGAAGAGGCCGTTCAGCGCCGCCGGAAAGCCTGCGTACACCGCCATCTGCATGATGACCTCGACCACTTCGTCGCGCGTCACGCCGACGTTCAGCGCCGCGTGGATGTGCACCTTCAGCTGCGGCGCGGCATTGCCCATGGCGGTGAGCGCGGCCACTGTGGCGATCTCGCGGGCGCGCAGGTCGAGGCCGGGGCGCGAGTAGATGTCGCCGAACGGAAACTCGATCACCAGGCGGCCGAAGTCCGGCGCGATGCTGGCCAGGCTCTCGACCACCTTGACGCCGCCTTCGCCATCGATCTCATGAAGCTTGGCCAGGCCACGCACGTAGCGCAGGCTGTCGCTTTGGCTCAGGTCCTGTTGTGTGTTGTTCGTCATTGCTCGTCTTTCCTTCCCGGGCCTTGCCCGACAGAGGAGGACGCTTGTTCGTCTTCTCGACCTCGCGGTAGTGGTCGATCTTGAACGACAGCGCCTGCATGGATTGCTGCAGCGCCGCCACCCTGGCCTGAACTTCGGCAAGGTGCTCCTCGAGCATCTCGCGCCGTTCGCCGACGCTGGCGTCCCCCTGGCTTCGAAGCCTGACGAAGGCCTGCATGCCCTGGATGGACATGCCGGTCTCGCGCAGGCGCAACAGGAAATCCAGCAGGTCCATGTCGGCGCTCGCATAGCGCCGCTGACCGCCGGGCGCACGGGGCACCGCGGCAATCAGCCCGATGCGTTCGTAGTAGCGCAGCGTGTAGGCCGTAAGGCCCGTGCGCTGGGCGACTTCCGCAATGGTCAGACTGGTTTCCATGGCGTTGATTCTCGAAATTAGAGCGCGCTCTAAGTCAAGCGCTTTTGTCGAACTATTTTTGCGGAAGCTGCAGGTCCGCATCGAGCCAGCCGCGCAGGCTGTTCACGAAGGCGAAGGCCTGCACCCGGGGCAGATCGTCCACCCGCACGACGGCTTCGGCAAGCTGCCCTTCGCGAAGGCGGCGGGCGCGGCCGATGCCATCGAGCAGCCCGCAGCGCAACGGCGGTGTGACCCAGCGGCCATCGAGTTGCAGCGCGATGTTGCCGCGCGTGCATTCGGTGATCTCGCCGTGGCGGTTCCAGAGCAGGGTGTCGAACACGCCCGGCTCGGTGGGGGCGAAGGCCTCGTAGTGGGCGCGGCGCGTGGTCTTGAAGCGCGAGAACGCACTGTGGGCCTCGTCGAAGGCGTGTGCGGCGAGTTGCAATCGAACACGCGCCGGGGCCGCGTCCATGGCAAAGGCTTCGGCGCGCGGCTGCCCTTGTGCATCGAGCAGCAGGCGCACACGCCATGCGCCCGCCGGATACGCGGCGGCCAGGCGATGCAGGCAGTTCGCCACAAGCGCTTCGTTCCACGCAAAGCCGAAGTGCGCAGCCGCGTTCTGCATGCGCGCGAGGTGCGCGTGTGCATCGCGCAGATCGCCTTGCACCAGCGCCATGGTTTCGAGCAGGTCGAAGGGCGTTTCGGCAGCCACTGGCGCGGGCGCAGGCGCGGAGCCCTTGCCGAGAAAGGCCCGCTTGTGCCGCCATTCGTCCCATTCCGCATCGGCGCGCGCATCGGCCGTGATGCCACTGCCGATGCCGCATCGCGCGTCGGTGCCGTGCAGGGTCACGGTGCGGATCGGCACGTTGAAGGTCGCATGGCCACCCGGCCGCACCACGCCCACCGCACCGCAGTACACGCCGCGCGCCTCGGGCTCCAGCGCGCGGATCATCCGCATCGCGCTGACCTTCGGCGCGCCGGTGATCGAGCCGCAGGGGAACAGCGCCGCGAACACATCCACCAGCGAGACGCCTTCGCGCACCGTCGCCTCGACGTCGGAGGTCATCTGCCACACGGTCGGCAGCGCCTCGGTGTGGAAGAGCCGGGGCACGCGCACCGAAAAAGGCTGCGCGATGCGCGACAGGTCGTTGCGGATCAGGTCCACGATCATCACGTTCTCGGCCCGCTCCTTGGGCACGGTGCGCAACTGCAGCGCCAATGCCTCGTCTTCGGCGGGCGTCGCGCCGCGCGGGGCGGTGCCTTTCATGGGGCGGGACAGGATGCGCTCGCCCTGCCAGTCGAAGAACAGCTCGGGCGATACCGACAGCACCTGCTCTTCGCCGGTGTCGATGAAGGCGGCGTAGCCATTCGGCTGTGCCCGCCGCAGCGCCATGAACCAGGCCTGCGGATCGGCGTGGAAGCCGGCCCGCAACGGTGCCGTGTAGTTGAGCTGGTAGAGCTCGCCGTTGCGGATGGCGCGGTGGATGGCCGCCATGTTCTTGTCGAATGCCGCCCGCGACAGTGCCGATTGCCATTCGACCGCGGGCGCCTGCGCATCCGATGCTTCCGAAGGCCAGGGCAGTGCGGCATCGTGCACGCCGAACCACGCGAGCGGCCCGTCGCTCGCATGCACGGCGAATGCGGGGTCGAAGGCGGCGGCCGCCTCGTAGCGCAGGTAGCCCACGCACCAACGGCCCTCGCGGGAGAAGGCTTCGACCGCTTCCAGCACGGGCCGCACTTCGTCGGGCGTGCGCGCCACGAGCACGCGCGATGGCGCACCGAAGGCCGCGCGCAGCCGCGTCCTTCCGTCGCTTCGCGGCTCGGCGAAATCGATCAGCGTCTGCACGAAGGGCGTGGCGTCGTCAGGCTGCTTCAGCTTCAGGCTCACCGGTTCTGGCGGGCGGCGGTGGCATGCCGTCCTTCGGTGGCGAGCCCGCCAGCACCCGCTTGCGCACCGCGTAGATGTTGTTGCGCAGCGCATAGAGCTCGTCGGCATACGACAGCGGCACGGCCACCTTGTTGACCACGCGGTCGAGCTCGTCCAGCTCCTTGAGCAGCGTGTCGGGTTCGCCGCGACGGGCGTCCACCTTGGCTTCGATGTCGCGCAGCCGCGCATACCAGCGGAACACGCGGCGGCGCACGCGGAACTGGTACAGCGGCGGAATCACGCGGCTCAGCGGCAGCATCAGCACCAGCAGGCCGCCCAGCACCAGCCACATGCGCTCGACGAGATTGCTGGCCCAGAAGGGCAGGTAGCGCTGCCAGACCGGCGGCGTGCCGTTGATGGCGCGGTCGCCCTCGGGGCTCACCGGCAGTTCGCTGGTGCGCGTGTTCGGGAAGTCGCGCGCGCGGTTGAACCAGCCGGCGCCGCTGTGCACGCTTTGCGCCGCCTGCGCGAACAGCTGGCGCAGGGCCGGATGGGTTTCTTCGCGCGACAGCAGCGAGGTGGTGGCCGCGAGCAGCGACACGTCGTGCGGCGGCAGGTCTTTCGACAGGTCGACCACGCCGCGCGGCAGCGTCACCGCCGACAGGAAGGGAAAGCGCCGCGAGTAGGCATCGGCCTGGCCGAAGTCCATCAGCTTGATGCCGTCCGCGCGCAGCAGGTGCTGCACCTGTGGCGACTGCGGCGCCGAAGACAGCACGATGGCGTCGAGCAACCCGGCCTCCAGGGCCCCGGCCGCGGCGGCCTGTTCGAGGTTCGACAGCAGCACGTCGTCGGGCCCGAGCTTGTTGGCCTTGAGCATCCGTTCCATGATGTCGGGCAGGCCGCTGCCCGGCATGTCGACGTTCACGCGCAGGCCGCGCAGTTGCGTGAGCGAGCTCAGCGTGCTGGTCTTGCGGTCGATCTTCTGCGCCGAGTCGGTGCGATAGAACAGCCAGATCGGCTCGAAGAACAGGCTGCCCAGCGAGCTGAGGCCCGCCTCTTCGTCGGCCACCGGGTCGGCGCTGCCGCCGCGCACGAAGCCCACGTCGGCGCCGCCGGTGCGCAGCAGCTGCAGGTTCTCGGTCGAGCCCGAGGTGGCCTTCAGCTCGACCTCGATGCCGCTGCGCTTCAGGGCCTCGGCATAGTGCTTGCCGAACTGTGCGTAGGCGCTGCCGGTCGGGCCGGTGGCCAGCGTCACGTGCTTGGGCGGCTGCGGCTGCAGCCACCAGTAGGCAGCGATCAGCAGGCCGATGACGAGGAACACGATGGGCCCCGCCGACGCGATCAGGTCGCGGATCGACAGCAGGATCAGCTTCAGGGTTCTGGGGAACGCCATGGTGGTCCTTTCGGTATGTCAGCTGCCGCGCGTTGCGGCCAGGTCCGCGGCGCACGGGATGTGCAGCTCGCCGACCGTCACGGCGCGCGCCGCGTGCACCGCGCGCAGCGTGGCAATGGCGACCACCTCGGCCGCCATGGTGCTCAGCACCGTCATGCCCGGTGCGTTGCCTTCGAGCGGCACGCGGCCGGTGGCCAGCGCGAACAGCGTGTCGCCGTCGCTCATGGTGTGCACCGGGTTGATGGCGCGCGCGAGCCCGTCGTGCGACACGTTGGCGAGGCGGTTGGCCTGCACCTTGGTGAGCACGGCGTCGGTGGCGATCACGCCGATGGTGGTGTTGGTGCCCGCCAGCAGCGGCTTGGGCAGGTCGCCGCGCAGCAGGGCCCGGCGCGTGTCGAGCAGGGCCTTGCCGTCTTCGGTGCGCGCACCGGCCACGGGCTGGCCGGTGTTGTGGTCGATCACGTCGCCCAGCGAATTGACCGCGATCAGCGCGCCCACCGTGACGCCGCCGACCGTGACCGACGCGGTGCCGACGCCGCCCTTCATCGCGCGGTTCACGCCGAAGAGCTTGCCCACCAGCGCGCCAGTGCCCGCGCCCACATTGCCTTCGGCGGGGGCGGCGGTGCTGGCCGCTTCGCAGGCCGCGTAGCCGGCGGCTGCATCGGGGCGGATGCGTGCGTCGCCCATCGGCAGGTCGAACAGCACGGCGGCGGGCACGATGGGCAGGGTGCCGAAGCGCACGTCCATGCCGATGTCGCGTTCTTCCATCCAGCGCATGGCGCCCTCGGCGGCGGCCAGGCCCCAGGCGCTGCCGCCCGCGAGCATCACGGCGTGCACCTGTTGCACCAGGTTGCCGGGTGCGAGCAGGTCGGTCTCGCGCGTGCCGGGCGCCGCGCCGCGCACGTCCACGCCGCCCACCGCGCCGTCGCGCGCCATGACCACGGTGCAGCCGGTGGGGCGGCGGGTGTCGGAGAAATGGCCGACTTCGATGCCGGCGACGTCGGTGATGGAACCGGCGGAACGAGAAGAGATGGAAGAGGGGGCTGACATGGCGGCCGATTATGAGACCGCGCCTCTACGATAGGCGCCATGACAGTTGCAAGAAGTAGTTTCTCGGGGGCCGGCGATACGAGGCGTCACGTCGTGGTGATCGGCGCGGGCGCCGTGGGCAGTGCCACCGCCATCGAGGCGTTGCGTGCCGGCTTGCGCGTGACGGTGGTCGAGCCCGGCGAACCCGGTGGTCCGCACGCCACGAGCTACGGCAACGCGGGCTGGCTTTCGTCGCATTCGGTGGTGCCGCCCGCGCTGCCTGGTGCCTGGCGCAAGGTGCCGGGCTGGCTGGCCGACCCGCTGGGGCCGCTCGCGTTGCGCTGGCGCTACCTGCCGCGCGCCACGCCCTGGCTGCTGCGCTACCTGGCATCGGGCTGGACCGAGGCGCGCGTGCAGCGCACCGCCGACGCCCTGCGCACCCTGCTGGCGGATGCGCCTGCGTTGCACACCCGGCTCGCGGCCGAGGCGGGCGTGCCGCAGCTCATCGAGCAGCGCGGCCTGCTGCATGCCTATCGCTCGCGCGCCGAATTCGAGGGCGATGCGCTGGCGTGGCGCGTGCGCCAGCGCACGGGTGTCCGTTGGGAGGAATGGTCGGCCGAGGAGCTGCACCGCCGCGAGCCGGACCTTGATGCGCGCTACACCCTCGGCATCTTCGTGCCTGAAGCCGGGCATTGCCGCGATCCGGGCACCTATGTGGCGGCACTGGCACGGCATGCGCAGGCAGGTGGTGCCGATCGCCTTGCCGCGCGCGCGACGGGTTTTCGCATCGAAGGCGGCCGATTGCGCGCGGTGCTGACCGAGGCCGGCGAGATCGCCTGCGACGCCGCGGCCATCTGTGCCGGTGCGCGTTCCGGCGCGCTGGCGGCAGCGGCAGGCTCTGCCGTGCCGCTCGAATCCGAGCGCGGCTACCACGTCGTCGTCGAAGGGGCCCCGGTGGGGCCGCGCACGCCGGTGATGGTGGCGGACGGCAAGCTCATCGCCCACTGGATGGACAGTGGCCTGCGCGCCGCGGGCCAGGTCGAGATCGGCGGCCTCGACGCCGCGCCCGACTGGCGCCGCGCAGAGATATTGCATCGCCATCTGCAATCGATGTTTCCGGCGTTGGCGGACACGGCCGGTGCCACCGCCGTGAAGCACTGGCTCGGCCATCGCCCCAGCCTGCCCGATGGCTTGCCCTGCATCGGCCCGTCGGCCGCAAGTGCCGACATCGTGCTGGCCTTCGGCCACGGCCACGTGGGCCTCTGCGGCTCGGCGCGCACAGGCCGGCTCGCGGCCCAGTTGCTCGCCGGCATCGCGCCCGAAATCTCGCTGGTGCCCTTCGCTCCGAAGCGCTTCGGCTGAGCCTTTGGTCGCCGGCGGTCAGCGACCGCCGGCGCTGGCCTTGATGCTAACGAAGCGTCGACAGCTTCGCGTGACTCAGTGCGTCAGTTGGCCGCTTCGATCGACATGACCGTGAGCGCGCCATCGACCTTGTCGGCGGTAAAGCGCACCTTGTCGCCTGCCTTGACCTTCGTGAGCAGGGCCGGGTCTTTCACGCGGAAGACCATCGTCATGCCGGTCATGTCGAGGTTCTGGATGTCGCCGTGCTTGAGGGTGATCTTCTTCGCGTCGGTGTCGATCTTGCGCACTTCACCTTCGACGGACGGCAGTGCGGCCTGGGCAAAGGCGGCTGCGGCGAGCAGGGCAGCGGAGAGAGCGGTAACTAGTTTCTTCATGATGAATTTTCTTTCGAGGTTTTTCAGAGGGTTCAGCGATAGCTTTGGTAGACGCGTGTGCTGCCATCGGCGAGCACCAGCAGCACGTCATACGGATCGCGCTGGTCGCCATACGCCGGGCCGTCCATGCCGGGCGAGCCGACCGGCATGCCGGGCACCGCAAGGCCGATGGCCTTGGGCTTTTCCTTCAGCAGGCGATGCACTTCGCGTGCCGGTACATGGCCTTCGATGGCGTAGCCGCCGACGCGCCCGGTGTGGCACGAGCCCAGCTTGGCGGGCACGCCCAGTCGTTCGCGCGCGGCGCTGTTGCCTTCGTCGTGCACGCGGGTGGCCAGGCCGTTCTTGTTGAGGTGCTTGACCCAGTCCTGGCAGCAGCCGCAGTTCGGGTCTTTCCAGATCTCGACCATCGGCGCCGCCGCCAGTGCGGCAATCGGCAGCGTGGCGGTGGAGGCCAGCGCCAGCAGCGGGGCGGCGCGCTTCAGCAGGGTTCGTCGTTGCATGCTTTTTCTCTCCTTGTCGTCATGGCTTGGGTGCGGCGGCGGCCAGCACGCGGATGCGGCCGGCCATGCCGAGTTCGTAGTGGTCTTTCACGAGGCAGGCGAAGTCGAAATCGCCGGCGCGGTTGAAGGTCCAGACCATGTCGCCGGTCTTGCCGGCGGGCACGTGGACCATCCACGGGTCGTCGTGTTCCATGTCTGGAAACTTCTTCATCATGGCCGCGTGCGCCTCGATCTCGGCCGTGGTGCCCAGCACCAGTTCATGCAGCTCCTTGCCGCGGTTCTTCAGCCGCAAGCGAACGGTGTCGCCCTCGCGCACTTCGATCACCGAGGGGGTGAAGGTCATGTCGTCGGCCATCGCGATGTCGATGGTGCGTTTCACCGCGCGCGCTTCGCCGGCGATGCCCCAGGGCTTCTGCTCGGGTGCGGCCGTGCGGGTGCCGTGGGGCTTGGCACCATGGTTCTCGTGGGCCTGTGCCGTCGTGGCGGCGACGCCTGCAAGGGCAAGGCAGGCGGCGATGGATGCGAGTGTCTTGTTCATGAGATGGGTTCCAGAAAAAGAGTGGTCAGTGGTTGTGCGCGCCCTGGCCCGAAGGCTTGCGCACGGTGGCGTCGGTCTTGTTGCTGTCGCCGCCCTTGATGGCAGGGGCGTTGCGCGCGGCCGGTGGAACGGCCGCGCCGGGCACTTCGCGCGCGACGGTGCCGGCCGGGTGCTTGAACCAGCCTGGGTCGCGGTAGTCGCCCGGCTTCTGGTCGCGCCGCACCTTGAGCAGCGTGAACATGCCACCCATCTCGGCCGATCCGAAGGGGCCGGTGCCGGTCATCATGGGCACGGTGTTGTCGGGGATGGGCATTTCCATCTCGCCCATGTCGGCCATGCCCTTGTCGCCCATCACCATGTAGTCGGGCACAAGCTTGCGGATCTTGTCGACCACGCCTTTCTGGTCGACGCCGATCATGGTGGGCACGTCGTGGCCCATCGGCCCCATCGTGTGGTGCGCCTTGTGGCAGTGCAGCGACCAGTCGCCTTCTTCATCGGCGATGAACTCCATCTGCCGCATCTGGCCCACCGCCACGTCGACCGACACTTCGGGCCAGCGCGCGGTGCGCGGTACGGGGCCGCCGTCGGTGCCGGTCACCTCGAACTCATGGCCGTGGATGTGAATGGGGTGGTTGGTCATCGTGAGGTTGCCCACGCGGATGCGCACGCGGTCGCCCTTGCGCACGTTCAGCGTGTCGATGGCCGGGAACACGCGGCTGTTGAAGCTCCAGATGTTGAAGTCGGTCATGGTGTTGACCTTGGGCGTGGCGCTGCCGGGCTCGACGTCGAAGCTGCCGAGCAGAAAGCAGAAGTCGCGGTCGACCTTCTCGATCAGCGGGTGTTCGGCCTTCGGGTGCGTGACCCAGAAGCCCATCATCCCCATCGCCATCTGCACCATCTCGTCGGCATGCGGGTGGTACATGAAGGTGCCGGGGCGCCGTGCGGTGAACTCGTAGACGAAGGTCTTGCCCGGCGGAATGTGCGGCTGCGTGATGCCGCCCACGCCATCCATGCCGTTGGGCAGGCGCTGGCCGTGCCAGTGCACGGTCGTGTGCTCGGGCAGCCTGTTGGTGACGTAGATGCGCACGCGGTCGCCCTCGACCACCTCGATGGTCGGGCCTGGCGACTGGCCGTTGTAGCCCCACATGTTGACCTTGAAGCCGGGCGCCATCTCGCGCACCACGGGCTCGGCGACCAGATGGAACTCCTTCACGCCGGCATTCATGCGCCACGGCAAGGTCCAGCCGTTGAGGGTGACGACCGGGTTGTACGGCCGGCCGTTCGGCGGCACGAGCGGCGGCGCGGTGGCCGTGGAGCCTTGCGTCACCGGCTCGGGCAGCGCGGCCATCGACACGCGGCTGACCGTGGTGGCGGCAACGGCCGTGGCTGCGCCAGCAAAGAAATTGCGACGGTTCATGTCAGTGGCCTCCCGCCGCGGGTTCGCTGGCCGCCGCGGTCTGCAGGGCCGTCATTCCACCGGGCGAGCTGCCCGTGAGCACCAGCTGCAGATCGGTGTCCGCCAGCCAGAAGTCGCGCTGCGCCTCGATGCCGGCGTTCACCAGCAACATGCTTGCGCGCGTTTCGCCGAGAAGCTCCCACACGCTCGCGAGCATGCCGTTGTAGCGCAGCACCATCTCTTCGTTCACCTGCTTGCGCAGCGGCAGCACCTCGTCGCGGTAGCGGCGGGCGATGGCGTAGGCGGTGTTCCAGCCTTGCCAGGCTTCGCGCGCCTCGCTCGTGGCCAGCACACCCACGTCGCGCACGCGCGCGGCCGATTGCAGGTACTGCGCCTCGGCACGGCCGTTGCGCGACTGGCCCCAGTCGAAGATCGGAATGGGCAGGTCGAGCTCGAAGCCGCGCTTGGTTTTCTTCGTGCGATCGGCGTCGTTGTCGAAGGTGGTGTTGCGCACCACGCCCAACTCCATCGCGTTGATGACGCTGGTTGCATGCGTGAGACCCAGCGAGCCGGCCACGGCCGAGTTCTGCGCCTGTGCCGCGCGCACGTCGAGCCGGTCGCGCAAGGCCAACGCCTGCACGTCGCCCAGTTCGGGCGCGGCTTGCGGCAGCGGTGGCAGGCGGTCGGGCAACGTGTAGCCGGTGCGCGTGCCGCTCAGGCCCATCAGGCGCGTGAGCTGCTCGCGGCTCGCGACGGCGGCCTGTTCGGCCCGCGCAAGCTGTGCGGATGCGTCGGCCAGCAGGAGCTGTTCGCGCGTGCGCTGCAGGGCGCTCCAGTTGCCGGCCTTGGCCATGCGGTGCGCGAGTTCGGCACCGGCTTCGGTGGCCTCCTTCGCATCGCGCAGGTAGGCCACGCTTTGCTGCGCCGCCACCGCGCGCACCCAGGCGCGGCGCGTGTCGGCGGCCAGGATCAGCACGCTTTGCGCGGCCTGCAGCTTGGCGGCCTCGTGCCGCTGGCCGGCCCAGCGGGCCTGCCACGGCAGCGTGACGAGGCCCAGCACGTTGAAGCGAAGCATCCGCTCGAACTCGCGCTCGCTGCCCTGTGCCAGCCGGCTGAACGAAAGCACCGGGTTCGGCAGGCTCGCGGCCTGCACGCGGTCGGCGTCGCTCAGTTGCAGCGTGGCAAAGGCGTCCTGCACGCGCGGGCCGTTGACCAGTGCGATGCGCACGGCGGCTTCGGCGTCCAGCGGCTTGGCGAGCAGTGCATCGACGCTCTTTTGCGAGGCCTCGTCAGGCGCGCGCTGGGCCGTGGTGCCCGCCATCAGCGGGTTGCCGTTGACCAGCGCCTGCACGTCGGCCGTGCCGCCGTCGGACGAGAGGCTGGCGCAGCCGGCCAGCGTCAACACGCCGGCCAGCGCGATGGCGCTGCGGATGAATGAATGAGGGACCATGCGGCCGCCGGGCGGACGCGGATCGGCATGCGGCGGCGGTGCCGCATGGCCGGGAATGCCGGCAGCTTGCCAGCGAACAAAAGGGTTCACGCTCGATCTCCATGAGCAATTCGACGGACGCCGCGAGCCTGCAAAGGCTCACTGCGGACGGACTACGGGCAGGGAGATCAGGAAATGGGCGGCTTCAGGCCCGGGGCGGGCTCCGCGCTGGCGAAGCGGGCCGCGTGTGCAGCCGGTGGCGCCTGGGGCGCGCTGTGCACGATGTCGATGAGGGGCATGCCGCCGAGTGCGACGGTGTGGCAGACCTGGCAGGCGGTGCAGGTGCCGCAGCCCTGGTGGCCCGCGCCGTTGTCGCTGTTGTCGTGGCCGCCGGTGTGGTCGGCCATGTTCATGTCCATCGACATGGCGCCGCTCTCGGCCGCCATGCCTTCATGGCAATGCGCTTCGCTGGCCGTGGTGGCCGAAGAAGCCATCGACACGGCTGCCGCCGCTGGCAGCGAATGCCGCACCATCTCGAACGCCATGGCGTCGCCGAGCCAGCCGCGAATGGGCAGCAGGGCGATCATCAAGGCGAGCAGCAGGGTGCGCATGGGGCGCGATGATAAACCGGTGGCCTAAGACACCAGCTGGCCGCGGGCCTTGCCGGCCCACACCTGCAGGTTGTCGAGCAGGTCTTTCTGGCTGAAGGAGCAGCTCTCTTCGCTGAAGAGTGCGCTCGATTCGAGCCGGTCGAGCAGGTTCAGCAGCACCTCGCCGTAGCGCGGTGGCAAGGCGGCGAGCAGCTCGGTGCTGGCGCGGGCCTCGTTCGACAGCGCGGTGACCGACCCGCTGCCGCCGTTGCGCAAGGCGCCCAGGTGCGTGGCGATGGCGTCGAGCTGCTGGCTGGCATTTGCGCTCATGAAGAAGCCTTTCCGGGAGGCGGCAGCGACAGGCCGCGCTCGCGCATCAGGTCGCGCAGCACGTCGGGGTAGTCGGTGATGAGGCCGTCCGCGCCCCAGTCCATCAGCCGCAGCATGTCGGCGCGCTGGTTCACCGTCCAGGGCAGCACCTTCAGGCCGAGCTTCTGCGCTTCCTTGATGACGGCGGGCGTGAGGTCGGCGTAGGCCGGCGACCAGATCACCGGGCCCGGCGCATTGGCCGATGCGGCCCTGACCATCTGCGGCACCGAGGCAAAGCCGGCCGCGTCGAAGCCGGCCGTCCAGCGGCTGTCTTTCAGCGTGCGGGGCGTCGTGAGGTAGGCGCGCGGCAATTGCGGCGCGAGCTGGCCGACCAGCGCCAGCGTGCGCCAGTCGAAGCTCTGGATGGTCACGCGGTCGGCCATCTTCGCCTTGTCGATCTCGGCCAGCAGCGCGCGCACCATGGGCTCCGGCGCGGCGGTTTCACCCGGCTTGTTCGGGTCGATCTTGGTCTCGATGTTGAAGCGCACCGTGGCTGCATCGGCGCCGCGTGCCTGCACCTGCGCGAAGAGGGCTGCCAGTGTCGGGATGCGCTCGCCATCGCGCGGCTGCTGCAGCGCGAACTGCTTGCCATAGTCGCTCGCGGGGTTGAGGCGGCCCACGTCGTAGGTCTGCAATTGCGCCAGCGTGAGCGAGCGGATCGACGCGCCGCTCTTCGGCGCAAGCCAAGTACCGCCAGCGTCGCGCGTGTGGTCGGGGTTGAGCGAGGTGTCGTGCGAGATCACCACCACGTCGTCGGCCGTGAGCCCGATGTCGAGTTCGAGCGTGGTCACGCCCATGTCGATGGCGTTCGAGAACGCGGCCAGCGTGTTCTCGGGCGCCAGGCCGCGCCCGCCGCGGTGGGCTTCCAGGTCGAAGTGCTGCCGGGCCGTGGGCATGATGGCCGCGCAGCCGGTGGCTGCCAGGGCGACGGCAAGAAGGACGTGTTTCATTTGAGTTGGACCTTGATCCCGTTGTCTGTCACGGTGATGTCGCCGATCTCGTAGGTCTTGCGGCCGACCGTGAGTTCATCGGCCGTGAAGCTGCGCAGCACCTGGCCTTGCAGCAGCTCTTGCGCGACCACGCCGCCGACCTTCTGCAGCCGCTGCGCATCGCGGCCTTCGACGCCCTGCAGTTCGAGCTTTTCCGCCTTGGGCTGGTCGAGCCGCAGCGCGCGGGTGGCGGCGTCGTACCTGAGCGCGCTGCTGACCGACACGATGCCCTGCACCGGCGATGCCGCCAGCAGGGGGCTCGCGATGGTCAGCGTGGCCGTGATGGCCGCGCGGTTGGCCTGCGCATCGAGGGCCAGTTGCGGATCGCGCAGCCCGACCATGAAGATCTCGGCATAGCGCTCGGCCACCGGAAAGCGCTTGGCGATCTGCGCCTGCAGCTCGTCGCGCGTCGCGGTGTATTCGCTGGTGAAAAAGTTGAAGCCTGCCAGCGCCGCGAACGGCGCCGGCAGGGCCACGGCGCCCAGCAGCGCACGCAGCAACCGACGGCGGGAGGTGGTGGGGGACGGGGTGCGGAGGTTCATACCGTCCCGAGCTTGCCACAGCCGCAAAGGTTCCCGCCAGCCGCCCCGGCGTTGTTTCAGAGTGGCCGGCGACGGGCGTACCGCACGACAGTCACGCCCGGCTTGGCCTGGCGCGTGGAGGGCATCACCAGCACGCAGTCGTCATAAGGCGTAACGACGGGCTCGCCCTCGTTCCAGCCAATCACGGTGCCTGCGCGTTCGATCACTTCGAGGCCGGTGAAGGGCTGCGCAAAGCGGAAGTCTTCGCCGCGCGCCACCACCGGGCCGGTCACGTCCAGCGCCCACTGGCGGGGCGCATCGGGTTGCAGCCAGCCGGGCAGTTGCTGCGCGATGGCGTCGTCGCCGAGCGTGCCGGCGGCGCGCAGGAAGCGCGCGCACTGGTCCTGCGCCACGGTGCGGCTGGCCGGATCGCCGTGGAAGCCGCATTCGACCAGCAGTGCCAGCGCATCGCTCTGCGCGTCGGCATCGGGCGCACCGAAGCGGCCGAAGTCGCGCATGCGCACGCCGTCCTTGTGGCCCGCGTCGATGACCACGTGCTCCGGGCTGCGCATCGCCTGCGCCAGCACCAGGTTGCGCGGCTGGATGCCGGTGAGCGTCAGCGGCGCCGAAGGCTCGTGCATCGAGTGCAGGTCGAGCAGCCAGTCGGCCTGCGTCACGTAGGGCTGCAGCGCGGCGGCACGGCGCCGCTCCCGCGTGCCGCCGGCCTCGATGCGATCGGGCAGCCACTGGCGGTTGAGGTCTTCGTCGACGAAGCGCGAGGCATCGTGATCGGCCGCATCGAAGGTGTCGAAGGCTTCCAGGTTGCAGAACGCGAGCGTGAGCTTGCCGCGCTGCGGACGCACGCCCGCTTCGAGCAGGCCCTTGAGTGCCCAGGCGCCGCACACCTCGTTGCCGTGCACGAGCGCGCTGATCATCACGTGGCGGCCGGGCGCGTCGGCCTCGAAATGCCAGACGCCTTCGACGCCGGTGTTGCCGGCGCGCCAGGCGGAAAGGTCGGGGGCGGGGAGTTCGAACAGCGTGGACAAGCTCATTCCTTGATGTTGGCGAATTTGACGATGGTCTTGTACTTGGCGGTCTCGGTGACCAGGAACTTGTCGATGTCCACGTTCGACGTCGGGACGACCGAGCTGGTGGCCTCCATCTTCTTGCGGAAGTCGGGCGACTGCAGGGTTTCGTTCAGCGCGGTCTTCAGCTTGGCGAGCACCGGCTCCGGCAGCTTGGCCGGCCCCATCAGCGCGAACCAGACGCCGATGTCCAGCCCCTTGAGGTTCGGGTTCTCGCTCAGCGCCGGCAGGTCGGGCGTGATGGCCGAGCGCCTGGCCTCGGTGGTGCCCAGCGCCACCATCTTGCCGCTGCGGATGTAGGGCAGCGCGCTGGAAAGAACGAACACGCCGAAGTCGATGTTGCCGCCCAGCAGGTCGTTGGTGAGCGGTGCCACGCCGCGGTAGGGCACGTGCGTCATGAAGACGCCGCCCTGCTGCTTGAGCATTTCGCCGGCCAGGTGCAGCGAAGTGCCGACGCCCGAGCTGCCGTAGCTGTACTTGCCGGGGTTCTTCTTCAGCAGCGCGAGGAATTCGCCGCTGTTCTTCACGCCCACGCCCGGCGCCGCCACCAGGACCAGCGGCTGCGAGGCGATCAGGCCGATGGGCGTGAAGTCCTTCGGCTCGTACTTCACGTTGCTGTTGACCAGCTTGTTGATGGCGATCTCGTTGCTGGCACCGGCAAGCAGCGTGTAGCCGTCAGGCGCGGCATTGGCGACCTTCTGTGCGCCGATGGCACCGCCGGCGCCGCCCACGTTGTCGATGATCACCGGCACGCCCAGGCGGTGCGACAGCTCGACGCCGAGCGCGCGGCCGGTCAGGTCGGTCGAGCCGCCCGGCGGGTAGGCCACCACCAGCGTGATGGGCTTGTTCGGGTAGGTCTCGGCGCCGGCCGGGCCGGACGCTGCCCAGGCAAGGCCGCACAGGGCGACGGCAAGACAGGAGGAAAAAGGACGGGGAAGACGCATCGTTGCCTCGGAGTTGTAGTAATCCCGGGGATTTTGCGGAGCCGGCCCTGCCTGCGCGGTGCCGTGCTGGCACGAAGCCGTGCCGATTGGGTTGAAAAGGGGGCGATGCGGGGTCAGCGCGGGGTCATGGCCCGCCACACATCTTCGGCCAGCGGGCCCAGGCGGCGCTTCGGCCGGTACAGCCGGACTTCGAAACGCGCTTCCATCCGCCGTCCGCCGGCCTGCACCAGCCGGCCCGACTTGCAATCGCCTTGCACCATCGACCACGGCAACCACGCCACGCCCAGCCCCCTGAGCACGTATTCGTAGAGCGCGTCGGCCGAATCGCATTCGATGCGGCGCTTCAGGCGCGGCGCCTGCGGGTTGTTGGCGAGCAGGTCTTCGACCATGCGCCCCATGGCGAGCGTGCGAACGTACGACAGGAACGGCACCTCGCCGGCACCGTCGAAACTGTGCACTGCGCGGCCCTGCGCGTCGGCGAGCGACACCGGCACCAGCTTGTCGGAGGCCACCGTCACATGGGCGAACTGACGCCCGTCGAGCCGGAAGGTGAGCGCGGCGTGGTGAAAGATGAGCGAGAAGTCGACCTCGTTGTGCTCGAGCATCCGCACGGTTTCGGCCAGCGCGCCCGTCAGCACGCGCACCTCGCCCTGGCCCAGCACGGGCTGCAGCCGCACCAGCCAGTCGGCCATCACCGTGCGCGCCAGCGTGCGGCCCGTGACCACCGTCACGGTGCGGGCCTGCCGGCCGGCCACGTTGTGCACTTCCTCGCGTGAGCCTTCGAGGCTGCGCACCATCTGGCTGGCGTTGTCCAGAAAGCTCTCGCCCGCGGCCGTCAGCACGACGGGCGAACTGCCGCGCTCGATCAGCGTCGTGCCGGCCCACGACTCGAGCGCGCGGATGCGCCGCCCGAAGGCTGGATGCGTGACGTGCCGAAGCTCGGCCGCGCGCGTGAAGCTGCGCGTCTGCGCCAGCGCGATGAAGTCTTCCATCCACTTGAATTGCATGGTGTGTGGCGCGGCTCGCGGGTTGCGTGCGTGTGCTAGTTCAGGCCCGCCACCGGGTAGCGCCGCCATTCGGGTTCCGCGTGGCGCTGTCCGTGCGCAAAGATGTAGCGCAGCACCGCTTGCGGATCGGAGAGCTTGTCGGGGTTGTCCCGCTTCCATTGCTCGAAGCCGGCCTTCAGCAGGGGTTCGTCTTCCAGCATCTGGTGGGCCGTGTCCTCGAAGACGTAATCCGAGAAGCCCGCCTTCTTCTCCAGCACGCTGTTGAAGAAACCCCAGCGAAAGAAGCTGTCGTGGGCTTCGGGCTCCAGCGTCTCGACGACGTAGCGGGCCTTGGGTTGGTCCAGGGAAACACGCACGTCGCCGGCACGGGCGTGCACGGTCTCGGCTCGGGTCGCGAGCACCACTTCGTCATGGAACATGTGCCCTTCGTACGGGCCCGCCCGCGAGACCACGCTCTGGATGCGGTAGACCCTCGCGGAATGAAAAACCTGGTCTTGCGTCAGCCGCTCCAGCGTCACGCCGTTCCATTGCAGGCGCTCGATCACCTCGCGCCAGGCCTGCGGAATGAGGTAGGCCTTGGGCGCAGTGGCCGAGGCGTCTTCGAGGTAGCGGTCGAAGTAGGGGATGTCTTTTTCCCACGGCTGGTTGCGGTCATAAGACAGGCGCTGGTAGGTGCCGAGGCTGCTGGGCGTGCGCACCGCCCGGTACCCCTTGAAGCGCAGGCTGGCCGGCTGGCCGAGGTCAGACCTCCACAGCAGGGGCCAGTGCACTTGCCGTGCGGCACCGGCCTTGGCCTCGCGCCGCAGCGCTTGAATCTGCGCCGCATGCGCCACGGTGAAATCGAGCACCACCTCGACCAGCGTGCGCATGGACGCCACGCGATCGGCGTAGGGCTTGAGCATGTGGGTCTCGGGCATGAAGCCGATGGTGTGGTGCAGCGCTGCATAGCCGGTGGAAAAGCGCGGCAGGTCGAGAAAATCGGCGATGCCGTCGTCCGGCGTCTCGGCCACGCAGTTCACATACGGGCTGGTGGGCCATCCGCGCCGGTCCATGCCGCCGTAGATCGCCGGCAGCATGCGCTCGCGCAGGAACTGGCCGAGCCCCGCGCCCAGCTTGTCGGGCTGGGTCGGAATCAGCGTCATCGTGCAGGCGTAGTCGGCGCCGTTGGAGGTGTGCGTGTCGACCATCACGTCCGGGTCCCACGCGGTGAAGAAGCGGTTGAACACCTGCGCGGCGAGGCTGTCGCACTTGATGAAGTCGCGATTCAGGTCCAGGTGCCGTCCGTTGCCGCGAAAGCCGAAAGACTCCGGCCCCTGCTGGTTCGGGCGGGAGGTCGTCTGGCGGTTGAGGCAACCGTCCACGTTGTAGACCGGAATGAACAGGAAGACCGTGTTGCCCAGCGCGGCCAGCCGATCTGGCTGCGTGCAGAAATCGCGCACCAGCGCCATGCAGGCGTCGATCCCTTCGGGCTCGCCGGGGTGGATGCCGTTGTTGTTGAAGAACACGGGCCGGCGCTGGCGCTGCAGCGCTTCGCGGTCGAATTCCCCATCGGCCGTCACCACGCCGGCATGGATCGGAATGCCGTTGTCCGACACGCCGATCTGCGCCCAGCGCAGCACCGTCGGAAAGTGCCCGGCCAGCCGTTCGTAGAAGGCGACGCACTCGGCCCAGGTAGCGGTCTGGTTGTGGTTGCCGCTTTCGTACGGCGTGGGGTAGGCGTTGTCTTGGGTGGCGGTCATGGACGAGTTCTCCGTTTCGGTTACTGGCGTTCCAGCGGAAGTTCGTAGCGTGCAAAGGAGGTGGCCCCTTTGCGGATCTCACTGTGCAGCGAGAACCCGAAGCGCTCGTAGAGCGAGCGCAGCGGTGCGCGGTCTGCCACGCAGTCGAGCCGCAGATGCTTGAGGCCCAGGCTCGAGGCACGTTCACGCGCGAAATTCAGCAGCGCCGTCGACACGCCGTGCCCCGCCCAGCGCCGGCCCACCGCCAGCTTGTGGACGAAGGCCGAACTGCCGCTCTCGATCTCGGGCCAGAAGTGCGGGTCTTCCAGGTCGAAGCGCATCACGCCCGGCGCCTCGCCGTTTTTCCGGGCGATGAAGTAGCGCCCGGCGTCGGTGTCGCGCTGCACGCGCTCGAGACCGGTGTCGGCAGCCGACCACAACGGCCGGCCTGCGGTGGCCAGCCACTGGGCGGCTTCGGTCAGGACGGCCGCAACGGTGGCTGCTTCTGTGGGGTGGGCTTGTTCGATCTGCATGGGGCGCAAGCATAAGCATGCGCCGTGCATCGGTCGGCCCTAGGCGTGGCGGACCACATGGAACCCTTCGTCTTTTGATGGCGCGACGAAGTGGCTCGTGATCAGGTCGAACTGCGCATCGCTCGTCTCGAACGGGTGCTCTCCGCTGGCGTTGCGTGCCCGCAGCCGCTGCTTGCAGACCGCGTCGGGCACGTCCAGAAAGTGAAGCTGGTGCGCCGCACCGGCCGCCTCGAAGATGCCGCGCGCCCAGGCCCGGTTGCTCACCGTGTTGGCCGGAAAGTCGAGCACCACCGAAACGCCGGCGGCCAGCAGCGCCGAGACGTGGCCCGCCATCGCCTGCTTCAGTCGTCCCGAGGTGCGCACGTAGTCGGGCAGCTCGCGGATCTCGCCCGGGTACAGCGCATCGAGCCAGGCGTCTTCGCTGATGAGCACCGTGGCGGGCTCCAGCGCAAGGCGCCGGGTGAGCGTCGATTTGCCGGCACCGATCTTGCCGCAGACCATGTGAAGCGTGGCGGGCGTCGATGGGGTCAATTTCATTTCATCTCCTGTGGCTTTGGAACAAGACCCCAGGAGACAAAAAACCCGCCTCGTGGGGCGGGTCGTGTGGCGTGAACTTCTTCTTCGGATCGCGCGCTAACCCACCATCTTTGCGATGGTGCGAATAATCGACGCGATCCGGAGGCAGGCCATGGGCCGAGGATAGCCGAGGCCGAAGCCTTCAGTCATGCAGCGACGACAAAAACTGCTTCAGCTCCGCTGTCTGCGGATTGCCGAACAGCTCTGCCGGCGGACCCATCTCGTGCACGCGGCCCTGGTGCATGAAGATCACGCGGTCGCTGACCTTGCGCGCGAAACTCATCTCGTGCGTGACCATCAGCAGCGTCATGCCTTCGTCGGCCAGCGACTCCACCACGCGCAGCACTTCGCCCACCAGTTCGGGGTCGAGCGCCGAAGTGATCTCGTCGCACAGCAGCACCGCGGGCTCCATCGCGAGCGCGCGCGCAATGGCCACGCGCTGCTGCTGGCCGCCCGACAGTTGCTCGGGCATGGCGTCGAATTTTTCCGCCAGCCCCACGCGCTGGAGCAGCTTGCGCGCCTGCGAGGCGGCTTCGGTGGCCGAGCGCTTCTTCACCAGCGTGGGCGCGAGCATCACGTTCTTGCCGACCGTGAGGTGCGGGAACAGGTTGAAGCTCTGAAAGATCATGCCCACGCGCTGACGCAACGTGCGCATGGCCATGGCGCTTTCGTGCAGCAGCGGCTTGCCGTCGACGGTGAGCGAGCCTTGCTGAAACACCTCCAGCCCGTTGATGCAACGCAGCAGCGTGCTCTTGCCCGAGCCGCTCTTGCCGATGATGGCGATGACCTCGCCGCGCTTCACGTCCAGGTCTATGCCTTTGAGCACTTCGTTGGTGCCGTACGACTTGCGCAGCGCGGTGATGCGCACGATGGGCGCGCCCACCGAGGTGGCGGGCTCCGGTTGTTTTTCAAGCACGGCGGCCATGGGTCTTCCTCTCGAGGTTCTTGGCGTACAGGCTCACGGGGAAGCACAGCACGAAGTAAAGCAGGGCCACGCAACTGAACACCACGAAGGGCTGGAAGGTGGCGTTTGAAATCATGCTGCCGGCCTTGGTGAGTTCGACAAAGCCGATCACCGAAGCCAGCGCCGTGCCCTTGATGACCTGCACCAGAAAGCCGACCGTGGGCGCGATCGCGATCTTCACGGCCTGCGGCAGGATCACGTGGCGCATCTGCTCGCCGAAGCTCAGGGCCAGGCTGCCCGAGGCTTCCCACTGGCCCTTCGGAATCGAGGCGACGCAGCCGCGCCAGATCTCGGTGAGAAAGGCGCTGGTGTAGAGCGTGAGCGCGACGCTGGCCGCAGTCCACGCCGACACGTCGATGCCGAACAGCGCAATGCCGAAGTAGGCAAGAAAGAGCTGCATCAGCAGCGGCGTGCCCTGAAAGAGCTGCACGTACAGGCCGACGGCCTTGTCCGCGACCTTGCCGCCGCGCATGCGCAAGAACAGCAGCAGCGCCCCCACGATGCCGCCGCCGATGAAGGCAATGAGCGAGAGCACAACAGTCCAGCGCAGTGCCATCAACAGGTTGCGCAGGATGTCCCACAGAGAAAAATCGGTCATGGCGACGGGTTCCTGCGTTCAGCGGCCGAAGAAGAACTTCGGCCCCGCCCAGTCGAGCAGCCGCCGCAGCGCCACCGACAGCGCCAGGTAGATCAGCGTGGCGACGATGAAGGCTTCGAAGGCGCGGAAGTTGCGGCTCTGGATCAGGTTGGCCGCGTAGCTCAGCTCTTCGGTCGAGATCTGGCCGCACACCGCCGAGCCCAGCATCACGATGACGATCTGGCTCACCATCGCGGGCCACACCTTCTTCAGTGCCGGTGGCAGCACCACGCGCAGAAAGACCTGCGCCTTGCTGAGCGCCAGGCTCACGGCCGCCTCGATCTGCCCTTTGGGCGTGGCCTCGATGCCGGCGCGGATGATCTCGGTGGAGTAGGCGCCCAGGTTCATCACCATCGCGATCACCGATGCGACTTCGGGCGAGAGCTTGACGCCCGCGGCCGGCAGCCCGAAGAAGATGAAGAACAGCTGCACGATGAAGGGCGTGTTGCGGATCAGCTCCACATACGTGCCCACGATGAGCCGCAGCCAGCGTGGCCCGCCTGAGCGCGCCCAGGCGCAGAAGGTGCCCACGGCCATGCCCAGCACCGTGCCCACGGCCGTGAGGCCGACGGTCCACGCCACGCCGCGCAGCAGCAGCGGCCATTCGGCGAGCACCGCGCCAAAGTCAAACTCGATGTTCATGGCCGCGCGATGCGATCAGACCGGCAGATCGCCGGCGGCTTTGCCGAGCCACTTCTTCGACATGGCGTCCAGCGTGCCGTCCTTCTTGGCGGCGGCGATGATCTCGTTGACCTTGGTCTTCAACGCGGTTTCGCCCTTGGCGATGCCGACGAAGCAGGGGCTGTCTTTCAGCAGCAGCTTGAACTCGGCGCTCACCTTCGGGTTCTTGGCGAGCATGTCGCCAGCGACGGCCGCGCTGGTCGCAAGGGTTTGCGTCTGGCCGGCCACGAAGGCCGCGATGGTCGCGTTGTTGTCCTCGAAGCGGCGGTAGTCGACGTTCGGCGGCGCCACCTTGTTCAGCTCCTGGTCTTCCATCGCGCCGCGCGTCACGGCAACGGTCTTGCCGGCCATCTCGGAGAAGTTGGTGAGCTTCATGCTCTTGGCGGCGTACACGGCCTGGAAGAAGGGGGCATAGGCCGAAGAGAAGTCGATCACCTTCTCGCGCTCGGGGTTCTTGCCGAGCGTGGAGATCACGAGGTCGGCCTTGCGCGTCTGCAGGTACGGGATGCGGTTGGCGCTGGTCACGGGCACCAGCTCGACCTTCACGCCGAGCTTGGCGGCGATCAGCTCGGCCATTTCGACGTCGAGGCCCTGCGGCTTCATGTTCTTGTCGACCGAGCCGTAGGGCGGGTAGTCGGTCGGCACGGCGATCTTGATGGTCTTGGCCTTGAGCACGTTGTCCAGGGCGTTCTGGGCCTGGGCGGCACCGGCGGCGGCCAGCATGGCGACGGACACCAGCGCGAGCGAGAGATGGCGTTTGGACGAAGAGAAGTTCATAGCAGGGCTCCTAGGTAAGTCGAAGAATCTGTGGCGTCGTCGGGGGAGGGCGTGGCGGCCTTGTTGCGGCGCCTGGGTTTTGCGGTCGCCGTGTTCTGCAGCGGCGCCAGCGCATCGCGCAGCTGCGCGAGCGGATCGCTGGGCGCCTGCACCCGCAGCGCCGACTGCACCGTGCCGATGTGCTCGGCCATCAGCGCCTCGGCGGCGGCGTGGTCGCCGCGCTCCAGCGCCACGACGATCCGTACGTGGTCTTCGCACGACTGCACCGCGTCGTGCGTGGATTGGTAAAGCATGGCGATCAGCGTGGTGCGCGCGGTGAAGTCGCGCAGCGTGTCGGCCAGCAGCGTGTTGCCCAGGCACTCGGCCAGGCACACGTGGAAGTCGCCCAGCAGAAAGCTGCGGTTGCCGACGTCGCTTTCTTTCAGTGCGGCCTTTTCACGCTGCAGGTGCGCCTTCAGTTGGCGCAGGGCGGCCTTGTCGATGCGGCCGGTGCTGCGGATGAGGCCCAGCTCGATCACGCGGCGTGCCTCGAAGGCTTCACGCGCTTCGTCCTGCGAGGGCTCGATCACGAACCAGCCGCGCCGCGCGCTCACCGTGACGATGCCGCGCGCCGCCAGCCGGGTGAGGGCTTCGCGCACGATGGTGCGGCTGCAGTCGAACAGCATGGCCAGCTGCTGCTCGCCCAGGCGCGAACCCGGTGCGAGCTTCTGCGCCATCACCGCCTCGACGATGCGCGCACTGATTTCGGATGCGGATGTAGACATTCGCCTGCATACCAGCAGCTTTTGTGCCAACTGGTATGCAAGATCTGTGCACCGAAATGGATCGGTGCCGTGCGGCGCGTGCCTTGGGGCGGGACGCGATGCGCCCCGTCAGTGCGCCATCCGCCCGCCCTTTTTTCTCTTCGGAGGCGCGATCAACTGGCCAGCGTGGCCTTCAGCGTGATCTCGGGCACGCTCGCGAGCGCCTTCGACAGCGGACAGCCGGCCTTGGCGGCGGCCGCGATTTCCTGGAACTTCGCTTCGTCGAGGTTGGGCACGGCCGCGTCCAGTTCGAGCTGGATGCGGTCGATCTTGAAACCGGCGCCGTCCTTGGCTAACCGCACGGCGGCCTTGGTGTCGATGCGTGTCGCGGTCAGGCCCGCCGCTTCCAGCGCGAAGGCAAAGGCCATCGTCAGGCAGGCCGCATGGGCCGCGCCGACGATCTCCTCGGGGTTGGTGCCGCGCTTGTCGTCCTCGAAGCGGCTCGCGAAGCCATAGGGGTAGTCCTTCAAGGCGCCAGTCTCGGTGCTGATCTGGCCCTTGCCGGTCTTGCCGGCGCCTTCCCAGTGAACGCTTGCGTGCTTGTCTGCTGCCATGGTGGGTTCCTTCGGTGGTTGGGTGGATGGGGTCGTGAAAGAGAGCGTCAGGTATCGCGCGGAAAACCGGCCGTGTCTGTAGTCGCACGGCGCATCCGCCATCTGCGGCGAGTGTGAGAAGAAAGGGCGTCGCCAATGTGACGCACCGGGGGCTTCCCCGATGGGAGGCGTGGCCGGGGCGGCTTAGGCTGGTGCGTCTTCCTTCGCCTTCCTCCCGTTCTTTTTTCTTCTCCCTTCCCCGCCGTTTTCACCATGCAACAACGCCCGCACTACAAGTTCTGGCCCAAACGCCTGCCGCATTCGATCACCGTGCCCGCCACATCGATGTGGCACAACCTGGCCACCTCGGCCGCGCGCTACCCGGACAAGCCCGCGCTGGTGTTCTTCGGCCGTGTGGTGAGCTACCGCGATTTCGCCGCCCAGGCCGAGCGGCTGGCCGGCGCGCTGCATGCGCTGGGCGTGAAGCGCGGCGACCGCGTGATCCTGGACATGCAGAACTGCCCGCAACTGGTGATCGCGCATTTCGCGATCCTGCGGGCCAATGCCGTGGTGGTGCCGGTCAACCCCATGAACCGGGCCGAAGAGCTCAAGCACTACATCACCGACCCCGACGCCAAGGTGGCCTTCATCACGGGCGACCTGGCCGGTGAACTGGCCAAGGCCAGCAATGCCCTGCCGCCCGAGCAGCGGCTGGCCCACATGATCGTGACCCAGTTCACCGACGCCTTCGACGCCGACGCTTCGGGCGACGACGCCCCGGCACCTGCCTGGAAAGACTGGCTCACCACCCGCCATCCGCTGCCCGCGCTGGACGGCGGCAAGGTCATCGCCTGGACCGATGCGCTCGAGGCCGGCCACCCGCCGCCCGAGCACGTGGTGGGCGCCAACGACATGGCGCTGCTGCCCTACACCAGCGGCACCACCGGCCTGCCCAAGGGCTGCGTCCATCACCATTCGAGCCTGATGCACAACGCCGTTGCCGGCCAGATGTGGGGCGGCTCGACCTCGGAGGCGGTGGTGCTGGCCGTGGTGCCCATGTTCCACATCACCGGCGTGGTGAGCATGATGCACACGGCCATCCTGGCGGCGGCGACGCTGATCATCATGCCGCGCTGGGACCGCGACGTGGCCGGTCGGCTCATCTCGCGCTGGAAGGTGACGGCGTGGACCAACATCCCGACCATGGTCATCGACCTGATGGCCAGCCCGAACTTCGCAAGCTACGACCTGTCGAGCATGAACTACATCGGCGGCGGCGGCGCCGCGATGCCGCAGGCCGTGGCGCAGCGCCTGCTGGAGCAGTACGGCCTGAAGTACCAGGAGGGCTACGGCCTGACCGAGACCGCCGCGCCCTCGCACACCAATCCGTCGGACAACCCCAAGCAGCAGTGCCTGGGCATTCCGTTCATGAGCACCGACGCGCGCGTGGTCGACCCCGACACGCTGAAGGAAATGCCCATCGGCGAATCGGGCGAAATCATCATCCACGGCCCCGAGGTGTTCCAGGGCTACTGGAAGCGCCCCGACGCCACGGCCGCCGCCTTCGTCGAGTTCGAGGGCAAGCGCTTCTTCCGTTCGGGCGACATGGGCCGCATGGACGAGGACGGCTACTTCTTCATGACCGACCGCCTCAAGCGGATGATCAACGCCAGCGGCTTCAAGGTCTGGCCGGCCGAGGTCGAACTGCTGATGTTCCGCCACCCCGCGATCCAGGAGGCCTGCGTCATCTCGACCAAGGACGACTACCGCGGCGAATCGGTCAAGGCCGTGGTAGTGCTGCGCCCCACGCACAAGGACACCACCGAGCAGCAGATCATCGACTGGTGCCGCGAGAACATGGCGGTCTACAAGATCCCGCGCAAGGTGCAGTTTGTCGATGCACTGCCCAAGAGCGGCAGCGGCAAGGTGATGTGGCGCCTGCTGCAGGAAGACGAGAACGGGGCGAAGAAGTAAGCAGAGCAGGCCCGCCAAGCCTGCCTGCGAAAGCTACCGGGCGCTGGGGCTCTGCTTGCGCCCCAGCGACTTCAGCAGCGCCTGCGCTTCTTTCCTGCCATTCGGCGTGATCGAGGGCGACGCCGCCGCCTTGCCCAGGTAGTGAACGACCTTGTGGTCGTTCCGGTTCGCCCCCTCCCACAGAAAAAGCCGCCCCAGTTCCAGCGCCGCGTCGCCGTCGCCTTGCGCATAGGCGCGCTCGAACCAGAACCGGGCCCAGCGGAAGTTGCCTTCGTCGCGGTAGCAGATGGCGAGGTTGGCGCACCCTGCCGCGTCGCCCGCCTTGGCGGCCTTGCGGTACCAGTCGCGTGCGGCTGCGGCGTTCTTCTTCACGCCGATGCCGTGGTCGAGGAAATAGCCGACGCTGTTCAGCGCGTGGATCTCGCCCGCCGCCGCGGCCTTGAGGAACAGCGAGAGCGCCTTCTTGTGCGCACCGGCATCCCATGCGTCGTTCGCCGCGAGGAACCAGTCGTCCTGGGTGGGTTCTTGCATGGTGCGTGCTCTCCTTCGAAGCGCTGCTCAAAAGAAAAAGTCTGTGTACCGATTCGTTCCGGCGAACGGATCACTTAGCCTCGATCGGTTTCGCCATTCTGCCTACCTCCCGTTTCTTCTTCATGCTCCTGCGCGCGCTGCTGCTTTCCGGCCTTCTTGCCTTTTCTCCTCTCCTGACCCACGCGGCCCCCCGAACCTGCCTTGTCGTCGGCATCAGCGACGGCGACACGCTCACCGCGCGCTGCGGCCGCATCGGCGCCTACGAGCGCGTGAGGGTGCGCATCGCGGCCATCGACGCGCCCGAGAAGGCGCAGCCCTACGGCCAGCGCAGCAAGCAGGCGCTGAGCGACCTCTGCTTTCGCGAGCAGGCGCTCATCACCGCGATCGACACCGACCGCTATGGCCGCACCGTGGCCGACGTGAGCTGCAACGGCGAAGACGTCGGCAGCCGCATGGTGTCGCAAGGCTGGGCCTGGGTCTACGACTACAACCGGCTGGCCACCAGGCGCGGTGGCGGTCTGTTCAAGCTGCAGGACGGCGCGCGGGCCAGGCGCCTGGGCCTGTGGGCCGACGCCAGGCCGACCCCGCCGTGGGATTGGCGAAAGCGCCAGCGGGCGCAGCAACCGCACTGGGGCGGTTTTTTCTAAATAGCCGGGTAGGGCGCGCGTGCACCGCCTCGCGCGGTGCCCTCAGCAACTGCGCGAGTACCAGCAGCGCACCTCGGGCATGAACAAGCCCAGGGCGAAGCTGATCGCGCAGAAGACCAGCATGATCAGCGCCGCCATGCGCAGCCCTTCAGCGTTCCATCGCGGCGCGAAGGTGCTGACGATGAAGCCCGAGAGAAAGGTGCCTTCAAGCCAGGCCGCGCCGCCCCAGCGCAGTATCCAGAGCCAGAGCGTGGCGTCGAGTGCGTGGAAGACGGTCCACCAGAACAGCGACATGGCCGGTCAGGATTCGCCTTTGCCTTGAACATCCGCCACCACGCGCGCATTGCGCTGGAAGCTCCAGTAGGCGCCGGCCCAGTCCATCATCACGACGATGCGGTTGCGAAAGCCGATCAGGAAGTACGCGTGCGCGAACAGCCAGAACAGCCACGCGAGCCGGCCGCTGAAGCGCAGCGGGCCGAAGGGCGTGCCCAGGTCCACCACCGCCGAATTGCGGCCGATGGTGGCAAGGTTGCCGTAGTCCGCATAGCGGAACGGCACGGTCGGCTGGCCCGCGATGCGGCGCAGGATGTTCGCGGCCGCGGCGCGGCCCATCTGCTTGGCACCGGGTGACACGCCGGGTACCGGCCTCGGCGGCTTGCCGGGCGCGTGGCTCATGGCGGCGGCCAGGTCGCCCACCACGCTGATGTCGGGGTGGCCCGCCAGGCTCAGGTCGGGCTCGACCTTGATGCGGCCTGCGCGGTCGCATTCGACGCCGGTGGCGGTGCCGAGCATGCGCCCCAGCGGCGAGGCCGCGACGCCGGCCGCCCAGACCACGCAGCTGCTATCGATTCGGTAGCTCGTGACGGCCGTGCCGTCTGCGCCGCCACCGGTCTGCACTTCGAGCCCGGTGGCATCGATGGCGGTGACGCGCGCGTTCAGCCGCACTTCGACGCCCAGCTTCTCGAGTTGCTCCAGCGCCTTCTGGCTCAGCGATTCGGGCATGGCCTGCAGCACGCGCGGACCGCCTTCGATCAGCAGCACTTGCGCGCTCGATGGATCGATGTGGCGGAACTCGCCCGAGAGCGTGTGCTTGGCGATCTCGGCCAGCGTGCCGGCCATCTCGACGCCCGTGGGGCCGGCGCCGATCACCACGAAGGTGAGCAGGGCGCGGCGGTGTTCGAGGTCGGCGGTGATCTCGGCGGTTTCGAACGACAGCAGCACGCGGCGGCGGATCTCGAAGGCATCGGCCAGCGTCTTCAGGCCGGGCGCAACGGGCGCCCATTCGTCGTGCCCGAAGTAGCTGTGCGTGGCGCCGGCGGCCACGATGAGGTGGTCGTACGGCACCTGGTCGCCGTTGCCCAGCTGCACCGAGCGCGCGGCCGGGTCGATGGCGCTCACTTCGCCCAGCAGCGTGGTGATGCGCGGCTGCTTGCGGAACAGCGAACGCACCGGTGCCGCGATCGACGGCGCGGCGAGTCCGGCGGTCGCCACCTGGTAGAGCAGGGGCTGGAACAGATGGTGATTGGTCTTGTCGATCACCGTGACATCGACGTCGGCGCCCTGCAGCTTGCGCGCCGCTTCGAGTCCACCGAATCCGCAGCCGACGATGACGACGCGGGGCCTGTCCGAAGGGTTGGTCGTTTGCATTCGACGGATGATACGCAGGCGTTTTGCACGCCCCGGAATCTTGTGCCACAGTGGCTGCCCGTCGAATTCACGGCTGCGGGCCCGCGGCGTTTTGTCCTACGCACCGCCGCAACCCGAATGGGCTAAAACTTGCGGCTGACCTCACTGGAGACCCCATGACGCTTTCCCAGCCGATCACACAAGCGGCGGGCGCACTGCGCGACAAGTTTCGTGAGGTGCGCGCCATGAGCCTGGCGCTTGCCGCGTCGCTCTCCGCCGAAGACCAGTGCATCCAGTCGATGCCCGACGCGAGTCCGACCAAGTGGCACCAGGCACACACCACGTGGTTCTTCGAGACCGTGCTGCTGCAGCCGCATGCGGCGGGTTACCAGGCTTTCGATCCGCGATTCCATTACCTCTTCAACTCGTACTACGAGGCGCTGGGGCCGCGCCATCCGCGGCCGCATCGCGGGCTGCTGACGCGGCCTTCGGTGGACGAGGTGCATGCGTACCGCCGGCATGTGGATGAAGCGGTGGTCGCGCTGCTCGAAGAAGAAAGCGGGCTGGACTGGGGCGCGATCGAGCCCATCGTCACGCTCGGGCTCAACCATGAGCAGCAGCACCAGGAACTGCTGCTCACCGACATCCTGCATGCGCTGTCGTGCAACCCTTTGCTGCCGGCCTACAAGCCCGTGAGCGGGCCCGCATTGCGGTTGGCCGCCGTGCCGCCTGCGGTGCGCTGGCTCTCGCGGCCCGGTGGCGTGGTCGAGGTGGGGCATGCGGGTTCCGATTTTTCTTTCGACAACGAAACGCCGCGCCACCAGGCGCTGGTGCAGCCCTATGCCATCGCCGACCGCCTTGTGAACTGTGGCGACTACGCGCAGTTCATTGCCGATGGCGGCTACCAGCGGGCCGAACTGTGGTTGTCCGATGGCTGGGCTACGGTGCAGGCGCATGGGTGGCGCCATCCGGCGTACTGGCTGGCGCCCGACGATCCGCGTCTGGGCTTCGGGCTGCAACAACAGCCATCGCAGCAAGGTGCTCCTGCAGCCGGCTGGCATGTGTTCGGTCTGCACGGCGTGCGCCCGATGGAGGCCGATGCACCGGTGGCGCAACTCAGCTTCTACGAGGCGGCCGCGTACGCCGAGTGGGCCGGTGCGCGCCTGCCGACCGAGTTCGAGTGGGAAGCCGCATGCGATGCGCCCGGCATTTCGCAGATGACCGGCCATGTCTGGCAGTGGACGCGTTCGTCCTATGACCCGTACCCCGGCTTTCGTCCGATGCCCGGCATCGCGGCCGAATACAACGGCAAGTTCATGGTGGGGCAACTGGTGCTGCGCGGTGGCAGCGTGGCCACGCCGGCCGGGCACACGCGGCCCAGCTATCGCAACTTCTTTCCGCCGGCGGCGCGCTGGCAGTTCTCGGGGCTGCGGCTCGCGAAAGACCTTTGATCATGCGCAATCCAAACACCTCGCCTTCGTCGCTGTCGTTCGTGTCCGCGAAGCCGCAACAGCAAAAGCCGTCGCAGTCGCCGCGCGCGCCATCGGCGAGCGAGCCGCTTTCCGAGTTTGGGCGCGAGATGCAGGCGGGCCTGGCGCGCACGCCGCGCAGCATCTCGCCCAAGTTCTTCTACGACGCTGCCGGGTCGCAGCTGTTCGACCGCATCTGCGAATTGCCCGAGTACTACCCCACGCGCACCGAACTGCGGATTCTTGGTGAGTGCGCGGGAGAGATCGCAGGGCAGATCGGGCCGAATGCCGAGATCGTCGAGTTTGGCGCGGGGTCGTTGACCAAGGTGCGGCTGCTGCTCGATGCGCTGGAGACGCCCAAGCGCTATCTGCCGATCGACATTTCAGGCGAGCACCTCGAGGCTGCCGCCGAACGGTTGAAGGCGGACTACCCCAAGCTGGTGGTGCAGCCCATTGCGGCGGACTACACGATGCCGCTTGTGCTGCCTGCGCCGATGGTGGGGGCGGGGCGGCGCGTGGGGTTCTTTCCCGGGTCGACGATCGGTAATTTCGAACCCGAAGAGGCGCTGGCGTTTTTGCAGTTGGCTGCGCGGATGTTGCGTGGCGGCGGGCTGCTGATTGGTGTCGATCTGGTGAAAGACCCGGGGCGGCTGCATGCGGCCTACAACGATGCGCAAGGGGTGACGGGGGAGTTCAATCTCAACCTGCTGCGTCGGGCCAATGCGGAGCTGGATGCGGACTTCGATCTGGATGGGTTCGCGCATGCGGCGTTCTACAACGCGCCGCGGCAGCGGATCGAGATGCATCTTGTGAGTCGCCGGGCTCAGAGCGTTTTCTTGAATGGGGAACGGTTCGGGTTCGAGGAGGGGGAGACGATTCATACGGAGTACTCGCACAAGTTCACCGTTGAGGGGTTGCGTGCTTTGGCTGTGCGGGCCGGGTTTCGGCCTAGGGCTGTTTGGACGGACCCCGAGAGGCTCTTCAGCGTGCACTGGCTGGCTGCTTAGTTTTGTTTCCCGGGGCCGGGTCTCGCCCCGGCGGGCGACTTACTTTCTTTTGCTTCGCCAAAAGAAAGTAAGCAAAGAAAAGGCGACCCTGCTGTCTGCGTCCCTGCGCTTCGCTCCGGGCAACCTGCGGTGCTCACGTTTCGCGGGGTCTCGCCCAAACTCGCTTCGCTCAAACAAGGGCGAGCCCTGATCCGCGAAACGCTCCGCTCCTCGGCGCAGCCAGAAGGGCTTGGAAACCGACGGGCCGTCGCTTCGCTCGGCCCTGCAACCGCCAACGGACAACCGGCAACGGGCAGCACGCCCAACTCCACTGACCCCACACTGCGCTGACGCGCAGCACACCACCAACGCCAAGCTTCAACCGCCATACCAAGGCACTGCAGGCGCGAAGCGCCAGCAGTGCCTTGGAGGCCGAGCGAAGCAAAGGCCCGAGTGGTTTCGAAGCCCCTCTGGGCGTGCCGAGGAGCGGAGCGTTTCGCGGATCAGGGCTCGCAGCTGTTTGAGCGAAGCGAGTTCTGCGAGACCCCGCGAAACGTGAGCACCGCAGGTTGCCCGTAGCGAAGCGGAGGGTCGCGCACAGTGGGGTCGCCTTTCTTTTGCCTACGTTTCTTTGGCGAAGCAAAGAAAAGTAGGTCGCCCGCCGGGGCGAGACCCGGCCTCGGGAAGCAAACCCCCAGCAGCGAAAAGCAAGCCCGCAACCGAAGCACTCCAAAAGCCGAGGGAAGCAAAACCCCCTGAGAAAACAAACAAACCAATAAGGTTCATACAAACCACCAAAACAGCAGCCAAACCAAGCAACGGCACAATACCCAAGCCCCGTGCGGCAGCGCAACGGCCAGCGCCCCCGCCACCCCTCCCCCTGGAGACCAAGACCATGAAAGCAACCTGGAACGGCGTCACCATCGCCGAAAGCGACGACACCGTGCTCGTCGAAGGCAACCACTACTTCCCGATGAGCTCGCTCAACCGCGATCACGTCACCTTCAGCAACCACAAGACCACCTGCCCCTGGAAGGGCACCGCGAACTACTACTCGCTGCTGGTCAACGGCGAGCTCAACACCGACGCCGCCTGGTACTACGCCGACCCGAAGCCCGAAGCCGAGGAAATTCGCGACCGCGTCGCGTTCTGGAAGGACGTGAAGGTCGCCGCGTGACAACGGCCGCATTCACCCCACCATTCATCGCCCCGGCCGAACTGCCCGCCGCATTGCGCGAGCAGGGCTACGCGGTGCTGAGCCCGCAAGGCGTGTCCGACTGGCTCGGCGTGCCGCTTGAACAACTCAACGCACTGCACGCGGACTGGAACGATCTTCCGCCCGACGACTACCTGAAGGACGGCGGCCGCTATCGCACGCGGCGCCATGCCTGCTTCACCGTCGAGGCCGACGACCACACCACGCTGCAGCAGGTGCCGCATCGCGCGCACTGGCAGCCGGTGGAATACAACGCGCTGCACGGCGGCATGCAGCGCTGGTTCGCGCCGATGCTCGACGCCACGGTGGCGCAGCCCGTGTGGCAGCGGCTGCTGCAGCAACTCGGCAAGGCCAGCAGCGACATGCGCGGCGCACCGCAACGCTGGTACGTCGAGGCGCACCAGTTCCGCATCGACACCGCGGGCGGCATCGGCCGGCCGACACCCGAAGGCGCGCACCGCGACGGTGTCGACCTGGTGGCGGTGGCGCTGGTCGCACGCCATGGCATCAAGGGCGGAGAAACGCGTGTGTTCGAGGCCAACGGCCGTCGCGGCGAACGCTTCACGATGACCGAGCCATGGACCCTGCTGGTGCTCGACGATGCGCGCGTGATCCACGAGTCGACGCCGATCCAGCCGCTGGAAGAGGGCGGCGAAGGATGGCGCGACACGCTCGTGATCACCTGCAGAGCCAAGGGTTTCCAGGGGGACTGAAGCCCCGCGCGACGCGCGCACGCAGGCCGTGTGCCGTCGCTGGCTGGAGTCCTACAGCCACCCCTGGGAACAGAGGTTAAATTCGGGGCCCGGCTCGACATCGAGCCGTGTCTGTCTGCGAACGAAAGCGAGGTCCGCCATGTTCAATCACATCCTGGTACCCATCGACGGCTCCGAAACTTCCATGCTCGCGGTCAGCAAGGCCAGTGGCCTGGCGTTGGCCTTTGGAAGCCGCATCACGTTGATTCACGTGATCGACAACTATCCCTTCATCGGCGTGGGCGCGGACTACGCGCTCGGCCAGAACGAATACCTGGCCGCGGCCACGGCAAGTGCCAACGCGGCCCTGGCGCGCGGCGTCGCGGCGCTCGCGGCCGAGGGCCTGCACAGCGACCAGCGCGTGATCGACGGCCATGTGGTGCATGAAGGCATCGTCGACACCGCCATCGCCATCGCGGCCGACCTGATCGTGATGGGCTCGCATGGCCGCAGCGGCATCGAGAAACTGCTGCTCGGCAGCGTGACGCAGCGCGTGCTGCAAGACGCCCGCATGCCGGTGTTGGTCGTCAAGGCCGGCTGAGCGAAAACCCTGAGGGACTTTTCCAGCGAAGGTCTTGCTGCGTCACCGGGTGCACCAGACCCAGCTCGCTCGCATGCAACAGCAGGCGCGGCGCACGTGCCTGCACCGCCGCATCGCCGTACAGCGCATCGCCCAGGATCGGATGTCCGATCGAGAGCAGGTGCACGCGCAACTGGTGCGAGCGGCCCGTCAGCGGCTCCAGCAGCACGTGGGTGGCCTCGGGCTCGCCGGGTGATGAAGCGAAGGCCAAAGCACGCCAGCGCGTGAGGCTGGGCTTGCCGGCCGGGTCGGTCTTCTGCAGCGGACGACGCGGCCAGTCGGCCATCAGCGGCGTGTCGATGAGTGACCAGTCTTCGTGCAGCGGCATGCGGCCATCGACGACGGCTTCGTAGCGCTTGTGCACCCGGCGCTCGGCAAAGGCCGCGCTCAGTGCGCGCTGCATCTCGATGCCGCGCGCCATCACCACGAGGCCGCTGGTGCCCATGTCGAGGCGGTGCACGATCAGCGCGTCGGGCCATTGGCGCATGGCGCGCGCGCTCAGGCAGTCCTGCTTTTCTTCGCCGCGGCCGGGCACGCAGAGCAGGCCGGCAGGCTTGTCGAGCACCAGCAGGTACGGGTCTTCGTGGATCGGTTGCAGAAGCGGTGGCGGCGCGGTCATGGATGCCGTCGAGTGTAGAGAGGGGCGGCACCTGCCTGCCGGGGGCGGCGGCCCGCTCATGCGCCGCTCACGGAGCCTCGGCTATCCTTGAGCGAATGTCCGGCCCCGCTCCTGCCTCCAACCCTCTCCCAGACCCTGCCGCCGTCTTGCCCGGCACCGTGGCCCCTCCACCGAGCTTTTCCGACCTGACGCGCGAGCGCCCGTTCATGCAGATGTGGACGGCGCGGCTTTTCGGCACCGCCGCCTCGCAGATGCTGCTGGTGGCCATCGGCTGGCACATGTACGACCTGACCGGCAGCGCCTGGGACCTCGGCCTCGTGGGGCTCTACCAGTTCGTGCCCGCGTTGCTGCTGGCCCTGCTGGCCGGCCACATCGTCGACCGCCACCATCGCGGCCGCATCGTGGCCGCCTGTTTCGCGGTGCAGGGGCTGGTGGCGCTGACTCTGCTGCTGGCGGTGCTCGAAAAGCACGACTCGCGCGCGCTGCTGCTGGGCCTGTCGCTGGTGCTCGGCGCGGTGCGGGCCTTCCAGATGCCCGCGCAACAGGCGCTGACGCCGTTGCTGGTGCCGCCCACCATGCTGTCGCGCGCGATGGCCTTCAGCTCGGCCGGCATGCAGGGCGCGATCATCGGCGGGCCCGCGCTCGGCGGTCTGCTGTTCGTGGCGGGCATGGCGGTGGTCTATGGCGCGAGCGTGGCCTTCTTCGCCGCGGCCTGCGCGCTGGTGCTGCGGCTGCGCTATGCCTACACGCCGGCCGCGCGCGAGCCGGTCACGCTGGCCGCGGTATTCGCGGGCGTCGACTTCATCTGGAAGCGCAAGCCCGTGCTGGGCGCCGTCTCGCTCGACCTGTTCGCGGTGCTGCTGGGCGGGGCGGTGGCGCTGCTGCCGATCTACGCCAAGGACATCCTGCACACCGGGCCCTGGGGGTTGGGCCTGCTGCGCGGGGCGCCCGCGGTGGGGGCGCTGGTCATGTCGATCGCGCTCACGCGGCGGCCGGTGGAGCGCCACATCGGGCGCACGCTGTTGATGGCGATTGCGCTCTTCGGCCTGTGCATGGTGGTGTTCGGCCTGTCGAAGAGCTTCATCGTGTCGCTGATCGCGCTGGCGGTGTCCGGCGGGGCCGACATGGTCAACGTGGTGATCCGCCAGACGCTGGTGCAGCTCGAGACGCCCGATGCCATGCGCGGGCGGGTGAGCGCGGTCAATTCGATCTTCATCGGAGCGAGCAACCAGCTCGGCGAGTTCGAGTCGGGTGCCACGGCGGCGCTGCTCGGGCCGGTCGGCTCGGTGGTCGTGGGTGGCGTGGGAACGATGCTGGTGGCGCTGACCTGGTTCCGGCTGTTCCCGTCGCTGGCGCAGCGCGACCGGATGACGGTGGCAAGGCCCGTTGCGCCTGCGCCTGCGCCAGTCGCCGCCAAGTCGCCCGGCGCGGTCTAGCGTTTCAGCTGTCGGAGAAGAGCGAAAACGCCTTCGGCGCGTCGAGCACGAGGTCGCCCAGCGCCTCGGCCACGCAGGGAAGAATCCAGCCTTCGTCTTTTTCGTCGACGCTCAGGCCGGGCCATTCGATGGTGTGGCGCGTTTCGCCAGACAGCTTCTGGCAGATGCAGGTGCGGCAGGTGCCGTTGCGGCACGAGCTCGGCAGCTCGATGCCGGCCGCCTCGGCGGCCTTCAGGAGCGTGGTGCCGGCTTCGGTCTCGAATTCCAGGCCTGACGGTTCGAGGCGGACCCTCATCGTCACGGCGACGTCGGATTCTGTTGCTGCTGTTCGCGGCGTTGCTCGCGCAGCATGAAGAGGTAGAGGCTCTCGACCTTCTCGCGCGCCCACGGCGTCTTGCGCAAAAACTTGAGGCTGGAGCCCACGCTGGGGTCGATCATGAAGCAGCGGATGGGCACCAGCTCGCCCAGGTGCTCCCAGCCGTAGTAGTCGGCCAGCGCCGTCACGATGGCCTCCAGCGTGAGCCCGTGCAACGGGTTGCGCGGCTGGGTGGGCCTGGCCGGCGCCGGCGTCTCGTCGGTCACTTGTTCTTGAGCTTGCCGCGAGGGATCACCGCGGTGGTGATCGTGCGGACCGGCTCGATGCCGCCCGTGCCCACGGGCTTGGGTGGCGAGGTGTCCTTCTTCGGTTTCTTTGCTTCCTTGGTGCTGCGTTGCTGACCCTTGGCCATGATTTCTCCTGTTGATGCTACGGATGCAACGGGCAGTTTAGCGGTGCGGCGACAATACGCGGTTCCATTGATTTCCCCGCATTCATGTCAGATTACGAAGTTCGCCCCGCCACTCTGCGCGACGCCAAGGCCGTCGCCGAAGTCCATGCCCTGGCCGCCAAGGCCGCCTACGAAGGCATCCTGCCGGAAGAAGACCTGCGCGTTCTGGCCCCGGCCTCCCGCGAAGCCAAGTGGCGCGAAGCCATCGAATACAGCGAACCGCAGGTGCGCGTGGCCGTGCTCGGCAGCGAAATCGTCGGCTTCGTCGGCTTCGACCGCTCGCGCGACCCCAAGACGCCGCCCACCACCGGCGAAATCTGGGCCATCTACGTCAAGCCCGAACACTGGGACAAGGGCGTGGGCGTGGCCCTCTGGGACGCGGCCCGCGAAGGCCTCGAAGAAGAGGGCTGCACCACGGTCACCATCTGGGTGCCCATCCGCAACGACCGCGCCATGCGCTTCCACGAGCTCGCCGGCTTCAAGCGCGAGATGAAGACCGCCAAGACCACCGCCCTGGGCACCGTGCGCGTGGAAGAAATTCGCCTCAAGCGCAGCGTGGCCTGATGACGCACGACAGCTCTCCCGGCCACGCCGCACGCGTGCGGGCCCACCAGCGCCGCACGACTGCCGTGCAATGGATTCGCCGTACCCACGGCTGGTTCGGGCTGTGGGGCGCGGTGCTGGGATTGCTGTTCGGCTTCAGCGGCATCTGGCTCAACCACCGCAACGTGCTGAAGCTGCCGCAGGCCCAGGAGCGCACCCGCGCCCAGCTGGCGCTGCCCGATCCGGTGCCCGAAACCCCCGAGGCCATGAGCCAGTGGCTGCAGGGCGCGCTGCGCATGAGCGGGCCGCCCAACAGCACCCGCATCGAACCGGCCAAGCCGGTGGCCTGGGCCGACAAGAGCGACAAGAGCGCCCCCGCGCTCACGCAGCCGGCGCACTGGGTGTTCAATTTCGGCGGCCCCAACGAAATGGTGCAGGCCGAGTACTGGCAGGGCAACCGCTCGGTCGGCGTGAACACCACGCACAACGGCTTTGTCGCCACGCTCACCAACATGCACAAGGGCGGCGGCATGTCGCTGCCGTGGATCCTGCTGGTCGATACGCTGGCCGGCAGCCTGATCTTTCTGTCGATCTCGGGCGTGGCGCTGTGGATGCTCACGCACCGCCGCCGCCGCGTGGGGCTCGCTCTGTTTGGGGCCTCGCTGGCTGCCATGCTGGCGATCGCGCTCAGCGCGCTCTAGCCCGCAGACAAATTTCGCATCCGGCCCCTTCGTTCGGGGCTCGGGCGTACGGGTATTGCCGGAGTACCTGGCGGCTGCGGATAAGCTCGCCGCTTCTTTTCAGCCCCTTCCTTGCCCATGGCCACCAGCCTGCTCCTGCTGCTCGACGACATCGCGACCGTTCTTGACGATGTGTCGATCCTCACCAAAGTGGCCGCCAAGAAAACCGCCGGCGTGCTGGGCGACGACCTGGCGCTCAATGCGCAGCAGGTGTCCGGCGTCAGGGCCGAGCGCGAGATTCCCGTGGTGTGGGCCGTGTGCAAGGGCTCGTTCATCAACAAGGCCATCCTGGTGCCCGCGGCGCTGGCCATCGGCACCTGGCTGCCCTGGCTGGTGACGCCGCTGCTCATGGTGGGCGGCGCTTTTCTCTGCTTCGAAGGCACCGAAAAGCTCGCGCACAAGTTCCTGCACAAGAAGACGCACGAGGCTGACACCGAGCGCCACGAGAAGGCCGTGGCCGATGCCGCGATCGACGTGGTGGCGATGGAAAAGGACAAGATCAAGGGCGCCGTGCGCACCGACTTCATCCTCTCGGCCGAAATCATCGCGATCACGCTCGGCACCGTGCAGGGCCAGCCGTTCACGACGCAGCTCAGCGTGCTGGTCGGCATCGCTCTCATCATGACCATCGGCGTCTATGGCCTCGTGGCCGGCATCGTGAAGCTCGACGACGCGGGCCTCTACCTGAGCCAGCGCGCCAGCGCCGCCGCACGCGCCATGGGCCGGGGCATCCTCGCTACCGCACCCTGGCTTATGAAGGCCCTGTCGGTTGCCGGCACGGCGGCCATGTTCCTCGTGGGCGGCGGCATCCTGGTGCACGGCGTGCCCGCGCTCGGCCATGCGGTCGAAGACTGGGCCAAGGCCACGGGCGGTGTGTTCGGCACGCTCGGCTCGATGGGCGTAAACGCCGGCGTGGGCGTCGTGGCCGGCGCCATCGTGCTGGTGGGCGTGGAGCTGGTCGGCAAGCTGCGCGGCAAGAAGGCCTGAGCCTGCCGCCGCGCGTTTCCTGCTGCTGCTACTGGCGCGACTTGCCGCGCTTGACCAGCTCGACCACGATCAACGCGGCCCCCAGCACCAGCGCGAACCAGCCGACCAGATAGGCCCCCGCCACCATCTCGAACCAGCGCGTGCCTTGCAGGAAGCGGGGCCCCAGCAGAACGGCGGCGCCGATCACGAGGCAGAGGATGCCGCGTTCGAGGGTGCGGAGGGGGCGAGAGGGGCGTGTCATGAGCGCGAGAGTGTAGTCGGCCGATGGATCACCAATAGCTGACGTTCAGGCTGACCGCCGAGTAGGCGCTGTATCCGTAGATCGCGATGTAGAAGTCGCCCGGTGGTGGGGTGCCGATGGCCAGCGCTTCGTTACTGCCGTTGACGTAGGGGCGAAAGTCCCACGTGCTTGCACTCGGCAATCCGCCAAAGCGGACGTACATGTCGCCGTCGCCGCCCGCAGGGCCCGCCATGTTGATGTTCATCTGCGTGACGCCCGCGGGCAGGGTGACCTTGAAATAGCGCCAGCTTCCGGTACCACCTGCCAGGCCCTGTGCTGGCTGGTTGTTGGTGAGCGTGGTGATGGCAGGTTGCGTGTCGATCTTGTACGAGCGGATCTTCACGTCGAACCCCGAGACGGGGTCGTAGGCGTTCCAGGCGACGGTGAAGTTGCCTGCAAGGTCGCTGGCGATGTTGGCATAGCGCCCCGCGATTCCTGGCAGGTCCACCTGGAACTCGTTGCCGATGGGCACGCCATCGCTCGTGAATTGCTGGGCCACGATGATCGGCCACGACCCCGGCGTCGGATTGTCGACGTTCCAGACGGTGAAAAAGCTGCCGTCCTCCATCATGCTCACGTTCAGGAAGGCCGGCGCAGAGGACGCGGTCTTGGTGATGCGAAGCGGTGTTCCGACGGCGGCCCCCGCCGAGTTGAATCTCTGGACATACGCGTTCTGCGTGTTGTCGTTCTCGTATGTGTTCCATGCGATCAGGAAATTACCGAGCGGACCCACGGCAAGCGATGCGCCATCTTGCGTGCGAGGTGCGGTGACGACTGGCGTTGCCGCAATGAGCGCAGCCCCGGCGCTGTTGAAGCGCTGCATCCACACGTCGCCGGAGGTCGTGGGGTTGTCGGTCGTCCAGGCAATGGTGATGTTTCCCGATGCATCCGAAGCGACGCTGTTGGCTGCGACCACCAAGGTCGAGGGAGGCGTAATTTGGATTTCGTTGCCCACCGCCACGCCCGCAACAGTGAACCGTCTCAGCGCGAGCCAGCGGTTGCCGCCAGAGTAGACAGAGTAGAAGGCCGAAATGTTGCCGTCCGGATCGACGCTGATGCAGCCACCTTCGGCGCCAGGATTGGGGCGAAATGCGTTGGTCCTGATGTTTCCGTTCCGGTCGTAGAGCGTGATCGCCCCAAGGTCACCGATGACCGCGAAATTCCCGACCCGATCCGCCGAGATGCAATTCCCACTGCTGATGGGGTACTTGAGGGGGGAAAGCTCCCCGGAGGAACTGATCCGCTGAACATAGGTCATGTTCGCCGCCGAGTCCCGCCACATCAGCAACTTCTCTCCATTGCGTCCCGCGGTCAGGGCGAACTGGCCAGAGAGGCCTTGCGTGCCGGCTGTATTCGTATTGACCAGGATTGGATTGCCAAGGGGACCAGCATGGCTGGAAACCGCGATACCAAAAAGCAAAAGGTAGCCGAGCGCGCTCAAAAAACGCTTCAATGAATTGAACAACATGAATTCCCTCTTCCTCAGTTTGATTTTTTGATCTTCGATTGACGGCTCGAAGAAATGCCGATTCATCTGTGCCGCGTGGTCCTGTCTTCGTCAGTGCGTCATCGCGCCGCGCATCGAGGCCGGATGCCCCTGCAGCGGAAACGACTTCCCCGTCGGCACCAGCGTATCGCCGTCGAGCCGCAGGATTGTGATGTCCTGGTCGATGAAGTTGCCCACGTAGAGGTACTTGCCGTCCGCGCTCCACACCACGCCTTCGGGCAGGCCGCGCACCTCGACCTCGTTGGCGCGGGTGACCTTCTTGCCGTCGATCTTCAGCAGCACGACCGAGCCGTTGCGGTTGTAGAAGTAGGCGTTCTTCGCGGCGTTGCTGCCGCGCAGGATCACCGCCACCGCGTGCCTGCCGGTCGGGCTCACGGCCAGGCCTTCGGGGCCGTCGCCTACCACCACCTTGTCGACCACGCGCGGCGGCGCGGCCTCCATGTCGATCACGCTCACGGTGTCGATCTGGCCATCCGATGCGCCGGCGTTGCCGTTGTCGGCCGTCAGCGCGAGCTTGCCGTCGGGCGTCACGTCCACGTTGTAGGGCCACAGGCCCGCCGCGAGGTCGACCTTGTTGTAGCTGACCTTCTCGCCGTTCACGTCGAGCAGCGCGATCTTGTGGCTCGGAAACTTGGCGGCCAGCGCGCGCTTGCCGTCGGGCGTGAAGCGCACGTGCGCCACCGAGTCGCCCATGGCCACGGTGTCGATCAGCGTGACCTTCTTGCCCGCGATGCGCAGCACGCTCACCGAGTTGTCGGCGCGGTTGGCCACCAGCGCAAGGTTGCCCGCGCGGTTGATCGACAGGCCCGAGGGCTGCTTGCCGATCTGCAGCGTGTCGATCAGCTTCGGCGGCGTGGTGGTCAGGTCGATCACGAAGAGGCGGTTGTCGGGCACCTGCTTGCGCGTGCCGTTGTCTTCGACCACGTTGAGCGAATTGGCGACCAGTGCCAGCGTTTCGCCGGGCGTGATCGCCAGGTTGGTCGGCGGGCCGGCGATGGTGTTGTCCAGCTGCAGGGTACCGAGGATCTTGGGCGCCAGCGGATCGGTGCCGATGTCCAGCACCTGCACCGTGTCGCGCCCCATCGGCCCGAGGATCACGGCGCCGGCGTCGTTCCACGACTGCTTCTCGTCGTTGGCGACCAGCATCAGCTGGCGCTGCGGCACGGTGGGTGTGAGGGTGGTGCAGCCCGAGAGGACGGCGAGGGCAAGGGCCGCCAGTGCGGCAGGGCGAAACTTCATGGCGCTGTCTCCGTGTTGTTGTGTCGTCGTGGTCCGTGCCGCGCGGCCCGGCAGCGGATGGTAGCGAGAATGCGAAAAATCGCCGCCATCCGGTCCTGCCATGAACACCTCGACAAACACCTCTTCTGCCATTTCCGCCAATGCAGGAGCCCATGTGCGTGAAGCCCGGATGGACGACCTCGCCGCGGTGCAGGCGCTGTACGCCGAGCTCAGGCCGCACGACCCGGTGCTGTTGCCGGCCGACGCGATGCGGCTGTGGGCCGGCATCGTCGACGACCCGCATGCCTGCGTCGTCGTCGCCGAGATCGATGGCCGGCTGGGCGCCACCTGCATGCTGGCGACGATTCCCAACCTCGCCAGTGGCGGCCGCCGCATCGGCGTCATCGAGCATGTGATCACGGCGGCGGCTTTCCGCAGGCGCGGGCTGGCCCGCGTGGTGCTTCAGCATGCACTGGCGCTGGCCTGGCGGCAGGATTGCTGCAAGGTCCTGCTGCTGTCGGGCGTGGCGCGCCAGGAGGCGCACGGCCTCTACGAGTCCGTCGGATTCCGTGGCGACGTGGAACGCGGCTTCGTCGCCAAGCCTGCCCCCGGCACAATCGATTGACCGAACCCCTGGAGACACCCGTGAGCATCGAGATATCGAAGGAAGCGCGACAGCAGGCCATCACCTCCATCGAGCGCTATTTCCGCGAGAACATGGAAGAGCCCATCGGCAACATCGGGGCGGGTGCGCTGCTCGGTTTCTTTCTCGAAGAGGTCGGGCCCGTGGTCTACAACAAGGCCGTCACCGACGTACAGGAGCGGCTGCAGTCCCGCCTTTCGGAGGTCGACCTCGAAGTGCACGAGGACGAATTCCAGTACTGGCGCAAGTTCGACAAGCAGAAAAAGGGGCGCTAGGCACGGGCCCATACCGGCGCCCCGACCCCGGAGCGTCGCGTCGGCGCATCGCGACGAATTCAAAAGTGCTTCCAAACGTTGCAGAATCCGAAGCCATGCAACACCACCGCACGCTCATCCGCTCCATGTTCCGTTCGCTGCCGCGCACCCTTGCCGTCCTGCCGCTCGTGTTGGCGGCCTCGCTGGCCGGCGCGCAGCAGGACCCGTCCGCCTTTCCGCTGGATTCGGTCGGCTACCTGAACGAGGAATTGCCCCGCATGGAGGCCGCCATCGCCGCGAAAGACCGCAGCTTCTTCAGCGGTGCGATGGCTCGCACGGTGCAGTTTTCAGAGCGCTGGGGCTTCAAGGTCAAGGCCAACCCCGATCTGGCGGCCTACCCGATGTGCACTTCGGCGGTCATGGACTACGTGGTCGTCGGCATGTGCAGGCTCACGCCTTCCGAGGAATGCGAGCCCGGGCTGGCGTCGCGTTTCGATGCCAACGTGCAGCGCTGCCGCGAAGTGGCCGCCAGGAAATAGGCAAGAGAGAGACGAAAGAAAGAGACGCCCCGCCATGGACTACGCCCGCTACCAGACCCTTGCCATCACGCGCCGTGGCGTCAACGGGGCGGTGCTCGACATCCAGATGCGCGCCGCCAACGGCAAGCTGCCGACGGCCGGCCACGACGGGCATCGCGAGCTGGCCGAGATCTGGCGCGACGTGTCGGCCGACGACACGGTGCGCTGCGCGGTGCTGCGGGGCGAAGGGCAGGGCTTTTCGGGTGGCGGCGACCTGGCCATGGTGCAGGACATGACCACCGACGACGCGGTGCGCCAGCGCGTGTGGAAAGAGGCGCGCGACCTTGTCTACAACCTCATCAACTGCGACAAGCCCATCGTGAGCGCCATGCATGGCCCGGCGGTGGGCGCGGGGCTGGTGGCCGGTCTGCTGTCCGACATTTCCATCGCCGCGAAGAACGCGAAGATCGTCGACGGCCACACGCGCCTGGGCGTGGCGGCGGGCGACCACGCGGCCATCGTGTGGCCACTGCTGTGCGGCATGGCCAAGGCCAAGTACCACCTGCTGCTGTGCGAACCGGTGAGCGGCGAAGAGGCCGAGCGCATCGGCCTGGTGTCGCTCGCGGTGGACGAAACCGACCTGCTGCCGCGTGCCTACGAAGTGGCCGACCGGCTCGCGGCCGGCAGCCAGAGCGCGATCCGTCTGACCAAGTACGCGCTCAACAACTGGCTGCGCCAGGCCGGGCCGACCTTCGACGCCTCGCTGGCGCTCGAATTCATGGGCTTCGCGGGCGCCGACGTGCGCGAAGGCGTGGCCTCGCTGCGCGAGCGGCGCGCGCCGAACTTCGGCTGATTTCCTGATTTCTCGCGGGACACCGCGGAACCGGCTTTACCGGGCCGCTGGTGTCGCCCCTGCAAGGGGGTTGGCGAAGCGACACGAAGTGCGCGAAGACTGGGGGTTAGCTCGACTTGAGGCCCTGCAGCGTCTGCAGCAGCACGACACGCGTCTGGCCCAGCACCATGCCCTTCCACTCTTCGTTGTCGCAATAGAAGGCATCGCGCAGTTGCGCCCGGATCTCGCGCTTCTGCGCTTCCGGTGCTTCGGGGTGACGGCGCAGCCAGGTGTCGGCGCGAAGGCAGGTCAGCACTTCCAGGTCGGGCAGCGTGCCGAACTCCAGGCCCATCGGCGCGACGCGCGCGTTCGGGCATTCGTCGTAGGCGGTCGAGATGACCGGCCCCGACACGTCGGCCGAGGCCGAGTCGCCCGCGAAGGGCGCGAACACGTCGGCGCCCCACCATGCATGCGCCATCGCGAGGTCTTCGGGCGTGTTGCGGCCCGGGTAGATCTTCTCGCCATGGCCGTAGGGGCCCAGGCCCGTGTGAACGTCAATCCAGCCAATGTGCGTGGCGGATGCGGCGTACTTGCGCAGGATCGCGCGGATGGTCTTGTTGCTCCACGACGGCGCGGTGCCGCCGTAGAACAGGCCATCGGGCGAGGTGTACTGGCCCTTGGTGACGGCCGCGCGGAAGGCGGTCATGCCGTGCTTGCCGATGTAGGCGACCACGGCCGCTTCGTCCGCGGGTGTCGGCGGCCAGGTGGCGGGCAGCACCAGCGGCTCGACCTCGGCGTACCCGGCGTTCACCGGCAGCGGCGCATTGAAATCGATGTGGTTGCGGTTCAGGTCGATGTTGTCTTCGTTCGTGCGGTGCAGGTGCGAGAAGCCGTGCGGGTTGACCGCGTGCACCAGCAGCAGCGCCACGCCGGCCTGCGCCAGCCGCGAGAGCAGGTCCGCGTCGTTCAGCGTGGCGATCTGCGCGCCCGAGCCGCAGAAGCCCTCGGGGCCGTGCGTGCCTGACGTGACGAGCAGCAGCTTCTTGGCGTCGATGGCGCCGATCAGCGCCACGTCGGTGGCGAGTTCTTCACCGAGCGCGCCGCGGTGCGCGTTGAGCACGAAAGATTCGACGGCCGCGCCGCGCTGTGCGGCGGCATCGAGGAACTTGGCGCGGGCTTCGACATACGTGCCCGAGAAGTGGCGGGTGGCGGCGCTGCGTTGTGTGGTTGGCATGGAGTGGCTCCTGTGCGGTAAGTGGGGGGAATGGGGGGCGGTCAGGTCCGCGCGTACGCGTTGGCGGCATCGATGTCGCGGCCGGTGTGGTCGCGCAGCCAGAGCAGGCCCAGCAGCGAAACCACCGTCATCGCGACCAGGTACCAGGCCGGTGCGAGCTTGCTGCCGGTGGCGTTCACCAGCCAGGTGCTGATGAAGGGCGCGAAGCCGCCGAACAGCGCCACGCCCACGCTGTACACCAGCGACATGCCGCTGGCGCGCACCGCCTTCGGGAACATCTCGGGCAGCATCGTGATGCCGGGCACGGTCTGCGCCACGAGGCCGACGCTCAGCGCGCCGAGCACGACGAACAGCACCGTCGGCGTCGGCGAGGCATTGAGCCAGAGGAAGGCCGGGTAGATCACGATCGCGAGCGCGACGCGGCTCCACAGAATCAGCGGCTTGCGGCCCACCACGTCCGACAGCTTGCCGACGAAGGGTGCGAACGCGAACGAGATCAGGCCGGTCAGGGCCGCGCCGATCAGCGCCACCGATGGCGTGAAGCCCAGCTCGCGCACGGCGTAGGTCGGCATGTAGAAGGTCACCACGTAGGCGGCCGTGGTGCCGCCGATCAGCGCGAGGATGGCGGCCAGCACCGTCTTGCCGTGCTGCGTGCAGACGATCTTCAGGCTGCTTTCGCGCGGGGCGGCGGCTTCGGCCGGCGAGATGTGGAGCGACTCTTCGAGGTGGCGGCGGATGTACATGCCCACCGGCGCGATCAGCATGCCGAGGACGAAAGGCACGCGCCAGCCCCAGCTCTGCATGGCTTCGGTGGACAGCGCGGCGGTCAGCGCGCCCACCACCACGGCGCCGAGCAGCACGCCCAGGCCCTGGCTTGCGAACTGCCAGCTCGCCATGTAGCCGCGGTTGGCCGGCGTGGCGTGCTCGACCAGCAGCGTGGTCGATGCGCCCACTTCGCCGCCGGCCGAAAAGCCCTGGATCAGCCGCGCCAGCACGATGATGATCGGTGCCGCGACGCCGATGCTCGCGTAGGTGGGCGTGAAGGCGATCAGCGCGCAGCCCAGCGCCATCAGGAAGATCGTCAGCGTCATGGCCTTCTTGCGGCCCGCGCGGTCGGCATACGCGCCGATGACGATGCCGCCCAGCGGCCGCATGATGAACCCCACGCCGAAGCTGGCCACCGTCAGCAGCAACTGGCCGTATGAATTGAAGGTCGGAAAGAACAGCTTGCCGATCACCAGGGCCAGGAAGCCATAGACCGTGAAGTCGAAGAATTCCAGCCCGTTGCCGATGGTGGTGGCCACGATGGTCTGGCGCCTTTGCGCGGACGCCGAGGGCTGCTTGCTTGGGGTGCTCATGTCTCTCCAGTGTGTGTCTTGCTTTTCGAGGATGTCGGTCGAAGGTATCTGCATACACCGCGACCGCGCCGGATGCTAGAGACTCGCCGCTGTCATGAAAAGACAATAATTGGGCGTCAAAGATAACTTTTGGTTTTCATGAAGCCCAACCAGCTGCACGCCTTCGTGGCGGTGATCGAGCAGATGAGCATCCGCGCCGCCGCGCGCGTCCTGGGCATTTCGCAGCCGGCCGTGACCAAGATCGTGCGCGAGCTGGAGCGCGAAGTGGGGGCGCCGCTGGTCGAGCGCAGCGTCAAGGGCGTGCGGCTCACCGAGTTCGGCAGGGCCTTCGCGCCCCGGGCTCGGCTGCTGCTGGCCGACATGCAGCGCGCACGCGACGAGATCGCGCAGATCCGCAACGGCGCCACCGGTTCCATCTCGCTGGCGGTGAGCGCATCGTTCGCGCTGACCGTGCTGCCCGCCGCGTTCAAGGACTTCCACACGCGCTTGCCCGCGGTCGACGTGCAGTTCAGCGAAGCGGTGCTGCCGTGGATGCTGGCGCGGCTGCGCGACGGCTACCTGGACTTCGCGGTCGCGCACGTGGTGCCGGGCCGGCTCGACCCGCAGTTCGAGACCATCGAGCTGTTCCCTGTGCAACTGGTGGTGGGCCTGCGCGAGCGCCATCCGCTGCGCGCGAGCCGCTCGCTGATGGACCTGTACGAAGGCGAATGGATCCTGCCGGGCGACGACCACGGCCAGCGCGGCGGCGATGCGGTGGCGCCGCTGTTCATGCCGCTGGGCCTGCCGCCGCCGGCGCGCGTCATCCAGGGGCAGTCGGTTACTGTCGCGCTCGGGCTGGTCGGGCACATGGACCTGATCGGGTTGTTCGTCGAGCCGCTGGTCAAGCTCGCCTTCAAGCGCCACGGCATCCGCCGCGTGGAGATCGAAGAGGCGCTGCCGACGCTGAACGTGTGCGTCATCAAGCGCAAGGGCCAACTGCTGACGCCGGCGGCGCAGCACTTCGTGGAATGCGTGCAGCGTGCGTCGGCGGCTGCGATGGCCGCGAAGGCGGGCTAAGCCGAAGGGCGCGACTCAGGCCGGAGGAAAGTCGACGCCGCGTTCGCCGCCTTGCCAGGGCGCGTACTTGTGCATGGCGCGTGCGAACAGCGCCGAGGCCGTCCAGTCCGACAACCAGGCGTGCAGATGCGGCCAGGGCTGTGCATCGAACCATGCCGGCTCGACCATCGCGAACTGGCGCACGAAGGGCATGACGGCGGCGTCGGCCAGCGTGGCGTGCGCGCCCGCCAGGTGGGCCGAGGTCGAGAGCCTGGCTTCGAGATCGCGAAGGAACTGCGCACCCTGCTCGCGGGCGGCGCTGCCCACGTTCGTATCAGTGAACCGGCCGGGGTACTTGTAGCGATCGAGCAGGGGTTTGAACCCGTCGTCGCATGCGGCCACCAGCGCCAGCATGTCGCCGAGCGTGCCCTTATCGGGCTGCAGCCAATGGTGCGGGTCGCTGCGCTGCAGGGCCCAGCGCATCACGTCCAGGCTTTGTTCGAGCAGCGTGCCGTCGGCCATCACCAGCACGGGCACCGTGCCCTTGGGCGAGGCGGCCAGCATTTCGGCGGGCTTGTTCTTCAGCACGACTTCGCGCAGTTCGCAGGGCTGGCCGCTCGCGACCAGCGCGAGCCGGGCCCGCATCGCATAGGGGCAGCGGCGGAACGAATAAAGAACGGGGAGGGCGGTGGCGGACATGCGTGCGTGCGGGCGAAGCAGCCGATTTTCAGCGACGGCCGGCGGCTCGCGCCGGCACGGGGTTTTCATCACAATCGGCAGCCATGGCCGAACGCCTCTTCCTTCGCCTCGACGACGACCCGCTGCACGGGCCGGAATCGGGCGTGCCCGCCGGCACACTGCGCGCATTGCCGGTAGGGGCCGCGTTGCGGGCGCACGTATCGCACATCCTGCTGTACCGCGAGACCTTCGCCGAAGGCCACGAGATGCGCGAGCGCGTGCTGCCCGATGGCGCGGTGCGGCTGATCTTCAACTTCGGCGACGCACCGTCCGCGGACGAAGGCGAGGGGCACGCAGTGGAAGCCATCGGCGCATCGACCGCCCCGGTGGTGGTGCGCATGCGCCGGCGGGTGGAAGGGCTCTCCGTCACGTTGCGCCCCGGTGCCGCCGCAGCCTTGCTGGGCGTGCCGGCCGGTGAAATTGGTGGCACGGCCGTGCATCTCGATGCGCTGTGGCATGGCGAAGGCGCCGAGCTGCTGGAACGCATGGCCGAGGCGCCGGACGATGCAGCGCGCGGTGTGTTGCTGCACGCTGCCTTGCGACGCCGGCTGCTCGACGGCGATGTCGCGCGCGGCTCCGCTGCCACCGCGATGCATGCGGCACGGCTCATCGCCGCATCGGGCGGGCGCAAGTCCGTGCGCGACGTGGCTGCCGCTGTCGGCGTGGGCGAGCGGCGCCTGCAGCAGCTCTTTCACGCCCACGTGGGCCTGTCGCCGCGCGCATGGAGCCGGCTCGCAAGGCTGCATGCCTGCCTGCGCGCATTGCGCCTGCAGCCTTCGCCCGCCTGGGCGGACGTGGCGGTCGATGGAGGCTTCTACGACCAGTCGCATCTGGTGAACGAATTCCGGGCGCTCTGCGGTGTCACGCCGACCGAGTTCATGGGGCATGCGGTTTCGGGTTCTTCCAAGACGGCGGCCTGAGGGCGGACTATCTTCGCCGGCTCTCAAGCAGGCAGATCGAAGCAGATCGAAGGAGCAACCCGACATGAAGACAGAAAGCGCCAACCGCCCATTGAAAGACTGCGTGGCCGTGGTGACCGGTGCAAGCCGTGGGGCAGGGCGCGGCATTGCGCTTGAATTGGGCGCCGCCGGCGCCACCGTGTACGTCACCGGGCGCAGCACGCGCGAACAACCCGCGGCCACCTACGGGCAGCTGCTGGCCCTGTCAGACATGCAGGCCGTGCCCGGCAGCATCGACGACACGGCCGACGAAGTCACCCGCATGGGAGGCCGCGGCATCGCCGTGCGATGCGACCACACGCGCGAAGAAGACGTGGCGGCACTCTTCGCCCGCGTGGAGAAAGAAGCGGGCCGGCTCGACCTGCTGGTCAACAACGCATGGGGCGGCCACGAGACCTTCAACGGCGTGTTCGAGGCGCCGTTCTGGGAGCACCCGCTGTCGAACTGGGATTCGATGTTCGACCGTGGCGTGCGCAACCACCTCGTGGCCAGCCGTTGCGCCGCGCCGCTGATGGTGCGCCAGAAGAAGGGGCTGGTGCTCACCACCACCTTCTGGAACCGTGGCCACTACCTGCGCGGCAGCCTCTTCTACGACCTTGCCAAGGCCTCGATGACCCGCCTGGCCTTCGGCATGGCGCAAGACCTGCGGCCGCACAACGTCGCGTCCATCGCCGTGTCGCCGGGCTGGATGCGTACCGAATTCGTGCTGGCCGCCTACAAGACCGACGAGGCGCACTGGCACGAGCACCCGCCGCTGGCGCGCACGGAATCGCCGCGCTACCTGGGGCGCGCGATCGCCGCGCTGGCGGGTGATCCAGAGGTGATGGCCAAGAGCGGCGAGGTGCTGCGCGTGGCCGACCTCGCACGGGAATACGGCTTCACCGACATCGACGGGCGGCAGGTCGAAGCGTTCGAGATGTAGGCGCGGCAGCCGCGCCTCATGCAAAGGCGGTCAACTGGAGCGCGTGCGCGAGCTGCGCGCCGGCCTCGGCCAGCGCACGGTCGTTGTGGATCTCGATGCTGGCCAGGCCTGGCGGCATCCGGAAATCGAGCGCCCGCTGCACCCGCGCTTCGACCATCTCCGCCGACTCGCGCCCTCTGGCCATGAGGCGCTGCCGCAGGGTCTGGACACTGGCCGTGACGTGGACCACCGTCATGTCCGGATAGCGCCGCGCCGCTTCGGGCAGGTAGGCGCGCGACCCGTTGACGATCACGACCTCGCTGCCGCGTCGCGGTGGCAGCTCGGCATGGCGCACGCCGTAGCACAGGCCATTGGCCGCCCAGTCGAGCCCGAAGGCGCCGGCTTCGCGCAGGTGCAGAAAGCCGCGCATGTCGACGCTGTCGTGCTGCTCGCCATCGGCCGTGGCGGCGCGCGTGATCGTGCGGCGTGCAAAGGCGACCGGAGCGTCGGGTGCCAGTTGCGCCTTGAGCCACGCGAGCAGGCTGTCCTTGCCCGCGCCCGAGGGGCCGGCGACGTACACGAGCCGCCCGGTCACCGGCCCAGCTCCATCTGCGCCAGGCACATGAAGTCGGCGCCTGGCGTGGGTTCGGCGAAGAGGCTGACGGCTTCGAAGCGCAAGGGCGGCGACGCCAGCAGCGGTGCGAAATGCCGCCGCGCCGCCGCGCGCAGGGCGTCGACCATGGCGGGCTCGGTGTCGCGCAGCGCGCCCGTCAGCGACATGTGAAAGCGGAAGCGCTCCAGCACGAAGGGGTAGCCCCATCGCACCAGCAGCGCGTCTTCTTCGGGTGTGAGGCCGGCCGCGCGGCGGCGCTGCAGTTCGCTGGGCGACAGCGGTTCGGCAAAGGCATGCAGCCCCGTCACGCAGGCACCGGCCACCGCCTGCAGCGCGGGGCTCGGCCGCGCGGGCACCAGTGCCAGGAAGTCGTCGAGCAGCGCGACTTCGAGCGCAGGCATGGTGAACGGCTCCCAGGCCTGGCAGAGCGTTTGCAGTCCGTCGCGCAAAGTCGCTTCCTCGATGTGCGGCCACGGTGTGAAGGGCGCCGTGAGCGTGGCGTGCCATCCGTAGCGCCGTGGCGCGGCCGTCGCCTTGCGTTGCAGGTCGACCGGCAGTCTGTCGAAGACCGGCTGCGGCCTTGCTTCGCCGCTGGCCGCGCAGCGGCCGAGCCAGTCGCTGCCGGCCTTCCACCACGCGCTGTCGATGGCGGGCGCGAAGTACGCGGCGTAGCGGTGTGCCTTGCGATGCAGTGGAAGCGAGTGGGCGTGGCGCTCAGTCATCGTGTTTCACCGTCAGCGTGGTGCGGTCGCCGGCGAACCAGGTGCGCGCGTATTCGATCGGCACATCGGCCGTGTCCACGTTCACGCTCTCGACGAAGAGCACCGGCCGGCCGACCGGCTGTCGCAATTGCGCGGCCACCGGCGACTCGGGCATCTGCGCGGTGATGCGGCTTTCGCGCCGCGTGTAGTCGTCCACGCCGTGGGCCGCGAAGCCGGCGGTGATGGAGCCGGTCTCGCGCACCACGGCCTCCAGCCCTGCAAAGCGCGGCAGCGGAAAGAAGCGCTCGCTGAAGTGCAGCGGCTGGCCTTCGGCGTCACCGATCACGTTCAGGCACAGCAGTGTGCTGCGCGCCGGCACGCCGAGTGCGCGGGCCTGTGCGGCAGTGGCGCGCACGGTGCTCGATGCCACCACATGCAGCGCACCGCGCAACCCCGCCTGCGCCAGCCGCTGATGGTGGCGCGGGCGCTTGCCCAGTGCGATGTCGACCGCGAACTCCTCGACGTAGGTGCCGCTGCCTTGCGTCGCGCGCAACAGGCCCTGGCTGATGAGGTCGGCCAGCGAGCGCCGGATGGTGTGGCGATTGACGCCGAACTGCTCGGCCAGCGCGTGTTCGGAGGGCAGGCGCTGCCCCGGCGGATAGACGCCGCGCGCGATGGCGTCGGCGAGATCGGCGGCGATGCGGGTCCAGAAACTGTCGCGCGCCGGGCGTTCGGAGCGTGCGGGAAGCGATGCGGGAGAACTTGTTGTGCTTGTCATGAAGTCGTCTTGTGCGCTCTCTAAGCTCGCGCCGGTTGTTCAATTTGTCTATACAACTTTCAGAATATCACTTTCATGTTTCATGCTTTTGACACGGAACCCGCAGAGCGCCCGCTCGACCGTGCGCAGTGGATGGCGACGCTGGCGCGGGCACCGCTCGACATGCTCGAACCCGCGCTGGGCGCGCATGCGCAGCGTGCGCCGCATTGGCTGCGCCCGCCCGAAACGGGGCTGGTGATGGTGCAGGGCCGCGCCGGCGGCACGGGCGAGCGATTCAACGTGGGCGAGGTCACGGTCACGCGTTGCGCATTGCGTCTGGGCGATGTGAGCGATGCCGTCGGCGTTGCCTACGTGCTGGGCCGCTCGCACCGCCACGCACAACTGGCGGCCGTGGCCGATGCACTGCTGCAAGACCCGGCGCAGCAGGCCACGCTGAACACGCAACTGCTGGTGCCGGTGCGCCGCCACCTCGCGCTGCAGCGTGCCAAGGGCCACGCCCGTGCGCAGAGCAGCAGGGTCGAGTTCTTCACCGTTGCACGCGAAGCCGGTGGCGCCGATGAAGAGGAGGGCGACGAATGAACGCGCACGATCTGTCGAAACTCGGCGCCGGCTTTTCCGATGCGGCACTGGGCAGCCAGTCGGTGTTTCGCGCGGCGCTGCAGGCGCTGTCGCACCCCGGCCGCGTGATCGCGCTGCCGCACGACGCGCAGACGCCGTCGCGTGGCCATGCCGCATCCGCCGCGCTGCTGCTGGCGCTGCTCGATCCCGATTGCACGCTCTGGCTTTCGCCTTCGCTGGCGGGCAGCGATGCCGCTGCCTGGCTGCGCTTTCACACCGGCTGCGTGCTGGTCGACGCGCCGGAGAACGCGCAGTTCGCATGGGTTGCACAGGGCGATGCATGCCCGCCGCTCGGCAGCTTCGCCCATGGCAGCGACGCCTACCCCGACCAGTCGGCCACTTGCGTGCTCGACGTGGCCGCATTGACCGAAGGCGGCACGGCCGGGTGGACGCTGCGCGGCCCCGGCATCCAGCACAGCACGCGGATCGAGGTCGATGGTTTGCCGCATCCCGGCGCCTCCGACTTCACCGCGCAATGGGCGGCCAACCACGCCGGTTTCCCACGCGGCATCGACCTGTTCCTGGCCGCGCCGCAGCAGATCGTCGGCTTGCCGCGCACCACGCGCATCGAAGCGCACGTCGAAGAACAGGGGGCTTGAGATGTACGTTGCCGTCAAGGGCGGTGAAGCCGCCATCCTCAGCAGCTACGAACTGCTGGCCGAACAACGCCGCGGCGACGCGGGCACGCCCGAGCTGTCGGTGTCGCAGATCCGCGGGCAGCTCAAGCTCGCGGTCGATCGCGTGATGACCGAAGGCTCGGTGTACGACCCCGAGCTGGCCGCGCTTGCCATCAAGCAGGCGTCGGGCGACATGGTCGAAGCCATCTTCCTGCTGCGCGCCTACCGCGCCACGCTGCCGCGCCTGGGCACCAGCGTTGCGCTCGACACCGCGCGCATGCAGCTCGACCGCCGCATCTCTGCCACCTTCAAGGACCTGCCGGGCGGGCAGGTGCTGGGCGCGACCTACGACTACACGCAGCGCCTGCTCGACTTCACGCTGCTGGCGAATGCCCAGCCGTCGCAGCAGGCCGAAGCGCGCGAAGGCGCGGCCGCACCCACCGTCACGCCGCGCGTGGTCGACCTGCTGAACCACGAAGGCCTGATCGAAACCCACGAGGTGCCGCCCGGCGACCCGGCACCCGTGGACCTCACGCGCACGCCGCTGCGTTTTCCGGCCGACCGCGCCACGCGCCTGCAGAACCTGGTGCGTGGCGACGAAGGCTTTCTGCTGGCCATGGCCTATTCGACGCAGCGCGGCTACTCGCACAGCCATCCCTTCGTCGGCGAGATCCGCGTGGGCACCGTCGAGCTGGAACTGGCGCCCGAAGAGCTGCCCTTCACCATCTCCATCGGCGACATGGAGCTCACCGAATGCGAAATGGTGAACCAGTTCGCCGGCAGCAAGACCGAGCCGCCGCAGTTCACGCGCGGCTACGGCCTGGCCTTCGGGCACAGCGAACGCAAGGCCATGGCGATGAGCCTGGTCGACCGCGCGCTGCGTGCCGAAGAACTGGGCGAGCCGGTTGAAGCGCCCGCGCAGATGCAGGAGTTCGTGCTCTCGCACAGCGACAGCCTCGAAGCCTCGGGCTTCGTGCAGCACCTGAAGCTGCCGCACTACGTCGACTTCCAGTCCGAACTCGAACTGGTGCGAAAGATGCGCGCGACCTCCGGCAAGAACGAGGAAGCCACGGGAGAACAGCCATGACCACCGCCATCAGCTACAACTTTGCCTACCTCGACGAGCGCACCAAGCGCATGATCCGCCGCGCCATCCTGAAGGCGGTGGCCATTCCCGGCTACCAGGTGCCCTTCGGTTCGCGCGAGATGCCGTTGCCCTATGGCTGGGGCACCGGCGGCATCCAGGTCACGGCCGCCGTGATCGGGCCGAAGGACGTGCTCAAGGTCATCGACCAGGGCTCGGACGACACCGTCAACGCGGTCAACATCCGCCGCTTCTTCCAGCGCACCACGGGCGTGGAAACCACCACGCGCACCACCGATGCCACCCTGATCCAGACGCGCCACCGCATCCCCGAAACGCCGCTGGCCGAAGGGCAGGTGCTGGTCTACCAGGTGCCGGTGCCCGAGCCGATGCAGCGCCTGGAGCCGCGCGAGACCACCACGCGCACGCTGCACGCGCTGGCCGAGTACGGCCTGATGCACGTGAAGCTGTACGAGGACATCGCGCGCTACGGCCACATCGCCACCACCTACGACTACCCGGTGCTGGTCAACGGCCGCTATGTGATGTCGCCGTCGCCGATCCCGAAGTTCGACAACCCCAAGCTGCACATGAACCCCGCGCTGCAGCTCTTCGGCGCCGGCCGCGAAAAGCGCATCTACGCGCTGCCGCCGTACACGCCGGTCGAAAGCCTCGGCTTCGAAGACCACCCGTTCGAGGTGCAGCGCTGGGACGAACCCTGCGCGCTGTGCGGCGCGACCGACAGCTTTCTCGACGAAATCATCACCGACGACCGGGGCTCGCGCATGCATGTGTGCTCGGACTCCGACTACTGCCAGTCGCGCCAGCAGGCATCGACCGAACAGGCCGCGCCTGAAGAACAACAGGTCCCCGCATGAACGCCGCACTTTCCCATCCTCCCCTGCTGCGCGTGCGCGGCATCGGCAAGCGCTACGGCGACCGCGTGGCGCTGCACGACGCGTCTTTCGATCTCTGGCCCGGCGAGGTGCTGGCGGTGGTCGGCGAGTCGGGCTCCGGCAAGTCGACCTTGCTCAACGCGATTGCCGCACGCGACAAGCCCGATGCGGGCAGCGTCGAGTTCCAGGTGCGCGGCGGCGGGCTGCAGGACGTCTTCGCGATGACCGAGGCCCAGCAGCGCCTGCTGGCCCGCACCGACTGGGGCTTCGTGCACCAGAACCCGGCCGATGGCCTGCGCATGGACGTGTCGGCCGGTGCCAACGTCGGCGAACGGCTCATGGGCCTGGGCGAGCGCCACTACGGCCGCCTGCGCGCCGCCGCCGCCGAATGGCTGCAGCGCGTGGAGATCGATCCGCAGCGCATCGACGACGCGCCCCGCACCTTCTCGGGCGGCATGCGCCAGCGCCTGCAGATCGCGCGCAACCTCGTGACGCAGCCGCGCCTGATGTTCATGGACGAGCCCACCTCGGGCCTCGACGTGTCGGTGCAGGCGCGCCTGCTCGACCTGCTGCGCCAGCTCACGCGGGAGATGCAGCTGGCCGCCATCGTGGTCACGCACGACCTGGCCGTGGCGCGGCTGCTCGCGCACCGCATGGTCGTGATGCAGCACGGCCGCGTGGTCGAGTCGGGCCTTACCGACCAGGTGCTGGACGACCCGCAGCACGCCTACACCCAACTGCTCGTTTCTTCGGTACTGACCCCATGACGACCCCTTTGCTTTGCATCCAGGGCGTGGCCAAGCGCTTCACGCTGCACCACCAGAACCAGCTCGAGCTGTCGGTGTTCGATCAGGTCGAGCTGAGCGTGTCCGCCGGCGAATGCGTGGTGCTCGACGGTGCCTCGGGCCTGGGCAAGAGCACGCTGCTCAAGCTCATCTACGCCAACTACCGCGCGAGCGAAGGCCGCATCACCGTGCAGTCGCAAGACGGCCCGGTCGACGTGACGCAGGTCACGCCGCGCGAGCTGGTGCGCCTGCGCCGCGACACCCTCGGCTACGTGAGCCAGTTCCTGCGCGTGATTCCGCGCGTGCCGGCGCTCGACGTGGTGGCCGAGCCGCTGGCCGAAGACGCCGGTGACGACCCCGCCGGCATCGAGGCCGCGCGCGAAGAGGCGCGCCGCTGGCTCACGCGCCTGCGCATCCCCGAGCGCCTGTGGCACCTGCCGCCCGCCACCTTTTCGGGCGGCGAGCAGCAGCGCATCAACATCGCCCGCAACATGATCAAGCCGAAGCCGCTGCTGTTGCTGGACGAACCCACCGCATCGCTGGACGCGGCCAACACCGACACGGTCATCGCGCTGATCCGCGAGGCCACGGCGCGCGGCGCCGCCACGGTCGGGATCTTTCACGATGCCGAGGTGGGCGCGGCGGTGGCCACGCGCCGCGTCAACGTCGGCGAATTCAGGAGCCAGTCATGAGCGCGGGCATGGTGTTCTCGAACGCACGCATGGTGCTGCCGAGCGAGGTGGTGTCGGGGTCGCTGTCGGTGGTTGGTGGCCGCATCGACGCCATTCACGGTGGCCCGAGCGCCGAAGGCACGATCGACCTGGACGGCGACTACCTGCTGCCCGGCCTGGTGGAGATCCACACCGACAACTTCGAGCGCCACCTGATGCCACGGCCCAAGGTGCACTGGAACCCGTTGCCCGCGCTGCTGGCGCACGACGCCGAAGTGGCCGCCGCAGGCATCACCACGGTGTTCGATGCGCTCGGCGTGGGCGAGGCCGACCCCGAGAGCCTGCGCGGCAGCACCTGGGGCTCGACGCTGTCGATGCTCGACGCCTGCGCCGCGCAGGACGTGCTGCGCGCCGACCATCACCTGCACGTGCGCTGCGAGCTGCCCGCGCCCAACACCATCGAGCTGTTCGAGCCCTTTCGCGGGCACGCACGCGTGTCGCTGATCTCGCTGATGGACCACACGCCGGGCCAGCGGCAGTGGGAGAACATCGAGCTGGCGCGCGTCTACTACACCGGCAAGAAGGGCTGGAGCGACAGCAAGTTCGAGCTGCGCGTGGCCGAGTCGGGCAGGCTGCAGACCGAGTACGCGCAGCCGCATCGCCGGCACTTCGTCGACTACTGCCGCACGCATGGCATTGCGCTCGCAAGCCACGACGACACCACGGTGGCGCATGTGGAGCAGGCCCACGCCGAGGGCGCGAGCATGTCGGAGTTTCCGACCACGATGGCGGCCGCGCGCGCGGCGCGTGCCCACGGCCTGGCGAATGTGATGGGCGGGCCGAACGTGATGCGCGGCGGCTCGCATTCGGGCAACGTGGCGGCGGCCGACCTGGCGCGCGACGGGCTGCTCGACATCCTCTCATCCGACTACGTGCCGAGCAGCCTGCTGGGCGCGGCGATGCGGCTGGTGGACGACGGGCTCGCCACGCTGCCGCAGGCCGTGACCATGGTGACGCGCACGCCGGCACGCGCCGCGCGGCTCCACGACCGCGGCGCGCTCGCGCCCGGCCTGCGCGCGGACCTGGTGCAGGTGCGCATGTGCACCTTGTCCGATGGCGCGCGGCATCCGCTGGTGCGCGGCGTGTGGCGCGAGGGGCGTCGCGTCATCTGATCTGAAATCCGCGTGACATGCGGGCGTCGCGGAAGTGTCGCCGCCGCGTCATACCGGTTGGCGAGACTGCATTTGTCTAGACGACTTGAGGCCCAGCCACATGAACACTCTCCTTCACATCCGCCAGCTCAACAAGCACTTCGCCAACGGGCGGCATGCATTGCGCGACATCAACCTCGACGTGGCGCGCGGCGAGATGGTGGCGCTGATCGGCGCCTCGGGCTCGGGCAAGTCGACGCTGCTGCGGCACATCGCGGGGCTGGTGGCGGCCGATGGCGCGACGCAGTCGCTGGTGGAAATCGACGGGCGTTGCGTGCAGCAGGGCGGCCGCATCCACCGCGACATCCGCCAGGTGCGCTCGCAGGTCGGCTTCGTGTTCCAGCAGTTCAATCTCGTCGCGCGGCTGCCGGTGCTGGTCAATGTGCTGGTGGGCTCGCTGCACCGCATGCCGTGGTGGCGCAGCTGGATGCGGATCTTCAATGCGCAGGAGCGCGCACTGGCCCTCGATGCGCTGGCGCGCGTGGGCATTGCCGATTGCCATGCGCAGCGCGCGTCCACGCTGTCGGGCGGCCAGCAGCAGCGCGCCGCCATCGCGCGCACGCTGGTGCAGGGCGCCAAGGTGGTGCTGGCCGACGAGCCGATCGCATCGCTGGACCCGGAATCGTCGCGCAAGGTCATGGAGATCCTGGCGCGCATCAATCGCGAAGACGGCTGCACCGTGGTCGTGTCGCTGCACCAGGTCGACATCGCCATGAAGTACTGCCCGCGCGTGGTGGCGCTGAACCAGGGCCAGGTGGTGTTCGACGGGCCTTCGTCCGCGCTCACGCCTGAGCTGCTGCATGCGCTGTATGGCGTGCAGGCCGAAGAGCTTCTGCGGCCGGCGGGGCCGACGGGGCCTGTTGCAGCTGAGGGCGCGAGCGTGCACGTGCTGCCGCAGCCCGCCGTGGTGTCCTGGGCGACGCGCCCGGCAAAGGCCGCCTGAACCGCACGCGTCTTTACGACGTTTCCTTCCTCTTTTTTCCTTCCCCTTTTTGGAGTCATCCATGATCAAGAAACTCTGCGCAGCCATGGTCCTCGGCCTGGGCATGGTCGGCGCGTTCGCGCAGGACATCAACTTCGGCATCATCTCGACAGAGGCGACGCAGAACCTCAAGGGCGACTGGCAGCCGCTGATCGACGACATGAGCCGGCAGACCGGCCTGAAGGTCACGGCCTTCTTTGCACCCGACTACGCCGGCATCATCGAAGCCATGCGCTTCAATAAGGTGCAGCTCGGCTGGTTCGGCAACAAGTCGGCCATGGAAGCCGTGGACCGCGCCAGCGGCGAAGTGTTTGCGCAGATGGTCAATGCCGACGGCACGCAGGGCTACTACTCGCACCTGATCGTCAACCGCGAAAGCCCGCTCAACACACTCGACGACGTGCTGAAGAACGCCAAGAGCCTGAGCTTCGGCAACGGCGACCCGAACTCCACCTCGGGCTACCTCGTGCCCGGCTTCTACGTCTTTGCGCAGAACAAGGTCGATGCCAAGACCGCGTTCAAGGTCACGCGCAGCGCCAACCACGAAACCAACGCGCTGGCAGTGGCCAACAAGCAGGTCGACGTGGCGACCAACAACAGCGAGAACCTGGAGAAGGTCAAGGAGCGCTTTCCGGAGAAGTTCAAGGACATCAAGATCGTCTGGACCTCGCCGCTGATCCCGCTCGACCCGCTGGTCATGCGCAAGGACCTGCCCGAAGCCACCAAGACGAAGCTGAAGAACTTCTTTTTCAACTACGCCAAGACCGATGCGCGCGAGAAAGAGATCGTCATGAAGATCTCCAAGCTCTCGGGCTTCAAGGAGTCGAGCGACAAGCAACTGGTGCCGATTCGCCAGCTCGACCTGTTCGGCCAGCGCACCAAGATCGAAGCAGACACCGTGCTGAGCGACGCCGACAAGAAGACGCGCCTGGCCGACATCGACAAGAAGCTGGCCGCGCTGAACTGAGCGCACGCCGCAGCAGCACCACCGACCGAACGCCATGCCCTCGGCGATTCCGATGACCCGCCCGCCGCTTGCCACCGCGGTTCCCAAGCGCAACCTGGCGTGGCAGCTTTCGTGGGCGGTGCTGCTGGTGCTGCTGCTCGCCTCGTGGAAGGGGGCCGACATGCGGCCGCTCGACCTGATCCGGGACAGCGGCAACATGGCGACCTACGCCGCCGAGTTCTTTCCGCCCAACTTCACGCAGTGGCGCATGTACCTGCAGGAGATGGTGGTCACGCTGCAGATCGCGCTGTGGGGCACGGCGCTGGCGGTGCTGACGGCGGTGCCGCTGGCGTTGTTGGCCTCGGCCAACATCGTGCCGTGGTGGGTCTACCAGCCGATGCGCCGGCTGATGGACAGCTGCCGGGCCATCAACGAGATGGTGTTCGCGATGCTGTTCGTGGTGGCCGTGGGCCTGGGGCCCTTCGCCGGCGTGCTGGCGCTCTGGGTGCACACGACGGGCGTGCTGGCCAAGCTCTTTGCCGAAGCGGTGGAGGCGATCGATCCGCAGCCGGTCGAGGGCATCCGCTCCACTGGCGCGAGCGCGCTGCACGAGATCGTGTACGGCGTGCTGCCGCAGGTGATGCCGCTGTGGATCTCGTATGCGCTGTACCGTTTCGAGTCGAACGTGCGCTCGGCGTCGGTGGTGGGCATGGTGGGCGCGGGCGGCATAGGCGTGGTGCTGTGGGAGATCATTCGCGGCTTCCAGTACGCCGAAACCTGCGCGGTGATGATCATCATCGTGGTGAGCGTGAGCGCCATCGACCTGGTGTCGGCGCGCATCCGCAAGGTGCTGGTCTAGGCGCGCGGCATGGCTCTGACCCTCAATGACATCGCACAGCTGCTGGCCGGACCTGGCCAGCAGCAATACGGCCGCGAAGCCGTGAGCCAGCTCGACCACGCGCTGCAGTGCGCGGCGCTGGCGGAAGAAGCGGGCGAGAGCACCGAGACCGTGGTGGCGGCGCTGCTGCACGACCTCGGCCATCTGCTCGCGCCCGAGAACGCGCAGGAAGAAACCGCGACGCCACGGGCGCGCGACGACCTGCACCAGTACATCGCGCTGCCTTTCCTGCACGGGGTGTTTCCGCCCGGCGTGCTGGCGCCGATCCGCCTGCATGTGGATGCGAAGCGCTGCCTGTGCACGCTCGATGCGGGTTACTTGGCCACGCTGTCGCCGGCTTCGCAACACAGCCTCGAGCTGCAGGGCGGGCGCCATACGCAGGAAGAAGCCGAGGCTTTCATGCGCCTGCCGTTCGCCGAAGAGTCGCTGCGCGTGCGCCGCTACGACGACCTGGCCAAGGTGAAGGGCAGGGTGACGCCGCCGCTGGCGCACTATCTGCAGAAGATGGCGCAGGTCGCGCTGTAGGTGCGGCAGATGAGCCGCAGTGCGCCGTCGCGCGCGCCGAAGTAGCGCCGCAAGGCACATCAGGCATCACGGAAAGATACTGCGCAAGCACGACACCGCGAAAACCCGCGGCCCGGAAACAATGCCCTCGCCCTTGTGCGAACCCGCTCCAGGGCATGCGTGTTCAACTCCGGAAAGTCCATGACGCTCCCGCGTCGCTTGTATGAGAGATCTTGTGTTCCAGTTCGTCGGTGTGGTTCTTCTGGCCGACTTCATCAGTGGTCTCGTGCATTGGGCGGAAGACGCCTACGTCCGCAAGGAAACGCCCGTGGTGGGCAAATGGATCGGCGAGGCCAACATCGAGCACCACGTGCGGCCCCGGGCCTTCGTGCTGCGCGGCTGGTGGGCCAGTTCGTGGGACCTGGTGCTCACCGGTGCGCTGGTGCTGATGGGGGCCTGGTGGCTCAAGGCGCTGACCTGGAAGGTGTGGCTCTTCACGGCAGTGAGCATCAATGCGAACCAGGTCCACAAGTGGGCGCACCGCGCGCCGCACGAAAACGGCCGGTTGATCACGATGCTGCAAAAACTCAGGCTGCTGCAGACGCAGCGCCACCATGCGCAGCACCACGCGGGGCAGAAGAACTCGCACTACTGCTCGATCACCAACTTTCTCAACCCGTTGCTGGAAGAAATCAATTTCTGGAAGGGCGTGGAGTACGTGATCGAAAAGACGCTGGGCTGCAAGCGCAAGCCCGACATTTCCGTGAAGGCGATTGCGCGGGCCGCCTGAGGCTGAAAAGGGGAGATCCGGGCCGGTTGTTCGGACTGAAATGCAACATGGTTGCGATGATTCATATAATGCAATACTGTTGCATATATGGAGTTCGCCACGATGACCGCCCGTCTCCCCGTTACAGTGCTGTCCGGTTTTCTCGGCGCCGGCAAGACCACGCTGCTGAACCACATCCTCCACAACCGGGAGGGGCGCCGCGTGGCGGTGATCGTCAACGACATGAGCGAGGTCAACATCGACGCCGCGCTGGTGCGCGACGGTGGCGCCGAGCTGTCGCGCACCGACGAGAAGCTGGTCGAGATGAGCAACGGCTGCATCTGCTGTACCTTGCGCGAAGACCTGCTGATCGAGGTCGGGCGGCTCGCCAAGGAAGGGCGCTTCGACCAGTTGGTGATCGAGTCCACCGGCATTTCGGAGCCGCTTCCGGTGGCCGAGACCTTCACCTTCGCCGGTGAAGACGGCAAGAGCCTGGCCGACGTGGCCCGGCTCGACACCATGGTGACGGTGGTCGACGCCTTCAATTTCCTGCGCGACTACGGCTCGGCCGACAGCCTGGGGGCACGCGGCCAGTCGCTCGGCGACGAGGACACGCGCACGGTAGTCGACCTCTTGATCGAGCAGGTCGAGTTCTGCGACGTGCTGGTGGTCAACAAGACCGACCTGGTGACGCTCGAAGAGCGCGAGCGCCTGATGGCGATCCTGCACAGCCTGAACCCGCGTGCCCGCATCGAGGTGTCGGAGTTCGGCCGCGTGGCGCTCGACCGCGTGCTCGACACCGGCCTGTTCGATTTCGAGCAGGCCGAGCAGGCGCCGGGCTGGCTGGCCGAAATGCGCGGCGAGCACGCACCCGAGAGCGAAACCTACGGCATCCGCAGCTTTGTCTACCGCTCGCGGCTGCCGTTCCACCCGACGCGCTTCTGGAAGCTGGTGCAAACCGAATGGGAGGGCGTGGTGCGCTCCAAGGGCTTCTTCTGGCTTGCCAGCCGCGCCACGCGGGCGGGCTCATGGTCGCAGGCCGGTGGCGCCTGCCGTTATGGCGCGGCGGGCTTCTGGTGGGCGGCGGTGCCGCGCGAACACTGGCCGACCGACCCCGAGGCGCTCGAGATGATCCGCAAGAACTGGGACCCGGCCACCGGCGACGCCCGGCAGGAGCTGGTGCTGATCGGCATCGGCATGGACGAAGCCGACCTTCGCGCGAAATTCGATGCCTGCCTGCTCACTGAAAACGAAATGCGCTTCGGAGCTTCGTGGTGGCAGAACTTTTCGGACCCCTTCCCGTCCTGGAACGCATAGGCCGCTACCTGTGCGCGAAGCCCGAGGGCCCGAGTGCCTATCGGGCGCAGTCGCCGCAGGTGCCGTGCAGCGTCAGCGCCGTGTGACGGGTGTCGATGCCCTGCTTGCGCAGCGCCTTCCCCAGCCGGCCCATCACCTTGGGCAGTTCGGGGTCCGAAGGCAGCGCCAGCACCTTGTGGCACTGGTCGCATTCGAAGGTGTTGCCCGAGGCGGCTTCCACGTGGCGAGAGAAGCGGTTGACCCGGTCGAGGCCCACGCGGCGGTCGCACAGGCCGGCTTCGACCAGCCGGTCGAGCACGCGGTAGATGGTCACCCGGTCGGGCGCCTCGCCGGCGGCGGCGGTGTAGGCGGCGGCCACTTCCTCGTGCGTCAGGGGCTGGGAGTTGTGTTCGAGCAGTTCGAGCACCGTCTGGGCGGCGCGTGTCACGCGCAGGCCGCTGTCGCGCAACAGGGATTCGCTGTCGAATGCAGCGGCGGCGAGCGGGGGCTTCGGGTGCGGGTTCGTGGTCTTCATGCGAAACGACATTGTGTTGCATCCCCGGGCCTGTTGTGCAAATCCGCGAAAAATCGCCCGCCTGCCATGCCAGATAATCGCCCGCATCGAGATCACCGGGCGGCACGGACAGCATGGACACAGAGCGGGGCGGCGACGTACTCAGCCACGTGCTTGCGACGTACAAGTCCGAGCGGGCGGTCACGGCCCGCTTTTCGCTGACCGCTCCCTGGGCGCTGCACTCGACCGGGGTCGATGGCCCGCTGATCCGCATGTGCACCGGCGCGCCGTACTGGATCGCGGTGGACGGTGCCGAGCCGGTGGTCATTGCGCCGCACGACATCGCGATGCTGCCGCAGGGCAGCGCCCACACGGTGTCGTCCGCGCCGGGGCTTGAAGCCGAACCCTTTCGCGACCTGATCGCGGCCCATTTGGTCGGCCGGCACGGCGACCACCCGATCGTGTTTTCGCATGGCGGCGGTGGCCCGGCGACCGAGCTGTTCTCGCTGCACCTCTGGATGCCGGCGGAAGGCCTGGGCTCCATCATCGGCAGCCTGCCGCCGCTGATCGTGCTGCGGCAGGCGCAGATTGCCACCACCGCATCGCTCGCGCAGACCATGGAGTCCCTGGTGAACGCGACCATTGCGCAGCGGCCGGGCTGGCAACTGTCGGCGGCGCGCATGGCCGACCTGCTGCTGGTGCACATCCTCTGCGAGCACCTCTATGCCCAGCCCCAGGATCGGCAGGCGCAGCAGACCGGCCGGCTGCGCGGGCTGGACGACGAGAGCATCGCCCGCGCGATGTCGCTGATGCACGAGCGGCCGGGGCATCCGTGGTCGGTGGCGACGCTGGCGCAGGCCAGCTACCTTTCGCGCACCATCTTCAGCGAGCGCTTCCGTGCGCTGGTGGGCGTGACGCCCATGCATTACCTGGGCTCCTGGCGCATGACGCTGGCGGCCGAGAAGCTCAAGAACCGGCAACTGAGCCTGCACCAGGTGGCCGAGGCCGTGGGCTATGCATCAGAAAAGGCGTTCTCGCGCGCCTTCCAGCGCTGGACCGGCATGACGCCCAGCGCCTACGCCCGCCAGCACGGCGGGCCCGCGTCCGGCTGATTCGGGCCCGGCCTGTCGCGCCGGACGAATGGTGCCCAAATCCGGCGTGCCGGAGGTTGAGCCGCCTGCAGGTGCACCGAACAATCGGCGCATGCCCATCCAACGCCAAAGAGTCATTCCCGAAGTCCGCAACCCGGCGCTCGAAAATTCCCTCGTGAAGCCGATCGCGACCGGCGACAACCAGCAGCGCGAAGCCACGGTGAAGAACACCGACGGCGAGCCGCTGCTGCAGTTCGAGGGCCGCAGCAACCCTTACCTGGAGCACCAGCGCAACGACCTGCTGCTGAGCATCCAGCACATGCGCAGCGAAGGCCACGACGAGATGGTCTTCATGTGCATCACGCATTGCAAGGAACTGACCTTCAAGGCGCTGCACTACGAGCTGGTGAACATGCAGATGCGCATCCGCGTCGACGACGTGGCCGGTGCGCTGCAGCTGGTGCCGCGGGTGCGCGCGCTGCTGGAGTTTCTGGGCAAGACCTGGGACGTGCTCTCGACCATCACGCCGCACGAGTTCAACCAGTTCCGCAACACGCTGGGCATTGCCTCGGGCCAGCAGTCGTACATGTACCGGCATGTGGAGTTCGTGCTGGGCAACAAGTCGGTGCCGCTGGCACGCGCGCATGCGAACAACCCCGACGTGTGGCCCTACATGGAAAAGGCGCTGAACTCGCCGAGCCTGTACGACGACGTGCTCGCGCTGCTGCACCGCCGCGACATCGCGGTGCCGCCCGAGGCGTTGTCGCGCGACTGGTCGGCGCCCTATGTGGTGAACCCGGGCGTCGAGGCCGCGTGGCTGTGGGTGTACGGCGACCCGACGCCGGAGAACGATCTCTACCGGCTCGGCGAGGCGCTGATGGACATTGCCGACGTGTTCTCGCAATACCGCTGGCGGCACTTCGTGTCGGTCGAGCGCATCCTCGGCTTCAAGCCGGGCACGGGCGGCTCGGCCGGCGTGGGGTGGCTGCGCAGCGTGGTCGATCACCGGTTCTTTCCCGAGCTGTGGTCTGTTCGCACGCAACTCTGAGGCGCCCGTTCATGACCACTACAAACAGGGTGCTGATCGTCGGCGCCGGCATCGCGGGTTGTGCCGCGGCCATCGCGCTGGCCGACAAGGGCATGCACGTCACGTTGATCGAGAAGCAGGCCGAGTGGCGCTTCCAGAGCTCGGGCATCTTCATCTACAGCAACGGGCTGGAGGCGTTGCGCAGCGTCGGGGTGCTGCCGCAGATCCTCGATGCGGGTTTCGGCATCGCGGACGGGCGCAACGTGTACCTCGACCACCACGGCGCGCCGATCGTCGATGTGTTCTATCCGCGCTCGCACGGCGGCGCGGTGCCGATCCTCGGCATCAAGCGTGCGGAGATGCATCGCATCCTTGCTGGCCGGCTCGGTGCGCTCGGTGTCGAAATCCGGCTGGCGACGACGGTGGAGAAGATCCATTCGCCCGCCGGAAGCGATCACGCACAGGTCACGCTGTCCGACGGATCGACGCAGCACTTCGACCTGATCATCGGCGCGGATGGCATCCGCTCGCAGGTCCGCGAGGCCGTGACCGGACCCGTGGCGCCGCGCTACACCGGCTTCGGCGTGTGGCGCAGCGTGCACGACCGCCCGCGCACGCTGGACGCGAAGATCATGATGATGGGCATCGGCAAGCGGCTGGGCATCATGCCGATCAGCGACGACAGGCTCTACATCTTCGGCACGGTGAGTGAACCGGCCGACCGCTGGTATCCACGGGCGCAATGGCCCGCGCTGATGCGCGAGCGGTTCGCGGAATTCGGTGGCCCGGCACGGCAGTTTCTCGATCAGCTCTCGGCGGATTCGGAAGTGCTCTACACGGCGGTCGAGGAAGTGCAGGCGCCCTTGCCATGGCACGCGGGCCGCGTGCTGCTGATCGGCGATGCGGCGCACGCCTCGACGCCGTTCATGGGGCAGGGCGGCGCGATGGCGGTCGAAGATGCCGTGGTGCTCGCCGGAATGCTTGCGGCGGACGGTATCAGCGAGCAGGTGCTGAAGGCCTTCGGTGAGCGCCGCTATCCCATGTGCCGGTTCGTTCAGGACGCCTCGCGCAAGGTCGGCGAGGCGGGTGCGGTGGAAGACGCCGAGAGTTGCGCGCGCCGCAACATGGCGATGCGGGAGATGGCCCAGCAGCAGGTCGATGCCTTCTATCGCGAACTCGATGCGCTGCGCGCGCCGCCGGTTTGACGGGCCTGCATATGCCCGGATGCAGCTAAGCATCTGACGAATACGTCGTTTGCGCAGAGGCGGGTGCGCGACAGAATCGCGCGCTTTGCCTTCCGCAACCGAGAGTCTTCCTTCCATGCGTGCCCATTCCCTGCTGAAACCCTTCCTTGCACTGTGGGCCGGTGCCTTGCTGGCCATGGGCGCGCAGGCGCAGCAACAGCAGCAGGCGGGAAGCTATCCGTCGAAGCCCGTGCACATCACGGTCGCCAACACGCCGGGCAGCTCGCCCGACGTGCTGGCGCGCTACCTCGCGCAGCGCCTGTCGGAGCAGTGGAAGCAGCCGGTGGTGGTCGACAACCGCGCCGGGGCGGCGGGCATCCTGGCGGCCGATGGGCTGGCCAAGGCGCAGCCCGACGGCTATTCGCTGCTGGTGGGCGCCGACGGGCCGATCACCATTCTTCCCAACATCCAGGCCGGCTTGCCCTACGACGCGCGGCGCGACCTCGTGCCGGTGGTGTCGCTCGGGCAGATCGACTTCGTGCTGGTGGCCAACCCGAAGACGGGCTTTCGCACCGTGACCGACTTCGTCCGCGCGGCCAAGGCGCATCCCGGCCACCTGAACTACGCCTCGGCCGGCAACGGCAGCCCGCAGCAGCTCAGCATGGAGCTGCTCAAGCAGAAGACGGGCATCTACGTCACCCACATCCCGTACCGGGGCGGGCCGCTCGGCATGCAGGACGTGATCGCGGGGCAGGTCGACGTGATGTTCATTGCCGTGGGCCCAGCGTTGCCGCACATCCGCAGCGGCCGGCTGGTGGCATTGGGCACCAGCGGCGAAAAGCGCCATGCCCTGTTGCCCGAAGTGCCGACCGTGGGCGAGAGCTACGCGGGCTACCGCTCGGGCACGTGGTTCGGCCTGTTCGCGCCGGCGCGCACGCCGCAGCCGGTGCTCGATGCCATCGCGGCCGAAGCCGGGCGCATCGTTCAGGCGCCGGCCGCCCGCGCCGAACTCGCGCTGCAGGGCATCGAGGCCACCGGCCATCCGCAGCGCCAGTTCCAGACGCAGGTGAACGCCGAGTACGCGCGCTACGCGCAGATCGTGAAGGCGGTCGGCATCAAGGCCGAGTAACTTTCGGCAACGACCGAACCGGCCGGCCGGTGCTCTGGCGAAGGCCTTGGTATGGCCGTCGCGGCGGGCTTGTGGTTTCGGGGCCTTCCTGGGTGGGGCAGCCCGAATGCGCTAAGGTCTGGCCATTCGCGTCTTTGAATACCTTTGCCCGACCATGTCCCGTCCCCCCATCGAAATCGAAACCGCCCCCAACCCCACCGCCACGGTGATCGTGATGCACGGCCTTGGCGCCGACGGCAACGACTTCGTGCCGATCGCCAATGAGCTCGACCTGTCGGGCGTGGGCCCGGTGCGCTTCGTGTTTCCCAATGCGCCGGTGATCCCCGTCACGCTGAATGGCGGCTACCAGATGCCGGCGTGGTTCGACATCGCGGCGGCCGATTTCAACGTGCAGGAAGACGCGGCCGGCCTGCGCCGCTCCCAGGCCACCATCGAGGCGGTGATCGCCAACGAAAAGGCCCGAGGCATTGCCGCCGACCGGATCGTGGTGGCGGGCTTTTCCCAGGGCTGCGCGATGGCGCTGCTGACCGGCCTGCGCCACACCGAGCGCCTGGCGGGCATCGTCGGCATGTCGGGCTGGTTGCCGCTGGCGGCCAGCACCGCGGCCGAGCGCCATGCGGCCAACCACGACACGCCGGTGTTCCTCGGCCACGGCCGGCAAGACCCGATGGTGCCCATTGCCAGGGCGCTCCAGTCGCGCGATGCGCTCGCAGCATTGGGTTACACCGTCGAGTGGCACGAGTACACGATGGCGCATTCGGTCTGCATGGAAGAAATTGCCGACCTGAACCGCTTCCTGCTGCGCGTGCTGGGCTGAACAGGCCCCCTCGCGCAGGCCCACGAGAGAAAAGGAGACAACGAAATGATCCTGGTCATCGGACACGCCCTCGCCAAGCCCGACACCCTGCAGGCGATGCTGGCCATCAGCGTGGAGCACGTGCTGCGCTCGCGCGCCGAGCCCGGCTGCATCTCGCACGAAGTCACGACCGACGTGCAAGACCCGCTGCGCCTGACCTTCGTGGAGCGCTGGAGCGACATGGCCACGCTGCAGGCCCACTTTCGCGTCGATGCCTCGCGCGCCTTCGGCAAGGCGCTCGCGGCCATGGCCGACGGCACGCCGGAGATCCACGTCTACCAGTCGGACGAGATCGACCTGTCGGCGGGCCGCGCCAAGGGCTGAATCGCGTTCGCCGAACAACCGGTCAACGACCATGCCGCTGCTGTTGTTTGCTATTAAAAAAGTAGCGCATCACAGGGTAGCCAACCCCGGGATTCCCTGCACGAGCAGTGCCCGCGCACCCGTGCTACCTTCCAGCCCCTCAGAAGATTGATGGGTGATAACAATATGAGCAACAGATTGCAGGAGAGGTTGGGTGCACTCTCAGCCGCACGCCTCCAGGGCATGCGCCGAGGGATCGAGAAGGAAAGCCTGCGCGCGCTGCCGGACGGCAAGCTCGCGCTGACGCCGCATCCGCTAGCGCTGGGCGCCGCGCTCACGCATCCGCACATCACGACCGACTTCAGCGAATCGCAGCTCGAACTCATCACGGGCGTGCACGCGGGCGTCGAATCGGCGCTCGAAGAGCTGACCCGGGTGCACCAGTTCACCTACCGCGTGCTCGACCAGCTGGGCGACGAGCGCCTCTGGGTGTCGAGCATGCCCTGCGGCCTGCCGACCGACGAAACCATTCCGATCGGCCGCTATGGCTCGTCGAACGTGGGTCGCGCCAAGAGCGTCTACCGCATGGGCCTGAGCCACCGCTATGGCCGCCGCATGCAGACCATCTCGGGCATTCACTACAACTGGTCGCTGCCCGACGTGTCGAGCGAGCAGTACTTTGCGCTGATCCGCAACTTCCGCCGCCACGCCTTCCTGCTGCTGTATTTGTTCGGTGCTTCGCCGGCGCTGTGTTCGAGCTTTGTCGCGGGCCGCCCGCACGAGCTGCAGCCGCTGGGCGACGGCAGCATGTTCATGCCGCACGGCACCTCGCTGCGCATGGGCCGCCTGGGCTACCAGAGCGACGCGCAGGCCTCGCTGGCCGTGAGCTACAACAGCCTCGACGGCTACGGCGCCTCGCTGCAGGACGCGCTCACGCGCCCGTGGCCAGCCTACGAAGCCATCGGCATCCGCAACCTGGGCGGCGACTACAACCAGCTCGGCACCAGCCTGTTGCAGATCGAGAACGAGTTCTACGGCACCATCCGCCCCAAGCGCGTGATCAACCCCGGCGAGCGCCCGCTGCATGCGCTGCGCGAGCGCGGCGTCGAATACGTCGAAGTGCGGCTGATGGACCTCGACCCCTTCGAGACCGTCGGCATCAACGCGCAGACCATGCGCTTCATCGACGTGTTCCTGCTGCACTGCCTGCTGAGCGACAGCCCCGACGACACGCCGCAAGAAATTGCCGACCTCGCCCGCAACCAGCACCTGACGGCCGCGCGCGGCCGCGAGCCGGGCCTGCGCCTTGCGCGTGGCGGCAGCGAAGTGGTGCTGGCCGACTGGGGCCTCGAGCTGGTAGAGCAATGCCTGCCCATCGCCGCCGCGCTCGATGCCGCCCACGGTGGCACGCAGCACACCGAGGCGGTGCACGCCGCCAGGGCCGCGCTGCAGAACCCCGACAGCCTGCCTTCGGCACGCGTGCTCGCGGCCATCGAGCAGCAGCACGGCAACTCCTTCGTCGGTTTCGTGCGGGCCCAGTCCGAACAGACTCGCGCCACCTTGCTGGGCCTGCCGTTCTCGGCCGCGCAACAGGCCGAGTTCGAGCAGATGACGGCCGAGTCGATCCAGGAGCAAAAGCGCATCGAGGCGGCCGACACGCTGCCCTTCGAGATCTACCGCGAGCAGTACGTCTCGCCCGCGCGCCTGGGCATGGCGCGCGGCCGCATGGCCGTCGCTGCCTAGCTCGACATCCAACGGCGGACAGCGGCGGGGGCCGATGGCCTACAGGGTTTGACCTGTATGGCCCACCGCACGCGCCGCCGGGGCTGCGAGGATGGCATCCATGCATTGCGCAAGCTCCGACCCGGCGAGGTCGCCATGACTTTCAAGGCCTACCTGGTGGAGGACAGCCCCGTGATCCGTGAGAACCTCGTCGGTTTTCTGGAGGACGTGGCCGACGCGGAGGTCGTCGCTTCGGCCAGCACCGAAGACGAAGCCATCACCTGGCTGGGCCTGCACCGCGACGACTGGGACATGACCATCGTCGACCTGTTCCTCAAGCGCGGCAACGGGCTCGGCGTGATCCACGCGTGCCGCAACCGCGCACCGCACCAGAAGGTGGTGGTGCTCAGCAACTACGCCACCGCCGACATGCGCCAGCGCTCCGAACAGCTGGGCGCCGATGCCTTCTTCGACAAATCGGCCGAGCTCGACCAGCTCGTGGCCTATTGCGACCTGGTCCGTTCGTCGCACGAGTGACTGGGGCCGCGCGCGGGTGACTGCGCCGGGGTGTCTTTCTGGGGTAAAACGCCACGCTGCCGCTGTGCGGCAACCGAATACCGGCAACTCCCAAGGAAAGCGACAGAGACACCATGAGCAGCAGCAACAGCATTGACTTCAAGGGCCGCGTGGCCATCGTGACCGGCGCGGGCGGCGGCCTGGGCCGCCAGCATGCGCTGGCCCTGGCGGCGCGCGGCGCCAAGGTGGTGGTCAACGATCTGGGTGGCGCGCGCGACGGCTCCGGTGGCTCGGTCAGCGCCGCGCAGGCGGTGGTCGACGAGATCAAGGCCGCTGGCGGCGAAGCCATTGCCAACGGCGCGTCGGTCACCGATTTCGCGGCCGTGCAGGCCATGGTCAAGCAGGCGGTGGATGCCTGGGGCCGCGTCGACATCCTCGTGAACAACGCCGGCATCCTGCGCGACAAGAGCTTCGCCAAGATGGAGCTGGCCGACTTTCAGCTCGTGGTCGACGTGCACCTGATGGGCGCCGTGAACTGCACCAAGGCCGTTTGGGCGCTCATGAACGAGCAGAAGTACGGCCGCATCGTGATGACCACCTCGTCCACCGGCCTGTACGGCAACTTCGGCCAGAGCAACTACGGCGCCGCCAAGCTGGCGCTGGTGGGCCTGATGCAGACGCTGAGCATCGAAGGCGCCAAGAACGACATCCGCGTGAACTGCCTGGCGCCCACCGCCGCCACCCGCATGACCGAGGACCTGTTTCCCAAGGACATGCTCGAAGCCTTCCAGCCCGAGGCCGTGGTGCCCGCCATGCTGGTGCTGGCCTCACAGGACGCACCCAACCGCACCGTGCTGTGCGCCGGCGCCGGCGTGTTCGAAGCCGCCCACATCACGCTGACGCAGGGCGCGTGGCTGGGCATCGGCCCAGACGTGCCCGAGCAGTTGGCCGAACGGCTGGCCGAAGTGACTTCGCGCGATGGGGAGGCCGTGCCGCAAAGCGGTGCCGCACAAGGAGGCAACGAGGTCGCCAAGGCGAAGGCCGGAGCGGGCGCCCGCAAGGGCTGAGCGCACGGCGCCGTTCATGGCGCCGTTCGTGGCGCTTGACCTCGAGTGCACTCGAGCATTTCCAATGAATTTTCCGGGCTTCCCGGTTCCATCATTCATCGAGGAAATCACGCCATGAACACCACCATCGACAACAAGGCCCTGGTTCAGCGCATCCATGCCGAGCTGGACAAGGGCAACGGCCAGGTCTTCGTCGACAGCCTGGCCGATGACGCCTGCTGGACACTGGAAGGCACCACGCCGTGGTCGCGCACCTATGCGGGCAAGAAGGCGATCCGCGAAGAGCTGCTGAAGCCGCTCTTCGCGCAGTTCGCGGGCCCCTACGTGAGCAAGACCGAGCGCATCATTGCCGAAGGCGACCGCGTGGTCGTGCTCTTCAGCGGCGACGTGCCCACCAAGGCCGGCAAGCGCTACAACAACCGCTACTGCTACATCTACCGACTCGAAGGAGGCCAGGTGAAAGAGCTGACGGAGTACTTCGATACCGCACTGGTGCAGGAGGCGCTCGATGCGCCTTCGGCCGTGGCCCATGCCGGCCACTGAGCCGCTCGCCGCGCCGGTGGCGGCACCCGCATCGGCGAAAGGCACGCCTTTCCACATCGGTGAACTGGCCATGCGCACCGGCCGCACGGTGCACGCCATCCGCTGGTACGAGACGCAGGGCCTGGTGCCCGGCGTGGCGCGCGACGATGGTGGCCGGCGTCTTTATGGCGAACTGCACGTGGGCTGGCTCGACCTGATGGAGCGGCTGCGCCGCACCGGCATGTCGATCGCCGAGATGCGCGAATACACGGCGCTGGCGGTGCAGGGCAAGGTCACGCTGCGCGAGCGGCGCGATCTGCTCGCGGCGCATCGCGCGCGCGTGACCGAGACCATCGCCGAATGGAAGAGGGCACTGTCGCTGGTCGACCGCAAGATCGATTTCTACGACGCGTGGATCGCAAGCGGCCACCGGCCGCCGCTCATTCCCGCCGAGACGCCGAGCCTCAAGCCGCCGAACAGACGCAAGGGGAAAGCCCGATGACCGACACCACCCTCGCTCCCTTGCCGCTGCCCGTGGACATCCGTTCGCGCCAGGTCGACAACGGCAACGGCCTGTCGATGCACGTGCTCGAAGCCGGCTTCGAGGCACCGGGCCGGCCCTGCGTGCTGTTGCTGCACGGCTTTCCGGAGCTGGCCTACAGCTGGCGCAAGGTGATGCTGCCGCTGGCCGAGGCGGGCTATCACGTGGTCGCGCCCGACCAGCGTGGCTATGGCCGCACCACCGGCTGGCAGCAGGGCTACGACGCAGGGCTCGACGAGTTCCGCCTGCTCAACCTCGTGCGCGATGCGCTCGGGCTGCTGGCTGTGCTGGGGCATGACTCGGTGGCCGCCGTGGTAGGCCATGACTTCGGTTCGCCGGTGGCGGCGTGGTGCGCGCTGACGCGACCCGACGTGTTTCGCTCGGTCGTGCTGATGAGCGCGCCCTTCGGCGGTCCGCCGCCAGCTGCAACGGCCGGGCTGGCCGAGGCCACGCGGCAGTTGCTCGACGGCCTCGCGGCGCTGCAGCCGCCGCGCCAGCACTACCAGTGGTACTACTCGACGCGCGAGGCCAATGGCCACATGCAGCACGCACCGCAAGGCCTGCACGCCTTCCTGCGCGCCTACTACCACCACAAGAGCGCCGACTGGCCCGGCAACCAGCCATTCAGGCTGGCCGCGATGAGCGGCGCCGAACTGGCCCGCCTGCCGAGCTACTACGTGATGCGCGCCGACCGGACCATGGCCGAGACCGTGGCCGAGGAAATGCCGTCGCCCGAACAGATCGCCGCCTGCCGCTGGCTGCCCGACGACGAACTGGCCACCTACGCCGCCGAGTACGCGCGCACCGGCTTTCAGGGCGGGCTGCAGTGGTATCGCTGCGGCACCAGCGGCCGCTACACCGCCGAGATGCAGGCCTGGTCGGGCCGCACGATCGACGTGCCCTCGTGCTTCATTGCGGGCCGCAGCGACTGGGGCATCTACCAGAAGCCCGGGGATTTCGAGGCGATGCAGGCCACGGCCTGCACGCGGATGCGCGGCGTGCACCTCATCGAAGGCGCGGGCCACTGGGTGCAGCAGGAGCAGCCCGGCGAGGTGAGCCGCCTGCTGCTCGGCTTTCTGCGCAAAGAGGCTACTCGGCGGTAAAGCCCGCGTCCTTGCGGATCGAGCCGCGGTCGCGGTGGTTGTTCAGGCGTCCCAGCGTGCTGTCGAGCAGGCGCTTGAGCTTGTCGGCCGCGCCGCGAAAGGCCTCGTCGAGCGTGTTGGCGTGCTGCGTCACGGCCAGGGGCTGGTGGTGTGCAAGGCGGGCTTCCATCACGCAGCGCTTGTCGCCGCCGCCGGCCTTGTCGTGGTTCTCGTCGCTCAGATGCACTTCGACGCGCGTCACGTCTTCGATGAAACGGCTCAGATGCTGCTTGATCTCCGTGTCGGCCCAGCGTTCCAGCGTGTCCTTGTTCTCGATGCCGTTGCTCGTGTTGACCTGAATCTGCATGCAATGTCCCTGCTGGATGGATGAACGAGTGCCCACTGTGCGCCCTGAAGCGCCCCGGTGTCCGTAGGCCTTTTACCTACCCACGAGCCGGGCAGGGTCCGCAATTCGCCGGGCTTGATCAGCTCTGGATGTACGTGGTCAACTGTTCGATGGTCGCCTCGTGGTCCGAGATGATGTCGTCCATCAAGTCCTGGATGGAAATCATGCCCACCACCTTGTCGCCGTCCACCACCGGCAGGTGGCGGAACTTGCGCTGGCTCATCAGCGTCATGCAGGCGCGCGTGCGGGTCTGCGGGGTGACGGTCATCACGTCGGGCGTCATGATCTCCGAGACCTTCATCTCCTTCGAATTCTTGCCCTGCAGCGCCACCTTGCGGGTGTAGTCGCGCTCGGAAAGAAAGCCCACCAGCTTTTCGCCGTCCATCACCATCAGCGCGCCCACCTCGAAGTGGGCCAGCGTGGCCAGCGCGTCGAACACGCTGGAATCGGGCGAGGTGCGCCAGGCCGCGGAATCGTGACGCTTGAGCAGTTCGGAGACGGGTTTCATCGCGGTAACTCCATGAATAAAGTTTCGATTCACACCGACGCGCGTGCGCCGCACTCGGTCAAATGATAGGGGCGCGATGGCCCCTCGCGATGCAAAACCCTCTAGGGGATTGCGCGTGTGCGCCGTGCGAGAACTTAAGGCTGCGCCGGTGCTGCCGATGCGGCCAGCACGCGGCTGAGCGCCACCGCGTCGCCGACCACCGTCTTCACGAGGCCCTTGTCGTCGAAGTTGACCTGGAACTCCGACCAGCTGTCACGCCAGTAGCGCCACGTGGGCGCGTCGAGGCTGGGGTTCTCGCTGGCCACCGGATAGCCGATGGCCATCAGCACCTGCTCGCGCGTCATGCCGGGCATCACCTTCGCGGCCAGGATCGCGTCGCGGACCGCGGGCGCAAACGCCGCCATCTTCTGCTTGGGGTCGGTGGTCACCACGTAGCGCTGCGCGAATTCGGGCAGCGTGATGTTGCGGCTGTAGTCGTTCTTGATGCGCTGGGGCTTGCCGCCGAGGTCGAGGCTGAACCAGCGGAAGTCGTAGCCCGTGATGCGCGCCGGCGTGCCGACCGCGACGATGCGAGTGCCCTGCTCGTCGTAGTTGATGTCGCTGATCGACTCGCCGTAGGTCCGCATGTTGCAGCACAGGAAGCCGTCGAGCATCGGGCCGGGCGGCGGCGAAGGCCGCTGGGCATGGACGATGGTGGCGGGCAGGGCGGTGGCTGCCAGCAGGGCGGCAGCGGCAAGGCGCTTGAGCATGGATGTCCCTCGGGTGTCTTTGTTGAAATGGCTGCGCGGGCGCAGCGCGGGGATTCTAGGATCGATCTCGCCCGCAACGAAGGCAGAATGGCGGCCTTCAGCTATCAAAGATATAGCAGCCAGCTACTGTTCAGGTTCGCGGGCCACAATCCTCCCCCGGCCCTTGGCCGACCCCTTCCAGACAGCGCGAAAGAAAGAGCATCCATCGATGGCGATCCAGTGGTTCCCCGGGCACATGTACACGACCCAGAAGGCCATCACCGAGCGGGTGAAGGACATCGACGTGGTCATCGAGCTGCTCGACGCGCGCCTGCCCGGCTCCAGCGCCAACCCGATGCTGGCCGAGCTCACGGCCGGGCGGCCCACGCTCAAGGTGCTCAACAAGCAGGACCTGGCCGACCCGGCGCGCACGCTGCTCTGGCTCGCGCACTACAACGCGTTGCCCGACACGCGCGCCATCGGCCTCGATGCCAGCCAGACCACGCCCGCGCAGCAGATCGTGCGCGCCTGCCACGAGCTTTCGCCCCGGCGCGGCGGCATGGCCAAGCCGATGCGCGTGCTGATCTGCGGCATTCCGAACGTGGGCAAGTCGACCCTCATCAACACCCTGACCGGCGGGCGCAAGGCCAAGACCGGGGACGAGGCCGGCATCACCAAGCTCGAGCAGCGCATCACGCTGGCCGACGACTTCTACCTGTGGGACACGCCCGGCATGCTGTGGCCGCGCATCGTGGTGCCCAAGAGCGGCTACAACCTCGCGGCCAGCGGCGCCATCGGGCGCAATGCCTTCGACGAGGAAGAAGTGGCGCTCGAGCTGCTCAACTACCTCAAGGTCAACTACGCCGACGGCGTGGCCGCGCGCTTCAAGCTCGTGGAGCTCGACGCCGCCACCATGGCCGGGATGAAGGACGAGGCACTGCTCGACACCATCGGCCGCAAGCGCGGCGCGTTGCTGGGCAAGGGCAAGGTCAATCTGCAGAAGGCCGCCGAGATCGTGATGCACGAGTTTCGCGCGGGCAACCTCGGGCGCATCACGCTCGAAACGCCTGAAGAGTTCCTGCAGTGGCTGGCCGAAGGCCAACGCATCGATGCGGAGCGTGCCGCGAAGAAAGCGGCGCGTGGGAAGAAGGGCAAGCAGAAGCCCGAAAGTGCGCCCGAGGCCACGCCGGAAGGCGACGCCTGACGCCCAGCGCCTTCTGCTGTTGCAAGGGCTGCCTTGCAGCAGCCCGGCTCAGTCCAGCGCGAACAACCCCGCCGCCGCTTCGCTGAGCGCCGCCAGCCGGTGCGAATCGGGCGTGGGCCCCGCGGCCTTCAGCGCGCGCTGGTACATCGCGATGCGGGTGGCCGAAACCGGCCGGCACAGCGGCCGGCTCAGGTGCAGCGAAAAGCGCCGGTCGGGCACCACGTAGCGCCCCGGATTCAGCCGCGCAAAGCGGATGTAGGCCTGCAGCGCAAAGAGCATGTCGGCATGCAACGCGTCCATGCGCTTTTCGGCGTCCTTGCCGATCTGTGCGTGGCCCTTGGCGTCTTTCGTCACCGGCAGGCCGAGGATGTCGGCCATGTCGATCTCGAAATGCGTGAAGTCGCCGTACGGGCGCTTGCAGTCGATCAGGAAGGTCTGCCAGTTCGCCCGCTGCAGCAGGCGGATGTGCTCGTCCGTGACGTCGAAGCTCGCGCGCTTGCCGAAGGGCGGCAGAAAGGCGTAGTGCCCGGCCGCGAAGCTCGCGTGCAAAAAGAAGGCGGACGCCACGTTCACGAAGCGGTCGAAGGCCGGCGACTGGCCGCCGTCGAGCAGCTCGCCGAACTGTTCGAGCGACATGTCGGCGGGCACGATGGCGGGCGCGCCCGATTCGCAGTCGATCCACTCGGCATGGCTGCGGCGGAAGGTGTCGATGTCGTCCTGCGTGATCGCGATGCTGCCCGGGGCAGGCGTCTGCGGTGGAGCGGCCGCTGCGGGCACGTCTTTCTGCCCGCAGCCGGCGGCGGCGAGCAGGGCAGAGGCGGCGCTTGCGGCCGACAGGGCAAGCACACCCCGTCGATGGATCCAACTCACGATTTTTCTCCAAGGGAAAACGTTTCGGCCCCCGAGGATGCCACGACGGCCTGACCCCTGACTGAAACCCCGGTGTAGGCTTGCCCGCATCGACATCGCGAGGAGCGACATGACGGATGCAACGCAGGGCCGGGCCGACGAGGCCGACGACAGCTCTCCGGGCTGGGACGCCATCAGCGGCGCGCTCGACCGCCTCTACCCCGGACAGGAACCGAAGCATTACGGCACGGTCATCAAGTGGATGCTCGGCGGGCCCGATCCGCTCGACGGCATCAGCGCCTGGAAGCGCATGGACCCGGTGCCGCACTGGCACTTCGTGAGCTACGGGCTGACCGAGCTGTACCGCAAGGAATCGGACGACGCCGACACCAGCGGCTACGGCTTCGAGCTGACCTTCCGGCTGGCCTGCCATCCCGTCGAAGAGGAGCCGCCCGCCTGGGCCATCAACTTCCTGCAGAACCTGGCGCGCTACGTGTTCAACAGCGGCAACGTGTTCGACGACGGCCACTGGATGACGGCCAACGGCCCCATTGCCCTGGAGCGCGAAACGCTGATCTGCTCGATGGGCTTCGTGTTCGACCCCGAACTGCCGGCCATCGACACGCCGCACGGGCGCGTGGACTTCCTCCAGGTGGTCGGCCTCACGTTCGACGAAGAGCGCGCCGCCAAGCAATGGCAGACCCGCAAGCTGCTCGACGTGCTGCTGCCCGACATGCCGCTGTGGGTGACCGACTTGGCGCGGCCTTCGCTGCTCGACAACGCCGAGGTGCGTGCGCGGGTGGCCGAAGGCACGCAGCGCGATGGTTCGTCGAGCGGATTTCTCTTTACCGACGTGCTCGGCTGGAAAGTGAAGAAGCGCCTGCTGCGCACGCCCCTCACCGAGATCGTGCTGGGCGCGCGCCAGGTCGATGAACTCGTCACGCTGCTGCCGCTGCGGCTGCCCTTCGGCCGGGGCTTTCGCGTCGCCGGCCGAGAAGGCGCGCTGGTGTTCGAGCGCGGCGACGCCAACAGCGTGAGCGAGAGCGACGGCCAACTGACGCTGCAACTGACCGACGACGCGGTGCGCGAACTGGCCCGCACACTGCAGCCGCGCGCCGGCACCTACACCCTCGAAAGCCTGGACAGCGTGCGCTGGCAGATCGAGAAGACCACGATCAAGGACGCCAGCGGCAAGGTCGTTCGCACCGTCGGCTGAAGCGCTGGGGCCCGCCCACTATCATCGAAACATGCAACGTCTCACGCGCCAGCGCAACGCAGTTTTCTCCGCCTTCAGCGACGCCGGTCGCGTACTCACCGCCCCCCAGATCCTGGAGCGCGCACGCGAGATCGTTCCCGAAATCAGCCTGTCGACCGTGTACCGCCAGGTGTCGCTGCTGCTGGCGGACGGCGAGATCGCGAAGGTCGAATTGCCGGGCGAGCCGGCGCGCTACGAAGTGGCGTGCAAGCCCGATGCGCATCGCCATTCGCAGCACGACGGCAAAGAGGCCGACCACCACCATCACTACTTTCATTGCGCGGGCTGCGGGCAGGTCTTTCTGCTGCACGCCTGCCCGGGGCCGATGGACGATCTCGTGCCCAAGGGCTTCCAGGTGCAAAGCCACGAGGTGACCTTGCACGGGCTGTGCGCATCGTGCGCGGACACGAACGGCAAGAAGGCGCGCACGCCAAAAGCGCACTGAGCCGCTTCGGGCGGACGGCCGTTGCAGGGGCGGCGGCATGGCGGGGTAGGGTGGCGGTCAGGGTCTCGATGTTATTGAGAATGAATTCTCAATAACGTATAGTCTCGGGTCTTCCTCCTTTCGGCCTACCTATGCAAGTCCTGTCCTCCCTCAAAGAAGCAAAGAAGCGCCACCGCGATTGCCAGGTGGTGACGCGGCGCGGCCGCACCTACGTCATCTGCAAGTCCAACCCACGCTTCAAGGCCAGGCAGGGCGGCGCGAAAAACAAGCACAAGCGTTGATCGCAACCTGAAGGGCCGCGGCGCGCCCATGCGCCGCCGCTGACCCTTCCGCCTCTTTTTCTTTCGCGCGCTGGCGGCCTTCGCCGGCGCCCAGACCACCACTGAACACAAGCATCGGCGCATGCCCGCCGGGGCTGGCCTGCGCGCGTTTTTTTTCAAACCGGAACCTCTTCATGCTCCGAGCCATCGGCCTTACCAAACAGTACGGGACGCACACCGCGCTCGACCGTCTCGACCTCGACATCCGCGCGGGCGACATCTACTGCCTGCTCGGCGCGAACGGGGCCGGCAAGACGACGACCATCAACCTGTTCCTGAACTTCATCGCGCCGACCGCTGGCACGGTCGAGATCAACGGCATCGACGTCACGCGCCACCCGGTCGCCACCAAGCAGCACGTGGCCTACATCCCCGAGCAGGTCACGCTGTACGGCACCTTGTCGGGGCTGGAAAACCTGCGCTTCTTCGCCGGGCTGGCGCTGGGCCGCGAGCTGCCGCGCAACCGGCTGCTCGAGCTGATGACCGAGGTCGGGCTCGACCATGCGGCGGCCGACAAGCGCGTGTCTGCGTACTCGAAAGGCATGCGCCAGAAGGTGTGGATCGCGGTGGCGCTGGCCAAGCAGGCCAAGGCGCTGTTGCTCGACGAGCCCACCTCGGGGCTCGACCCGCAGGCGGCCAGCGAGTTCTCGGGCCTGCTGCGGCGCGCCGCCGACAACGGCGTGGCCGTGCTCACCACCACGCACGACCTGTTCCATGCGCAGCAGACCGCCACGCGCGTCGGGATCATGAAGCGCGGGCTGCTCGTCGAAAGCCTGGACGGCGACGCGCAGATCGCGCGCACCGACCTGCAGTCGCTCTACCTTCAGCACATGAGGGCATAGGCATGTCGCTCATCTGGATCGCAAGGCGCGAATTTCTCGAACGCCTGCGCGACGGGCGCCTGTACTGGGCTGGCGGACTGGTGCTGGTATTGCTGCTCACCGCGCTCGCGGTCGGCTGGACGCACCAGCGCGACGCCCGCGCCGAACAACACGCCGCGCAAGCCATGGACTACCGCGACTGGCTGCAGCAAGACCGGCGCCATCCGCATGATGCCGCGCACCAGGGCATGCACGCCTTCAAGCCCGAAGCCGCGCTGGCCATGATGGACCCGGGCATCAACCCCTACATCGGCAGCACCGTGTGGCTGCAGGCACATCGCCAGAGCGAGGTGAAGTTCAACGCCGCGCAAGACGCGACCGGTCTGCAGCGCTTCGGCAACCTGTCGGTCGGCTGGATCCTGCAGGTGCTCGGGCCGCTGCTGGTGATCGTGCTCGGCTTCAACGCCTTCGCGGGCGAGCGCGAACAAGGCATCCTGCGCCAGACCCTGAGCCTGGGCGTGTCGCCCCTTCGGTTGCTCGGCGGCAAGGCATTGGCGTTGGTGGCTTCGCTGGCGGTGTTGCTGGTGCCGGCCGCCATCGTCGCGGCCATCGCGGTGGCCGTCGGCGCGGGGCCCGGCGACCGGCTCGACGCGCTGCTGCGGCTGGCCGCATGGGCGCTCGGCTACGCCGTGTACCTCGGCATCTTCGTGTTCCTGGTGCTGGGCGTGTCGGCGGCGTCGTCGACCTCGCGCATGGCGATCACCGTGCTGCTGGCGCTGTGGATCGGGCAGGCGGTGATGGCGCCGCGCGTGATGTCGGAACTCTCGCGCGCATGGTTCCCCAGCCCCACGCGGCTGGCCTTCGACCAGGCCCTGGACGCCGAGCGCAAGGCCGTGTCCGACGCGGTCTGGCAGAAGAACTTCGGCACCACCGAGCGCTGGGGGCGCGACGTGCCGTTGTCGAAGTGGGGCCTGGCACTGCGGCTCGACGACCAGTCGTCGTACGCCGTCTACGACCGCCACTACGGCCGCCTCTGGGACACCTGGGAGCAGCAGCAGACGGTGCAGGAATGGAGCGGCCTCTTGCTGCCCATCCTTGCGATCCGCAGCTTCTCGATGGGCATGGCCGGCACCGACTTCGCGCACCACCGCAGCTTCACGACAGAGGCCGAACTGCATCGCCGCGACATCCAGGACCTGATGAGCCAGGACCTCGTGGCACACGCCGATCCGTTGGGCGACCGTCACTTCGCCTACCAGGCGCCGCGCGAACTGTGGGCCACCGTGCCGCCGTTCGACTACCACCCGCCCGGCGCGACGTGGGCGCTGCGGCACCAGGCGCGCAGCCTTGCGGTGTTGTGCGTGGCGCTGTTGCTGGCCGCCGCCTTCGCGGCCTTCACCACCGTGCGCCAGCGTGCGCTGTGAGGGGACGGGCATGACCATGAACACACCTCTCCAACCCTCGCAGGGCCGTCGCCTGTTGGCCGTGATGCGGCAGGAATGCCGCTTGATGCTCGCCGAGCGCGGCCTCTGGCTCGTCGGCGCGCTGTTCCTGCTGCTGGTGGCCTATGCCCTCGGCAACGGCCTGCTGCAAAGCGCGCACCGCGACCGCGCGCAGGCGGCCGTGGCAAAGGCCGACCGCGACACCCGCGCCGCGCAGCGCGTGCAGCTCGAAGCGATCCTTGCGGGCACCGCGCAGCCCACGCCGTTCCAGAACCCGGCCGATCCATCGCGCATGGCGAGCAGCTACGGCGGCCATCACGCGTTGCTGCCGACCGCGCCGCTCGGACCCGTGGCTCTGGGGCAGAGTGATCTGTTCCCGAGCCAGTACGAGGTCACGAACCAGAGCCGTGTCGTGTTCATGAACCCGAGCGACATCGAAAGCCCGTGGCACCTGATGAGCGGGCATTTCGACCTGGCCTTTGTCATCGTCTACCTGCTGCCCTTGCTGATCTTCGCGCTCAGCTACAACCTGCTGTCGGCCGAGCGCGAGAACGGCACCTTGCGCCTGCTGCTGTCGCAGCCGCTGCGCCTGCGCACGCTGCTCGCGGGCAAGCTCTCGGTGCGCGCCGCGGTGCTGCTGGGGCCGGCGGTGCTGCTGCCGGTGGCGGTGTTGCTGATCGCGCGGCAGGCCGGGTGGATCGGCACCGCGGGCAGTGCGGGCGATGCAGGCAGCGCCACGCTCTGGTGGGCCTTGCTGGTGGGCGCCTATGCGCTCTTCTGGTTTGCGCTGGTGGTCGCGGTCAACGCCTTCGGTGCCTCGTCGGCGACGAATGCGATGGTGCTGGTCATCGCATGGGTGCTGCTGGTGCTGGTCGCGCCGGTGCTGCTCAACCTCGCCGTCACGCAGGCCAGCCCCGCGCCTTCGCGCACCGAACTCGCCACGCGCCAGCGCGTGGTCACCGCCGAGGCCATGAAGCGGCATGCGGACCTGCTGAGTGCCGACTACCAGCATGTCGGGCGTGGCGCGATCCTTCTGCCGCGCGACGGCAAGATCGAAATTGCCGGCCGCGCGCTGGCCATGTACGCCATCGACCGCGAGGTCGACGACGCCATCCGGCCCGAGCTGGATCGTTTCGACGCGCAGCAGGCGCGCCAGCAGGTGCTGGTGGGGCGCTTCGGCGCGGTGTCGCCGGCGGCGGTGGCGTACGAAGGCATGACCGCGCTGGCCGGCACCGGCGCGCGCCGCCATGCGCGCTTCGACGCGCAGACGGTCGCCTACCACGAGGCGTGGAAGGCCTTCTTCTTCCCGCGCATCGACGCGCGCGATGCACTCTCGCCAGCCGACTTCGACCGCATTCCGGCCTTCACCTGGCAGGAGGAGCCCGCCGCGCTCGTGCGCAACCAGGCCGCGCTCGCCGTGCTGCAACTGCTGCTGCCGAGCCTGCTGCTGTTCGGCGTGGCCGCGTGGCGGTTGCGCCGCTTCTCGGTCGCCTGAGCGTCCGTTCCGTTTTCTTTCCAGCCTTCAGAAACAATCCAATGACCCCGTTCATCCGCACGGCCATGGCAGTGGCTGCCGCCACCGTCTTCCAGCCTTCCTACGCGCAACAAGCCAATGCCGAGCTTGGCACCGTCACCATCGAGGGCAGCCGCGACGCCAACAGCCTGCATCTCGAGGAGTCGAGCGGCACCGCGTCGCGGCTCGGCCTGTCGGTGCGCGAGACACCGGCCTCGGTCGAGATCCTGTCGCAAGACGCCATGCAGCAGCGCGGCGCGCGCACCTTCAGCGAGGCGTTGCGCGGCATGGCCGGCCTGTCGGGCGGCGGCCCGCCGTCGTCGCCGACCACGCTGTCCACGCGCGGCTTCACGAGCATCATGTATCTGTACGACGGCGTTCGCAGCTCCGGTGCGGGCGTGGTCAACCGGGTGCAGGACACCTGGAACTACGACCGCATCGAAGTGCTGAAGGGCCCGGCCTCGGTGCTCGATGGCGAAGGCGCCATCGGCGGCGTCGTCAACTTCGTGACCAAGCGGCCCGACCGCGACAATCCGCACAAGGAGGCCTTGTTGTCCTACGGCAGCTATGGATCGACGCGCGCGGCCTTCGGTTTCGGCGGTGCGCTCGGCGACGCCAGCGCCTACCGGCTGGACTACAGCCGCAACGACACTAAGGTCGGCACCATCGCGCGCAACGGCGAGCGCATCGACCACTTCACCAGCGGGCTGATGGTCGACTTCGGCGGCTCGGTCAAGCTCGACCTGGCCTTCGACTACCTGCGCGACAACAACCAGGCCTACTGGGGCACGCCGCTGGTGCCGCGCAGCTTTGCCACGCAGCCGACCGGCGTGGTCAGCACGCCCGACGGCCGCGTGATCGACCGGCGCATGACGGGCATCAACTACAACGTGCTCGACGACGACAACTCGTCTGAAACCTACTGGCTGCGCGCACGCCTGACGGGGCAGCTCGATGGCGGCTGGTCGTGGCGCAACGAGTTCTCGGCCAACAAGGCGAAGCGCATGTTCCGCAACTCGGAGTTCGCCGCCTTCGAGCAGCCGGGCAACATCGGGCGCGACCAGACGATGATTTCGCACGATCAGGACTTCTGGCTCAACCGCTTCGACGCCACCCACAAGGGCACGCTCGGCGGCATGGACAACCGCTTCGTCGTCGGCGGCGAATACAGCGAAACGCGCTTCGGCAGCCAGCGCCGCTTTTCAAACGGCAGCGCCAGCACCGCGAACGCATTGCGCGTGTCGGTGTTCAACCCGTACGTTGGCCTGTTCAACGACGACCCGGCCCTCAGCGTGGGCGGCGGCAACCGCACCAACACCACGGCCAAGGTGAAGGTCACCTCGGTCTTCATGGAAGACGCGCTCAAGCCGATGCGCAACCTCACGCTGGTCGGCGGCCTGCGCCACGACCGCACCGAAGTCGAACGCGGCATCCTCGACCTGAACCTGGCCACGCTCAACCGCTTCGGCACCAGCTACCGCTCGACCTCGGGCCGGCTCGGCGCGGTGTATGACATCACGCCGCAGTCGAGCATTTACGCGCAGTACACCAACGCCACGCTGCCGGTGAACTCGCTGTTCCTGCTGTCGGCGTCGAACGCGGCGTTTCCGATGTCGCGCGGCAAGCAGGCCGAGGTGGGTTTCAAGCAGAGCATTCCCGAAGCCAACCTGGAGTGGACGGCGGCGGTCTACAAGATCGAGCTGAGCAACGTGCTCTCGCGTGACCCGAACAACGTCGCCAACACCGTGAACAACGGGCGCCAGTCTTCGCGCGGCATCGAGCTGTCGACCGTGTGGCGGCCCACGCGTGAATGGACGCTGGCGGGCAATCTTGCGGCGCTCGATGCGCGCTTCGACACGCTGGTCGAGGCGGGTGGCGTCTCGCGCGTGGGCAAGACGCCGCCGAACGTGCCCGAGCGCGTGGCCAATCTCTTCGCGACCCACCGGCCCGACGGCTCGAAGTTCGAGTACTTCGTGTCGCTGAACCGCACCGGCCACATGTTCACCGACAACGCCAACCTGATCCGCATCAACGGCTACACCACCATGGATGCGGCGGTGAGCTACCGGCTCGAGAAGGCGCTGCTGACCTTCCGCGTGCGCAACCTGACCGACAAGCTCTACGCCACCTGGGCCGGCCGCGCGACCAGCCAGGTGCTGCTGGCGCCACGGCGCACCTTCGAGCTGTCGGCCAAGTTCGACTTCTGATGCGCCCGGTGATGCGCCCGGTGATTCGCCCGGTGGTGCACCCTCAGCGCATCTGCAGCCGCGCGTCCTTCGGATAGCCGATGGTGTAGTCGGCCGTCACGCGGGCGGTCTTGCCGGCGTCGAGGTCGAAGCGCCACATCGTCAGGCCGGGCTGCTTGTTCCAGGCCAACTCGGCGGGCTGCGGCGAGAACTGCGATGCCACGCGCACCTGCTCGTCGACCGACACCGGAGCGGCTTCGAGCACCTGCACCGCGATGGGCGTGCGATGGCGGTTCTCGACCACGTAGGCGCGCTGCACCTTGCGCTCGGCGCGCGAGCCGGCAAAGCCGCCGGTGCCCTGGTTGTCGCGCTCGGGTTCGGCCTGCACGCGCACCAGCTCGTCGCGGCCGAAAGACAGCGTGAGGCTGGCGTCGCTCGGCGCGTTCCAGCGGCCGCTGCCGACGAAGTTGCCGTCGCGGTAGAGCTGCATCGGGCCGGCCGGCCACACGCCCGCGGGTTGCGGGAGTTCGGCGACCAGGAAGGCGCTGGCGTCCACGCGCGGGCTGGTGCGTACCGCCAGCTTGGCCGTGTCTTCGTGCTGGCCCAGCGCCATCGTCACGCGCTGGCCGTTGGAGGGCACGTCGATGCTTTGGGGCACTGCGAATTCGGTGGCGAAGCTGTTGTCGAACACGCTCACGTCGAACACCGGCTCGCGGCGGTCGACGGCGGCCTGCTTGGCGGCGATCGGCGCCATGGCCGGCGCAGCAGGGGCGGCCATGTAGACCTCGTCGGCCTGCGCGGCCAGCTTGCGCGGCGGCGGCTCGATGCCGATGCGCCACGCGCCTGGCGTGCGGCCCGTGGTTTCGCGGCGTGGCTGGCCGGTGGACAGCACCAGTTTCACGCCGCGCCAGTCTTCGCCGGTGGACTGCGCCACCAGCGCCTGCCGCTCGATGCGCACCTTGCGCGTGTTGGTGTCGAGCAGCGCGCGGTAGGTGGGCGTCCAGCCGGGGCCGTTGACCTGGTAGCTGAGCTTGACGTCGGCATCGGCGCTGGCGGCCAGCGTCACGGTGACGGCCACCACCTGCCCGCCGTTGCCTTGCGAGCGCGTGCGCTCGGCCAGCAGCGGGTTGAGTTGGCGGTCGATGTCGGTCTGCTTGCGCTGGATCTGGTGCTGCTTGAGCAGCGATTCCTGCCCGGTGCGGCGCATCGCCTCGGTCATCGCGGCGAGGTTGCGTGCGTCCAGCGGGGCGCGTGCGCCCTGGGCCCCGTCGCCGCTGCCACCCGACAGGCCCTTGAGGTAGCCGGTGACCATGCCCAGCGCGTCGGTCTCGGCCTGCAGCGCGGCCTTCTGGTCTTCGAGCTCGCGGATGCGGCCGTCGAGCGCGCTGGTGGAGCAGCGTGCCGACAGCTCGCGTGTCTCGTTGAGCACCGAGGTCTCGCCCACGCGCACCGAGGCGTCGGCCGACACCTGCAGGCTTTGCACGTCCAGCCCCGCGGGCAGGCAGGCGAAGGTGACCGAGCGGCTGCCCGCCGCGACGCGCGCCACGCGCTCCACCGTGGCGCTGCCGGGGTAGACCTTGACCTGGGTGATGCGCGAGCTGTCGGCCATGGGGGGCGGCACCTGGGCGGTGGCGTTCAGGACCAGCCAGCCGGCGGCAACGACAGTGGCACGCAGAAGAAGGGTGGGGTACGGTGCTTTCATGAGGAGCCTTCGCAGGAAGTGAATGGGTTTGTCTCCACTCATACGGCGGGGCTCGCGGAACGGGGTTAAGGCGGTGTCAAAAAAATTTCACCGGGGTGCGGTGACTGGTGGCGCTGTCGCCAATGCAACCGCAACGGCGTGGGCCGTCACCCGCGCGACGACGCGCGCGGCCGGCGCTTCTTAGAGTGGCCCATACCTGTCCACCCATCACCACTCACCGGCATCGCCACGCCAAGGAGACCTTCCATGCTCGACACCATCAAGACCATCAACCAGTCCGCCGCCTTCAACCGCTGGGCCGGCTTCGAGGTGACGCACGCCGGCGACGGCCAGGCCGAGCTGCGCATGAACTGGCGCGCCGAAGACATGGGCCAGTACGCCGGCTTCCTGCACGCCGGCATGATCGCCGCGCTGCTCGACACCGTGAGCGGCTACGCGGCCGCCACGCAGGCGGGCCGCGTGCTGGCCTCGCACTTCTCGGTGAACTGCATCTCGCCCGCCATCGGCCAGGCCTTCGTGGCGCGCGGCCGGGTGATCAAGGCCGGCCGCAAGCAGGTGTTCGTCGGGGCCGAGCTGTTCGCGCAGCCCGAAGGCAAGGGCGACGACGCGCTCAAGCTCGTGGCGACGGGGAACGCCATCCTGGTTCCGGTGGAAGAGCTTCAGGCGAAGCCGGCTGCTGCGTAGGTTGGGCCCGGCGCCGCAGCTTCAGGCCGAACAGTGGCCGCAGCCAGTTGCTGCGGCGGATCAGCCCGTCGGTCAGCGCCCAGCAGCCGAGCAGCGTCAGCGCCAGCAGCAGCGCGGGCTCGAGCATCGGGCCCAGCGCGAGCGGTGCCAGCAGCGTCACGCCGATGATGATCAGCGTCTGGTGCAGCACGTACCACGGGTACACCGACTCGTTGGCCCAGCGCAGCCACGGCCACGGGCGGTTCAAATAGCGATGGCCGTGGCCCAGGATGGTCGTGACCGTCAGCCACAGGTAGAGCGTGCGCAGCACGTCCATCAACAGGCCCGAAGCCGGCCCCTTGGCGCCGATGCGCAGCACGATGAGGGTGGCGATCACCGCGACTGCCAGCGCCAGCGACACCCGGCGCAGCCGCTCCAGCTCTTGCCACACGCCGGTGTCCACGCCCATCCAGTAGCCGTAGAGGAACATCGTGAAGTAGACGCTGTGCAGGTAAAAGTCGCGCACCAGGTTGTGCGTGGGCGGAAAGTGCGAGGCCAGCAGCATCGTCCAGGCGAGCAGCGGCACCACCGGCAGCAGCAACAGCCGCCAGCCGCGCAGCCCGTTGAAGCGGCGGCGCATCCATTGGCCGGCGGCCGAGTTCCACAGCGTCAGCGTCAGCGCGATCACGGCCGTGTAGGCGAACAGGTAGGGCAGGTACCAGAGATGGTTCCAGGTGATGCCGAACTCCGCGCCGTCGAAGGCCTTGCGCGGCCACGGCTCGGCCATCGACAGGTAGCGCAGCAAGAAGGTGCCGAAGCCCGGCGCGACCAACCCGTTGGCCACGCCCTGCGCATAGGCCTGGTACGGCACGATCACTGCCATGCCGAAAGCCAGCGGCAGCATCAGCCGCACGCCACGGCTGCGCAACAGGCTCCAGGTGCCCTGGCCGCGGCTCAGGAAGCCGAGCGACACGCCCGAGATCAGGAACACCAGGTCCATGCGCCAGAGGTTGAGGATGCGCATCGGCCATTGCAGCCACTCGGCCGCGTGCGGGCTTTTCAGGTGCCAGGGCCAGTCGGCCACGTAATACATGCCCACGTGATAGAGGATCACGAACAGAAAGGCCAGGGCGCGCAGGGCGTCGATGTCGTGGCGGCGATGAGGGGCGGCGGCGGCGTGGTCGGGCGGGGCGGCGGTGGCGCGCATGGCGGGCTCCTTGAAGCAAAGAAGCCGCGATGCTCGGCCGCGCCGGCCCTGCACTGCGTGTCGGCGGGACGGATCGCCCCCGCTTTGTGACGAGCGGTGGCCCCGAGGGACGAAATTCGCCGGTCCCAGGGGGTGTTTTCGCGAGAATTCCGGCCATGGGAGAACCACGCAAGAACCTGTACGAACGCTACGAGCCGATCCGCCGCTATGTGGAGGTGGGTTTCTGGATCGTGCTGATGACGCTGCAGGCCGCCTTCAGCACCGTCGTCGCGATCGTCGACGCCAGCACGCGCGCCGCCATGCCGCACCCCCGATGGCAGGTCGCGACCTGGGAGGTGTCGAGCCACTTCGTGCTGTTGCTGCTGGTGCCGGCGCTGGTGGCCACCGAGCGCTGGCTGGCGCCGCTGGCGCGCAATCACCTGGTGCGCTTTCTGGCTTGGCACGTAGCGGCCAGCGTTGTTTTCAGCGTGGTCCACGTGGTGGCGATGTTCGGGCTGCGCGCGCTGGTCTACGCCATGGCCGGGTCGCACTACGACTTCGGCGGGTGGGTGAGCCAGTGGGGCTACGAGTACCTGAAGGACGTGCGCGTTTACGCCTCGATGATCTTCGGCATCTGGGCCTACCGGCTGTTCGTGCTGCGGCTGCAGGGCGAGGCACGGGTGCTCGATGCGCCGGAGGAGGGCGTGGCCGAGCCATCGCTGCCGCCTTTGGGCCCGGCTTTGGCGGAACCGAAGGGGTTCGAATCCTCGATGCCGGAAGTGCCCCCACCGCAACCCGTCGCCCGCCCCGAGCGCTTTCTGGTGCGCAAGCTGCGCCGCGAATTCCTGATTGCCGCCACTGACATCGACTGGCTCCAGGCCGAGGGCAACTACGTCGGCCTGCACGTCAACGGCCACGACTACCTGCTGCGCGCCACGCTCACCGACTTCCTGACCCAGCTCGACCCCGCGCGCTTCGTGCGCGTGCACCGCAGCCACGCGGTGAACCTGGGGCGCATCAAGGAGATCGAGCCGATGGACGGCGGCGACGCCCGACTGCACATGCACGACGGCACCACCGTGCCCTGCAGCCGGCGCTACCGCGACGCGCTGCGCGCCGGTGCCGGCTGAATCGGGGCAGCGGGCAACACGGCAGGCGATGGCCTGTTCCGGTGCGTGAGCGGGTGAATCGTCCCGCTAATGGTTCGTTTTGCACCATCAAAGAGCCTCTAGGCACCATTTTTGCTTTCTTGCGCCGGCGCCCCGAGCAATTCGGGTGCGACGCACCAATTCAAATCAAAAACTGCAAGAAGCTCCAATGGACGCACTCAAACAGGGCGCAGATGCGCTGTTCATCCTTCTCGGCGCCATCATGGTCTTGGCCATGCATGCCGGTTTTGCCTTTCTCGAACTGGGCACCGTGCGCAAGAAGAACCAGGTCAATGCGCTGGTGAAGATCCTGGTCGACTTCTCGGTGTCGACCATCGTCTACTTCCTCGTGGGCTATGGCGTGGCCTACGGCACGCATTTCTTCGTGAGCGCCACCGAACTGTCGGCAAGAAGCGGCTACGAGCTGGTCAAGTTCTTCTTTCTGCTGACCTTCGCGGCCGCCATCCCGGCCATCATCTCGGGCGGCATCGCCGAACGGGCCAAGTTCTGGCCGCAGCTGATCGCCACCGCCGTGATCGTCGGCTTCGTCTATCCGCTGTACGAGGGCATCGCCTGGAACAAGCACTTCGGCATCCAGGGCTGGATCGCCTCGCTCACGGGGCACGAGTTTCATGACTTCGCAGGTTCGGTGGTCGTGCACGCCGTGGGCGGCTGGCTCGCGCTGCCGGCCGTGCTGCTGCTGGGCGCGCGCCGCAACCGCTACCGGGGCGACGGCTCGCTCAGCGCGCATCCGCCGTCGAACATTCCGTTTCTTGCCCTCGGCGCCTGGGTCCTGTGCGTGGGCTGGTTCGGCTTCAACGTGATGAGCGCGCAGAGCATCGACAAGATCTCCGGCCTCGTGGCCGTCAACTCGGTGATGGCGATGGTCGGCGGCACGCTGGTCGCGCTGGCCATGGGCAAGAACGACCCGGGCTTCGTCTACAACGGTCCGCTCGCGGGGCTCGTGGCCGTGTGTGCCGGCTCCGACCTGATGCACCCGCTGGGCGCGCTGGTGGTGGGCGGCGTGGCGGGCGCCATCTTCGTCAAGATGTTCACGCTCACGCAGAACAAATGGAAGATCGACGACGTGCTCGGCGTGTGGCCGCTGCATGGCCTGTGCGGCACCTGGGGCGGCATCGCGGCCGGCATCTTCGGCACGCAGATGCTGGGCGGCATCGGCGGCGTGAACCTCTGGGCGCAGCTCATCGGCACCCTCATCGGCGTGGCATGGGCCGCGCTGGCGGGCGCGGCGGTGTACGGCGCGCTCAAGGCGACGATGGGCCTGCGGCTGTCGCAGGAAGAGGAATACGACGGGGCCGACCTGTCGATCCACCACATCTCGGCCACGCCGGAGCGCGAGGTGAACTGGTAAGCGGGCGGCTCTGCGCGCAGGGCGGGCAGGGCAAGGCGGGGTGAGGCAGGGCAAGGCGGGGTGAGGCAGGTAAGGCAGGCGAGGCAGGCGAGGCGGGGTGCGCGAGGCGAAAAATTGACATCTGTAGCAAACTCGCCCGACCGCTTCGCTTCAATCCCCCACACAGCCCCATGACCCAATCTCCCCCCGCTCTCGAAGTCTTGCCCCGCGACCTTTCCGCCTATCGCAAGGGCAACACCGGCATCGACTATGTGCACCGCTTCGAGTCCGGCAAGCCCGGCCCGCACGTGCTGATCAATGCGCTCACGCACGGCAACGAAATCTGCGGCATGACCGCCGCCACCCACCTGCTCGACACCAACGTGCGCCCGAAGATCGGCACGCTCACCGTCAGCTTTGCCAACGTGGCGGCGTACGAATCCTTCAACGAGGCGCTGCCCTTCGACAGCCGCCAGCTGGTGCACAACCTCAACCGCATCTGGTCGCCCGAGTGGCTCGACGGCACCGAAGACAGCCCCGAACTGCGCCGCGCCCGCGAACTGCGCCCCGTGGTGAGCGCGGCCGATCACATCCTCGACATCCACTCCACCAGCCAGCCCGTCATTCCGTTCTGGGTGTACCCCGCCTTCGAGCGCAACGCCGAAGCGGCGCTGGCCATCGGCCGCCCCTCGGTGCACCTCGTGATGCCCGACGGCCTGGGCTCCGGCACCCCGCTGATCCAGCACGGCAGCCATGGCCTGCCCGAAGGCAAGGGCGTGGCGCTGGTGGCCGAATGCGGCCAGCACTTCCTGCGCTCGGCATCGGAACTGGCGACGGCCATCTCGCTCGACTTCCTGGCGCACTTCGGCCTCATCGACAAAGACCCGACCGTGCCCGTGCCCGGCGAGCAGCGCCGCTTTCAGCTGCTGCAGACACACGTCATCAAGTCCGAAGACTTTGCGTTCGTGCGCCCGCTCATCGGCTTCGAGACCTTTGCCAAGGGCGAGTTGATCGCCACCAACGGTCCGGACGAAATCCGCGCGCCGTGCGACGACTGCACGATCTTCATGCCCGCGCAACGCACGATCGTGGGCCGCGAGGCGGTGTACCTCACCAAGCCGCTCTGAAGACAGACAACCAATAATGGCAATTCCGCTGTATTGCCGGATCTCGTGTGAATACGAGCGGTTTTGGGGTTAGTGGTGCAACTGCAAGGCCGAGCAGTGTTGCTGAAATTAATTGTGTAAGCACCGCAGACCTAACTCACTTGGGATAGATGAGCAACACCTCTTGTGTTTGAAGAATAAGAAATAATCAGATGACTAAGTGGCGTTGCTTGCAATTTAAATGCAGGCTGATGTTCTTGAAGAGAAAATCATTGTTATGGAGAGGTCGTAAGTGATTGTGAGAAATCATGATTTTTCTTGGAGTTGAATCAATATTTAAATTTGGTTCCGTGATCCGCGCGTGCCCCCTAATTTAATTGTGAGTTTGTAGCAGTATGAATTTTCGGGTTCAAGTTGCAAACCACGGTCGAGGGTTTTCTTTGCTGCATCGGTTCGGTGCACATGAAGATATAACCATGCAATTCTGGAAAAATCGGTTGCATCGAAATCGCTTTGGGAAAAACGCGTCTCATACGCAGTGCAAACATCGTTAAGCAATGCCCTGCGGTGTGCCGTAGGTGCTTCTGTGCTTGCAAAGATTTGATTTATAGAGTTGACAGTGTTGCTGAACTCAAATCGATCTATCTCAGGAACCAGTGCTTTTTTGCAGAGAGCATTGAGCTCGCCCAAACTGTCTCCAGTTTGCTTTTTGCATCGAATTATCAAATCCCAAGAATTTAAAGTGTTCTTAGGATCTGCGTCCGATGATTGCAAAAATAGCTCGGCAGCACTCAAAGCCTTATCAATTTCTCCGTGCTCCTCAAACCAAGTCGCAAGGCGAAATCTGGTTGAGGAATAGTATTTTGACATATATTCTAAGGCTGGAAGTATTTGTTCGGCGGCAACCCGTTTTGTATCAATTGCGTGAAGCATGTTGAAGGCTAATTTTTGCAATCTCTTTTCAATGCCGGTTGAGTTCTCTTGCGCTGTTGTGGTGCCCATTGTCTGAAGTACAGTCAAATCCTCTCGAACCTGAGGGCCAAGTTGACTTGTTTTTAATTGCTGCTTGGCAAATTGTTTTGCTGCAATTGGGGCAAAGAGCATGTCGAAATCTCCGGTTTTTGTCTCGTCGATTAGAGATGTTCTGATTAGCTCATCGATTGCTCCATCAAGATTTGATATCTCTTCAAGAGAAACGAGCACCACAGTTTCAATGGCCAGCCTTGGAATTAGGCTGGACCAAGACGAAATTAGCAAAAAAAGGCGCTGTCCAAGAAGAGAGAGTGATGCATACGCTCGTTGAAAAAGTGCTTCAAGTAGGTCGCCTTGTCGGATTAATATCTGACTGACTTGAGTTGGCGCATTTCTTTTGGACGCCTCTCCTAACGCGACTTTCATGATGTATGGATGGCCTCCGGCGCTTTGATATAGGTCTAGGAAATATTCCTCATCAATTATTGATGTAATTCCTAATTTTGCTGCAACTCCGCTGATGAGCTCTCTGGCCTCAGGGAGTTGCATTCCTCTGACTTCCAACGGGTAGTCTGCTCGGAATTCACGAAATCGAGATGTGATGAGCAATTTGTTTGGAAGTCGAATGCAATCACTCAAGGCGGTAAAAACTTCTACCGGATTTTTCACGGTCTCAAAATTATCGAGAACAAAAAGGCGAGGTTTTGAAACGCTTTTATCACCAAGAATTTCGGTCAAATCCAAGAGGCATTGCTTCCCTGTTCTTCTTGCCATCTCTGGAAGAAGGGGGTTGACTAGGCGATATAGCTCTTTTGCCACATCTTCAAGACTTAAAATACTGGGGCGGACTGGCTTGACTCCATGATCTAGCAAATCAATATCTCTAGCACTCAGCCACACGATTACTTCATATTCTCCGAGATCTGCTAAATCACGAAGGACTTTTATGGCGAGAGACGTCTTTCCTATCCCTCCCATTCCATGTAGTGTAATGACAGGATGTCTGTCATCAGAAAGGATTTTTGTCAAATCTTTTTCTAGATCGATTCGACCCACATAGTTTGGTGCGCCATTTGGTAGGTTCGTGAATGATTCTCCAGTAACCTGTAATTCCGAGAGTCCTTCAGTTTCACTGGCTGGCAGCTGCATCGGCTGCCTATTGTACTTTGACGCTTCTATTTCTTTTCGAGAAGACGTTATATACGAGAGAGTCTCATATTTTTCGTTGCGAAAATTTCCGTTGGGGAAGAAAAAATCCACTAAATCCGGAGTACTTTCAATTAATGCCGCTTTTAGAGGTTTGCCGCCCCAATAATAAATCCCGTCCTCCAATTTTTGAGTGGATGCGGCAACTGTGAGGTAATTGAAATTGCTGCTCGTGTCGGATATCGAAGATACTCTATATTTTCCTGAGATATTCTGCTTCAAATAGGCCCAGGATGTTTTGAATATTGGAATGTTTTCCAGGTGAAGCAAAGCATTTTTTAGATGCACACTGGCTCTTGACATGTCGTCTACTTGAGTTGCTCCATGACCTCTAGTTTTATTTCTAATTTGTACAAAAAGTTCAAGCGTAGCTCTTAATTCAACTTTGGCCGTTTGATTTTGAGGTGTCAGTCCAAGCTCTGTGGCTGCTGCACTCATCGCAGTATGACAAATTGCTTGCCATTGTTCTGCATCAACCCGTTGGGCAAGAGCGGTTCGTGTCGAGCCTAAGGCTGTTGGTAAGAGATTGGATGCAGGTCCCTTAGAAAGCTCACCAAGCACGGCAACCCATTCTCCAATGCCATCAGCTCTCACTAGCCTGTATGCGAGTTGATAGCGTGTGCTTCCTTGGTCATCTTCGACCGCACCTAGTAATGCACAGGTCAATGTCTTTATCAGCGCTTCTCCTACGTACATCAAGGATAGAAATCCTGCTGTATCAGACTCAGCCACATCTGCTTCGTAACGTTGCCATTGTCTTTCGATAATTTTCATAAGAAGTTGATTCCTTTTGTAATTTGTTATCGGTGATGCAAATTATATTTGCTCGCTTTTATCCAATTGGTTTGGCTTATTTGAAAAAATCTCGGCTCTTGCGAAGAGCTCTGGAGAGGGATTTTTTCGAGTGGAGTAAATACACCTTCAAGCCGCAATGAACAAAGCCGGGTCCACCATCGCCCGATTCAACATCACAGACCAATGCAGATGCGGCCCCGTCACCCGCCCGGTCGCGCCCACCGCGGCCAGTCGCTCGCCGGTCTTCAGCGCATCCCCCACCTTCACGTCGATGCGGCTCAGATGGCAATACATCGTCAGCAGGCCGCCGCCGTGATCGACCCACACGGTGCCGCCGTTGAAGAAGTACTCGCCCGTATCGATCACCTTCCCCGGCAGCGGTGCCAGCACCGGCGTGCCGGTGCCCGCCGCGATGTCCATGCCGCTGTGCGGATTGCGTGATTGCCCATTGAACACGCGGCGCAGGCCGAACGAACTGGAGCGGCGGCCCGGCACGGGCACGCGCATCTGCAGCGCGGTGTCTGGGCGCATGTCGGTGAGCGTGGCGATCACGGTGGCCTGGTGATCGCGTTCACGCTCGTAGCGCGATTGATCTTCGGGCGACAGATCAACGGTGCGCGGTGCGACGGTCAGGCGCTGCTCGCGGTATTGCTTCGGGGCGATCGTGTAGGCGATCTGCCGTTCGGGACGGCCTTCGGTGCGGACCGTGATGCTCGCGTCGCCCGGCGTGGCCGCGAGCGGGATGCCGACCAGCGCGGTCCATTCGATCGTGTCGCCGAGCACGAGCAATGGCACGTCGCCCGTGAAAGCCGTGGGGCGCACAGCCGCCGGCCCGAGCGAGAGGCGGGCGACGCCGCCGGGCACCAGGGATGCGTGGGGCCAGACGGCGGCGTGCGGTTGTTGTTGCGGCTGCGGTGCTTTCTTCGCAGTGCCGGCTGCATCAGCGCGCGTTGCGGGCAGTGCCAGCAGGCCGAGTGCGCCGAGCATGGCGGCGCGTCGATTCAAGGCTGCGGAAGAAGAATCGGGGAAGGGAGAAAAAGAAGAAGTGGTCATGGACAACAGACGTCGAATGAAATGGATGTGTGGTTGTTGATGTACAGGCGGGCGAGCACGTGGCCGCGTCATTCCCGCCAGGTTCCCGGTGCCAGCCCGTCGAGCGTGTGCGGCCCGATGGCGGCGCGAATCAGGCGCAGTGTCGGCAGCCCGACGGCGGCCGTCATGCGCCGCACCTGGCGGTTGCGGCCCTCGCTGATCGCCAGTTCGATCCATGCGGTGGGGATGCTCTTGCGTTCGCGGATGGGGGGCTCGCGCACCCACACCTCGGGCGGCGGATCGAGCAGCCGTGCCCTGGCCGGCCGAGTGGGGCCGTCGTTGAGCTGGACCCCGCCGCGCAGTGCGGCGAGCGCCTCTTCGGTGGGCACGCCTTCGACCTGCACCCAGTAGATCTTTTCCATCTTGAAGCGCGGATCGGCGATGCGCGCCTGGAGCTTGCCGTCGCCGGTGAGCAGCAGCAGGCCTTCGCTGTCGGCATCGAGCCGGCCGGCGACGTACACGCCGGGGATGTCGATGAAGTCCTTCAGGCCGCGCCAGCGGCCCTCGGGCGTGAACTGGCTGAGGACGCCGTAGGGTTTGTTGAAGCGGATCAAGTGAGGCGGGCTCGAGGAGGGCATTGTCCGCAGAATAGCTCGACTGGTGCGCTGGGACGCACTGCGTTAACTTGCCCCGCCCTCATAGCTGTAGATGCTCGCTTCGAGCTGTCGGCATCCATGAGATGGGCACATATAGTGCTGCAGTTGGCGTGCCTCGTTGATCAATTATTCGCGAAATCCGAGGCCGACCACGAAGACATAAGGGTACTGTTCGACTAAGCTCCGGGGTCTCAAACCGCTTCAGTTCGTGGTTCAGGAGTTCTTTTGGATTTTTCTGACCATTTATAAGGCGTTCGCACGACCAACGCTACTCCAATAAAAATTAAGAGTAACTATAATTAACGATCAGAGGGATTGAAATGGCGTTTACACCTGATATGCCGGCTTCTGCCAGGCGACATCTAGAGGCTGGAGATAAGCTCAACGATGGAGATCGACGAGATGTGGCTGGATATCTTTATGGAATATCGGCCGAATGTGCATTGAAGGCCATGATGCTTGAGGCCGGCATGCGTCCTAAGGGGGAGCGTCGAAACGATCCCTTTTATCTTCACTTTCCTCAACTACGAACTGTTTTGCTTGATAGTTTGCAGGGAAGGCGTGCCGGACCCTTGAGTAATTTCGTGGCCGATCACGGGTTTTTCTCTAATTGGGCTGTTGAGATGCGTTACGCAAAAGGAGCCAAAGTATTGAAGAAATGGGTCGACACGTGGGCATTGCAAGCGACTCAAGTGGTTGGCTCAATTGGAACCTGAGGGATTTTAATGAAAATACGTTTCGATGATAGCTTTCCGAAACTCATTGAAGTTTTAAAAGAAGAGCTTGGCCCAGTAGTTGGCGGTGTGGTGATTCGCGATATTGGTGGAAGATTGGCATTCGTATCTGCCGAGAAAACCTCTGCAAAGATTTCAAAAAAAGTGACCGCCAAATTGAAGTTGGAGCTGGGAGCTTACGCTCGAGTTGATAGAGTTTTTGCCTCTGTCGGTGACTTTGGTGTTGATTCGATTTTGAATGAGAAGAGTGCGTTAGCGGTTGATGTTTTGAATTGCAACATACGATTCATTGATCGACGCCTAGTTGGGGCGGATTGGCTTCGCACCCCGGCACCTAAGGCTTCGCCGCCTGCCCGCTTTGTTTTTGCTAGCCTAAAGGGAGGAGTCGGCCGATCAACCGCTCTTTCCATTGCTGCGGCGTATTTGGCTGCAAAAGGTAAGCGCGTACTGGCTGTCGATCTTGATATGGAGGCGCCGGGGCTGGGCTCATTGCTTTTGGATGAAAACACTTTGCCAGAATTTGGACTAATCGATGCTCTGGTGGAAAATGGATTGGGTCCATTGGATAGTGAATTTTTGGCTGACTTAATTGGACCATCAAATCTAGCAGACAATAATGGTCGAATCGACGTAATGCCAGCGTTTGGTCGTCGCTCTATAAAGAATCCAGGAGATGTACTTTCAAAAATATCGCGTGCATACATTGACGATATCGGCCCAGATGGAAGGCCAAGCACTGTGCTTGACCAGATTTCAAAAATTGTGGATCAATTTGCAAAGCCCGATCGATATGATGCGATTTTGATCGATGCACGAGCTGGGTTGCATGAGACCACGGCAACGGCAATATTAGGATTAGGGGCGGAGGTTTTCTTGTTTGGATTGGATGAGCCTCAAACGTTTCAAGGCTACTCAGCATTGCTTTCCCATCTTTCAAAATTTTCGAAGCCGGATGCAATTGTTCAGCCGGAATGGTTGGAGCGCATTTCAATGGTGCAAGGAAAAGCTCCGCTGGATATTAGTTCTAGAGAAGAATTTTGCGATAAATGCGAAAGGCTGTTTGTTTCCTGTGGATTGGAGAAACCTGTGTCGATCTTGATAAGCGAGCCACTTCCTCCAGCTGAGCCATTTGATAATGTTCCATGGAATGATGCAGCCTCCGATGACGAGGTTTTACCTCCGGAGCAAAAGAATTTTCGTGAACCTGTCGCAATATTGCATAGTGATGTTTTTAGGCAGTTTGACCCTGTACAGCGAAGGGATTTGCTCTCTGAGGCTGTTTATATGAAGTCCTACGGATTATTTATTGACCGCGTCTTGGAGTCGTTTCCTGATTTGGAAAGAAAAAATGCTGAAAAAAATTGATTTTCATGCTCTTCGGCAGGCGATTTCAGCCATCCCCGCGGATGTTTCAAACGATGCAGTAGGTGAAAATGTTCCGAAGCTCGAAGACATGTTTGCACCAGAAACGCACGCTGCAGCGCTTGATCCCGCAACACCCATTGTTGTTGGAGCAAGAGGGACGGGAAAAAGCTTTTGGTCAGGTGTTTTGGGTCAAGACGCTACGCGAAAAGCAGCTGCAAAAGCTTACCCGAATTTAGGTCTTGATCGAACCAGAGTTGGTTTTGGGTTTACGGGTGGAGTAGGAGGACCACTCGGAGTGACTACCGAAATGCTGAATTCGGCGGTGAGTCAAGATGCTAGCGCGGAGGTGGCTCGTGCCTTCTGGTGGTCAACGATATTGCGTGCGGCAGCGCGAGGTATAAATGATGCTCCTCTGTCTTTTAAAGAGGCAATACGCGTTGCCGGGGATTGGGAATTGCGAGGAGAGTTGCTCGATAAGTACGAAGATAAATTTCAGAGGAGCCGTATTACTCTTTTGGTTGTGTATGATGCGTTGGATACTGTTGCATCCACTTGGCCTAGGCGCCGCCTTCTGACGGAGGCTTTGCTCGAAGTGGTTTGGGCGATGCGGGCTTATCGACATATAAAAGTCAAGCTATTCCTTAGGCCAGATCAAATAGACGACGATGCTCTTCGGTTTATTGAACTTCCCAAATTGCGAACAGGTGCTATTCGGTTGAATTGGTCGAAATCCGACTTGTATGGCTTGCTCTATGCGAGGTTGATACTAAGCAATGTCTCGACTGGGAGGCTAGCTTTTACAAAGCTGCTGAAAGAGCTTGGAATTGCTCCCGCCCAGCAGAATGCAATCTTGGCTCGCCAATGGTCGCTTGCACACAAAGAAGCAGCGCAATCTCAGGTCATGGAGGTTTTAGCCGGTGCCTTCATGGGTGAAGGGGTGAATGGCCACAAAAAAGGCAAAACTTATGATTGGCCGGTTAAGCACTTGGCCGATGCATTTGCAGAGGTAACGCCAAGAAGTTTTCTTGGATTGGTCATTGCTGCGGCAAAATATGGCGGCGTCCCTGATGACCGTGCTATTACCTCAGAAGGAATTCGGCACGGGCTCAGGGCCGCTTCAAAAACACGCGTTGATCAATTGCATCAGGAGTTTTTGTGGATTAAAGGCGTGTTGGCACCTTTGGCGGGATTGCTTTTGCCTCAGAATGAATTGGAGGTTTTTAAGGCTTGGAAAAAAACAAGAACGCTTGCGCAGCTTTCCGCAGATGCAAAAAATAATAAATATTTGCCGCCATTCGAAATTGAAAATAAAAGTTCTGAGAAGGATATATTTCTCGCGTTGGAGCGAATTGGGGTGATGTTTAGTCGAAAGGATGGGCGATTAGATATGCCTGATTTATTTCGTGTTGCCGCAAAGCTGCTTAAAAAAGGGGGGACCGCACCTGTATAGTGATGCAATTGAATGTCGCTAAGGGGCGAACTTATCGTCCCCAGCTATCCCGCATCCCTGCAGCCCGATTGAATACCCGCTTGTAGGGCGCGTTCGTCTTCGTATCCACCACGAAGTACCCGTGGCGCTCGAACTGAATCCCCACACCGGGCTCAGCCGTCGTCAATGAAGGTTCCACGAACGCCGAGCACACTTCCAGGCTCGACTTGTTCAGCTCGTCCAGCAGCTCGCCGCTGCCGGGGTTGGCTTCGGCAAACAGCCGCTCGTACAGCCGCACTTCGGCCTGCACCGCATCCGCCGCAGCCACCCAGGTGATGTTCCCCTTCACCTTGATCGCGTCTGCGCCGGGCGTGCCGCTCTTGGTGTCGGGCACCAGCGTGGCCTGCACTTCGACGAGCTTGCCGTCGGCGTCCTTGGTGGCGCCGGTGCACTCGATGACGTGGCCGTACTTCAGCCGCACCTTGTTGCCAGGGAACAGGCGGAAGAAGCCCTTGGGCTGCACTTCTTCGTAGTCGGTGCGTTCGATCCAGACTTCGCGGCCGAGCTTGAAGTCGCGCTTGCCCATCTCGGGGTGGTGCGGGTGCACGGGGGCGGAGCAGTCGTCGAGCACGTCGTCGCCGCCCATCAGTTCGCCCCAGTTGGTAATGACGAGCTTGACGGGGTCGAGCACGGCCATGGCGCGCGGGGCGATGGGGTCGAGGCTGTCGCGCAACGCGGCTTCGAGGCTGGCGTAGTCGATCCATCCGCCCGACTTGGTGGTGCCGCTGCGTTCGCAGAACAGGCGCAGCGCTTCGGGCGTGTAGCCGCGGCGGCGCAGGCCGGCAATGGTGGGCATGCGGGGGTCGTCCCAGCCGTCGACGTACTTTTCTTCGACCAGCTGGCGCAGCTTGCGCTTGCTTGTGAGGACGTGGGTCACGTTGAGGCGCGCGAATTCGTACTGGCGCGGATGCGGACTGGCGACAAGGCCGCCTTCGGCGAGGCGGTCGAGCAGCCAGTCGTAAAAGGGGCGCTGGTCTTCGAATTCCAGCGTGCAGATGGAGTGGGTGATCTGCTCCAGCGCGTCTTCGATCGGGTGCGCGTAGGTGTACATCGGGTAGATGCACCACTTGTCGCCCGTGTTGTGGTGGTGGGCCCGGCGCACGCGGTACAGCGCGGGGTCGCGCATGTTGATGTTGGTGCTGGCCATGTCGATCTTGGCGCGCAGGATGGCGGCGCCGTCGGCGACGTGGCCGTCGCGCATGGCGCGAAAGCGCTCGAGGTTTTCGGCGGGCGTGCGGGTGCGGAAGGGGCTGTCGGTGCCGGGGGTGTTGAAGTCGCCACGGTTGGCGCGCACTTCGTCCGCCGTCTGCTCGTCGACATAGGCAAGGCCGGCGCCGATCAGGTACTCGGCGGCTTCGTACATGAAGTCGAAGTAGTTGCTGGCGAAGTACTCGTGCGGCTGCAGGGTGCCGGGGGCGCTGGGGCGGTCGGCCAAGTAGGTTTCGTAGCCCAGCCACTTCACGGCGTCGCGGATGGAGTCGACGTATTCCTGGTCTTCTTTTTCAGGGTTGGTGTCGTCGAAGCGCAGGTGGCTCACGCCGCCGTATTCCTTGGCGAGTTCGAAGTTCAGCCATATGCTCTTGGCGTGGCCGATGTGCAGGTAGCCGTTGGGCTCGGGCGGAAAGCGCATGCGCACCTTGGCCGGGTCGGGCATGCCCTGGGCGTGGTGGGCGGCGTCGCCGGGCGAGCCGCCCCATTTGCGGCCTGCGTAGGCACCTTGTGCGAGGTCGTTCTCGATCACGTGGCGCAGGAAATTGCTCGGTGCAGCGGTCGTTTTGGCGCCGTTTTTGTCGGTCGGGGAGGTCATTCAGGCATTCTAGAGGGCGCCTCTGAAGGGTTACTTTTGGCAACGTTCTTCACATTGCTGGGTGCACCCTCTTTGCATTTGCCGCGTTCAATACACACATGGGCGGTTCACACCCGAACGCAGCCCCCGAAACAAGGAGTCCAACATCATGAGCCTTACACGTTCCACTTTCTTCAAATGGGCCGCCGCAGGTGTCGTGGCAGCCGGTGCATTGTTTGCCGCCACGTCGGCCAGCGCCCGCAGCGACGTGAGCTGGTCGATTGGCGTCGGCGTTCCGGGCGTGGCTGTCGGCGTGGGCAACCCGGGCTACTACCCGGCCCCGGTCTACGTGCCGCCGGCACCCGTCTACTACGCACCGCCTGCCCCGGTCTACTACAGCCCGCCGCCGGTGTATTACCGTCCGGCCCCGGTCTACTACGGCCCGCCGGCCTATTACGGCCCGCGCTACTACGGTCGCGGCTACTACCGCGGTCATGGCCACTGGCGTTAATTCGCCACGGCGTTTGTGACTGAATGAAAAACCGGCCCCGCAAGGGCCGGTTTTTTCTTGGGCGCGTGAGCCGCCCGTTTTTCACATGGCGCGAAACAGGTGGGCGTAGAGACGGCTCACCGGAATCTTCTCGGCCCGGCCGCGCAGCATCAGGTGCAGCTTGCCGGCCTCGTCGCGGTGCACCGACTCGATGGCCGCGCTGCGAACCACCACCGCCCGGTGCACCTGCCAGAAGGTGTCGGGGTCGAGCTGGGGCAGCAACTGCTTGAGGGGCGTGCGGATCAGGTATTCGTGCGTGGCGGTCAGCACGCGCAGGTATTTGTCGGCCGCCTCGAAATACAGTACCTCGTCGATGGGCACCATGCGCACGGTGGCGCCGCCGGCGTCGCTGGCGGCAATCATGCGCAGCGGGGCGGGGGGCGCGCCGGCACCGGCGGCCGTGAGCACCTGGCGCCACTGGGCCAGCGTCTTTTCGAGGGCTTCGTCGGCAATGGCGGGCGTACCGGGCGCGGTTTGCCGCATCGCTTGCAGCGCCTGCTGCAGCCGCGCCACGGTCTTGCGCAGCCGGTTGGGCTGCACCGGCTTGAGCACGTAGTCGATGGCCTGGGCTTCAAAGGCGCGCGTGGCGTATTCGTCGTAGGCGGTCACGAACACCAGCTGAGGCATCGGCGCTTCGTCGGTGGGCCAGCAGTCGGCCAGCTCGGCGGCGGCGCCGAGGCCGTCGAGGCCGGGCATGCGGATGTCGAAAAACAGCACCTGCGGCAGCAGGCGCAGCGCCTCGCGCACGGCGCTGCGGCCGTCACCGGCGGTGGCGACGATCTTCAGTTCGGGCCAGGCGGCGGCCAGCTCGGCCTGGAGTGCCTGCGCGAGCAGCGGCTCGTCTTCGGCGATGAGGGCGGTGGGTTGCATCGCGTTCATGGGGTTCACGGGATTCTTGGCGTCGACGGTGTTCATGCAGGCAAAGGAAAACGCAGCGTGGCACAGGTGCCGCCGTCCGGCGCGGCAGCAAGGTGCATCTGGCCTTGCGCGCCATACACCGTGGCCAGCCGCTCGCGCACCTGCTCGAGCCCGAAGCCGCTGCCTTCCGAAGGCGGCGCCGCATCGAGGCCGACACCGGTGTCGCTCACCTCGATCACGAGCTGGTCGGCGTCCCGGTGTGCGCGCACGCTGATCTGGCCGCCTTCCACCTTGGGTTCGAGCCCGTGGCGGATGCTGTTTTCTACCAGCGGCTGCAGCAGCAGCGGTGGCACCGGCGTGTCGCGCAGGGCTTCGGGCAGGTCGAGCGTGTAGTGCAGGCGCGGGCCCATGCGCACCGACATCAGTTCGAGGTAGTCGGCGAGCCGGTCGAACTCGGCCGACAGCGGATGCGCCAGCGCGCGCGAGCCGCTGAGCGTCATGCGCAGGTAGCTGTTGAGGCGGTCGAGCATGGCCACGGCGCGCGGCGGGTCGATCGTGATCAGCACGCGCAGGTTGGCCAGCGTGTTGAACAGCATGTGCGGCTCGAGCTGGGTTTCGAGCAGCTTGAGCCGCGCCTCGGCGGCGTTGCGCCGTTCCAGCTCGATCTGCCCGAGCAGGTGCTTGCTCCTGCCGAGGCTGTAGAAGAAGAAGCACATGCCGATGGTGGCGGTGATCGTGATGACGACCGCCGTGGCCAGCTTGTGTCCGCCGAAGTCGAGAAAGTCGAGCATCGGGGCGCCGCTCCAGGCGTCGCCGATGAGGTTGCCGACGAGAAAGCCGACGGTCACGCCGATAGCGACCAGCACGAAGCCCCACGGCCCTTTCGGCCAGAGGATCTCGTGGCGTCCGGCGAGCAACAGCCGGCCGCCGTCGATGCACAGCCAGCTGATGGTGCCGATGGCCAGCGAATAGACCAGGTGGTTGCTCCAGCTGCCACCCTGCGTGATGGTCAGCGCGGCGGCGATGATGCAGCAGAAGACGGCGGTGATCAGGCCATGCCGCAGCATGTCCCGAAGGTTTTGGGAGTGGAACCGGGGCGGGGCGGTAAACAACGACGGCTGGCCCAGGCTCATCCGCGGTCCCCGGCGCCCAGCGCGCGGCGCTCGCGTTCGAGCAGCCGGTCGTAGAAGCCGCCACCGGGCGCAAGGAGCCAGATCACCGCGCCGTGGATCAGCAGCCCCAGGCCCCAGCCCATGAGCGGGTACATCGCCCAGCTGTGGCCGTTGGCGGCCGAGATCGTGACGAGGCCGACGTTGACCAGCACGTAGACGAAGGCGTGGATGTACCAGCCCATCTTGGCGCCGGCGCGGCGGCGGGCGATGCGCTCCAGGTCGGGGCGCGCGGAGTTCGTGTCGGTGTGGTTCATGGCGGTGCTCCTCAGCATAAATGGATCGAGGCCGGCCGCTTCAGGGCCGGTCGGCCGGCCCGCCCGCGTCGAGCCGCTCGATGGCTGCCACCGCCGCGGCACGCGCCGCCGGATCGAGGGTCAGCGTGATGTGGCCGGCGCCCGGCACCAGCGTGACCGGAATGTCGGGCCGGCCCGCGTCGGCGAAGGTCTGGGCGAACTTGTCGGCGACGAAGACTTCGTCGTTGCTGCCGACGAGCACGGCGGTGGGCTTGCGGATGCCCTGGATGTCGGCCTGGTAGTCCATGTGCGGCTGGAAGTTCGTCACCAGCGCATATGAGTAGGAAGGCGTGAGTTCGGCACGCGGCGCGTTGCTGACCGCGAAGTCGATCACCGGCAGGTGGTTGAACGCGCTGATGCCGACACGGTTCAGCAGCGACAGCGCCACCACGCGCGGGATGCCGACCGACACCCAGCCGCCGGCATCGGGCCGGTAGGTGGGGGAGCGGCGGTTGGTGTAGGGCGACATCAGCAGGTAGTTGTCGAACAGCGCCTGCCGCTCGCCGCCGGCCATGCGCAGCGCGAAGCCGCCGCCGGCCGAAAAGCCGGCCAGCGTGCGGGGCGCGGCGGGCTGGATGGCGCGCACGAAGTCCTGCAGGTCGTCGTCGAGCTGGCCGACGTAGCCGATGTCGCCGCGCGGGCCCGATTCGCCGTGGCCGCGCACGTCCAGCGCATAGACCGTGAAGCCCGCCTGCGCCAGGCTTTGCGCGAGCGGATGCAGGCTCTGGCTGTTGGCCGACGAGCCATGCACCAGCACCACGCTGCCGCGGCTCTTCTGTCCGGCGGGAGTGGTTGCCGCGTAGCTGCGATAGGCGAGCCGGGCGCCATCGCGCGCCGGGTAGCGCTGCAGCGGCGGCAAGGCGGAAAAGTCGACGTTGCTGAACGGGTCGCTGATGCTCTGCATCGGCTTGGGCGTCGTCGGGCCACCGAAGGCGAGCGCCGCGGCGGTACCGGCCAGCAGCAGGGCCACGACGGCGGATGCGGTCAGGACAAGGGAACGGGGCTTCATGGCGAGGGGCCGTCTCAAGACTCAAGACAGTTGGCTGCCCGCGATGCGTTCGCCGGCCAGGTGCGGCTGTGCCTCGTGGGGCGCGGGCGCGGGCACGGCCGATGCGGCGCGCTGCCGCAGCTCTTCGGTGGTTTCGCCGGGGCCGTCCGGCCGCCAGCCCGGTGGCTTGACGAGGTAGCCCACGAAAGCGCGCACCGAGCGTGCCGAAGCCAGGTCGCGGAACAGCGCGCGCCACTGCGAGAACTCGATCTCCAGGATGTTGTTCGAGGTGATCGGGTTCACCAGCCCGTAGCGGCAGGGCAGGTCGGCGCGCTCGGGGATGTAGGTGCCGAACAGGCGGTCGAACACGGTCAGCACGCCGCCGTAGTTGCCGTCGAGGTATTCGAGGTTCGAGGCGTGGTGCACGCGGTGCGCCGAGGGCGTGTTCAGGAACCATTCCAGCGGGCCGAGGCGCGGAATCCAGGTGGCGTGGATCCAGAACTGATACAGCAGGTTCAGTGTCAGCATCAGCAGCACGATCCGGGGCGGCATGCCCAGCAGCGGCGCCAGCATGAAGAAGGCCAGCGTGCCGGTGAGCCGGCCGGTCCAGCCGAAGCGGTAGGCGGCCGACAGGTTGAGCTGGTTGGGCGAATGGTGGATGGCGTGGGTGCACCAGAACCAGCGCACCCGGTGCGCCGCCCGGTGGTACCAGTAGTAGCAGAACTCCTGGCCGATGAAGCAGGCGGCCCAGCCGCTCCAGTGGTCCATCGGCAGCGTGAAGAACCGGTGGGCGTAGAACCAGTCCATGGCGCTGGTCCAGAAGGCCAGGGGCAGCAGCCAGCGCAGCGGATATTCGCGCACCAGGAAGTCGAACACCGAAACGCCGGACGCCTTCCAGTCGTAGCTGCGCCAGCCGTTGCGCCATGAGAGCACGAGCGCTTCGAGAATCGAGGCGACAAGCACCACCGTGACCGAAATCTTGAGGATCAGCAAGAGCACGTTCATGGCGGTTCCTGGAAGCTGGGGCCGGGCGACGATCTTAGGCCGCGCGGACGCTGTTCGCCATCGAGTCGGTCGCGATGGCCAGCTTCCACAGGCGCAGGGCGCGGGCCGCGAAGACACCGGTGAAGGCGCCGTAGAGCGTGGGCACCACCACCGCGAAGGTGGCCTGGTGGTTCAGCTCGGGGTGCATGGCCATGGCCGCGCCCACCACGTACTTGGTCAGGAAGATGCCCATCATGAGCATCAGCGGAACCGGGCTGCCGGCCAGGTGGAAGCGGCGCTCGGCTGCGTCGTAGCGGGTGGTGGCGGGCAGGGGGCGCTGCAGCAGCAGCGCCACCATCACGGCGGCGGCAGCGGCCCAGCCGAGCAGAGCGCCGATGGAGTCGCCGAAGGCCGAGATCACACCGAACACCGACAGGCCGCCCATGGCGACGGGCATCAAGGTGACACGGTTCAGGCTCACGCTGTTGGCGAGCAGCTGCCTGGCGCCGAGCCAGACCAGCAGCACGAGAACGGCGAACACCCACTTGGGGGTATGGAGGATGACTTGCATCAGCATGGTGGCACTCCGTTGGAAGATGAAGAAAAGCTGAAAAAAGATCAGGAAGCGATGGAGCGGACTGTGCCGGGCGGCACCCGCGCCTGCCATCGGCGTGCGACGGAATGCCCTGTGGCGGCGCGAGTTGCAGCCGGGTGGCGCGAATGGCGTGATCGGCGGCACGGCCGGGAGCTTTACCGCCGCTTTACGGCGCAGCCAACAGCGCGACTACCATTCGGCGCTGTACTCTAGGTCGCAGCTCTGCCCCCTTCGCACGCACCACGCATCACGCACCGCCCATGGATTCCAACCACCGTCCCGAACCCCTGCCTGCCACCGTGTCTCCCACACATCCTCCGGTGCGCAGGCGCCGGTGGGTGGGAGGCCTGTTGACCTTGCTGCTGCTCGCGGCGCTCGGGGCGGGCGCCTGGTACCTGATCCAGCGCTCGAAGACGCCGGTGGCCGGCGTGGGTGGACCCGGCGGCCTCGGCGGCCGTCCGGGGGGCGCGGGCGGGCCTGGCGGGCGCGGCGGCGCGGGTGGTGGCGGCGGCCCGGCTTCGAGCACCGTCGGCGTGGCCACGGCCACGCGGGCCGATATCCCGGTCCAGCTCGAAGCGCTGGGCACGGTCACGCCGCTGGCCAATGTCACGGTGCAGCCGCAGGTGTCGGGCGTGCTCACGGCCGTGCTCTTCCAGGAAGGGCAGATGGTCAAGAAGGGCGACGTGCTGGCCACCATCGACCCGCAACCTTTCCAGAATGCGCTGGCGCAGGCCACGGGCGCGCGGCTGCGCGACGAGGCATCGCTCGATGCGGCGCGCGTCACGCTCAAGCGCTACCAGACCCTGCTCGGGCAGGACTCCATCGCGCGGCAGGACGTCGACACGCAGGCTGCGCTGGTCAAGCAACTTGAAGGCACCGTCGCGATCGACCGCGCGAACGAAGGCACGGCCAAGCTCAACCTGACGTGGAGCCGCATCACCGCGCCGGTGAGCGGGCGCATCGGCCTGCGGCCGGTGGATGCAGGCAACTACATCACCACGGGCACCACCGGCGGCGTGGCCACCATCACCCAGATCGCGCCCATCGACGTCGAGTTCGCCGTTCCGCAAGACCGCGTGCCCGAGGTGCAGGAGCGCCTGGCGCAGGGCGCGCAGCTCGAAGCCACGGCCTTCGACCGCACGCGCACGCGCCGGCTTGCCAAGGGCATGTTCGCCACGCTCGACAACCTGGTCGACACGCAGACCGGCACCGTCAAGGCCAAGGCCCGTTTCTCGAACGCCGACGGCGCGCTGTTCCCGAACCAGTTCGTCAACCTGCGGCTGCTGCTGCGCACCGTCGACAGCTCGGTGGTGGTGCCGGTCACGGCGCTGCGGCACGGGCCCAACGGCGACTATGTCTATGTGATCAACAGCGACAGCACCGTGTCGCAGCGCCCCGTCAAGCGCGGCGAGGCGAGCGTGGACAACGTGGCGATCATGTCCGGGCTGGAGTCCGGCGAGCGCGTCGTGACCGAAGGCGGCGACCGGCTGAAGGACGGCGCGCGCGTGCAGACCACGGTGGACCGGCCGGCCGTGCCGGCATCGGGGGCCGCATCGGGCACGCACCGCGGCGGCAAGCGGCAGGGCGGCAATGGCGCGAGGGGCGATGCTTCCGCGCCTTCTGCCCCTGCCACGCCCGGCGCAACCGCACCGGCCGCACCGACTGGCACCACGCCACAAGCCGCAGCCCCCGCGGCTGCCCCGGCGACGCCAGCCAAGCTGCCCACCGCCGAGCAGCGCCAGCGCATGCTCGATTCGGTCAAGGACCAACCCGATCAGCTCGAGCGCCGCAAGCGCTTTCTCGAAGCCCTGGACCGTGGCGATCCGGCGGCGCTGGAGCGCTGGCAGCGCATGTCAGAGGGTCGGGGTGACGGCCGGCAAGGCCAATGAGCCGCCGGGCCGCCCTCTCCACCCGGGTGATTGCCGCAGCGCGTAGCGCGGAGGCTTTCGAATGAGTCCCTCACGCCCGTTCATCCTGCGGCCGGTGGCGACCTCGCTGCTGATGGTCGCCATCGTGCTGGCCGGCCTGGTGGCGTTCCGCTTCCTGCCGCTGTCGGCGCTGCCGCAGGTCGACTACCCGACCATCCAGGTGCAGACCCTCTACCCCGGGGGCAGCCCCGAGGTCATGAGCAACACCGTCACCGCACCGCTGGAGCGCCAGTTCGGCCAGATGTCGGGGCTCGACCGCATGAGCTCGACCAGCGCGGCCGGCGTGTCGATCATCACGCTGCAGTTCTCGCTCGGCCAGACGCTCGACGTCGCCGAGCAGGAAGTGCAGGCCGCCATCAACGCCGGCGGCTCGCTGCTGCCGGCCGACCTGCCGGCGCCTCCGGTGTACGCCAAGGTCAACCCGGCCGACGCGCCGGTGCTCACGCTGGCCATCACGTCCGACACGCTGCCGCTGACCGAGGTGCAGAACCTCGTCAACACGCGGCTCGCGCAGAAGATCAGCCAGGTCTCGGGTGTGGGTCTGGTGTCGCTCAGCGGCGGGCAGCGCCCGGCCGTTCGCATCCAGGCCAACACGCAGGCGCTGGCCGCCAACGGTATTGGGCTCGACACGCTGCGCACTGCCATTTCGGCGGCCAATTCGAACGGCGCCAAGGGCAGCTTCGACGGCCCCAAGCGCGCCTACAGCATCAACTCGAACGACCAGCTGGTCACGGTCGACGACTACAAGAACCTGATCGTCTCGTACAAGAACGGCGCGCCGATCCGCATGATCGACGTGGCGCAGGTGGTCAACAGCGCCGAGAACACGCAGCTCAGCGCCTGGTCCGGCAGCAAGGCCAGTGGCAGCGGCCAGCTCACGCCGGCCATCGTGCTGAACGTGCAGCGCCAGCCCGGCGCCAATGTGATCGCCACCGTCAACGCCATCAAGGCCCAGTTGCCCGAACTGCAAGCGGGCCTTCCGGCCGGCCTGAAGATCGAGGTGCTGAGCGACCGCACGGCCGGCATCCGCGCCTCGGTGCAGCACGTCGAGATGGAACTGGTGCTGGCCGTGGTGCTGGTGGTGCTGGTGATCTTCGCCTTCCTGGGCAGCCTGCGCGCCACCGTCATCGCCAGCGTCGCGGTGCCCATCTCGCTCATCGGCACCTTCGGGCTGATGTACCTGCTGGGCTACAGCCTGAACAACCTGAGCCTGATGGCGTTGACCATCGCCACCGGCTTCGTGGTCGACGACGCGATCGTGATGATCGAGAACATCGCCCGCTACATCGAGGAGGGCGAGAAGCCGTTGCAGGCCGCCTTCAAGGGCGCCACGCAGATCGGCTTCACCATCATCTCGCTCACCGTGTCGCTGATCGCGGTGCTGATCCCGCTGCTGTTCATGGGCGACGTGGTGGGCCGCCTGTTCCGCGAGTTCGCGGTGACGCTGGCCATCACCATCCTGATCTCGGCGGTGGTGTCGCTCACGCTGGTGCCGATGATGTCGGCGCGCTGGCTCAAGCATGAACCCAAGAAGGAACCCGGCGGCACCGGCTTCGGCGCGCGCGCCCAGCGCTTCTTCGATGGCGTCATGGTGCGCTACGACCGCTCGCTGCACTGGGTGATCGAGCACCAGCCGCTCACCTTGCTGGTGGCGCTGCTGACCATGGTGCTGACCGTGGTGCTGTACCTCACGATTCCCAAGGGCCTGTTCCCCACGCAGGACACCGGCCAGCTGCAGGCGCGCATCCAGGCATCGCAGGACGTGTCTTTCGACCGCATGTCGCAGCTGCAGCAGGAGGCGGCCAAGGCCATCCTGGAAGACCCCGAGGTCGAGAACCTCAGCTCCTTCGTCGGCGTGGACGCCGCCAACAACACCATGCTGCACACCGGCAGCATGCTCATCAACCTCAAGCCGGGCCATGGCAACCAGCAGCAGATCATGGACCGGCTGCGCGAGCGTGCGCACGAGGTGGCGGGCATCACGCTCTACCTGCAGCCCACGCAGGACCTGACCATCGACGCCGAGACAGGCCCGACCGAATACCGCATGTCGCTCGAAGGCGTGGACAGCGCGGCGATCACGTCATGGATGAAGAAGCTCGTGGCGAAGCTGCAGGAGTCGAGCAAGGTGCGCAACGTGAGCAGCGACGCCGGCGCGCAGGGCCTGGCTGCTTTCGTGAACGTGAACCGCGACACCGCGGCGCGCCTGTCGATCACCGCGAGCACGGTCGACGATGCGCTCTACAGCGCCTTCGGCCAGCGCATCGTCTCGACCATCTTCACCGAGACCAACCAGTACCGCGTGATTCTCGAAGCGATGCCCGGCATGGTGAACACGCCGCAGACGCTGGGGCAACTGAGCCTGATCGCCGGCTCCGGAACGGCCACGCCGCTCTCGGCCATTGCCGACATCAGCGAGCAGCAGGCGCCGCTGCAGATCACGCACGTGGCGCAATACCCGGCGAGCACGTTGAACTTCGACACGGCACCGGGCGTGTCGCTCGGCACCTCGGTCGATGCGATCCGCGCGGCCGCGAAGGAAATCAGCCTGCCCAGCAGCGTGACCATGACCTTCCTCGGGGCCTCGGGGGCTTATGAGAAATCGCTGTCGAACCAGTTGTGGCTGATTCTGGCGGCCGTTGTTTGCGTGTACATCGTGCTGGGCGTGCTCTATGAGAGCTATGTGCATCCGCTCACGATCTTGTCGACGCTGCCTTCGGCGGGCGTGGGGGCGCTGCTGGCGTTGATGATCACCGGCAACGACCTGGGGGTGATCGGGATCATCGGCATCATCCTGCTGATCGGCATCGTGAAGAAGAACGCGATCATGATGATCGACTTTGCGATCGATGCAGAGCGCAATGAAGGCAAGTCGGCGCGCGAGGCGATCCATCAGGCGGCGTTGCTGCGGTTCCGGCCGATCTTGATGACGACGTTGGCTGCACTGTTCGCTGCGATTCCGCTGATGTTGAGCTTTGGCGATGGGGCCGAGTTGCGGCGGCCGCTGGGGCTTGCGATCTTTGGCGGGTTGATCGTGAGCCAACTGCTGACTTTGTTCACTACGCCTGTGATCTATCTGGCGTTTGATCGGCTGGGTGGGGGGAGTACTCGGCGGTCTGTGGTTGAGGAGGAGGCGGTTTGATTCCGGTCTGCTGCCTTTTTGAGTTCCGGGGCCGGGTCTCGCCCCGGCGGGCGACTCACTTTCTTTTGCTTCGCCAAAAGAAAGTAAGCAAAGAAAAGGCGACCCCGCTGTCTGCGACCCCTGCGCTGCGCTACGGGGCAACCTGCGGTGCTCGCGTTTCGCGGGGTCCGCAGAACTCGCTTCGCTCAAACAGCTGCGGCCCTGATCCGCGAAACGCTCCGCTCCTCGGCGCAGCCAGAGGGGCTTCGATACCGAACGGGCCATTGCTTCGCTCGGCCCGGGTGGCGGACACGCGCTTGCGCGTGTCCGCCTTGAACGGGTGGTTGGGGTCTGTTGACTGCGGCTGGGCTGCGTCGAGCCGAGTCGAGCAAAGCGGGGCGAAGCCCGGCGAGAAGAAGCCAAGCGAGATAAAGCCTGGCGGGACGAAGTCAAATGAGGCAAAGCCGAGCGTAGCGATGGCCCGCAATGTCTTGAGCGCCGAGCGCAGCGATGGCGCGTTGGGTTCTCCAATCCCTTCTGGCTGCGCCGAGGAGCGGAGCGTTTCGCGGATCAGGGCTCGCCCTTGTTTGAGCGAAGCGAGTTTGGGCGAGACCCCGCGAAACGTGAGCACCGCAGGTTGCCCGGAGCGAAGCGGAGGGTCGCAGACAGCAGGGTCGCCTTTCTTTTGCCTACGTTTCTTTGGCGAAGCAAAGAAAAGTAGGTCGCCCGCCGGGGCGAGACCCGGCCTCCGTCCTCTGCAAGAGGCGCAAGACCAGCAAGAGCAGAGTCTCTGCCCTCCGCAAGGAGCGCAAAGATGAACCTCTCGCTCCCCTTCGTCAAACGCCCCATAGGCACAGTCCTCCTGACCATCGGCGTAGCCCTGGCCGGCATAGCCGCGTTCTTCGTCCTCCCAGTCTCCCCGCTCCCCCAGGTCGACTACCCCGTCATCTCAGTCAGCGCCGCCATCCCCGGCGCCAGCCCCGAGACCATGGCCACCAGCGTTGCAACACCGCTGGAGCGCCACCTCGGCACCATCGCCGGCGTCAACGAAATGACCTCGACGAGCGCAGTCGGCACCGCGCGCGTCACGCTCCAGTTCGACCTGAGCCGCAACATCGACGGCGCCGCGCGCGAAGTGCAGGCGGCCATCAACGCCAGCCGGGTCGACCTGCCCGCCACGCTGCGCAGCAACCCGACCTACCGCAAGGCGAACCCGGCGGCCTCGCCGGTGATCATCCTGGCGCTCACATCCAAGACCAAGACGCCGGGCCAGATCTACGACGCGGTGTCGAACATCGTGAGCCAGCGCCTGTCGCAGGTGGATGGCGTGGGCGACGTCGAAATCGGTGGCGGCTCGCTGCCCGCCGTGCGCGTGGAACTGCTGCCGTTTGCGCTCAGCCGCTACGGCATCAGCACCGACGACGTGCGCGCCGCGATCCAGGCCTCGAATGCCAACCGGCCCAAGGGCATGGTGCAGGGCGAGGGCCGCAAGCTGCAGATCTATACGCAGACGCCGGCCCTGCGCGCCAGCGACTACGCCTCGATGGTGGTGGCCTGGCGCAACGGCGCGGCCGTGCGGCTGCAGGACGTGGCCGAGGTGGTCGACGGCGTGGAAGACACGCGCACGCTGGGCCTGTTCAACGGCGAGCCCGCGATCATCGTGCTGATCACGCGGCAACCCTCGGCCAACATCATCGAAACGGTGGACAGCGTGCGCGCGCTGCTGCCCGAGCTGCAGGCCCAGTTGCCGCCCGACGTGACGCTGCAGGTGGCGTCGGACAGCACCAATTCCATCCGTGGTTCGCTGCGCGAGGTCGAGCTGACGCTGGTCATCTCGGTGCTGTTGGTGGTGCTGGTGGTCAGCCTGTTCCTGCGCAGCGTGCGCGCGACCATCGTGCCGGCGGTGGCCACGGTGGCGGCGCTGCTGGGCACTTTCGGCGTGATGTATCTGCTGGGCTTCAGCCTCAACAACCTGAGCCTGATGGCGCTCACGGTGGCCACCGGCTTCGTGGTCGACGACGCCATCGTGGTGCTCGAAAACACCAGCCGCCACATCGAGTCGGGCATGTCGCGCATGAAGGCTGCGCTGCTCGGCGCGAAGGAGGTGGGCTTCACCGTGCTGTCGATCAGCGTGTCGCTGGTGGCGGTGTTCATTCCGCTGCTGTTCATGGGCGGGCAGGTGGGCCGGCTGTTCCGCGAGTTCGCGGTCACGCTGTCGGCGGCGGTGATGATCTCGCTCGTGATCTCGCTGACCACCACGCCCATGATGTGCGCGTGGCTGCTCAAGCCGGGCGGCGAGCACGACAAGGAAAAGCCGCAGGGCCGCTTCGGGCGCATCGCGGCGCGCGGCTACGAATGGGTGCTCAAGCGCTACGAGCACAGCCTCGACTGGGCGCTCGACAACAAGGGGCTGGTCATGCTGGTCCTGGTGGCGGTGGTGGGGCTCAACGTGTACCTGTTCAGCGCCGCGCCGAAGGGCTTCTTTCCGCAGCAGGACAGCGGCCAGCTCAACGGCGGCCTGCGCGCCGACCAGAGCATTTCGTCGAAGGCCATGGCCGCGAAGCTGCGCGAGGTGGTCGACATCATCCGTGCCGACGAGGCGGTCGATACCGTGGTGGGCTTCACCGGCGGCAGCCGCGCGGGCGGCGGCTTCATGTTCGTCAACCTGAAGCCGGCCAGCCAGCGCAAGGACAGCGGCCTGGCCGTGATCGCCCGGCTGCGGCCCAAGCTCAACGAGGTGGCCGGCCTGCGCGTGTTCCTGGGAACGGTGCAGGACGTGCGATCGGGCGGCCGCTCCAGCAACTCCACCTACCAGTACACGCTCAAGAGCGACAGCCTGGCCGACCTGCGCGTGTGGGCCAACAAGCTGGCCGACGAGATGAAGCTGCAGCCGGTGCTGGCCGACATCGACACCGACCAGAGCGAGAACGGCGTCGAGATGATGGCGCAGGTCGATCCCGACAGCGCGCGCCGGCTCGGCCTGACCTCGACGGCGGTCGACAACGCGCTCTACAACGCCTTCGGCCAGCGCCAGGTGGCGACCATCTACACCGAGCTCAACCAGTACCACGTGGTGATGGAATGGGCGCCGCGCTACACGCTCAGCCCCAATGCATTGAGCGACGTGTACGTGCCCGCGACCAAGACCGTGGTCGTGGCCGGGCAGGCCGTGACCACCCAGATCGCGGCCCCGACCACGACCGCCAATTCAGCGGCTTCCGCCAGCAAGACGGCGGCGAGCACGGGCACGAGTACCGGTGCAAGCGCTTCGGTGCCGGTGTCGGCGAACCCCGCGCTGCGCAATGCCTCGTCGGGCAACGTGCTGAGCAACACGGCCACCAGCCTGGTGCCGCTGTCGGCCGTGGCGAAGTTCTTCGAGAACTCGGTCGCCACGTCCGTGAGCCACGAAGACGGCGAACTGGCAACGACGATCTCGTTCAACCTCGTCGAAGGCGCGAACCTGGGCGATGCACGCGAGGCCATCGCCAAGGCCGAGGCCAACATCGCCATGCCCACCAACGTGCGCGGTTCGTTCTCGGGCACGGCGGCGAGCGCGCAGCAATCGCAGAGCCAGCAGGCCATGCTGATCCTGGCCGCGCTGATCGTGATCTACATCGTGCTGGGCATCCTCTACGAAAGCCTGGTGCACCCGATCACCGTGCTGTCGACGCTGCCATCGGCCGGCGTGGGCGCGGTGCTGGCGCTGCTGATGTTCCGCATGGAGTTCTCGATCATTGCGCTCATCGGCGTGTTCCTGCTGATCGGCATCGTGAAGAAGAACGCCATTCTCATCATCGACTTCGCGCTGGAGGCCGAGCGCTCGCGCGGCCTTTCGCCGATGGAGGCGGTGCGCGAGGCCTGCCTGCTGCGCTTCCGCCCGATCCTGATGACCACGCTGGCGGCCGCGCTCGGCGCGCTGCCGCTGGCCATCGGCTTCGGGGAGGGCGCCGAGCTGCGCCGGCCATTGGGCGTGGCCATCATCGGCGGACTGATCGCCAGCCAGTTGCTGACCCTGCTGACCACGCCGGTGGTCTACCTGCTGCTCGACAAATTGCGCCGCCGCGGCGCCCATGAAAACGAACTGGGCCGCGCCGCGAACGCCTGAGATGACCGCCTGAGAACACCGCCATGAACGCATCGCTTTTCCCTCATCGTTCGAGCCGCTTCGCGCTCTCGGCGCTCGCCCTGGCTGCCTTGCTCGCGGGTTGTTCCGTCGGTCCGCGCTACCAGTTGCCGGCCAGCGCGTCGCCCACCTACTGGAAGGAGCAGAAGGCCGCCGAAGGCTGGCTGCCCGCCGCGCCGGCCGATGCGCTGGACCGTGGCGAATGGTGGAAGCTGTTCGGCGACCCGACGCTCGACGAACTGGCCTCGCGCGTACAGGTGTCGAACCAGAACATCGCCGCGGCAGTCGCCAACTACGCCAATGCCCAGGCGCTGGTGCGGGGGCAGCGCGCGGCGCTGTTCCCGTCGCTGACGCTCAATGGCTCCGGCAAGCGCACGGGCGGTGGCGACACCAGCCCGAGCAACGCTTTCGCCGCCTCGCTCGGCGCCGCCTGGGCGCCCGATGTCTGGGGGCGGCTGCGGGAGTCGGTGAACAGCGCGTCGGCCAACGCGCAGGCCAGCGAGGCCGACCTCGCATCGGCGCGGCTGTCGGCCATCGGCGACCTGGCGACCAACTACCTGTCGTTGCGCGAGGCCGATGTCGAGATCGGCCTGCTCGACGAGACCATCAAGGGCTACGAGCGCGCCTTCGAGATCACCCGCAACCGCTACAACGCCGCCATCGCCGCGCAGACCGACGTGCTGCAGGCCCAGACCCAACTGGCCAACGCGCGCGCCACGCGCCTGACGCTGGTGCGCACCCGCGCCACGCTCGAACACGCCATCGCCGTGCTGGTGGGCGCAGCACCGGCCGACTTCAGCCTGGCGCCCGCACCCTGGACGCAGACCGTGCCCGGCATTCCGACCGGCGTGCCCACGACGCTGCTGCAGCGCCGGCCCGACATCGCGGCGGCCGAGCGCGCGGTGGCCGCCGCCAATTCGCAGATCGGCATTGCGCGTTCGGCTTACTTCCCGAGCTTCAATCTGAGTGCCTCGATCGGCAGCAGCGCCAGCCGGGTCGGCAGCCTGTTCAGTGCCCCCAACACGCTCTGGTCGCTCGGCCTGACGGCGGCGCAGGTGGTGTTCGACGCGGGCGCCATCGGTGCCAGCGTCGACGCGGCCAAGGCCAGCTACGACGCCAGCGTGGCGCACTACCGCCAGACGGTGCTGGCCGCCTTCCAGGGTGTCGAAGACCAGCTCACCACGGGTGCCACGCTCGCCCAGCAGGAGGGCATGTACCGCGAAGCCTCCAATGCGGCCGACAAGACCGAGCAACAACTGCTGAACCGCTATCGCGAAGCCCAGGTGGCGTACACCGACGTGGTGACGGCGCAGGTCGCCGCCTTGAGCGCACGGCGCACGCTGGTGCAGGTGCAACTCAATCGCCAGACCGCCGCCGTGGCGCTCATTCAGGCGCTGGGCGGTGGCTGGCAGGCCGGGTGGATGGGCGGCGATGCGCAGGCTGCGACGACAGCGACGACGCAGCAGCAGCAACCGTCCGCCTCCGAGCCCAAGCCCTGAGGAATCGAGGGAACGGACGATGCGTGCGCCCGTTCCCCGGAGCCCGGCCGCCGGCTGCGCGCGGGGCCCTTCTTCAACATCGCGCGTTCGCTCAGTGGGCCGGACGGTCGATGGTGTGACCGAGGTAGTCCTTGTCGGTCACCAGCACCCAGAGCGCGAGCACCAGGATCACCGCGGCGACGAGCACCGCATTGACCAGTGCCGTTTCCGCCGAGCGGAAGCCAAGCACCCAGGGCGAAACCGCGAGCCAGGCGGCCAGAGCGACTTCGGTCCACTCTTCCCATTGGCGCGGCACGAAGGTCGCGCCCAGGGCCACGGCGCCGAGCAGGATGCCGGTCGCCACCATGGTCCACATCGCGGGCGTCAGGTCCTGGAAGCCCAGAACCCAGGGCGAGACGATCAGCCAGGCGCCTGCCACGGCGTTGACGGGGTCTTGCCAATGCTTCACTTGCTTCATGGTCATTACCTCCTGTCGCGACAAGGCGCCGCGACACCGGTTGGACCCTTGCGGAGCCCTCGGGGTTCCAAAGGGCCGACCCCGGCGCGTCAGCGCGCGCACCGCCTTGGGGCGTTTTCTGTAAGCGAACTACAGTGTTTTAGCTTACACGTGTTAGCAAATGTTAAGAAATTTTCCGTAATCCTCGAAAAAGTCCGAAAACGCACTTTTACGGAAATCGGGGATATCACGCACCGATCTTGAGCCGTAACATCCGCGCGGCCTGATTCCGGCCCGCCCCCGTTTCCGACCTCCGATGAACCCCCCAGATCCCTCCCGGACACGCGCGCTGTCCGTGGCCGACATGCTGCGCGCCCGCATCTTCGACGGCGACATCGCGCCCGGCGCCCACCTGATGGAGATCACGCTGGCCAACGAGTTCGGCGTGTCGCGCACCCCTGTGCGCGGCGCGATGGCGCGGCTGGCCGACGAGGGGTTGCTGGTCTATCACCCGCAGCGCGGTTTTCAGGTGCGCCGCTTCGATGCCAAGGACGTGTTCGACGCCTTCAGCCTGCGCGCCACGCTGGAGGGCATGGGTTGCCGCCTGCTCGGCGAGCGCGGGCTCGATGCCCGTGGCCAGGAGCAACTGGCGCAGATGCTCGAAGAGCAGCATGCGCTGCTCTACGGCGAGGAATGGACCGACGCCCACGCCATGCTCTGGCACGACCTGAACCTCGACTTTCACCGCAAGCTGCTGGCGCTGGCCGACAACCGCTGGCTGACCGAGGCGGTGGTGCGCTCCTGCCAGTTGCCGATCATCTTCGACAGCAAGCTGCGGCCGCACAACCGCGACGCCTCGGTGCTGCTCTACCGGCGCGAACAGGCCCAGAACGCGCTGGCCGAGCACCGGCGCATCGTCGACGCGCTGGGCCGGTGCGAGTCGGGCGTTGCCGAAAGCGTCATGCGCGAGCACATCACCGCCAACCGCGACCTGCTCGTGGACAACCTGCGCCAGAAGGCCGGCCGCACGCGCGCGCTTGTTTGACCGCTTGTGTGACAGGTCGCGGGCAGCTCAGCCGCCGCGCGCCACCGGCGCCATCAGGTAGGCGCCCGATTCGAACAACTGCGCCTCGGCCTGGTCGATGCGCCGGATCACCGGCTTGCCCGCGCGGCTTGCGAGCAGCTCGACCAGCGCTTCCGTCACCGCCACGCCGGCGGCGATCGACGGAAAGAACGACGGGCTGTGGATGGTGAAGAGCAGCGTTTCGTCCGCCAGCAGCGACAGCGGCGACGTCACGCTGTCGGTGATCGCCACGATGCGGCAGCCCGCCGCCTTCGCGGCCTGCGCCACCTGCAGCGCCTCGCGCGAGTAAGGCGCAAAGCTCGCCACCACCAGCGCGTCGCCTTTGGCAAAGGCGCGCTGCTGCATTTCGAGCGAGCCGCCCTGGCCGTCGACCAGGTGCACGCTGGTGCGGAACAGCCGATACACGTAGACGAATGAAAAGGCGATCGGAAAGCAGGCCCTGAAGCCCGCGGCATGCACGGCCGGCGCCTTCTCGATCAGCGCGCAGGCCTTCTGCAGCGCCTGCTCGCTCTGCTGGTGCGTGGCTTCGAGGTTGCGGCGCTGCACCTCGAACATTTCGCCGGCCAGCGTCTGGTCTTTCGCGCGGCCGACGAGTTGCTTGGCGCGCCCGCCGTAGGTCTCGGTGCCCAGCCCCATGTCGGCGGCGAAAGATTCCTTCAGCTGCGGCCAGCCTTCGTAGCCCAGGTGCTGCGCAAACCGCACCAGAGTGGCGGGCGTGCTCTGCGCGCGCGTGCCGACATTGCGCATCGAGCCGGTGACCACCTCGTTCGGATGGTCGAGCACGTAGCGCGCCACCTGCTGCAGCGCGGGGCTCAGTTCGTTGAAACGCTGGCGGATCTGTTCTCTGGCGCCCATGGCGGTGTCTCTTTTCTGGCTGTCGTTGGAACGAATGTACCGGAGCGATCGCAACGGAACAGTTGACGGAACAAATGTTCCAAGAAATAATTCTATGGAAACGTTAGTTCCACGATCCGTTCCGAGATTTCTCCGCCATGACGCACGTCTTTCACCGCCACCTTCGCCAGACCCCGCCCGTTGCCGCCGGCTCCCACGGCATGTTCATCCGCGACGCCGAAGGCCGCGAATACCTCGACGCCTCGGGCGGCGCCGCCGTGTCGTCGCTCGGCCACGCGCACCCCGAGGTGCTGGCCGCCATGCACGCCCAGCTCGACCGGCTGGCCTACGCGCACACCAGCTTCTTCACCAGCGAGGTGGCGGAGCAACTGGCCGACGAGCTGATCGGCTCGGCACCCGAAGGCATGAGCCACGTGTACCTGGTGAGCGGCGGTTCCGAGGCGGTCGAGGCCGCGCTCAAGATGGCGCGCCAGTACTTCGTCGAGATCGGCCAGCCGCAGCGCACGCATTTCATCGCGCGCCGCCAGAGCTACCACGGCAACACGCTGGGCGCGCTGGCGGTGGGCGGCAATGCCTGGCGGCGCGAGCCTTTCGCGCCGATCCTCGTGCCGGCCACGCATGTGTCGCCGTGCTATCCGTACCGCGAGCAGGGTGCCGACGAAAGCGCCGAGCAATACGGCCTTCGCCTGGCGGCCGAGCTGGAGGCCGCCATCGTGGCGCAAGGCGCCGACCGCGTGATCGCCTTCGTGGCCGAGACCGTCGGCGGCGCCACCGCCGGCGTGCTGACGCCGGTGCCCGGCTACTTCAAGGCGGTGCGCGCGGTGTGCGACAAGTACGGCGTGCTGCTGATCCTCGACGAGGTGATGTGCGGCATGGGCCGCACCGGCACGCTGCACGCTTGCGAACAAGAGGGCGTGGTGCCCGACCTCATCACCATTGCCAAGGGCCTGGGTGGCGGCTACCAGCCGATCGGCGCGGTGCTGGCACAAGGCAAGGTCGTCGAGGCGATGTCGAAGGGCAGCGGCTTCTTCCAGCATGGCCACACCTACCTCGGCCATCCGATGGCCTGCGCGGCTGCGCTTGCGGTGCAGCAGGTGATCCGGCGCGACGGGCTGGTCGCCAAGGTGCACGACGACGGCATCGCCTTCGGCGCGATGCTGGCCGAGGCGCTGGGTGCGCACCCGCATGTGGGGGACATTCGCGGCCGTGGCTTCTTCTGGGGCATCGAACTGGTGGCCGACCGCACAACAAAGGCGCCTTTCGATCCCGCGCTGAAGCTGCACGCCGCGGTCAAGAAAGACGCCATGTCGCGCGGCCTGCTGTGCTACCCCTTCGGCGGCACGGTCGACGGCCGCCAGGGCGACCACGTGCTGCTGGCGCCACCCTTCATCGCCACGCGGCAAGACCTGAAGGAGATCGCCGCGCGCCTAGCGGCCTCCATCGATGCGGTCACGCGGGCCGCCGCGCGCTGAGCGTTCAACGCCCGGCGCCGCACCCCTTCTTTCGTCCCCGTTTCTTCAACCGCCGTTCCCAGGAGCGCTTTCATGCCCAAGCTTCGTCTGCCGATTCCCGTCGGTGCTGCCGCTCTCGCGGTCGCCTTCGCCTTCCTGTTGCCGCACGTGGCGGCCCAGGCCCAGGAGAGCGACACGCTCGCCAAGATCAAGGCCAGCGGCGCCATCACCTTCGGCTACCGCGAATCGTCGTTCGGCTTCTCGTACCTCGACAGCAACCTCAAGCCCGTGGGCTACAGCATCGAGATCTGCAAGCGCATCGTCGAGGCGGCCAAGGCCGAGCTGAAGATGCCTGCCATCGAGATCAAGTACCAGGCCGTGACCTCGGCCAACCGCATCCCGCTGGTGCAGAACGGCACGGTCGACATCGAATGCGGCTCCACCACCAACCTGGTCGAGCGCCAGAAGCAGGTGGCCTTTTCGCCGGACATCTTCCGCTACAACGTGCGCATGCTGGTCAAGGCCGATTCGGGCATCAAGAGCATTGCCGACCTGCAGGGCAAGACGGTGGCCACCACCAGCGGCACGACCTCGTTCCGCCTGCTGCGCGAGGCTGACCGGGGCCGCAGCCTCGAGGTGAACAACCTCGCCGGCAAGGACCACAGCGACTCGTTCCTGCTGGTCGAAAGCGGCCGTGCCCAGGCCTTCGTGCTCGACGACATCCTGCTGGCCGGGCAGATCGCCAATGCGCGCAACCCGAAAGACTTCATCATCACCGGCGAGAGCCTGCGCACCGAGAACCAGTCGCTGATGTTCCGCAAGGATGACCCGGCCTTCAAGGCGCTGGTCGACCGCGTGGTGTCGGGCATGATGAAGTCGGGCGAGATGGAAAAGCTCTATGCCAGGTGGTTCACCTCGCCGATTCCGCCGAAGGGCATCAACATCAACTACCCGCTCAATGCCGAGACGAAGGACGCGTTTGCCAACCCGTCGTCCAAGGGCATCTGAGCCGCTCGCTTCATGACACGCATCGCCCTGATCCACGCGCTTTCGCATTCCGTCGCGCCCATCAACGAAGCCTTTGCGCGCGACTGGCCCGAGGCGCTGCGCATGAACCTGCTCGACGACAGCCTCTCGGCCGACCTCGCCCGCAACGGGCGAGGGCTGGACGCGGCGATGCACGAGCGCTTCCAGCGGCTGGCGCAGTACGCGGTCGACACCGGCGCGCAGGGCATCCTCTTCACCTGCTCGGCCTTCGGGCCCTGCATCGAGGCCGTGGCGCGGCGGCATGCGGGCATGCCGGTGCTCAAGCCGAACGAGGCGATGGTCGACGAGGCCACGCAGGGGCCAGCGCAAGGGCAGGGCAGGCTGGGGCTGATCGCCACCTTCGCGCCCACGCTGGCGTCGATGCCGCCCGAGTTTCCGGCCGGTACGGCACTTGAACTGGCGTTGGCCGAAGGCGCACTCGACGCCTTGAACGCCGGCGACACGCAACGGCACGACGCATTGATCGCGGCGCAGGCCGTGGCGCTGCGCGAGCGCGGCTGCACGCGCATCGCGCTGGCGCAGTTCAGCATGGCGCGGGCACGCGACGCCTGCGCACAGGCGAGCGGATTGCCGGTGCTGACCACGGTCGACAGCGCGGTGCGCGCGCTGCGCCGGCGCACCGCGCAAGGTTCAGCGCAGGCCTGACCGGTTCGGACCTTCGATGATCGAGAACAGGGCGGTCATCGCGATCTGGGCCGCATCGCCGCGGCCCAGCATGCGCGTGAGGCCGGTTTCGCGGTCGGTCGCTTCGAGGCCTTGCGACAGGCGCCGGTAGATGTCCGACGAAGGCAGCGTTGCCGAGGTGCCCAGCGCATCGCAATAGGTGTTGGCAAGAATGCCCGTGAGCTGTTCGCTCTGCGCGTTCGACAGCTTCATGGAGTCGCCGCCGAACACGACCGCGATGCAGTGCAGCAGGTAGGCCTGCGTTTCGAGCGAGAACGAGTGCTGCCGCACATAGCATTCGACGGCCGACCAGAACAGCGGGTCGGAAGTGCGGCGCCAGCTTTCAAGCACCTTGCGCGCCTTGGCCACCAGGTCGGCATGCGCATCGCCCGGTTCGCTGGGCCGCAGCGCCAGGCCCTGCAGGGTGAGCGAGGCTTCCGGCCCGGGCGCACCCAGGATGAAGCTCCAGAACTTCCAGCGGGCGTACCACTTCTTGTCGTGCGCCGGGTCGAGCGGCTCCAGCAGCCAGAAGTCGATGCTCTGTATCGCGTCGGCGCGCTGCTCGGCCACGCTGCCGTCGCCCAGGTCCAGCGCCTGCATGGCCGATTCCATCCGGTCGGCCGCGATGTGGCCCTGCGCGACGATGCCGGCGCTCGTGCCACCGCGGTTGATGTCGAGCAGGCGCTGCATCAACTGCTGCAGCTCGTGGGCCGAGGCGCCCGTGGCCTCGGCCACCCGCTTCAGCGAGGCGTGCTGGTCGATCTCGATTTCCCGGGCGTTCTTGCGGCGGTCCTTGCCGTGGTCGTCGGCGGTCGACACATGCTCTTCATGCCCATCCCCGGGGGTGAACGTTCGCATTGCAAAACTCCTTCGGACGCAGATGAATGGTCACGCCGGAATATGTGTCAAAGCGTAGCGACCGAACATCACCTGAACTGGGTATCTTGCGGGCCGCATGTGTCGGTTTTTCGCCCGCACCTGAATGCGGGCTGACTTGTGGCCTCGCGATAATCGCCGGTCTTTCAAGGAGTACGCGTGGACATCGTTTTGCTGGTCAAGGCCGCCGTCATGGGCATCGTGGAGGGGCTGACCGAATTTCTTCCGATCTCGTCGACCGGCCACCTGATTCTTGCGGGCTCGCTGCTGGGCTTCGACGACGACAAGGCCAAGGTCTTCGACATCGCCATCCAGACCGGGGCCATCTTCGCGGTGATCCTGGTGTACTGGCAGAAGATCAAGTCGACCGTGGTCGCGCTGCCCCGGCAGCCGAAGGCGCAGCGACTGGCGCTGAACATCTTCATCGGCTTCCTGCCGGCGGTGGTGCTGGGGCTGTTGTTCGGCAAGGCGATCAAGGCGCACCTGTTCATTCCGACCGTGGTGGCGAGCACTTTCATCATCGGCGGCTTCATCATCCTGTGGGCCGAAAAGCGGCCACCGGGCTCGGTGCGCGTCGAGCATGTCGACGACATGACGGCGTGGGACGCGCTCAAGGTCGGCCTGGTGCAGTGCTTCGCGATGATCCCGGGCACCAGCCGCAGCGGCTCGACCATCATCGGCGGCATGCTGCTGGGCCTGTCGCGGCAGGCGGCGACCGACTTCTCGTTCTTCCTGGCGATCCCGACGCTGATCGGTGCCGGCGTGTACAGCCTCTACAAAGAGCGTGCGCTGCTGTCGGTGGCCGACATTCCGCTGTTCGCGGTGGGGCTGGTGTTTTCGTTCGTCAGCGCGTGGCTGTGCGTGCGCTGGCTGCTGAGGTACATCAGCACCCACAACTTCATTCCGTTCGCCTGGTACCGCATCGCCTTCGGCATCGTGGTGCTGGCGACGGCGTGGAGCGGGCTGGTGGTCTGGGCCGACTGATCGACCGGCTGTTGATTTCCCGCTGACCGCCGGCGGATCGCGGGTGCGGTCCCCGGCCTGAACAAGGGCCTGGGCGACCTCAGGCCACCGGCGCGAGCGGCATCCGCAGCGCCACGTGCGTGTCACCCGGGCGGGAGTCGAGCTGCAGCTCGGCGCCGAGCCGACGGGCGCGGGCCCGCAGGCTTCGCAGGCCCGCCCCGTCGGCGCTGTGGGCCGCATCGACCGCAAAGCCGCGCCCGTCGTCGCGCACGCTCAACCGAAGCTCACCGTCCGCGCGCTGCACGGCCACGTCCACGCGGCGGCTCGCGCTGTGCTTCAGCACATTGGTCAGAGCCTCCTGCAGAAAGCGCAGCAGCTCCAGGCTGTGCGAGGGCGACAGCTCCAGCGTGTCGATGCCCGATACCTGCCAGCGGCAGTCGATGCCGTTGGCATCGAGCAGCTGCGAGATGCGGTGGCGCAGCGGCACCAGCAGCTCGCCGAAGGCGAGGGCACCATCGCCCCGGCCGGTGGCGTCGATGATCAGCCGCAGGTCGTCGCGCAGGCTCTTGAGCATGGCCAGCAGCTGCGGTGCCGACAGTTCTTCGGGCCGGCGCTCCAGCGTCGCGATGCTGCCGACCAGCATGCCGCCCAGCCCGTCGTGCAGGTCGCTCACGAGGTTGACGCGCTCGCCGATGCGCGCGTGCGCCAGCTCCAGCGCATGTTGCTGCGCGAGCGTGGCGGCCAGCTCGGCCTTGGCGGCATTCACTTCCTCGATCAGCTCGGTGTTGAAGTTCTCGATGCGCTTGAGGCTCTGCACGAAGCGCGCCGCCTGCGTCAGGGCCATGCCCAGCAGCAGCACGTACGACGACATCGTCGTGTAGTAGATGTTGCTGTCGATCACCTGCGTGAACACCAGCAGGTCGTGCCCGGCCGTGACTGCCGACACCGCCATGAAGGGCGCGAGCGAGCGCATCGGGCTGTCGCGGTGGCGCAGGGCGTGAATGATCGAGCTGCAGTTCACGGCAATGACCGTCAGCCCGCCCACCAGCGTCCAGATGGCGCGGTGCGTTGTCAGGCCCGGACCGCTCGCGAGCCACAGGTCGAGCACGCCGGCTGTGGCGACCAGCAGCGCGGCGGCTTCCAGTCGTGGCATGCGCCGCTGGCAGAAGCGCAGCGCGAAGACGATGTAGGACACGTCGAACACCAGCAGCAGCGACGTGTTCATCGCCTGCCAGCTGTGATTGCTGGCAAAGGGCCAGGGGCTGATCGCGATCTGGTTGTAGCCGAACAGCAGCCACAGCACGGACATCATCGCGAACCAGCCGTAGGCCGTCTCGCGCCGGCGCAGCACCCACAGCGCGGCAAAAAAGGCCGACACCGCGGCGCTGACCGCCAGGCCCAGCACCTGCAGGTCGCGGCGCACCAGGCGCTCGTGGTCGAACTCGGCCTGCAGCGCGGCCGGCGCGCCGAGGCTGACCGGCCCCAGCCCCGCCTGGTAGGCGAACAGGCCCGACACCCGCACCAGCAGCGTGTTGGTGCCGGGCTTGAGCAGCGGCGGCGCCAGCAGCCAGTAGCGCGGCGTGTTCCAGCCGCGCGTGAGCGGCTCGACCAGGCTGTCGTCGCGCGAGATCGGTACGCCATTGAGCGACACCTCGCCGGCCATGTTCAGGTAGTGCAGCATCAGGCCGGCTTCAGTGACCGGCGACGGTTGCTCCCAGGTGAGCCGGTACCAGACCACGCCGTCGAAATCGGGCCAGCGCTCGGCCCAGCTGTCGGGCAGGGTGACCGGTGTCCAGCCTTCGGTGGGCGGTGCCGCATCGTCCCAGCCGGTGCCGCGCGCGGCTTCGGCATGGAGTGCGGGCGCGGGTGCTGGTGCGGGTTGTGCCAGCGCCGGGCCGGCCGCGAGAAGAAGAAAAAATGAGAAGAAGCAGGCGCCGATCAGTGCAGCAAGCCGTGCTTTCGCCCCTGGAAGACCGCCTCGGTGCGCGAGTTGACGGCCAGCTTGCGGTAGATGTTCTTGGTGTGGCATTCAACGGTCAACCTGGAAATGGACAGCACTTCGGCCATGTCGCGGTTGCTCAGCCCTTGCGCCACCAGTTCGAGGATTTTGCGTTCGCGCGGCGTCAGGGCGGTGGCCGGCGCGGAGGCGGGCTCCGTGCCGCTTTCGTCCGGCAGCACGGCGGCAGCGCGCGTGGGGCCCTGTGTGGTGGCGAGCCACGCGATGATGCGGCGCGCGATGGATGGGTCGATCGATGCGCCGCCCTGCTCGATGCTGCGCAGCGCGATGCTCAGTTCGAGGTCGTCCCGCTCCTTGAGCAGGTAGCCGATGGCGCCGGCCCGCAGCGCCGCAAAGATGATTTCTTCGGTCCGCCAGGCCGAGATCACCACCGCCGGGACGCCCGGGCGGCGAATCTGCAGCCAGCTGATCAGCTCCACGCCATTGCCGTCGGGCAGACCGATGTCGACCAGCACGATGCCGTAGTGATGTTGCTCGAGCAGCAGCTTGGCCCCGGCCACGCTGTCCGCGACCGCGATCAGCTGGTCGTCGCAGCCGAGCGTGGACAGCACATAGCGCAGGCGATCCTGCATCGCCGGATCGTCCTCGATCACGAGCGCAGGGCTCAGTGAAACAGGTTCAGCTTCTTCGATCTGGAGAGATGACATGTGGCGGCATTTTGGATCTGTCTGTCGCGGCGCGTTGGACGTTTTTACTTATTTTCGGGGATTGTTTGCGAGTATTTCAATTTGTATCTATCGTTGCGACATTTACAAGACAGCAAGCCATGCCGAATCGGCAAGAAGCATCGGCTTTTCTGGAATATCGCGCCCCGCATGGGGGTTGCGCCGGAAATCGCACGGCGCAGGGCAAGGCTGGCGCCACCGGTGTTTTGGCCCCGCCGGCCCTGGTTTTGAAGGCGGAACGGGTTAACCCTTGGCGGGCCGGCACATGATCTCGTAGACCGAGTTCGTGACCGGCTCCAGGGGCGCGGCCTTGCGCTGGAAGCCCATGCGCTCGTAGAACGCCACGCTGCGCGGCGTGAAGGTTTCGAGGTAGCAGGCGACGCCTGCCGCGTCCGCCTCGGCCAGCGTGGGCGCCAGAAGCCTCGCACCCAGGCCACGCCCTTGCGCGGCGGGCGAGATGCCGAGGATCGACAGGTACCAGGCCTGCGCCGGCACGGCGGCGCTCGCGTGCGGGCCCATGAAGTCGACGATGCGGTGGTAGTTCGCGTAGCCGCGCGGGCCCAGCGTGCGCGACAGAAACGCGTCTTTGGCGGCCGACTCCTGCGCGTCTGCCTGCGCGCTCCGTGGCAGCAGCCATGCCGCGGCGCCCAGTTCGCGGTCTTCCAGCGTTTCGCAACGCCCGGTCCGGCCGGCTTCGCCCAGCGAGTACCCGAAGTACGCCGCCAGCACCGCCTTGCGAGCGGGCAGGTCGTTCTCGAAATCGACAGAGATCGCCAGGTAGAACGGATCGACGATCAGCGCGTCGACAAGGGCGGGTGTGGACAGGGACTCGGGCAGCGGCATGCGGGTGGGGCGGGTTCTTCTTTGATGACCCGCGCGATTCTAGGGAGCGCCGGCTGCGCCCCGCGCGATGCCGCCCGCACGGCGCTCCGTGCGCATTCAGCCGCTTCGGTCAGACCTGCGGGATGCGCGCCGGGATCGCGCCCGGGTCGTACCAGGTGATCGGCCGGATCTCGAACACGCCCGTCTCGAAGGCCAGCCGGTGCGCGGCATGCGTGGCCTCTTCGACGGTTTCGCATTCGACGACGTAGAGGCCCATGAGCTGTTCCTTCGTCTCGGCGAAGGGGCCGTCGGTGACCAGCGGATGGGTGTCGCCGGCGCGGCGCACCGTGGTGGCGGCATCGGGCATCAGCCGCAGCACCGTGCCGAGCCGGCCTTGCGTCTGCAGGTCGTCGCGCAGGTCGGCATGGCGCTCGAGCAGGTCTTCTTCGACACCGGGTGCCCAGGCGGCCGCAGCAGACTCCGAACCGTAGATCAGGATGGCATAGAGCATGGTCTTCCTTGTGTTGCATCCGACGCCGCACGAGTATGCGGCGCGCCGATGCGTTCGGCAAAAGGGAGCCCGTGCGCAGTGCGCTTGCGCCGCCGCATTGGCCGACTGCATTGGCCGACTGCATTGGTGTGACGTCTCCGCACGGCCACGACGGCTTTGCCGGGTGCGGCTACGCTGGGCGAACGCACCCCGAACACATCCGCAACACCCCAAGGAACAAAGGAATCCACCGAGATGACGCTGGCAATGAGCTGGGAAGAATGGACCGCGCACGATGGCGTGGCACTGGCCGAGCGGGTCCGCAAGGGCGACGTGACGCCCGCCGAACTGGCCGCGCAGGCCGCGGCCGGCATCGCGAAGGTCAACCCGCAGACCAGCGCCGTGGTCGAGGTCTTCGACGACGTGGTGGCCGACCCGCTGAAGGACGGCATGAACCCCGATGGCGCGTTCGCCGGCGTGCCCTACCTCATGAAAGACCTGGGCCCGACGCTCAAGGGCCGGCTGCAGGAGTTCGGCTCGCTGCTGATGCAGGGCCATCGCCCCCCGGCCGACAGCTTTCTCACCGGCAAGATCCGCAAGGCCGGCCTCAACATCGTGGGCCGCAGCACCACGCCCGAGTTCGGCGTGTGCAGCTCGGTCGAGAACACGCTCTTCGTTACCCGCAACCCCTGGGACCTCGACTACACGACCTGTGGCTCCTCGGCCGGCACCGCCGCCGTGGTGGCCGCCGGTGTGCTGCCGCTGTCGCACGCCACCGATGGTGGTGGCTCCATCCGCATTCCGGCGGGCGTCAACGGCAACATCGGCCTGAAGGTGTCGCGCGGCGTGTTCTCGCTCGCGCCGGGCCTTTCGGACCTGTCGGGGCTGGTGTCGATCCAGGGCTGCCACAGCCGCACCGTGCGCGACACGGCGGCTTTTGTCGACAGCTGCCGTGGCGGAGCGCCCGGCGAGTTCATGCCTTTCTGGTCGCCGGCCGAGCCCTACAGCGAACTGATCCGCCGCGACCCCGGCCGCCTGCGCATTGCGCTGTCGCACGAATGGGGCGACTTTCGCGCCACGCCGCATTTCGTGGCCGAGCTGGAACGCGTCGGCCGCTTTCTCGAAGGCCTGGGCCATCATGTCGAATGGGCGCTGCCCGAGGTGAACTTCCAGACCGCGTTCGCGGCCCAGACCACCTGCTACATCAGCAACTTCGCGCAGGTCATCGCGGGCCAGCTGGCGCGGCTGGGGCTTGAAACACCACCGCCCGCGCTGCTGGAGCCCATCAACATCAAGATATGGGAGGCGGGGTTGCATACCTCGTACACCGAGCGCGCGAAGATGCAGGCGGTGTTCAACACCACCTCGCGCGCCTTCGGCGATTTCTTCGAGCGCTGGGACATCATCCTGACGCCGATCACCGCGCTGCCCACGCCCCGCGTCGGCACCACTGAATACCTCACGACCAGCACCAACCCTTCGGTGCATGACTGGTTCGCCAACCTGTGGCGCAACTTCGCGTACACACCGCTGGCCAACCTGTGCGGGCTGCCGGGCATCTCGCTGCCGATGGCCAGCCAGGAGAACGGGCTTCCGCTGGGCATCCAGGCGCAGGCAGCGCAAGCCAACGATGGCTTGCTGCTGCAGCTGGCTGCGCAGATCGAGCGGGCGCTCGATGGCAAGTGGAATGCCGGCCTGCGGCCGGGCGTGCACGTGACCCAGGGGTGATGGATGGCCACGATGGTGGCCTGACGAGGCCCCCCAAGGGGCCGCCGCTCAGAGCAGGTTGCGCAGCGCGGCCTCGACGGCAGCAGCCGTGGCGAGTGGCTTTTCCATCGGGAACAGATGGCTGCCGTCGAGCATCGCGATGCGGCCCTTGGTGACCTGCTGGGTCATCGCCATGCCCACGCGCTTCATTTCGGCCGACTGGCGGCCACCGATGAAGGCGGCCTTGCACTTGAGCGGATGGCTGCGCAGCAGCGCGCCCAGGTTGTGGGGCAGGGTGTTGTAGATCGCGGTTTCCACGTCGCGGTCGAAGCTCAGCTCGCGGCTGTCCTCGCCGGCGTTCAGGCCATCGAAGGTGCCGTGGTCGATGTAGTCGTGCAGCACCTGCTCGTCCCACTTCGCAAAGGCCTTCTTGCTGCGGAAATGTTCGAACACCGCCTCGCGGTGCGCCCAGGTGTTCTTGCGCTTGCGGCTGATGGCGCCGGGCGAAATGCTCTTCATGAGCGGCGTGCGCTTCACCACGTTCAGCGTGTTGGCGCGCCAGCCACCAAGGATGGGCGAATCGATCAGCACCACGCCCTTGGCCAGAGTCGGGTGCAGCGCGGCGCACATCAAACTCAGGAAGCCGCCGAGCGAATGGCCGATGAGGAACACCGGGCCGCCCGCACGGTCGGCGCGCTGCTTTGCAAAGTCGGCCAGCTGCTGTACCAGGTGCGGCCAGTTGTCGGTGACGGGGTACTTCGGGTCGTGACCGAATTTCTCGATGGCATCGACCTCGAAGCCGCGGTTGCGCAGGCTGTCGAGGACGACGCGGTAAGTGCTCGCAGGAAAGCTGTTGCCGTGCGAGAAGACGACGGGCGGCATGGCCATGGCCGGTGCCGCGCTCAGATGAGCTTTTCGTCGGGGGTCGAGATCTTGCGCAGCGGGCTGTGCCGCGTGGCGGGCATCTTCAGCGGATGCTCGGTGGCGCTGTCGTCCCACACCGGGTCTTCGATGCTGTCGAACACCTCGCGCAGCTTCTGGCCCCAGCTGTTGTGCATCATGCGGTAGTAGGGGTTGTCGGCATCGATGCAGATCACGCGGTCGGTTTCGAGCTTGTTGGCTTCGTACACCACCAGGTCGAGCGGCAGGCCAACCGACAGGTTCGACTTCATGGTCGAGTCCATCGACACAAGCGCGCACTTGGCGGCTTCGTCGAGCGGCGTCTCGGGCGTGAGCACGCGGTCGAGCACCGGCTTGCCGTACTTCGACTCGCCCACCTGGAAGTAGGGCGTCTCGGTGGTGGCTTCGATGAAGTTGCCGGCCGCGTAGACCAGGAAGAGGCGCATGCCTTCGCCCTTGACTTGCCCGCCGAAGATGAAGGACACGTTGAAGTCCAGCCCCGCATGCTTGAGCGCTTCGGCGTCGCGGTCGTACACATGGCGCACCGCCGAGCCGAGCACGCGCGCGGCATCGAACATGCTCTTGGCGTTCCAGATCGTGATGGGCTCGCCCTGCGTGCCGTCTTCGCGGGTTTCACGAAGCTCCTCGATCTGGAGGATCTCGCGCACCGACTGCGAGATGCTCAGGTTGCCCGAAGACAGCAGCACCATGACGCGGTCGCCCGGCTGCTCGTAGACGATCATCTTGCGGAAGGTGCTGATGTGGTCCACGCCCGCGTTCGTGCGCGAGTCGGAGAGAAACACCAGGCCGGCGTTGAGTTTGATGCCTACGCAATAAGTCATGAGTTCGTCTCGCATGAATCAGGCCCGCTCAGGCGGCACTGCGTTCACGCGTGTTCAGTTTCTGGAGGGCATAGAGCGCGTCGAGGGCCTCGCGCGGGCTCATGGTGTCGGGGTCCAACGCGGCCAGCGCGGATTCTACGGCGCTGGTCAGCGGTGTTTCGGCCACCGGAGGGGGCGCAAACAGGTCGACCTGTGCACGAGTTTGCGCATGTTGCGATTCAAGTGCTTCGAGCGCCTGCCGCGCGTGGTTGACCACCGCCGCCGGCATGCCGGCAAGCCGCGCCACCTGGATACCGTAGCTCTTGCTGGCCGGGCCAGGTTGCATCTCGTGCAGGAACACGATGTCGCGGCCGGCTTCGGTGGCGCTCACGTGCATGTTCACCGCGCCGTGGTGCGTGGCCGGGAACTCGGTCAGCTCGAAGTAGTGGGTGGCGAACAGCGTGAAGGCCTTGCTGCGGTCGTGCAGCTGCGCCGCGATGCCTGCGGCCAGCGCCAGCCCGTCGAAGGTGCTGGTGCCGCGGCCGATCTCGTCCATCAGCACCAGCGACTGCGCGGTGGCGCTGTGCAGGATCTGCGCGGCCTCGGTCATCTCGAGCATGAAGGTCGACTGCGCGTTGGCCAGGTCGTCCGCCGCGCCGATGCGGGTGTGGATCGCGTCGATGGGGCCGAGCCGGCAGGCAGCGGCCGGCACGTGCGAGCCGATGGACGCCAGCAGCACGATGATCGCCACCTGCCGCATGTAGGTCGACTTACCGCCCATGTTCGGGCCGGTGATGACCTGCATGCGCTGCTGCGGTCCGAGCTGCGTGTCGTTGGCGATGAAGCCGCCCGACGACTTTTCGGCCAGCCGTGCCTCGACCACCGGGTGGCGGCCCTGCGAAATCTCGATGCACGGATGCGCCACGAAGGTCGGCGCGCGCCAGTGCAGCGTGTGCGAGCGCTCGGCCAGTGCGCACAGCGCATCGAGCGTGGCGATGCCGCCGGCCAGCTGCGTGAGCGCGGGCACGGAGGGCTGCAGCGCGTCGAGCAGCTGCTCGTAGAGCCACTTCTCGCGGGCCAGCGCGCGGTCTTGCGCGCTCAGGGCCTTGTCTTCGAAAGCCTTCAGCTCGGGCGTGATGAAGCGCTCGGCGTTCTTCAGCGTCTGGCGGCGGCGGTAGTTGTCGGGCACCTTCGAGAGCGCGCTCTGCGTCACCTCGATGTAGAAGCCGTGCACGCGGTTGAACTGCACCCGCAGGTTGCTGATGCCGGTGCGCTCGCGCTCGCTCACTTCGAGCTTGAGCAGGAAGTCGTCGCAGTTCTCGCTGATGGCGCGCAGCTCGTCGAGCTCGGCGTCGTGGCCGGTGGCGATCACGCCGCCGTCACGCACGAGCGCCGACGGGTCGGGCTTGATCGCACTGGTCAGCAGGTCGGCGCAGCCCGGGGGCGGCGCGAGCCGCTCGGCAATCTGCGCCAGCAGCGCGGCGGACGCGGGAAGAAGGGGGGCGAGCTGCTCCGCTTTCGAAAGCGCCAGGCGCAGCGCCAGCAGTTCGCGCGGCCGCACCTGCCGCAGCGCGATGCGGGCGGCGATGCGCTCCACGTCGCTGGTGTTCTTGAGTTGCTCGCGCAGCGTGCGCCAGGGTGCGGCCGTGCCGCCGAGCACCGTGGCCTGCAGCGCGCCGATGGCTTCGAGCCGCGCCTGCGCCTCGGTGCGGTCGCGCCGGGGCGACAGCAGCCAGCGCTTCACGAGGCGGCTGCCCATGCCTGTCATGCAGGTGTCGAGCAGCGAGAACATCGTGGGCGAGTCTTCGCCGCGCAGCGTCTGCACCAGTTCGAGGTTGCGGCGCGTGGTGGGCGGCAGCTCGATCAGGTCGCCGTCGCGTTCGACCGACAGGCGCTGCACGTGCGACAGCGCGCGGCCTTGCGTGTGCTCGGCGTAACCCAGCAGCGCGGCGGCCGCGGCATGCGCGTTGGTGAGCGATTCGGCGTTCCAGGCGGCCAGGCTGTTGCTGCCCATCTGCTCGCTGAGCTTGCGTTCGCCCAGGCCGCCATCGAACTGCCACGCGGGGCGGATCGACAGCGTGAAGGGCGTGGCGGCACGCGCGGCCTTCAGGCGCTGCTCGAAGGCGGGCGTGACCTCGGCGCTGTAGAGCAGTTCGCTCGGCGCGATGCGGGCGATCCAGGCTTCGAGCGCATCGGCCGGGCATTCGGCCAGCCGCAGTTCGGCGCCGGTCACGCTGAGCCACGCGAGCCCGCAGAAATTGCGCGTGCCCGCATGCACCGCGAGCAGCAGCGATTCGCTCTTGTCGTTGAGCAGTTCCGAGTCGGTCAGCGTGCCGGGCGTGACCACCCGCACCACCTTGCGCTCGACCGGCCCCTTGCTCGCGCCGACCTCGCCCACCTGTTCGCAGATGGCGACCGATTCGCCCAGCTTGATGAGCCGCGCGAGGTAGGTGTCGACCGCATGGAAGGGCACGCCGCACATCACCACCGGTTGCCCGGCAGACTGGCCGCGCTGGGTGAGGGTGATGTCGAGCAGACGCGCTGCCTTTTCGGCGTCGGCCCAGAACAGCTCGTAGAAGTCGCCCATCCGGTAGAACAGCAGGGTGTCCGGATGGTTGGCCTTCAGGCCAAGGTATTGCGCCATCATGGGCGTGTGCCCGGAGAAGTCGCTGGTCGAGGGAGAGGATGGGGCTGTCGTCGTTTTCACTCGGGCGATTATCGTGGACGGGTGAGGGGCGCTCAGCCGATGACCAGCTTGACCGGCTTGCCGATGCGGCTGAGCATTTCGACCAGCGTGTCGATGGTGAACTTGGCTGTCTTCCTGTTCACCACATCGGAGACCCGAGGGCGGGAGACCATCAGGATTTCGGCCGCTTCGGCCTGCTTCAGATGATGCTCCGCAATCCAGTTCGACAACTCCTGCATGAGTTGCTGTTTCAGTAGCCGGGTGTCGTTGATCTGCTTTTGCGACGCGGCCTGCAGGCGCCTGGCCTCGGCAGGTGGAAAGCCCAACTCGAGGAAGAGATTGGCACCGGGCTTGGTGACGTGGTGGATGGCGGTGTCGGTCTTCATGGTCGATTCCTCCTTGCTTCGATCACCGCGCGGTAGCGCGCCTGCGCGATGGCCTTGTCTTGCTGGCTGGTCGCCTGTGTTTTCTTCTGAAAGCAATGCAGGACAAAGATTGCTTCTTCGAACCTGGCTATGTACATCACGCGGTAGATGCCGCTCGAATCCCTGAGCCGAATCTCTCGCGTGCCGGCGCCCACATCGTTGAAGGGCTTCCAGTCCGTTGGGTCCAGCCCGGCCTGGACCTTGCCCAGTTCAAAACCGGCGGCACGGCGCGGTTCGACGGGAAAGGCCAGCAGATCCACATAAGAAGAGCCCACCCACCGGATTTCTTTCTCGTCCATTGAGGCACTTGCCTGTATAAGATTTTATACCCGAAGCCGGGTGCACCCTGTGCGCAATGGCGCCCCCTGTTCTGCATTGTTGATACGGCTCGGGCGCTTTGCGTGCCGCGGGACGCTATCTCGATCCCCGTTCCGTGAACTTTGCGGGATACCGATACCGATCAACTGCACCGCCTGCAGAACCGGCACCAAGCTCGCCGGCGGCGAGCCCATCGGCCCGCATCGCGCGCTCTAAAATCCCCCGGCGCGACCCCCGCGCGAAGTACAAAAAAGGCGCCCATGGTCCAGCTGGATGAATTCAAAGGCCCTGAAGCGCATGCCGCCGCGCTGCCCGACACCGCCACCTTGCCTGCAGAGCTTGCCGCGTTGTACCTCTGCATCACACCGGCCCAGCTTGCGGAGCTGCGAAAGTCGAAACGGCCCGAGGGGCGCGCGGGCAACAACAGCAACCCGTCCGTCATCCGGCCCGTGGACGGCGGCGCAGGCGGGTCCAAGGACCCGGCGCTCTACAGCCTCGGCACCTTGCGCGACTTTGCGAAGGCACACACCGCCCCATCTGCCTTCGACACCGCGGCCAACACCGGCATGCTGGGTTGGGTGTCCGCCAAGCTGCCTTTCTTTGCCGAACTCGAACCTCGCATCAAGCGCGGCAAGCGTGTGCTGATCGGCGGCGCCTGGGACCGGACCGACCCCCTGCGCGAGGCGCGTTTCGTGGACCTCGCGAAAGGCCGCATCCGCTTCGCATCGCTGACATACGCCGAAGCGGCCGCCAGCCTGTGGGCCGATGTTGCGAGCCACACCGCGCTGGCTGAAAAAGGGCTCGCGCTGCTCAGGAGCGAAATGCAAACCATCGAAGCATCGCTGGCCGCCACGGCCCAACTGGCCGCGACTTCGAATTCCGGCGCGACGGCCTGATCGACGTCGAGATTGAACATGGAAGGGTACCGATGCTGATCAATTGCGTGGCGTATGAAAACGGCGCCAAGCTCGCCGACATTTCGGTCGAGGACATCAGCGACTACATCAGTCGGCCGGGCTGTTTCGTCTGGGTGGCGCTGAGCGATGCCTCGGACGAGGAACTGACCGAGATGCAGCACGAGTTTGGCCTGCATCCGCTGGCGGTCGAAGACGCCCATCACGGCCACCAGCGCCCGAAGGTGGAGGAGTACGGCGATTCGCTCTTCGTCGTCATGCATCTGGTCGAGCCCTCGGCCGAAGGCGAGCACTGCACGAACGTGGGCGAGGTCGACGTCTTCGTCGGCACCAACTACGTGCTGTCGGTGCGCAACCGCAGCAAGCAGGGCTTTCTGGGCGTGCGCGAACGCTGCGAGCGTGAGCCGGACCTGCTGCGCAACGGCGCGGGCTTCGTGCTGTATGCGCTGATGGATGCAGTGGTCGACCGCTACTTTCCGGTGATCGATGCGCTGGAGGTCGAGCTGGAATCCATCGAGCAGCAGATCTTCGGTCAGGGCGGCGCGGCGCGCGACAAGATCAAGCAGCTCTATGACCTGAAGCGGCGCAGCATGATCCTCAAGCGCGCGGTGGCGCCGCTGCTGGAGGCGGCCGGCAAGATGCACGGCGGCCGCGTGCCGCAGATCTGCATGGGTTCGCAGGAATACTTTCGCGACGTGGGCGACCACCTGGGGCGCATCAATGGCTCGATCGATGCCATGCGCGACACCATCGGCACGGCCATCCAGGTGAATCTGTCGATGGTCACCATCGAAGAGAGCGAAGTCACCAAGCGGCTGGCGGCCTGGGCCAGCATCTTCGCGGTGTGCACCGCCTTCGCCGGCATCTGGGGCATGAACTTCGAGAACATGCCGGAGCTGAAATTCCGCTACGGCTACGCGGTGGCGCTGGGGCTGATCGTCACGACCTGCAGCTATCTCTACTACCGGTTCAGGCGTGCGGGCTGGCTTTGACGACGAGCTTGTCGTCGTTGTCGCTAAGCTTCAACTAATAAACATGTAGATAATCAAGTCCCTTATGAAAAGGGACTTCACCCAGCGTTTCGGTTTTCTCCTCAAGAGCGTGGGCAAGCTCTACGGCGAGGAGTTCGACCGCCTCGCGCGTGCGCGCATCGGCCTGACCAGCGCCCAGTTCCGCCTGCTCGGCGCGCTGGCCATGCACGACGGCGAAGAGCCGCTGTCGCAGGCTGAACTCGCGCAGCGGCTCGATCTGACCCCGATGGCGGTGGCCGGCCTGTGCGACCGCATGGCCGCGGCCGGCTGGATCCGCCGCGAGCCCAGCCTCACGGACCGCCGCGTCAACAAGATCCACCTGGAGCCCAGCGCCGAGAAGGCGCTCGACGCAGCCCTGGTCATCAGCGACGGGCTCAACGATCGCGTCATGGCGGTGCTGTCGAAGCCCGAGCGGGCGCAACTGCTGAGCATGCTCGCCAAATTGCGCGGCAGCCTGATGGACATCACCTCAGGCGGGGAGCCGAAGCCATGAGCGTCGCCCCCGGAACCAAGGTGCCGCACCGCGGCATGATCACCATCTCGATCATGCTGGCGACCATCATGCAGGCGCTGGATACCACGATCGCCAACGTCGCCTTGCCCCACATGCAGGGCAGCCTGCAGGCCTCGCAGGACCAGATCACCTGGGTGCTCACCTCGTACATCGTGGCCTCGGCCATCGCGCTGCCGCTGACCGGCTGGCTGTGCGGCCACTGGGGCCGGCGGCGCGTGTTCCTCATCTCGGTGATCGGCTTCACGGTGGCCTCGGCGCTGTGCGGCATGGCGACCTCGCTGGTCGGCATCGTGGGCGCGCGGCTGCTGCAGGGCATCTTCGGTGCGGCGCTGGTGCCGCTGTCGCAGGCGGTGCTGCTCGACATCAACCCGCGCGAGAAGGTCGGCCAGGCGATGGCGATCTGGGGCGCCGGCATCATGGTCGGGCCCATCCTCGGGCCGCTGCTGGGCGGCTGGCTCACCGAGAACTTCGACTGGCGCTGGGTGTTCTTCATCAACCTGCCGGTGGGCATCTTCGCCTTCTGGGGCATCGCGCGCTACCTGCCCGAGAGCCGGCCGCAGGGCGAGAAGCTCGACATCTTCGGCTTCGTCACGCTGAGCCTGGCCATCGGCATGCTGCAGCTCTTCCTGGACCGCGGCGAGCAGCTCGACTGGTTCGACTCGTGGGAGATCAAGCTCGAAGCCGCCGCCGCGCTGGTGGCCTTCGGCTTCTTCGTGGTCCATACGTGGACGGTGCAGGGCGTGTCGTTCTTCGACCGCGATCTGCTGAAAGACCGCAACTTCGTCACCGGCCTGTTGTTTGCCTTCATCGTCGGCATGATCCTGTTCGCGACGATGGCACTGCTGCCCAACTTCCTGCAGGGGCTGATGGGCTACCCGGTGGTCTATACCGGCGAGGTGACGGCGCCGCGCGGGGTCGGCACGATGATCGCGATGATCATCGTCGGGCGCCTCGTGCAGCGCATCGACGTGCGCGCCATCATGGCCGTGGGCTTTGGCCTCACGGCCTTCTCGCTCTACCAGATGACGCGGCTCACGCTGCAGATGGACAGCACGCTGATCATCGTGTCGGGTTTCATCCAGGGGCTGGGCATCGGCTTCACCTTCGTGCCGCTGTCGACCGCGACCTTCGCCACCCTGGCGCCACGCCTGCGCAACCAGGGCACGCCGATCTTCAGCCTGCTGCGCAACATCGGCAGCAGCGTGGGCATCTCGATCGTGCAGGCGCTGCTGACCGAAGGCTCGAGCAAGGCACATGCGCAGATCGCTTCGACCGTGGCGCCCGGCAATCAGGCGCTGTCGACGTTGCCGCAGATGATGTCGCCAGACACGATGAGCGGGCTCGCGCTGCTGAACGCCGAGGTCACGCGGCAGGGCGCGCTGATCGGCTACCTGGACGACTTCGCGATCATGATGGTGATCACGCTGCTGGCGATTCCGCTGCTGCTGTTGATCAGGAGTCCGCGGCGCGATGCCGCGGCGTCAGGTCCGGCCGAAGTGCCGCACTGACCTGGGTTTTTCTCCCTCCCCCGCTGGGGGAGGGCAGGGGTGGGGCAAGCGGCGTTCGATGAAGCACTGCGCCGAACCAACGCCGCTTGCCCCCATCCCAACCTTCCCCCAGAGGGGGAAGGAGCAAGACGAATCACTCGTCGTGCGAATCGTGCGTCGCCGCCGCGCCGCGCCGCCAGTAGCCCGACGCCCGGGTCCACTTCGGATTGGCACCGCGTTCGCCCACGAGGTGAGCGCGCAGCGCCTTGGCAATCGCCGATTCGCAGCCCACCCATGCATGGAAGTCGCCGGCCGGCAGCTTCATCGCCTTCAGCGCATCGACCAGCACGGGGCTCAGCCCCGGCTCGACGCCGCGCCGGTGCACCCATTGCAGCGTGAGTTCGGCCTGCGTCTCGAACGGAATCTGGTCGGCTTCGCTGTCGACCTCCGCCAGCACGACTGCGCGTGCGCCGGCCGGCAGTTCGGCCAGGCGGCGCGAGATGGCGGGCAGGGCGGTGTCGTCGCCGATCAGCAGGTGCCAGTCGAACGCGGTCGGCACGATGAACGAGCCGCGCGGGCCGCCCACGCCGACGATGTCGCCGGGCTTGGCCTGCTCGGCCCATTGCGTGGCCGGGCCGGCTTCATGCAGCGCGAAGTCGATCTCGAGCGTGCCGGCCTTGGCGTCATGGCGGCGCGGCGTGTAGTCGCGCATGGTCGGGCGGCCGCTGGCGGGCCACACGGGGCCATCGGGGCCGGCCGTCGGCAGCGTCAGCTGGCCGGTGGCCGCATCGGGAAAGAAGATCTTGGCGTGGTCGTCGAAACCGGGGCTGGTGAAGCCCGCGAGGTCGTCGCCCGTCAGCGTGATGCGGATCAGGTGCGGCGTCACGCGCTGCGCGGTTTTCACCGTGAGTTGGCGAAAGCGCAGGTCGTGGCGTACCCGGCGCGGCATGCGGTCGGGGATGGTGGTGGATGTGGTGGTGAAGTCGGTCATTTCAGAAGATGTCAGATGCGTTCCAGTTGTTGGGCGGCGCTGTCGAGCACCGCGGCGAAATCGTGGGCTTGTTGTTCGGTGAGGGGCGGTCCCGACAGACGCATGCGCATCGCGAGCTTGAGGTTTTCGATGGCGCGCGTGACCTGCGGCGGGCGGCCGCCGCGCGGGCCGGCGCCGTCGACGCCGCCCGTCATGCGGGCCATCATCGCGTCGGCCATTTCGCGGTTGGCCGCCAGGAATTCCTGGCCGCTGTCCGTGATGCTGTAGCGCTTGCGGCCGCCGTTGTCGGCGGTTTCCACGCTGAGATAGCCGAGTTCTTCGAGCAGCGTGAGCGTGGGGTAGACCACGCCGGGGCTCGGTGCATAGCTGCCGCCAAGGCGGTCTTCGATGGCCTTGATCAGCTCGTAGCCGTGGGCCGGCTTGTCGGCGATGAGTTGCAGCAGCACGAAGCGCAGGCCGCCGTGGCCGAACACGCGTCCGCCACCGCCGCCACCGCGTCCACCGCGGTGCTCGCGCCCGCCGGTCAGGCCGTCTTCATGCTCGCCGCGGGCGGCGTGGCAGTGGTGGTGGTTGGAGTGGAAATGTCTCATGGTGGAAGTCCTTCTTGATGTGTATCTGAATTATTTTAGATATATCTAAAATAAAGTCAAACCGATAGACATCCAGGTGCCTCCACCGGGATGAACGAGCGCTAGGCGGCGACGTTGCTGTTGTTGCTGCTGTGCTGTCGGAGATGCTCCAGCGCCAGCGCCTCCCCGATGTGCGACATCTGGACGGCGGCCGCCTCGGCCGAACCCTGCGCGGCATCGATCACGCGCTCGAACATCTGCGTTTCGTAAGTGGCCACGGCGCCTCCCCAATCGTCTTCCCCGGCAAGCGACGCGGCCAGCTCGACCGCGTCGCGCATCGCGGCGTTCACGCCTTCGCCGCCGAAGGGCGACATCACGTGCGCGGCATCGCCCAGCAGCGTCAGCCCGCGCCGGTGGGTCCAGCAATGGCCCACCGGCAGCGCATGGATGGGGCGTGCCACGAACAGGTCGTTGCTGGCGCGAAAGAGATCGGTGATCGCATCGTCATAGTCGGCGAACTCTTCGAGCAGCGCGCTTCGCACCGAGGCGGGCAAGGCGAAGTCGAAGCGTTTCGCCGCCCAGTCCGATGGCACCCGAAAGATCGCGTAGCCGCGGATGTGCGCGTTGCCGTTGCGCTGCGCGATGATTTCCTTGCCACCGCCTTCCACCCCCAGCTTGCCCCGTCCGACCAGCCGCGAGAGTGCCGGGTGGCGTGCATCCACATCGTCGATGCCGAACTCGATGAAAGTCAGGCCGCTGTACTGCGGCTTGTAGCGCGACAGAAGAGGGCGTACGCACGACCAGGCGCCGTCGGCCCCGACGACCAGGTCGAAGGGGCCGGCCTCGCCCTCGGCGAAGTCGAGGTGCCAGCAGCCATCGTCCCGGCGCTTGAGCGCGCGCAGTGCGCGGCCCCACTGCACGCACTGCGCCGGCAGCGAGGCAAGCAGCATGTCGCGCAACGCGGTGCGGTCGACCTCGGGGCGGTTGCCGGCGCTGGTGTCGGCCTCTTCGAACAGCAGGTGGCCGGACATGTCCAGCAGGCGCGAGCCCTGGTCGTCGTAGCGCGCGATGCGTTGGAACGCGTCGTCGAGCCCGGCGCGTTGCAGCGCCAGCAGCCCGGAGTCTTCGTGAAGATCGAGCGTGCCGCCCTGCGGTCGAGCGAGCGGGCTTTCATCGCGCTCGAACACGGTGGCGGGAATGCCGGCGAGATGAAGGATGCGCGCCAGCGTGAGCCCGCCGGGGCCCGCGCCGATGATGGCAATGCGTGGATGTGTGTGCATTCTGGATGCTCCAGTAAAAGGATAGGTTCCTATTCATATTAGCATAGGAACCTATGAAGATAGAATGCGGCGCATGACAGAACCCCAAGCCCCCAATCCCTTGAAGCTCATCGGCCAGGCCAACCGCGGGTTCGCGCGGATCGTCGACGGCCGCCTGCGCGAGCTCGGCTTTGCGGTGGGTCAGTTGCCTGTGTTGGTGTCGCTCAAGATACGCAAGGCGCTGTCGCAGGCAGAGCTCGCGCGCATCGCGCAGGTCGAGCAACCCAGCATGGCCCAGCTGCTGACCCGCATGGAGCGCGACGGTCTGGTCGAGCGCGTGGACGACCCGGCGGACAAGCGCAGCCGCCTCATATCGCTGACGCCGCTGGCCGCCAAGCGTCTGCCGAAGGCGAAGGCGCTGATGGACGCGCACACGCAGGAGGCGCTGGCGGGTTTCTCTCAGGCCGAGGTCGAGCAGCTGGCGGCGATGCTGCTTCGGGTCAACGAGAACATCGAGCGCATGGGCGGCGGTTGAGGCACCGCCGTCGGGCTATCGCGCTGCGGTGGTGACCGGCGCGTTCTTCTGGTCCGCGTCTGTCAGTGTGCGCAGGAAGGCCGCCACGTCGCGGATCTCCGCTTCGGTCAACGAGGGCTTTTCACCGCGCTTTTGCCCGAACGGCGCCTCTGTATTCACGTTCGCGTGGTACTGGGCTGGCAAATCGTCGTACTTCTGCACGATGCCCTGGGCTGTATGGGCGTACCAGCGTTGCGGCGCGGTATCGCGTTGTGCGTAAAAGCGGATGGCTTCTTCCAGCGTGTGGAAAACCCCGTTATGAAAGAAGCTCTGCCGCACAGCCACGTTGCGCAGGGTGGGCGTGCGAAACAGTCCGCAGTACTCGGGATGGTCCTTCATGTCGGTGCGGTACGGCCCGCACAGCCCGAGGTCGTGGAACGCCGGGTCTGCATTGGCCTTGAGCTTGCGGTTGCGCGGCACGCCGAGCGCGATCAATCCGAAGTCGGTAAAGAACGGAAATGCGCCGTCCTGCGTACGCTCGCTGATGTGGCACGAGGCGCAGTTGCCCTTGCTCTCGTCGTTGAATACCTTCAGCCCGCGCGCCTCGGCGACGCTGAGCTTGGCTTGGCCGCGCAGTACCGCGTCGTACTTGCTCGTGAACGGATAGAAGTCTTGTGGCGACTGCTGGAACACTTCGAGCGCGAGGCCTGCCGCGTCGAACGCGGCCTTTGGATTCTTGAAAACATCGTCGCCGAAAGCCTTGCTCAGATCACTTGCGTAGGCCGCACGTTCGAGCTTTGCGGCCACGTCCTCGATCGATGCATTGCCCATTTCTGCAGGCGACAGCAATGGCATGCCGGCCTGTTCGTGGGCCGAGCCGGCACGACCGTCCCACATGTGCCCACCGGTGGGGCCGGCGTCGATGCTGTCATCGCCATCGTTGTCGTGGTGGTGCTCTGAAAACGCCGTCAGCGTTTCCAGATAGCGCAGTGAGGGCGCGGCGCGTGGACCTTCCTGCCGGCCATCGGCACCGCCGAGTTGTACCGAGAGCGCATTGGGTGGACCCCATGCGTGCTTCGGGTCGTGGCAGCTCGCGCACGAGGCTGTGCCCGTAGCCGAGAGGCTTCCGTCGAAAAAGATGCGACGCCCAATGTCGGTAAGTTGTGCCGCGCTGGGTTGCGGGCGGCCTGGCACGGTGGCATAGGTCGCGCCGACATATGCTGGCTGTGCAGGCGTGACTGCGGCGGTTGTGGGTGCCTGTTGCACCTGCGACGTGGAGCCGGGTGTCGGCGCTTCGCGGTCACAAGCTGCGAGCAGGCCACAGAGCAGGGGAGACGCGGCCAGCAAAGCCAGGCGGCGAAGAGAACGGATCGTCGGGAGCACGTGAAGCAGGAGTCGGCGGGCGGGGCCACGAGGGGAGAAATCGAGGCTAGGTCTGGTGCATGTCAGCGGCGTGACACCGAAAGCGGAGATTTCTTAGGCCTGAATTAGCAAGTCCGATGTACGACGAATTGCAACATGGCTGTCACGGGGTCCGCCGAGCATCACGCCGCCTGACCGCCGGTCTGGCTCATCCACATCTCATAACTCCACACATGATGACCCCTACCCAAAGCAGCAGCGTGTCTGCACGCGGTCGCAAACTCGTACGTCAACTGGCTCCCTGGCCCACGGCCATTGCCGCGGCGGCGATGGTCGTTGCCTGCGGCGGCAGCGACAGCAACTCGAGCTTCTTCCCTTTGCCTTCTGGTGGCGGGAATACGGCGTCCACCTCGGGCGTGGTGACCGGCAGCTACTACCGCAACGCCAAGGTCTGCATCGACGCCAACAACAATGGCCGTTGCGATGCCGGTGAAGCCAGCACGACGACCGATGCCAACGGCGCCTTTACGCTCAGTGGCCAGGGCGCCGTGGTGGTCGAGATCGGCACATCCAGCAAGCGCTTCGACCCGGTCACCAACACCGAAAGCGCCGTGACTCAGCCGCTGGTGTTCCGTGCCCCGGCCGGCGCCAACGGTGTCGTGAGCGCCATCAGTACCGAACTCGTGGCGCTGATGGACGCCAACGGTGGTGACCTCGCTGCCGCGCGCACCGCGCTGGCTGCGCGCATCGGCGTGAGCGAAGCCCAACTGCTGGCTGACCACAACAAGGTCAGCGATGCCGCCGTCAAGACCGCGCTGCAGACCGAGATCGACCAGTCCGTCGAGCGCATCGCCGAGGCCGTGGCCGAAGCCGGCACCAGCGGCAATCTGATCGCTGCCCTGCGCAACCGCTTCGCGCTCGACCAGATCACCAACGTGGTCGTGATCTACGCGGAAAACCGTGGCTTCGACAATCTGTACGGCCTGTATCCCGGCGCCAACGGCATTCCAGGCGTGAACCCCACGTCGTCGACCTCCACGCCCGAGCCGCAGAAAGACTTCGACGGCTCCACGCTGCCGAACCTGCCGCCGGTCTGGGGTGGTGTCACCGCGGGTGGCCAGACCGTCACGATCACGCAGCAGCAGACTGTGGGCATGCCCAACAAGATGTTCCAGATCGACGCTCCGGGCGGCTTCTTCAACACCGGCACAAAGATCGACCAGACCGTCATTTCGCGCGATCTGGTTCACCGCTTCTACAACAACCAGATGCAGATCAACGGCGGCAAGAACGACAAGTTCACCGCCTACTCCGACGCAGGTGGCCTCAGCATGGGCTACTACGACGGCAGCCAGATGCAACTGTGGAAGGTGGCCCAGCAATTCACGCTGGCCGACAACTTCTTCATGGGTGCATTCGGTGGCTCGTTCCTGAACCACCAGTACCTGGTGTGCGCGTGCGCGCCGCAGTACCCGAATGCCGATGCAAGCACGTCACCGGCCAAGGCCTCGATCTCGGCCATCGACACGGACTCGAACGGCAACTTCGTGCGCCTTACACCTGCAAGCAACGCAGCGGCCTCCGTGCTCACTGCCGCACCGACGTATGTGAACGACAGCACGCTGACGCCGAAGGACGCCGCTGGCAACTTCTACGCCGTCAACACCATGCAGCCGCCCTATCAGCCGAGCGGCAATGCATCCGCGGCCAGCGATACCAGCAAGCTCTTCGCCGACCCGAGCAAGGCCACGACCCTGCCACCGCAGACGCAGACCACCATCGGCGACCTGTTGACGGCGAAGGGGTTGAGCTGGGCCTGGTACGGTGGCGCGTGGAAGGACACCACCGCCATTGCGACGAGCGACCGTAAGTTCCCGGCAGCCGTGCCGCCCGCGGCGCAGACGCCCAACTTCCAGTTCCACCATCAGCCGTTCAACTACTACGCAGCCTTCGATCCGTCTGCCCATCCGGACGCCCGTGCCGCTCACCTGAAGGACTTCGACAAAGACTTCCTCAGCGACGTGGCTGCTGGCACGCTGCCTGCCGTGAGCTTCTACAAGCCCCAAGGCAACCTGAACCAGCACGCGGGCTATGCCAGCGTGGCCGACGGCGACGCGCACATCGCCAATCTGCTGACCAAGCTGCAGGCAAGCCCGCAGTGGAAGAACATGCTGGTGATCGTGACGTACGACGAAAACGGTGGCTTCTACGACCACGCCGCTGTGCCCAAGGGCGACCGCTGGGGCCCTGGCACCCGCATCCCGGCGCTCATCGTCTCGCCGTTCTCGAAAAAGGGCTTCGTCGACAAGACCCAGTACGACACCGCCTCGACGTTGCGCTTCATCACGCACCGCTGGTCGCTGCCAGTGCTGCAGGGCCTGAACGACCGCGACACCGCGCTGTCCAAGAACGGCTCGCACCCCATGGGTGACCTGACCGGCGCACTGGATTTCGGCAAGAAGTCCTGAGCGTTCGTTGATCGAAGAAGGGAGGCGGGTCCGGGACTCGCCTCCCTTTTCTCATTTCAGCGTGCAGCCTTCTTGCCACCTTGCTCAACCAACACCTTCCTGAGCGCCACGATCTTCGCCTGCGGCGCATCCCTGCGCCAGATCAGCCGCGTCTGCGCATGACGGAACTTCGGGCTCAGCGTGTGCACCCCGAGCTGCGCGCGCTCGGCATACGTGCCGAGCACGCTGGCCGGCACCAGCGCCACGCCCATGCCGATCGCCACGCAACCCAGGATCGCGTGGTACGAGCCCATCTCAACCATCTGCCGTGGCGCCACCCGCGAGCGCGCGAACCAGTCTTCAAAACGCTTGCGGTGCGGGCACCCCGGATGAAAGGCCAGCAGCGCCTTTGTCGCGTCGATGTCGCGCGGCGATGCAATCGGCGGATGCTTCGCTTCAGAGATCAGCACCATCTCTTCTTCATAGACGGGCACCGAGGCCAGCCGCTTGTCCGATGCCGGAATGGCGATGAGCGCCGCGTCGAGTTCACCGTTGAGCACCTGCCGCGTGTGATCCGTCGGGTCGCCGATGTACAGCTCGAGCGTCACGTCGGGGTGCGCGTCGTGGAACACGCCCAGCGGTTGCGGCAGGCGCACTGCCGCCGTGCTTTCCATCGCGCCCAGGCGCAGCACGCCGGAAGGCTGGTCGAGCTTTACTGCTTCGGTCGCTTCCTTCGCCAGGTCGAGCAGGCGGTCGGCGTACTGCAGCAGCACGCGGCCGGCTGGCGCCAGCTGCAGCCGCCGGCCTTCGCGAATGAACAGCGGCGCCGCCAATTTTTCTTCCAGCGCCTGGATACGGGCGGTGACGCTCGACTGCGCCCGATGCAGCGACTCCGCCGCGCGAACGATGCCGCCCGTTTGCACCACCGCCTTGAAAACCTGCAGGTCGGAGAGTTCCATCGATTCGCCTTGTCCGAACGATTCATTCTGAATAATTCATTTTATGAGAACAGCCGAGTCGCCTAGATTTGATCTCCCCTGAAAGGAAATCATGAAGATAGGTGTGATCGGAATCGGCGTGATGGGCGAACCCATCGCGCGCAACCTGAAGAAGGCCGGGCTCGACGTGACGGTCTTCAGCCGTCGCCCCGAAAGCTGCGAGCCCTTGCGCGAAGCGGGCATTGCGGTTGCGGCCAGTGCGGCGCAAGCCATCGCGGCCAGCGACGCGACCATCCTGATGCTGCCGGGCCACAAGGAGATCGACGCCGTGCTCGGCCGCGATGCCGACGGACGCATCGGCATTCCCGTCGAAGGCAAGACCCTCGTGCTCATGGCCACAGTGGCGCCCGCGTATTCGATCGCGCTCGAACGTGCCGTGGTGGCGGCCGGTGCGCGCTATGTGGAGGCACCCGTCTCGGGCTCGAAGACGCCGGCCCAGACAGGCCAGCTCGTCGTGCTGGCCGCGGCGGCCGACCCGGTGCAGCTCGATGCACTGCAACCCGCCTTCGACGCCATCGGCAAGCGCACCGTGCGTTGCGGCGCCGTGCCCGGCGCCATGCGGATGAAGCTGGCCAACAACCTGTTGTTGATCGCCAGCTTCGAGGCCATCACCGAGGCCGTGCACTTCGCCGCCGCCATCGGGCTCGACCTGCGGCAGTTTCTCGAAATGGCGCAGGCCGGCCCGCTCGCCAACGACGTGCTGCGCATGAAGGCGCCCAAGCTGTTGACGGATGACTTCGAGCGGCAGGCCGCGATCAGCCAGGCGTTCAAGGACATCGGTTTCGTGTGCGATGAGGCCGAGGCGCTTGGCTTGTGGCTGCCGGCTGCGCGTACCAACCGCGTCGTGTTCGGCGAAGCCATGCGGCGCGGGCAAGCGGATGAAGATGTGATCGGTGTGATCAAGGTGCTGCGCGACGGCATGCCGTTGACGGCCGACGCGTAACGGCACCTTCGGTTTTCTTCTTCGCCGGTTGCGAGCGCGTTGGCGCCGCACCGGCGGGCGTCCCAGAGAGTCGGGCTCGATGCTCGCCGCTCCGATAGCCCGGCGCCTGGCACTCCCTTCACGATCGCCGGATACTCTTCGCACCACCAACCGACGAGTGAAGCATGCAACTCCTGAAGTCCGGACTCATCCCCTGGTTGCTCCTCGGTGCAACGCCCGTGGTTGCGCAAATCAACGCAGGAACTCTGGCACCGACCCCATCGCCGCCGTTCAAGCTCACGAAGGTCGCGCAGTTCGACTTGCCATGGCGCATCGCCTTCCTGCCGGATGGACGCATGCTGATCACCGAGAAAATCGGCAAGCTCTTCCTCGCGACCCAGTCCGGGCAGAAGCTCGAAGTCACCGGGGTGCCGCCGGTGCTGTACGAGAACCAGAACGGCCTGCTCGGCGTTTACCTGTCCCCGTCGTATTCGAGCGATGGCGCGATCTACCTGACCTATTCGGAGCCCGGCCAAGAGCGGGGCACCTCGAGCCTGGCGCTCGCGCGTGCGACGCTCAAGATCGGCGCCGGCACTGCTTCGCTGGAGGACCTGAAGGTCATCTGGCACGACCCGATCAAGGGCAAGGGCGGCCAGGTTGGCGCCGCCGTGGCCTTTTCGCCGGACCAGAAGTTTCTCTTTCTCACGGCCGGCGATCGGCAGCGCTTCACCCCCGCGCAGGACCCGAACCAACCGGCCGGCAAGATCCTGCGACTGACCCTCGACGGCAAGCCCGCACCCGGCAACCCCATGGAGGGCAAGACCGGTGCACGATCGGTGCCGGTGATCGATCCACCAAGGGATACGGAGGCCGCCAAGACCGCGCCGGTGGTGCGCACCTATGTTTTTGATGGCCCCAATCTGACGCCGTCCGAGATATGGTCTTCGGGGCATCGCACGCCCTACGGCCTTGCGTTCGCGCCCGATGGCCGCCTTTGGGAGCTCGAACATGGGCCGCGTGGTGGCGACGAACTCAACCTGATCGAGCCGGGCAAGAACTACGGTTGGCCGCTCGTCTCCTATGCGGTGAACTACGACGGCGTGCCCATTGCAAGCCCCGACACGCGCCCCGACCTCGCCAAGCCCGTGATCTATTGGACGCCTGTCCTCGCGCCCGGCAACCTGATGTTCTACAGCGGCGCGATGTTTCCGAAATGGAAGGGCTCGGCGTTCGCGACCGGCCTCGTGAGCCGTGCCCTGCACCGTATCGAGGTGCACGGCGCGATCGCGACACCGGCGGAGCACTGGACGGTCGGCTTTCGCGTCCGCGCCGTCGAGCAGGCACCGGATGGCGCGCTGTGGCTGATCGAGGACGACCGCGAGGGCGGCTTGTATCGGCTCACGCCGAAGTAGTCACGTCGAGGCACCGCCTGCGGGCTGCAGCCTGCCCGGGCAAGTTCACCAGCCGATTTGCATTGCTGCGATCAAGCCAGTGCCGTGCTGAATGTCGCCAGCAGGCGCGTCCAGGCGCGGTCGGCCTGGGTTGCGTCGTAGACCCGTGTGTCGGGCGGGCACCAGCCGTGGGCTGCCGGGTACACCTCCACCTCGGCCGACAGCTTCGCGCTGTCGAACGCGGCGCGCAGCGCGACCTTGGCTTCGGGGTCCTTGGCGTCGTCGTTCTCGGCCACTGCAATCAGGTAGCGTGCCTGCGTCTGGGCCACCAGGCGATGGGGGCTGTCGGGCGCTGCGGTCACCATGGCGGCGCCGTGGAAGGTTCCGACCGCGCCCACGCGGCCAAGGGCCGCGGTGGCGGTGCGCACCGCGATGGGGCCACCCATGCAATAGCCGGTGGTACCCAGCTTGCGCGCCTTGTCCACCTCTCGCTGGGCATCGAGCCAGGTCACGAAGGCCTTGCCGTCGCTCAGGTGCATGGCCGGCGTCAGGGCCTGCATCAGCGGCATCACCTCGGCGATGGGCGTCTGGCCGCCCTGCGCTGCAGTGGGCGCTTTCTTTTGCCTGTAGAAGGGGTTCACCACCAGCACGCTGTAGCCTGATTCGGCCAGCCGCCGCCCCATTTGCCTGAAGGCCGGGCGAAGGCCGAACACGTCGGGCCACACCAGCACACCGGGCGCCGGCCCCGACGTGGGGGCGACAAAGTACGCGTCGCAAGTGCCATCTGCCGTGGCGATGCTCACCTCGCGCTCGGCAACAGCCACGGCGTTGGCCACACTGGGCAACGCGGTCAGCAGTCCGGCGGATGCGGCCAGCGTACCGAAGTCGCGGCGGGTGTACTTCTTGAGTTCTTCCTGGTCGTTCAGATCACACACGGTGGGTTTACCTCATAAGGAAAGGAACAAGTCGAGCGTGAGCTTGTGCCACGGATCGAGACGGCTAGCAAGCGGGCGGGTTTTTGCCCCTGATGGCCGGCGTCTCAAAGGCATTCAAAGAACTCCAAACCGCTCGGTCAAAAAATGGGGAACGAAGTCGCCCGATTGCGCGCAACCCGCGGGGCCGAACGACCGCTTGATGCCACTCCGAGCGAGAACGCCCGCCGATAGCAGCTGAGCATCGGCAGGCGAAAATCGCCCATGCCCAAGTCTGCCGCTCCGCTCTATCCGACTCTCTCTCCAAGCTCCCGTGACACCCACTGAACTCAAGGGCTTCATCCTCACGCGCCACTGGCGGGATGCTCCCGCCGGCACGGAGATCGAGTATTGGCTGGCAACCGACGCGGGGCCAAGAAAAGTGGTCCTGACCTCCCGCAGCAGCGTTGCGTTCGTCGCCACCCGGCACAGGTCCGCAGTCGAAGCTCATCTTGCGGCCATGCCGGGCATGCAGCTGCGTGAGCTCGAGCTCAAGACCTTCCATCAGGAAGCCGTCTTCGGTGTCTACGCGAAGCACTTTCGCCAGCTCGGCCGGTTGGCACGCGCGCTCCAGGCTCAGGGCATTCCTCTGCTCGAAGCCGACGTGCGCCCACACGACCGCTACCTGATGGAACGCTTCATCACTGCCGGCGTTCTGGTGGAAGGAGGGCGCGCAGAGCGCTCCACCATCGTCGACTGTAGGCTCAAGCCCGCGCCCGAATTCCGGCCGACGCTGAAGGTCGTGTCGCTGGACATCGAGACCAGCCAGCACGAAGCGCTCTATTCCATTGCGTTGGACGGCATGCAGGAGCGCGTCGTCTTCATGCTGGGCGAAGCGCCACCGGAGCCGCAAACCGAGCCGAACGAGCCCATGGCCTTCTCGCTCGTCTATTGCCCGACCCGCAAGGCCATCATCGAGAGGCTCAACGACTGGTTCGAGCGGAACGACCCGGACGTGCTCATCGGCTGGAACGTCATCCAGTTCGACTTGCGCGTACTGCAGAAGACAGCCAACGACTGCGGCGTGCAGCTCCTCCTGGGACGGGAGCGTCGCCCCATCGAATGGCGAACCCATCCGGGCAAGCAGGGCTACCTGTTCGCGCCCACGCCGGGCCGGGTCATCATCGATGGCATCGACGCACTCAAGGCGGCGGTGTGGAGCTTCCCGTCTTTCAGCCTCGAGACTGTCTCGCAAGCGCTGCTGGGCGAGGGCAAGGCCATCGGCGACGAGTACGACAAGATGGCCGAGATCGAACGGCGGTACCAGGAAGACAAGCCTGCGCTCGCGCTCTACAACATCCGCGACTGCGAGCTGGTCCTGCGCATCTTCGACAAGGCGAAGCTGCTGCAATTCGCGATGGAGCGGGCCCAGACCACAGGCCTGCAGATCGACCACTTCGGCGGCTCCATCGCCGCGTTCAGCCACCACTACCTGCCGCGAATGCATCGCCTGGGCTACGTGGCGCCCAATGTGGGCGAGATTCCGAGCAAGGCCTATCCCGGCGGGTACGTGATGGACTCGAAGCCGGGGTTCTATGACTCCGTCGTGGTGCTGGACTACAAGAGCCTCTACCCCTCGATCATCCGGACCTTCCTTGTCGATCCGGTGGGCCTCGTCGAGGGCACGAACGCCAGCGACTCGACCATGCTCGTCAAGGGACCACAGGGGACCGTCTTCTCGCGCGACAAGCACTGCCTGCCGGAGATCGTGACCACGCTTTGGCGCGCACGGGACGAGGCCAAGCGGGCGAAGAACGAGCCGCTGTCGCAGGCCCTGAAGCTGCTCATGAACTCCTTTGCCGGCGTGCTGGGTGCGTCCGAGTGCCGGTTCTTCAATCCCAAGCTGGTGTCCGCGGTCACCCTTCGTGGGCACGAAATGATGAGGCTCACGCGCGAATTCGTGGAGAAGCGAGGTTACGAAGCCATCTACGGCGACACCGATTCCATCTTCATCTGGCTCAGGCGTACCCACACCAACGAAGAGGCGCATGCCGTCGCGGCAAGCCTGGCGGTTGATATCAATGACTGGTGGGCGCGCACGCTGCGAGAGGAGCAGGGCCTGCGGAGCTTTCTGGAGATCGAGGTCGATACCCACTACAGGAAGTTCTTCATGCCCACCATTCGCGGCTCGGAGGTCGGCAGCAAGAAGCGCTACGCGGGCCTGAGTGCGGATGCCACGGGCAAGGAGGAGATGGTCTACCGCGGCCTCGAGATGGCCCGCAGCGACTGGACTCCTTTGGCGCGCCAGTTCCAGGAGGGGCTGCTGTCACGCATCTTTCAAGGCGAGCCCTACAAGGAGTTCGTGACCGACTACGCGAGATCGACGCTGGCTGGCGCCAAGGATGACCTGCTCGTCTACCGGAAGCGCCTGCGCCATCAACTCGATGCCTACCTGGTCAACGTGCCCCCACAGGTCCGGGCCGCTCGCATCGCCGACGAACACAACGGGCGGGTCGGCCGGCCCAAGCAGTATCAGAAAGGCGGCTGGATTCAATACGTCATGACCCAGAACGGGCCAGAGCCACTGGAAACCCGCCATTCGCGCATTGACTACGAACACTATCTGACCAAGCAGCTTCAGCCGCTTGCCGATGCCATTCTTCAGCCTATTGGAGAAAGCTTCATGGCTTTGACGACGTCGCAGCGGGGGCTGTTTTAGCTGAGGTCGAGTGGAAGTTCTCAAGACCCTCCGCGCTGTTCGCGGTCGCACGCTTGGCGGCAATCAATGGCCACTGTCCAGCCTCTCTCTGGCTGAAGAATGGCCGGACGGATGGCAACTGGGTATGGTCAAGCGAAGAGCGACTACGCCAAGTTCACTTTCCTGCTTCAGCAACGACGGTCACTGGCACCACATCGGCTGCTAAGGTACGCACCGCCACCTGGTCGCAGTATTTGCGGACTGGAAGGGTGAAGCGGGGATGCAGATGCACTTCTGGCGAAGACCTAAGGCAGCCAGAAGTGGACGATCGGAATGCATGGTGTTCAAACCACCATCTTCTAAATCAACGCTCGCTAGGATTTGACTGATGTCCCGACGTACCAACCGCATGAGTGCTGAACTGACGGCTTTCGCGCAGCAATACAAAAGGAAAGCGCAGCGTGGTGTTGAGCCGAACGATCGTGGGTATTCGCGGGAAGTCGAGGCCCTGATGAAACGACTGCCCCCTGCTGATCTGTCAGCGGCACTGAACTCGGAGAACGACGAACAGCTTCCGTCACCAAAGCCCAAGAAGCAACCGCCGAATGATGGTCTACCGAGAAAAAACGGGCGCGGGCCTTGAAGTCTTTATTCGGCCAACAGCGGGCATTCGTCGCGCCGCCCAACAAGGAATTTCATGACGAAAAAACGGACCTATTCGAGGACTTGGCCACGGCAATGGAGTCCTGGACCACAATTGCCTCCAAGGCTCTTACTGATCGGGAGGCAAACCTTAAGTGGGTAGAAGCCGAACAGCCATATCACGAGATTCGTAATGCGCTTGTTGCCGGTGGAGTGAGCGAAGAAACGGTATCGAAGGTCTTTTCGGAGTGCTTACGTGGCCTGTGTGTTTCGTTCCTGACGGCGCTGGATGGCGGACATCCCTTGCGGAAAAGGGGCGTCTCTATGTGGTTGATGAGCACGGACACCGACTTGGCGAAGGTCTTCACGACGACTTCGTCGGATACCTCTTGGACACCGGTCGTCTCGTATAGAAAGGCGTCTTGCGGCCAGAAGCAGCCGCTCAATGTTTGAGATGAGAGGCGTGACCCGGCTTGCCGGGGCACGTCCACTCGATTCAAGGGTTAGAGCGCACCTAGTGTTTGTAGCCAGTGTTGCAGTAGGGATGAGTTAGCTGCCCGTTGCCGAGGTCATCGGTTCCTCCCTCTGCCCTGCGATGCACGTGGTCGATAGATATCGCGTTGCGATGCACTGCTGCGCCACAAATCTTGCATCGGGGAGCGCCTTGTAGAACCTCTCTGAGATAGATGGCGCTCTTGGCTTCACCAGTAAATTTTTCACCGGCCTTTCCCTTGCGGATAGGAGGCCTTTGATCAGTGATGAAGTTGAACTCTTCGAGTTTTCTAATCTTCTTGATGATTGCTGTGTCTTTCTCCGCGCGGCGTAGACCTTCCACGACATGCTCGAAGAAATTGGAGACGTATGGATAGCTGCGTTGAGCGGTTCGATGCTTGCGATTGATCTGCTGAGCGAGATAGTCGTATTCCAAAATGAAGCGCTCGAACTCTCGTCTAACGTCGACGAATTCGTTGATGTGATTCGATTGAATCAACTTGGCTACGAAATTCACCATCGCAAGAAAGGCAGAACTCTTGTAGCGTCCCTCCTGCGAGTAGAAATAGACAGCAGGATGAAGGCCCAGCGATGACGCATGGGTGCTGTTTAGCGCATATGCAATTCGACGCACCTTCTTGAGTACAGCGATCGTCTTTTCGCCCGATGAGTCATCTTCACCTTTGGCAGTGTCTTCGACCACGATGCTGATCATGTCAACGACGAGGGGAAGCGTTTGACCGGAGTAAAGCTTTCCTGCTAGCGGTAGGTCCAATGTCTTGATTGGATTCTGAAGTGGTGGCGTAAAGAGGATTTGGTTGATCTCAGCCGCAAGCTTCTGAATTTCGTCCTGCCTTACCGCAGCAAAATTGGACCAGTACTTGTGACCCTTGCCGCTGCGGATGATGGCTCGGGCCGCGATGCTAGTAGGCTTTCTTCGATCTTCGAGAAGTCGCAGCTCTGTCTTGTCGATTGGCGCGGCCTGCTGGTTAATTTTGAAGAAGGATTGTTCCGCTTTACGTGCATCACCTTCAACCCACTGGAGTTGTATTGCAAGTGCGCCAAGATTCTTTGCGAACTGCACGATCTCTGACTTTACCTTTGTTGGGTTGGTTAGTGCCAGTCTGAAATCTGTGTAAGGGCCTACGGTCCGCTCTACTAGTTTTCGCGTCGTATCCGCGACTTCTAGTTGCTCGTCGGGGACGATGCCATCGTAGAAGAGCTTGGAGGCCATGCCGTCACCGTAGTCGTCATTGACCCAGGCCGCGAGAGCACTCAATCGATGACTGCCATCAATGACGAATAGGTAGCCACCTGAACTTCGCCAAAGAATGATTGCGGGAATCAGATCGCCGCTCACGAAGCTGCGAACAAGTTCGGCAACTTTCTCTGGTTCCCACTCATTCGTCTCGCGCTGAAAGTCAGGCTTCCGTAGATTGGTGAAGAAGAACGAATCGTTCTTGATGTCCTCAATTGAGATTGCTTCCTTCTTCTTGCCAGAGCTGATGACGTCCTCGACTTCAAAGTCTTCACGAGGGATAAGCGCGTCTAAATTGACTTTTGACATTGATGGCTACTCTTCGTGCGTGGTGAATCGTGTTTGTGCGCTCTAACGCTATGTATCCCGAAAAACCTGCGGAATAAGCTAGGTGGTACGGGATGTTTTGGACACTCATTCCCCCTGAAAGTGGTTTGCAGGCTTGGTCTTCACCGCTTCTGCTGTCCAAACACTCAAATATAAAAATCCGCGAAACCCGGCAAACCTTGATTGGGCAAACTATACCCTGCAAGCTGGCGTGGACCGGGCACTCAAGAGCCCGGGTCGGGCTGCGCGATCCAATCGCGCTAAAAAATCAATGACCGCTCTGCGACCGAAGTCCACCGTCGGCTTCGGGCCCAGAGGCGACAGTCGAATGCCGTGACTAAAGGGCGGCAATCAATCCCGAGCCGTCAGTCGAAGACAACCGCGTTGCCAGACCCACTCGGCTGCGCCCATTCGAAGATCGTGACCACGCAATCCATCGCCACGCACAACCCGGTGCTCTCGTGGTCGAGACCCTGGAGCCACGCTTCGCCACCTCAATTCGCCAGCAACCGCCCATTGAAAAGAATATGCAGCGTCCGAACCATCAACACCAGAAGCGCCGCAGTTAGAGCCACCAGCGACACCCCCGCCAGCAGCCTCAACGGCAAGGTCGGATGCACAGACGCGTACTTCAACGCCGCATTCACCATCGCAGCCAGCGGAAAGCTGATCGCCCACCATCCAGCCCCAAACGGAACGCTCCTGCGAAACACCTTCGGCGCAAGCGCCACGAACAGAAAAAGCCCGAAGTAAAACAGCAGCCCCGCGAACTGATCCACCCGCCCCGTGAGGTTCGTGTATGCCGTGAACCCCACTTCGAACGGCGCGACAAGAATCATCAGCGAAGGCGTCATCGCAGGCGCAAGCGGCTCGTGCTGGATCAACCGCGTGCAGATCATCGTGAACATCACGAGCGCGAGCACCGAGCCCACGGCAATCGACAGCAGCAGCACCTCGCCGGCCCAGGCCATGGGCACGTGGCTGCCCGTGACCACGATGTCGAGCGCGGCGACGCCCGGAATGATCCACGCAGGCACCGCGTGCTTTGGGTCGCCGTTGCCACCGAGCAGCCGCGAGACGACATGCAGGGCCAGCAGGAGCGTAAGGACGGTGCCGATGGTCCAGAGCACGTGGCCGAGCGTGCTGTCGTACACGCCCAGCACGGCCGATTGCAGCAGCAGCGCAATGGCGATGGTGCCGAAGAAATTGCCGGCGATCGGGTGGTGAAACTCGGCCTTCACAGCGGCCGGGTGCCGCAGCAGCTTGGCGCCATATCCGATGGCGAGCACGACGAACAAGAAGGTGGCGAAGAGCCCGATCGCATCGGCGACCACTCGGCTGACGCCGAATGCGGTGTGCGCAAAGCGCCAGCCCATGGCAAGGCCCGAGAGGCCCATCACGGCCGCGAACAGATTGACGGGAAGGTTCTTGATGGACCCTCTGGCAGGGCGGGCGTCCACCGTGCCGAGAGGCAAGGAAGTGGCAAGCAGCGTGGCCTGCTGCATAGCGGCATGGGTTGTCATGCGCGCCAGTTTCGCTTGCGGTTGCTTGGCCGATATAGCTGTGCAACGGCGTTTTCTGCCAAATCCCCGCGTTGTCGGCCATGCGCGCCGCAGCCCTCGAGCGGGCCCAGCGCGCAGTGCTGTCTCAACGCTGCGGCATGTCCTTGACCGAGTAACCCAGGCTCACGGTCGCATCGTCCGGAATCGCGGGCATGGTCGCATTCCATGCGAGCCAATCAGCACGCATGGCGGCCAGGCGCTCGGGCTGCTTCTTGCCCAGGTTGGCGCGCTCGCGTTCGTCCGCCGGAATGTTGAACAGGTACTCGTTACCATCGACCTGCAGGTACTTCCAGTCGCCGTCGCGCAGCGCCTGTTGGCCGCGGTGGTTCATGCGCCAGTGCAGCGGCCGGCGAAAGCTGTGCGTCGCGTCTTTCAACACGGGCAGGAGGGACACGCCATCGAGCGGGTAGGCCGCATCGGGCTTCACGCCGGCCGCGTCGAGCATGGTGGCCGACCAGTCCATGGTCATGCACAGTTGTGCGCTCTCGCCGCCCTTGGCGATCACGGCGGGCCAGTGCGCGATCCATGGCACGCGGATGCCGCCTTCGGTCAGGTCCATCTTGCCGCCGACCAGCGGCCAGTTGTCCGAGAAGCGCTCGCCGCCGTTGTCGCTGGTGAACACCACGAGGGTGTTGTCGGCCATGCCGTGCTTTTGCAGCGTGGCCATGATCCAGCCGATGCCTTCGTCCATGTGATGGATCATGCGGCGGTACACGTGGATGTTGCCGCCGGCCAGGTCGAACAGGTTGTCCTTGATGGCCGGTGCCTTCTCCGCGTCGTCGCGGGTCTCCCAGGGCCAGTGCGGGGCGGTGTAGTGCAGGCTCAGGAAGAAGGGTGCCTCCTGCTTCGCCATGCGCTCCACGTAGTCGACGGCGCGCTTCGAAAGGATGTCGGTGAGGTAGCCGTCTTCCTTCTTGTCTTCTTCGCCGAACCACAGGTCGTGCTGGCCGGTGGAGTCGCAGTGGGTGAAGTAGTCGACGCCGCCCGACATGGGGCCGAAGAACTCGTCGTACCCCGAACGCAGCGGCCCGAAGCTGGGCGGGTAGCCCAGGTGCCACTTGCCGATGAGCGCGGTCTGGTAGCCACTGGCCTTGAGCAGCGAGGGCAGGGTGGGGTGGTCGGTCGGCAGGCCCAGCGTGGTGCTGCCGCGGCTGCTGCTGCGGATGGGCTCTTCGGCCGCGCCGCGCAGGCGGTACTGGTAGCGCGCGGTCATCAGCGCGAACCGCGTGGGCGAGCACACGGGCGAATTCGCGTAGCCCTGGGTGAGCTTCAGGCCGTTCGCGGCCAGCCCGTCGAGCACGGGCGACACGGGGCCGAACACGGCATCGCGGCCGCCGTAGCAGCCAAGGTCGGCGTAGCCGAGGTCGTCGGCCACGATGAAGATGATGTTGGGTCTGGTCATATCTCTGGCGCGTTCGTTCTTCAGGGTTGGTAGCCGGACTTCTGCACGACGGGTGCCCACTGTGCGCGGTAGGCCTTGAGCATGGCGACAGTTTGCGCCTGCGTGCTGACCACGGGCGTCATGCCCGAGTCCTTGAACTTGCGCTGGGTGTCCGGGTCTTGCATGACTTCGCGGATGGCGGTGGACAGCCGCTCGATCTTGTCCTTGGGCATGCTGGTCGGCGCAAAAAAGGTGTTCCAGCCGGTGGCGGCAAGGTCGAGGCCGGCTTCCTTGAAGGTCGGAATGTCGGGCGCGAACGGCGAGCGCTTGGCACCCGAGAGCGCCAGGATGCGCAGCTTGCCGGCCGTGTGCTGGGGCAGCACCACGTCTTCGGTGTCGACGGCGATGGGCACCTGTCCGCCGATGAGGTCGTTCAGCAGCGGCGCCGAGCCGCGGTAGCCGATCACCTGGGTCTGCACTTTGGCCTTCTCGCCCATCATCAGGCCGAAGAAGTGCGGCAGGCTGCCGGTGGCCGGCACGCCCACGTTGGCCTGCGTGGGGTTGGCGCGCATCCATGCGAGCAGGTGGCTCAGCTCGCGCACGGGCAGCGTGGGCGACACGGACAGCGCGAAGTCGTAGTCGTTGACGTGCGACACGGGCACGAAGTCGCGCTCGGCGTCGTAGTTGTTGTCCTTGAAGACGAGCGGCGCGACCACCATCACGGCGGGGTTGGCGAGCATCAGCACGTTCTGGTTGGCGGGCGTGATCTTCACCTGCTGCGCCGCCAGGCGGCCGCCCGCGCCGGGCTTGTTGTCGACGATGACGGCCACGCCCAGCTTGGCGCCGAGCTTGTCGGCCACGACGCGCGCCACGCGGTCGGTGGCACCGCCGGGGGCGTAGCCGACGACGATGTGCAGCGGGCTGTCGAGCAGCGGTGCCGCGTGTGCGTTGATGGCAACGCACGCCATGAGGCCCGCTGCGGCAAACAGCGTGGCAAGGCGGCGGGTGATGGGGGCTGGGGTCGGCATGGTGAGGGTTCCTCCTTGTTCAATCTCGATCAATCAATCAATCGTTGGCCTGGAAATTCACGGCTTTCATGATGGCGGTCCAGCGCGCGGTGTCTTCGCGCATGGTCTTCAGCAGGGCTTCGCTGCCATCGGCAATGGGGTACATGCCGTTCTGCAGCAGTTGCTGGCGCACCTCGCGCGCATTCACGGCGCGGGTGAATTCGGCGCGCAGCTTGTCGATGGTGGCCGGCGGCGTCTTGAGCGGCGCGTAGTAGGCGAACCATGCGGTCGCGACCACGTCCTTGTAGCCGGCTTCGACAAAGCTCGGCAGGTTGGGCATGAGCGGCGAGCGCTTCTCGCCGCTGGTCGCCAGCACCTTGACGCGGCCCGAGGGCAGCATCTGCTGCGCACCGCCGATGGTGTCGAAGTACACGGGCACGCTGCCGCCCATCACGTCCTGCCGCGCGGGCGTGGAGCCGCGGTAGGGCACGTGCACCATCTTCAGGCCGGCCGCGCGGTTGAGCATCTCGCCCAGAAAGTGCGAAGGCGTGCCCGCGCCATACGAGGCAAAGCTCACCTTGTCGCCCTGCGCCTTGGCCCAGGCGATGAACTCGGCCAGCGTGCTGACGGGCACGTCCTTGTTGACGACCAGGGCCAGCTCGAAGCGGGCCGCGTTGATGATCGGCACGAAGTCCTTGATCGGGTCGTACGAGAGGTTGCGGTAGGCGCCCGGAAACATGGTCATCATGCCGGCCGTGCCCAGCAGCAGTGTGTGGCCGTCGGGCGGCGCCGTCTTGACGGCCTCGACCGCAATGCGGCCCGCCGCGCCCGAACGGTTGTCGATGATGAGCGGGCCCAGCGACTCGCGCACCTGCTGCGCGATGGCGCGCGTCAGCACGTCCTGCGTGCCGCCCGCGGGCACGCCGATCAGCACCTTGATCGGCTGGCCGGGCGTGAAGGGCTGCTCAGTCCGCGCGAGCGATGCGACGGGCGCAAGGGCAAGGCCGCCCAGCGCGGCGAGTGCATGGCGGCGGTTCAGGTCGGGAATCAGGGGCATGGGCGATGTCTCCGGGGGCTCGGTTGCTTTCTTTCGTGCGGCGCCGTCGCGGCGGGTGGCCGCGGCTGCGGACGATTCTGTAGACGCTACAGTCGATTGATCAAATCAACCATTGACCGGATTAACCCGGCCTCGCCCCGATGACCGACGCCCCCCGCCGACCGCTGGACGACCTGCTGCTGTACCGGCTGTCGCGCCTGCTGTCGGTCGCGGGCAGCATGGTGATCCGGTTGTGCGAGGGGCGCTTCGGCATCACCCGGCGCGAATGGCGGCTGATCGCGGTGCTGGCCAGCCGGGGCGAACTGAGCTCGTCGCAACTGGCCGAGCACGCCCAACTCGACCGGGCGCGCACGTCGAAGGCGGTGGGTTCGCTGGTGGCCAAGCAACTGGTCTCGCGCGTGGCCCGCGCGGGCGACCGCCGCCAGGTGGCGCTGGGCCTGACCGAAGCGGGCAGGGCGCTGTACGACGCGCTTTTTCCGCTGGTCACGCAGATCAATACGGCGCTGCTGGGCGCGCTGGACGCCGACGATGCCGCGCGCTTCGACGATTCGCTGCATCGCCTGCAGGCGCGCGCCGAGCGCTTGGTCGAAGAGGCGGTGTTGCCCAAGGCAGACCGGGGGCGGCGCGCCGCAGCCAGGGGCGCGGGCAATCCGCGTTCGACCCCGTCGCCTTGACGGTAGGCCCATTGCGGGCCCCGGGGTGAGTCGACACCGCGTGCCTGCGCAACGGCCGGCCGCCACCCCCGTGTCCGTCCTGCCTGAAGGTTTTCTTAATAATAGATCGAGCGCTTGGTCTAATAATCGAGGCATGCCCCACCAGCCCGAGCAACCCCGTGCGAAAAGTTGACCCCGAGCGCCAGCAGGCCAAGCGCCGCCAGATCATGGAAGCAGCCGGCGACTGCTTCGCCCGTCGCGGCTTCCACGCCACGACCACCGCAGAAATCTGCGCCGCGGCCGGCATGAGCCCGGGCAATCTCTTCCATTACTTCGACAGCAAGAGCGCGATCATCGAAGCCATCGTCGACGAAGAGCGGCGCGATGCCGCCGACTACTTCGCCACGCTCGAAGACGCGCCCGATCTCTTCGAGGCGCTGCTCGGCTTTCTCGACGTGGTCATGGCCTTTGCGGCCGACAAGGCCTACGCGCGCCTGGCGCTGGAGATCGCCGCCGAGGCCGCGCGCAACCCGACCGTCGGCGCCATGACGGCCGCGAGCGACGCAGAAACGCGCGCCGCCATCGCCGCGCTGTTGCGTCGCGCGGTGGCACGCGGGCAGGTCGATGCGCAACTCGATCCGGCGCAGGCCGCGAGCTGGATCGCCGCACTGATCGATGGCGTGTTCTCGCGGCTGGCCATCGACGCGAGCTTCGAGCCCGAGCGCGAGGCGCCGATGCTGCGCCTGATCGTGAGCCGCTTCCTCAAGCCTGGGAGCGCCGCATGAACGCCGTGGTCTGCATGCCACCGCCCGAACGTCCGGTCTGGGACCGCGCCAGCGGCCGCGTGTTCGGCAAGGTGGCGCTGGTGACGGGGGCGGCTTCGGGCATCGGCCGCGCCACAGTGCTGCGGCTGGCCGCCGAAGGCGCGACGGTCGTCGCCACCGACATCGACACCCTGGGCGGTGAAGAAACGGCGCGGCTGGCGCGTGCCACCGGCGGGCGTGCCATGTTCATGGCGCACGACGTGGCGAGCGAGGCCGACTGGCGCGACGTGATCGACACCGTCATCGCGGCCCACGGCGCGCTGCATGTGCTGGTCAACAACGCCGGCATCGCGCTGGCCGGCGACACCTTCGCGATGAGCCACGAAGAATGGCGCCGACAGCTCGCGGTCAACCTCGATGGCGTTTTCCTGGGCGTGAAGCACGGCGTGCCGCTGATGTCGCGCTCGGGTGGCGGCTCGGTGGTCAATGTGTCGTCCGTTGCCGGGCTCGTCGGTACGCCGGGCCTTGCGGGTTATTCGGCCAGCAAGGGCGGCGTGCGCCTGTTCTCGAAATCGGTGGCGCTGGAGTGCGCTCGCGCGCGCAATGGCGTGCGCGTCAACTCGCTGCACCCCGGCATCATCGACACGCCGATCTGGCGCACGAATGCGCGCGTGCAGCCGACGGGCGGCGGGGGCATGGTGGCTGGCCTGAAGCGGCTCTGGCGCCGCGCGGTCCTCGGCATGGCGGGGCGGGCCGGCGCACCGCTCGGCCACGCGGGCACGGCCGTCGACGTGGCCAACGGCATTCTGTACCTCGCCAGCGATGAATCGCGCTACGTGACGGGCAGCGAGCTCGTCATCGACGGCGGCCTGACCGCCGCATGAGCCACACGACCTCCATGACGCATTCGACCGAAGACACCATGTCGCCCCAGAACCTTTCCGCGCCGCCCGTGCGCGCGTCTGCCAACCATCGCCAGCAACTGGTCGATGCCCTGCGCGGCTTCGCGCTGCTGGGCATTCTTGTCGTCAACATCGCGAGCTTTGCCTCGTCCTATTACGGCGTGGGCGTGCCCGATCCGATGGCGCAGTCCGTGGCCGAGCGCGCGGCCCTGTACGTTCGCAGCCTGCTGTTCGAGACCAAGTTCTACCTGCTGTTCTCGTTCCTCTTCGGCTACAGCTTCACCTTGCAGATGCAGTCGGCCGAGCGCGATGGCAAACCCTTCGTGCCGCGCCTGCTGCGGCGGCTGGTGGGGCTGTGGGTCATCGGCATCCTGCACGCGGTGGTGCTGTACCACGGCGACATCCTCACCACCTATGCGGTGCTGGGCGCAGTGCTGCTGGTGTTGCGGCGGCGGGGCGATGTGTTCCTGATGCGATGCGCCATCGGCCTCGTGCTGACGACCTCGCTGGTATGGGCCGGCGTGGGCTATCTGCTGGTGCTCTCGGGCGCTCCGCAAGACACCCGGGGTGCGATCGCCGAAGCCGTGTCGGCCCTTGCGGCCTACCGTGGAACGCCGGCCACGGTCATCGCACGGCATCTGCGCGAGCTGTCGCAGGTCTGGGTGGTGATCGGGCTGGTGCAGGCGCCCACCGCGCTGGCGATGTTCTTCGCGGGCTTCATCGCCGGCCGGCGTGGGCTGCTTGCGCACGTCGAAGCCCATCGGGCGCTGTTCAAGCGGCTGCTGCTCTGGGGCGCGATCGTGGGTGTGCCGGGCGCGGTGTTCTATGCGTGGCCATCGGTGCGGCTGAACGACTCGGTGCGCGAGATCTACAGCCTGTCGCTCGGGCTGTTGACGGCGCCGTTCCTTACCGCTGCCTATGGCGCGGGAATGCTGTTGCTGTTCCAGACGCCGCACGGCCACGCATTGGCCAATCTGCTGGCGCCGGCCGGACGCATGGCGCTGTCGAACTACCTGTTGCAGTCGCTGGTGTGTGCCTGGATCTTCCTGGCGTACGGCCTTCGCTTGATGGGCACCGTCGGGCCGCTGGCGACCTTCGCATTCGCCTTCGCGATCTTTGGAGCGCAACTGGCGCTCAGCCGCTGGTGGATGGGGCGCTTTGCCTATGGGCCGGTGGAGTGGCTGCTGCGGGCCTTGACGAACCTGGAGCTGCCCGCGATGCGGCGCAGGGAGCGGCTCCCGTCGCCTTCGCGATCCTGAGTCGCGCCGCGCCTACGTGTGCGCCAGCAGCAGCTCTTCTGCATTGCTGGGCGGGCGCAGGCCATCCGCCCTGCCAGCAAAGTAGCGCTGCGCAAGATCGGTCGCCGAGATGTGCCGTGCCTGCGCAAAGCCGGCCTCGCGGGCCAGCGCCAAAATTTCCGGCGGCGTGAAGAAGCTGATGAACGGCGTCCCGCTCGCGCGTGCACCCTTCTGCGCCATCTCGAGCCCGGGGCGCACTTCCGGGTCTGCCATCTCCAGCGGGAGCAGGAAGGTCATGGCAAGCGTCGAGCCCGGAGCCAGGGCCGCGACGACCTGGCGCAATGCGGCCGCATTCGCCTCTTTGGTGAGGTACATGCTGACGCCCGTCGAGACCACGATGGCCGGCTTGCTGTCGTCGAAGCCGGCGGCCACGAGCCCGTCTTTCCAGTTGTCTCCGGCCTCGAAGTCGACAGGCACGAAGCGCAGCCAGTCCGGAATGCCGAAACCCAACTCGACCAGCCGTTGCCGCTTCCAGGCCTGAGGGCCTGGCTGATCGACTTCGAACACCTTGAGTTGCGATGCAAGGTCGGGTCTGCGCTGCGCGAAGCTGTCGAGGCCGGCACCCAGGATCACGTACTGGCCCAGCCCGCGCCCGGCCTGTTCGACCACCAGGTCTTCGATGAAGCGCGCCCGCGCCACGATGGACGCGCGAAAGGGCCGCGTGAACTGCGGGTCCATGTCGCCGCGGCTGCGCCAGTCGGCGCCGGGGGCGAGGAGTTCGAGGCCGATCCTGTCTTCGAGCACATGCGGCGCGGGGTCGGCCTCCAGATGAAGGGCCCGCCACAGGGCAACGCGTGCTGCCGTGCTGTCTGGTGCTGCATCTTGCTGGTCGGTCATGGCTTCCAATCCGGTGCGTTGGTCTTCGCCGGATTCTGCGCCGGGAGCGCTCAGGATGTCAGCAGCGTCGAGAGCTGGTACGCCGCGAAGCAAAGCAGCAGTGCACCCGACAGCCTGTTGATGGACTGCATGGCTCGCGCGCTCAGCTTGTGCCGGACCATCGACACGCCGGTCGACAGCCCGAGCCACCACAGCGCCGAGCCCAGGAACACGCCGAGCACCATCGACGTCGCGGTGCCGGTGCCGCCCACGTGCCCGGTCGCGACCGATGCGAACACCGCAATGAAGGACAGGATCGTCATCGGGTTGGCCAGCGTCAGCGCGAACACCGACAGCATCGCCTTCAGCGGCGTGGTGGCGTCTTGCGCCGACCGCGCCTGCGTGGCGACCGGCGCGCGCAGAAGCTGAATGCCCATCCACGCCAGGAAGGCCGCGCCGCCCAGCGCCAGCGGCACGCGCGCCGCCACCATCGACGCGATGACGGCCGACACGCCCAGCGCACCGATGGCGCCGTAGCACGCGTCGGCCAGCGCCGCGCCCAGCCCGCTCAGAAAGCCGATGGTGCGGCCGTGCGCCAGCGTGCGCTGGATGCAGAGCAGGCCGATGGGCCCCACGGGCGCGGCAATCGACAGCCCGATGACGAGGGACTTGAGGAAGAGGGCGAGATCCATGTGCGTTGTTCGAGAGGTGATCGAAGCAGTCGAGGTGGCCGAGGTGATCGGGCTGGCATCGAATTGTCTCGAGACGTTTCGTTGGTGAAAATGGCGAAGCTCAGGCAGATCGCGCTGTTTGCCTGAGATCGGAAGCAAATATCCAACCCTTGCCTTAAATCCATGGAAATCGATCCCAAGAATTGGCAGATCCTCGACGTGCTTCAGGAAGACGCACGCACCTCATTGACCTCGCTGTCGCGGCAGGTCGGCCTGTCGGTGCCTTCGACCTCGGAACGGGTAAAACGGTTGGAAGAGGCGGGCGTGATCGAGGGCTACCGCGCGGTGGTGCCGCCGCGCAAGGCGGGCTACACCGTCACGGCGTTGATCGGCATCCACACCCTGCAGCCCGAGAAGGCGCGGCTGATCAAGCTGCTCAAGGGCAAGAGCGAAGTGCTCGAATGCTTTCACGTGACGGGGCAGGACTCGTACGTGCTCAGGGTGATCGCGCGCGACATCGAGCACCTCGAGGATTTCGTGGGCAGCATCAACCACCTGGGCGAAACGCGCACCTCGATCGTGATGTCGGTGCCGATTCCGGCGCGGGCCGTGGAAGCACCCGGTCGTGCGGCCGGTGCCGCCGATGCCGAGGCGCGTGCCGGCGCCAAGGGGCGCCGGAACTGAAAGGCTCAGCCGTTCAGTCGGCGCCGACTCGGCTGTTCAGCGCGCAGCCTTCTGCCGATAGACCTGCTCGCCCGCCACCCACGTCTCCAGCACCTGCGTCTTCCAGATCTCGCCCGGTGCGATCGTGAACGGGTCCTGGTCGACGACGATGAAGTCGGCCCACTTGCCGGGCTCCAGCGAGCCGATGGATTTCTCCTGGTGTTCGGCGTAGGCCGCATCGAGCGTGAAGGCGCGGAAGGCCTGCGGCAGCGTCATCGCTTCCTCGGGGTGCCAGCCGGCGATGGGCTTGCCCTGGTGGTCGGTGCGGGTCACGGCCGCATGCAGGCCGTAGAACGGGTTGGCCGATTCGACCGGAAAGTCGGAGCCGCCTGCGATCACCGTGCCTTGCTTCAGGAAGGTCTGCCACGCATAGGCGCCCTTGATGCGCTCCTTGCCCACGCGGTCTTCGGCCATGTTCATGTCGCTGGTGGCGTGGGTCGGTTGCATCGATGCGATCAGGCCCAGGGTCTTGAAGCGGGGAATGTCCTGCAGCGACACCACCTGCGCGTGCTCGATGCGGTTGCGCCGGGCCATGCCGTTCGGGTCTTCCTTGTAGGCCGCTTCGAAGGCATCGAGGATCTGCCGGTTGGCCGCGTCGCCGATGGCGTGCACGTTGACCTGGTAGCCGGCCTTGAGCGCGGTGCGCACCTTGCCGCGCAGCACGGCGTCGTCCATGAAGAGCAGGCCCTTGTTGTTGTGGTCGTCGCTGTAGGGCTCCAGCAGGGCCGCGCCGCGGCTGCCGAGGGCGCCGTCGGCAAAGAGCTTGACGGCGCTCAGGTTGAAGCGGTCGTCGGCATAGCCCTTGACGGGGCCCTTGGGCGCGAGCTGTTTGTAGTCGTCGCCGACGTCGTTGATCATGGCGTACACGCGCGACGTGAGCTTGCCCGCGTCCGCGAACTCGCGGTAGATGCGTGCCTCGTCCGCGCTGGTGCCGGCGTCGCCGACGCCCGTGAGGCCGAGCGAGGCGAAGTGGCGCATGGCCGAGTCGAGCGCGATGCGGCGCTCGGCATCGGTGTAGGGCGGCATCACCTTGGTCAGCAGCAGCTGTGCCTTGTCGACCAGGATGCCGGTGGGCTCGCCCTTGGCGTCGCGCTCGATGCGCCCACCCACGGGGTCGGGCGTGTCGCGCGTGATGCCGGCCATCTGCAGTGCCTTGGTGTTGGCCCAGATGGCGTGGGCATCGACGCGGCGCAGGGTCACGGGGCGGTCGGCGATGGCGGTGTCGAGTTCGGCCGCAGTGGGAAAGCGGTCGAGCTTCCAGATCACCTGGTTCCAGCCCGAGCCCATGATCCATTGGCGCGCGGGGTTGGCCTGTCCGTATGCCTTGATCTTGGCCAGGGCCTCGGTCAGCGTGCGCGTCTCGGTCACGACCACTTCGCTCTGGCGAAAGCCGATGCGAAAGACATGGCCGTGCGCGTCGATCAGGCCCGGCAGCATCGTGCGGCCCTGGCCGTCGACCTTGCGCGCATCGGGGTACTGTTTGGCGATCGATGCGGCGTCGCCCACGCCCAGCACGCGGCCCTTGTCGAAGGCGAGGGCGGAGAAGCTGACGAGCTTGTCGCCCTCGAAGGTGTAGCCCTTGACGGGCGCGACGACGGTGGGCTCGGCCTGCGCCTGTCCGAACGCGAGGGCGGCGGCCATGGGCAGGGCGCCGCACAGCTTGAGAAGGGATCTGTTCATGGATGTCTTCATGTAGTAGTTATGGAAGAAGAAAGAAAAAAGCGGCCGGCTCAGTGCCTGGCCAGCGTCAGGAACTCGCGCAGGTTCTGCACGCCCAGCTTGGCGTAGACGCGCTCCTTGTAGGTGATGACGGTGGCCGGCGACAGCGACAGCTGCCGCGCGATTTCTTTCGCGGTGCAGCCTTCGACCAGCAGCCGCGCGGTCTCGCGTTCGCGTTGCGACAGCTCGGGCCACAGGTGGGCGTGGCTGGCTTCGGGCTGCCGGTGCAGCGACACCAGCTCATCGTGGCGATGCGCGAGCGCCATGAGCGTCGAGGCGTGCGAGCGCATCAGCCGCGCCGTGCGGTCGCGCTGCACCTTCGTGCGCGAGAAGTACAGGTTGAGGTAGCAGGTCTGGTCGCGCCACCGGCGCAGCAGCGACACCTTGCTGGAGAAGCCGGGCCGGTCGAACAGGAGGCGGCGGTATTCGGGGTCGCCGATGCTGGCGGGCGACATCCAGAGCAGCTGGAGCTCGGGCCTGCCATCGGAGGCACCGCCGCGTGCGTCGCTGCACATCAGCGGGTAATTGGGGTCGCGCTCGTAGAAGCGCTTGACGAAGATCTCGGTGGTCGACTCGATCAGGTGCTGGTCGAGCACGCTGGCCGCCGACGCCGCCTGCACGCGGCCGTGTCCGTCGTAGCAGAGGTAGCTGACGTGGTCGGCGCCCAGCGCGGCGTTCAGGCCTTCGAGCAGGCGCGAATGAAAGCTGGAGCTGCCCAGGTGCTGGACGGCGTCTCCCAGCCATGCGTCCTGCACGGGCAGCGTCAATTCGTTGGTCATGTGTGGTTGTCTCCGGCGCTTGTCTTGTCGGTGTCATGGCCGCGAGCGCTCCGGCGAAATAATGCCATGGCGCGCGCCGGCCGGGTTCCCGTGTCCCCATCTGTGCGGACATACACGGCGGGTGTCGCAACCTAGAGTCCCGGGCCTTGGCCGCGCGTGCATCGCATGCGGTGCCACAGGCTCGCAAAAGAACATTCAACAGGAGACAGAGAGACATGAAAAAAACTTCCCGACCCTTGCACCGTGCGGGCCTGATGCGCCCCGTGCTGGCCGCCGCGTTGGCGCTGTGCGCCGCTTCGGCCGGTGCGCAGCAAGCCAGCGGCGCCGCATCGCTGCAGGCGCAGATCGACACGCGCGCCAAGGCGGTCGAGGCCCAACTGATCGCATGGCGCCGCGATATTCACCAGCACCCCGAACTCGGCAACTACGAAACCCGCACGGCAAAGCTGGTGGCCGACCATCTGCGCAAGCTCGGCTTCGAGGTCAAGACGGGTGTGGCAAAGACCGGCGTGGTCGGCCTGCTCAAGGGCGGCAAGCCGGGGCCGGTGGTGGCGCTGCGCGCCGACATGGACGCGCTGCCGGTGAAGGAACGCGTCGACGTGCCCTTCGCTTCGAAGGCCAAGGGCCAGTACCTGGGCAAGGAGGTCGACGTGATGCACGCCTGCGGCCACGACACGCACGTCGCCATCCTGATGGCCACGGCCGAGGTGCTGGCGGGCATGAAGGACCAGCTGCCGGGTTCGGTCAAGTTCATCTTCCAGCCGGCCGAAGAGAGCCCGGCCGACTTCGAGCCCAACGGCAGCAACATGTGGGGCGCCAAGCAGATGGTGGCCGAGGGTGTGCTCGACAACCCGAAGGTCGATGCGATCTTCGGGCTGCATGTGAGCAGCGGCATCGAGTCGGGCAAGCTGGCCTGGCGCAGCGGTGCGGCGATGGCGGCGGCCGACCAGTTCTGGATCGACGTGAAGGGCCGCCAGACGCACGGCGCGCGGCCCTGGGGCGGCATCGACCCGATCGTGGTGGCCTCGCAGATCGTGATGGGGCTGCAGACCATCCAGAGCCGCCAGGTCAACGCGATGCTGGAGCCGTCGGTCATCACCGTGGGCACCATCCATGGCGGCAACCGCATGAACATCGTGCCCGAGAAGGTCGAGATGATGGGCACGGTGCGTACCTACGACGAAGGCATGAAGAAGGACATCCACGCGCGCATGAAGCGCACGACGGAGTCGATTGCCGCGAGTGCGGGCGCCGAGGCGACGTTCAAGGTGGTGGAGCTGTACAACGCAACGGTCAACCAGCCGGCGTTGACGGCGCAGATGGCACCGACGCTGCAGCGCGTGGCGGGCGAGGGCAACTGGATGCTTGGGCCGAAGGCCACGGCGTCGGAAGACTTCTCGTTCTACCAGGAGCGCGTGCCGGGGCTGTTCTTCAATCTGGGCGTGACACCCAAGGGGGTGGACGTGACGAAGGCCGCATCGAACCATTCGCCGGAGTTCTATGTGGACGAGCCGGCGTTGGTCAACGGGGTGCGTGCGCTGGCGAACCTGACGGTGGACTACATGATGGCTTCGGCCAAGTAGGGCTGCCGGTCTTTTTGCGCTCTTTTTCGGGGCGCTGTCGTTCAGGACGCGTGCGAATGACACCGGGTGCTCCCCTCCGCGAATGTCCCCCGCTTCGCTCCTCCTTTATTTCGCTGCGGGGAGCACCCGGTGCCATTCGCACTGGGGCACGCTGCTGGTGTGCAGCCGATCAACGACTGCTCTGAAAACGCTCACGCCGGCGGCGTGCTCCCCGCAGCGAAATAAAGGAGGAGGGGCGCAGCCCCGGGGGGCATTCGCGGAGGGGAGTACGCCGTCGGCGTGAGCGCGCCCTGAATCGAGCGGCAACAAACAGCTACAGCATCGGCTGCTGCTGCGGCTCCTGCCGTTTCTCGTGCATGCCGTTCTCGCTCTCGATCCGCATCTTCGGCAGGAACTGCGGGTACTCGCGCTGCATGAAGTCGATCAGCCCTTCGCGCACGGTGCAGCGAAGGTCGAAGGCCAGGCCCGAGGTGGCGGCCGTGCAGAGCACGCGAACCTGCATCGTGCGTTCGGTCGCATCGGTCACGCGCAGGTTGAAGAAGCGGCCGTCCCATTCGGGCGCCGCCTTCACGATGCGCTCGACCTCTTCGCGCAGCGGCGCGAGCGGCATGCCGTAGTCGGCGTAGATGAAGACCGCGCCCAGCAGTTGGGCCGAATGGCGGGTCCAGTTCTGGAACGGCTTTTCGATGAAGTAGGTCAGCGGCAGGATCAGGCGCCGCTCGTCCCAGATCTTGATGACCACGAAGGTGCCGGTGATCTCTTCCACGCGGCCCCATTCGCCTTCGACCACCAGCACGTCGTCGATGCGAATCGGCTGCGCCAGCGCGATCTGCAGGCCGGCGATGAGGTTGCTGAACACCGGCTTGGCCGCAAGACCGGCCACGATGCCGATGACGCCGGCCGAGGCCAGCAGGCTGGCGCCGACCTGGCGCGCGCCCGGAAAGGTCATGAGCATCATCGCGCCGCCGGCCACCAGCACCACCGTCATGGCGGTGCGCGCCAGCACGCGGGTCTGCGTGAGCACGCGGCGCGCCTGCAGGTTGTCGGCGATGTCCGAGGGGTGCTGCGCGAGCACGCCGTCGGCGAAACCGCTGATGGCTTTCACCGCGAGCCAGGTGGTCGCGGCGATCAGCAGAAGGCCGTTGAAATGCCGCACGTTACCGATGAAGTGAAGGTCGTCGGGCGCGGCCTGCCACACCAGCAGCAACGCGACCAGCGGGAGCACCAGCCGCGCCGCCGCGTTGCAGTTGACCACCATCGCATGGATCGCCGGCGCCGGGCGGGTGATCCGCCTCAATACAAGGCCACCGATGCGGTGGGCGAGAAGGGCGAGGGGAACTGCGATCAGGGCGGCAACCCATGTGCCGAACCAGGGGTGGGCAAGTATCTCTTTGATCATCAAGCGGTGGTCGCGGGCGGTGTTGTCTCGTTCAGCGGTTGAAGAATGCGCGCTGCGTCGTCGCGCAGCTGCGTGGCGAGGGCCGTTGCCAGATCGAGTCGGCGCAGCAGCCAGGGGCTGATGTCGTTGTCGAACGGGTCGGGCAGGGGAATCGGGCCACCAACGGTGGTGGAGCCGGCGCTCTCGGGGTGAGAGGGGCCAGTGGTCGGTGTAGTTCCGATGGCGGCTTCGATTCTTTGCGCGGTGCGGCTGATCGGGCCTTCGACCTCGCCCGGCGTGAGGCGGTCGCGCCGCAGCACGAGCATCGATTTCACGGCGCTGAGCTGCGCGAGCAACTGGTAGCTGTGGGCCTGCAGATGTTCGAGCGGCTCGAGCGGCGGTTGCACCGCGCGCGGTTCGGAGAGCGAACGCTGCGTGGCCTGCACCAGCGCCGACAGGCTGTCGTAGGCCTCGCGGCGCGCGAGGCGCCATTCGAGTTCAGGGCTGCTGTCGATGGCCTGCAATTGGCCGAGGCCAAGCGCCAGCCGCGCATGGCGTGCCTGGGCGGTGAGCGTGCGCGCCACCAGCGCGGGAATCTGGCTGCGCTCCCACGAGGGCAGCACGTAGCAGAAGCCCCAGGCCAGCGCGGCACCGATCAGCGTGTCGGCGATGCGTTCGAACAGCGCGAAGATGGGCGCCACGCCCACGTTCAGCATGTGGGCCTGCACGAGGCCCAGCACCGTGGCGGCCACGGCGGTGATGAGGTAGCGTCGCACCGCGAAGCTGTGCGCGATGGCCTGCGCCACCGTCACGATCACCAGCAGCATCAGCGCCGACGGGTGGGCCGACAGCAGCCCCACTGCGAGCACGCAGCCCAGCAGCGTGCCGGCGACGCGGGCGTTGCGCCGCTCCAGCGTCTGCGAGAGGCTGCCGCGCAGCACGACCACGATGGTCAGAAGAATCCAGTAGTCGTGCGAGCCCCAGGGCATCGACACCGCGATGGCGTAGCCGGCCGCGATGGCCAGCGCGGCGCGAATCGCGTGGCGCAGCGGCGGCGCGTCCCAGCGCCACAGCGTGAGGAAGGGGCGCCACGACCAGTCGGTCGGGCTCACGAAAAGCTGCCAGTTGGCGCGCACCACGGCCAGGTTGGGCTCGGCGTCGCCGCGCGCCATGGCCGACAGGCGCAGCACTTCGTCGTTGATGTGGCCGATGCGGCTCGCGAGGCCACGCGCGAGCATCGCGGCGGTCGGGCCGATGTGGCCGCCGCCACCGCCCAGGGTGTTTGCGCTGTCGTCGGCCGACACGTGGATGGCCGCCAGCCGCGGACGCCGGTCGGGCACCACGGCGGGCGTGCGGCGCATCAGCAGCGCATCGGCCAGCGCGATGGTTTCTTCGGCGAGTTCTTCGAGCACGCAGCGCATCTCGATCAGCGCCTCGGCATGCGCGGGGTGGGCGCGCAGCGTGTCGAGGTCGAGCTCGCTGGCCAGCAGCTGGTCGCGCATTTCGAGCACGATCACCAGCATCGCGGCCAGCCGTTGACGGCGCGGCGTGCGCGGCGATTCGAGCACGATGTCGCGCGTGGCCTGCAGCTGGTCGGCCAGCGCGGCCTGCTCGCGCAGCAGCTGGCCGAGCACCGGTGCGGGCGTGTCGCGCACGTCGCGGGTTTCGTCTTGCGGCAGGAACTGGCTGGCCTCGGTGCGCATCAGCGCAGCCAGCGAATAGAGCACGTCGGCCACCGACTGGGTGCGAAAGCGCCCGTTGAGCGCGAGGTTGGCGAGCGTGGCCCAGATCACGTACAGGCCCGCGCCTAGGCCGAAGTGCCAGGTGCGCTGGATGGCATCGGCCATGTCGCGCGGCGCCTGCGTGGCCATCGAGAAGATCATCGAGAACATCACCGCGATCGCGATCGGGATGCCCCGCTTGCCCCAGGCCATGCCCAGGAAGGCCACGAAGGTGGCCGGCACCAGCAGCAGGCCGAGGCGGATCGGCGCGGTGTGCAGCATCTGCACGGCAAAGAAGAGCGGCAGGCCGATGAGCGGCGCCGGCAGCATCTGGAAGAACTTGCCGCGGCGCGGGCCGGGCAGGTCGGGCGGCGCGGTCACGATCACGCCGGTGGCCGCCGCGGAGGCGGCCAGGGTGCCCAGCCAGAGGTGCACCCCGCCCGAAATGAACAGGAGCCCGAGCGCGACGGTGAGCCCGCTCGCGACGTAGTGGCTCAGCGCAATGCGCAAAGCCGCGCGAACCCGGGCGGCGGCGCGGGGCCCCAGCACCATCACTTGGCGGAAGCGTCGCCCTCGAAGGGGCTGCCAGTGCCGGGTGCGCCAGTTGCGCCGGGTGCCGCAGGTGCATCGCGGCGGATGCGCGTGAGCTTGCGGGGCGCGGCGGGGGCGGCCGCCACGGCGGGCTTGTCGCCCTCGGCGGCTTCGTCCGCGAAGTCGACCACGGTGCTGCGGGCATAGAGGTCGACCGAGGCGTCTTCGGTGCTCGACTTGGTCGAGGCCGATACGGCGCGCACGCGGTCGCTGGCGCGCAGCTTGTCGTCGACGTTGGCGAACTTCGAGTACTTGGCGAGCAGCGGCACCAGCTGGCCGTAGACGCGCGGGGCAGCGGCCAGGCATTCGCGCTGATCGAGGAACTCGGGCTCGCCCGTGAAGTTGCCGATCAGGCCACCGGCCTCGGTCACCAGTAGCGAGCCGGCAGCCACGTCCCAGGGGTTCAGGCCGGTTTCAAAAAAGCCGTCGGTGAAGCCGGCGGCCACGTAGGCCAGGTCGAGCGCAGCCGCGCCGGGGCGGCGCAGGCCCGCCATGCGGGGCATCATGTCCGCCATGATGGCCAGGTACTGCTTGAAGTTGTCGCCAGTGCGGAACGGGAAGCCCGTGGAGATCAGGCACTCGCTGAGCTTGGTGCGCTTGGACACGCGGATGCGGCGCTCGTTCAGGTAGGCGCCGCGGCCCTTGGTGGCGGTGAACAGGTCGTTGCGGCTCGGGTCGTAGATGACCGCCTGCTCGATCTTGCCGCGCACCGACAGCGCGATCGACACGCAGTAGACCGGAAAGCCGTGGATGAAATTGGTGGTGCCGTCGAGCGGATCGATGATCCAGACGAAATCGGAGTCTTTGGCGCCGTATTCGGTGCCCGATTCTTCGGCCAGGATGCCGTGCCCCGGGTATGCGCCAAGCAGCGTTTCGATGATGACCTTCTCGCTGGCGTGATCGACTTCGGTCACGAAGTCGTTGACCTGCTTTTGCGAGATGCGCACGGCCTCGACGTCGAGGGCTGCGCGGTTGATGATCGCGCCGGCGGCGCGTGCGGCCTTGACGGCCACGTTGAGCATGGGATGCAGGTTGGGGGACGACATTCTGGATTGTGAGAAGAACGGTGGAAGGGGTCTCCGAGAATTCGATCTGAGCAATCCTGGCGACCCTGCGGCCCGGCGATGCGGGCGGCGAGAATCGGGCATTTTACCGGCTCCGCCCGTTTGTGTCTCCCCACCCTGCCATGCGCACCCGTTTCATCCTGATCCAGACCAGCCACGCCGGCAATGTGGGCGCGGCCGCCCGCGCCATGAAAACCATGGGTTTCGACGACCTCGTGCTCGTGGCGCCCCGCTGGGCCAACGTGCTGCGGCGCGAGGAAACCATCCAGCGCGCGAGTGGCGCCCTCGACGTGCTGACCAACGCCCGCATCGTCGAAACGCTCGACGAGGCGCTCGACGGCGTAACCCACCTTTGCGCCACCGCCATGATCCCGCGCGACTTCGGCCCGCCCACACGCACGCCCCGGGAGCACCTCGAACCCCTGGCCAGGCAGGGCGACCAGCACGTCGCCTTCCTGTTCGGCTCCGAGCGTTTCGGCATGCGGAATGAAGACGTCTACCGCTGCAACGTGGCGCTGAGCATTCCGACCGACCCGAAATTCGGCTCGCTGAACCTCGGCGCGGCCATCCAGGTGGTGGCCTACGAGTGGCGGCTGGCGCTCGGCGGCTACGAGGTGCGCGACGCCACGGCGCCGGTGCAGGCGGCCGATGCGCAGTCGGTGGCGGGCATGCTCGACCACTGGGAGCGCTCGCTGGTGGACATCGGCTTTCTCGATCCGGCCGCGCCCAAGAAGCTGATGCCCCGGCTGCAGCAGCTTTTCAACCGCGCCCAGCCCACGCCCGAAGAAATCCACATCCTGCGCGGCATCGCCAAGGCCATGACCGACGCAACGCGGACACCCCGCACGCCCGGCGATTCGTAAAACCCCATCGCGCGTACGCGATGACACGGGGCTTTAGACTGCCCGCCCCCTATCGATATAACGACAACAAAGGCAGCGATGTTCTCTCGACTGCGCGCCGACATCCGGTGCATCCTCGAACGCGACCCGGCCGCCCGCAGCGCCTGGGAAGTGATCACGGTCTACCCCGGCTTCCATGCCGTGGTGCTGCATCGCTGGGCGCATGCCTGTTGGACACACGGTTTCAAGTGGCCGGCCCGCTTCATCGCGCACTGGGCGCGCTGGATGACGGGCATCGAGATCCACCCGGCGGCCAAGATCGGCCAGCAGGTGTTCTTCGACCACGCCATGGGCGTGGTGGTCGGCGAAACCGCCGAGATCGGCGACGGCTGCACCATCTACCAGGGCGTGACGTTGGGCGGCACCTCGCTCTACAAGGGCGAAAAGCGGCACCCGACGCTGGGAAAGAACGTGGTGGTGAGCGCGGGCGCCAAGGTGCTGGGCGGGTTCGTGGTGGGCGACGGCGCCAAGATCGGCAGCAACGCGGTGGTCATCAAGCCGGTGCCGGCTGGGGCGACCGCGGTGGGCATTCCGGCGCGCATCATTCCGTCGAAGACGGGCGAGAGCGCCGACGTGGCCTCGCCGCAGAAGTTCTCCGCCTACGGCATCACGCAGGACGACGACCCGTTGAGCCAGGCCATGCGCGGGCTCATCGACAACGCATCGAGTCAGGAACACCAGATCGCGCTGCTCTGGCAGGCCATCGAGAAGCTGTCCGCGCATCCGGGCACCAGGGACTGTGTGCCCGGCGATGCGGCACGCGACGAGTCGTTCGAGGCGGACAAGCTCACGCAACTGGTGGGCAAGTAGCCCGCTGCGCAACGCCTGCCGGGCAGAGCAGAAGGCTAGGCGGAACGCTTCGCGGCCGTGCTGTGCAATGAGCCGTGCACATGCCCGGCATGCTGGCCGAAGGTCTCGGGCGCGAGCGCGGCCGTGTCCAGCTCCTGAAGAATGCCGCAGTTGTGCGCCGACTCGGGCCCGCCGCACTGCAGGCGCAGGGCCTTGAGCTGCTTCTCCAGCGTCTTCAATTCGGCAATGCGCGCGGCCACGTGGCCGATATGGTCATCCAGCAACTGGTTGACCTCGCCGCAATCGTCCTGCGGCGCATCGCGGAATTTCAGCAGGCTGCGGATTTCGTCCAGCGTCATGTCCAGCGAGCGGCAGCGCCGGATGAAGCCCAGGCGCTGGGCATGCTCGTCGTCGTAGATGCGGTAGTTGCCGTCGGTGCGCGCGGGCTCGGGCAGCAGTTGCTCGCGCTCGTAATACCGGATGGTTTCGACAGGCGTGTTCGCGACTTTGGCCAGTTCACCGATTTTCATGATGCGGCAAATAAGAAAGTGGAAATCAGCGTTTGACTCTACACCTGCTTCAGGGTTTCCAATCGATTCCATGACGAACCAGAACGCTCTGACCCGGCCCGTGCCGCACACGCATTCGCACCCCCATCCGCATGGCGACGACCACAGCCATGACCACGCCCACGCGCATCCGCCCGCCAAGGCCGAAGCGCACGCGCATGGCGAGGATGCCTGCTGCGGCGGCGCCAGCCACGGCGCGATCCCGCTGGCGCCTCCCGAGCCGGCCGACGTGCCGAAGGGCGCCTTGCTGTTTCGCATTCCCACCATGGACTGCGCCGTGGAAGAGTCCGAAATCCGCCGCGCGCTGGAGCCCATCGCAGGCGTCAAGGCGCTGCGCTTCCGGCTTGGCGAACGCACGATGGCCATCACCACCGACGACGGCGTGCTGCCCGAGGCGCTCGCCGCCATCCGCAAGGCCGGCTTCAAGCCCGAGCCGCTGAACGCAGCGGGCGGCCCCGCCTCCGGCTCGCAGGCCGCCGCCGCGCCCGCGCAAATCGCAGGCATGAGCACCGGCCTCGTGCGCCTGATCGCCGCGCTGGTGCTGGCTGTCGCGGCCGAGTCGATCTCGTTCCTGGCGCTCGATGGCATCGGCTTCAAGGCGGCCGAGGTGATCCTCGCGCTGGGCGCCATCGGCCTTGCCGGCCTCGACACCTACAAGAAGGGCTTCGCCGCACTCGTGCGCGGACGCCTGAACATCAACGCGCTCATGGCCGTGGCCGTCACGGGCGCCTTCATCATCGGCCAGTGGCCCGAAGCCGCGATGGTGATGGCGCTCTATGCGATTGCCGAGCTGATCGAGGCTCGCGCCGTCGACCGCGCACGCAACGCCATCCAGAGCCTGCTGGCGCTCGCGCCCGAACAGGCCGAGGTGAAGCAGGCCGACGGCAGCTGGCAGACCGTGATGGCCAATGCGGTGGAGCTGGGCGCCGTCGCGCGCATCCGCCCCGGCGAGCGCGTGCCGCTCGACGGCGTCGTCACCGCCGGCACCAGTGCCATCGATCAGGCACCGGTCACCGGCGAGAGCATTCCGGTCGACAAGACTGTCGGCGACCCGGTGTTCGCAGGCACCATCAACCAGACCGCTGCGCTCGAATTCCGCGTGACGGCGGTGGCCTCCAACACCACGCTGGCGCGCATCATCCACGCCGTCGAAGAAGCCCAGGGCTCGCGCGCGCCGACGCAGCGCTTCGTCGACAAGTTCGCCGCCATCTACACGCCCACGGTCTTCGTGCTGGCGCTGGCCGTGGCCGTGCTCACGCCGTTGTTCCTCGACTGGACGTGGATGCAGTCCATCTACAAGGCACTGGTGCTGCTGGTCATCGCGTGCCCTTGCGCGCTGGTGATCTCCACGCCCGTCACCGTGGTGAGTGCACTCGCTGCCGCCGCGCGGCGCGGCATTCTCATCAAGGGCGGCACCTACCTCGAAGAGGCGCGCAAGCTCAAGGCGATCGCGCTCGACAAGACGGGCACCATCACCGAAGGCAAGCCCAAGCTGGTCGAGTCGGTGCTGATCGACACCTCGGGCAACCAGGCTGCCGTGTACGCGATTGCCGCGAGCATTGCGGGCCGCTCCGACCACCCCGTGTCGAAGGCCATCGTCGAGGGCCTGAAGGGCCAGCAGGACGAAGTGGCCGACTTCACCGCATTGCCCGGCCGCGGCGTGCAGGGCACGCTGGCGGGGCAGACCTATGTGCTGGGCAACCATCGGCTGATCGAAGGGCGGGGCCTGTGCACGCCGGCGCTCGAAGCCGAACTCCAGCGCCATGAAGAAGCGGGCCGCACCGTCACACTGCTGGCTTCGGGCCAGGCCGTGCTCGCGCTGTTCGCCGTGGCCGACACCATCAAGGAATCGTCGCAGGCGGCCATCGCCGAGCTGCGCGCGCTGGGCGTCGCACCCGTGATGCTCACCGGCGACAACACCGCGACCGCCAAGACCATCGGCGCCCACGCCGGCATCGACGATGTGCGCGGCAACCTCTTGCCCGAAGAAAAGCTCGACGCCATCAAGGCCATGCAGCAGCGCTACGGCGCCGCCGCGATGACCGGCGATGGCATCAACGACGCCCCCGCGCTCGCGCAGGCCGACATCGGCTTCGCCATGGGTGGCGCAGGCACCGACACGGCGATGGAAGCGGCCGACGTGGTCATCATGAATGACGACCTGCGCCGCATCCCAGAGACCATCCGCCTGTCGCGCCGCGCGCATGCGGTGCTGTGGCAGAACATCACGCTGGCACTCGGCATCAAGGGCGTGTTCTTCGTGCTCGCGGTGTTCGGCAGCGCGACCATGTGGATGGCGGTGTTCGCGGACATGGGCGCGAGCCTGCTGGTGGTGGCGAACGGGTTGCGGCTGATGCGCACCGAGAAGTGAGCAGTCCGGTGCGAGCCGAAGCTACTTCTCGCACCGGCTCCACCGCTGTCCGTCCGCACTGTCCTCGACCTGCCAGCCTTGGTCGCGCAGAGCATTCCGAAGTCGATCGGCTTCTGCCCAGTCCCGGGCGGCTCGCGCCTCCTGACGTGACGCGAGCAGGGCGGCGATGTCCGCTGGCACCTGCTGTACCGGCGCCTGCCAATCGTCCAGCCGCAAGCCCAGCACCGTGTCGAAATGGTCGACCGTGGCGCGCCGCGTGGCCGTGGGGACATCGCTTCGGACCAGCTCCCAAAGCAACGCCAGCGCACGCGGCACATTGAGGTCTTGATTGACCTCGGCGTTGAAGCGGCTCACGAAGCCTTCATGCGCCGTGCCGCCATCTGCCGGCCAACTCGCATAGGCCTTGCGCAGCCGGTCCAGCGCCGACTGCGCCCCGCCGATCGCTTCTTCGGTGAAGCGCAGCGTGCTCCGGTAGTGCGCGGTAAGGCACAGATAACGGTAGGCCAGCGGGTCGATGCCTTGGTCGACCAACGTCTGCAGGCGCACGAAATCGCCGTCGGCTTTGGTCATCTTCTTGTCGTCCAGCGTGAGGAAGTGGCCGTGCATCCAGAAGTTGGCGAGCCGCGTGCCGTGGCGCGCCTGCGTCTGCGCGATCTCGTTGCTGTGATGCACGCCGACGTGGTCTTCGCCACCGCAATGAATGTCGAACCACGGGCCCAGGTACTTGGCCGACATGGCCGAGCATTCGATGTGCCAGCCGGGAAAGCCCCGGCCCCAGGGGCTGTCCCATTCCATCTGTCGTTGGGAGTCGGTCGGACTGAACTTCCAGAGCGCGAAGTCGCAGGCGTCGCGCTTCTCGCCCATCGCCACCCTTTTTCCAGCGCGCAGGCCTGCGCGTTCGAGGCGGGCCAGGTGGCCGTAGTCGTCCTGCCGGGTCGTGTCGAAGTACACGCCGTCAGACGTCTGGTAGGTGTAGCCGCCGCGCTGCAGTTCGGCGATGAATTCCAACTGCTCGGGAATGTGGTCGGTGGCGCGCGGCCACGCCGTGGGCTCCAGCAGGTTCAAGGCCCGCCAGTCGGCCTGAAAGGCCTCCGTGTAGTGCGCGGCGATGGCCCAGGCGGATTGCCCGGTGCGGCGGCTGCCTTTCTCCATCTTGTCTTCGCCTTCGTCGGCATCCGAGACGAGGTGCCCGACGTCGGTGATGTTGACCACATGCCGCACCTGGTAGCCGTTGAGCATCAGCACGCGGCGCAGTACGTCCTCGAACACGTAGGTTCGAAGGTTGCCGATGTGCGCGTAGTCGTACACCGTCGGTCCGCAGCAGTACAGGCCCACGTGCTCGGGCTGCAAGGGAGCGAAGGGGCGCACGGAGCGCGACCAGGTGTCGTACAGGGCCAGAGGCATGCGGACTTCTTTCTTGTGGGTTGTCGTGCGGGTTGAAGCGTCGAGGCAAAGAAAAAGCCACCGGTCTTTCAACGGGTGGCCATCGGGGATGCGGACGTGATGCAGGCGCTAGCCGCAGGCTCCCCCAGGCCGACCGTGACAGCATGCGCGGGCAAGCAGGGAGAGGGAAAGAGAGCGGGCGACCATGGGATCGATGCTAGCGTCGGCCCCGAGATCGGTCAAACGTGGGCGCCTTGCGAGGCGCTGCAATCACCAGCGCGCCGCCCATTTCTCGAGCGGCACGCGCGCCGCGTTGCACACATAGCTGACCGAGTGATACCACCCGGCGAGCATCATCAGCTCGACCAGCTGCGCGTGGCTCCAATGCGCGTTCAGGGCCTCCCACAGCGCATCGTCGACATCGCTCGTGTCGTGCAGCTGGTCGACCATCGACACCAGCAGCCGGTCGCGCGGCGCCAGCAGCGAGAGGTCGCCATCGGCCGAGGCCATCACGCGCCGGTCGGTTTCGTTGAAGCCGGCAGCGTCGGCAAAGCCGGTCCAGTGCACGCCCCATTCGTATTCGGCGCCGCAACGGGCGCAGACCCGCACGATCACGATCTCGCGTTCGCGCAGGCTGATGGCCGCCTTGCGGCCCAGCAGGTAGCGGCCCAGGCCCATCGTGTGTTCGGTCAGCGCAGGGTTCACGGCCATCACGCGGAACAGCGCCAGGATCTCGGGCGCCTGTCGCGGCGTCATGCGTGTCAGCAGTTCGCCGATGGGTTCGGGGTAGGGCGGCGCGAGCGGCGGGATTCTCGGTGCGGGGTTCGGGTCCAGGCTTTCGGAGGCGGGGTGGATCACGGGCGGTTCCTTTCATAGAATGCGACGGAAATCGCTACGGATTGCGTAGCGATTTGGTGCAGTCTATCGCTACGAAATGCGTAGCGCAAGGTGTGCCGCCGAACCTTCATCGAAAGAGCGTCATGGAAGACGAAGAAACCACCGCCCCGCAGGCCGCGCCCGTCGTGTCGCGGCGCCCCATCATGCGGCTGCTGGAGCAGCTGGGCCGCAAGGGCACGCTGCGCATCCTCTGGGAGTTGCGCGACGGCCTGCCGCAGAGCTTCAGGGCGCTGCGCGTGAGCACCGACGACATGTCGCCGTCGGTGCTGAACGACCGGCTCAAGGAGCTGCGCGCGACGGGCGTGGTGGTGCTCGTGGACGCGGGCTACCAGCTCACCGAATCGGGCGCCGAGCTGGTCAAGCGCCTGACGCCGCTCAACCAATGGGCGAAGCGATGGCTGGAGGAGGGCGGCCCGGACTAACATCGCCGCCACACTTTTCTGTTCACGCGATCCGGTCCATGTCCGCCACGTCCCTGCTGCTTCAACTGATCGTCATCCTCACGACCGCGCGTGTTTGCGGCTGGGTCCTGCGCCACGTGGGGCAGCCCTCGGTGGTGGGCGAAATGGCGGCGGGCCTGATGCTCGGGCCGGTGGTCATGGGGGCGCTCTTTCCCTCGCTGCACGCGCAGCTGTTCTCGAAGGAATCGCTGCAGGGGCTGTCTTCGCTCTCGACGCTGGGGTTGGTGCTGTTCATGTTCGTGGTCGGGCTGGAGCTGCGCTCCACGAAAACCATGCGCGAGCAGTTGCGCTCCGCGGGCTACGTGGGCGTGCTGAGCGTCGTGGTGCCGCTGGCACTGGGCATCGCGATATCGCCGGCGTTGTATCCGGCGCTCGCGCCCAAAGGTGTCGGCTTCTGGCCGTTCGCACTCTTCATGGCGGCCGCGCTGTCGATCACGGCCTTTCCGGTGATGGCGCGCATCCTCAAGGACCGCGGCATGACGCGCACGCCCTTCGGCCAGCTGTCGCTCGGCGCGGCGGCGGTGGTCGATGTGTTCGCCTGGATCCTGCTGGCCTTCGTGGTCGCGTTGGTCGGGGCGGGCGAGGGCTACGCCGGCCTGCTCAAGACCACGATGGGCATGGCGGTGGTGCTGTGCGCGCTGTTCTTCGGGCTCAAGCCGGGCTTTGCCTGGCTGCTGCGCGTGAAGGCGCCCGATGGCGAGCCGTCGACCACGGTGATGGCGTCGCTGATGATCGGCCTGCTGCTGTGCGCGCTGGTCACCGAATGGCTGCACCTGCATGCGGTGTTCGGCGCCTTCCTGTTCGGCGCTTGTTTGCCGCGCGACGACCGGCTGCTGAAGTCGCTGACCGAGCGCATCGAGCCGATTTCCATCGTCGTGCTGATGCCGCTGTTCTTCGCGCTGGCGGGGCTGGGCACCACATCCAATGCCTTCTCGGGGGCGAGCATGGGGGCGATGCTGTTGATCGTGGGCGTTGCCACGGTCGGCAAGATCGCCGGCGGCGCGGTCGGCGCCCGCATGGCGGGCTACGGCTGGCGCGACAGCCTGGCCACGGGCTCGTTGATGAACGCGCGCGGCCTGATGGAACTGATCGTGATGAAGATCGGCCTCGACGCCGGCCTGATCGGCCCCGAGCTGTTCACGATGCTGCTGGTGATGGCGCTGGTGACCACCGCGATGACGGGGCCGCTCATCAACCTGTTCATCGGGCGCAAGGCACCAATGGCCGATGCGGCCGATGCCCATCGCACCCCCGCCAAGCCCTGAACGGCGCGGCGACTGACGGGCCGCGCAGCCCCGTCAGCCGGCGCGCCGCAATACCGTGAACCCGATGCGCGTCTTGCCGCCCTGGCTGGCCGCGAACACGCGTCCGCCATGCATGCGCGCAATGGCCTCGACGATCGACAGCCCGAGGCCGTGGTGCCGGGTCGAGCTGTCCCTGGCCTGGGCGGCACGGTAGAAGCGCTCGAACAGGCGCGGCAACGCGGCGGGGTCGATCGGTTCGCCGTGGTTGATGACGGCGATGGTGAACTCGTCGCCGTCCTGCGCGATCTCGATGCGGAGGGTGGAGGCCGGTGTTGCGAAGCGGATCGCATTGCCCAGCAGGTTGGAGAGCGCGCGCCGTATCAGCGCGGCATCCACATCGGCCATCGCGTCGCCACTCACTTCGGCACGCAGGCCGGCTTCTTCGAGCATGGCGTCGTAGAAGTCGATCACGTTGCCAGCCTGCACGGCCAGGCTTGCGGCGGCCCGTGTGCGCATCGGCACGCCACGGTCGGCCTGCGAAAGAAACAGCATGTCGGTGACGATGCCCGAGAGCCGGCCGACTTCTTCGAGGTTCGACGCCAGCACGGTCTGCAGCTCTTCGTTGCTGCGCGGGCGCGTGAGCGCGAGTTCGGTGGAGCCGATCAGGTTGGCCAGCGGCGTGCGCAGTTCGTGCGCCACGTCGGCATTGAAGGATTCGAGCTGCACGTAGGCCCGCTGCACGCGCAGCAGCAGGGCATTGAACTGCGTGATCCAGGGCCGCAGTTCTTCGGCGAAGGCCATCGCGTCGATGGGCCGGTTGGCCTTGTCGGGTGCCATCGCCGCGGTGCGTTCGGCCAGCGCCTTCAACGGGCGCAAACCACGCCGCACCAGCCACGTGCCGGTGAGCGACACCAGCGCCGTGCCCAGCACGACGGCGCCCAGCAGCGTCCAAGCCAGGCGTTCGAGCAGCCGCGCCTCTTGCGCCATGTTCACGCCGATCTGCACCGACAGCTGCGTCGTGTTGCCGCCCTGGTGCCAGGGCACTTCCAGGTCGCGCCGCATCCAGCGGCCGCCCGGTGCGGGTGTCGATTGAAAAAGCTCGCTGCCCGCATGCGAGATCGACAGCGACACGTCGTCCTGCATCGAGAAGAAGTCGTTCAGCTTGTGCCGGAGAAAGACCAGATCGCCGCCTTTCTCCGCCTCTTCCAGCAGGTGCAGCACCAGCACCGCCTTGTGGTCGAGTTCGTCCTGCTGCTTCTGGGCGAAGTTCCACGCGGTGACGAGGTAGATCGCAAGGCAGATCACGCTCAGTCCGAACAGGGTCTGCGCGGCAAACCAGAGCGAGAGCCGGCTTTGTATCGAGTGCGGCCGAGGGCTCATGCCCAGGAGCGGTCTTCCAGCACGTAGCCCATGCCGCGCACCGTGTGCAGGAGCTTCACCTCGAACGGGTCGTCGAGCTTGCTGCGAAGGCGGCGGATCGCCACTTCGACCACGTTGGTGTCGCTGTCGAAGTTCATGTCCCAGACCTGCTCGGCCAGCGTGGTGCGCGACAGGATCTGGCCGCGCCGGCGCAGCAGCACCACCAGCAGCGTGAACTCCTTGGCCGTGAGGTCCAGCCGCACGCGGTTGCGAAAGCACTTGCGGCTGGCAAGGTCGAGTTCGAGGTCGGCCAGCCGCAGCACGGTCGACTCCTGCGGCTTGCCGCGCCGGAGCAGCGCCTGCACGCGCGCCAGCAATTCGGAAAAGGAAAAGGGCTTGACGAGGTAGTCGTCGGCGCCTTGCTGCAGCCCCTGCACGCGGTCTTCGACCTTGTCGCGCGCGGTGAGCACCAGGACCGGCACGTTCTTGGTGCGCCGGATGGCCTGCAGGACGGCGAAGCCGTCGATGCCCGGCAGCATCACGTCGAGCAGAACGAGTGCGTAGTCGCCTTCGGTGGCAAGGTATCTCCCCTCGATGCCGTCACGGGCGATGTCGACCACGTACCCGTTCTCTTCGAGCCCCTTTTTCAGGTAATCGCCCAGCTTGGGCTCGTCTTCAATGACAAGAATGCGCATCGCCGGATGGTACCGAACCCCTCTTGATACGGAGGTTACGATTTAGTAATCCTATTGACGGACAAGGCCTCGGGTGCGTGTCATACATTGCGCCAGGCCCGCACATTGCAGGGCCTTTGCCCAGGGCCGCGTCACAGGCCATCGATATACTTTTTGACTCCATGCGCCGCTGGCTTCTGATCTTCCTGCTGTTCCTGCTCCCGTTCCAGCTCAGCTGGGCGGCGTCGGCGGCGTACTGCCAGCATGAGCGCGACACGCAGCCCCAGCACTGGGGCCACCACGAAGACGAGCGGGGCGGCACCGATCGCACCCACACCGGCGACGGTGCCAAGAAAGACACCGGCACCCAGCCGGGCGCGGCGGCCGGCCATTGCACGGTCAGCCATTTCGGCCACGCCCAGCACACCGACCTGACCGCGGGCGAACTGCCTGCGCTGCCGGTGCTCTCGCAGCTTCCGCGTGCCCTGACCGCCGAGGCCTTCGTCTCGCACATCTCCGACGTTCCGGTCCGTCCCGACTGGTCTCTTGCCGTCTGATTCGGCGAGAGAACACAACCCCACTGATCGTCTTTTTCATCAGCTGAGCTCTCGCCGAATTCGTCCGTCCGTTGTTTCGCAACCCAGGAGAATTCGATGCGCACGCTCTTCGTGCCGCTGGCCGTCTTGGCCTTGGCGGTACCCCCGGCCTATTCACAGTCGCCACAGTCGTCACAGTCGCTGCAGCCACAGACCTCGACTGTTGCCGGCACCCAGTCATCCCAGCCATCGTCCCGGCCAGCCGCCAGGACGCTGGAGCCCGCGGGCCCGCTGACCCTGCACAGCGCCGTTTCGATGGTGCTGCAGTCCAACCCCAGCCTGTCCGCCGCCGTGCGCGAGCAGGAAGCCACCGAAGGCGCCATCGTCCAGGCCGGCGCCTGGCCCAACCCGGTGTTGAGCGCACAGGTGGAAGACCTGCGCCGTGACAACCGCACCACCACCGTGCAGCTGGGCCAGCCCATCGAGCTGGGCGGCAAGCGCGCGGCCCGCGTGACGGCGGCGGAACGCGCGCGCGACCAGGCCGCGTCGGCGCTGGTCGCGCGCCGCTCCGAGCTGCGCGCCCTGACCGTCACGGCCTTCTTCGACGTGCTCACCGCCCAGGAGCGCCTGCGGCTGGCGCAGGATTCCCTGGGCCTTGCACAAACCGCCACCCGCGCCGCCACCAACCGCGTGGCGGCCGGCAAGGTATCGCCGCTGGAAGAAACCAGGGCGCGCGTGGCCGAGTCCGGCACGCGCGTCGAGTTGCTGCAGGCCGAAGGCACGCTGCGCTCGGCGCGCCAGCAACTGGCTGCGCTGTGGGGCAACCCGAGCCCGCGCTTCACGCTGGCCGATGGCACGGTCGATCAGTTGCCGGTGGTCGCGACGTCGAAGGATGTGGAAGGCCGCTTCTTCGCGGCGCCCGTGCTGCGGCAGGCGCGGCTCGAGATCGAGCGGCGCGAGGCGCTGTCGAGCCTGGAGCGCGCCAAGCGCGTGCCTGACGTCACGGTGTCGCTGGGCGTCAAGCGCGTGCCGGCACCCACCGAAACCGAAGGCGCCAACGCCAGCAGCAGCCGCCGCAACCAGGTGGTGGTGGGCGTGTCGATTCCGCTGCCGATCTTCGACACCAACCGGGGCAACCTGGCCGAAGCCCTGAGCCGCGAGGAAAAGGCACGCGACGACCTCGCCGCCGCCGAGCTGCAGCTGGGCGCCGACGTGGCGCAGGCCATCGAGCGCCTGCGCTCGGCGCGCGCCACCGCCGAGACGCTGCAGCGCGACGCGCTGCCCGGTGCCGAGACCGCCTTCAAGGCCGCCACCAAGGGCTTCGAGCTGGGCAAGTTCAGCTTTCTCGAAGCGCTGGATGCGCAACGCACGCTGTTCCAGGTGCGCACGCAGTACCTGGTCGCGCTGGCCGATGCCTACCGCGCGTCCGGCGATCTCGACCGGCTGCTGGGCACCGAAGGCGATGAAACACCGAACGCGACGCCACCCGCGCGCTGACCGACAAGGAACCAACAGACCATGAACACAAAAGAACGTCAATCGCTCGCCGAACGCGTCGGCAAGAAGCAGTGGCTCGCCATCGTGGCGGTGCTTGTCGTGGGGCTCGGCGTCGGCGCGCTGATCCTGCGCACGGCGCCCGCCAAGCCCGAGGCGGCCGGCCATTCGGAAGCGGCCGGACACGGCGACGGCGAGCACCACGAAGAGGGCGGGAAGCAAGGCAAGGAAGAGGGCAAGGACCACGACCACAGCCACGCCGAGGCCAAGGGGCATGCCGACAAGGAGCACCACGAGGAGGCTGCGGGCGAGAAGGGCGCCGAGGCACCGAAGGCAGAGAAGACCGAGCAGGGCAAGGAAGCCGGTGAGCCCGCGAAGGCCTCCGCCGAGCACAAGGAAGACGAAGAAACCATCGCCTTCACCGACGAGCAGATCAAGGCCGCCGGCATGGCGATCGAGAACGCCGGCCCCGCGCGCATCAAGTCGTCGCTGCAGCTGCCTGGCGAGATCAAGTTCAACGAAGACCGCACGGCCCACGTGGTGCCGCGCGTGGCGGGCGTGGTCGACAGCGTGTCGGCCAACCTGGGACAGGAGGTCAAGCGCGGCCAGGTGCTGGCCGTGCTGTCGAGCCCGGCACTGTCGGAGCAGCGCAGCGCATTGCAGTCGGCCCAGCGCCGGCTGGAACTGGCGCGCACCACCTACGAGCGCGAGAAGAAGCTGTGGGAAGAAAAGATCTCTCCGCAGCAGGACTACCTGGCCGCCCAGCAGGCGATGCAGGAGTCGCAGATCGCCGTGGCCAACGCCAACCAGAAGCTGCTGGCGCTGGGCGCCACGCCGGGCGCGTCGGCCCTCGGCCGCTACGAGCTGCGCGCGCCCTTCGACGGCATGGTGGTCGAAAAGCACATCTCGCTCGGCGAGTCGGTGGGCGAGGCGGTCAACGTCTTCACCATCTCCGACCTGTCGACCGTGTGGGCCGAGATCAGCGTGGCCGCCAACAACCTGAACCTGGTGCGCATCGGCGAGCCGGTGAGCATCCGTTCCAGCGCCTTCGACCAGACGGCCAGCGGCACGGTGTCGTACGTGGGCTCGCTGATCGGCGCGCAGACGCGCACGGCCACCGCGCGCGTCACGCTGACCAACCCGCAGCGCATCTGGCGCCCGGGCCTGTTCGTGAATGTCGAGCTGGTGTCGTCCGAGGCGCAGGTGCCCGTCACCGTGACGGCGGACGCGGTGCAGACGGTCGAAGAAAAGCCCACCGTCTTCCTCAAGGTGCCCGGTGGCTTCCTGCCGCAGCACGTGCAGACCGGCCGCAGCGACGGCCAGCGCATCGAGATCGTGAGCGGCCTGAAGCCCGGCACCGCCTACGCCGCCAGCGGCAGCTTCGTCGTGAAGTCGCAGCAGGGCAAGAGCTCGGCCACGCACACCCACTGAGGACGCCCGCATGTTCGAACGAATCATCCGCTTCTCGATAGAGCAGCGCTGGCTGATCCTGCTGGCCGTGCTCGGCATGGCTGCGCTCGGCGTCTTCAGCTACCAGAAGCTGCCCATCGACGCGGTGCCCGACATCACCAACGTGCAGGTGCAGATCAACACCGCCGCGCCCGGCTACTCGCCGCTGGAGGCGGAGCAGCGCGTGACCTACCCGATCGAAACCGTCATGGCCGGCCTGCCCGGTTTGCAACAGACCCGTTCGCTCTCGCGCTACGGCCTGTCGCAGGTGACGGTGATCTTCGAGGACGGCACCGACATCTACTTCGCGCGGCAGCTCGTCAACGAGCGCATCCAGTCGGCGCGCGAGAAGATGCCGCGCGGCGTGTCGCCCGTGATCGGACCCATCTCGACCGGCCTGGGCGAGATCTACCTGTGGACCGTCGAGGCCGAGGAGGGCGCGAAGAAGGCCGACGGCAAGCCCTACACCCCGACCGACCTGCGCGAGATCCAGGACTGGATCATCAAGCCGCAGCTGCGCAACGTGACGGGCGTGACCGAAATCAACTCCATCGGCGGCTACGCCAAGGAGTTCCAGATCGCACCCGACCCGGCCAAGCTGCTGGCCCACGGCCTCACCATGACCGACCTGGTCACCGCGCTGGAGCGCAACAACGCCAACGTGGGCGCGGGCTACATCGAAAAGCGCGGCGAGCAATACCTCATTCGCGCGCCGGGGCAGGTCAAGTCGGCGGAAGACATCGGCAACGTGATCCTGGGCAATGCCAACGGCGTGCCGCTGCGCGTGCAGGACGTGGCCGAGGTCGGCATCGGCAAGGAACTGCGCACGGGCGCCGCCACCGACAACGGCCGCGAGGTCGTGCTGGGCACGGTGTTCATGCTGATCGGCGAGAACAGCCGCACCGTGTCGCAGGCCGTCGACAAGAAGATGCAGGAGATCAACCGCACGCTGCCCGCCGGCGTGAAGGCCGTGACGGTGTACGACCGCACGGTGCTGGTCGACAAGGCCATCGCCACGGTCAAGAAGAACCTGTTCGAGGGCGCGGTGCTGGTCATCGCGATCCTGTTCCTGTTCCTCGGCAACATCCGCGCGGCGCTGATCACCGCGCTGGTGATCCCGCTGTCGATGCTCTTCACCTTCACCGGCATGGTGAACCAGAAGATCAGCGCCAACCTCATGAGCCTGGGCGCGCTCGACTTCGGCATCATCATCGACGGGGCGGTGGTGATCGTCGAGAACTGCGTGCGAAGGCTGGCCCATGCGCAGGCCAAGTATGGAAGGCCGCTCACGCGCAGCGAGCGCTTTCATGAAGTGTTCGCGGCCTCGCAGGAGGCACGGCGCCCGCTGCTGTTCGGCCAGCTCATCATCATGATCGTGTACCTGCCGATCTTTGCGCTCACGGGCGTGGAGGGCAAGCTGTTCCACCCGATGGCCTTCACGGTGGTGATCGCGTTGCTGGGCGCGATGATCCTGTCGATCACCTTCATTCCTGCGGCCGTGGCGCTGTTCATCGGCAACAAGGTCGGCGAAAAGGAAAACCGCCTGATGCAGTGGGCCAAACGGGGCTACGAGCCGCTGCTGACGCGCGTGATGAACGCCAAGCCGTTTGTCATCACCACGGCCGTGGTGGCGGTGCTGCTGTCGGGCCTGCTGGCCACGCGCCTGGGCACGGAGTTCGTGCCCAGCCTGAGCGAGGGCGACTTCGCGATTCAGGCACTGCGCATTCCGGGCACCAGCCTCACGCAGTCGGTCGAGATGCAAAAGCAGCTCGAACGCACGCTGAAAGAAAAGTTTCCGGAGATCGAGCGCGTGTTCGCGCGCACCGGCACGGCCGAGATCGCGTCGGACCCGATGCCGCCGAACATCTCCGACGGCTACATCATGCTCAAGCCCGAGAGCGAATGGCCCAAGCCAAAGCGCACGCGCGCCGAGATTCTTGCGGCCGTGCAGGAAGAAGTCGAGAAGCTGCCGGGCAACAACTACGAGTTCTCGCAGCCGATCCAGTTGCGCTTCAACGAGCTGATCTCGGGTGTGCGCAGCGACGTGGCCGTGAAGATCTTCGGCGACGACATGGACGTGCTCAACAAGACCGCGACCGAGGTCTCTGGCGTGCTGGGCAAGATCGCCGGCGCCGCCGAAGTGAAGGTCGAGCAGACCACGGGTCTACCGATGCTCACCGTGAACATCGACCGCAGCAAGACCGCGCGCTACGGCCTCAACGTGGGCGATGTGCAGGACGCGATTTCCATCGCGGTGGGCGGGCGCGAGTCCGGCACGCTGTTCGACGGCGACCGTCGCTTCGACATCATCGTGCGCCTGCCCGAGAACTTGCGCACCGACCTGGAGGCCATCAAGCGCCTGCCGGTGGCGTTGCCCAAGGGCGCGGGCTCGGAGGCTCTGCGCACCAGCTTCATCCCGCTGGGCGAAGTCGCCACGCTGGAGCTGGCACCGGGTCCGAACCAGGTGAGCCGCGAGAACGGCAAGCGCCGCATCGTGGTGAGCGCGAACGTGCGCGGCCGCGACCTCGGCTCCTTCGTGGCCGAAGCTGAAGAGGCGATGCGCAATGTGACCATTCCCACCGGCTACTGGACCGTGTGGGGCGGCCAGTACGAAAACCTCGCCTCGGCCACCCAGCGCCTGCAGGTGGTGGTGCCGGTGTCGCTGCTGCTGGTGTTCACGCTGCTGTTCGCGATGTTCGGCAACCTCAAGGACGGGCTGCTGGTGTTCACCGGCATTCCGTTCGCGCTCACGGGCGGCATCGTGGCGCTATGGATGCGGGGCATTCCGCTGTCGATCTCGGCGGCAGTGGGCTTCATCGCGCTGTCGGGCGTGGCGGTGCTCAACGGGCTGGTGATGATCTCGTTCATCCGCAACCTGCGCGAAGGCGGCCTGCCGCTCGATGCGGCGATCCGCGAAGGCGCGCTCACCCGCCTGCGGCCGGTGCTGATGACCGCGCTGGTCGCGTCGCTGGGCTTCGTGCCGATGGCGATCGCCACCGGCACGGGCGCCGAAGTGCAGCGGCCACTGGCCACGGTGGTGATCGGCGGTATCCTGTCGTCGACCGCGCTGACGCTGCTGGTGCTTCCGCTGCTCTACCGCATTGCGCACCGGCGCGACGAAGACGAGGTGCAGGAGGAGGCGAGCGAAGACCGGAGCCACGGCGCGCCACTCGATCCTTCACTGCGGGGTTCCCATGGCACATGAGCATTCACACGCTGTCGGTGGCAATGAAAAGGCACTGCGCATCGCGCTGCTGCTGACGGGGACCTACCTCGTGGCCGAGGTGATCGGCGGGCTGGTCTCGGGCAGCCTGGCGCTGCTGTCCGATGCGGCCCACATGTTCACCGACACCGTGGCGCTGGCCATCTCGCTCACGGCCATCTGGATCGGCAAGCGGCCGGCCGACAAGCGGCGCACCTTCGGCTACTACCGCTTCGAGATCCTCGCGGCGGTGCTCAACGCGGTGCTGCTGTTCTTCGTGGCGATCTACGTGCTGTACGAGGCCTACCGGCGCATCTCGGCGCCGGCCGAGATCCAGTCGACCATGATGCTGGTGGTGGCCATCGGCGGGCTGATCGTCAACCTCATCGGCATGCGGCTGCTGGCGTCCGGCAAGGACGAAAGCCTCAACGTGAAGGGCGCGTACCTGGAGGTGTGGGCCGACATGCTGGGCTCGGTCGGCGTGATCGTCGGTGCGCTGGTGATCCGCTTCACGGGCTGGGCCTGGGTCGACTCGGTGATCGCGGTGGCCATCGGCCTGTGGGTGCTGCCGCGCACCTGGCGGCTGTTGCGCGAGAGCCTGAACGTGCTGCTCGAAGGCGTGCCCGACGACGTCGACCTGCCCGAGGTCGAGCGTGCGCTGGCCGGCAGCGCGGGCGTGGCGAGCCTGCACGACCTGCACGTGTGGGCGCTGTCCAGCGGCAAGGTGAGCCTGAGCGTGCACGTGGTGTGCACGCCCGAGGTGGGCGACATGGCGCCGCTGATGCTGCAGTTGCGCGCGATGCTGGCCGAGAAATTCGACATTCACCATTCGACGGTGCAGGTCGAGCGCGTGCCGTGCGAGCAGGCGGCCGACAGCCACGGGTTCGGGCCGGCGCTGGCCTGAGCGCGAACCTGGCCGCATCGATCAGCGGTTTCTGCGGCGAGAATCCGGTGGGTCGCGGCCTTCCGCAAGATGCATGAATCTGCGTTGGAAGAGGGCATGTCTCGTTGTGCATGCAACGGGCTGGCGGCCCGATTCACAACGACAGATCGATGGGCAACTACAACCAATCTTCAACCGGGGCGCGCAGGACGGAAGCACCGCCCCAGCAACGCCGAAGGGTCCATGGCGGCTCGGCGTCGCAGCCGCCGATGGCCTTGTTCGATGCCGCCGCGCATGCCGCCCCCGCGCCTCGCGAGCCCCGTGTCCGAACCTGGCGGTCGACGCTGGTCGGCGCGGCCATCGGTATGGGCATCGTCCTGGCGTTTGCCATGAAGTGGCTCATGAGCTACCAGATCGACAGCGCGGAAGCGCGCCGCGTGCAGCAGAAAGCCATGCGGGCGGCCGCCGCGCATTGCTATGAGCAGACGTCGAACGCGGCGATCAATGCCTGCCTGAAGGACGTCGAGGCCCGGAGCGCTCCGGCGCCATGAAAAAAGGGGGCCTTCGCCCCCGTCTCTTGTCTTCGCCGGAGGCCGTTCGCCTCAGCGTGAGCGGATTGCCGACTTCGGCCTGAAGGCCTTGCAGACCGTGTCGTCGGTTTCCAGGTACGGTCCGCCGATCAGGTCGATGCAATAAGGCACCGCCGCAAAGATGCCCGGCACGAGCTGCGTACCGTCCGCATCCTTCAGCCCTTCGAGCGTCTCCGCGATCGACTTCGGCTGCCCCGGCAGGTTGATGATCAGGCTCTTGTCGCGGATCACCGCCACCTGGCGCGACAGGATCGCGGTCGGCACGAAGCGCAGGCTGATCTGGCGCATCTGTTCGCCGAAGCCGGGCATTTCCTTGTGGGCGACGGCCAGCGTGGCTTCGGGCGTCACGTCCCGCAGGGCGGGGCCGGTGCCGCCGGTGGTGAGCACCAGCGAGCAGCCGGCGTCGACCAGCTCGATCAGCGCGGCGCTGATGCCGGCGGCCTCGTCCGGAATCAGGCGGGGCTCGAATTCGATCGGGTTCTTCAGCGCCCGGCCGAGCCATTCCTTCAGCGAGGGCAGGCCCTTGTCTTCGTAGGTGCCGCTCGATGCGCGGTCGCTGATGGAGACGATGCCGATGCGGACAGGGTCGAACGCGCTCATGGTCTTGCGCCTTCCCCTTCCGGGGGAAGGTGGGGATGGGGGCTCTCGGCCTTCGATGAAGCACTGCGCACGATCAGAGGCCGTCGTGCCCCCACCTCGGCCCTCCCCCGGAAGGGGAGGGAGAAAGACAGGGGGTTCATGCGTCCTCTTCCCGGTCTTGTGCAGCCGCTGCCGCCGCATGGTCGGCACCGCCATGCACCGCCAGTTGCGCACGCACCAGCTGGAAGATCTCGCGGTAGGCCTTGCCCTGGCGCGGCGCTTCGCCGGCGGGGCCGGTCTTCATGTCCTTGCGGGCCTGGCGCACCAGCGCGCGCAGCTGTTGGGAGTCGGTGGCGGGGTGGGTTTCGATCCAGCCGCCGAGTGCGTCGTCGTCGGCAATGAGGCGGTCGCGCCAGCGCTCGGCTTCGTGCAGCGCGGCGGTTTCGGCGGCCGGCACGGTGTTCTGCTCGGTCAGGGCGAGCTTGACGGCTTCCAGCACCTCGGGCTCAAGCTTGCGCATCAGCTTGCCGATGAACTGCATCTGGCGGCGCTTGCCCTCGAAATTGGTGATGCGCTTGGCCTCGGCAATGGCGTCGACCAGCTTTTCGTCCAGCGGAAGGGCATCGAACAGGGCGGCACGCAGGGTGAGAAGCTCGGTGCCGAGTTTTTGCAGTTCGTCGCTCTCGCGCTTGAGGTCGGTGCGGCTGGCATCGTCGGTGCCCTTGAGCTCGCGCTTGAGTTCAAGGTCGAGTTCACTGCCTTCGGCAACGAACTGGCCACGGACGAAATAGCCTTTTTTGGGTTTGCGGGACATGGAGTTGGATTCTGGGCCGCACCGTGCGGCGTTGCAATGTGCGCAACAGACAGTGGGAAAACGAGAAATAGGGGGCGCAAGTATCATAGCCACCACATGACGACATCCTCCTCGCGCGCCGATTCCGGCTTCGCCTACAGCCGCTCCTTCTTCGAAAACCTGGTCGACACCGCCTTGGCGCATGCCAAGAAGCTCGGTGCCACCGACGCCGGGGCCGAGGCCTCCGAGGGCTGCGGCCTGAGCGTGTCGGTGCGCAAGGGCGAGCTGGAAAACGTCGAGCGCAACCGCGACAAGTCGCTCGGCATCACGGTCTACGTGGGCCACCGCCGCGGCAACGCCAGCACCTCCGACTTCTCCGAAGCCGCCATCAAGCAGACCGTGCAGGCGGCCTACGACATCGCCCGCTTCACGGCCGAAGACCCGGTGAGCGGCCTGCCCGACGAGGAAGACATCGCCAAGGACTACCCCGAGCTCGACCTGTTCCACCCCTGGGACGTGACGAGCGAACAGGCCGCCAGGCTGGCGCTGGAGTGCGAAGAGGCCGCCCTGTCGACCGACAAGCGCATCACCAACAGCGAAGGCGCCGGCGTCTCGGCCCAGCAGAGCCATTTCTTCAGCGCCCACACGCACGGCTTTCGCGGCGGTTATGCCAGCTCGCGGCATTCGATCTCGGTGGCGCCCATCGCCGGCAAGGGCGACGGAATGCAGCGCGACGCCTGGTACAGCTCGATGCGCGCCGCCGACGAACTGGCCAGCCCGCAGGCCGTGGGCCGCTACGCCGCCGAACGGGCACTGAGCCGCCTGAAGTCGCGCAAGATCAAGACCACCGAATGCCCGGTGCTGTTCGAGTCGCCCCTGGCCGTGGGCCTGCTGGGCGGGCTGGTGCAGGCGGTGAGCGGCGGTGCGCTCTATCGCAAGAGCACCTTCCTGCTCGATTCGCTGGGCAAGCCCGTGCTGCCCAAGCACATCGACATTGCCGAAGACCCGCACATCCTGCGCGGCAAGGGCAGCTCGCCCTTCGACGACGAAGGCGTGGTCACCCGCGCGCGCAAGGTGGTCGATGCCGGCCGGCTCGAAGGCTACTTTCTCTCGACGTACTCGGCCCGCAAGCTGGGCATGAAGACCACCGGCAACGCCGGCGGCTCGCACAACCTGACGCTCAGCTCGCGCCTGACGAAGCACACCGACGACCTCGACGAGATGCTTGCCAAGCTGGGCACCGGCCTTTTCGTGATCGAGCTGATGGGGCAGGGCGTGAACTACGTGACCGGCGACTACTCGCGCGGTGCCAGCGGCTTCTGGGTCGAGAAGGGCAAGATCGCCTTCCCGGTGCAGGAGATCACCATTGCCGGCAACCTCAAGGACATGCTGATGGGCATTGAAGCCATCGGCGCGGATGCCTACACTTTCGGTGCCAAGACCACGGGGTCGGTGCTGGTGAACCGCATGAAGGTGGCCGGCGCCTGAGCCGGCGCCACAGCCCACTGCGATTGCGGCGCTGACCCGAAAGACCCCGGCTTCGTTTCAGGCAGGGACATTCAGGATGAGCAGACAGCACGCCGCACGCAAACCCGAACTCGAGCACGAACTGCTGCGCGACCCGCGGCTGGGCTTCGAGCCGGCACGCGGCGGTTCGGTGCGGTGCCTGCACCACGGTGTGCCCTGGCCCTTCGACTGCTGGCACTACCACGACGAGTACGAGCTGCAGTGCATCAACCGCAGCAGCGGCGATGCCTTCGTCGGCAACCACATCGGCCGTTTCGAGCCGGGCTACGTGGCGTTGGTGGGCGCGCGGCTGCCGCACACCTGGATCTCGCACGACGTGCCGCCCGAGGGCATTGCCGAGCGCAGCATGGTCATCCACTTTCGTGACGAGCCGCTGCGCAAGGGCGTGGGCCTGTTCTCCGAGCTGGAGGCGGTGGTGCCGCTGCTCGACCGGGCCCGGCTCGGCGTCGAATTCTTCGGCATCGGCGACCTGGTGCGCGAGCGCTTCCGGCGCGTGCAGGCGCAGGAGGGCATGGCGCGGCTTTCCGAGTTCATCGGCCTGCTGCACGAGCTGGCCAACTGGCCCGACTGGCGGCAGATTTCCAGCGCCGCCGAGCCGGCGGGCGAAGACCCGAGCGCCAACACCCGCATGCGCCGCGTACTCGACTACCTCGACCAGCACCTGACGGAAGAGCTTTCGCTGCCGGCCGTGTGCGCCGTGGCCAACATGGCCGAGAGCAGCTTCTCGCGCTACTTCCACAAGCACATGGGCGCCACCTTCACCGACTTCGTCACGCGCCTGCGCATCGCCAAGGCCTGCGAGATGCTGCAGGTGTCCGACCAGCTGGTGAGCGACATCTGCTACGAGGTGGGCTTCTCGAACCTGGCGAATTTCAACCGGCGCTTTCTGCAGCTCAAGGGCATGACGCCCTCGGCCTATCGGCATCAGGCGCAGGACCGCTTCGGCTTGCGCACGGCGCAGAACACGCCGCTCGCGACCACGGCCTGAACCTGCACCGCCGCGGCAGCAGCGGCAGCGGCCTCAGGGTCTTGAATCCTCCGGCGTCAGGTGCCGGGTCATCGCCCAGAACACCAGCGCGAGCCCACTGACGAGCGCTCCCGCCGCGCAGACGCCGTTCCAGCCCGCATGGGCGTACACCATCGTCGAGGCCATCGACCCGGTGGCCGAGCCGATGGAATAGAAGATCATGTAGCCGCCGGTCAGCCGGCTCTGGGCCTCCGGCCGCACGCGATAGATCAGGCTCTGGTTGGCCACGTGCACCGACTGCAGCCCGAAGTCGATCATGACCACGCCGGCCACCATCGCCCAGATGGACCACGGCAACAAGGCGATGAGCGCCCACGACAGCAGCATCGCCGCCAGCCCGATGCCGGTGATGCGCTGCGCGCGTCCGCGGTCCGACTGACGGCCCGCTCGCGCGGCACCCAGGACGCCGGCAACGCCCGCCAGGCCGAACAGGCCCACCTGCGTGTGCGAGAGCGAGAACGGCGGCGCCGTCAGCGGCAGCACCATCGGCGTGAGCATCATCGTGATGGCCATGAAGATCAGCATCGCGAGCACCGAGCGGACCCGCAGCACCGGCTCCTGCGCGAAGAGCGTGAACACCGAGCGGATCAGCTGCAGGTACGACATGCCCGTGGCCGGCCGCGCGTGCCTCGGAAGCGCCATCCACAGCAGCCCAGACACCACCAGCGTGGCCGCCGCGGACGCGAGGTACACCGCGCGCCAGCCGAACAGATCCGACAGGCTGCCCGAGACGGCACGCGCCAGCAGGATGCCGAGGATGATGCCGCTGGTGACGGTGCTGACCATACGCCCGCGCTCGCCCGGCGGGGCCATGCTCGCTGCGTAGGCGACCAGCACCTGCGTCACGACCGCCAGCACGCCCACGGCGGCCATGGCCGGCAACAGGATCGCCGCGCGCGGCGCCAGCGCGACGCACAGCAATGCGACCACCGACAGCAGCAACTGCCCGACGATCAATCGCCGCCGGTCGATCAGGTCGCCCAGCGGCACGACCAGCAGGAGCCCCAGGCCATAGCCGACCTGGGTGATGGTGACGACTGCGCCGACCGTGGCGGGCCGGATGCCGAAGGTGTCGGCCAGTGTGTCCAGCAGCGGCTGGGCGTAGTAGACGTTGGCCACCGCGAGTCCGCAGGCGACTGCGAACAGCAGTGCCAGCGCACCCGATATCGATGGCGCGGGGCAGCGATGGGCCTCGGCCGTTGCCGAGTCGACGTTCAAGTCCATGGCGATGTTTCCTGGCGGCGCGGACTTCAGGCGCTCAGCGCATCGTGGAAATGCGCGATGTGAACGGCGATGGCTTCCCCGAGCTCTTCGAGCGCGAAATGGCCGGTGTCGAGCAGCTTGAAGTCGACCCGCTTGAGATCGCGTTGGTAAGGGTAGGCACCTGACGGCGGAAAGATCGCGTCGTTGGCGCCCCAGACGACCAGCATCGGCGGCTGGTACTGGCGGAAGTAGGCCTGCCAGACGGGGTAGAGCGGCAGGTTGTTCTTGTAGTCGTACAGCAGCGCGGCCATCGCATCCTTGTTGCCGGGGCGTGCCAGCAGGGCGCGCTGCAGCAGCCAGCTGTCGGGGGCGATGCGTTCCACGTCCTTCACGCCGTGGGTGTAGTTCCATGCCAGGGCCTCGTCCGACATGGCGGCTTCGCGGACCCTGGCGTAGTTGGCCGTCGACGGGTCTTTCCACAACGCGCGGGCCAGCCCCCAGAAGTTGTCCGGCAGGCCTTCCTCGTAGGCATTGGCGTTCTGCACCACCAGAAAGTCGATCCTGTCCGGCCGGTGCGTGGCCAGCCGGAATCCGACCGGGCCACCGAAGTCCTGCATGTAGAGGCCGTAACTCTTGAGGCCGAGTTGGTCGACGAGCTTGCCGACGACGTCCGAGAGGTTGTCGAAGGTGTAGTTGAACTCCGCGACCGACGGCGCCTCGCTGTGCCCGAAGCCGGGGTAGTCCGGTGCGATGACGTGGAAGCGGTGGGCCAGTCGCTCGATCAGTTCCCGGTACATGAAGGACGAGGCCGGAAAGCCGTGCAGCAGGAGCAGGGCCGGCAGCGCGGGGTCGCCTGCCTCGCGGTAGAAGATCTTCAGGCCGTCGATGGTGGTGGTGCGGTAGTGGGTCATGGAACGTGCGGCGGTGGCCGGCTGTGGTTGCAAAAAAAGACCAGATGAATTCTAGTGATCTGGTTTTATATTGCAACCAATGAGGGCAAAGCCATGCCGCAAGCATGCGTCGTACACGTCGCACGCGCGTTCCGACGAAAGCCGGCGCAATGCCGCGCCGGCTTCCGCTTCATCGCATCACATCAGGAGGTCATTGCACCGACACCGCGCTCCACGCGCGGGCGACGGCCGCCTGCTCCGCCGAGTTGGCACCGTACAGGTCGGTGGCCGCGCGGATCGATGCCGCGCGGGCATTCGGGTAGGTCGAGCTGGAGTTCAGGTACACCGTCAGCGCGCGGTACCAGATCCTGCCGGCCTTGTCGCGCCCGATGCCTGCAAGGCTTGTATCGCCGTTGCACACCAGGTCGCTCTTCGCCAGCCTGCTTTCGCCCGTGGGCACCACCGCGCCTTCGGCCAGCAGGTAGAAGAAGCGGTTGCCCACGCCGGACGTGAGGTGCGGGTCGTGCCGGGGATTCACCTGCGTGCTCTTGAAGCCGCCCTGCGGATAGCAGACGTACGAGCGCCCGTCGACGTCCTGCTTGTACATCTTGCGCAGGCCGCCGGCCAGGATCCGCGCGCCGATGACGTAGTTGCCCGGATCGTTCGCGTTGTTCGCGTAGAACTTGACGAGGGTGCCGAAGATGTCGGAGTTCGCTTCATTCAGGCCGCCAGCGTCGCGCGAGTAGGCCAGGTTCGCGGTGGCCTGGTTCACGCCGTGGCTCATCTCGTGCCCGGCGACGTCGATGGACACCACCGGCTTCGGCAGCGCGGTGCCTGCCTCGCCGTCGCCGTAGGCCATCATGCGGCCCTCGCTCAGCCATGCGGCATTCGCGCCCGTGGTGGAACCGTCCTGGTTGAGGAACAGCACGTGCGCGTAGCTCTGCACGCCCTTGCCGTCGTTGAAGATGCCGTTGCGGCCGTGGGTGTCCTTGTAGTAGTCCCAGGTCTTGGCCAGGCCGTAGTTGATGTCGACCGCGACGGTCTTGCGGTCGGTGGTGGTGCCGTTGCCCCACTTGTTGTCGGGGCTGGTGAAGGGCGCCAGGTCGGGCGAGTCCGCAAGGTCGGTGTACACCGCGTCGCGCCCGTCGATCACTTCGCCGCCGCCGCGCGTCGGGTCGACCATGCGATAGGCGTTGTTGCCGGTCTGGTCGGTGGCGATCTGCAGGTCGCCGTAGTAGAGCGACTTGCCGGTGCCCATCGCAGCCGCGGTGTGCACGAGGTCTTCGGCGTCCAGCAGCTTGCCGTCGCGCGCGTCGACGTAGTAGACGACGGCGCTTCCGTGCGCCGCGGTGGCCCTGCCGTACACGCGCACCGCATAGGCAAGCACCGGTGTCTCGTCGCGCGCGAAGACGACGAGCTCGGGCGTGCCGTAGCGCATCACCGCGCTGGCAAAGCTCTGCGCGGCAATGCTCTTTGCGCGCTCGGCGCCGATGTCGGGCGCGTTCTGGATCACGGTGCGCCCGCCGGCCTTGCCCAGCGTCTCGGGCAGGCGGATGGCGCTCTTTTGCGTCAGGTCGGACTGGAGCAGCCGGCCCTGGCTCGAATGCACGATCACGTCGCCGCCGATCACGCGCAGGCCGTCGTGATAGCGGTCGAAGCGCACGTGCTCGGTGCCGTCCTTGTCCACGATCACGTCGCGTGCCTTGAACTGATCGCCACTGCCAGGCAGTGCCGGCTTGGCGGCCGCACCGGATGCCATCGACCGGCCCGAGGGCGAGGAGGGTGACGGCGAGGCCGCAGGGGGCGCCGCGACGTTGAAGTTCGACGGGTTGCTCTGGATCAACGCCAGTGCGCGGTCGACGGCTGCCTGTCGGTCCGCCTCGGCGGCGAAGGCGACATGACCCGCCACGGTCAGCAGGGCGACAACGAGAACTCTGAGTCTGGTTTTCATAGGCATTCCACAAAAGGTGATGTAAGGGGTAGACACATACCGGCCCGACCGCCGCTTGTGGCAGCGGTCATTGGCCGCGTGCATTACAGCCGGGATGCCATGGAGCGTCGATACGTGGGAAGTAGTCGATACCGCAGGTTTTCTGCGCGCGCGCGTGCGGCCTTCACACCTTCGTTTTGCTATCGATACGAAGGAGGTACAGGCGCGATGGAAGGGAACTGCATCGGGCAAACCCTATGCGGTTTGCCCACACCGCGAGGCGACCGATACGCATCTGCCTCCGGCAAAACCCCGAGCCGGGTGGTCATGAAAATACCAGCGCTCCGGCTCGCGTGTACGCGGCACCGCGCTGCCGGTGCCTACGCTTCGTGCCACCTGTTCCTGCCGCGATTTGCCGGCAATCCACGACAGGCTCAAAGGAGACGAAGCGATGGCTGTTCAAGAAAACCGGCACCGGATGGTGGGCTGCGCGATGCTGATCGCGGCACTGGGCGCATGGGGCGGCGCGGCCCAGGCCCAACAGGTCTGCAAGGAGGACGTGCGCGTCCTGTCCCAGCCCCGTGACGGGCTGACCCTGCTCGAGAAGTACAAGGACGAGTTCAAGGCCCTGAGCGGCGTCTCGTTCAACATCGACAACCTCAACGAGAACGACCGCCGCACCAAGACGCGCGCCGACGCCTCGACCGTCGGCAAGTACAACGTGTACTACGTCGACGAGGCCAACGTGCCGCTGTTCGCGCAGTCCAAGTGGATCGTGCCGCTGGCCAAGTACTACCCGGCGGACTACGACTACGCCGACTTCGACCCGGGCCGCCAGAAGGTCGCGACCTTCGCCGGCCAGGCGTGGTTCGCGCCGCTCACCGGTGGCGGCGACCTGCTGGTCTACCGCAAGGACCTGCTCGAGAAGGCCGGCGTGAAGCCGCCGACCACGCTCGACGAATTCGTCGCCGCCGCGAAGAAGCTCAACGACCCTGCCAACGGCGTCTACGGCGTGGCCCTGCGCGGCCAGCGCGGCTCGGGCGCCAACGTGTGGCGCTGGATGCCGTTCTTCCGCGGCTATGGCGGCCAATGGTTCGACGGCGACAAGCCGGTCTTCAACTCGCCCGCCGCGGTGAAGGCCACGCAGACCTACCTCGAACTGTTCAAGTACTCGGCGCCCGGCACCAAGACCGGCGGCTGGGACGAATCCACCGGTGCCTTCCTGGCGGGCAAGGTCGCGATGCTGGTCGAGTCGACGCCGCTGGCCGGCAATGCGCTCGACCCCAAGATGTCGACCGTGATCGGCAAGGTCGCCTACCTGCCGCCACCCACGCCGCTGACCGGCGGCGGCTACGGCCACGGCCTGGCCATCGGCACCAAGGCCAACAAGACCGAAGAGGCGAAGCAGTGCGCGGGTCTCTTCATCGCCTGGGCCACTTCGAAGAAGCAGGAGCAGCGCCGCCTTGCCGAAGGCCAGTTCGGCGAACTCAACCGCACCAGCGTGCTGGGCAGCCCCGAGTTCGCCAAGCGCTATGGCGCTGACCTGGGCAAGGCATTGGCCGACACCGGCAAGGTCACGGCCGTGAACTTCTGGCAGGACGCCGCATGGCCCGACCTCGGCGACCGCTGGGGGATCATCCTGGAAGAACTCATCACCGGCTCGCGCACCGACATCCAGGGCGGGCTCGACGAACTCGACGCCTACGCCAAGCAGCTGATCGCACGGCGCAAGAAGTAATGGCTGCAAGGGAGAGAAGAAAAACAAGGCTGCCGGTCGTCTTCATCGGGCCGGGCCTGCTGGTGCTGGCGGTCCTGGCGCTGGTGCCGACGCTGTTCGCGATCGGCATCTCGCTGCAGGACCGCGAGCTGGGCCAGGCCGATTCGGGCTGGGTCTGGTTCGCCAACTACATCCAGCTGTTTTCCGACCGGCGCTTCATCAACTCGGTGGGCGTGTCGCTCACCTGGGAAGTGGTGACGGTCAGCGCGACGATGGTGCTGGCGGTGCTGCTGGGCGTGTTGCTGTTCCAGTGCACCACGGCGCGTTGGCGCAACGTGCTGTGCATGCTGTTCATCGTGCCGGTGCTGCTGCCGCGAGTGTCGGCCGCCTTCGTGTGGAAGTTCGCCTTTCACCCGTTGTTCGGCCTGCTCACGTGGCCGTACAAGGCCATCACGGGCGAGCCGCTCGACCTCCTGGCCAACCCGCTCACCGCGCTGCTGACGGTGGCCTTCGTGGACGTGTGGCAGTGGGGCCTGTTCTTCGCGGTCATCGTGTTGAAGCTGCTCGAAACGCTGCCGCCGCAGCCTTTCGAGGCCGCGCGCATGGACCACGCGAAGACGTGGGAGGTCTACGCCTACGTCGCGCTGCCGATGCTGAAGGCGCCGCTCATCAGCCTGACCTTCGTGAAGATGGTCGAGTCGCTGCGGGCCTTCGACCTGATCTACGTCATGACGCGCGGCGGCCCGGGCATCTCGACCGAGACGCTGGACATGTATGCCTTCTCGCAGGGCTTCATCGAGTCGGGCCGCATCTCGTACGCATCGAGCATGGCGGTGCTGATGATGGTCGCCTCGACCGTGGCGTTCACCTACATCTGGAAATGGACGCGGCCCTCATGACCATCTCGAGAAAAAAACCGTTCTCTTTCGGCACGCTGCTCGCCCGGCTGGTGCTCGTCGGCGCCGGGCTCTCCGCGCTGGTGCCGGTGCTCTGGACCTTCCTCAACTCGTTCAAGAACCGGGTCGATATCGTCTCGGCCGTGCCGAAGTTCATCTTCACGCCGACGCTGGAGAACTACGTCTACGTGCTGAGCCGCGAAGCGGTGGCGCAGGGCTTGCTCAACTCGATCGTCGTGGTCGGTGCGGCCGTGGTAGCCGGTGCGGTGCTCGGGCTGCCCGCCGCCTACGCACTGGCGCGCTATCCGCTGCGCTGGGCCAACGACATCCAGTTCTTCGTGCTGTCGATGCGCTTCCTGCCGCCGGTGGCGGTGGCGATTCCGCTCATGGTCATCTGGCTGCAGCTGGAGCTGTACGACACCCGCTTCGCGCTGATCGTCACCTACACGCTGCTCACGCTCTCGACCGTGATCTGGCTCGCCATTCCCGCCTTCAAGGCCGTGCCCAAGGAAGTCGAAGAGGCGGGCCGCGTCGATGGCTACGGGCCCTACGCGATCTTCTTCAAGGTGGCGCTGCCCATTGCCGCGCGCTCGCTGCTCGGGGCCATCGCCTTCGGCTTCGTGCTGGTGTGGAACGAGTTCCTCATCGCGCTGATGCTCACCACGTCGGACGCGAAGACGCTGCCCATCGTGGCCTCGGAGCTGAGCCAGCTCGGGCGCGACGTGCCTTGGGGCATCTTGAACGCCTCGGTCATCTTGCTGTCGCTGCCGCCGCTCCTGATGGTCGGCGTGCTCAGCGGCTTCCTCAATGCGGCCTTCAAGCGCAAGCGCGACGCGGCCTGAGCCAGGCGATTCCTTTTTCTTCAAAGAACAACATGTCCGCAATCAGCTGTCACAACATCATCAAGCGCTATGGCGACACGCAGGTCGTCCACCCCTTCGACCTCGACGTGGCCGACAACGAGTTCGTCGTGTTCCTCGGCCCTTCGGGCTGCGGCAAGTCGACCATCCTGCGCATGCTCGCGGGCCTGGAAGACATCTCGGGTGGCGACCTGCTGATCGGCGGCCAGCGCGTGAACGACCTGCCGCCGCAGGAGCGTGGCATCGCCATGGTGTTCCAGAACTACGCGCTGTATCCGCACATGAGCGTGCGCGACAACATCGCCTTCGGGCTCAAGCGCCTGAAGGTGCCCAAGCCCGAGATCGACCTGCGCATCAAGGAGGTGTCGGACACGCTGGGCCTGGAGCGCTACCTGCAGCGCAAGCCCACCGAGCTGTCGGGCGGCCAGCAGCAGCGCGTGGCCATTGCGCGCGCCATGATCAAGACGCCGAAGGTGTTCTTGTTCGACGAGCCGCTGTCGAACCTCGATGCCAAGCTGCGCAACCACATGCGCATCGAGATCGCCAAGCTGCACCAGTCGCTGAAGACCACCACCGTTTACGTGACGCACGACCAGCACGAGGCCATGACGCTGGCCGACCGCATCGTGCTGCTGCGCGACGGGCGCATCGAGCAGGTCGGCTCCCCGCGCGAGATCTACGAGCGGCCGTGCTCGGCCTTCGTGGCCGGCTTCATCGGTACGCCGCCGATGAACCTCGTCGAGATGTCGGTGCGCGACGTGGGCGGGCATTTCGAGCTGGCCGGCGCAGGGGGCACGGTGCACGTGGACGCGCGCCGCTTCGCGCTCGCGGGCCGCGAGCGCGTCACGCTGGGCGTGCGGCCCGCGCACCTGCGTGTCGACACCGAAGGCGGCCGGGGCGGCGGCTTCTTCGGCGAGGTGCAGCTCATCGAATACCTCGGCAACGAAGTGCTGGTGAGCTTCGGCCCTGGCCAGAACAAGGAGGTCGACGAGATCGCCGCGCTGATGCCATCCGCGCAATGCCCGCGCGTGCGCGATCGCGTCGGCTTCGTCGCCGATCCGGCGCAGGTGCACCTGTTCGACATCGACACCGGCGCCTCGCTGCTGCGCAGCGACGCCGCTTTGCATTGACGCACCACACACCAATCCCAAGGACAACAGAAAGATGGAAATGAAAGCACTGGTTCTGGAAAAGGCGCACGAGCTCGCGCTGCGCGACATCGACGTGCCCCTGCACGTGGGCCCGCGCGACGTGAAGATCCGCATGCACACCGTGGGCGTGTGCGGCAGCGACGTGCACTACTACCAGCACGGCGGCATCGGCCCCTACATCGTGGACGCGCCCATGATCCTGGGCCACGAGGCCTCGGGCGTGGTGACGGAAGTGGGCGCCGAGGTCACGCACCTGAAGCCCGGCGACCGCGTTTGCATGGAGCCCGGCATTCCGCAGATGGATTCACGCGCCACCCTTGAAGGCATCTACAACCTCGACCCGGCCGTGCGCTTCTGGGCCACGCCGCCCATCCATGGCTGCCTCACGCCCTTCGTGGTGCACCCGGCCGCCTTCACCTTTCGCATGCCCGACAACGTGAGCTTCGGCGAGGGTGCCATCGTCGAGCCGCTGGCCATCGGCCTGCAGGCTGCGAAGAAGGCGGCGCTGAAGCCCGGCGACGTGGCGGTCGTCATCGGCGCCGGCACCATCGGTGCCATGACCGCATTGGCCGCACTCGCGGGTGGCGCGGCGCGCGTGATCCTGGCGGACCTCGTGCCCGAGAAGCTGGCGCTGTTCGCCGGCAACCCGGCCGTGACCACGGTCAACGTACGCGACGCGAACCTTGCCGAAACCGTGAAGGCCCTGACCGATGGTTGGGGCGCCAACGTGGTGTTCGAGGCCAGTGGCAGCGCACGCGCCTTCGACAACATCTTCGACCTGCTGTGCCCGGGCGGTTGCCTCGTGATGGTGGGCATCCCCGCAACCAAGGTGCCTTTCGATATCGTGGCGATCCAGGCGAAAGAGGTGCGCATCGAGTCGGTGTTCCGCTACGCCAACATCTTCCCGCGCGCGCTGGCGCTCATTGCGTCGGGGCAGGTCGATGTGAAGCCGTTCATCTCGCGCACCTTCGCGTTCGACGATGGCGTCCGGGCCTTTGAGGAGGCGGCCGCGGGCAGGGCGACCGATGTGAAGATCCAGATCGAGTTTCCGGAAGAGCCCGTGGCGGCCTGATTTCTTCGGCGTCCGTTCAACGTGTGCACCTCGCGCAAGGCGCGGTGCACCCGGGAGGCCTCTCACTTCTTCGTGAGGTCTTCCGGAGGCGCTGCAATCAGATGCTCCAGCATGCGCCGGGCATTGAGCGGCAGGTCTTCCGACGAGCGCACGCAGGCCATCAGCGTGCGTTCGGCCCAGGCATCGGTGAGCGAGGCCCGCGCGATCTTCATCGAACGGGCGCAACGTTCGGCCGCGGTCTGCGGCACGATGCCCACGCCGATGCCGTACTCGACCATGCGGCACACGGCCTCGAAGTTGCGAACCCGCACGCGGTAGGCCAGATGCTTGCCGAGCGCACGCACGTGCTGCGTGATCAACTGCTGCAGCGCACTGTCGGCGGGCAGGCCCACGAATTCGCTGTTGACCACATCGGCCAGTTGCACGCGCCGGCGCGCGGCCAGCGCGTGGCCGCGCGGCATGACCAGCACGAGGTCGTCGCGGCGAAAGGGATGGCATTCGAGGCCCTCGCTGTCGATGGCGTCGGAGACGATGCCGATGTCGCACAGGCCGCCTCGCAGCGCTTCCACGGTGTCGGGGCTGGCGCGTTCTTCGAGGTCGACCGAGATGCGCGGATGCTCCGCGAGAAAGCGGCTCAGCACCTCGGGCAGGTGCTCGGTCAGCGCCGAGGTGCCGCACATGAAGCGCACGTGGCCCTTCAGGCCCTGGCCGTACTCGCCGAGTTCGCCGCGGAGCCGCTCCATCTGCTGCAGCACGACGCGCGCATGGTGCAGCAGCGTGCGGCCGGCCTCGGTGGGGCGCACGCCCTGTGCGTGGCGGGTGAGCAGCGGCGTGCCGAGCGCGTCTTCCATGCCACGCACCCGCTGGCTGGCCGAGGCGAGCGTCATGTGCGAGCGCTGTGCGCCGGCAGTCAGGCTGCCGGCCTCGACGACGTGGAGGAAGAGCCGCAGGTCGGTGAGATCGAATCGCATGATGGGCCGCAAGGTAGCACGGCAGCCTCAGTCTGTGCCTGAGGCTGGCTGTGCGAGTTCCGCATTTTCAGGCGCGGCGCCGGTCGGCAGACTTCCCGGAAATGACGATTTCAAACGAATGGATGAGCCACTGGGCCGCGGCCGCCGCCGTCTTTCTGCTGGCTGGCGTGATCAAGGGCGTGATCGGACTGGGGCTGCCGACGGTGTCGATGGCGCTGCTCGCGCTGTGGATGGCGCCGGTGCGCGCGGCGGCGCTGCTGATCGTGCCGTCGCTGGTCACGAACATCTGGCAGACCGGGCCGCGGGCGACCTTCATGCCGGTGCTTCGGCGCATCGGCGGCATGCAGGTCGGGATCGTGGTGGGGACGCTGGGTGGCGCGCTGTGGCTCGGCGTGCCGGCTGGGGCGTGGGCTTCGGTGGCGCTCGGGGCGGCGCTGGTGGCTTACGCGCTCTGGGGACTGACCGGGCGACAATTGCATGTGCCGCCGGCGCATGAACGCTGGATGGGGCCATTGGTGGGCGCCGCGACGGGTCTGGTGACGGCGGTGACCGGCGTGTTCGTGGTGCCGGCGGTGCCTTATCTGCAGGCGCTGGGTTTCCAGCGCGATTCGCTGATCCAGGCGATGGGGATTTCGTTCACCACATCGACCGTGGTGCTGGCCATCGGGCTGGCGGGCAATGGGAGCTATCCAGCGTCGGCGGTGGGTGGATCGGTTGCGATGCTGGTGCCGGCCATCGTCGGCATGGTGTTCGGGACCTGGCTGCGGCAGCGGCTCTCGGTGGCGGTGTTCCGGCGCTGCTTCCTGATCGGGCTGGCGCTGCTGGGGCTGTACATGGCGGTTCGCGCCATGGCCTGAGTAGCCCCGGGGTTCAGGCCGCCTCGAGCAAGGCGGCGCGAACGCGCGCGATGGTCTGGCGGTAGGGCAGGGCGAAGTCTTCGATGGAGTCGCCGGCGTTGAGCCAACTGAACAGGAACACCAGGCCTTCTTCTTCGGGGCTGCCGGTGGCCGTGTGCTCGAAGGTTTCGGGCAGCGCGCTATCGGCGCGCATCAGGAACAGGTGCCACAGCTGCGGATGGCGGTGCGTGTTGCCTTCGACGCCGGCTTCGCATTCGCGATCGAGCGTGCCAAGGGAATGCAGCGCGCCGGCATAGGCGATGCCCGACTCTTCGAGCAGCTCGCGGCGCACCGCCACCTCGGGAGATTCGCCGGGCTCGATGGTGCCCTTGGGCAACTGCATGTTGCCGTCTTCGGGGTGGCGAAAGACCAGCAGCCGGCCCCTGGCGTCGACCAGGCAGGCGCAGGCCTTGGGGATCGTGACCGAGGGGTTGCTGCTGTCGCTCATCAGGCGCCCGACAGAGCGGCCTTGACCGCAGCGCTGACCTGGCCCATGTCGGCCTTGCCGGCCAGGCGGGTCTTGACCGCGCCCATCACCTTGCCCATGTCGCCGGGGCCCGAGGCGCCCAGTTCGGCCACGATGGCCTTCACTTCGGTGGCGACTTCTTCGGCGCTCATGCGCTGGGGCAGGTAGACCTCGAGCACCTTGATCTCGGCGCTTTCCTTGTCGGCCAGGTCGGCACGGCCACCGGTGGTGAACGCGGCGATCGAGTCCTTGCGCTGCTTGACCATCTTGTCGACGATGGCGATGACCATGGCGTCGTCGAGCTCGACGCGCTCGTCGACTTCCTTTTGCTTCAGCGCGGCCAGCAGCAGGCGGATGGTGCCCAGGCGTTCGGAGTCCTTGGCCCGCATCGCGGTCTTCATGTCTTCGGTGATCTGTTCTTTGAGGGTCATTGGGGATCCTTTGGAAAAAACAAAAGCCGCGGCAGGTTTCCCTGGCGCGGCCGTAGCAACCGGGCGCTGGCGGTGACTTGCGTCAAAGGCCAGCCGCCTTGGGGCTTGCTCAGTACAGCTTCTTGGGGAGCTGCATGCTCCGCACGCGCTTGTAGTGGCGCTTGACGGCGGCTGCCTTCTTGCGCTTGCGCTCGGCCGTCGGCTTTTCGTAGAACTCGCGGGCGCGCAGGTCGGTCAGCAGGCCGAGCTTTTCGATGGTGCGCTTGAAGCGACGCAGAGCGACGTCGAAGGGCTCGTTTTCTTTAACGCGGATGGTGGTCATTGATGATTCGTTGAACTGAAGTTGGCTCAGGGAGATCGAGGCCCAAAGCCGGGGTTCCTCAACTGAAAAATTTTTGCGGCCGTTGAGGGAAGGCCAAAAGTTAGCCCGCGATTATAGCGCGGTTGCGCACGCATGGGCGCTAGCCCATGCCCATTGAAAGTTGTATCCGCCCAACCAACCCGTCACATCGACCACTTCGCCGATGAAAAACAGGCCCGGCTGCTTCGATTCCATGGTCTGGGAAGACAGGTCGCGGGTGTCGACGCCGCCTGCGGTGACTTCGGCCTTCTTGTAGCCCTCGGTGCCGCTCGGGGTGATCTGCCAGCGGGCGATCCGCTCGGAAAGCGCCGCGAGCGCCTTGTCGGCCGCCTCGTTGACGGGGCGCTGCAGGGCCGGGTCTTGCCCGACCCAGGCGTCCGCCAGCCGGGAGGGCACGAGCGTGGCGAGTTCGTTGGCGATGCGCTTCTTCGAACGGAGCTTTGCCTCGCCCAGGGCTTCGGCCACGTCCACGCCGGGTGCGAAATCGAGGGTCAAAGGGGTTCCGGGCTTCCAGTAGCTCGAAATCTGCAGCACCGCCGGGCCCGAGAGGCCCCGGTGGGTGAAGAGCAGGTCTTCGAGGAAGGCCATCTTTTCCTTCTTTGCACCGGTCTCGATCCGCACCGGCAGGGCCAGGCCGGCCAGTTCGGCGTAGGGCGCCCAGGCGTCGCCGCCGAAAGTCAGCGGCACCAGCGCCGGCCGGGGCGTGACGACGCGCAAGCCGAACTGCTCGGCGATGCGGTAGCCGAAGTCGCTGGCGCCGATCTGCGGAATCGACAGGCCGCCGGTGGCAACCACGATCTTCGGGGTCTCGATGAAACCTCGATTGCTATCTATTTGATAGCTTCCGGCGACCGTTTCATCAGCGGATGGGGCAGAAAATGCGATCTTCCCCAATTTGCACGGCTGCCAGCGCTCGACGCCGCCGGCGTCGCATTCGGCCAACAGCATGTCGACGATCTGCTGCGAGGAGCCGTCGCAGAACAGCTGCCCCTTGTGCTTTTCGTGGAAAGCGATGCCGTGCTTCTGCACCAGATCGATGAACTGCTGGGGCGCGTAGCGCGACAGGGCGGAGCGGCAGAAATTCGGGTTGTCGCCGATGAAGTGCCGTTGCGGCGCGCGCACGTCGAGGTCGCGGTTGGTGAAGTTGGCGCGGCCGCCGCCCGAGATGCGGATCTTCTCGCCGACTTTTTCGCTGTGATCGACCAGCAGCACCTTGAGCCCGCGCTGGCCGGCCACGCCGGCGCAGAACAGCCCGGCGGCGCCGGCGCCGATCACGACGACGTCGAATTGAACGGGCGCGCTCAAGTCAGGGACCATCCGACGCCAGCACCGGCGGCGGGTTGTACTTCAGGTGGCCGATGTAGCGCAGCGGCTGCGTCGCGGCAATCGAGGGCACGTCGCCTTCGCGCATGTGCAGCAGGTCGGCCGGGCTCACCCAGCGCGGATCGGCGCTGGTGATCGGCAAGCCGGCCTGCCTGTAGGCCTCGAGCACGAACTGCGAGCAGAAGAACTGGTCGTTGCGGCTCGCGCCCAGCTGCACCATGGCCATGCCGCTCATGCAGAAACTGCTGACCGAGGCCGGTACCAGCGGCAACTCGCACAGGCGGCGATTCAGCACGAACGGTGCATTGAGCAGCACGCCCACGGTGTTGTAGCGTGCGCCGACCTGCGACAGCGCCCAGGCGCGCATGCGCGCCGCGCTGTCGGCATCGACACCGGGCACGCGAAAGGCCACGACCATCTGTTCTTCGTCCACCACCTCGGCCAGCGGCCGCGCGCGCACGCCCGTGCCCACGGCTTCGGCGATCTGCCCGTCGCCCAGGTAGAGCACCGCATGGCTCACCGGCGAGAAGGTGCCCAGCCGGATGCCGAAGGAATTGACCGTGGCGATCGAGGTCAGCAGGATGTCGCCGGGCTCCAGCGCATCGGCCGCGATGAGTTCGCCGCCGTTGCCCGGCGCGATGACCGAGCTTTGCACCCGCAGGCGCAGGCCCGCGTCCTTGGTGGGCAGTTCGAGGCGTGTGGCGCAGGCCGTGAGCAGCAGGGCGGCGCCCGCGGCGAGGACGACCGCGGCGGTCTTGAGAGCGGCGCGCATCATCCCTTCCAGACGAACGGAAACTTCAGCTGCTTGAAGAAGCCGTTGGGCACGTAGTCGCCCAGCACGCCGTACTTTTCGGGCCAGAGCTTGGTGCTCTTGACGGCGGTGCCGAAGAGGTAGTCGAGGAAGGCGTAGTGCGCCGCGTAGTTCTTGTCGAGCGCTTCCTGGTCCTGGCTGTGGTGCCAGTGGTGGAAGTTGGGCGTCACGATGATGTAGCGCAGCGGCCCGAGCCGCACGCTCACGTTGCAGTGGTTGAACACGGCCTGGAAGCCGACCACCACGATGTAGGCGTCGATCACTTCCTTGCTGAAGCCCAGCACGTAGATGGGTGCGAGCACCAGCGTGCGCGTGATCAGCAGCTCGAGGATGTGCTGGCGCGAGCCCGCCATCCAGTCCATGCTTTTGACGCTGTGGTGTACCGCGTGCAGGCGCCACAGCACCGGCACCTCGTGGTATGCGCGGTGCGTCCAGTACTGCACGAGATCGGCCACCAGGATGATCGACAGCAGGCCGGCCCAGAACGGCAGGTTGCCGATCCAGCCGCGGATGCCGTCGTTGGCGGCCCAGCCGAAGAGCTTGTGCACCAGCAGGTTGGTGGCCAGCAGCACGAAGCCCACGATCATGTGGTTCACCACGAAGTGATGGAAGTCGGTCTGCCACTCCTCGCGGAACACCGGCTGGTCTTTGCGCAGCGCGAACAGCTTCTCGATGAAGATGAAGATCAGCGACGAGCCCAGCAGGTCGAGGATGAACCAGTCCAGGCCGATGTACGGCGTGTGGTCTGCGAAGTCGTGCACCGGCACCTTGTGCCCGCCCAGCAGCGCCGAGGACGCCACCAGCAGGAAGGCCGCCGACGAGAGCCAGCGCGACCGGTTGAAGATGATGTTGACCAGCGACAGCCCGCCCGAGATCACCAGGGCCACCAGCAGGATGTAGCGCATGACGTCGACGTTGTAGCTCTTGCGCAACTCCGGCGTGGTCAGGTACTGCGGAAAGTGGAAGGCCAGTACACCCAGAAAACACAGGATGCCCAGGCTCAGCGCAATCGTTCCTGTGACCAGCCCCTGGCCGCGGCGCAGTTCGCCGTGGCTTTCCGTGAATTCATTGAGTTTCTCGAGCACTTTTCCCCTCTATTTGTTTCTTTTGCGGATGTAAGAATCCGCACACAGCGAAGTGGAATTATCGGTGGCATGGACCAGCGATGCGATCCACAGGTCCGAAGAACGACGATTTGTTGTGCGAGGAAGAGGGAAAACACATGGTGGATCAGCTTTATCCGGCGGGCCCCGCCGACGCAGGGAATCAGCTCGCCAAAGCATCGCCCGCCTACCGGCGGCATGCCTGGTTTGCGATGGTGGCGCTGCTGGCGTTCGTGCTGGCCTATCTTCTGTTCTCGGGCTGGCTGGCCTGGAAAGCGTACTTTTCCATACGTGCCTCGATCTACGGCTCGCGCGACGGAATGCTTCTGACGCTCGTGGGCCTGGGCGCGGCGTTCCTCGCGGTGTTCATGCTGAAGGCGCTGGTGTTCGTGCGGCGCGGACAGATGGGCGGCCTGACCGAGATCACCGCGGCCGAGCAGCCCCGGCTCTTTGCCTTCCTCCACCGGCTCGCCGACGAAGCCCGCGCACCGCGGCCCGCCAAGGTGTACGTGTCGTCGCGGGTCAATGCGGCGGTGTTCTACGACCTCTCGCTGCTCAACTTCTTTCTTCCGTCGAAGAAGAACCTCGAGATCGGCCTGCCGCTGGTCAACGTGCTGACCGTCTCCGAGTTCAAGGCGGTGCTGGCGCACGAGTTCGGGCACTTCGCGCAGCGCAGCATGGCGGTCGGCCGCTGGGTGTACCTGGCGCAGCAGATCGCGGCGCACATCGTGGCCAAGCGCGACGGGCTCGACCGCTTTCTCGAAGGCCTCTCGCGCACCGACGTGCGCATTGCCTGGATCGGCTGGCTGTTCTCGCTGCTGGTGTGGTCGATCCGCTCGGTGGTCGACAGCCTGTTCCGCGTCGTGGTGCTGGCCGACCGCGCCCTGTCGCGCGAGATGGAGTTCCAGGCCGACCGCGTGTCGGTGAGCCTGGCGGGCAGCGATGCGCTGATCGACGCGCTCTACAAGATGCAGGCCGCCGACGCCGCCTGGGACCGAACCCTCGAATTCGCCAACCAGCAGTTGCACAAGGGCCGTGCGGCGCCAGACCTCTACGACCTCCAGTCGACCATCCTGCAGAAGCTGCGGGTGATCTACGACGACCCCGGCTATGGCGTGCCACCACCCGTGCCGGCGGACGGCCCGGCCGCGCATCGCATCTTCAAGCGCGACCGGGTGTCGGTGTCGCGCATGTGGGCCACGCACCCGGCCAGCCATGAGCGCGAGGACAACGCGAAGAAGGTCTACCTGGCGGCCGAAGCCTGCGAAGACTCCGCCTGGGCGCTGTTCGACGAAGCCCAGGCCTTTCGCGAGCGGAACTGCCGTGAACTCATCAGCCACGTCGTTCCGCCGCCAGAGACCGCCACGCGCGAAGCCATGCAGGAGGCGCTCGACGCCGAATACAACCGCGAGTCGTACAAGCGGCGCTACCGCGGCGTGTACCTCGGGCGGGCCGTCACCCGATCGCAGCACACGGCCGAACAACTGTTCGACCGCATCGGTGCCTCGCAGGCTGCGGCCGCGTTGCCCGGGCTCTATCCGGAATCGCTGTCGGGCGCGCTCGAACGGCTCGATGCGCTGCTGCACGAGCGCGCCGCGCTGGTGGCGGTGCAGGACGGCATCGCCCGCAGCGAAGGGCCGCGCCTGGAGCATCGCGGCAAGGCCATCAAGAAGCGCGAGTTGGCGGGTGCCATCGACGAGGTGGCGCGCGACATCGCCGAGGTCGAGCGCGAACTCGAAACGCACGACCGCCTCTGCCGCTCCACCGCACGCGCGCTGGCCGCGGTGCTCGGGCCCGAATGGGAGGCCGGCTGGCTGGCCCAGCTGCGGCTGCTGCACTACGCCGAGCACGTCGAAGCGAACCTGATCGACCTGCAGTCGGCCATGCTCAACACGCTGGCCATGGTCACCGCCAAGCGCAAGACCAACGAGGCCGAGGCCCAGCGCGTGGTGGCGAACGCGAGCGCGCTTTTCACCGGCATGGCCGAGATCGCGAAAGATGCGCCTGGCATCGAGGCCGGCCCCGATGCGCTGGCCCTCATGGGGCACGAGAGCTGGTCGGCGATGGTGGGCGAATTCAACTTCGGCTACCCCACGCGCGAGAACATCAACGAGTGGCTCAAGGCCTCGGACAGCTGGGTCCGGCCGATGGTGCGTGCGCTCGGCAGCCTGCGGCGCGCGGCACTCGACCAGCTGCTGCGCACCGAGGCGCGGCTGGGCGACGTGGCCCTGTCGCAGGCGCCGGCCGGCGAGGTGCCGCCCGCGCCGGTGTTGCCGGGCACCTACGCCACGCTGACGAACGGGCAGGAGCGCCCGCGCCAGAAAAAGCTCGATGCGTGGTCGCGCTTCCAGACGGCCGACGGCTGGTGGGCCGGCGCCGCGCGGCTGGCCGTGGCCGGTGGCGTGATCGCGAGCCTCATGGGCATCAGCACCACGCTGGGCAGCGCCAGCGTGGTTGCCTACAACGGGCTCGACCGCGAGGTGAAGGTGCGCGTTGGCGGCAGCAGCGCGACGCTGCCACCGGGCGGCAAGCGCACCTTCGAGGTGGAGGCCGACAAGAAGATCACGCTGGGCGCGCGCACGGTCGAGGGGCAGGAGATCGAATCGTTCTCGGCCAACCCGGAGCTGATCGGGGTGCGCTATGTCTATAACGTGGCCGGGGCGGCGCCGATGGTCGCGTGGACGGCGGTGTATGGGCAGGCAACCCAGCCGCCCGAGAGAAAGCTCGGCGCGCCTCGCTGGTCGACGCAGTCCGCGGATGCGCTGTTCGAACCGCCGCCCCGGCAGATCACCACCAGCAAGGGCAGTGGTGGCGGTACGCGCTCGGTCGTCAGCGGCCCGGAAACCCGCTCAGCCAACAACAACCTGAACATGGTGGATGCCGAGAGCGACCGCAAGGCGCTGATCGAGGCGCACGGCAAGTGGGATTCGGGCCAGTCGGCCTACCTGCTCGAATGGCTGGCGGCGGCCGAGCAGCAGGCTCCCGAGAGTTATGCGCAGATCGTCGACGAGCGCGTGGCGCGTGCGCCGCTGGAGGTCGTCTCGCTGCGCGAGCAACAGAACCTTGCGAGCTCGCCTGAAGCGCGCGAAAGCATCTGCGAACGGCATCGCGCGCTGGCGCGGGCGAACCCGGGCGTGAGCGACCTGGGCTACCTGGTGGTGCGCTGCATGAGCGACCAAGCCGCCAAGGACGTCGCGTTCAAGAAGGGTGCCGCCGAGCATCCCGACAGCGCCTGGTTTGCCTATGCCGCGGGTCATGCGTGGGCTGGCGAGCAGGCCTGGCCCGAAGCGCGGCGGGCCTATGAACGCGCCGGCGCCAAGGCGCCGTTCCTCAGCACCGTCACCACCGACGACCTTGCGCGCATCCGGCGTGTCGAACAGGGTGAGTCGGCATCGCTCGACGATCTCCGGGGCAAGTCGAGCTTCCTGCAGATCCAGCAGATCCTGGAGACCGGCAAGGACATTCCGCCGGACAGCTCCGCGTTCGGCTACATCGCCATGAGCAAGGGGCAGTTGGACAAGGCCTTCGGACTCGCCACGTCGGGAACGCAACCGCCGGTTCGGCTGCTGGTGCTCATCGGCGCATCCGACGGTGCGAACCAGAAACAGGTGGCCAAGGCGCTGGAGGCCTCTCCTTCGATCACGGTCAACGACTTCGACGCGCTGCTTCCCGCCATCGGGCTGGCGATCAAGCACGGACGGTCTGCCGACAAGCCGATGGAGTTGCTCAAGTACATGTCGCCCGAAGACGCGCGCAAGGTGCGTGAATTCGTGACCGTGCTCAAGACCACGCAGGATGCGCGTCGTGCCGAAGACGCGATCGCGGGCCTGACGGTGCAGTACCGGGCCCAGGCCTACAGCGCGGGGCTGATCGTGCTGGGTGATCGCGCACCTGCGCAGTGGCGCAGGTTCGTCAAGCGGGCACTGTTCCCGGCGGAGCACCCGTACCTCGGGTGAGCGGCGCCGCGCGTCGGCGTAGTCAGGTGCCGAAGCGGTCCGCCGCTTGCGGCACCGGCAGCGCCGCGGCGGCCAGCCCGCGCAGCACGTCGCCCACCACGATCACCGCCGGGCTCGCAAGGCCGGCGTCGGCGATGCCGCTCTGCAGCTTGTCGAGCGTGGTCGCAATGTGCCGCTGGTGCGGCAGGCTCGCATGCTGGATCACCGCCACCGGCGTGTCGCCGGGCAGGCCCTGCAGCAGTTCGCGTTCGATGTGGCCGGCGCCCGCCACGCCCATGTAGATCACGAGCGTGAGCCGCGCGTTGTACGCGGTCGCGGCCAGGGCGCGCCAGTCGGTCGGGTCTTCGGCGGCACCGGCGCCGGTCTTGGCGTGGCCGGTGACGAACACCACGCCCTGCGCGTGGTCGCGGTGCGTGAGCGGCACGCCCAGCGAGGTCACGGCGGCCAGGCCGGCGGTGATGCCGTTGACCACCGCGCATTCGATGCCCGCTTCGCGCAGGTGCGTCACCTCTTCGCCGCCGCGGCCGAAGATGAAAGGGTCGCCGCCCTTGAGCCGCACCACGGTCTCGCCTTCGCGCACCGCGGTGATCATCAGCCGTTCGATGAAGGCCTGCGGCGTGCTCTTGCAGCCGCCGCGCTTGCCCACGTGCACGATGCGTGCGCCGGGCCGCGCGTAAGCCAGGATCTCGTCGTTCACGAGGTCGTCCACCAGCAGCACCGTGGCTGCCTGGATCGCCTTGACGGCTTTCAGGGTCAGCAGTTCCGGGTCGCCGGGGCCGGCGCCTACCAGCGTGCAGCGTCCGGTGATGAGGGCGGAAGAGGTGTTCATTGGATAGCCTTCGTGTGCCGCACCGTGGTGCTCATGCGTGGGATGCCAGTTGCGCGATGTGCCTGACCTGCGTGGCGATGGCCTCGGGCACGGGAAGCTCGCCGCTCAGCACGCGGCGCGTGTAGCCGGCCGTGGTGGCAACGTCGATTTCTTTCGGCAGGCCCGGCACGTCGGCGGCGGTGCCGCTGGCCTGCGCCTGAAGTTCGGTGCGCGCGCCGCGCACGAAGCCGTCGATCTGCGCGGTGCGCCGCGGGTCGGACACCACCTCGCCTTCGAGGCCGCGCGAGAGCAGGGCGGTCATGCCCATCAGCTCGAAGGTCTCGCCCATGGTGCGGGCGTATTCGGGGTGCGTGTAGCTCGCGACCACCACGCTGGGGCCGGCCGTGGGCTGCATCAGCTTGACCACGCTGTGGCCCGGGTTGCGCAGGCCGACCACGCGGCGCACGTCGAGCAGGCGCTTCAGCGCGGGGTTCAGCAGCTCGGTGGGGGCGAAGGCCACTTCGCCAGGTGCGATGGGGCGGATGGCCGTGAGCGGCGGGATGTCCATCGCCGCGAGCACGTTCGACGCCAGCACGCGCGAGGTTTCGCTCGCGCTGCCATGCACCAGCACCGGCAGGCCTTCGCGCGCCAGCAGCAGCGCCAGCAGCGGCGTGAGCACCGGCAGCTTGCGCGCGCCGTTGTAGCTGGGCAGCACGATCAGTGGGCGGTCGGTGGCGGGAATGTGGTGCAGCCGCGCATGCGTGGCGTCGAGGAAGCCGGCCATTTCTTCCGGCGTCTCGCCCTTGATGCGCATGGCCAGGCAGAAGCCGCCGATCTCCAGGTCGGTGACGGTGCCGTCCAGCACCTGGCCGAACAGGTCGGTGGCCTGTTCGCGCGTGAGCGGCTTGGCGCCTCGCGCGCCGCGGCCGATTTCCTTGATGTATTGGCTGATTCCCATGGGTGTGCGGATTGTCCTGCAACGCTTATGCCGGAATGTGAGTCGGCTTATGCCTCTGTCTTGCCCCTTCCCACTCCGGGGGAAGGTCAGGATGGGGGCGGGCAGGGCGCGCGATGGATGCGCCGCTTGCCCCCACCCCAGCCCTCCCCCGGGAGGGGAGGGAGCAAGACATGGGGTCATGGCGCCACCGCCATGGCTCCGGCTTCGGCCTTTGCCGGCGTCGCCCGCACCATCCGCTTGAGTTCCGGAATGCACGACCCGCAGTTCGTGCCGCATTTCAGCGCCCCCTGCAGCGCCGCCAGCCGCTCATCGGGTGTGCCATTGCACCGGCCAAGTTCCGCCTCGATGGCCAGGTCGGTCACGTTGAAACAGGTGCACACCGGCTTGCCGCGCGACTGCACCGCCAGCGGCGCCCGCGCGCCGGGCGACAGCAGCAGGCGGCCGTAGCTCTGTGCGGGCAGTTCCTCGCGCAGCAGCGTGGCGATCCAGGCTTCGGCGCTGGTGTCGCCGGCGAGCAGGAAGGCTTCGAGGCCCGCGCTGTCGTCGCTGCGGCGCACGAGCCGTACCGAACGGCGCTGGCCGCGGCGGCGGTCGGCATAGCGCAGGGTGTCGAAGCTTTGCAGGCCGAGCAGGACTTCGATCTGCACCAGCAGCGCATCGGCCGGTGCATCGTGCGCAGAGGCGCGAAACAGGATGCCGCTGCGCTCTGCGCCCGGCGTGTTGCCCGAGAACGGCACGCAGGTCGCGAACGGAAACAACGCCATCAGCGGCTGTAACGCACGGTGTGCGCTCAGTGCGCTGTCGGCAGGCAGCCAGGCCATGCCCAGCAACGACCACGGAAGCTCGGCCTTGAGGATCTTCACCGGCGTGTGCTTCAGCTCGGGTTGCTTCGACGTGGGGCAGTAGGCCGGCGTTGTCAGCGCATTGATGCCGGCCAGCCGCGTGCCGCTGGACGAACAGCCGCTCAGGTATTCCTCGCCCCAGTGCATGGCGATGAAGGCCTGGCTCAGGCCCAGCTCGGCGCTGGCGCGCGCGGGCAGCAGGATCGAGCCGCGTTTGGACGTCACATGCACCAGCTCGCCTTCCTTGAGCTGGCGCCGCGCCATGTCCTGCGCATGCATCTGCACCACCGGCTCGGACACATGTCCGAACAGGCGGCCGGCCGTGCCGGTGCGGCTCATGCCGTGCCACTGGTCGCGCAGGCGGCCGGTGTTGAGCGAGAAGGGGTAGCGGGCCTCGCGCGCTTCGGCCACGGGCTTGTAGACGGTATCGGCAAAGCGGGCGCGGCCATCGGGCGTGGGGAACACGCCGTCTTCGTAGAGGCGCGCGCGGCCGGTGCTTTCGCCTTCCTTCAGCGGCCATTGCTGCGGGCCGGCGACCTCCAGCATGGCGTAGCTCATGCCGGTGATGTCGAGGTCGCGCCCGCGTGTGGATTCGCGGTGTTCGTTCCAGACCGATTCGGCGGTCTCGTAAGGGAACAGCGTGGGCTTGCGAAGGCCCAGCAGCACTTCGAGCCGCCGCGCGAAGCTCACCGCGATCGACCAGTCGTTGCGCGCCGCGCCCGGTGCCGCGACGGCCGGGCGCACGCGAGAGACGCGGCGCTCGCTGTTGGTCACGGTGCCTTCCTTCTCGCCCCAGGTGGTGGCGGGCAGCAGCAGGTCGGCGAAGGCGCAGGTGGCAGTGGTGGCAAAGGCTTCCTGCACCACGACGAATTCGGCGCGTTCGAGCGCGCGGCGCACGGTGGCCTGGTCGGGCATCGACTGGGCGGGGTTGGTGCAGGCGATCCACAGCGCGCGGATCTCGCCATCGGCGGCGGCCTGGAACATCTCGACCGCCGTCTTGCCGGGCTTCTCGGGCACCGAGGGCACGCCCCACAGCGCCGCAACTTCGGCGCGATGCTGCGGGTTGGCCAGGTCGCGGTGCGCGCTCAGCAGGTTGGCAAGGCCGCCGACTTCGCGCCCGCCCATCGCGTTGGGCTGGCCGGTCAGCGAGAACGGGCCGGCGCCCGGCTTGCCGATCTGCGCGGTCGCCAGGTGCAGGTTGATCAGCGCCGCGTTCTTCGCGGTGCCGCTCGACGACTGGTTCAGGCCCTGGCAATACAGGCTCAGCGTGGCGGGCGAGGTGGCGAAGAGGCGCGCTGCCTCGAGCAGGTCGTCCTTGCCGATGCCGCACACCTGCGCCACCTTGTCGGGCGTGCATTCGCGCACCGTCGCCTTCAGTGCATCGAAGCCGTTGGTGTGGGCCGCGATGTAGGCCGTGTCGATCCAGCCTTCCCACAGCATCAGGTGCAGCATGCCGTTGAAGAGCATCACGTCGGTGCCGGGCTGGATCGGCAGGAACAGGTCGGCGATCTCGACCGTGTCGGTGCGGCGCGGGTCGGCCACGATGATCTTGAGGGCCGGGTTGGCCGCCTTCGCGTCCTCGATGCGGCGAAACAGAATCGGGTGCGCCCACGCCGTGTTGCTGCCCACGATGAAGAGGCACTGCGCGTGCTTCAGGTCGTCATAGCAGGCCGGCGGCGCATCGGCACCCAGCGTCTGCTTGTAGCCGGCGACCGCGCTGCTCATGCACAGGCGCGAGTTGGTGTCGATGTTGTTGGTGCCGACCAACCCCTTGGCGAGCTTGTTGAAGACGTAGTAGTCCTCGGTCAGCAGCTGGCCCGAAACGTAGAAGCCGACCGCGTCGGGGCCGTGGTCGTGGATCACCTGCGCGAACTTGCCGGCGGCGTTGTCGAGCGCGGTGTCCCACGAGATCACCATCGGCGCGTCGCCGCGCGCGGTGCGCTGCATCGGCTGCAGCAGACGGGTCTGGCGCGTGACCGTGGCGCTGGCCGTGAGGTGCAGCGTCGAGCCCTTGGTGCAGAGGCGGCCGAAGTTGGCGGGGTGGTCGGGGTCGCCGCGCACGCCGGTGATCTCGTCGCCGCTCGATTCGATGATGACGCCGCAGCCCACGCCGCAGTAGGGGCAGGTAGAGCGGGTCTCTCGCATCGCTCCCTCCCCTCCCGGGGGAGGGTTGGGGTGGGGGCTCGCGGCGTGCCCCAAGGACACGCTGTTGCCCGTGCTCACGCCGCGGCCCTCACCCTAGCCCTCTCCCAGAGGGAGAGGGGACAAGACCGCGAAAGCCTTCGGCCCGGCGACAGGACGCGGCAGGTCCACCGCATGCGTCGCCAGTTCGCGCGCATCGAGATGCACCACGCCATCCTCGAGCTTCACCGCAAAGCGCGGCGTGCAGCCTTCGTCGGGCGATTTCGCGCAGCCGTCGTCCAGCCCGATCGCCCAGTTGTGCAGCGGGCAGGCCACGCTGTTGCCGAACACGATGCCCTGGCTCAGCGGGCCGCCTTTGTGCGGGCAGCGGTCGAGCAGCGCGAACACCTCGTTTGCGGCATTGCGGAACACCGCGACGTCCACGCCCGTGGGCCGTGCCACGCGGCGTGCGCCGAGCACCGGGATGTCGTCGATGCGACAGATGACTTTCCATTCGCTCATGGGGCCTCCTTAGGTCTTGAGGTCGGCGTACAGGCCGGTCACGCGGTCCATGATCGCCAGCAGGTTCTCGCTGGTGACGAACACGTCGGACATCAGGCCGGGCGACGTGCCGGCGCCTTCCAGGCGCTGCAGGCCACGGTTGAAGAACATCCATTGCGCATCCGCCAGCACCAGTTCTTCCTTGATCTGCGCGGTGGCCTCGGGGGCGTTGCGCAGCAGCTCAAGCGCGGCAACGAACTCGGTGCGCGCCTTGCCGATCTCGACCACGCTGCCAGCCGGGTCGATGCGCATGGCGCCAGCCAGGTAGAACTTGGCCATGCGTTGCGACAGCATGCGCTGGCGGCCCGCGATGTTGACCAGGCGGCCCACCGGCTTGCCCGAGGCCGCCTCGTACTGCGTGGTGCCCTGGTGTGCGAGTGCGAGCACGGCGGCGTCGAGCTTGACGACCTGTGCGGCTTCGTCGCGGCTCGGCGCGGTGCCGGTCAGCTCGCGCTTGAAGTCGTTCCATGCGCCGCCGAGCGCGTCGTAGGTGCCGCGAATGGCGGGGCTGGGCGCGAAGGTCTTGAGCTCGGCCAGCTGGCGTTCGAACAGCACGATCGACCGGTCCAGCACCTGCTGCGCATTGCGCGACTCGACGTTCTGCACCAGTGCCAGATAGGCCTTGCTCGCGCGCTGCGACAGCATGCGCTGGCGGCCCGCCTTGTTGATGGCGTCGTTGAGGTCCGCCACCTGCGCGCGGACCCCCACGCTGGCCAGTGCCGCGGAAGCGATGAAGACACGTCGTTTCAAACCACGCACTCCGCTCATGCCGCGATCGGCGTGAACTGCCGCACGTCGACCGACGCCTGCGCCGACTCGAACCACGGATCGGGTTCGCCGTCGAGCGCGAACTGCAGCCGCTCCCACAGCGCCTTGCGGCCTTCGGCGTCTTCGAGGATCTTCTTCTTCACGTAATCGAGCCCCACGCGGGAGATGTAGTGCACCGTGCGCTCCAGGTACCAACCTTCCTCGCGGTACAACTGCAGGAAGGCGCCGGCGTACTCCATCACTTCCTCGCTGGTCTTCACTTTCACGAGGAACTGCGCCACTTCGGTCTTGATGCCGCCGTTGCCGCCCACGTACAGCTCCCAGCCCGAGTCGACGCCGATCACGCCCACGTCCTTGATGCCGGCTTCGGCGCAGTTGCGCGGGCAGCCCGACACGGCCAGCTTGACCTTGTGCGGCGAGTACATGGCCCACAGCGCGCGCTCCAGGTCCTTGCCCATCTGCGTGGAGTCTTGCGTGCCGAAGCGGCACCACTCGCTGCCCACGCAGGTCTTCACCGTGCGCAGCGACTTGGCGTAGGCAAAGCCGCTGGGCATGCCGATGTCTTTCCACACGCCTTCGAGGTCTTCCTTCTTCACGCCCAGCAGGTCGATGCGCTGGCCGCCCGTGACCTTGACGGTCGGGATCTTGTACTTGTCGGCCGCATCGGCAATGCGCCGCAGTTCGTCGGGCGTGGTGTGGCCGCCCCACATGCGCGGGATGACCGAGTAGGTGCCGTCCTTCTGGATGTTGGCGTGGCTGCGCTCGTTGACGAAGCGGCTCTGCGGATCGTCCTTTGCCTCCTTGGGCCAGGTGCTGATCAGGTAGTAGTTGATGGCCGGGCGGCAGGTGGCACAGCCGTTGGGCGTGCGCCAGCCGAGGTTGCGGTACACCTCGTCGTGCGTGAGGTAGTGCTCTTTGCGGATCGCGTCGCGCACGTCCTGGTGGCTCACGTCGGTGCAGCCGCACACGGCCTTCTTCTTGGGCGTGGCGGAGTAGTCGCCGCCGGCGGTGAACATCAGGATCTGCTCGACCAGGCCGGTGCACGAGCCGCAGCTTGCGCTGGCCTTGGTGTGCTTCTTCACTTCGTCGAGCGTGAACAGGCCCTTGTCCTTGATGGCCTTGCAGATGGTGCCCTTGTTCACGCCGTTGCAGCCGCAGACCTCGGCATCGTCGGGCATGCTCGCGGCCTTGCTGTGGCCCTCGTGGCCGGTGTCGCCGATGTTCGATTCGCCGAACATCAGCTTGTCGCGGATGTCGTGCACGCTGCGGCCGTCGCGCAGCAGCTTGAAGTACCAGCTGCCGTCCACCGTGTCGCCGTAGAGGCAGGCGCCGACCAGCTTGTCGTCCTTGATGACCAGCTTCTTGTAGACGCCGCCGAAGGGGTCGCTCATCACGATCTCTTCGCTGCCTTCACCGCCCTGGAAGTCGCCCGCGCTGAACAGGTCGATGCCCGTGACCTTGAGCTTGGTCGATGTGAGCGAGCCCGTGTAGCGGCCGATGCCGAACAGCGCCAGGTGGTTGGCCGCCACCTTGGCCTGCTCGAACAGCGGTGCCACGAGGCCGTAGGCGATGCCCCGGTGCGCCGCGCATTCGCCCACCGAGTAGATGCGCGCATCGGTCACGGTCTGCATGGTGTCGGTCACCACGATGCCGCGGTTGACGTGCAGCCGCATGCTCTCGGCCAGCGTGGTGTTGGGGCGGATGCCCACGGCCATCACGACGAGGTCGGTGGGGACTTCGGTGCCGTCCTTGAAGCGGATCGCCTTGACGCGGCCGGCCTTGCCTTCGTCCGCGTCGCCAACGAGTTCCTGCGTCTGCGCGCCCATCAGGAACTTCATGCCGCGGTCTTCCAGCGACTTCTGCAGCAGTTTGCCTGCCACCTCGTCGAGCTGGCGTTCCATGAGCCAGGGCATGACGTGCACGACCGTGACCTGCATGCCGCGCTTCATCAAACCGTTGGCGGCTTCGAGCCCGAGCAGGCCGCCGCCGATGACCACCGCATGCCTGTGCGTCTTGGCGGTTTCGATCATCAGGTTCGTGTCGGCGATGTCGCGGTAGGCGATCACGCCGTCGAGCTTCGCGCCGGGCACGGGCAGCATGAAGGGGTTGGAGCCGGTACACAACAGCAGGCGGTCGTAGGCGGCCTCGGTGCCGTCCTCGGCGCGCACGATGCGCTTGACGCGATCGACCGACGCCACCTTCTTGCCGGCATGCAGCGTGATGCCGTTCTCTTCGTACCAACTCCAGGGGTTGAGGATGATCTCGTCCACCGTCTGCTCGCCGGCCAGCACGGGCGACAGCAGGATGCGGTTGTAGTTCGGGTGCGGCTCGGCGCCGAACACGGTGATGTCGTAGAGGTCGGGCTCGACCTTCAGCAGCTCCTCGATGGTGCGCACGCCGGCCATGCCATTGCCGACCATCACGAGCTTCTGTTTCTTCACGCGCATGTCCATGGTGTTGTGCTCCTGCGGACGAACGGCTTCAGGCGGCGGTCTTTTCCACATGCGCCTGGCGCGTGTAGAGAAAGTCGATCACGGCCTTGCGGGCATGGACGTAGGCCGGGTCTTCGGCCAGCGCCACGCGGTTGCGCGGACGGGCGATGTCCACCGCGAGCACGTCGCCGATGGTGGCGGCCGGGCCGTTGGTGAGCATCACGATGCGGTCGCTCAGCAGCACAGCCTCGTCGACGTCGTGCGTGACCATGACGACGGTGCTCTGCGTTTTCTGCACGATGGCCAGCAGCTCGTCTTGCAGCTTGGCGCGGGTGAGGGCGTCGAGCGCGCCGAAGGGCTCGTCCATCAGCAGCACCTTGGGCTCCATCGACAGCGCGCGTGCAATGCCCACGCGCTGCTTCATGCCGCCGGAGATTTCGCCGGGGCGCTTCTGCGCGGCGGGTGTGAGGCCGACCAGTGCGAGCGCGGCATCGGTGCGTTCGCGCAGCTGGGCCTTGGTTTCCGAGGCCGCGAACACGCGCTCGACCGCGAGGTACACGTTCTCGAAGCAGGTCAGCCAGGGCAGCAACGAATGGTTCTGGAACACCACCGCGCGCTCGGGGCCGGGGCCCTTGATCTCGCGGTTGGCGCACAGCAGCACGCCTTCGGTGGGCGTGGTGAGCCCGGCGATCAGGTTCAGCAGCGTCGACTTGCCGCAGCCCGAGTGGCCGATCAGCGTGATGAACTCGCCCTTGGCCACGTTCAGGTGAATGTCGCGCAGCGCGAGGAAGCGGCCCTTGGGTGTCTTGAAGGCCTGTTCGACGCCGTGGATCTCGATGTACTTCGAGTCATCATTCATGACTTCACCTCTTCGAACGTGAACGCGGTGGCCAGCTTGATGAGCGCGAACTCCAGCACCAGCCCGACGATGCCGATCACGAAGATCGCGATGATGATGTTGGCGACGTTGAGGTTGTTCCACTCGTCCCACACCCAGAAGCCGATGCCGACGCCGCCGGTCAGCATCTCGGCCGCCACGATCACCAGCCATGCGGTGCCGACCGCGAGCCGCACGCCGGTCAGCATGTAGGGCAGCACGGCGGGAAAGAGGATCTTGGTGAGGATCTTCCATTCGCTCAGGTTCAGCACCTTCGCCACGTTCATATAGTCGCTGGGCACGCGCTGCACGCCCACGGCGGTGTTGATGACCATCGGCCAGATCGAGCAGATGAAGATGGTCCAGATGGCGGCCGGGTTGGCGCCCTTGAACACCAGCAGGCCGATGGGCAGCCAGGCCAGCGGCGACACCGGGCGCAGCAGGCTGATCAGCGGATTGAACATGCGCGAGAGAAACTCGAAGCGCCCGATGGCAAAGCCCGCCGGAATGCCCACCAGCGCCGCCAGGCCGAAGCCCAGCGCCACGCGCTGCAGCGACGACAGCACGTTCCAGCCCACGCCCTGGTCGTTCGGGCCCTTGCTGTAGAACGGATCGCTGAACACCGTGAGCGCCTGTTGCCAGGTGGCATACGGCGTGGGAAAGCCGGTGGTGCTGTTCATGGCCACCAGTTCCCAGATCAGCACCAGCAGGCCGAAGCCGGCGAGCGGCGGCAGCACGCGCATCCAGAAGGCACGCAGGTCGATCGGCGCGCGTTGCTTCTGCTCCCTCTCCTTCTTTGGGAGAGGGTTGGGGTGGGGGGCAACCTCGGCGCGGGGCACACCCTCGCTCCTGCCCTCTCCCGTACGCTGAAGAGGGGGCGCAAGGGACGTATCCAGGGGCGAATGAAAGACGGCACTGACCATGTTGTTCTCCCTATGCATGAAGCTTGAACGAATCGGCGTATTTCTTCGGGTCCTTGCCGTCCCACACCGAGCCGTCGAACAGCTTGCTGGTGCGCATCGCGTCCTTGGGCACCGGCGTCTGCGTGGCGGCGGCGGCCTGCTTGTAGATGTCGATGCGGTTGATCTCGGTGGCCACCTTCAGGTAGTCGGGGTGGTCCTTCAGCAGGCCCCAGCGCTTGTGCTGCGTGAGGAACCACATGCCGTCCGACAGGTACGGGAAGTTCACGGCGCCGCCGTTGTAGAACTTCATGTGGTTGGGGTCGTCCCAGCTCTTGCCCAGGCCGTTGGTGTAGCGGCCCAGGATGCGCTGGTTGATGGCATCGACGCTGGTGTTGACGTAGCTCTTGTCGGCGATGGTCTCGGCCATCTTGTTCTTGTTCTGCAGGCCGGCGTCGATCCACTTGCCGGCCTCGAGGATGGCGGCGGTCACGGCGCGCGCGGTGTTGGGGTACTTCTTCGTGAAGTCGGCGGTGCAGCCGAGCACCTTCTCGGGATGGTCCTTCCAGATGTCCTGCGTGGTGATGGCCGTGATGCCGATGCCGTCCATGATGGCGCGCTGGCCCCAGGGCTCGCCGACGCAATAGCCGTCCATGTTGCCCACGCGCATGTTGGCCACCATCTGCGGCGGCGGCACGGTGATGTTCTTCACGTCCTTGAACGGGTCGATGCCGGCCGAGGCGAGCCAGTAGTAGAGCCACATGGCGTGCGTGCCGGTGGGGAAGGTCTGGGCGAAGGTGTATTCGCGCTTCTCGCTGGCGATGAGCTTGGCGAGCGAGGCGGCATCGACCGCGCCCTTGTCGGCCAGCTTCTTCGACAGCGTGATGGCCTGGCCGTTGTTGTTGAGGGTCATGAGCACGGCCATGTCCTTCTTCGGGCCGCTCAGGCCCAGGTGCATGCCGTAGACCAGGCCGTAGAGCACGTGGGCCATGTCGAGGTCGCCGTTGGCCAGCTTGTCGCGCACGCCGGCCCAGCTCGCTTCCTTGCTGGGGACGATCTTCACGCCGTACTTCTTGTCGATGCCCAGCACCGAGGCCATGACCACGCTGGCGCAGTCGGTCAGCGGGATGAAGCCGATCTTCACTTCTTCCTTTTCGGGCTTGTCCGAGCCCTGGGCCCAGACGGCGGCGCGCAGCGCGGGGTCGATGCCCACGGCGCCGATGGCGGCGGCTTGCAGGACGCGGCGTCGGCTGAGGCGGGTTTTGAGCAGGTCGGTCATGGGGCGGGCTCCGGTTGAAGGCGGGACAGATGACAAAGAAAAAGCAAAGCGAAAAACAAGAAAGGCGTCCTCACCGCGCGGGGCTGCTCGAAAACGAGCCCCGCGGATAAGGACGCCTTTGTCCGGTTCGGTGGGTGACACCCGCCATTGGGTGCCGCCTGCCTGGAGACCTGGTGGTCTATGGCTTCAGTGTTGCAAGCTGTGTGCCAAGCTGACGGATGCCTGATTTGCTATGAAAAGGGTAGCTGGCGGTGCAAGGCCGTTGCGGGCGGCATGGGCCTGAGGCCTCTTGAGACGTGAGATGCACGCTTGTTGTGCACTGCACCAACTCGAACCGTCTTCGGCCTTCAGCGCGGGGGCGGTGTGTCGAGCGGCAGGTAGTCGGCCATCGCCAGCACCGACTCGGCCACATCGACGAGGCGACGGTTCTGGTTCATCGCGGTCTGGCGCAGCATCTTGTGTGCCTCTTCTTCGCTCAGGCGTCGGTGCGCCATCAGCAGGCCCTTGGCGCGCTCGACGATCTTGCGTTCGTTGAGCGAGGCACGCACGGTTTCGAGTTCGTCGCCCATGGCTTGCAGCCGGTGCGACTGCTCCTGGACCATGTCGAGCACCGAGCGTTCCAGGTGGCGGCCGAACTGGGCGGGCGCGGCGGCCTGCGCGTCGGCGTCGTCGAAGAACATGGCGCTGTTGTCGGCCTGTGGTGCCAGGGTGCCGAGCACTTCCTGGTACTTCTGCAGCTCGCTGCGCGCCTGCGCGGTCTTGTGGCCGCACAGCGCGCGCAGGTCGGCGGCCAGGCGGTCTTCGACGGTCTTCATGGCGTCGATGCGGCGGGTGCAGCAGTCGAACCACGTCTGGCTCAACTGGGTGCCGGCGATGCCCGCGGGCGCAGCCGGCGCGGACGTGGCGCCCATGCGGCGCATGCGTTCCAGCTCGGCCAGCGTGGCGTCGGACTGGCTCTCGCGCCAGAGCACCAGCAGTGCCGCGTCCGAGAAATCGGTGAAGACCTGGAAGCAGCGCTCCTGCGATTCGATCAGGTGCAGCCATTGCAGGCGCTGTGCTTCGTCGCTGCGGCCTTCCGCCAGTGCGGCGGCGCCGAATGCGCGCTCCTGGCCCGCGAACTCCTTGCCCTGCATGAAATTGAACATGGCCACCAGCAGGCGGGAGATTTCGGGGTCGGTCGCGCCATCGGCCGCTTCGAACACCACCGACAGCAGGCCCGCGATGAGCTTCGCGAAGGCGGCGGTGGCTTGCGCCGGCTTCAGTTCGAGCGCACCGATGCGGCGGCGCAATGCGGGCAGCGCGTCCAGCCCCGGCAACACCCAGGCGATGCGGCTGAAGAGGCGGGCACCGTTGCCGGGGCCGGCGCGGTGCCGGGCCTCGGTTTCGAGCTGGTCGAAACCGGCGCGCACTTCCTGTTCGAGCGACAGGCATTCGGCGATCTGCGGATCGCGCTGGTCGGCGAGGCGGCCGCCGCGCGAAGCCAGGAATACGTTCGACATGCCGCGTTCGCGCTGCAGTGCATGGACCAACCGGCCGATCACACCGACCAGGTCGCTGGTGCGGGCGAGCTGGTCCAGCTCGTCGATTTCGCAGCGGCGGGCGGCGATCAGAAAGTTCAGTCCGGATTTCATGGTGAGGCAGCGCGCGAAGGGCAGGGGGCACAGCGTCACTGCAACATCCGTGCCTCGGGGCGCCGCTTGTCCCTTGGCGGGCGTGCCCGGCAGGCGCCACCTACACTCGGCGCCATGCTTTTGTTGGGAATCGAATCATCCTGCGATGAAACCGGCGTGGCGCTGGTCGAGTCGCACGGCAACGCGCTGCCGCTGCTGCGTTCGCACGCGCTGCACAGCCAGATCGCCATGCACCAGGCCTACGGCGGCGTGGTGCCCGAGCTGGCCAGCCGCGATCACATCCGCCGCGTGCTGCCATTGACCGAGGCCGTCATGGCCGAGGCGGGCCGTTCGCTGGGCGAGATCGACGTGGTGGCCTACACGCGCGGCCCGGGCCTCGCGGGCGCGCTGCTCGTGGGCGCGGGCGTGGCCTGCGCGCTGGGCGTGGCGCTGGGCAAGCCGGTGCTGGGCGTGCATCACCTCGAAGGGCACCTGCTGTCGCCGTTCCTGAGCGCCGATCCGCCGGAGTTTCCGTTCGTCGCGCTGCTGGTCTCGGGTGGTCATACGCAACTGATGCGGGTCGATGGCGTGGGGCGCTACGAACTGCTCGGCGAAACCATCGACGACGCGGCCGGCGAGGCCTTCGACAAGAGCGCCAAGCTCATGGGCCTGCCGTATCCGGGCGGCCCCTGGCTCGCGAAGCTGGCCGAAGGCGGCAGCGCCACTGCCTTCAAGCTGCCGCGGCCGCTGCTGCACAGTGGCGATCTCGATTTTTCTTTTGCGGGCCTGAAGACGGCCGTGCTCACGCAGGCGAAGAAGCTGGGCGATCAGCTCGAAGCGAACAAGGCCGACCTGGCGGCGTCCACGCAGGCGGCCATCGTCGAGGTGCTGTTGAAGAAATCGCTCGCCGCGCTCGACCAGACGGGGCTCAAGCGGCTCGTCGTGGCCGGTGGCGTGGGGGCGAACAAGAACCTGCGCGAACAGCTGAATGCCGCGTGTGCCAAGCGCAAGGTGCGCGTGCACTACCCCGAGCTGCACCTGTGCACCGACAACGGCGCCATGATCGCCATGGCCGCTGCCATGCGGCTGCAATCGGGCCTGTCGCAGGCCAGCGAGCGCTATGCCTTCGACGTCAGGCCGCGATGGCCGATGGCATCGCTGACGGCCGAGGCGTCGCTACCGGAAAGCGCGTAACCGACTGGTTGCGTATGCGGCCGCGCGAAGAAGGCAGCGGCAGCACGTCGAGCACATTGCGCCAGAGCTGGCGCCACTCGGGCCAGTCGTGGCCGCCTTCGGTGGTGAACACGCGCCCCGGGGGCAGGGCGTCCGCCAGCAGCTTGTGGTTGCTGGCAAAGCGGTCGGCCAGGCCGAAACCCAGGTAGAGCTGAGGCAGGTCCTTGGAAGGCTGCGGCTCCAGGTACTGCTGGAAGAAGGGCCAGAGCTTGCGATCGGGTTCTTCGTCGGGCTGCGGCCCGGTGGGTGCCTGCCAGGTGCGCAGGCCGCCGGCCTTCTTGATCTCCGCGCCGAGCACCCGGCGGCCCAGGTATGGGGCCAGTGCCACGATGCCGTCGACCGAACCTGGCCGCGCCAGTTCGTGGATCAATGCGCCGAAGCCACCGATGGAAATGCCCACGAGCCAGATCGAGGTGTAGCCCTTGGCACGCTGCGGCTCGATGACGTCCGCATGCAGGCGCTCGCTGAGCGTCTGGTCGTAGTAGTAGGAAACGTCCGCGTCGACCAGCAGCGAGTCGGCTGCGAGGTGGCGCTCCCGCACGGCGCTGATGAAGCCTTCGCGCTCGAATTCTTCGGGCTTGAGGTACGCGCCAGGCAGAAAGATCAGGAGCGTGTCGGAACGATGGTGGTCGTTGGCTGGCTGAAAGTGCGTTTTCATGGTGCCTTTGGGGGCACCCGATCCGCACCGTCGGGAACTCGATGCGTTTACGAGACGCCCACGAAGAAGAAAGTACTAAGAAAACGTCACATCATGTGACGTTATCCGGCGCTATTGTGAATAGGGTGCTTGTTTAATGTCAAAAACAAGCCGCTACTAACATTTTCCTCTTGTGGGCATCCGCAAAGTTAGTCAATTTGCAACTGAGAGGCTTGGCTTGCCGGCACCAGTTTTCCGAGCTTGAGCGTGAGCACGCCGTTCTCGATCTTGGCGTTGCTGGCGGCCACGTCGATGTCCTGCGGCAGCTCGTAGGCGGCCTTGAACTGGCGCTTGGCTTCGACCTTGCTGTCGATGCGGATCACGGCGCCTTCGATGCTGATCGACAGGTCTTCGCGCGAGAGGCCCGGCACGTCGAGCGAGAGGGTCCAGCTCTTGTCGTCCTGCTCGACGAGCGGGGAACGGCGGGCACCGGCGAAGGCGTCGTTCACGAAGCGCTCGAAGGCGTGGTCGTGCGTGCGGGGCGTGAAGCGGGCGGTGCGAAGCGTGGGTGCGAAGAACATGATGAAAAGCTCCTGGATGAACACAATGGGGACAAGGAATGTGTGTCCCTTACACTGCGCGGCCGTTCAATCGTGAGTGCCGCTTGACACCTCATCTAGGCGCATCGGCAAGCGTTTCAAGACAATGAATCCCCCCTTTATTTGGCGCCGCCAGGCCTTGAAATTCGCGGCGCTGGCGCTATGCGCGAGGCCTTTCGCGGCGCTCGCGCAGGCACCGCAAGCGGCGCCCATCCGCCTCGCGTTGATCGAAAGCATGAGCGGTCCGTTTGCCAACACGGGCGAGGCGGTGTTTCGCAATCTGCTGTGGGCGGTGGAGCGCGTGAACGCGCGCGGCGGCGTGAAGCTGCCCGGCGGTGCGCGGCCCCTGCAACTGGACCGCTACGACAGCAAGGGGCAGAACGAGGAGGCGCTTTCCGCTCTGCGCGCCGCCATGGACGACGGCGCGCGCATCGTGCTGCAGGGCAACTCGTCGGCCACTGCCGCGGCGCTGGTCGATGCCATCGACAAGAACAACGAGCGCGACCCCGCGCGGCGCGTGATCTTCCTGAACTACGCGGCGGTCGATCCGGTGCTCACCAACGAGCGCTGCAGCTTCTGGCACTTCCGCTTCGATGCGCATGCCGACATGCGCGTGGCCGCGCTGATGGACGTGCTGAAAGACGATGCGGCGCTCAAGCGCGTCTACCTGATCGGGCAGGACTACAGCTTCGGCCAGGCGGTGCTGCGCGAATCGCGCCGGCAGCTCGGCGTGCAGCGGCCTGACGTCGAGATCGTCGGCGACGAACTGCATCCGATGGGCAAGGTGAAAGACTTCGCGCCCTACGCCACGAAGATCATCGCCAGCGGTGCGCAGGCCGTGATCACCGGCAACTGGGGCAACGACCTCACGCTGCTCGTGAAGGCCGCGCGCGAGGCGGGTTTCAACGGCAGCTTCTATACCTTCTACGGCAACGCGCTCGGTGCGCCCGCGGCCATCGGCGATGCGGGCATCGGCCGCGTGGTGGCGGTGGCCGACTGGCTGCCCAATGTGCAGACATCGCAGTCGGAGGCTTTCTATCGCGCCTTCCGTTCGCGCTTTCCGAAGCCCGCCGACGACTACGTGCACATGCGGCTGCAATTGCTCATCGAGTCGCTGGTGCAGGCCGTCGAGCGTGCGGGCAGCGTCGACACCGTGGCGTTGGCGCGTGCGCTGGAGCAGGCCGATGTCAGCCTGTATGGCCAGCGCGGCCGCATGCGCGCGACGGACCACCAGTTCCAGCAGCAACTCGTGGTGGGCGTGATGGACAGGCAGGGCAAGCCGGGCGTGCAGTTCGATGTCGAAGGCTCGGGCTACGGCTTTCGCGTGATCAAGACCATCGCCCCCGAGCGCGCCGAGTTGCCCACCTCGTGCAAGATGAAGAGACCTTGATGACGAAGAACAGGACGACAAGACATGCGTGAAGCCATCCACAACCTCGAAGCATCGAAGATCCGCGAAGTCGCCAATGCCGGCATGGGCCGCGACGACGTGCTGGCCTTCTGGTTCGGCGAAAGCGACGAGGTCACGCCCGAGGTGATTCGGCAGGCGGCCATCGACTCGTTGCAGCGCGGCGAAACCTTCTATGCGCACAACCTCGGCCTGCCCGAGTTGCGCGAGGCCATCGCACGCTACACCAGCGCGCTGCACCCGGCGGTCGATGCCTCGCGCATCGCCGTGACTTCGGGCGGTGTGAGCGCGTTGATGCTGGCGGTGCAGGCGCTGGTCGATGCGGGCGACGACGTGGTCGCCGTGACGCCGGTGTGGCCCAACCTCACGGCGCAGCCCGCGATCATGGGCGCGCATGTGCGCACCGTGCCGCTGGTGCCGGTGGCGGGGCAATGGACGCTCGACCTGGCCGCGTTGCGCGCGGCGGTCACCTCGAAGACCAAGTTGCTGATCGTCAACGCGCCCAACAACCCGACCGGCTGGACCATGACGCGCGACGAGCAGCAGGCCGTGCTCGACCATTGCCGCCAGACCGGCACCTGGATCCTGGCCGACGAGGTGTACGAGCGGCTGTACTTCGAGCCAACGCCCAATGGCTGCGCGCCGAGCTTCCTCGACATTTCGAAGCCTGACGATCGGCTGGTCGTCACGCACAGCTTCTCGAAGAGCTTCCTCATGACCGGCTGGCGCCTTGGCTGGTTGGTGTTGCCGCCCGCCATGGTGGAGGGCATCGGCAAGCTGATCGAGTTCAACACCTCGTGCGCCAGCGTGTTCACGCAGCGTGCAGCCATCGCGGCCATCGCGCACACCGGCGAGATCACGCCGCGCGTGGTGGCGCACCTGAAGCTGTGCCGCGACACGCTGGTGCCGCTGCTGGCGGCCGTGCCGGGCGTGCAGGTGGCATCGGCCAAGGGCGGCATGTACGCCTTCTTCCGGCTCGAAGGGTTTGGCGACTCGCTCGACGTCGCCAAGCGGCTGGTGGTCGAGGCGGGGCTGGGCCTCGCGCCGGGCAATGCCTTCGCACCCGAGGCACAGGGCTGGCTGCGCTGGTGCTTTGCCTCCAAAGACCCGCAGCGGCTGGTGCAAGGCGTGGAGCGCCTGCGCCACTGGCTGGCGGCGCAGCCGCGCAAGGCCTGATCCGGCCGGCTGCAATTTCGTTCAATACGCGGCGCGAGCGGCCCGCGAAGCTCGACCTTTCTTTCATCGAGAGCGAAAGGTCATGCATGTCGGAACGGCTCAAGGGAATGGCGCTGTGCGCCCTGGCGATGGTCACGGTGGGCAGCACCGTGGTCGCCAGCAAGGTGATCGCCGGCGGCTTGCCGCCGTTCACGGCGACGGCGCTGCGGTTTGCGATGGCGTTGCCGGTGTTTCTCCTGCTGCTGCGGCTGACCCGTACCTCATGGCCTCGCCCGGACCGGCGCGACCTCGCGCTGCTCTTGTGCCAGGCCGGGCTGGGCAGCGTCGGCTACACGGTGCTGCTGATCCTGGGCGTTCGATGGGCGCCTGCCGCCAGCGCGGGCGTGGTGGCAGGCACGCTGCCGGCGGTTGCTGCGCTGGTGGCGGTGCTGGCCTTGCGCGAGCGGCCGGGGCGGTATCTGGTGGGCAGCATCCTGCTGGCGACGGCGGGGGTGCTGGCGATCAGTTGGCCGGGGGAGGGCGCCGCAGGGGGCTCGAAATCCCCTGCCGCGATGGTCGGCAATCTGCTGGTACTGGGCGCGGTCGTCTGCGAAGCGATGTTCATCCTGCTCAACAAGCGCCTGCGGGTGCCGGTGCGGCCGCTGGCGCTGTCGACGTTGATGACGGCCTTCGGGCTCCTGCTGTCGCTGATTCCGGCGCTGTTCGAGCGCGCCTGGGAGCAGCCGTTGCCGACGGCCGCCTTGGTCGGCGTCGCCTACTACGCGCTGGTGCCGACGGTGCTGGGTTTTGTGCTCTGGTTTGCCGGATCGGCGCGGCTGAAGGGGGCGGAAGCGGCTCTGTTCACGGCAATCCTGCCGGTTTCCGCGCTGATACTGGCGGCCCTCTGGCTGGGTGAAAGTATCAGCATGGCGCAGGTGGGCGGAGCCGCCTGCGTGCTGGGTGCGGTGGCCCTGGCGTCCCTCGACGGCAGACCCGGCGCGCGGCCCGACGAAGTCACGGCCCCTTCGTGAAACACCGCGGAACCGGCTCTGCCGGGCCGCTGGTGTTGCCCCCGGCAGGGAAGGAGAAGCGACACGAAGTGCGCGTAGCCTGGGGGGTGAGCACAGCTCGGGCTATAATCCCGAGGCTTTGCATGCCGCAAGGCGCACGGTGAGGGCAGTTCCAGCGCTTACCGCAAGTCAAACATCCCGGAACAAGGAAATTCAACATGATCGCAGCCTCCATCAAGGCCGAAGTCGTCAAAGACAACGCCCGCGCCGCCAACGACACTGGCAGCCCCGAAGTGCAAGTCGCACTGCTGACCGCCCGTATCAACGAGCTCACCCCCCACTTCAAGACGCACGCCAAGGACCACCATGGTCGTCGCGGCCTGCTGCGCATGGTGAGCCGCCGTCGCAAGCTTCTCGACTACCTCAAGTCCAAGAACGCCGACCGTTACACCGCGCTGATCGCCAAGCTGGGTCTGCGCAAGTAAACCGAATCGCATGAAAAAACGCCTGGGTTAGTCCGCTAGCTCAGGCGTTTTTTACTTCGCGATCCACTTTCGGAGTGCCAAAACAGAGCGAAGCTGTGTCATTCCAATGAAGTTCGTCCCGAGCTTCACTGGAATGGCATCGTGTTCTGAGAAGCCTCCGTCCTTTGCGGGTCCTGTGTGGCCTGCTACTAAAACAGGAGCAAACATGAGCCTCTTCAACAAAGTTATCAAGTCCTTCCAATGGGGTGACAAGACTGTCGTCATGGAAACGGGCGAAATCGCACGCCAGGCCAGCGGCGCCGTGCTCGTCGACATCGACGGCACCGTGATCCTGGCGACTGTGGTCGCCTCCAAGACCGCCAAGCCGGGCCAGGACTTCTTCCCGCTGACCGTCGACTACATCGAGAAGACCTATGCCGCCGGCAAGATCCCCGGCAGCTTCTTCAAGCGCGAAGCCAAGCCCAGCGAACACGAAACGCTGACCAGCCGCCTGATCGACCGTCCGATCCGCCCGCTGTTCCCCGAAGGCTTCCTGAACGAAGTGCACGTGGTCATCCACACCGTGTCGCTCAACCCTGAAGTCGATGCCGACATCGCCGCCATGATCGGCGTGAGCGCTGCGCTCTCGATCTCCGGCGTGCCGTTCAACGGCCCGATCGGTGCCGCCCGCGTGGGCTACATCAACGGCCAGTACGTGCTGAATCCGGGCCAGACGGCCCGCAAGGATTCGCAGATGGACCTTGTCGTCGCCGGTACGCAAGCCGCCGTGCTGATGGTCGAGTCCGAAGCCCTGCAACTCAGCGAAGAAATCATGCTGGGTGGCGTGGTGTTCGGCCATGAGCAAGCCAACGTCGCAATCAACGCGATCCACGAACTCGTGCGTGACGCCGGCAAGCCGGTGTGGGACTGGCAAGCGCCCGCCGAAGACGAAGCCTTCGTCGCCAAGGTCAAGGGCCTGGCCGAAGAAAAGCTGCGCGCCGTTTATCAGATCCGCAGCAAGCAAGCCCGTACGCAGGCCCTGCGCGAAGCCAATGCCAGCGTGATGAACACGCTGAAGGAAAGCGGCGAGCCTTTCGATGCAGGCAAGGTCAATGACCTGCTGTTCGCCATCGAATCGAAGATCGTGCGCAGCCAGATCCTGTCGGGCGAGCCGCGCATCGACGGCCGCGACACGCGCACCGTGCGCCCCATCGAAATCCGCAACTCGGTGCTGCCCCGCACCCACGGTTCGGCCCTGTTCACGCGTGGCGAAACGCAAGCGCTGGTCATCACCACGCTCGGCACCGAACGTGACGCACAGCGCATCGACGCGCTGGCGGGCGAGTACGAAGACCGCTTCCTGTTCCACTACAACATGCCTCCCTTTGCCACCGGTGAAGTGGGCCGCATGGGTTCGACCAAGCGCCGCGAAATCGGCCACGGCCGCCTGGCCAAGCGCGCGCTCGTCGCCGTGTTGCCGTCGAAGGAAGAGTTCCCGTACACCGTGCGCGTGGTTTCTGAAATCACCGAGTCGAACGGTTCGTCGTCGATGGCTTCGGTCTGCGGCGGCTGCCTCTCGATGATGGACGCCGGCGTGCCCATGAAGGCGCACGTGGCCGGTATCGCCATGGGCCTGATCAAGGAAGACAACCGCTTCGCCGTGCTGACCGACATCCTGGGCGATGAAGATCACCTGGGCGACATGGACTTCAAGGTGGCCGGCACGACCAACGGCATCACCGCGCTGCAGATGGACATCAAGATCCAGGGCATCACCAAGGAAATCATGCAGGTCGCATTGGCACAAGCCAAGGAAGCGCGCATGCACATCCTGGGCAAGATGCAGGAAGCGATGGGCGAAGCCAAGGCCGAAGTCTCCAGCTTCGCGCCGCGCCTGACCACGCTGAAGATCAACCCCGAGAAGATCCGCGACGTGATCGGCAAGGGCGGTTCGGTCATCCGTGGCCTGCAGGAAGAAACCGGCACGACGATCAACATCGACGAAGACGGCACCATCACCATCGCCTCGACCGATCCGGAAAAGGCCGAACTGGCCAAGAAGCGCATCGAGCAGATCACCGCCGAAGTCGAAATCGGCAAGGTCTACGAAGGCCCGGTCACCAAGATCCTGGACTTCGGTGCGCTCATCAACCTGCTGCCCGGCAAGGACGGCCTGCTGCACATCAGCCAGATCGCGCACGAACGCGTCGAGAAGGTGACCGACTATCTGAGCGAAGGCCAGATCGTGAAGGTCAAGGTTCTGGAAACCGACGAAAAGGGCCGCGTCAAGCTGTCCATGAAGGCCCTGACCGAGCGTCCGGCTGGCATGGAATACAGCGAGCGCCCGCCGCGTGAAGACCGCGGCGATCGCGGTGACCGTGGCGGCGACCGCCGTGAGCGTTCGGACCGTGGCGATCGCGGCGGCGACCGTGGTGGTGATCGTGGCGAGCGCGCACCGCGCTTCAACGACCAGCAGCAACAGCCGCGCAATGAGCAATCGCAGGCTCCGGCCGGCGAGCAGCAGCAGGCCCCGCGCGAGCCTCAGGAGTAAGAAGGGCGCAGCGGCAGGTTTTCCCTGCCGTTGCTATCTTTTGAACAGCTAGCTTCGCCCCACATGCGGGCGTTGGAGGCCGAAAGACCATGAAAGCCATTGAAATCACTTCGTTCGGCGCCCCCGAGGTGCTGCGCGTCGCAGAGCGTCCCGATCCGGTTGCGGGTGCGGGCGAGCTGCTGATCCGCGTTGCGGCGAGTGGCGTCAATCGTCCCGACGTGCTGCAGCGGATGGGCAACTATCCGGTGCCGCCCGGCGCATCCGATCTGCCGGGCCTCGAGGTGGCTGGCGAGATCGTGTCGGGCGATGCTGCGGCATTGGCCGAGGCGGGTTTCAAGGTCGGTGATCGCGTCTGTGCGCTGATTGCGGGCGGTGGCTATGCCGAGCTGTGCGTGGCGCCTGTGGCGCAGTGCCTGCCGGTGCCCAAGGGTTGGAGCGACGTCGATGCGGCTTCGCTGCCAGAGACCTTCTTCACCGTCTGGAGCAATGTGTTCGAGCGCGGTCGCCTGCAAAAGGGCGAGACACTGCTGATCCAGGGTGGCTCGAGCGGCATCGGCGTCACGGCGATCCAGATCGCCAAGGCGCTGGGTGCCATCGTGATCGTCACGGCCGGCAGCGACGACAAGTGCGAAGCCTGCAAGAAGCTCGGCGCCGACCACGCCATTAACTACCGCACGACCGATTTCGTTGAAGAGGCGAAGAGGCTCACCGGTGGCAAGGGTGTGGATGTGGTGCTCGACATGGTCGCGGGCGACTACGTGGCGCGCGAGATCGAGTGCCTGGCCGAAGATGGCCGGCTCGTGATCATTGCGGTGCAGGGTGGTGTGAAGAGCCAGATCAATGCGGGCCTCGTGCTGCGCAGGCGGCTCACGATCACCGGCTCGACATTGCGTCCGCGTCCGGTGGCGTTCAAGGGCGCCATTGCCAAGGCACTGCGCGAGAAGGTGTGGCCGCTGCTGGAGAGCGGCGCGATCAAGCCTGTGATTCACAGCGCCTTTGCGGCAGTGGGTGAACCGAGCGGTGCAGCCCAGGCTCACACGCTGATGGAATCGAACCAGCACATCGGCAAGATCGTGCTGACATGGTGACAAGAAGAACGCGATGACAACCAAGAAGAAACTGATCGCCGGCAACTGGAAGATGAATGGCGGCCTTGCCGCCAATGAAGCGCTGGTGAAAGCCTTGCAACAAGGCCTGGCTGCCAGCCCGGCGGGTTGCGATGTCGCCTTGTGCGTGCCTGCGCCTTACTTCGCCCAGCTGCAGTCGCTGCTGGCGGGCTCTGCGGCGATGGCGCTCGGTGCGCAGGATGTCTCGGCGCACCCGCAAGGGGCGTTCACCGGCGAACAGTCGGCGGCGATGCTGAAGGATTTCGGCGTGCGCTATGCCATCGTCGGGCACTCCGAGCGTCGGCAGTATCACGGTGAGACTGACGAGGTCGTGGCTGCGAAGGCGGCCGCGGCACTGGCCAACGGCATCACGCCGATCGTCTGCGTTGGCGAAACGCTGGCGCAGCGCGAGGCAGGGCAGACCGAAGAGGTCGTCAAGCGCCAACTGGCTGCGGTGATCCATGTCAATGGGCACTGCATCAGCGAAATCGTCGTGGCTTACGAGCCGGTCTGGGCCATCGGCACGGGCAAGACGGCAACGCCTGAGCAGGCGCAGGCTGTGCACGCCGTGCTGCGAGCGCAGCTGCACCATGCGGCGAGCGAGCATGCGGCTGGCATCAACATTCTTTATGGCGGAAGCATGAACGCGGCCAATGCCGCGGAACTGCTTGCGCAGGCCGACATCGACGGCGGCCTCATCGGTGGCGCGTCGCTCAAGGCCCCCGATTTTCTGCAGATCATTTCTGCCGCTGCGCGCTGAACGCGCAACGGCTGCTATCAATTAGGAGTAAGAACGAATGAACGTGGTCCTCAACCTTCTGGTCGGCGTGCAGATGCTGGCAGCCCTGGCAATGATCGGCCTGATCCTGATCCAGCACGGCAAGGGTGCCGACATGGGCGCCGCCTTCGGTAGCGGCAGTGCCGGTAGCCTGTTTGGTGCCAGTGGCAGTGCGAACTTCCTGTCGCGCACCACGGCTGTGCTCGCCGCTGTGTTCTTTGCATGCACGCTGCTGCTGGCTTACTTCAGCCATGCACGGCCTGCGGGCGGCGGCAGCCTTCTCGAGCGCGCCGCCGTGGGTGCACCTGCAACGCCTGCTGCGCCCACCCCTGGTGCGGCTGGTGAAATCCCCGGTGCGGCAGCTCCGAGTGCCCCTGCTTCGGCTCCTGCAGCCCCTGTTTCGGGTGCGGGTCAGATTCCCAACAAATAATCAAAGAGTTTTCGTGCAGCCGCCAGCGAGAAACGGCTTCATTTCAGGGTAAACTCTAAAGCTGTTCAGAAAGCCAAATGCCTTAACAGGTACCTCATGCCATCTGAGCAGCAAAAACCGCGGTCGTGGTGAAATTGGTAGACACGCTATCTTGAGGGGGTAGTGGCGAAAGCTGTGCGAGTTCGAGTCTCGCCGACCGCACCAAATCTCATCGGCAGAAAATCTCATTCAGAGGTTCTTCTGCCGGTGGCAAGCGGTGAAAAATTTCTCGATGAACCTCGATTCCTACCTTCCCGTCCTTTTGTTCATTTTGGTCGGAGTCGGCGTAGGCGTCGCCCCCCAAGTCATCGGATACATCCTGGGCCCCAATCGGCCCGACGCTGCGAAGAACGCTCCCTACGAGTGTGGCTTCGAGGCCTTCGAGGATGCGCGCATGAAGTTCGACGTGCGCTATTACCTCGTCGCAATTCTCTTCATCCTGTTCGATCTCGAAATTGCCTTTCTCTTTCCGTGGGCCATTGCGCTCAAGGAGATCGGTGCTGTCGGCTTCTGGGCCATGATGATCTTTCTCGCCATCCTCGTCGTGGGCTTCGTCTACGAGTGGAAAAAAGGCGCGCTCGACTGGGAATGACAAGGAAGCTACACAATGGCCATTGAAGGCGTTCTCAAAGAAGGCTTCGTCACCACGACCTACGACTCGGTGGTGAACTGGGCGAAGACCGGATCTCTCTGGCCGATGACTTTCGGCCTCGCATGCTGTGCGGTGGAAATGATGCACGCGGGCGCTGCCCGCTACGACATCGACCGTTTCGGCATGCTGTTCCGCCCCAGCCCGCGTCAGTCCGACCTGATGATCGTGGCCGGCACGCTGTGCAACAAGATGGCGCCCGCTCTGCGCAAGGTCTATGACCAGATGCCCGAGCCGCGCTGGGTGCTGTCGATGGGCTCGTGCGCGAATGGCGGTGGCTACTACCACTACAGCTATTCGGTCGTGCGCGGCTGCGACCGCATCGTGCCGGTCGACGTCTATGTGCCGGGTTGTCCGCCCACCGCCGAAGCGCTGCTCTATGGCGTGATCCAGCTGCAGCAGAAGATTCGCCGCACCAACACCATTGCCCGTGCCTGAGAGATTGCCGACGATGACTGACTTTGCAATTTCGCCGGAGGTGCTGCGCGCCACCATCGCCGAGACGCTCGGCGCCAAGGCCAAGAGCGTCACGCTCGCCCTCGGCGAAGTGACCGTGGTGGTGGGGGCGGCTGACTACATCGAGGCTGCAACCATCCTGCGCGACGCGCCCGGTTGCCGTTTCGAGCAGCTGATCGACCTCTGCGGCATGGACTATTCCGACTACCGCGAAGGCGAGTGGCAAGGCGAGCGCTATGGCGTCGTCTCGCACCTGCTGTCGGTGAGCCTCAATCAACGCGTGCGCCTGAAGGTGTTCGCGCCGAACGAAGACCTGCCCGTGGTCGATTCCCTCCAGCCCGTCTGGAATGCCGCCACCTGGTTCGAGCGCGAAGCCTTCGACCTCTACGGCATCGTGTTCGATGGCCACGACGACCTGCGCCGCATCCTGACCGACTACGGCTTCATCGGCCACCCGTTCCGCAAGGACTTTCCGGTGTCGGGTCACGTCGAAATGCGTTACGACGAAGAGCAAAAGCGCGTCGTGTACCAGCCGGTATCGATCGAGCCGCGAGAAATCACGCCGCGCGTGATCCGCGAAGACAACTACGGCGGCGGTTTGCACTGATATGGCCGAAATCAAGAATTACACCCTCAACTTTGGCCCTCAGCATCCGGCCGCGCACGGCGTGTTGCGCCTGGTGCTCGAGCTGGACGGCGAAGTGATCCAGCGTGCCGACCCGCACATCGGCCTGCTGCACCGAGCGACCGAGAAGCTCGCCGAGTCGCGCACCTTCATCCAGTCGCTGCCGTACATGGACCGCCTCGACTACGTGTCGATGATGTCCAACGAGCACGCCTATTGCCTCGCCATCGAGCGGATGATGGGCCTCGAAGTGCCGATCCGCGCGCAGTACATCCGCGTGATGTTCGCCGAGATCACCCGCCTGCTGAACCACCTGCTGTGGCTCGGTGCGCACGGTCTGGACTGCGGTGCGATGAACATGCTCATCTACTGCTTCCGCGAGCGTGAAGACCTGTTCGACATGTACGAAGCCGTGTCCGGCGCGCGCATGCACGCGGCGTACTTCCGTCCGGGCGGTGTCTACCGCGACCTGCCGGATGCCATGCCGCAGTACAAGGTCAGCAAGATCAAGAACGCCAAGGCGATCGAGCGTCTCAACGAAAACCGCCAGGGTTCGCTGCTCGACTTCGTCGACGATTTCTGCAAGCGCTTCCCGAAGATGGTCGACGAGTACGAAACGTTGCTCACCGACAACCGCATCTGGAAGCAGCGCACCGTGGGCATCGGCGTGGTCACGCCGGAGCGCGCGCTCAACCTCGGCTTCACCGGCCCGATGCTGCGTGGCTCGGGCATCGAATGGGACCTGCGCAAGAAGCAGCCCTACGACGTCTACGACCAGATGAAGTTCGACGTGCCGGTCGGCAAGACCGGTGACTGCTATGACCGTTACCTCGTGCGCGTCGAAGAGATGCGCCAGGCCAACCGGATCATCCAACAGTGTTCGACGTGGCTGCGTGCCAACCCCGGCCCGGTCATCACCGACAACCACAAGGTCGCCGCGCCCGCGCGCGAATCGATGAAGGCGAACATGGAGGAGCTGATCCACCATTTCAAGCTCTTCACCGAAGGCTTCCATGTGCCCGAAGGCGAGGCGTATGCCGCCGTCGAGCATCCGAAGGGCGAGTTCGGCATCTATCTCGTGAGCGACGGCGCCAACAAGCCGTACCGCCTGAAGATCCGCGCCCCTGGTTTCCCGCACCTCGCCGCCCTCGACGAAATGTCGCGCGGTCACATGATCGCCGACGCTGTCGCGGTGATCGGCACGATGGACATCGTGTTCGGCGAGATCGACAGGTGAGAAAGAGCGAATGACTTCCTCGACCCACCATGACACGGCGCCTTCGGCGCCTTCTTCCCCTTTGAAGCCTGCGATCCTCGAGCGCTTTGCGCGCGAGGTGGCCAAGTACCCCGAAGCAGGCAAGCAGTCGGCCGTGATGGCCTGCCTTGCCGTCGTCCAGCAGGACGAGGGTTTCGTGAGCCTGCAGCGCGAGCGCGAGATCGCGGAGTACCTCGGCATGGCGCCTATCGCCGTGCATGAAGTCACGACCTTCTACAACATGTACAACCAGCACCCGGTGGGCAAGTTCAAGCTCAACGTGTGCACCAACCTGCCTTGCCAGCTGCGCGACGGTGTCACGGCGCTCGTGCACCTCGAGAAGAAGCTGGGCATCAAGATGGGCGAGACCACGGCCGATGGCCTGTTCACGCTGCAGCAGAGCGAATGCCTGGGCGCCTGCGCCGATTCGCCCGTGATGCTGGTCAACGACCGCACCATGTGCAGCTTCATGAGCAACGAAAAGCTCGACCAGCTGATCGACGGCCTGCGCACTGCCGCGCCGGCCACCAAGGGGGAGGCTTCGTGATGTCACCCGAACAAGTGCTCCAGCAGTTCCAGGCCACCGGCGTCCAGACCTGCTTCCATGACCGCCACATCGAGCCGCAGATCTATGCGGGTCTCAATGGCACCAACTGGCGACTGGCCGACTACGAAGCGCGTGGCGGCTACCAGGCGCTGCGCAAGATCCTTACCGAGGGCCTCACGCCCGACCAGGTGATCGCCGAAGTCAAGGCTTCGGGCCTGCGTGGCCGTGGCGGCGCAGGTTTCCCGACCGGCCTGAAGTGGAGCTTCATGCCCCGCCAGTTCCCGGGCCAGAAGTACCTCGTCTGCAACTCCGACGAAGGCGAGCCGGGTACCTGCAAGGACCGCGACATCCTGCAGTTCAACCCGCACATCGTGATCGAAGGCATGGCCATTGCCGCGTATGCGATGGGCATCAGCGTGGGCTACAACTACATCCACGGCGAGATCTTCCAGAGCTACGACCGCTTCGAGGAAGCCCTCGAAGAAGCGCGCGCCGCGGGCTACCTCGGCGACAAGATCATGGGCAGCACGTACAACTTCCAGTTGCACGCAGCCCACGGCTTCGGTGCCTACATCTGCGGCGAAGAAACCGCGCTGCTCGAGTCGCTCGAAGGCAAGAAGGGCCAGCCGCGCTTCAAGCCGCCGTTCCCGGCAAGCTTCGGCCTGTACGGCAAGCCGACCACCATCAACAACACCGAGACCTTCGCGGCGGTGCCCTGGATCATCCGCAATGGCGGCCCGGCCTACCTCGAATGCGGCAAGCCGAACAACGGCGGCACCAAGATCTATTCGGTGAGCGGTGACGTCGAATTGCCCGGTAACTACGAAGTGCCCATGGGCACGCCGTTTTCCAAGCTGCTCGAACTGGCTGGCGGTGTCCGCAAGGGCCGCAAGCTGAAGGCCGTGATCCCCGGTGGATCGTCGGCGCCGGTGCTGCCGGCCGACATCATGATGGCCTGCACCATGGACTACGACTCCATCGCCAAGGCCGGCTCGATGCTGGGTTCGGGCGCGGTCATCGTCATGGACGACAGCCGCTCGATGGTCGAGTCGCTCAAGCGCCTCTCGTACTTCTACATGCACGAGTCCTGCGGCCAATGCACGCCTTGCCGCGAAGGCACGGGCTGGCTCTACCGCGTGGTGGACCGCATCCACAACGGGCAGGGCAAGCCCAGCGACCTGCAACTGCTGGACTCCGTGGCCGGCGACATCATGGGCCGCACGATCTGTGCGCTCGGCGATGCGGCCGCAATGCCCGTGCGCGCCATGATCAAGCACTTCCGTCACGAGTTCGAGGCCCTGATTCCGGGCTACGTCCCGGCGGCGCCCGTCAAGGCCTGAGCGCGAGAAGAAACATACTCATGATCGAAATCGAACTCGACGGCAAGAAGGTCGAAGTGACCGAAGGCAGCATGGTGATGCATGCGGCCGACAAGGCGGGCACGTACATCCCGCACTTCTGCTATCACAAGAAACTCAGCATCGCGGCCAACTGTCGCATGTGCCTGGTCGACGTGGAAAAGGCGCCCAAGCCGATGCCGGCCTGCGCCACGCCCGTCACGCAGGGCATGATCGTTCGCACAAAGAGCGAAAAGGCCATCAAGGCGCAGCAGTCGGTCATGGAGTTCCTCCTGATCAACCACCCGCTGGATTGCCCGATCTGCGACCAGGGCGGCGAATGCCAGCTGCAGGATCTGGCCGTGGGCTATGGCGGCTCTTCTTCGCGTTACGAAGAAGAAAAGCGCGTCGTGTTCCACAAGGACGTCGGCCCGCTGATCAGCATGGAAGAAATGAGCCGCTGCATCCACTGCACGCGCTGCGTCCGTTTCGGCCAGGAAGTGGCCGGCGTGATGGAGCTCGGCATGTCGCACCGCGGCGAGCATTCCGAAATCGAAACCTTCCTCGGCGATTCAGTCGACTCCGAACTGTCGGGCAACATGATCGACATCTGCCCGGTCGGCGCGCTCACGAGCAAGCCGTTCCGCTACAGCGCCCGCACCTGGGAACTGTCGCGCCGCAAGTCGGTGAGCCCGCACGATTCGACGGGTGCCAACCTGATCGTCCAGGTCAAGAACAACCGCGTGATGCGCGTGGTGCCGCTCGAGAACGAAGACGTCAATGAATGCTGGATCGCCGACCGCGACCGCTTCTCCTACGAAGCGCTCAACGGCACGGAGCGCCTGACCCAGCCCATGCTCAAGCAGGGCGGCCAATGGCAGCAGGTCGACTGGCAGACGGCGCTCGAGTACGTGGCCAACGGCCTCAAGCAGATCAAGGCCGACCACGGTGCCAAGAGCATCGGCACGCTGGTCAGCCCGCACAGCACGCTCGAAGAGCTGCAACTGGCCGCCATGCTCACGCGTGAACTCGGCAGCGACAACATCGACTATCGCCTGCGCAACGCCGAATTCACGGCCTTCGAAGGCGTCCGCTGGCTCGGCACCTCGATCGCCTCGCTCACGCAAGTGCAGCGCGCGCTGGTCGTCGGTTCGAACCTGCGCAAGGAACATCCGCTGTTCGCGCAGCGCATCCGCCAGGCCGTGCGCAAGGGCGCCGCGCTGTCGGTGATCACCTCGGCCAACCTGATGGCCACCCGCGATGCTTGGGCCATCGACGTGGCGCAATCGACGATCGTCGGTGCCGACCAGTGGGTCGAAGCGCTGGCTGCCGTTGCTGCCGCCATCGCTCAGACCAACGGTGCCGCTGCACCGCTGGCACCGAAGAATGCCCCCGATGCCGCTGCACAGGCCATCGCGGCTTCGCTGCTGAGCGGCGAGCGCAAGGCCATCCTGCTTGGCAACGCCGCCGCCCATCACGCACAAGCCAGCAGCCTGCTGGCCCTTGCGAACTGGATCGGTGCGCAGACCGGCGCCAGCGTCGGCTACCTGACCGAAGCGGCCAACACCGTGGGTGCGCAGATCGTTGGCGCCTTCCCGAAGAACGGCGGCCTCGATGCCGGCCGCATGCTCGCCGCAGGCTCCGGCCTGAAGGCCGTGCTGCTGCTGAACACCGAGCCGGTGTTCGACTCGGCCGCCGGCGCTGCCGCTGCCGACGTCATCGGCAATGCACAGATGGTCGTCACGCTGAGCCCGTTCAAGGCCAACCTCGAATTCAGCGACGTGCTGCTGCCCATCGCGCCGTTCACCGAAACGCCTGGCACCTTCATCAATGCCGAAGGCCGCCTGCAAGGTTTTCATGCCGTCGTGAAGCCGCAAGGCGAAACGCGTCCGGCGTGGAAGGTGCTGCGCGTGCTGGCGAATCTGCTCGGCCTGCCTGGCTTCGCGTTCGAATCGACCGCTGACGTGCTCAAGACGGTGGGCGAGGGCGGTGCCGTTCCGGCCAACGCATTGAACAACGCGACCGCTGCGAGCGTCGTCGCATCCAACGGCGCTGTGCCGGCACCCGTGGTCGCGAGCATCTACCAGCTCGACTCGATCGTGCGCCGTGCACCGTCGCTGCAACTGACCGCCGATGCACGCCATGCATCGGTCGCACCGGCCCGTGCCGAGGAGGCATTGGCATGATCGTCGACGCAATTCATGGCTTCGGCCAGGGGCTGGTCGCCGCAGGTTGGTGGACCACCGTGGTCTGGCCCGTGATCTGGACGCTGATCAAGATCATCGTGGTCGTGATCCCGCTGATGCTGGCCGTGGCGTACCTCACGCTGTGGGAGCGCAAGGCCATCGGCTTCACGCAGATTCGTATCGGCCCGAACCGCATCGGACCGCTGGGCCTGCTCCAGCCGATCGCCGACGCGCTCAAGCTGATGACCAAGGAAATCATTCTTCCGACGGTCGCCAACAAGGGCCTGTTCCTGCTGGGCCCGATCATGACCATCATGCCGGCGTTGGCCGCATGGGCCGTGATTCCCTTCGGTCCCGACGTGGCGCTGGCCAACATCAATGCCGGCCTGCTGTTCGTGATGGCCATCACCTCGCTCGAGGTGTACGGCGTGATCATCGCCGGCTGGGCCTCGAACTCGAAGTACGCCTTCCTGGGCGCGCTGCGCGCCTCGGCACAGATGGTGAGCTACGAAATCGCGATGGGCTTCTGCTTCGTCGTGGTGCTGATGGTCACCGGCAGCCTGAACATGAGCGAGATCGTGAACGTTCAGGGCAAGGGCATGTTCGCCAACATGGGCGTCGGCTTCCTGTCGTGGAACTGGCTGCCGCTGCTGCCGATCTTCGTCGTCTACTTCATCTCGGGCCTGGCCGAAACCAACCGCCACCCGTTCGACGTGGTGGAAGGCGAGTCCGAAATCGTTGCCGGTCACATGATCGAGTACTCGGGCATGAGCTTCGCGATGTTCTTCCTGGCCGAGTACGCCAACATGTGGCTGGTCTCGATCCTGACCGTCGTGTTGTTCCTCGGCGGCTGGCTGCCACCGTTCGAGTTCCTGAGCTTCATTCCGGGCTGGATCTGGCTGGGTGCCAAGACCTTCTGCGTGGTCACCATGTTCCTGTGGGTGCGCTCGACGTTCCCGCGCTTCCGCTATGACCAGATCATGCGTCTGGGCTGGAAGATCTTCATTCCGGTCACCCTGGTGTGGCTGGTCGTGGTCGGTGGCTGGATGCAGACGCCGTTCAACATCTGGAAATAACTGGAAGCGCCAACATCATGTCTGCTGCGCACACCGCAACACCGTCCGCGCCGTTCTCGCTGAAGGACTTCCTCGGCAGCTTCATGCTGTTCGAACTGTTCAAGGGCCTGGCGATCACGGGCAAGTACGCCTTCGCCCGCAAGATCACGGTGCAGTTCCCCGAAGAGAAGACTCCGCTGTCGCCGCGTTTCCGCGGCCTGCACGCACTGCGTCGTTATGAAAACGGCGAAGAGCGCTGCATTGCCTGCAAGCTCTGCGAAGCCGTCTGTCCGGCGCTCGCCATCACGATCGAATCCGAAGTGCGCGACGACGGCTCGCGTCGCACCTCGCGCTACGACATCGACCTGACCAAGTGCATCTTCTGCGGCTTCTGCGAAGAAAGCTGCCCGGTCGACTCGATCGTCGAGACGCACATCTTCGAATACCACGGCGAAAAGCGGGGCGACCTGTACTTCACCAAGGACATGCTCCTGGCCGTGGGCGATCGCTACGAAAAAGAAATTGCAGCGAACAAGGCGGCCGACGCCAAGTACCGCTGATCCGGTTCAGCCCGAAACCCGTACCAACTCGAATTCCAATGGACGTCAAGACCGGTCTGTTCTATCTGTTTGCCGTGGTGCTGCTGTTTGCAGCCTTCCGCGTCATCACCGCCCGCAACCCCGTGTACGCCGCGCTGTACCTGGTTCTGGCCTTCTTCCAGGCATCGGCCATCTGGCTGCTGCTGCGCGCCGAGTTCCTCGCGATCTCGCTCGTGCTCGTGTATGTCGGTGCCGTGATGGTGCTGTTCCTGTTCGTGGTGATGATGCTGGACATCAATGTCGACAGCTTGCGAGAGGGCTTCTGGAAGCATTTTCCGCTGGCAGCAGGCGTCGGTGCACTGATCGCGCTCGAAATGGCGGCCGTGCTGATGGGCGGCTTCCGCCTCGGTGAAGCGCGCGCACCCAGCGGCGCGATGGCCGCCGACAGCTCGAACACGCTCGAACTCGGCAAGCTGCTGTATTCGCAATATCTGTATCCGCTCGAAATTGCCGCCGTCATCCTGCTCGTGGCCATCGTGGCCGCCATTGCGCTGACATTGCGCACGCGCAAGGACAGCAAGTACACCAACCCGGCCGACCAGGTTCGTGTGAAGGCACGTGACCGCGTGCGCATCGTGCAGATGCCGGCAACGCGCGCGGCCGAACCCGTGGCTGAAGCAGCACCTGCGGACGCGGCAAAGGAAAACAAGGCATGACGCTCACGCTCGGACACTTTCTTTCGCTCGGCGCGATGCTCTTCGCGCTGTCAGTAATCGGCATCTTCCTGAACCGCAAGAACCTGATCGTTCTGCTGATGGCCATCGAGCTGATGCTGCTCGCGGTCAACATGAACTTCGTGGCGTTCTCGCATTTCCTGGGTGACATGCACGGCCAGATCTTCGTGTTCTTCATCCTGACGGTGGCTGCGGCCGAGTCGGCCATCGGGCTGGCGCTGCTGGTGCTGCTGTTCCGCAACAAGTCGAACATCAACGTCGACGAACTCAACTCGCTCAAGGGTTGACAGCAACATGAGCGCAACCCTTTCCGCATCCACCTTGCTGGCCGTGCCGCTGGCACCCCTGGTCGGCGCTGCCGTCGCAGGCCTGTTCGGCACGAAGTTCGGCGGCAATCACATCGGCCGCAAGGTCACGCATTCGCTGACCATCCTGGGCGTGCTGGTCGCCTTCATCATCTCGGCCATGACGCTCAAGAGCGTGGTGGTCGACGGTGCCCGCTTCAACGCCACGCTCTACGAGTGGATGGTCGTGGGCGGTCTGAAGATGGAAGTCGGCTTCATGGTCGACGGTCTCACGGCCATGATGATGTGCGTCGTGACCTTCGTGTCGCTGATGGTCCATATCTACACCATCGGCTACATGGAAGAAGACGACGGCTACAACCGCTTCTTCGCGTACATCTCGCTGTTCACCTTCTCGATGCTGATGCTCGTCATGAGCAACAACATGCTCCAGCTGTTCTTCGGCTGGGAAGCAGTGGGCCTGGTGTCGTACCTGCTGATCGGTTTCTGGTTCAACAAGCCGACCGCGATCTTCGCGAACATGAAGGCCTTCCTGGTCAACCGCGTGGGCGACTTCGGCTTCATCCTGGGCATCGGCCTGATCGCGGCCTATGCCGGCACGCTGAATTACACCGAAGCCTTCGCCAAGGCCGGCACGCTGGCAGGCATCACCTTCCCGGGCACCGAGTGGATGCTCATCACGGTGATCTGCATCTGCCTGTTCATCGGCGCGATGGGCAAGAGCGCGCAGTTCCCGCTGCACGTGTGGCTGCCTGACTCGATGGAAGGCCCGACCCCCATCTCGGCGCTGATCCACGCGGCAACGATGGTGACGGCCGGCATCTTCATGGTGGCGCGCATGTCGCCGCTGTTCGAGCTGAGCGACACGGCCTTGAGCTTCATCCTCGTGATCGGTGCCATCACCGCACTGTTCATGGGCTTCCTCGGCATCATCCAGAACGACATCAAGCGCGTGGTCGCGTACTCGACGCTCTCGCAGCTCGGCTACATGACGGTGGCGCTCGGTGCCTCGGCCTATTCGGTCGCAGTGTTCCACCTGATGACGCACGCGTTCTTCAAGGCGCTGCTGTTCCTCGGTGCGGGCTCGGTCATCATCGGCATGCACCACAACCAGGACATCCGCTGGATGGGTGGCGTGCGCAAGTACATGCCGATCACCTGGATCACGTCGCTCTTGGGTTCGCTCGCGCTGATCGGTACGCCGTTCTTCGCCGGCTTCTACTCGAAGGACAGCATCATCGAAGCGGTGCACGAAAGCCACCTGTGGGGCGCGAACTTCGCGTACTACGCGGTGCTGGCCGGCGTGTTCATCACGGCGTTCTATTCGTTCCGCATGTACTTCCTGGTCTTCCATGGCGAAGAGCGCTACGACCAGAACCCCGACGCCCACCATGACGACCATGGCCATGGCGACGATCACGGCCATGGTCACCACGACCACAAGCCGCACGAGTCGCCGATGGTGGTCTGGCTGCCGCTGGTGCTGCTGGCGATCCCCTCGGTGGTGATCGGCTTCATGACGATCGAGCCGATGCTGTTCGGCGAGTTCTTCAAGAACGCGATTTTCGTGGACGTCAGCAAGCACCACGCGATGAAGGAACTCGAAGAAGCCTTCCACGGTCCGGTGGCCATGGCCATCCACGGCCTGCAGGCTGCACCGTTCTGGCTGGCGCTGGCTGGCGTGGTCCTGTCCTGGTACATGTACATGAAGAACCCGGCGCTGCCGGCCGCCATTAAGCGCGCCTGCGGACCGATCTACCGCCTGCTCGAGAACAAGTACTACATGGACTGGTTCAACGAGAACGTCATCGCCCGCGCCACGCGTGCGCTGGGTACCGGCCTCTGGAAGGGCGGCGACCAGGCACTGATCGACGGTGCCGTCGTCAACGGTTCGTGGAAAGTGATCGGCCGTATTTCGGGTGTGGTGCGCTGGATGCAGTCGGGCTACATCTATCACTACGCCTTCGCGATGCTGCTCGGCATCTTCATCCTGATGACGTACTTCGTCTGGTTCAAACGCTGAGCCTGAACGCTGGAGAAAAAGAAAAATGGGTTTGTTGAGCCTTGCCATCTGGGTGCCGATCGCATTCGGCGCCGTGCTGCTGGCGTTTGGCCGCGACGAGCACGCCAAGGGCGTGCGTTGGGTCGCGCTCGTCGGTGCCATCGTGAGCTTCCTGGTCACGGTGCCGCTGTTCACGCGCTTCCAGAACGGTACCGCCGCCATGCAGTTCGTCGAGAAGACGAGCTGGATCTCGCGTTTCAACGTCAACTATCACCTCGGGATCGACGGCCTGTCGCTCTGGCTGGTGCTGCTGACCTCGTTCATCACGGTCATCGTCGTCATTTCCGCCTGGGAAGTGATCACCGAGCGTGTGAACCAGTACATGGGCGCGTTCCTGATCCTGTCGGGCTTCATGATCGGCGTGTTCGCCGCGCTTGACGGCGTGCTGTTCTACGTGTTCTTCGAAGCCACGCTGATCCCGATGTACCTGATCATCGGTATCTGGGGCGGCCCGAACAAGATCTACGCGGCGTTCAAGTTCTTCCTGTACACCTTGCTCGGCTCGCTGCTGATGCTGGTGGCGCTGATCTTCCTGTACAACAAGTCGGGCGGCAGCTTCGACATCCTGGCATGGCACAAGCTGCCGCTGGGCTCGACCGCGCAGACCTTCCTGTTCTTCGCCTTCTTCGCGGCCTTCGCCGTCAAGGTGCCGATGTGGCCGGTCCACACGTGGCTGCCCGACGTGCACGTCGAGGCGCCCACCGGTGGCTCCGCCGTGCTGGCCGCGATCATGCTGAAGCTGGGTGCCTACGGCTTCCTGCGCTTCTCGATGCCCATTGCCCCCGATGCGTCGCATGAGTGGGCCTGGCTCATGATCGCGCTGTCGCTGATCGCCGTGATCTACGTGGGCCTGGTGGCACTGGTACAGCAGGACATGAAGAAGCTGGTGGCTTACTCGTCCGTGGCCCACATGGGCTTCGTGACGCTCGGCTTCTTCATCTTCAACGAGCTGGGCGTGTCCGGCGGCATCGTGCAGATGATTGCCCACGGCTTCGTGTCGGGCGCCATGTTCCTGGGCATCGGCGTGCTGTACGACCGCGTGCACTCGCGCCAGATCGCCGACTACGGCGGCGTGGTCAACACCATGCCCAAGTTCGCCGCGTTCGCGCTGCTGTTCGCCATGGCCAATTGCGGCCTGCCGGGCACCGCCGGTTTCGTGGGCGAGTGGATGGTGATCCTGGGTGCCGTGAAGGCCAACTTCTGGATCGGCCTTGGCGCTGCCACCGCGCTGATCTTCGGCGCGGCCTACACCCTCTGGATGTACAAGCGCGTGTACCTCGGCCCGGTCGGCAACGATCACGTCAAGGAACTCAAGGACATCAATGCCCGCGAATTCCTGATGCTGTCGCTGCTTGCCATTGCCGTGCTGTGGATGGGCCTGTATCCGAAGCCTTTCACCGATGCGATGGACGCTTCGGTGAGCGGGCTCCTGCGCCACACGGCGATTTCGAAGCTGCCCTGATTCCACGCTGAAGAAGAGAACTAGATGATTGACAAACTCAGCTGGGTCACGATCTACCCCGAAATCGTGCTGCTGGTCATGACCTGCATCATTGCGCTGGTCGACCTGTCCACTACGAGCCATCGCCGTACCCGCACCTATGTGCTGACGCTACTCACGCTGGCCGTGGTCGCCGTGCTGTCGGGCCTGCAGGCCCTCGACGCCAAGACCATCTACGGCTTCGGCGGCATGGTCGTCAGCGACCCGATGGGCAACTGGCTCAAGTGCTTCGCCACCCTGGCCCTCATGGTCACGCTGGTCTACGGCCGCCCCTATGCGGCAGACCGCGACATGCTGCGCGGCGGTGAAATGTTCACGATGAGCATGTTCGCGCTGCTGGGCATGTTCGTGATGATCTCGGGCAGCAACTTCCTGCTGATCTACCTGGGCCTCGAACTGCTCACGCTGTCGAGCTACGCGCTGGTCGCGCTGCGTCGCGACAACGCGATCGCCAGCGAAGCCGCCATGAAGTACTTCGTGCTCGGCGCGATGGCCAGCGGCTTCCTGCTCTATGGCCTGTCGATGATGTACGGTGCCACCGGTTCGCTCGACGTCAATGAAGTGTTCAAGACCATCGCGAGCGGCAAGGTGAACCACCAGGTGCTGGTGTTCGGCCTGGTGTTCATCGTGGCCGGCCTGGCATTCAAGGTGGGGGCAGCGCCTTTCCACATGTGGGTGCCCGACGTCTACCAGGGCGCACCGACGGCGATCACGCTGCTGATCGGCGCGGCGCCCGAGCTGGCTGCCTTCGCGATCATCATTCGCCTGCTGGTCGACGGCCTGCAGCCTCTGGCCATCGACTGGCAGCAGATGCTGGCCGTGCTCGCCATCGCTTCGCTGCTGGTCGGTAACCTGGCCGCCATTGCGCAGAGCAACCTGAAGCGGATGCTGGCCTATTCGACGATCTCGCAGATGGGCTTCATGCTCCTCGGTCTGGTCGCCGGCTCGGACCACCAGGGCACCTACAACGCACAGTACGCCTACAGCGCCTCGATGTTCTACATCGTGACCTACGTGCTGACCACGCTGGCCAGCTTCGGCATCATCCTGCTGCTGGCACGCGAAGGCTTCGAGAGCGAAGAGATCACCGACCTCGCAGGCCTGAACCAGCGCAGCCCGCTGTACGCCGGCGTGATGGCCATCGCGATGTTTTCGCTGGCCGGTCTGCCGCCGTTGGTCGGCTTCTACGCCAAGCTGGCCGTGCTGCAGGCGCTGATCGCCTCGGGCCAGGCCATCTACATCGGCCTGGCGGTGTTCGCCGTGATGATGTCGCTGATCGGCGCGTTCTACTACCTGCGCGTGGTCAAGGTCATGTACTTCGACGCACCCGTCACGGCCACCACCGTGTCGGCTCCGCGTGACGTGCGCACCGTGCTCACGATCAACGGTGCACTCATCCTGATCCTGGGCATCGTGCCCGGCGGCCTGATGACGCTCTGCTACGACGCGATCGTGGCCACGCTGGCTCACTGACGCAGCGCGCCCGGTGTCGCAAACCGCGTCGGTCTGGGTTGTGTTGCTGGTGGCCCTGGTGGCCGCCAACCTGCCGTTCTTCAACGACCGCCTGTTCGGCGCCGTGCCGTTGCCTAGCCGACCGAAGTCGCTCGCGGTGCGCTTCGCCGAACTGGTGGTCTTGTACTTTCTGGCCGGCGGCGTCGGCCTGCTGTTCGAGCGCAGGGCAGGGCAGATTGCACCGCAGGGCTGGGAGTTCTATGCGGTGACCGGCGCGCTCTTCATCGTGCTGGCCTTTCCAGGGTTCACCTGGCGCTATTTGATGAAGCACAGGCACTGACCGACATGACTTCTTCGCCGCCCATCGACACCACCGATTCGCATCTGAAGGAAGAGCTCACGAGCCGCGAGGAGCTGTTCAAGGGCAAGTTCCTGGAGGCCCGGCGCGACACCATCCGCCTGCCCGATGGCCACAGCGCCACGCGCGAGTACGTGGTGCACCCCGGCGCCGTGGTGGTGATTCCGATGCTCGACGATGGCCGCGTGGTGCTGGAGCGCCAGTTTCGCTACCCGGTCGGGCATGTGATGGTCGAGTTTCCAGCGGGCAAGCTGGATGCGGGTGAAGACCCCTTCGTTTGCGGCCGGCGCGAACTGCTCGAAGAAACCGGCTACACCGCACGCGAGTGGGCCCATGCCGGCGCGATGCATCTGGCGGTGGCGTATTCGACCGAGATCATCCACATCTACTTCGCCCGCGGGCTCACGCTCGGCGAGCGCCAGCTCGATCACGGCGAGTTTCTCGATGTGTTCACGGCCACGCCCGCCGAGTTGGCTGGCTGGTGCCGCGACGGCACCGTGACCGATGCCAAGACGCTGACCTGCACGCTCTGGCTGCAGAACGTTCTGTCGGGCGCATGGGCTCTGGACTGGCAAGCGCTGCCGCCGCAAGGCGGCGCGGGATAATCCGCGCATGAAGGTTCTCGATCTCCGCTGCACGCATGGCCACGGCTTCGAGGGCTGGTTTGCGTCCAACGAGGCCTTCGAGACGCAACTGGCCGGTGGGTTGGTCGAATGCCCGGTCTGCGGCGACACCGCCATCGTCAAGCTGCTGAGCGCGCCGCGCCTCAATCTCGGCAATGCCAAGGCGCCGCAAGAGGCGGCCACGGCACCATCTGCCGCTTCTTCCTCGAACGTTCCCGCACCGCTGTCGCCCGAAGCCCGCTGGATGCGCGCCGTGCGTGAGGTCATGGCAAAGACCGAGGACGTCGGCGACCGTTTCGCCGACGAGGCTCGCAAGATGCACTACGGCGAGACCGAAGAGCGTGGCATTCGTGGTCAAGCGACGCCCGAGCAGACCGAAGCGCTGCTCGATGAAGGCATTGCGGTGATACCGCTGCCGATTCCTGCGGCGCTCAAGGAAACACTTCAGTAATCGGCTCGGCCGGCCTTGGGTCCGAGCCGGGCAAGGTGTTCAGGCCGTGAACTGAAGCGCCGCGAGGCGCGCGTACACGCCGCCCTGTGCGACCAGCGTCGCATGCGTCCCCTGTTCGACGATGCCGCCGTGGTCCAGCACCACGATGCGGTCAGCCTTCTGCACAGTGGCCAGTCGATGCGCAATGACGACCGTGGTGCGGCCTTCCATGGCCGATTCGAGTGCGGCCTGCACCATGCGTTCGCTCTCCGCATCGAGCGCGCTGGTGGCTTCGTCGAGCAGCAGCAGCGGTGGGTTCTTCAGGATCGCGCGTGCGATCGCAATGCGCTGGCGCTGGCCGCCCGACAGGCGCACGCCTCGCTCGCCGAGGAAGGTGTCGTAGCCCTCGGGCAGGGCCTGCAGGAAGTCGTGAGCGAAGGCGGCGCGGGCGGCGGAATGCACTTCATCGGCTGTCGCATCGGGGCGGCCGTAGCGGATGTTCTCGAAGGCGCTGGTCGAGAAGATGACCGCGTCCTGCGGCACAAGGCCGATGCGCGTGCGCAGGTCGTCCAGGGCGAGGGAGGCGAGCGGCGTGCCGTCGAGCAGCAGGCGGCCCGACTGCGGGTCGTAGTAGCGCAGCAGCAGCTGGAAGACGGTGCTCTTGCCTGCACCGCTCGACCCCACCAATGCCACCGTCTCGCCCGGAGCCACATCGAGGCTGAAGTCGCGCAGCGCCGGCGTGCCGGAGCGCGACGGATAGTGGAAGGTCACGGCATCGAAGCGGATGGCGCTGCCCGCGACGGGGATGGCCGTGACGGCCGGCGTCTTGGGTGAAAAGATCGCCGTGGGCGCGTGCAGCAGCTCCATCAGGCGCTCGGTCGCGCCGGCGGCGCGCAGCAGGTCGCCGTAGACCTCACCGAGCACGGCTGTGGCGCTGGCCAGAATCGCGACGTAAACCACGGTCTGGCCCAGGTGGCCGGCCGTGATGTCGCCACGCAGCACAGCCTGCGTGCCCTGGTACAAGCCCCAGAGCAGGGCCGCCGAGGTGGCGATGATGATGAAGGCGACCAGCACCGACCGCGCCCTGGTGCGGCGCACGGCGGTGCGAAAGGCGTTCTCGGTCGACGCATCGAAGCGGGCAGCCTCGCGGCCTTCGGCGGTATAGCTTTGCACCACCGGGATCGCGTTCAGCACTTCGGCGGCGATGGCGCTGGAGTCGGCCACGCGGTCCTGGCTGGCGCGCGACAGCTTGCGCACGCGGCGGCCGAACCACATGCTCGGCAGCACCACCAGCACGAGGATGCCCAGCACCTGCACCATCACGTAAGGATTGGTCCAGACCAGCACCGCCAGCGCGCCGACACCCATCACGGCGTTGCGCAGCCCCATGCTCAGCGAAGAACCGACGACCGTCTGGACCAGCGTGGTGTCGGCCGTCAGGCGCGACAGCACTTCGCCTGTCTGGGTCGTCTCGAAGAACGCGGGGCTCTGCTTCAGCACGTGGCCGTAGACCGCGTTGCGGATGTCGGCGGTCACGCGCTCACCGAGCCAGCTCACCGTATAGAAGCGCGCCGCCGAGAAAAGGCCCAGCGCGACGGCCACGGCGAAGAGGGCGCCGAAGTGCTCGCGCAGCGCCATGGTCTGCGCGCCTTTGTCGGGGTTGATTAAGCCACCGTCAATCAGACTGCGCAAGGCAATAGGAAAAACCAGCGTGGTGACTGCTGCCATCACCAGAAAGAGGCCCGCCAGCACGATCTGGACACGGTAGGGGCGAAGAAAAGGGCTCAGGCCCGACAGCGACCGGGGCGAGCCCTTGGCCATGGAAGACGGTGGGGTAGAAGCCATGGGCCAATTCTAGCGAGCCCTTGCCCCTACAAAGGCAGCCTTGACAATAACTGCCGCGGCAACTAATATTTCGGCCATGAGCGATGCCAACACTCCCGAAACACCGCCGGCCTCCGCCGAAGCGGAGCGTCGCCCGCACATCTTCTACCGCGCCGAGAACTATCGGGCGGAAGAAAGCATCGGGTATCTGATGCGCCGCATCGTGACTGCGGTGGGGCAGTCGGTGGAAACCCGTATGTGCGAGCCCGGCAGCCCGACCTACCCGCAATGGGTACCTCTCTACAAATTGCACATCGGCGCGGCGACCACCGTGGCCGAACTGGCCCGCGCCTGCGAGCTCGATACCGGCGCCATGACGCGCCTGCTCGACCGCCTGGAAGCCAAGGGCCTGTGCCGTCGCGTGCGGTCGCTCGAAGACCGCCGCGTGGTCAACATCGAACTCACCGACGAGGGCCGTGCCGCCGCCAAGGAAGTGCCGTACGTGCTCAGCCGTGTGCAGAACGAACATCTTGCAGGCTTTACCACCGAAGAATGGGTGCAGCTCAAGGGCTACTTGCGCCGCATCCTCGACAACGCGCAGGCCCTCGCGGCCCGTGGAGATAAAAATGACTGATTCCCTCGCCGTGCGCGCGCTGCGTCGCACTCCCGTCGTGGCCGCTGCGTTGCTGGTGGTCGCGCTGGCCGGCTGTGCCGACATGGCCGGCATCGGCTCGCAGGCCAAGCTGCGCGACGCCTCGTCGCTCGGCATCGCCGCGGACCCGGCCGCCGCCACGGTGTCGCGCCTCGACAGCGAGTGGTGGCTCGCCTTCGGCGATGCGCAGCTCAACACGCTGATCGACCAGGCCGTTGCCGGCAACCCGAACCTGCAGGTGGCACGTGCGCGCCTCGTGCGCGCGCAAGCCTCGGCGGACATCGCCGACTCGGCCCTCAAGCCCAAGGTCAATGGCGAGCTCGACCTGAACCGCCAGAAGTTCAACAGCAACTACATCTACCCCGCACCGCTGGGTGGCTCGATCCAGAACATCGGCCTGCTGCAGCTCGGCGCAAGCTGGGAGCTCGACTTTTTCGGCAAGAACCGCAGCGCGCTCGACGCGGCCATCGGTTCGGCCAACGCCGCCGCCGCCGATGCCGACGCGGCGCGCGTGCTGCTCGCGAGCAACGTGGCGCGCAGCTACTTCCAGTGGGCGCGCCTGAACGACCAGCTCACGGTGGCCCGCCGCACGCTGGCGCAGCGCGACGAAACCTTGAAGCTCGTGCGCGACCGCGTGTCCGCCGGCCTCGACACCCGCCTCGAACTGCGCCAGAGCGAAGGCGGCCTGCCCGAAGCCCGCCAGCAGATCGAAGCGCTCAACGAGCAGATCGCGCTGCAGCAGCACGCGCTCGACGCGCTCGTGGGCCAGCCCAACGTGTCGCAATCGCTGAAGCCGCCGGTGCTGGCCGGCGTCAAGCCGATGGCGCTGCAAGCCAACATTCCGGCCGACCTGCTCGGCCGCCGCGCCGACATCGCCGCCGCGCGCTGGCGCGTCGAAGCGGCCACGAGCGACGTGGCCAATGCCAAGACGCTGTTCTATCCGAACGTCAACCTCACGGCCTTCGTCGGCTTCCAGAGCCTGGGCTTCGGCAAGCTGCTCAAGTCCGGCAGCGAGCAGTGGGGCGTGGGCCCGGCCATCAGCCTGCCGATCTTCGAAGGCGGCAAGCTGCGCGCCAACCTGCGCGGCAAGTCGGCCGACCTCGACGTGGCCATCGAAAGCTACAACGCCACGGTGCTCGACGCCGTGCGCGACGCGGCCGACCAGGTCACGAGCGCGCAATCGATCACCCGCCAGCAGGCCGAACAGCGCGCCGCGCAAACGGCCGCCGAAGGCGCCTACGACATTGCCGTGCAGCGCTATCGCGCGGGCCTGGGCAACTACCTCAACGTGCTGACGGCCGAAACCGCCGTGCTCGCACAGCGCCGGCTGGCCGTCGATCTCGCCGCGCGCGCGCTCGACACGCAGGTGGCACTGGCGCGCGCCCTGGGCGGCGGCTGGCAGCCCCCGGCCACGGCCACCGCATCGGCCCCCGCCGTTGCAACGAACTGAATTGAACTGACCCGACTTCCTCGTCTTCGGAAAGAACTTCACCATGAGCGATAACAACACTCCGACGCCCGCTGCTTCCGCAGCCTCTGTTGCACCTGAAGCACCTGCCGGCAACGGCAAGCGCCGCCGCGCGCTGACCGCGCTGGCGGCCGTGGTGATCGTCGCCGGCGGCGGCTGGGGCCTCTATGAATGGCTCGTTGCCAGCCACTACGAGGACACCGACAACGCCTACGTGCAGGGCAACGTCATCCAGATCACGCCGCAGATCGGCGGCACCGTCATGGCCATCAGCGCCGACGACACCGACTTCGTGAAGGCCGGCCAGCCGCTCGTGCAGCTCGACCCCGCCGACGCCAAGGTGGCGCTGGAGCAGGCCGAAGCCGCGCTTGCGCAGGCCGTGCGCCAGGTGCGCACGCTGTACGCCAACAACGGTTCGCTGGCCGCGCAAGTCACGCTGCGCCAGTCCGACATCGTGAAGGCGCAGAGCGACATCGCCAAGGCGCAGGACGACCTGCAACGCCGCCGCGCGCTGTCTGGCAACGGCGCCGTGTCGAAGGAAGAACTCAACCACGCCGAGACGCAGCTGGACACCGCCAAGAGCGCGCTCGCCGCGGCACAGGCCGGCGTGGTCGCCGCGAAGGAAGCGCTGGTCAGCAACCAGTCGCTGACCGAAGGCACCAGCGTGGCCCAGCACCCGAGCGTGCTGGCCGCCGCCGCCAAGGTGCGCGAGGCCTACCTGGCCACGCAGCGCGTGGCCATGCCCGCGCCGGTCGACGGCTACGTCGCCAAGCGCACCGTGCAGCTTGGCCAGCGCGTGGCCGCCGGCACGCCGATGATGTCGATCGTGCCGCTCAACCAGCTGTGGGTCGACGCCAACTTCAAGGAAGTGCAGCTGCGCAACATCCGCATCGACCAGCCCGTGAAGCTCACGGCCGACGTGTACGGCAAGAAGGTCGAGTACACCGGCAAGGTCGCGGGCCTGGGCGTGGGCACCGGCAGTGCGTTCGCGCTGCTGCCTGCGCAGAACGCCACCGGCAACTGGATCAAGGTGGTGCAGCGCGTGCCCGTGCGCATCGCGCTCGACCCCGAGCAGCTCAAGGCCAACCCGCTGCGCATCGGCCTGTCGATGGACGCCGAGATCGACATCTCGTCCAAGAGTGGCAAGATGCTCGCCGACGCGCCGCGCCCCACCGCGCTGACGCAGACGGCGGTGTACAGCCAGCTCGACCGCGGTGCCGATGCCGAAGTGGAGCGCATCGTCGCGGCCAACATCGGACGCAGCGCGCCGGCCGTCGCTCCGTCGAGCCCGTCGGCCCCGTCGAAGGGCTCGGCCGCACCGACGGCCGCGCCTGGTGCGGCGTCGGTGGCCGTGTCGGGGCAGCCGGGCTGATCGCCCGCGCCTGCACCGGGTAACCCCGCCACACAAACACAACAGCTCGCGCGACCGCAATGGCCACCGCCGCTCCTGCATACGTTGCGCATCCACCGCTCGAAGGCGCCGCCCGCGTCTGGGGTACGGTTGCGCTGTCCGCGGCAACGTTCATGAACGTGCTCGATTCGTCGATCGCGAACGTGTCGTTGCCCGCCATCTCGGGCGACCTTGGCGTGAGCACCACGCAAGGCACCTGGGTCATTACCAGCTTCGCGGTGGCCAACGCCATCGCGGTGCCGCTCACCGGCTTCATGACGCAGCGCTTCGGGCAGGTCCGCCTGTTCATGGCCAGCGTGATCCTGTTCATGATCAGCTCGCTGCTGTGCGGCCTGGCGCCGAACATGACGACGCTGATCCTGTTCCGCGCGCTGCAGGGCTTCGTCGCGGGGCCGATGATCCCGCTGTCGCAGACGCTGCTGCTGTCGAGCTATCCGAAGGCCAAGGCCGGCCTGGCGATGGCGATGTGGTCCATGACCACGCTGGTCGCGCCGGTGATGGGGCCGCTGCTGGGCGGCTGGATCACCGACAACATCTCGTGGCCGTGGATCTTCTACATCAACATCCCGGTCGGCATCGTCGCGGCCTCCATCACGTGGGCGCTCTATCACAAGCGCGAGAGCGTCACGCACAAGGTGCCCATCGATGCCATCGGCCTGGCGCTGCTGGTGCTGTGGGTCGGCTCGCTGCAGCTCATGCTCGACAAGGGCAAGGAGCTCGACTGGTTCCATTCGCCGCAGATCGTCGCGATGGCCGTGGTGGCGGTGGTCGGCTTCGGGTTCTTCCTGATCTGGGAGCTGACCGACAAGCATCCGGTGGTCGACCTGTCGCTGTTCAAGCGCCGCAACTTCTGGTCGGGCGCCGTGGCAACGGCCGTGGCCTACGGCCTGTTCTTCGGCAACGTGGTGCTGCTGCCGCTGTGGCTGCAGCAATGGATGGGCTACACCGCCACGCAGGCGGGGATGATCATGGCGCCCGTGGGGCTGCTGGCGATCTTCCTGTCGCCTGTGGTGGGGCTCACGGTGGGCAAGGTCGATCCGCGCCGCTATGCCACGTTCTCGTTCCTGGTGTTCGCGCTGGTGCTGTGGATGCGCTCGAACTTCAACACCCAGGCCGACTTCGGCACGATCATCATCCCGACGGTGATCCAGGGCATTGCCATGGCGTTCTTCTTCATCCCGCTGGTGACGCTGACGCTCTCGGGCCTGACGCCCGATCGCATTCCCGCCGCCTCGGGCCTGTCGAACTTCCTGCGGATCACGGCCGGCGCCATGGGCACGTCGCTCACGACCACGCTGTGGGACAACCGCGCGACGCTGCACCACTCGCAGCTTGCGGAGACGATCAACCAGGGCAACAACACGGCCACCAGTGCCATGGCCGGGCTCGCCAGCAATGGCTTCAGCACCGACCAGGTGCTGGGGCAGATGAATCGCATCGTCGACCAGCAGGCCTATATGCTGGCCACGAACGACATCTTCTATGCGTCGGCGATCCTGTTCCTGCTGCTGATTCCGCTGGTGTGGCTGGCCAAGCCGCAAAAGGGCGGTGCGGGCGGCGACGCCGCAGCCGGCGCGCACTGACCACCACGCGCTTTCCCGTCCCCCATCGCAACCCCCAGGCTTCTTCGAGAACCCTGGGGGTTTCTTTCTTTCGAAACAAAGAGCCCAGAGCCCCGCACATGGATCAACTTGCCGCCATGAAGGCCTTTCGCGCGGTCGTGGAGGCTGGTGGCTTCACGGCCGCGGCCGAGGCGATGGATGTCTCGCACACGGTCGTCTCGCGCCACGTCAAGCAGCTCGAAGCCTCGCTGGGCGTGCAACTGCTCAACCGCACCACGCGGCGCTTTGCGCTCACGCAGGCCGGCCAGACCTACTACGAACACTGCCGGCAGATCCTCGACCAGGTCGAGGCGGCGGCGCTGCTCGTTGCGCAGCACCAGGTCGAGCCGACGGGCCTGCTGCGCATCAACGCGCCGATGTCGTTCGGCCTGGAAGAGCTGGCGCAATGGCTGCCCGACTTTCTCGATGCGCATGCGCGGGTCAAGGTCGACCTCGTGTGCAACGACCGCTTCGTCGACCTGATCGAAGAGGGGTTCGACGTGGGCCTGCGCCTTGCCTATTCGCTCTCGGACTCGACGCTGATCGTCAAGCGCCTGGCCAGCTTCGAAGAATGGTGGGTGGCCGCACCTGCCTATCTCCAGCGGCACGGAACCCCTGTGGTGCCCGCCGACCTGGCGGCGCACGAATGCCTCAACTATTCGCTGGCGGGCAAGGCCGGGCAGCCCAGCTTTACCGCCGAAGACGGCAGCGTGCACACGGTCGATGTGGGCGGCCGGTTGCAGGCCAACAGCGGCATCGTGCTGCGTGCGGCCGCGCTTGCCGGCACGGGGATCGCGGCTTCTCCGGTGTTCCTCGTGCGCGAACATGTCGCGCGGGGCGAGCTGGTGCGCGTGCTGCCGGACTTTCGCCAGCAGCCGTTGAAGCTCTACGCGCTCTATCCGCAGAACAGGCACCTGTCGCCCAAGGTGCGCGCCTTCGTCGATTTCGCCGCCGCGCGCTACCTGTCGTCATCCGGACAGGACGGCGACGACTGAGCTGCCTGCGGCAATGCGCTGGCCGATCAGTTCAGCGCGGCGGCGGGCACCGATTCGACTCCGGCATCCAGCAGGCGCAGCACGTCGTCGGTCGTGCGCACTTCGGCCACGACGTCCGACACGCCACGCAGCGCCGCGCGATGCAGCTCGCGGTGGTCCAGCAGGCCGCCGTCGTCCAGGTCCAGATCGCGCGTCGCGCAGGCATCGCTCACGATGAGGCTCTGGTAGCCGCGCGGTGCCGCGTCAAAGGCGGTGGCCGACACGCACATGTGCGTCATGAGCCCGGTCAGGATCAGCGTCTTGATGCCTCGCGCCTGCAGCGCCGCTTCGAGCGGTGTGCCCGCGAAGGCACTCGGCGTTGCCTTCGTCAGCACGACATGGCTAGGCGCAGGGCGCAGCTCGGCGTGGATGTCGAAGGCCTTGCTTCCCTCGGCAAAGATCGGGCTGTCCGCCGGCGCTAGGTGCTGCGCGTGGAACACCGGCATCGCGTGCCGGTCGGCCCAGTCGATCAGGCGCCGGGCCTGCCGCAGTGCCGCGAGGCCATCGGGAATGGGCATGCGCCCGTCGAAGTATTCGTTCTGGAAATCGATTGCGACCAACGCCGTGGTGGCGGGATCGAGGCGGGTCGTTGGCTGTGCGCCGGTGATGGCGCGGATGCTGGGGTGCTTCATGCGGCTTCTCTGAGCGAGTGAAAGAAGCCACGAAGCGTACAAACCGGCGGCGCCGCGGTGTAGATGCGCAGCCGCACAAGATTTGTGCGAATCGTGAAGGCCGCTGTCTCGGTGGCGTCGCTACCTCGCGGTGTCGCCTAATGCCTTCAGCACGTCGTAGCACGCGCCCATCGTGTGGTAGTCGGTCTTGCCGGCCGGGCTCTTCTCGTCGCTGATCTTCTGGTTCTGCGGCGTGAGGATGCGGTACCAGGCGCCGTACCGGTGATCGACGAAATGCGCCCAGCTGTAGGCCCAGATGCTGTCGTACCAGTTCCAGTAGCTCGCCTCGCCGGTGCGCACCGCGAGCAGGGCGGCGGCGGCGAAGCTCTCGGCCTGCACCCAGAAGTACTTGTCGGCGTCGCACACCGCGCCGTCGGGTCCGAAGCCGTACACCAGGCCGCCGTTGTCGGCGTCCCAGCCGCGGAACATGGCGGTGTCGAAGAAGTGACGGGCGCGCGGCAGGATCCAGTCCGCCTGCCGGTCTGCGGTGGCCAGGTGGCGTTCGAGCTGCAGCAGCAGCTTGGCCCATTCGGTCAGGTGCCCGGTCTGGAAACCCCAGGGCCGGAAGATGTTCGTCTTGTCGCCGCGGTTGTAGGCCCAGTCGACCGACCAGTCCTGGCGGTAGTGTTCCCACACCAGCCCGTCGGCCAGCGCGGCCTGCCGGCCCGTGACGGCTTCCGCCAGCGTCAGCGCACGGTCGAGGTAGCGGGTTTGCTGCGTGGCCTCCCAGGCGGCCATCATGGCCTCGCACGCGTGCATGTTGGCGTTCTGGCCGCGGTAGGCGCTCACGCGCCAGTCGGCGGTGGCTTCATCGGCGTAGAGCTGGTGCCTCGGCTCCCAGAAGTGCTGCTCCATCAACTGCCAGGTGCGGTCGAGGCCGGCGTGCGCCTCTTCGATGCCGGCCATCAGTGCATGCGCGTGCGCCAGCAGCACGAAGGCCAGGCCATAGCAGTGCTGCGTGCCGTCCTGCACGGTCGCGCGCTGCGCGTGCCAGTCGATCTGCCATGCGTAGCCGCCCTGCGGTTGCGCATGGGCGCGCTGCAGGAAGGCCAGGCCGTGCCGCGCCGCCGCCAGCTGCTCCGGGCGGCCGAAGCGCCGGTAGGCCATCGCATGGTTGAACACGAAGCGCGCGCTGCTCACCAGATGGCGGGTGCGCTTGTCGTACACCGTGCCGTCGTCCTTGAAGAAATGGAAGAAGCCGCCCGAGGCGTCGAGGCAGCGTGGTTCATAGAACGCGAGCGTGTGCAGGATGTGGTCGGTCAGGAAATCGGGAGAGCGGAAGTTCGGCATGGAAGGCGGTGTCTTTCAATCCCAGGGACACAGTCCCATCTGGCGCTTGCCAAGGGTCGTGAGATCGTCGAGTCGGGCGCGGCCCTTGAAGTTCACTTCGTAGTCTTCGGGCGCGAAGTCGGGGCTGCTGCGGCCGGCCAGGAATGCAGGGGCCTGGCGTGCCATGAAGTCTTGGTTCTTCCTGCACCAGGGCGCGGCGGCGATGTAGATGACGCTGCTGTGCGCGCTGCCCCGGTGATGGTCTTCCACCGCATGGATCACGTCGGGGTGCCACCACACGGTGTCGCCGGGCTCGAACTGCGGGATCGAGACCAGGCCTTCGCGCAGCGTGGCATGCCATTCGGGCGTGGCGCCGAGTGCGCGGCCGGGCTGCGCGCCGCAGAGGTTGCCTTCGGGCACGTCGGGCAGCAGGGCGCGCAGCAGCATCCAGGGCGTGGTGCGCGCCACCGGCACCAGCCGCAGCGTGCCGTCGCCCGGCCCCTGGCGCGACAGCGCGGTCCAGCCCTGGAAGGTGCGAAAGGCCGAGCACACGGCGGGCGACGGAATCTCGCGCGTGTCGATGCGGCCTTCGGCGTCGAAAGGGTCGAAGCGCGCAAGCTCGCCTTCGAAGACGTCGCGGTACACGGGCCTGAAGCTCGGCTCGCACCAGCGCTCGACCGAGCCGCCATCGGAGTGCGGCGACAGGCCCAGCGTCGCATCGCCGGGCTCGCGCCGGCGGATGCGGTCGGCGTAGTTCGCCTGCCGGTCGGGGTCGAAGAAGCGCTCGCCGTTCTTCTCATACGTCCACAGCCGGTTGAGAAAGGCGCGCGTGCGGTCCATGGTTTCGGCCTGGCGTGTCTCCATCTGCGGGCGCGACCAGTACAGCCCGAAGATCTGCGGCCGGCCCGAGGCCAGGGCGCTGAAGTACTTGTCGAGTCCGGCCTTCGCGTGGGCCAACTCGAAGTAGCCGTTGTCGTCGATGTAGTGGTGGATCTCTTCGTTCCACGCCTGCACCTGCGCGGTATCGAACACGCCCCGCACCACGACGCAGCCGCGCCGGCGAATGCGCTCGATCTGCCGCGCCGACACGCGGCCCTGCGCGATGTCCGCATAGCCGATCTCGGGCACCGCGCCGCCGGCCGCCTGCTCGGCATGCACCAGCGCCACTTCGTCGCGCAGCCACTCGTTCTCGTGCAGAAAGCGCCATTGCAGATCGGGAACGCTCGCTCGCAGTGCGCGCTGCGCCTGCACGATGGCACGCGGGATGTCGTTCATCCAGTCGGTCATGGCGTCCGGTCGGCCGCGGGCGCTTCGGCGTGAGCGTCGAAGAACATGGCGTTCGACAACAGGCGGTTCATGAGGCTGTGCATCGGCTTTGATGGAAAGGTCCGGCGGCAGTTTAGGTGGGCGTTCGCGCGGCGGCGTGCTGTGATTTCCCGGACGAAAGTCGGCGCAGCAAGCGCAACAAGCCAGCAGTCGTGGTGGTGGCCCCGGCTGCATCGCGAAGGTGCCGCGAACCTGCCCTTTGTCGTCGCGACGACAGTCGCGCCGCCTGAAGGTGGCTGAACCGTGAAATGGTTGCAGTGCAGCATAGGCATTTGCCCCAGTATGCAAGCGCAGGGCGCCCACGAACAATCGGTCCGCGCTCCATGGTGGCGCGCCGAGATGGACCGCATGACCGACTTCTTTTTTCCGAACCCGGGCGACTTCGCGAGATGAGCGACGTCATTCTCGAAACACGCCAGCTCACCAAGGAATTCAAAGGGTTCACCGCGGTCAGCAAGGTCAACCTGTCGGTGGCGCGTGGTTCGATCCACGCGCTCATCGGTCCCAACGGTGCGGGTAAGACGACCTGCTTCAACCTGCTCACGAAGTTCCTCGAGCCGACCACCGGCACGATCCTCTTCAACGGGCAGGACATCACCGGCGAGCGCCCCGCGCAGATCGCGCGGCGCGGCGTCATCCGCTCGTTCCAGATCTCGGCGGTGTTCCCGCACCTCACGCTGCTCGAAAACGTGCGGCTGGGCCTGCAGCGGCGGCTGGGCACCTCGTACCACTTCTGGAAGAGCGAGAAGTCGCTCAAGCCATTGGATGCCAGAGCACGCGAGTTGCTGGCTGAAGTCGGCCTCGAAGAGCTCGCCGACGAACAGACCGTGAACCTGCCCTATGGCCGCAAGCGCGCGCTCGAGATCGCGACCACGTTGGCCATGGAGCCCGAGCTGATGCTGCTGGACGAACCGACGCAGGGCATGGGCCACGAAGACGTGCACCGCGTGGCCGAACTCATCAAGCGCGTATCGGCGGGGCGCACCATCCTGATGGTCGAACACAACATGAGCGTGGTCTCGACCATCGCCGACACCATCACGGTGCTGCAGCGCGGCGCCGTGCTGGCCGAAGGCCCGTACGCCGAGGTCTCGAAGAATCCGCAGGTCATGGAGGCCTACATGGGCACCACCGACGGCCAGCTGCAGGGAGCCCACTGATGACCGCCGCCTTGGAAATCAAGGGCCTGCAAGCCTGGTACGGCGAATCGCACGTGCTGCACGGCGTCGACATGGTCGTGCAGCCGGGCGAGGTCGTCACGCTGCTGGGCCGCAATGGTGCGGGCCGCACCACCACGCTGCGCGCCATCATGGGGCTGACCGGTGCACGCAAGGGCAGCATCGAGGTCAACGGCAAGGAAACCATCAGCCTGCCGACGCACCGCATCGCGCACCTGGGCATCGGCTATTGCCCCGAAGAGCGCGGCATCTTCGCCAGCCTCTCGTGCGAAGAAAACCTGATGCTGCCGCCCGAGCTGAAAGGCGCGGGGCAGGGCATGTCGGTCGAAGAGATCTACACCATGTTCCCCAACCTGGCCGAGCGCCGCCACAGCCAGGGCACGCGCCTGTCGGGCGGCGAGCAGCAGATGCTGGCCGTGGCGCGCATCCTGCGCACTGGCGCCAAGCTGCTGCTGCTCGACGAGATTTCCGAAGGCCTCGCACCCGTCATCGTGCAGGCGCTGGCCCGCATGATCACCATGCTGCGCGCCAAGGGCTACACCATCGTCATGGTGGAGCAGAACTTCCGCTTCGCGGCGCCGCTGGCCGATCGCTTCTATGTGATGGAGCACGGCCGCATCGTCGAGAAATTCGGCGCGGCCGAGCTCGAAGCCAAGATGCCGGTGCTCACCGAGCTGCTCGGCGTCTGAACTGAACCCCATCAAGTCCACAAGACCCGTTCCTTTCGTCCCACAAAGATTTCTTCAGGAGACAACAGCATGAACAAGAAACTCGGCCTCATCGCAACCGCCATCGGCATCCTCGCATTGGGCGCAGGCGCCGCGCAGGCACAGGAAAAAGTGAAGATCGGCTTCGTCACCGACCTGTCGAGCCTGTACGCCGACCTGGAAGGCAAGGGCGGCGCCACCGCCATCCAGATGGCCATCGACGACTTCGGCGGCAAGGCGCTGGGCCAGCCCATCGAGCTGCTGGTGGCCGACCACCAGAACAAGGCCGACATCGCCGCCTCCAAGGCCCGCGAATGGATCGACACCGCCGGCGTGACCATGGTCTTCGGCGGCACCAACTCGGGCGTGGCGCTGGCCACCGCCAAGGTGGCGGAAGAAAAGAAGCGCGTGTACTTCAACAACGGCGCCGGCAGCTCGGTTCTCACCAACGAGCAGTGCAGCCCCTACACCGTGCACTATGCCTACGACACCGTGGCGCTGGCCAAGGGCACGGGCGCCGCGGTGGTCGATCGCGGTGGCAAGAGCTGGTTCTTCCTGACGGCCGACTACGCCTTCGGCCATGCGCTCGAAGCCGACACCACCAAGGTCGTGAAGGAAAAGGGCGGCACCGTGGTGGGCGCTGTGCGCCACCCGCTGAACGCGTCGGACTTCTCCTCGTTCCTGCTGCAGGCGCAGAACTCCAAGGCGCAGATCCTGGGCCTGGCCAATGCCGGTGGCGACACCATCAACTCGATCAAGGCCGCCAAGGAATTCGGCATCAACAAGACCATGAAGACCGCCGGCCTGCTGGTCTTCTTGAGCGACATCCACAGCCTGGGCCTGAAGAACACCGAAGGCCTGCTGCACACCACCAGCTGGTACTGGGACCTGAACGACGAGTCGCGCAAGTTCGCCAACCGCTTCTTCGAGAAGACCAAGCGCATGCCGACCGACGTGCAGGCCGCCGACTACTCGGCCACCATGACCTACCTGAAGGCCGTGGCCGCCGCCAAGACCACCGACTCCGACAAGGTGATGGCGCAGCTCAAGAGCATGAAGATCGACGACTTCTACGGCAAGGGCCAGATCCGCGCCGACGGCAGCTTCATCCACGACATGTACCTGGTCGAGGTGAAGTCGCCCGCCGAATCCAAGAAGCCATGGGACTACCTGAAGGTGCTCAAGACGCTGCCGGGCGACCAGGTCTTCACGACCAAGGCCGAGACCAAGTGCGCCCTCTGGAAGTAAACGGCTGAAGCCGCGCCAGCAGACCTTTCCATCGAAGTCAAAAAAAGAGGATCACTCCATGAAACGCACGCTCATCGCCTCCGCCTGCCTCGTTGCCACCTGCCTCATGGCGGCGGGCGCGGCGCAGGCCCAGGAGAAGGTCAAGATCGGTTTCATCACCGACATGTCGAGCCTCTACGCGGACGTGGAGGGCAAGAACGGTGCGATCGCCATCCAGATGGCCATCGACGACTTCGGCGGCAAGGTCAACGGCATGCCCATCGAGCTGCTGCAGGCCGACCACCAGAACAAGGCCGACATCGCGGCGTCGAAGGCGCGCGAGTGGATCGACACGCAGGGCCTGACGATGCTGTTCGGCGGCACGACCTCCAGCACCGGGCTGGCCATGGCCAAGGTGGCGCAAGAGAAAAAGCGCGTCTTCATCGTGAACGGCGCGGGCAGCTCGGCGCTCACCAATGAACAGTGCAGCCCCTACACCGTGCACTACGCCTACGACACCGTGGCGCTGGCCAAGGGCACGGGCAGCGCGGTGATCGCGCGTGGCGACAAGAGCTGGTACTTTCTCACCGCCGACTACGCCTTCGGCCAGGCGCTCGAGGCCGACGCCAGCCGCGTCGTGAAGGAAAAGGGCGGCACCGTGGTGGGCAGCGTGAAGCATCCGCTGAACACCTCCGACTTCTCGTCCTTCCTGCTGCAGGCGCAGAACTCCAAGGCCCAGGTGCTGGCCCTGGCCAATGCGGGTGGCGACACGCAGAACGCCATCAAGTCGGCCAAGGAATTCGGCATCACCAAGACGATGAAGATGGTCGGCCTGCTGGTGTTCGTGACCGACGTGCACAGCCTGGGCCTGAAGAACACCGAAGGCCTGCTGCTCACCACCAGCTGGGACTGGAACCTGGACGACAAGACGCGCGCCTTCGGCAAGCGCTTCTTCGAGAAGACCAAGCGCATGCCCACCGACATCCAGGCGGCCGACTACTCGGCCACCATGACCTACCTGAAGGCCGTGCAGGCCGCCAAGACGGTCGATGCCGACAAGGTCATGGAGACCATCAAGAAGACGCCCATCGACGACTTCTACGCCAAGGGCACCGTGCGCGCCGATGGCCGCTTCGTGCACGACATGTACCTGGTGCAGGTCAAGTCGCCGGCCGAATCGAAGCAGCCCTGGGACTACTACAAGGTGGTCCAGAAGCTCAAGGGTGAAGAAGTCTTCACGACCAAGGCCGAGAGCAAGTGCGCCCTCTGGAAATGATCTCCCGCGGGCGCCGCCGCGGCGCCCGGGTTCGTTGAAACGCTTATGACCATTTCCCTACCCGGCCTGTTGAGCCAGCTCCTCCTGGGGCTGGTCAACGGCTCGTTCTACGCGATCCTGAGCCTCGGGCTCGCGGTGATCTTCGGCCTGCTCAACGTCATCAACTTCGCGCACGGCGCGCTGTTCATGATGGGCGCCATCCTCACCTGGATGGCCATGGAATATTTCGGCATCAACTACTGGGTGATGCTGCTGGTGGCGCCCATCGTCATCGGCCTTTTCGGCGTGTTGATCGAGCGGCTGCTGCTGCGCTGGATCTACAAGCTCGACCACCTCTACGGCCTGTTGCTCACGCTGGGCCTCACGCTGCTGATCGAAGGCGTGTTCCGCTCGGTCTATGGCGTGTCGGGCCTGGCCTACGACGCGCCCGAGGCGCTGTCGAGCGCCACCGACCTGGGCTTTATGGTGCTGCCCAACTACCGGGCCTGGGTGGTGGTCGCATCGCTCGTGGTCTGCTTTGCCACCTGGTACGTGATCGAGAAGACGCGCCTGGGCGCCTACCTGCGCGCGGGCACCGAGAACCCGCGGCTCGTGGAAGCCTTCGGCGTCAACGTGCCGCTGATGATCACGCTGACCTATGCCTTCGGTTGCGCGCTCGCCGCCTTCGCCGGCGTGCTGGCGGCACCGGTGATCCAGGTGTCGCCGCTGATGGGGCAGAACCTCATCATCGTGGTGTTCGCGGTGGTGGTGATCGGCGGCATGGGCTCGATCATGGGCGCCATCCTCACCGGCCTGGGCCTGGGCGTGATCGAGGGCTTCACCAAGGTCTTCTATCCCGAGGCTTCTTCCACCGTCGTGTTCGTGATCATGGTCATCGTGCTGCTCATCCGTCCGGCCGGCCTGTTCGGCAAAGAAAAATAAGGCGGACGGCATGAACATGAAAAAGATCTCCACCGTCGTCTACGGCCTGCTGCTGCTCGCGCTCATCGTCGCGCCGTTCTTCGGCGCCTACCCGGTGTTCGTGATGAAGCTCATGTGCTTCGCGCTGTTCGCCGCGGCCTTCAACCTGCTGCTGGGCTTCACTGGCCTGCTGTCGTTCGGGCATGCGGCCTTTCTTGGGGGCTCGGCCTACGTGGCGGGGCATGCCATGAAGGTCTGGGGCCTCACGCCCGAACTGGGGCTGCTCGCGGGCACGCTCACCGGCGCATTGCTCGGCTGGCTGTTCGGCGTGCTGGCCATCCGCCGCCAGGGCATCTACTTCGCGATGATCACGCTGGCGCTGGCGCAGATGATGTTCTTCGTCGCGCTGCAGGCCAAGTTCACCGGCGGCGAAGACGGCCTGCAAGGCGTGCCGCGCGGCAAGCTCTTCGGCCTGATCGACCTGTCGGGCGACCTCACGATGTACTACGTCGCGCTGGTGATCGTGGTGGCGGCCTTCCTGCTCATCGTGCGCACCATCCACTCGCCGTTCGGCCAGGTGCTCAAGGGCATCAAGGAGAACGAGCCGCGCGCGCTGTCGCTGGGCTACGACGTGAATCGCTTCAAGCTGCTGGCCTTCGTGATCTCGGCCGCGCTTTCGGGCCTGGCCGGTTCACTCAAGACGCTGGTGCTGGGCTTCGCCACGCTGTCGGACGTCCACTGGACCGCTTCGGGCCAGGTCATCCTGATGACGCTGGTGGGTGGCCTCGGCACGCTGTCGGGTCCGCTGGTCGGTTCAGCCGTGGTGGTGCTGCTGGAGAACAAGATCGGCGAACTCGGCAGCTTCCTCGCGCGCATCACGACGGTCGATTGGTTCAACACGCTGGGCGAGTCGGTGACCATGGTCACGGGCCTGATCTTCGTGATCTGCGTGCTCGCCTTCCGCAAGGGGATCATGGGCGAGATCATCGCGTTCATCGAGCGGCGGCGCGCGAAGTAGGCAGACCCCGATCAAGCAGAAAAAGGAGCCGCATGGCTCCTTTTTTTTGGGCGTCCAGCCAGCCCTCTTGAGTGCCGACAGCGGCGGCATCACCCTCGTTTCGAGCTCCCCGATCCAGGGCCAGAACTAGAATTTGGACGGCTGGTTTTGGCCAGCCAATCAACCAACCAAAGGGAGTGCAATCATGAGAGTGAAGACGTTCGCACGCTTGCATGATGTCGGAGTGGCACGGGCAATGGTCCGTGTTTTCCTGGCATCCACACTGGCCGCTTCGGCGGCCTTGTCGCATGCGCAAGCTGGATACACAGGGTATGACGCCCAGGTCTCGAGCCTCGGACTGGGCACGGCGAAGTTGACCAACGCAGGCACCAAGCCGTTGCCGATCGGCACCGAGCTGCGAATCCAGATCTACACGAACTTTGACGGCCGTACCAAGGCGGGTACGTACAACGGCTATGTGGAGGCCACTATCACTTCCATCGACCAGAACCTGAAGTGCCCCGGCGTGAATGTGGGTCAACCCGTGCCAGGTCCCAGTGTCCCCGGCGAGGGCCTGTTGTTCGACGTGCGCTGCAGCCTGGTCAACGAGCTGGCCCCCGCCAGTACGGTGGAGGTGCGCGCTTCACAGGCATTCCGGACCGGGAGCTGCCTGAATCCCGTGTCAACGAACAGAGACTATGTCTATGTACTGGGACGCGCAACGGCCGCTCTTCCAAACGGCTATGTGGATGAAGAACCCTCCAACGACGCCACCCGGATCGAGTTCTCGGAGCGTCTTCCCTTGCCTCCCTGCTGATCGATGGCCGTGATGCCGTAAGCAAAACGGATTCGGCATTCATCGATCGGCCCCGAGCTCATCGCGTTCATCGAGCGGCGGCGCGCGAAGTAGGCAGACCGGCCGACGCAAAAAAAGGGAGCCGTCTGGCTCCCTTTTTCATTGCTGTCAGCAGTTGCCCTTTTTCGCCTGGCCGGGCGGGCAGAAGTCGCCCCGGTCGCGATCATGTCCACGGCGATCGTCGCCGCGGTCATGGCGGCGGTGGTCGTCGTTCCATTCGCGCTCGCGGCGCTCTTCGCGCCGGCGCCAGTCGCCATCGGCCCAGCGCCAGCCGCCGCGGTCTTCCACCCAGCGGCCCGGTGCGTAGGCGTAGCCCACGCGCTCGGGCTGCCAGCTGCCTCGCTGCCATGCATAGGCGCGGCCGTCCCAGGCCCAGCGGCCGGGCACCCAGACGAAGCCGCCGCGCGGTGGCGGCGCGGGCTCGTAGCGTGGCGGCGGCGGTGCCGTCATGACCAGGCCGGGTACGTTGATGTTGACCGAGACCTGCGCGTTCGCGGCCATCGGAACGGCCAGCAGTGAACAGGCGCCGGCCAGTGCCAGTGCGGTGATTCGAATCGTCATGGGGGTCCTCTCTTTTTCAAGTCATGCAATGCACGACTCCCAACGCACGCGGCCCGTGGCCGGTTGTCGGGGCTTGCGTTGCGCTACAACCGTTACAGGCGAAGGGGGGCGGCGTAACCGGTCATTTCGAGGTAACCGCGCCCCACGCGGCGGCCCTGCGCATCGAGCAGGTCGCTGAGGCCTTCCCAGTACACGCCGCCCGTCGATCCGCGGCTGTCGAGTTCCTGGTCGTCGAGCAGCGCGCGCACCTCGAAGTTGCCCGAAGGCGTTTGCACGCGCCATTGCGTCGGGTACTTGGCCTGCGTGCGCGGACTGGTCCACGCATTGAGGGCCTCGAAGCGCACCTCGTCGTTCTTGAAGATGCGCGCCGCACCGTCACGCGGACGGAACGAGCCGCCGCCCCACAGCGCACTGCCGTCGGCGCGGCGCAGGTGGAAGGCGGTGAGGGCGCTGCCGTCGTCGAGGTTCATGCCGATCCAGTCCCAGCCCACGGCCTCGGGGTGCATCAACGCCTCGCTCCATTCGTGGTCGAGCCAGGCCGCGCCGTCGACCTCGAAGGCCTGGCCCTTGAGCATCAGCTTGCCCTGCGCCTTGAGCTGCGGCTCGCTGTAGTAGTAGCTGGCCTGTGCTTCGTCAGGGCCCTTGCGCGAGAGGCCGGCATTGCCTTGCAGCAGCACCGGTTGCGTCGGCGTGAAGCGCAGGTCGAGCGTGAACTCGCCAGCGGGGATGCGCGCCGAATAGCCGCCGTCCTTGCGCGCCAGCGACCAGTCGCGGATGCGCACGTCGGTGTCGGCCTCGCTCGCCGACGCAACGCCGAAGCCCGCGCGTGCGATGCGCTGGTCGTGCAGCAGCACGCGGCCTTCGAGGTCGGTGATGGCCGCGTGCGCGAACACGAGGTTCTTGGCCGCGAAGGCCGAGCGCATGTCCTGCGTGGCCTCGATGCGTGAGCGGAAGAAGGTGACCTGAAAACCGAACTCGCGTCCGGCCGTGGTCTTCGCGTGGCCGGTGATGTACCACCACTCGGTGTTCAGGTCGGGGTGGCTGCCGAAGTCGCGCGGAAACTGCAGCGTGCGCGCAGGCAAGGCCCAGGCGGCCGGCCCCGCGCACAGCGCGGCCAGCAGCAGGCCGCGCCGCGACAGCGTGAAAGACGCGGGCATCAGGCAGCAACCAACGCGTCGACGCGCTGCTGCACCGGGCCGAGGTCGCCGAAGGCGTTTCGCACCCACGCCGCATCGTGGTAGCTCGGCAGGTAGCGCTCGCCCGCATCGCACAGCAGCGAAAGAATCGAGCCTTGCTGGCCGGCCGCGCGCATCTCCTGCGCCACGGCGAGCATGCCGATGAAGTTGGTGCCGGTCGACGGGCCGACCTTGCGCCCGAGCAGTGCCGACAGCGCATGCATCGCCGCCACCGAGTCGAGGTTCGGCACCTCGATCATGCGATCGACCAGCGTGCGGATGAAGCTGGGCTCCACGCGCGGACGGCCGATGCCTTCGATGCGCGAGCCCGCGGCGGTGAGCGCGGCGTCGCCCGTGCGGTGGTAGGCCGAGAACACCGAGCCTTCGGGGTCGGCCACGCACACCTGCGTGTCGTGGCCGCGAAAGCGCAGGTAGCGCCCGATGGTGGCGCTGGTGCCGCCGGTGCCGGCGCCCACCACGATCCACCGCGGCACCGGATGCCGCTCGCGCGCCATCTGCTGGAACATGCTCTCGGCGATGTTGTTGTTGCCGCGCCAGTCGGTCGCGCGCTCGGCATACGTGAACTGGTCCATGTAGTGGCCACCGGTGCGCTCGGCCAGCGCGCGCGCTTCTTCATAGACCTGCGCCGCATGGTCGACGAAGTGGCAGCTCGCGCCATAGAAGGCGATCTGCGCGATCTTCTCGGGCGAGGTGGTGCGCGGCATCACCGCGATGAAGGGCAGGCCCAGCAGCCGCGCGAAGTAGGCCTCGCTCACGGCCGTCGAGCCGCTGGACGCCTCGACGATGGTCGTGCCTTCGCGCACCCAGCCGTTGCACAGCGCATAGAGAAACAGCGAGCGCGCGAGCCGGTGCTTGAGGCTGCCGGTCGGGTGCGTCGATTCGTCCTTCAGGTACAGGTCGATGCCCTGCGCGGCGAGCGCGGGCAGCGGCAGCGGGATGAGGTGCGTGTCGGCACTGCGCTGGTAGTCGGCCTCGATGCGGCGGATCGCACCACCGAGCCAGCCGCTGCTGAAGGAGGAAGAAGAGGGCGTTTGCTGCATAGCGTGCCAGTCTATTCGCCCTTTTCGGCGGGTACACGCCCCTCTTTCTGCAGCGCCCACATGTGGGCATAGTCCCCGCCTTTGGCAAGCAACTGGGCATGGGTGCCGCGCTCCACGATGCTGCCTGCGTTCATCACGAGGATCTCGTGTGCGTCCACGACAGTCGAGAGCCTGTGTGCGATCACGAGCGTGGTTCTGCCGCGCAAGGCGCTGGCCAGTTCGGCCTGGATGGCGCGCTCGTTGGCGGAGTCCAGCGCCGACGTGGCCTCGTCGAAGATCAGCAGCGGCGGGTTCTTCAGCAAGGTGCGTGCGATGGCGAGGCGCTGTTTTTCGCCCCCCGACAATTTGAGGCCGCGCTCGCCCACGGGGGTTTCGTAGCCCTTGGGCGTGGCCATGATGAAGTCGTGGATGCGCGCCGCCGTGGCTGCAGCCACCACCTCGTCGTGGCTGGCGTCCGGGCGGCCGTAGGCGATGTTGTAGGCCACCGTGTCGTTGAACAGCACGGTGTCTTGCGGCACGATGCCGATGGCCTGCCGCAAGCTCGACTGCGTGACCTGCCGGATGTCTTCGCCACCGATGGTGATGCGGCCTTCCTGAACATCGTAGAAGCGGTACAGGAGCCGCGCCAGTGTCGACTTGCCCGCGCCCGATGCACCGACCACCGCCACGGTCTTGCCGGCGGGAATCTCAAAGCTCATGTGCCTGAGAAGCGGATGACTCGGGTCGTACCCAAAGCTCACGTCGTCAAAACGCACCTCGGAGTTGCTGCCCGAGAGTGCATGCGCATCCGGGGCATCCAGTACCTCGCACTTCGTGCCGAGCAGCACGAACATCCGGTCCAGATCCGTCAGGCTCTGCTTGATCTCGCGGTAGACCGCACCCAGCAGATTGAGTGGAATGAACAGTTGGATCATGAAGGCGTTGACCATCACCAGGTCGCCCAGCGTCAGATGGCCCTCGACCACGCCCGCGGCCGCGCGCCAAAGAATGAGCGACATGCCCACGGTAATGAGAAACTGCTGCCCGGCATTGAGCAGGCTCAAGGAGATCTGGCTCTTCAGCGCCGCCTCGCTCAGTTGCCCCAACCCGTCCTTGTAGCGGCGCGCCTCAAGGGCTTCGTTGTTGAAATACTTGACCGTCTCGTAGTTGAGCAGCGAATCGATCGCGTGGCTGTGCGTCTTCGAGTCGATCTCGTTCATGACCTTGCGAAACTGCGTGCGCCAATCGGTCACCACCTTGGTGAAGACCATGTAGAGCGCCAGCGACATCGCCGCGATCAGCAGAAAGAGCACGCCGAACTTCACGCCGAGGATGGCCAGCACCAAGGCCAATTCGATGATCGTGGGCACGATGCTGTAGAGCGACATGGCGATCAGCGAGCGCACCGCGCGTGTCCCGCGCTCTATGTCGCGCGTCATGCCGCCGGTGCGCCTTTCGAGGTGAAAGCGCAGCGATAGCGCATACAGGTGTTCGAACACCTCCAGCGCGATGCTGCGCGCTGCGCCCTCGGTGGCCTTCGCGAACACCAGTTCGCGCAACTCGTTGAACAGCGAACTCGAAAACCGCAGCACCCCGTAGATCGTGAGCAGAGCAACCGGCACCACCAGCATGCTCTGCGTCTTGTTCAGGTGGGGGGTGACGGTGTCGATGAGTATCTTGAAAACGACGATGACGCCGATGTTGGCGAGCCTGGAACCCACCATCAGCGTAAGCGCCGCCACCACACGCCATTTGTAGTGCCACAGGTACGGAAAAAGCCGGCGCAGCACATGCCATTCGGAGTCCTTGCTCTGCACGGGCTGCCTGTCTCGCGCGGCGGTGGAGAGCGAGGGGATGGGGTCGCTGCGGTTCATGCTGCCTGGCTGTTGGAAAGTCGCCTGCCCGAACTCAGTCCAGATGCGTGGTCAGAATCCGGCCGATCTGAGCCATCGATTCCGGCGCTGTCATTGTTCCGTGAGGGCATGGAATTTCGTGGATGTTTATTTGCCCGCTCACGTAGGGAGACCATGCGTCAGGATTGGGAAGGCGGAATGTCTTGGCGGCAACAAAGAGGGTGAGGTTCTCGTTGATCGTCGGCGGCCTGTACCTGTCGAACATCGAGATGTTGTTCTTGACGACCTGCCACATCTTTTCGACCGATTCCTCTCCCTGATCCTTGGAATAGGTTGCCTGGTTCACGAAGAATTTCCTGTATTCGTTGTAGGTCCTCGCTCTTTTTTCCGGCGAGGACTGCACGTGCGTGCGATCCGTGGGCGGATACGTGTCCAGAAGAATGAGCCTGTTGTTGGCTTCCTTCTTCTTCGAAAGGATGTGAATGATCTCGTAGGCCACATAGCCGCCGAATGACCAGCCCAATATGTTGTAGGGGCCCGTCGGTTGGACCTTCATGATCTGGTCGAGGTAGTCGGCCGCCATTTCCTCGATCGTTTTTGGCATGCGATCGAATTCCGTGAATCCGCGTGCCTGAAGTCCGTAGACCGGACGGTCTTTCCCCAGGTGCTTGATGAGCGACGAAAACCCCCAACTGAGTCCGGCTGCCGGATGAATGCAGAAGAGCGGCGGCAGGTGGCCGGTCAGGCGCAGCGGAATCATCACATCGAAGGAGTTCGACTGGCGGCTCGAGTTGATGCTTTCGCTCAACTGGTCGACGGTGGGACTCTCGAACAGCGTCCGGATGGCCAGCTCGATGCCCAGTGCCGAGCGGATGCGGCCAACGAGCTTGGTGGCCAGCAGCGAGTGGCCGCCCAGGTCGAAGAAGTTGTCGTCGATGCCCACCTGGGGCAGGCGCAGGACTTCCGCGAAAAGCGCCACCAGAGTCTCTTCCTGTGGCGTGCGAGGGGCTCGAACGCTCCGGGATGTGAAGTCCGGCGCTGGAAGTGCCTTGCGGTCGAGCTTGCCGTTGGGTGTGAGCGGCAGGCTGTCCAGCACCACGATGGCCGCGGGCACCATGTAGTCGGGCAACCGATCTGCCAGTGTGCGGCGCACGGCCTGCGCCTCCACGCGCTGGGCATCCTGTGCCACGACATAGCCCACGAGCTGCTTGTGCCCGGGCTGCTCCTCACGGGCTATGACGACGGCCTGGGCAATGTCGGGCAAGCCAGTCAGGGCCGTCTCGACGTCGCCGAGCTCGATGCGGAACCCGCGGATCTTGACCTGCTGATCGGCGCGCCCAAGGAAGTCGAGTACCCGGTCGGTGCGCCATCGCGCGAGATCGCCGCTGCGGTACATGCGGCTGCCCGGCGCGCCGAAGGGGTTGGCCACGAAGCGCTCGGCGCTCAGGCCGGCTCTGTTCAGATAGCCGCGCGCCAGCCCGGTGCCTGCGATATACAACTCACCCGGTACGCCCGCGGGGACCGGGTTCAGCTGTGCGTCCAGCACGTAGAGCTGGGTGTTGCCCAGCGCAGAGCCGATCGGGATGCCCCGATCTGCCTGGAGCGGATGGCGAAGGGAATGCAGCGTGGCGAAGGTGGTCGTCTCCGTCGGTCCGTAGCCGTTCGTCAGCGTGAGGGACGGGCAACGCGCAAGCACCCGCCGGACGGCCGTGGGGAGCAACACATCGCCCCCCGCGAGCAGATGCTGCAATCCTTCGAAGCAGCTTGGATCTTCTTCGGCGAAGAGATGGAACAGGCCTGCGGTGAGCCACAGGGTGTTGATGCGCTGATGGGCGATCAAGTCTCGCAGCGTGGGAATGTCGAGCTCTCGCGCAGGCGCGAGGATGACCTGCCCTCCACTCAAGAGAGGCATCCACAGCTCGAAGGTGGACGCGTCGAAGGTGTGCGTCGAGTGCTGAAGGACCCTGGCCGGGCCGTTCCCCTGCCAACGGGAATTGAGCGCCAGATGGGCGACATCTTCGTGGGTGGTGACCACGCCCTTCGGCCTGCCGGTGGAGCCCGAGGTATAGATGACGTAGGCCGGGTTGAGCACGGCGAGCGGCGCTAGGCGCCCGGCATCGCTGACGTCGAGCCCGGATGACCGGGCCAACTCGGCCGCGAGGGACGGGTCGTCGAGGCACAGGCTGGGCACGCCCGTCGGCAGCAATTGCGCGGTGGCGATGTCGGTGATCGTGCAGACGGGCGCCGCGTCTTCCAGCATGAAGGCCAGGCGCTCTTTGGGGTAGTCCACGTCCAGCGGCAGGTAAGCGGCGCCAGCCTTGAGGATCGCCAGGATCGCCGTAATCATTCCCGGTGAGCGCGGCAGTGCGAGCGCCACGAAGCTCTCCGGTCCCACGCCTTGCGCGATCAGATGGTGGGCGAGGCGATTGGCGCGTGTGTTGAGCTCGCCGTAGCTGAGCGAGGCGTCGTCGAACACGAGTGCGATCGCGTCCGGCGCACGTGCCGTTTGCTGTTCGAAGAGCGCGGGCAGGGTAGCGAGGGGCACGGGGTGCGCGGTGTCGTTCCATCCCTGGAGGATCTGCTCACGCTCCCCGGGCTGCAGGATTCCGATCTGCCCGATGGGCTGGGCGGGGTCCTGTGCAACGGCAGCAAGAACGTACCGCAACCGGGCGCCGAGCAATTCGACAGTGGCGCGGTCGAACAGGTCGGTGGCGAACTCGAGCCGGCCCGAAATGCCTTGCGGCGAGCCGTCCTTGGCACGCTGTTCCCACAGCTCGAACGACAGGTCGAACTTGGCGGTGTTCAGGCCGATGGGTTGGGCGCTGATCTCCAGTCCCGGCAATGCGAAGCTGGCGCGGGCATTGTTCTGCAGCACCAGCGAGACCTGGAACAGGGGATGGCGAGCCATGGAACGCGCGGGGTTGAGCACCTCCACCAGCCGCTCGAACGGCAGGTCCTGGTGTGCGTAGGCACTCAGGTTGGTCTCGCGCACGCGTGCCAGCAACTCGCGAAAGCTCGGGTTGCCGGAAGTATCGGTGCGCAGCACCAGGGTGTTCAGGAAGAAGCCCACCAGGTCGTCGAGCGCTTCATCCGTGCGCCCAGCGATCGGGCTGCCCAGCGGGATGTCGGTGCCTGCGCCCAGGCGGGTGAACAAGGTGGCCAGTGCAGCCTGAAGCACCATGAACAGACTGGCCTGCCCCTCGCGTGCAAGGGTCAGCAGCTCCTGATGCAGGCCCGCGTCGAGCCGGAACGCGACGCTCTCGCCGTGGTGGCTGGACACCGTGGGGCGCGGCCTGTCGGTCGGGAGTTCCAACTGCTCGGGCAGGCCGGCGAGGCTGCGTTGCCAATAGCGCAGTTGCTTGGTGATGACGCTGTCGGGATTGCGTTCGCTGCCCAGCAGTTCGTGCTGCCAGAGCGTGTAGTCGGCGTACTGCACCGGCAAGGGTGTCCATGCCGGTGGCTGTCCCTGGCCACGCGCGGCGTAGGCCAGGGACAAATCGCGTGCCAGCGGTGCGAGCGACCATCCGTCGCTGGCGATGTGATGGCACAGCAGCAACAGCACGTGCTGATCCGCATCAAGGTGGAACAACCAGGCGCGAAACGGAATCTCGCTGCCCAGCTGGAAGCAATGCGCGGTTGCCTCGGCGAGTCGTTGCGCCAGCGTGGCTTCGGACGCCGTTTCTACCTGCATCGCAAGATGCGCGTCTTCGGGCGCAAGAATCTGCTGCAAGGGTGTTGCGTCGTCCGTGTCCCTGAAGACGGTGCGCAGGCTTTCGTGACGGTCGACCAGGTCGCCCAAGGCCAGTGCCAGCGCTGAATCGTCAACCCGCCCCTTCAGCCGCAAGGCCATGGCCACGTTGTAGGTGGGCGTGGGGCCGTCGATCTGGTACAGGAGCCAGAGCCGTCGTTGGGAAAGCGACACTGGAATAAGTTCGGGCCTCGCCATCGGCTGCAGGACCGCACGGGCAGACTGCGCACCGACGAGCCTGTGGCCCAACTGTGCGACCGTGGGCGCTTCAAACAGCACGCGGATGGCGAGCTCCACGCCCAGTGCAGAGCGGATGCGGCTCACGAGCCTGGTGACCAGCAGCGAGTGGCCGCCCAGGTCGAAGAAGTTGTCGTCGATACCCACCTGGGGCAGGCGCAGGACCTCGGCGAAGAGGTTGGCCAGGATTTCTTCCTGCGGAGTGCGCGGGGCGCGAATGCTGCGCGGCGTGAAGTCGGGTGCGGGCAGGGCCTTGCGGTCGAGCTTGCCGTTGGGTGTCAGGGGCAGGGCATCGAGTACGACGATGGCTGCGGGGACCATGTGGTCGGGCAGATCGGTGGACAGCGCGCGGCGCAGGGCTGCGGTGTCGATGCTCTGTCCGGTGGCAGCCACGACGTAGCCCACCAGTTGCTTGTTTCCTGGTGCGTCCTCGCGCGCGATGACGGCGGTCTGAGCGACACCAGGCTGCCGGGACAGGGCTGCCTCGATCTCGCCGAGTTCGATGCGGAACCCCCGGATCTTGACCTGCTGGTCGGCGCGTCCGAGGAAGTCGAGCACGCCGTCGGTTCGCCAGCGCGCCAGGTCGCCGGAGCGGTACATGCGGCTGCCCGGTGGGCCGAAGGGGTTGGCCACGAAGCGCTCGGCGCTCAGGGCGGGCCTGTTCAGATAGCCGCGCGCCAGGCCCGCGCCTGCGATGTACAGCTCACCCGTCACGCCTACGGGCGCCGGCTGCAGTGCCGCGTCCAGAACGTAGGTCTGCAGATCCGGAATGCCGCGGCCGATGAGGCTGTTGGCGTCGCTGCCCACGAGCGCCTTGCTCAACGCGGCGTAGGTGACATGAACGGTCGTTTCTGTGATGCCGTACATGTTGATGAGTGACGGTGCTTCATCGCCGTGTCTCTCATACCAGTCCTTCAGGAGCCGGAGTTCAAGCGCTTCGCCGCCGAAAATCACGCAGCGCAAAGCCAGGCCGGCCTGCAGCTCCGGGTGCTCCCGCTCGGCCTGCGCCAGTTGATGGAATGCCGATGGTGTCTGATTGAGGACGGTCACCTGCTTGCGCACGAGCAGGCTCAAGAACTCTGCGGGGGAACGGCTGATCAAACTCGGAACGACGATCAACTGCCCGCCGCGAAGCAGAGCGCCCCAGAGCTCCCAGACTGAGAAGTCGAAGGCGTGCGAATGGAACAGGGTCCATACGTCCTGCGGACCGAATCCAAACCATTGCTCCGTTGCACCGAGGAGTCGCACGACGTTCTGCTGTGGAACCACCACGCCCTTTGGCTTGCCGGTGGAGCCGGAGGTATAGATGACGTAAGCGGGGTTGGCGGGGCGCAGTGGCCGGACGCGGTCGTGGTCGGTAGGGTTGGCAAGGGGCGCCGAGGCCAGCTGCGCGATGAGGGCGGGCTCGTCCAGGCACAGGGTGGGCACGCCCGGAGGCAGCACCGCTGCGGTGGCGCGGTTGCTGATCATGCAGACCGGCGCGGCATCCTGCAGCATGAACGTCAGGCGGTCCTTGGGGTAGTCCACATCCAGGGGGACGTAGGCGGCGCCGGCCTTCAGGATGGCCAGGAGGCTGACCACCAGGTCCAGGGAGCGAGGCAGGGCCAGGGCCACGAAGCTCTCGGGGCCGACGCCCTGGGCGATCAGGTGATGGGCCAGCTGGTTGGCGCGGGCATTGAGTTCGCCGTAGGTCAGTGAGGTGTCCTCGAAGACCAGGGCGGTGGCGTCTGGCGCGCGCGCCACCTGCTGCTCGAAGAGCGCGGGCAGGGTCGCTTCGGGCACGGGGTGCGCGGTGTCGTTCCATGCGAGCAGGATCTGCTCGCGCTCCTGGGGCTGCAGGATCTGGATGCTCCCGATGGGCTGCGAGGGATCGGCTGCGATGGCCTGGAGCACCTGCTGCAGCCGGGCCACCAACTGCTCGACCGCAGCGCGGTCCCACAGGTCCGGCCGATACCCCACCCGCAACTGCAGTTGCGCGCCCGGCACGATGGTGATGCTCAGCGGATAGTGCGTGGTGTCGCCGCCGCTGGAGCCCGCATGCTCGATGACCAGGCCGTTGTACGAAGGCTGACGCGCAGCCGGGTCCACCGGGTAGTTCTCGTAGACCAGCAGCGAATCGAACAGCGCGCTGAAGCCCGTCAGGCGCTGGATATCCGTCAGGCCCAGGTGCTGGTGAGCGATCAGGGAAGACTGCTCGTCCTGCAGCCGCGCGAGCACCTGCGCGATCGGCTCCCAGGGCTCGAACTGCATGCGCACCGGCAAGGTGTTGATGAACAGCCCCACCATGCCCTCCACGCCTGGCAACTCCGGCGCACGCCCGGAGACCGTGATGCCGAAGACCACATCCTGGCGGCTCGTGAGCCGCGCGAGCAGCGCCCCCCAGGCGCCCTGCATCAGCGTGTTCATCGTCAGGCTGTGCTGGCGGGCCTGGCGCGCCAGCGCCTCGCCCAGGGCCTGGGGCAGGCTCAGCGAGAGCATCTCCTGCCTGCCCGATGAGGAGGCCGCGGTCGTGACCAGCCGGGTGGGCTCCTGCAGGCCCGCGAAGGCCGTGCGCCAGGCGTGCTCGGCGCCCGCGCGGTCCTGCTGCCTGAGCCACGACAGGTAATTGCGATAAGGCGCCAGCGGAGCCAGCGCGCGCGCATCCCCCTTGCTCGCATACAGCGAGAACAACTCCTTGCGCAGGATCGGCATCGACCAGCCATCCAGCAGGATGTGGTGGCTGGTAAAGACGAAGCGCGCGCGCTGCGGTGCCAGGCGCACGAGCGCAAAGCGCAGCAGCGGGGCCTGGGCGGGATCGAACGGACGCACCCGATCCTCCTGCAGCCACAGCCTGAGCGCGGCCTCGCGTGCCTCGGGCTCGAGCGACGAGAGATCGATCTCCTGCCAGGGCAGCGTGACCTGGCGCGGGATGACCTGCACGGGCTCGCGAAGGTCATGCTGCAAGAAGGCCGCACGCAAGTTGGCATGGCGCTGCAGCAGCGCGGTGGCGGCAGCGCGCAGCGCTGCCGTGTCCAGCGCTCCCGTGAGCTCGAAGCCCTGCTGCAAGACATAGGCGTGCGCCTCCCGTTCATCGAACAGGGCATGGAACAGCAAGCCCTGCTGCAGGGGCGACAGCGGCAGCGCCTCCTCCAGTGGGTCGCAGGCTTCCTCCAGTTGCTCGATCCCGGCCTGATCGATGGCCAGCAGCGGGAAGTCGGACGGCGTGAAGCCGCCGGCGCCGGCCTGCTGGGCATGCGAGACCAAGGTCTGCAGCACCCGGAACCACGTGTGGGCCAGGTCGCTGATGTCGTCCTCTGCAAA
>NZ_JBIGLT010000005.1:0-616776 GCF_043658315.1 Variovorax sp. VaC1 | reverse complement strand
AGCACCGTCAACTTTCGAGGACTTTTTTCTCAACCCGCATGCAGATCAATCCCTAAGGACCTCACCACCTGCACATCGCATCGCTGCAATATCTGTCGAGCCCGCGATTATCTACTGTTTTTTGAGTCCCGGTCAACTTTCGCCAACTTTTTTCGCTTCGGCACTTCAGCCCCAGAAAGCCTCGATCGGGAGACTGCCTCGTCCGTCCTGAGTACGGGCCGGCCCCCGCCTCGGTTCCACACCCTTCTCAGCAAGAGAGCCCCCTCGCTAACTAGCAACGTGGTCCATTGGAAGATGACCTCCCAACCAGGCGACGTCCTCTTGGCGTGTTCAGCCCGCGACCCCTCATACATATATAGGGAGGCCTCAGTGCCATTACTTGCCCCCTCTCGAAAGAAGGCTCTACATCGCCTCATTCAAGGCAAGCACAGCAAACAATGAAAAAAGCCGCCCAAAGGCGGCTTTCCGTTGCATGCATCGCTGCTACTTAGTAATAGCGCGAGTTGTTCATGCGGCGCATCGCTTCGTACAGCGTGGGCATGCGCACTTCCTGCGAACGGCTGCTCATGCGGGCCACCGCGTCGATCTTGGCGACTTCGGACACCGACACGGTGCCTTCCGACTGCTGGCGCCAGACGGCGGCCTGCAGTTCCTGCATCACGCGCGGATCGCTTTGCGCGGTTTGCAGGAAGCGAGCGTCAGCGCGAGCCGAAGCACGACGCTGGGCAGCTGCGCGCCAGGCGGCGGCAAGACTCGTCTTGCGCACCGAACCTGCGAAAACCGCGAACAAGGCGATGGCGGCAACGCAGAACACGGCCCAGGCAGCGAGCAGACCACCTTCGTTCCAGTTCGAAACGAGCGAGTCGGTCACCACCAGCACAGCGGCCGCGATGGCGACGATCAGCAGTGCGATGAGCGGGCGGGCGCCGTTGGCACCGGCGCGGGCGGCCTGGATCTGGCCGAAGAGAACCTCGGCACGACGCACGCCGGGGTGAACAGTAGGTTGGTCAACGTGAACGAAGCTGGTCATGATGCATCCCTCCTGGGACAGTGAAGATCAGTGGTGGCAAAGAGTGCCGATGGGGTGATATTAGGGATTACCCCAGTGTTTTGCCACTTTATCTTTCTGATGTTTATCATTCATAGAACTGATGGACGTCAACTTTCGCACGCTCGACCTCAACCTGCTCCGCGTCTTCGACGAGGTGATGGCGGAGCGCAACCTCACGCGCGCCGCCCGCAACCTGTCGATCACCCAGCCGGCCGTGAGCAACGCACTGCGGCGCCTGCGTGAAGTCCTGGGTGACGAGCTGGTGCGCCGCTCGGGCGCCGGCGTGGAGCCCACGCCGCGAGCGCTGGCCCTGTGGCCGACCGTGCGCGACGCCCTGCGCCAGTTGCAGCACACGCTGGCGCCCGGCGAGTTCGATGCCGGAACCGCCGACACCACTTTCCTGCTGGCAATGGCCGACGCCACCGCGGCCGAACTCATTCCGGGCCTCGTGCAGATTGCCGAAAGGGAAGCGCCCGCCATTTCGCTGCGCGTGCTGCCCCTGACGACGCGCGATCCGCGCCGCATGCTGGAACAGGAAGAGGTCGACATGGCTGTTGGCTACTTCCCGGCGGTGATCGCCAGCCTCGCGGCGCGCGGGCAGTCAGGGGTGGGGGTGGCTTTCGAGACCCAGCGGCTCTACCTGGGCCAATATGTATGCGTGATGCGCCGCGACCATCCATTGGCAGGCGCGCCTTTGACGCTCGACAGCTACTGCGCCGCGCGGCACCTGCTGGTGAGCTTTTCGGGGCGACCTTATGGCTTCATCGACCAGACGCTGGGCGCCATGGGGCGCGAACGACGCATCGTGGTGACGGTGAACCAGTTCTTCACGGCAGGCCGGGTCGTGGCCAATTCAGACTTGCTGACCGTGCTGCCGCGCCACTTCGTGACCGTGACTGGCATCGACGATCAGTTGGTGCTGCGCGACTTGCCTTTCGACCAGCCGCCGGTGCATGTGGATGCCGTCTGGCACCGGCGCGCCCAGCACGGGCACGCGCATGAGTGGCTGCGCACCGCGCTGTTGCGCTCGGCGGCAGCGGCTTTCGCCGGATCGGTCCTGGGACAGAAAATCCCGCAATAGACCGGGCTCTTCATGGAACACCAAGATGCCAGGCTTAGCTTGGCATCGGATGTTGCCCCCGGCAGGGGTTGGCGAAGCGACACGAAGTGCGCAACGCCCAGGGGGCGAGTCGATTACCTGACGACGCTGAGCCAGGCGCTGGCTGCGGCGCGCAGTTCCTGCGCGTGGTGGGCACCACGGCCGGCGCGAACGTCGGCGCTTTCCATCAGGGCGGCCGCGTGGCTGGCGGGGGCGTCGACGGGCGTGGAGCGAAAGAAACGGGCCACTTGGGCAATGAGGCTGAACATGACAGTGCGCGGCTTTTGGCTGCGCTGGAGTGGTTGATGCTCCAAGATTAAGGGTTATCCCTAACAAAACAAGCCCCACCTTATGCGCTTCATGCATGGGGCAATTCACCTAGACTGGCCCGACGATGAAGCTGCAACTGCTCTCCGACCTGCACCTGGAGTCCCATCCCCACTTCCGTGCCGAGCCTGTTCCGGGCGCCGACATGCTGATCCTGGCGGGCGACATCGGCTCCTACCAGCAAGGCTCCCGCCTCACCGACACCGACTTCGGCCTGGGCCGCTTTTCGCCCCGCAATGGCTGGCCCGTGCCAGTCGTCTATGTGCCGGGCAACCATGAATACGACAACGTCGACTTCGACGAAACCCACGAGCGGCTGCGCACGCTCTGCGAAGAGCTGGACATCCTCTGGCTGGAGCGCGAAACCCGCGTGATCGACGGCATCCGCTTCGTCGGCACCACGCTCTGGGCCGATTTCGATGCGCTGGTCGAGCCCACCGATGGCCTGGCCGAAGCGCTCAAGAAGCGCGGCAAGGCGATGCGGGCGGCCGATTTCTACCTTGAAAAAGCGGCCACCATGCGTAACGGCGAGCTGTTCCTGGCCGCGCAACTGCGCGAACAGGCGCTCGCCTGCCAGGCATGGCTCGAGCAAGCGCTGACCGAGCCCTTCGACGGCACCACGGTCGCCATCACCCATTTCGCTCCGAGCCTTGCAAGCGCCGATCCGCGCTATGGCCTGACGCCCGGCACAGCCGGCTTCTGCAATGCACTCGACGGTCTGCTGCCCCACGCCAAGCTGTGGCTGCATGGCCACCTGCACAGCCCCTTCGACTACATGAAGAACGGTTGTCGCGTGGTGGCCAATCCGCTGGGCTACAAGCGCAATGGCGAGCAGGAAGGCTTTCGCCCCGACCTGCTGATCGACGTGCGCTGACCCAACCGCAGCGCCGTAACGGCCCGCAACCTTCCCACCACGCCGGCTGTGTAGACTGCCGCGAGCCCATCCCATCCATCCCCGGAGGAGAGCGCCATGACCTCGCAATCGTCACCCCAACCGCGCCGCACCTTCCTGCAACACACGGCAGGCGCCGCAGCAGCAGTCGGCATGCTGTCCCTGCTGCCCAAGGCGCTGGCGCAGACACAAATGCAAGCGCCCGATGCCGCCGGCAAGGCGATGGGCCAGCTGTCGATGAGCGAGATGGCGCGCCGCCTCGCGGCCGGGACGCTCAACAGCAGCCAGCTGGTCGAAGAAGCACTGGCCGCCATCCAGAACCCCGCCGGCGAAGGCGCGCGCACCTTCATCCAGGTGCATGCCGAATCGGCCCGTACCGCCGCCGCCCGGCTCGACGCCGACCGCAAGAGCGGCCGCGCCGCCGCCTCGCCCATCGCGGGCATTCCCGTCTCGCTGAAAGACCTGTTCGACGAAGCCGGCATCACCACGCTTGGCGGCTCGACGGTGCTGATCGGCCAGCCGCCGGCCGCGCGCGATGCGATCGTGGTCGAGCGGCTGCGGCGCGCCGGCGCGATCATCGTCGGGCGCACCAACACGGTCGAGTTCGCCTACACAGGCCTGGGCATCAACCCGCACTACGGCACGCCGAAGAACGTCTACGACCGCGCGACCGGCCGCATCCCGGGCGGCTCGACCTCGGGCGGCGCCATCTCGGTGGCCGACGGCATGGCGGCCGGCGCCATCGGCACCGACACCGGCGGCTCGCTGCGCATTCCTTCCGCGCTGAATGGATTGGTGGGCTTCAAGCCCACGCAGCGCCGCATTCCGCTCGATGGCGTGATGCCGCTGTCGACCTCCTTCGACTCCGCCGGGCCGATGGCCTGGACGGTGGAAGACTGCGCCCTGCTCGACGCGGTGCTGACCGGCGAGCTGCCGCGGCCGCTCAAGGTGCCGCCGTTGCGTGGTCTGCGCTTCGCAGTGCCCAAGACCTTCTTCCAGGACGACCTGTCGCCCCAGGTCGCCACGGCCTTTGCGGCGGCGCTGTCCAAGCTCTCGGCCGCCGGCGCCACCGTCACCGAGTTGCCGATGGCCGAGTTCGCGAAGGCCCCGACCATCAACCCGCGCGGCATGATCACCGCCGCCGAGGCCTTCACCTGGCACCGCGAGTTCATCAAGACCGGCGCGGCCAAATACGACCCACGCGTGCTGGCCCGCATCAAGACCGGCGAAACCATCACCGCACCCGACTACCTGCAACTGCAGGCGCTGCGCCGCCAGTTCATCCGCTCGATCAACACGGCCGCCGCCGGCTACGACGCGATGCTGATGCCCACCACGCCCGACATCGCGCCCCCGATTGCCGAGGTGCTGAAGGACGACGACACCTATTACCGGATCAACGGCCGCATGCTGCGCAACCCATCGGTGGTGAACCTGTTCGACGGCTGCGCGCTGTCGGTGCCCTGCCACGAGGCAGGCGCGGCACCGGTCGGCCTGATGGTCGCCGGCATCGGCAACACCGACCACCGGTTGCTGGCAGTCGGCGCGGCGGTCGAAGCGGTGGTCACGCCGCGGCGCGCGTTCAGCAGCTGAAGCTCTTCGTTCAGCGCGTGGCCAAGCCGTCGAAGCAGGTCGCGAGCACCAGCTCGACGATCTGCTCGTCGCTCTGCTGCCCGCCCGCCTTGAGAAAACCGAGCACCGGATCGCAGGCGCGCGCGAACAACGTGTAGAGCACCGCAATCGCCGGCAGCTTCGGGTTCAGCGTGCCATCGGCCTGCGCGGCCTGGATCCAGCCGCCGAGCTGGTCGCTGATCGTCACGAGGCGGTCGAGATAGCCCTTGTTGTTCATGAGCGTGGCGCGCAAGGTCGAGTTCTGGTGTGGCAGCGAAGGCATCTCGCCGGCCAGCTGCACCTGCATGGCCCAACGCACCACGGCGCGCAGCTTGGCGACCGGCGCGTCGGCGGCCGGCACCGACGCCAGGAAGTCCAGCGTGCGCTGCATGACCCGCACCATCGCGGCGGCGGCGAGGTCTTCCTTGCTTGGAAAGTGCTTGTAGAGGCTGGCCTTGGCGATGCCGACCGAGGCGGCGACCTCGTCGACCGTCATCGACTCGAAGCCCTTCTCGGCCAGGAGGCGGTTCGCGGTCTGAACGATGGCCTCCTCGCGGGCCAGCAGCATCTGTTCCTTGAATGAGGTCTTGGCGGGGGCAGCGGCATTCATGCCGGAAATTCTAGTCTTGGGCGTCGCCGACCAGACGAGGCGGATGCCGAAAGACCACCCAGTCTTTTACAGACCGATCAGTTGCAACCGCCAAACTCAGGCGCTGCGGCCCTTCGAGACAAGCCGGATGCCCGGCATCAGCTCCGCCGCCAGCTCCGGTCGCTCCAGCGCGTAGTCGAGGTTCATGCGCGCGATCTCCACGTGCTCCTCGCCCAGCGCCTGCGCGCGCGAACCCTGGCCGCGCTCGATGGCCTGCACCATCGCGTGGTGCGTGCGGTGCGCCTGCCGCATCCATTGCTGGCCCTCTTCCATCGACGACTGCATCGGCAGCATCGCACTCGGCGCGGCGAATGGCTGGCCGCCCAGCATGTCCATCACCCGCTTGAGCGCGAGGTTGCCGCAGCCTTCGAGGATCAGCTTGTGGAAGCGGTCGTTCATCTCGACGTAGGCCGCGTAGTCGTCGATCTCCATGCTGGGCTTGTTGACCGCCCGGTCGCCGTCTTCAAGGCATTCCTTCAGGTCGCGCAGCAGCTGGCGCGAGGCGCCGTCTTCCGCCAGCAGGCGCGCGGCAAAGCCCTCGATCACGCCGCGCACGCGAATGGCGTCGGCCACTTCCTGCGACGTGAAGCGGCGCATCTGATAGCCGCCACTGGGCGATTGTTCGATCAGGCCTTCGTGCTCCAGGCTGGCGAGCGCCAGGCGCACCGGCGTGCGCGAGGCTTCGAGTTTCTCGGCGAGCGGGATCTCGGCCAGCCGCTCTCCGGGCACGAATTCGCCCTTGAGAATCAAGTCGCGCAGCTGCACGAGCACGCGGGATTGTTGGGAGTCCATCGGGAGGCGCCAGGGAAGAGGAATGAGCGGATTCTAGGAGACCCGTCCAACACTGCACGCAGCATGTTTACCCTGGCTCGCTTGTTGCATGCACTTCTTCACAACAAGTGTCAAAAACACACGCTACGCTCAGCGTTTACCCTGAATTTCGGCCTTCCAAGCCCCAATTCAGGGCGAAATCGCAGATGAAAGTTTGACCCGGATCGAGGATCACCAAGACAATGCATACAGTTGCATGCAATGCCTGCAAGCCTCTTTCCAAAGAACCCACGATGGAGCCCGCACGATGATCAGCGCAGAGCAAAACGATTTCATCACCCGCGTCGGACGCGACGCCCCCGCCGGCAAGCTGCTGCGCCGCTACTGGCAGCCGGTGGCCCTGGTCGACGAACTGGCGGGCCCGCGCCCGGTCAAGCCGGTGAAGCTCATGGGCCAGGACTTCGTCCTGTTCCGCGACGAGAGCGGCCAGCTCGGCATGCTCGACCGCGACTGCCCGCACCGCGGCGCCGACCTCGCCTTCGGCCGCCTCGAAAACGGCGGCATCCGCTGCGCCTTCCACGGCTGGCTGTTCGATGCCAAGGGCAACTGCCTCGAAACCCCCGCCGAGCCGCCCACCAGCAAGCTGTGCAGCCGCATCAAGCAGTCGGCCTATCCGGTGGTCGCAAAGAGCGGCGTGGTGTTCGCCTACATCGGCGAGGGCGAGCCCCCGGCCTTCCCCGAGTTCGACTGCTTCGTGGCGCCCGACAGCCACACCTTCGCGTTCAAGGGCCTGTTCGAATGCAACTGGCTGCAGGCGCTCGAAGTAGGCATCGACCCCGCGCACGCCTCGTACCTGCACCGCTTCTTCGAGGACGAAGACACGTCGGAAAGCTACGGCAAGCAGTTCCGCGGCGCCTCGGCCGACTCCGACATGCCCATCACCAAGGTGCTGCGCGAGTACGACCGCCCCGACATCAGCGTGGAACCCACCGACTACGGCTTCCGCCTGAAGGCGCTGCGCAAGCTGTCGAAAGACACCACCCACGTGCGCGTGACCAACGTGGTGTTCCCGCAGGCCTTCGTGATCCCGATGAGCGCCGAGATGACCATCTCGCAGTGGCACGTGCCGGTCGACGACACGCACTGCTACTGGTACGCCATCTTCACCAGCTTCACCGGCCCGGTCGACAAGCAGCAGATGCGCGACCAGCGCCTGAAGCTCTACGAACTGCCCGACTACACCTCGCGCAAGAACAAGCGCAACAACTACGGCTTCAGCATCGAAGAGCAGCTCACCGAAACCTACACCGGCATGGGCGACGACATCAACGTGCACGACCAGTGGGCGGTGGAGTCGCAAGGCGCCATTCAAGACCGCACGCGCGAGCACCTGGGCAGCACCGACAAGGGCATCATTGCCTACCGCCGCGTGCTCGTGAAGGCCATCGAAGCCACGCTGGCCGGCGAGACCGCCCCCATGCTGATCGACGCCGCGCAAGCCAGCGCGATGACCGGGCCGCCCTCCATCGACGGCATCGGCCACGTCAGCGACGAAGCAGCCACCGAGACCTACTGGCAAGAGGCCGACCGCGCGCGGCGCCTGAAGTCCGACTGGGCCGCCGCACGGCTCGCCGCCTGAGCACGCACGCCATGAGCAGCAGCAATAACAACAACGGCAGCAACAAGTTCGTCGACCGCTTCGGCCTCTGGTCCGACGACCAGCATGCGCAGGCCCGAGAGCTGGTGCGCCGCATCGACAGCGGCGAGGTCGACGTGGTCCGCTTCGCCTGGCCCGACCAGCACGGCCTGCTGCGCGGCAAGACGCTGGTCGCCAGCGAGGCGCGCTCGGCCCTGTGGGAAGGCGTGAACCTCACCTCCACGCTGCTGGCCAAGGACACCTCGCACAAGACCGTGTTCCCGGTGTTCAGCGCCAACGGCGGCTTTGCCATCGAAGGCCTGCAGGGCGGCGCCGACTTCACCATCGTGGCCGACCCCGCCACCTTCAAGGTGCTGCCGTGGGCGCCCCGCACCGGCTGGGTGCTGTGCGACGCCTACATGGCCGACGGCAAGCCCTGCCCCTTCGCGACGCGGCAGATCCTGCAGCGCGCGGTGCGCCAGCTCGATGAGTTCGGGCTCGACTTCATCGCCGGCCTCGAAGTCGAGTTCCACGTCTTCAAGCTCGAAGACGCGCGCATGGGCCTGGCCGATTCGGGCCAGCCCGGCGAGCCGCCGCGCGTGTCGCTGCTCTCGCACGGTCACCAGTACCTCACCGAGTTGCGCTACGACCGCGTCGATGAACTGATGGAGCTGCTGCGTTCGAACCTCATCGCGCTCGGCCTGCCGCTGCGCTCGCTCGAGATCGAATTCGGCCCGAGCCAGTTCGAACTGACCTTCGGCCCTACGGCGGGCGTGATGCCGGCCGACACCATGGTGCTGCTGCGCAGCGCCATCAAGCAGATCTGCCAGCGCGCCGGACTGCACGCCACCTTCATGTGCCGCCCGAAGATTCCGAACGTGATGTCCAGCGGCTGGCACCTGCACCAGTCGCTACGGCGCAAGAGCGACGGCGTCAACGCGTTCATGCCCCAGGCCGAAGGCCAGGACCTGAGCGACATCGGCATGCACTACCTCGGCGGCCTGAAGGCGCATGCCTGCGGCGCAGCCGCGCTCGCGAGCCCCACGATCAACGGCTACCGGCGCTATCGCCCGTTCTCGCTCGCGCCCGACCGCGCGATCTGGGCACGCGACAACCGCGGCGCGATGCTGCGCGTGCTCGGCGGCGTGGGCCAGAGCGCATCGCGCATCGAGAACCGCGTGGGCGAGCCGACGGCCAATCCGTACCTGTACCTCGCGTCGCAACTGTTCTCGGGCCTGGACGGCATCCGCAACAGCATCGACCCCGGCCCCTCCGCCGATGCACCGTACGAAACACCGGCCGAGCAACTGCCGCGCTCGTTGAGCGATGCCCTCGCCTGCCTGCGCCGCGACGAGATGCTCAACAAGCAGATGGGCAAGGTCTTCATCGACTACCTCTGCCACATCAAGGAAGCGGAAATCGCCCGCTTCAACCTCGAAGTCTCGGAGTGGGAACACCGCGAGTACTTCGACATGTTCTGAACGAGCCCCAAGAACAACAATGCCCACGATCCACTACATCCTCAAGGACGGCTCCACGCGCGAGGTCGACGCCAAGATCGGCGCCAGCGTGATGGAAACCGCCATACGCGGCAACGTGCGCGGCATCGACGCCGAGTGCGGCGGCTGCTGCTCCTGTGCCACCTGCCACGTCTACGTGGACGACGCCTTCATCGACCTGCTGCCACCACCGGACGACATGGAGAGCGCACTGCTCGACGCCGTCGCCTCCGAGCGCAGGTCGGGCAGCCGGTTGAGTTGCCAGCTCAGCGTGACCGCGGCCTTCGATGGCCTCACGGTGCGCGTGCCCGATACACAGGTTTGACGGGCGGCTCGGGCATCATCGCCCGCTGCCGCACATCCGGTTACACGACAGCAGCGCCCGACGGGGCGCATTCCATTCCACCTGAAAGGCCCTTTCGAATGACGCCAATGACGATGACCAAGAGAACCATCCTCTCGACCCTGCTGCTGGCGAGCCTCGGCGTGTGGGGCACGACCGCCGCGCAAGCCGCCGACGAGCCCCTGCGCATCGGCCTCATTGCCACCTACTCCGGCCCTTATGCCGACTACGGCCGCCAGTTCGACGCCGGCATCGCGCTCTATCTGAAGGAGCACGGCGGCAAGGTGGGCGGCCGCACGGTCGAGATCATCAAGAAAGACACCGCCGGCCCCGCGCCCGACGCCGCCAAGCGCATCGCGCAGGAGCTGATCGTGCGCGACAAGGTGAGCGTGCTCACCGGCCTGGACTTCAGCCCCAATGCGTACGCCGTGGGCGCCATCGCCACGCAGGCCAAGATCCCGACCCTCGTGATGAACGCGGCGTCGTCGGCCATCACCACCAGCTCGCCATACGTGGCGCGCCTGTCGTTCACCGTGCAGCAGGTCACCGACCCGATGGCGCGCTACATGCTCAAGCAGGGCATCAAGGACGCCTACACCGTGGTCGCCGACTACGCCTCGGGCGTCGACGCCGAGACCGCGTTCAAGAAGACCTTCACCGCCGGTGGCGGCAAGGTCTCGGGCGAAGTGCGCACGCCGATGAACAACCCCGACTTCTCGGCCTACGTGCAGCGCATCAAGGACGCCAAGCCCCAGGCCGTGTTCTTCTTCTTTCCCTCGGGCGTGATGCCGCCGGCCTTTCTGAAGGTGTGGAAAGAGCGCGGCATGGAACAGGCCGGCATCAAGCTCTTCGCCACCGGCGAGGCCACCGACGACAGCTACCTCGACGCCACCGGCGACGTGGCGCTGGGCCTGGTCACCAGCCACCACTACTCGTTCGCGCACCCCTCGCCCAAGAACCAGAAGTTCGTGAAAGACTTTGCCGCCGACAACGGCACCAAGTTGCGCCCGAGCTACTTCGCCGTGACCGCCTACGACGCGATGGCCGCCATCGACCTGGCGCTCGCCAAGACCAAGGGTGACACCGGCGGCGACAAGTTCATGGAAGCGCTCAAGGGCCTGAGCTTCGAGAGCCCGCGCGGCCCGATCGAGATCGACCCGGTCACGCGCGACATCGTGCAGACCGTCTACATCCGCAAGACCGAGCGCGTGAACGGCCAGCTGGTGAACGTCGAGTTCGACAAGTTCGACCGCGTGAAGGACCCGGCCAAGGAAGCCGCCAAGTAAACAGCCAGCAAGCAAGCAACCCGGGCCGCAAGGCCCTGGCAGCGACGGGAAATCCATGGGAATCGTGATCTTCGACGGGGTGGCCTACGGCATGCTCCTGTTCCTCATCGGGGTGGGCCTGTCCATCACGATGGGGCTCATGAACTTCGTCAACCTCGCGCACGGCAGTTTCGCGATGGTGGGCGGCTACGCCGCGAGCGTGCTGATGAACCAGTGGGGCGTGGGCTTCGGCCTCTCGCTGGTGGCCGCCTTCGTGGCGGCGGCGCTGGTGGGCGCGGCGCTGGAGCTCGTGTTCTACCGGCGCCTGTACCGCGCGCACCCGCTCGACCAGGTGCTGCTGTCGATCGGCGTGGTGTTCGTCTCGATCGCAGCCTTCACGTATTTCTACGGCCCGACGATGCAGCCCTTCACGCTGCCGCCGGCGCTCGACGGACAGGTCTCGCTGCTGGGCCTCGAAGTGGGCCGCTACCGGCTCTTCTTGATCGGCTGCGGCGTGGCCGTGCTCATCGCCTTGCTGCTGGGCCTGGGCAAGACCCGCTACGGCGCGATGGTGCGCGCGGCGGTCGACAACCAGCGTGTGGCGGGCGGCACGGGCATCAACGTGCAGCGCCTGTTCTTCTTGACCTTCTCGCTGGGCTGCGGCCTCGCGGGCCTGGGCGGCGCGCTGAGCCTGGGCATGCTGGGGCTGGAGCCGTCGTTCCCGCTCAAGTACCTCGTGTACTTTCTGATGGTGGTGTGCGTGGGCGGTGCGGGCACCGTCACCGGGCCTTTCATCGCGGCGCTGCTGGTCGGCATCGTCGACGTGGCGGGCAAGTACTACCTGCCTGAAACCGGCGCCTTTCTCATCTACGTCTTCATGATCGTCATGCTGCTGGTGCGGCCGAACGGCATCGTGGCGAAGAAGGGGATCGCATGAAAACCTTCACAGCCTCCCCTGCGCAACTGCGCCTTGCCGAAGCCGTCTTCTGGCTCGCGCTCGCGTCGAGCTTCTTCCTGTTGCCCGACAAGCTCACGCTGATGAGCCAGATCATGATCTTCGGGCTGTTCGCGGTGTCACTCGACATGGCGCTCGGCTACGCGGGCATCCTCACCGTCGGCCATGCGGCCTTCTTCGGCGCGGGCGCGTACGCGGCGGGCCTCCTGGCCAAGTACGGCTGGAGCGAGCCCTTCACCGGCCTCGTGTTCGCGCTGGTCGTGAGCGGCCTGCTGGGCTATGCGCTGAGCTACCTCGTGGTGCGCGGCGCCGACCTCACGCGGCTGATGATCACCATCGGCGTGTGCGTGCTGCTGTTCGAAGTGGCCAACCGGCTCTCGGGCATCACCGGCGGCACCGATGGCTTGCAAGGCGTGGTCATCGCGCCGGTGCTCGGCCTCTTCGACTTCGACCTCTACGGCAAGACCGCATTCGGCTACGCCTTCGGCGTGGTGCTCGCGATGTTCCTGCTGGTGCGGCTGGTGCTGCGCTCGCCCTTCGGCCTAGCGCTGCGCGGCATTCACGACAGCCGCAAGCGCATGACCGCCATCGGCTCGCCCGTGGAAGCGCGGCTGCGCATGGCCTATGCCTTCTCGGCCGCGGTGGCCGGCGTGGCCGGCGCGCTGCTGGCACAGACCACGCAGTTCGTCGGCATCGAATCGATTAGCTTCAACCGCTCGGCCGAGGTGCTCATCATCCTGGTGCTGGGCGGCACCGGGCGCCTGTACGGCGGCATGATCGGCGCCATCGTCTACATGCTGGTGCACGACTGGTTCGCGGACATGAACCCGCAGTACTGGATGTTCTGGCTCGGCATCTTCCTGATCGCGGCCGTCATGCTGGGCCGCGGCGGCATCATGGGCGCGCTGTCGCGCTTCGTTCGCACGGGGAGGAAGGCGCGATGATGAGTTCATCCACCACGCACACCCTGCGCACGCAGGGCCTGGGCATCCGCTTCGGCGCCTTCCAGGCGGTGAGCGACGTCAACCTCTCGCTCGAACCCGGCGCGCGGCAAGCATTGATCGGCCCCAACGGCGCCGGCAAGACCACGCTCATCAACCTGCTGACCGGCGTGTTCAAGCCCACCAGCGGGTCGATCCAGATGGGCGATCGCGACATCACGCGCCTGTCGAGCGACAAGCGCGCCCGCATGGGCCTGGCGCGCACCTTCCAGATCAACACGCTGTTCCCCAGCCTCACGCCGCTGCTGTCGGTGGTGCTGGCGATCAGCGAGCGCGAAGGGCTGGGCGCCACTTGGTGGCGGCCGCTCACGGGCTGCACGGCGGTGTTCGACGAAGCGCATGCGCTGCTCGGCACGCTCAAGCTCGACAGCCTCGCTGATGTGCCCGTGGCCGAGCTGGCCTACGGCAAGCAGCGGCTGCTCGAGATCGCACTCGCACTCGCAGCCAAGCCGCGCATCCTGCTGCTCGACGAACCGGCGGCCGGCGTGCCAGAAGACGAAAGCGGCGAGCTGTTCGAGGCCATCGCAGCGCTGCCGAGCGACATCAGCGTGCTGTTCATCGAGCACGACATGAAGCTGGTCTTCCGCTTCTCGCGTCGCATCTCGGTGCTGGTGGGCGGTCGCATCCTCACCGAAGGCACGCCCGCCGACATCGGTTCCGACCCGCGCGTGCGCGAGGTGTATCTGGGAAGTTCGCATCACCATGTCTGAAGAAGTACTCGCCTTCGACCACGTCACCGCCGGCTACGGCAATGCCGTGGTGCTCGACCGTCTCGACTTTTCGCTGCAGCAGGGCGAAAGCCTTGCCGTTCTCGGGCGCAACGGCGTGGGCAAGACCACGCTGCTCGAAACGCTGATGGGCAACACCCGCGTGATGCAGGGCGCGATCCGCTGGCAGGGTGCGGACATCACGCGCTGGCCCTCGCACCAGCGCGTGCGCGCGGGCCTGGGCTGGGTGCCGCAGGAGCGCGAGGTGTTCCCTTCGCTCACCGTCGAAGAAAACCTCACGGTGATCGCGCGGCTGGGCGGCTGGAACTTGAAGCGCGTGTACGACTTCTTTCCGCGCCTGCGCGAGCGACGCGGCAACTACGGCAACCAGCTGTCGGGCGGCGAGCAGCAGATGCTGGCCATCGGCCGCGCGCTGATGACCAACCCCAAGCTGCTGTTGCTCGACGAGCCGATGGAAGGCCTCGCGCCGATCATCGTGGAAGAGCTGGCTGTGGCGATCCGCCGGCTGTGCGAGTCGGAAGGGCTGGCGTCGATCGTGGTCGAGCAGCATCCGGTGCTGGCACTGGAGATGACGCACAAGGCCATCGTGCTGGAGCGCGGCACCGTGGTGCATGCGGGGCCGAGCGCGGCGCTTGCGTCTGACAAGGGCTTGCTCGAAGGGCTGCTGGGGGTGGGGATTGCCGAGGAGCAGGCGGCCTGAATGCGCTGTGCGGTCCCTCTTTGGGATTGCCGTTCGGGGCGCGTGCGGATGACACCGGGTACTCCCCTCCGCGAATGTCCCCCGGGGCTGCGCCCCTCCTCCTCTTTTATTTCGCTGCTGGGAGCACCCGGTGCCATTCGCACGAGGGCACGCTGTGGGAGTGCCGCCGATCAACCAGTGCTCGGATAACGCTCACGCCGTCGGCGTGAGCGCCGCCCTGAACAGCAGCGCAATGCGGCCAGCAACGGCCGCACCGACGCAATCAGCTCAGCATCTGCCCACGGCTGCCGATCACCGCCACGTCCACGAACTGCCCGCCTTCGCGGTTGCTGCGGCCGTAGTTGATCTTCACGCCGCCCAGGTCGAAGTTCTCGATGCTGGCCAGCCCCGACATCACCGACGCGCGAGTGAGCGAGCCGCCCGCGCGGCGCATGCCTTCGGCGAGCACCGCGGCGTTCATGTAGCCCTCGAGGCTGGTGAGCGAGAACTCCTTGACGCCGCTGGCCACCATGTCGGCCTGGTAGCGGCGCACGATCTCGTACTTGGTCGAGTACGGCGACGGCACCACGATCACGAAGCCCAGGCCGCGTGCCAAGTCACCCATGGCCGAGAGCGCGCTCGCCGTGATCGACAGGCCATACGCCGAGCTGCTGTTGCCCGCGCCACGCAGCGCCTTCAAGAACACCGGCGCCGTGCCCGCCAGGCCGACCACCACCACCTGCGGCTTGGCCTTGGCGATGGCCTCTGCGGCCGGGCCCACTTCCATGCTGGTGGTGTTGGGCGTGGTCGCGATCACGGCCGGCTCCAGCTTGGCCTTGGCGAGTGCGTTCTTGAACGCCGCCAGCACCGACTGCCCCAGCGGATCGTTCGAGTGCACGAGGCCGATGCGGCTCTGGCCCAGCACGGCCGCCGTGCTCACGAGCTTCTCGACTTCCTGGTCGTAGTTGGCGCGCACCCAGAAGGTGTTGGGTGACGTCTTCTTGCGCAGCGAGATGGTGCCGGTGATCGGGCCCACCACGGCCATGCCGGGCACGGCGTCCATCACCTCGGCCGTCTGGCGCGTGCCGAGCGGATGCACCAGCGCGAGTACCGAGCTGTCTTTCTCGAAGGCCAGCGCGTTGGCCTTGGCCACTTCGGGCTTGAAGGTGTCGTCGGCCATCACCAGCTCGACCTTGGTGCCGTTGATGCCGCCCGCCTTGTTCAGCGCGGCGAAGAACGCGCTCGAGCCTTGGTACAGCCCCTGGCCGTTGGCCTTCTCGACGCTGCTGTTGTCGAAGGTGGCCCCGACGCGAACCGGCCGGTTCTGCGCCAGCGCCGGAAATCCCAGACCCGCGGCAGCAGCGGTTGCGGCCAGCCCGGTCAGCGCACGGCGACGGCTGGTGGAAAGCGGCGCAATCGATTCGCGCGGCACGGGAACGGTCATGATCGAAGTCTCCAGAAGACGGTGACAAAAGTTCACATTTGAGCTAGAAATGTAACGCGCATTGTGGCATCGACGATGACAACCCGCAGCCCCCACTGTCCGGCCGGGCCGGCTGCATGCGCGGCTACTTGCCGGCCGGCTTCGACGCCGCCGTTTCCATCGGCGGCATCGCGGCCACATAGGGTGCGTCGGTCAGGGTGCGCAGGAAGGCGCTGATCTCGTCGATCTCCTCGTCGCTCAGCGCGGGCGTGCGGCCGGGGCGCCGGTTCATCGGCGTGGAATTGACGTTGATGTTCGCGCGGTAGGCGGCCGGCACGTCGTCGAAGGTGCTCTTGCCGCGGTACCACTTGCCCGGGTCGGTCGAGCGCGTGGCATAGAAGGCCACGGCGTCGCGCAGCGTGGTGAACACGCCGTTGTGCATGAAGCTCTGGCGCACCGCCACGTTGCGCAACCCCGGCGTGCGGAAGTAGCCGCACCACTGCTCGGGCTCGGGCCAGCGCAGCTGCGCGGCCGTGCGGCACAGGCCGTTGTCGAAGCGGCGCGGGTTGCGGTTGGCGGGCAGCGACAGGTTGCGCGGCACCGCGATCGCGTCGTAGCCGAAGTCGGTAAAAAGCGAACGCTCGGGCCGGCTCGCCGTGTCGGACAGCGTGTGGCACGACATGCAGTTGCCCTTGTCCGGGTTCTTGAACAGCGCCAGGCCGCGCATCTCCTGCGGGCTCAGCGGCGTGCGCTTGCGCAGGTAGTCGTCAAAGCGCGAGCTGAACGGCGCCATCTCGTCGCTCTGCAGAAACGCCTGCAGCGCCAGCCCGATGCCCTTGACCGCGCGCTCCGGGTCGCGCAGCACCTGCGGCCCGAACGCCAGCGACATCGCGGGCGCCAGGTCGGTGCCACGCAGCTTGCGCAGCAGGCTCTGCGGCGACGTGTTGTTCATCTCGTCGGGATCGAACAGCGGGCCGCGCGCCTGCTCGGCCAGTGTGTCAGCGCGGCCGTCCGCGAACAGGCCGCCGAAGGGCGACGCGAAAGGTGCGTCGTCGTCCTGGTTGAAGTGCCGCCTGGGCACGTAGCGCACGTACAGCAGCGACGGCGCGGTGCGCGCGCTGAAGTGGCCGGGGCGGCTGCCCTGCGGCGTGCGCGGCCCCGCCAGCGACGGTGCGTTCAGGGTCGAGGTGAAGGCGCGCAGCGGATCGTGGCAGCTGGCGCACGACGTGCCCTGCGGCTGCGACAGGCGGGCATCGAAGAAGATCCGCTTGCCCAGCGCGGCCAGCGCCGGGTCGGGCTTGAAGACGGCCTCGGTCGAATCGATGCGCGCGGCAATCTTCGGCGTGGCGCCAATGCGCTCGATCACCACGCTCGGCGGCCCGCCGGGGTTGATCTGCACGTTGCTGCCGTCGGATGCGGCGATGGCGCCACCCACCCACCCGGCGCAGGCGGCCAGCAACGCCAGACCGCCCCCGATCAGGCTTCGCTGGCGCGCCGGGCCACCCATCACGGCGTGAGAAAGCCGGTCTTGTCGCAGGCCACGGTGCGGCCGGTCTGCGCGCAGGTGGCCAGCAGCTTGCCCGCCACGGTATAGGCCTTGAAGGTCCAGCCCACGCCGGGCGTGGGCTTGCGCTCCATCAGCATGAAACCGAAGCTGTTGTGGTGCGTGATGCGGTCGATGGTCACGCCCGGCGCGGGCGTGGCGTCGCTGGGCAGCGGGTCGGCCAGCGCCACGTCGAGGTTGTCGCCGCCGTTGCCGGTCACGATGGTGGCCGGGTGGTCGGACGAGAAGTTCAGCGCCTGGAAGTCATGCACATGGCCGTGCAGGGCCACCTGCACGCCGGCCGGGTAATAGGCCTTGGGGTTGAGGCTGCTCATCACGGACTGCAGCGCGAGATTGCCCGGCGCCGGCTTCTGGCCCGCGATCGGCGCGAACGCCAGGATCGGGTGGTGGTTGGTGAACATCGTGGTGGTCATGCCGGGCTTGGCGGCCATCGCCGTCACGGCCTGGAACTGCTTCTGGTAGGCGATGAACTGCGGGTCGTCGGTCTTCAGCGCCGAAGCGCCCGCCTTGGCCGAGTCGAACACGATGATCTGCGAGCCGGTGCCGAGCGCAACGGCATACGGGTCGGCATAGTTGCCGGTGCTGTCGTTGGCCGGGTCGTTGCACGAGCTCTTGTCGGCGTAGGGACGCGTCTCGAGGAAGCGGGCCCAGCCCTGGCCGGCGCGCGCGCATTCCTCGTGATTGCCGCGCACCACGATCCACGGTGCCTTCGCCAGCAGCGGCGCGGCGGGCGCGAAGAAGTCGGCCTGCCAGGTGTCCCAGCCGTAGCCCCACGGGCTGTCCTTGCAGCCAGCGATGTCGTTCGGGCAGGCGTTCTCGCGGTAGTGGTAGTCGCCGATGTGCAGCACGAGGTCGGGGTTGAAGCCCGCACCCGTGGCGGCGATGGATGCGAACGGCCACGCGGTGGTGTCGTTGCAGGGCTGGAAGGCGCTGCCGGCCTTCTTGATGCGGCAACCGGTATCGGCCAGCACCAGCACGCGCTGCGGTTCGGCCTTGGGCAAGGGCAACGTGCGGCTGCCGATGGCGGCCTGCTTCGCGTCGGCCGGCAGCGTCGCCTCGCAGGTCGACACCGGGAACGCGGAAGGCTTCGAGTCGACCGGGTCGCTGGCCGTGGTGCGCAGCGCCATCGTGCCGGCACCGATGCGCAGGGTCATGCGGGTCGTGTTGCCGTCCACCGTCATCTGCGGGCACGCGGCATTGGCATTGGCCGTCGTGGCGGCCGCCGGCGCGTTGTAGCTGGTGATCGCACGCGCAATGACGGCGTTGTTGCCGCCGATCTCGACCCAGGTGGCCTGCAGGTTGGCGTCGGCGCTGGCGGCATCCGGTTCGGGCGCCGGTGGCGCGGGAGGCGGCGCCGGCGGCGTGACGGCAGCGGGCGGCGGCGGAAGGATCGACAGGTTGTTGCTGCTGCCACCGCCGTTGCAACCCTGCAGGAGCACGGCAGCCGCCAGTCCTGTGAGTGCGGCGAACGAGCGCAGGCGCCGCGAATCGGGCAGTACCCGCGGCAGGGTGAACACGGCGTGCATATCGGAATCCCTCTGGTTGTTGTACGTGGGACGCCGAAATCTAGAGGGGCAATGTGCAAGCCTGATTACAGGCCCGGCAGCGTGACGCGTGGGCCTTGCACCGCCCTCGCGCGATGCGTGCGTGCTTGCCTGCTGCCTGCCCGCGGCTACAGCAGCTCTTCGCCCACGATGGGCAGCAGCAGCCAGTTCTTGAAGCGCAGCCAGAGAAACTCGCCCGGCTCGTCCTCATGCACGATGTCGCCGCCGGCATCGTCGTACTCCAGCCACTGCACCCGCCGGCCATCGGGCGCCAGGCGCAGCCGGTAGCCGAGGTTGACGCGGTCGCCGCTCATGAGCTTGTCGTAGTCCTTCACCAGCTCGGGGCTGTCGATGACCACGCCCATCTCGGTGTTGACGGCGGCCGAGCGGTGATCGAGGTTCATCGAGCCGACGAAGAAGCGGTCGTCATCGATGATCGCGAGCTTGGCGTGCAGGCGGCTGATCGACTTGCCGAAGTCGCCGAAGCGCCCCGAGCGCCCGGTGAGCGTGGGCGCGATCTCGTAGATGGTGACGCCGATCTTCAGCATGTCGGCGCGGTAGCGTTCGTAGCCCGCGTAGGCCAGCGGCTCGTCGGTGGCGCCGAGCGAGTTGGTCACCACGGTGATGCGCCCGCCCTGTGCGATGGCCTTCTTCATCATCGCCATGCCGCGCGCGCCCGGAATGAAATACGGCGAGCCGATCTTGACCTCGCGCTTGGCCGAGTTGATGACGCTCAACGCGCCTTCGGTCACGCTGCCCTCGTAGGCCTCCTCGGCCTTGCGCGTGATCTTCTCGGGGTCGTCCACGAACAGCGTGGCCGGGGCCCAGTAGCGCTCGACGTTGCCCGCGATAAGCTCCTGCCCCACCGGCGGCTTGTTCAGCACGTCGCGCTGGTGCATGGGCACGTCGGGCACGGCGGTGCGCGCAATGGCGTCGAAGCGCTTTTGCGCCTCTTCCACCGGCATGCGCAGCGGTGCGATGGTCTCGATGGGGCGCACGTGCTCGCTGTTCCAGTAGCGGTCGAAGCCTTCGGACATCTGGCGCACGACCGGCCCGCTGGAGAGCACGTCCATGTCGATGAAGTTCGCCGCCGTACTGCGCATGAAGTACTCGTTGGCGATGTTGCGCCCACCCGAGACCGCGAAACTGTTGTCGGCCACCAGCAGCTTGTTGTGCATGCGGTGGTTGATGCGGCCGAAGTCGGTCAGCGAGAACAGCAGCCGCGCCGACAGCGAGTTGGCGCGCGAAGGCAGCGGGTTGAACAGCCGCACCTCGATGTTGGGAAAGGCCGAGAGCGTGCTGAACACCTCGTCCTCGCCGGCCGTGTAGAGGTCGTCCACCAGCAGGCGCACCCGCACGCCGCGCGCGGCGGCTTCGCGCAGTTCCTTCAGGAACAGCAGGCCGACGTCGTCCTTCTGGATCAGGTAGTACTGCACGTCGAGCGACTTCTCGGCGTGCCGCGCCAGCGAGATGCGGGCGTCGAAGGCAAAGGCCGCCTCGGGCAGCAGCCGAAAACCCGACAGCGCCGTGGAGCCGCCCGGCGTGCCCTTGAGGGCCAGCTGGCCCAGCTCGGTGTTCGCCACGTCGGTGATGGCCGTGACCGCCGGGCGCGGCTGCGGCGGCGGCAGGCTCGCGCATCCGGCCAGCCAGAAAGCGGCTGTGCACAGTGCCAGTGCGGCGAGTCTGCGGACGATGGAAGCGGCGGAAACGGCCATGGGCCGCACTGTAGCTCGCGCCGGCCCGGCCGTATTAGCACCCTATGATCGGCCGCACAAAAAAGGGAAAAGAAACGTGCTCAACGGCTTGTGGCTGGGGTTCTTCGGGGTGGCGGCGATCGCGGCGCTGGGGCGATGGCTGGTCGGCGGCGACCCGGCCGTGTTCGCCGCGCTGGTCGAAAGCCTGTTCACGATGGCGCGGCTGGCGGTCGAGGTGATGGTGCTGCTGTTCGGCACGTTGACGCTGTGGCTGGGGTTCCTGCGCATCGCCGAGGCGGCCGGGCTGGTCGGCTGGCTGGCGCGGCTGCTCGGCCCCCTGTTCCGGCGCCTCATGCCGGGCGTGCCGGCAGGCCATCCGGCGCTTGGCCTCATCACCATGAACTTCGCGGCCAACGCGCTCGGGCTCGACAACGCGGCCACGCCCATCGGCCTGAAGGCCATGCGCGAACTGCAGCGGCTGAACCCCGATCCGGTCACCGCCACCAACGCGCAGATTCTGTTTCTGGTGCTGAACGCTTCGTCGCTCACGCTGCTGCCCGTCACCATCTTCATGTACCGCGCGCAGCAGGGCGCGCACGACCCGACGCTGGTGTTCCTGCCCATCCTGCTGGCCACGAGTGCATCGACGCTGGTCGGGCTGCTGTCGGTGGCGTTCGTGCAGCGCCTGCGGCTGTGGGACCCGGTGGTGCTGGCCTACCTGGTTCCCGGCGCGCTGCTGCTCGGCGGCTTCATGGCGCTGCTGGGCACGCTGTCGGCGGCGGCCATTGCGTCGCTGTCGTCGCTGCTGGGCAACCTCACGCTGTTCGGCGTGATCATCATCTTCCTGCTCGCCGGCGCGATCCGGCGCATCAAGGTCTACGAGTGTTTTGTCGAGGGCGCGAAGGAAGGCTTCGACATCGCGAAGAACCTGCTGCCCTACCTGGTCGCGATGCTGTGCGCGGTCGGTGTGCTGCGCGCTTCGGGCGCGCTCGACTTCGCGCTCGATGGCCTGCGCTGGCTGGTGCAGGCAGGCGGCTTCGACGCGCGCTTTGTCGACGCCATGCCGACCGCGCTGGTCAAGCCCTTCTCGGGCAGCGCGGCGCGCGCCATGCTGATCGAGACCATGAAGAGCCAGGGCGTCGACAGCTTCCCCGCGCTGGTGGCCGCGACCATCCAGGGCAGCACCGAGACCACCTTCTACGTGCTGGCCGTGTACTTCGGCGCGGTCGGCATCCAGCGCGCGCGGCATGCGGTGGCTTGTGCGCTGTTGGCTGAATTGGCCGGGGTTGTGGCGGCCATTGCTGTTTGCTACTGGTTCTTTGGGTAAGGCGTTCGCCGTCGTTCAGTGCGCGCTCACGCCGACGGTGTGCTCCCCTCCGCGAATGTCCCCCGCTTCGCTCCTCCTTTATTTCGCTGCGGGGAGCACACCATCGACGTGAGCGTTCAGCGCAGTCAGTGAACTGGCACGACACGGCACTGACGAAGCCAGCGCGCGGCGCATTGCGGAAGCTGCATTTGTTGGCGCTCGTCGAGACTTCGTGCCGCACGAAATCGCCACCGCGCTGCGCTCTTCTCTAAAGTGATTGCCCCTGTCACTCGAAACCCCACCAAGGGGACTCGGAAGGCGCGACACACACAAAGCATTGAATGTTTGAAGGCTGCTTGCCTCGCGGCAGGTTGTCGGTGCGAAAGCAGCGATGCAAATGCGAGGTATCAAAAGGCGACGGCCGGGGTGGTTTCAGCACCCCGGCCGTCTAACCAAGTTCGTGCACACACCTCTAAAGGAACGCACAAAAATGGCTAACAAGACTATAGCCCGGCCCCGCACGCCGGCAGCTTCCGAAGACAACGCCCAAGACCCGACGGATCTTCTCGAAAACACCCTCTCCCAACTCGAAGCCCTCCTGTGGGTCTGCCACGGGGAAGACATCGACTGGTGCAGCGGTGAAGGGCCTCGTCAACTGGACAACCTGCTTTGGCTTGCGGCTGAACTGGCTCGCAAGGCGAGGGAGTTGTTTCAGGTGAGCGAGAAGGCGCGACGCGCAGCGCCTGAGACCGGCGGTTAGCGGCTGGTCTGCGGGCCGCATGCTTCGCGGCCCGCTCTGGTGAACGAGTTCTTTGGGGTACGACGGCTGAAGCCTTTGTGATGGAGGGGATGCGGTTCGGTTGAGGTTGCTTCTGAGGGAGGCCTCAGTGGCAGCTGTGTGTTCCATGCTGATCGTCGGCAGACAATGCGAGCGGCTGCTTTGCAGCGGAAACGGACTGTTGCTGCTCAGGGCCGGACTTGCGATTTCGGCCAACAGCGGACGTTCGTCGCGCCGCCCAACAAGGAGTTTCATGACGAAAAAAAACGGACCTATTCGAGGACTTGGCCACGGCAATGGAGTCCTGGACAACAATTGCCTCCAAGGCTCTTACCGATCGGGAGGCAAACCTTAAGTGGGTAGAAGCCGAACAGCCATATCACGAGATTCGTAATGCGCTTGTTGCCGGTGGAGTGAGCGAAGAAACGGTATCGAAGGTCTTTTCGGAGTGCTTACGTGGCCTGTGTGTTTCGTTCCTGACGGCGCCGGATGGCGGAACATCCCTTGCGGAAAAGGGGCGTCTCTATGTGGTTGATGAGCACGGACACCGACTTGGCGAGGGTCTTCACGACGACTTCGTCGGATACCTCTTGGACACCGGTCGTCTCGTATAGAACGGCGTCTTGTGTCCAGGAGCGTTCACACGCTCAAAGTCGCGGGAAGAGTTCGGAACAGAGATTCACAACGCACCGCATATAAATTCAACGGCTTACTTATTCCTAGCAGAGGGGGCAGATTGCATGTTTTTGCTTGACTTATCAAACAAGGAGACCATCAGCCAACACTTTAAGAAAAACAAAGCTTTCTCGTGGTCTGAGGAGTTTTTCCTTTCGACAATCAGTACCGACAAGTCGAAACATGACGTTTTCTGGGCAGTGCTTGCGTTGCGCGACTGCGGTACTCAGAAAAGTCTGCCAGCGTTAAAAGCTCTATCCAGGTACCCAAAGCAAGATGTGAGGGACAGTGCAGTCCTGACGATTGCGCAAATAGCCGGTGCAACAGAAACGCCTTACTTTGTACAGATCCTCGAAGATCCACTGAGTGGCCGTGGCAGGGTCTATGCGCTGTGGGCCATAGGCGTATCAGCTGACGAGCGCGCCTTAGCGTCGGTTGAGAAATATGTTCGAAAGAACAAGAAGAAGCTTCAGGCTGAAAACATGGACCCTAGAGCGCAACAGGAGGTGCTTGCGTTTCTCTATCGGGTGGATGCTTCAAGCCTGCTGCAAGAGTTTTCATTCCTAGTCCCGCCGCTGGTTTCTTTAACACCGTTGGCGCTGCACAACTTTCTGCAGCGCGTTCCTGGATTGAGGGTCTCGATTGAAGCCGAGCTCGGAAAATTCGTTTCAGCTGAAATTCCAAAGGATGACTCGGCAGTGGCGTAAGCACTAGCGCCCGGACGCTGCCGCAGCGCTCTTTGCCCTGAACATCCAAGAAGGCCTTGAGCCAAAAACATCCGACGGCCAACAGCAGACTTTTGACACCGACCTGCAGTTGTCACAGAAATCAGAAGAATGGACCAGCAATGGCGGACGTACAGGCGAGATGAACAACTGCAAGATGTGCGTGTTTGAGGGCAATCGCTTTTGGGCCCGCGTCCATTTTTCCAATGTGCATGCGCGCAAGCGACTTGGGAGGAGCTCTTTTGAAACAGATGCCGCACACGATCCTTCCCGACCTGGCTTGGTCGTTCAGCAGGGATACTCCTGAATCCATCGCCGAATGGGAAGAAGCGTTGTCGGCCTATGGAGAAGACGTCGGAATGCCTGTCGAACGGGAGAGTCTGTGGCTGGTGCTCCCGGTTCGTGCGCTCGACGTGCAGTTCACGTACTGGGTGGTCGGCAATACCAACGAGTGGCAGCCAAAGACCAAGGTCGTTTCCGTCCGCGCTTCAAGGCTCCTGTCGTGCAGCGAGATTCTTTTTGAGGTGCACAAGGCGTCGCATGCCGAACTAGCGGACCAGGATCACCGCTTTTTCGAAGGGCTGGAACTGCTCGACGAGGTGTTTGAAAAAGACGTGCCTGCGTACAAGCTGCTGCTGGGCAGCTGATGCTTGGCGGTGTGGAGGCGCAGTAGCGCAGTTCGCAGAAATCCGAAAAGGGCTGGACGTCACGGATGTCTGCCTTGCGGCCTGAAGCGGGCACTAGTCATGCCTACACCAACCTTCGGCGTTTCGCTTGCCTAGCGCCCGTCGCTCGCGAATCCGCCGTAGCGGTCGAACCGCCAACGCCACAGCCGCGCTCATCGTGCACAGGGCATCGGGTGCTCCCCGCAGCGAAATAAAGGAGGAGCGAAGCGGGGGACATTCGCGGAGGGGAGTACCCGGTGTCCTGTGCACGCGCCCCGAACAAGAGCGCTCAAACCCTCAAGCCTGCTTACTTCCGAGGCTCGACCACAGGAAACATCAGGTCGAAGTTGTCCAGCATGCCGAACAGCTCGCCCAGCTTGGCGCGGTTGCCGTCGATCTTCACCTGCCCCGACTGCAGCGCCTCCGGAAAAGTCGTCTGCTTGAGCGTGATCGCATCGAGCGTGGCCCGGCTCAGCGTGATGGTGGCGTCGGCGCTGGCGGCCTGCTGGTCTTTCAGGTGCGTGAGTGCCGAGTTCTCCAGCGTCAGCACGAACTTCTGGTTCGAGTCGGTGAAGTTCCAGTTGATCACCATCGTCTTGCCCTCCGCCTTGGCCGCGTTCAACCGCACGCCGAGGAAGTCGAAGAACAGCTCGTTGCTCACCGCCTTGAGCGTGTCGCCATTCGAGCTGCTGCCCCCCGGAATCTTCGGCACGCCGTTGCGCAGCTCCATCGCGCCCACCAGGTAGGCGCTGCGCCAGGTACCGGCCTCCGACTGGTAACCCATCTGTTCGAGCGCATCGGCACCCAGTTCGCGCGCCGCGCGATTGGCCGGGTCGGCATAGACCACCTGGCTCATCGCGCTCGCCACCCAGCGGTACTCGCCCTTCTTGAAATCTTCTCGGGCCCGCGCGACGACCGCGTCGGCGCCGCCCATGTACTCCACCGTCTTCTTCGCCTGCGCGACCGGCGGCAGCGGGTTCAGGTTGGCGGGGTTGGCGTCGTACCAGCCCAGGTACTTCTGGTAGACCGCCTTGGCGTTGTGCCGCAGCGTGCCGTAGTAGCCGCGCGCCGACCACTCCTGCTCCAGGCTCGCGGGCATGCGCAGCGTCTCGGCGATGTCGGCCGGGGTGTAGCCCTCGTTGAGCAGGCGCAGCGACTGGTCGTTGATGAACTTGTACATGTCGCGCTGCTTCTTCAGCAGGTCGACGATGCGCGCCTGCCCCGTGGTGGGCCAGTGGTGCTGGGCGATCAGCACATCGGTCTTGTCGCCGAAGGCCACGCGCGCCTCGTCGATGTACTTGGCCCACAGGTTGCCGTCGCGCACCTCGGCGCCGCGGATCGTGTAGAGGTTGTGCATGTTGTGCGTCACGTCCTCCGCCATGTTGAGCACGCGGAACTGCGGCAGGTACATGAGCATTTCCGCCGGCGCCTCGGAGCCCGGCACCAGCTGGAACACGATCTCCACGCCGTCGATGGTGCGGCGCTCGGTGGTCTTGTCGATGGTCGAGGTGGGCGCGATCAGCGTCACGCTGCCGCGCGCAAGCGCCTTGCCCAGCCCGGTGTCGACCTGCCCGCGCACGCCCGGCGGCAGCAGCGTGCCGAACTGGTACTGCGAGCGCCGGTTCATCGCGTTGCCCGCGAGGATGTTCTCGGCCACCGCCGTTTCCATGAAAGCCACGGGCGCGATCACCTGCACCTTGCCTGCCGCCACGTCGGCCTCGGTGGTCACGCCCTTCACACCGCCGAAGTGGTCGGCATGGCCGTGCGAATAGATCACCGTGCCGACCGGCTTCTTCGGCCGGTGCTGGTAGTAAAGCTCGAGTGCGGCGCGCGCGGTCTCGGCGGTGAGCAGCGGGTCGATGACGATGAGCGAGGTGTCGCCTTCGACGATGGTCATGTTCGCCAGGTCGAAGCCGCGCACCTGGTAGACGCGGTCGGTCACCTTGAACAGGCCATGGATGGCATTGAGCTGGGCCTGGCGCCACAGGCTCGGGTTGACGGTGTCGGCCGGCTCGTTCGCCTTCAGGAAGTCGTAGGGCTTCATCGTCCACACGGGGCGCGGGCCGGTGCCGGGCACCAGCGCATCGGGCACGGTGCCGATGAAGCCGCGCGTCGCATCCTCGAAGTCCTGCCGGTTGGCAAAGGGCAGCGTCTTCGCCATGTCGGCGTTGGCCTTCAGCGTCGCGGGCTCGGGCGGCTTGGGCGCGATCTGCTGCGCGGCGGCGGATGCGGCGCCCAGTGCACAGGCCACGGCAAGCGCCAGGGCGCCAAGAGAAGGAGCGCCTGCCGGCGCGCGGGTCGAACGGTCACGGGTCATCGATGGGCCTGTCTGGGTTGGCTGTTGGGCGGAGAAGATTCATTCTCCGAAGCACAGGAACCATTGGCAAATGCAAAATATGACGTTCCTTTTTAACCAGAACGCAAAATGCAGCTGCGTCAGCTCCAGCACCTCCTGGCCCTTGCCGAGCAGGGCAGCTTCGGGCGCGCGGCGCAGGCGGTGCACCTGTCGCAGCCCGCGCTTTCGCGCAGCATCGACAACCTCGAAGAAGGCTTGCAGGCGCGGCTGATCGATCGCGCCTACGGCACGGTGCGCTTCACGCAGGCCGGCGAACTGGTGCTGGCCCGTGCCCGCGAACTGCTGGCCGATGCGCAGCAGATCGAGCGCGACGTGCTGCAGCTCCAGGGCCTGGCCATCGGCAGCCTCAACGTGGGGCTCGGCCCATTCGCCGCCGGCATGCTGGGCCGCGTGGCCCTGTCGCTCATGACCCAGCGCCACCCCCAGCTGCTGATGCGCATGGAAGTGGCCGACACCACCACGCTGTGCGAGCGCCTGCACCGGCGCCAGCTCGATCTGTTCATCGCCGACACGCGCGACCTGAAGAAGCCGCCCGGCCTGAAGCTGGTGCGCCTGCCCAACGTGCCGGTGTCGTTCTTCGTGCAGCCGAAGCACCCGCTGCGCAGGCTCAAGCAGGTGACGCTCGAAAGAGCCATGGACTACCCCGTGGCCGGCCCCAACCTGCCGGCCGAGGTGGCGACGCATTTCGACCGGCAGATCAAGCGCACCGACCGCGGTGTCTTCAACGTGGTCTGCGACGACCCCGGCACCCTGCAGCATCTGGCACTGAACGCCAACGCGGTGATCCTTGCGCCCAACGCGCCGGCCCTGAACCCCGAGACCGAATCGCTCGTGCCCCTGCCGATTGCGGGCCTCACGCGCATGCAGACGCACTACAGCCTGGTGACGCTGGCGGGCCGCACGCCCTCGGCCGCCGCCACCGTCTATACCCGCCTCGTGACAGAGTTGATGGACCCGGCCCAGCAGCCCGCCGGTCGCTGAGCCAAAATGACCCTCTTGCCTTCCACCGCCCTGCCCTTTCCGTGACCACTCCCCGCCGGGCCCAGCCGCCCACTTTTTCGCCCGACGAGTTTCGCGAAGCGCTCGGCATGTTCGCCACGGGCGTGACCATCGTCACCGCGCGCGCGGCCAATGGCACGCTGGTCGGCCTGACGGCCAACTCCTTCAATTCGGTGTCGCTCGCGCCGCCGCTGGTGCTGTGGAGCCTGGCCCGCGCGGCCGCCTCGATGGCCGCGCTGAGCGCGGGCTCGCACTACACCGTCAACATCCTGGCCGCCAACCAGAAGGCGCTGGCCACGCGCTTCGCCACCAAGGACATCGACCGCTGGGCCGATGTCGAGTTCACCGAGGGGCTGGGCGGCGCACCGGTGCTGGTGGGCGCCGCGGCCAGCTTCGAGTGCTTCAACCGCAGCCGCTACGACGAAGGCGACCACGTGATCTTCGTCGGCGAGGTCGAGCGCTGCACGCGCGACGCCGGTGCCTCGCCGCTGCTGTTCCACGGCGGGCGCTTCTACACGGAACATCCCTTGTGAGGCACGCTGCGCTCATGTCCGTCCTGCTGCTTGCCGCGCAGACCGTCATGGCGCAAGAAGCGGCGGGGCCGCTCAAGCAGAACTGGTTCGACGACCCGTTCTTTCCCGTGTCATCGGGCCTGCCCGCATGCCCGATGCCCGAGGGGCCTTTCTATACCGCCGAAGAGCGGCGCATCCAGATCCACTCGCGGCTGGAGCGCGGCACCAGTTGCTGGCTCGCCGGCAAGTGCACCGACAGCAACGCCTACCGCTACGACAAGCCGCTCGCGCCCAAGGTGCGCGCCGCGCTGCAGGCCGTGCCGGGCGTGCGCGGCAGCAGCGTGTGGGTGATGGTGCAACGCCGCTGGGTCTACCTGCAGGGCTGCGTGTCCAACGCCGCACTGGCCAAGAAGCTCGAACACGCCGCGCGTGCGCTGCCCGACGTCGAGGCCGTGGTGCCTGACCTCATGGTCGGCACCCGCGGCAAGCCGCCGTACCCACTGGCCGACAGATAGGCCCGCGACGACAACAACAACCAGACGAATGATTCAGCGCAAGACACACCTCGACTCCCTCGCCATCGGCCTGCTCATCGCCTGTTGCGCGTTCTGGGGCCTCCAGCAGATCCTCATCAAGACAACAGTGGCCGAGGTGCCACCGCTGTGGCAGGCCTCGATCCGCATGGTCGGCGCGACAGTGTTGCTGTGGCTGTGGTGCGTGTGGCGCCGCGTGCCGCTGTTCGAGCGCGACGGCACGCTGTGGCCCGGCCTGCTCGCGGGGCTGCTGTTCTCGGGCGAGTTCGCCGGCATCTACCTGGGGCTGCAGAACACCAGCGCCTCGCGGCTCACGGTGTTCCTGTACACCGCGCCCTTCTGGGTGTCGTTGCTGCTGCCGCGCTGGGTGCCGGCCGAGCGCCTGCGCGGCTTTCAATGGCTGGGCCTGTTCATCGCCTTCGCGGGCGTGGTGCTGGCCTTCAGCGAAGGCTTCGGCCATATGAGTTCGTCGCAACTGGTCGGCGATGCGATGGGCCTGGCGGCCGGCATGCTCTGGGGCCTGACCACGCTGACCTTGCGCACCACGAAGCTGGCCATGGCCAGCGCGGAAAAAACGCTCTTCTATCAAGTCGCGGTCACGGCGGCGGTGTGCCCCGTGCTGTCGCTGGTGCTCGGCGAGCACTGGGGTTTTGCGTACTCGGCCTGGGCCTGGACCTCCATCGGCCTGCAGACGGTGATCGGCGCCTTCGCAAGCTACCTCACCTGGATGTGGCTGCTGCGGCACTACCCGGCCACGCAGATGTCGTCGTTCACCTTTCTCACGCCGCTGTTCGCGCTGGTGTTCGGCGTGGTGCTGCTCAAGGAGCCGCTCACGGCGCAACTGATCGTGGCGCTGATCGGCGTGGCGCTGGGCATCGTGCTGGTCAACCGACGCCCCAATACCCAACGCGCCGCATGACCCCCGCCATGAAATTCCAGCCCATCCTCGACGAGATCGTCGCCACCCTGCGCCCGCAACTCGGCCAGGGCGGCACCGTGGCCAGCTACATCCCGGCGCTGGCGCGCGTCGATGCGCGGCAGTTCGGCATTGCGCTGCGCACCTGCAACGGCGAGGAAGCCGGCGCGGGCGACTTCGAAACGCCCTTCTCAATCCAGAGCGTGTCGAAGCTCTTCACGCTCACGCTCGCGATGCAGCACGTGGGCGACGCGCTGTGGGAGCGCATCGGGCGCGAGCCCTCGGGCAATCCGTTCAACTCGCTGGTGCAGCTCGAAAACGAACAGGGCAAGCCGCGCAACCCCTTCATCAATGCCGGTGCCATCGCGGTGGCCGACCGGCTCGTGAGCCAGGCGCTGGCCACCGGCGGCAGCGCCAAGGCCGACATCCTCGCGCTGATGCGCAGCCTGTGCGGCGAGCCCATCGATTTCGACGACGAAGTGGCCCGTTCGGAGGCCGACACCGGCTTTCGCAACTTCGCGCTGGCCAACTTCATGAAGAGCTTCGGCAAGCTCGACAACGACGTCGCCACGGTGCTCGACGTCTACTTCCACCAATGCGCGCTGCGCATGAGCTGCCGCCAGCTCGCGCGCGCCGCGGCCTTCCTGTGCCGCGATGGTGCACACCCCATCGACGGCGAGCCCGAGATCACCGGCGAGCGGCAGACGCGGCGCATCAATTCGCTGATGCTGACCTGCGGCACCTACGACGCGGCCGGCGACGTGGCCTTCTCGATCGGCCTGCCCTGCAAGAGCGGCGTGGGCGGCGGCATCGTGGCCGTGGTGCCTGACAAGCTCACACTGTGCGTGTGGTCGCCGGCCCTCGATACGACCGGCAATTCGCTGCTGGGCATGAAGGCGCTCGAACTGTTTGTCGCACGCACGGGCCTGTCGGTGTTCTGAGCGTTCAAGCCGCCACGGCTACGGGCGTGGTGCCAAGGCTGCCCATGCCGTCGAGCGCGGCTTCCACCGCTTCTTCGAGCGGCGTGTGCGGCTCGCGCCCGAGGAAGGCCACCAGCTTCGCGTTGTCCATCTGCACCGGCGTGTTCCACAGGTAGCGCATCTCGCGCATTTCGCGGAAGGTGGTGACGAAGGGCGAGGCCAGCGTCACCAACCACCACGGAAAGGCCGACACGCGCGGCGCCTGTGCGCCCGTGCGGCGCGCCACCACCTTGCGGATCGCACCGCTCATGCGCGTGCTATCGGCATCCCAATGGCCGGCCATGTGGAAGCGCGCGAAGGGCTCCAGCCTGTCGCGGCGCGCCAGCAGTTCGACCATGGTGCGTGCGACGTCCGGCAGGTACGACCACTGGTGGCCCGTGTCGGGCCGGCCCGGGTAGCTCACGGCCTTGACCGGTTGCCCCACCTTCAACAGCCCCTGCGAGAACCAGTTGTTGCCCGGCTTCGGGCCGAAGAAATCGCCGGCACGCACGATCAGCACGCGGACCGCGCCTTCGCGGCTGGCGTCTTCGAGGCGCTTTTCCATCTCGACCCGGATCGCGCCCTTGCGCGTCACCGGGCGCTGCGGCGAATCTTCCTTCAGCAACGGCAAGGCATCGGGGCCGAAGTTGTAGACCGTGCCCGGCAGCACGATGGTCGCGCCTTCGGCCCTGGCTGCCGCAATGGTGTTGTCGAGCATCGGCAGCACCAGTTGCGCCCAGCCTCTGTAGCCGGGCGGATTGACCGCATGCACGATGACCGAGCAGCCCTTGGCGGCCTGCTGCACGACCTGCGCATCCATCGCATCGCCGGCGAACCATGTGATGCCGTCCCGTTTGCCTTCAGCCGCGCCGCGCTTGAGCGCCCGCACCTGCCAGCCCGCATCGCACAGCTGGCGAGCCACTTCGCCGCCGATGCCACCCGTGGCGCCCAGAACCAGAACCGTGTCATTGCGTGCCATGAAATGCTCCAGAACAGTTGTCGATGGGTGAATTCTGGAACCGGGCGGGTTGGATTGGAATTGCCGAACATGAGCCAGCAGCTATACATTTGTGTATGACTCCAGACATCGGCTGGGAGCTGTACCGCTCCTTCCTCAGCGTGCTGCGCGAGGGTTCTCTTTCGGGCGCGGCGCGCGCGCTGGGCATCACGCAGCCCACGGCCGGACGCCACGTGGCCGCGCTCGAAGAAGCGCTGGGCGTGGTGCTCTTCACGCGCTCGCAGGTCGGGCTGCTGCCCACCGACGTCGCGCTGGCGCTGCGCACCCACGCCGAGGCCATGGAAAGCACCGCCGCGTCACTGGCGCGCGCGGCCACCAGCCAGGGCGAAGGCGTGCGCGGCGTGGTGCGCGTGTCGGCCAGCGAAGTGATCAGCGTCGAGGTGCTGCCGCCCATCGTCGCGCGGCTGCGCGAGGCGCATCCGGCGCTGAAGGTCGAGCTGGTGGCAACCAACCGCGTGCAGGACCTGTTGCGGCGCGAGGCCGATATCGCCGTGCGCATGGTGCGCCCCAGGCAGGAGCAGCTGGTGGCGCGCCGCATCGGGCAGATCGAACTCGGCCTCCATGCGCACCGCGACTACCTCGCGCGCCACGGCACACCGCGCAAGCTCGAAGAGCTGTCGGGCCATGCGGTGATCGGCTACGACCAGCCTTCGGCCTTCGTGCGCAATGCGGGCAAGGCCTTCAAGGGCTTCGGCCGCGACACCTTTTCGCTGCGCACCGACAGCGACCTCGCGCAACTGGCGCTGCTCCGCGTCGGCGCGGGCATCGGCATCTGCCAGGTCGGGCTGGCCCGGCGCAGCGACACGCTGGTGCGCCTCATGCCGCGCACCTTCTCGATGAAGCTGGAGACCTGGATCACGATGCATGAAGACCTGCGCAACAGCCCGCGCTGCCGCGTGGCCTTCGATACGCTGGTCGAAGGATTGCAACAGTACGTGGGCGCGGCCGAGCCGGGCAAGCCACAGGGGAAAATAGCCCGCGCACGAACCACAGCACCCGAATGACAGACTCAGCAGACAACAACCTCCCCCTCCAGGAACCCCGCCTCTGGCGCGACGAACTCTGGACCGCCCGCGTCATCAAGAACGAAGAAGACGACGGCTGGGCCGTGGAGATGACCCGCCTGGGCGACCCCGAGCCCGCGCTCGTCGGTCCCTGGACCATGGGCCGCGACAAGAAGAACCCCAAGCCGCTCGACGGCCCCGCCTTCTCGACGCTGGTGAAGACCGCCGCCGAAGTCATCCGCCGCCACGAGCAGCAACTGCACGCCTCGCTCAACAAGAGCGTGACCGTCACCGCGCGCGACGATCGGCGCATCCGCGTGTCGCTGTCCATCGTGCCCGACGAGGACAACCCCTCGGCCACGCTCAGCGCGCACGACGATGACGACGACTCGGAGCTGGCCAGCGTCAATGTCTCGCCTGCCTTCAGGCTCACGGCATCCAGCGCCACGGCCTGGATCGAAGCGGACTTCGCCCGTCCTCGCTGATCGCTCGTTGATCGCATCCACCGGAGACTTTGCGCGCGAATAACACACGCTCCGCGCTTTCGCCAATTAGCGAAAAAGCGTATGTTCACGCCGGGGTGAGTTGAGAAGAATCCGCCCCAACGAGCAATCGTTACCAGTCATACGACACCCGCTGCCAGTGCTGCCAGCGAGGCGTCGGGCAATAAAGCCCGAATCGGTTTCAACACCGGTTCGGGCTTTTTTGTTTTTTCGGTCGCAACGAAGCCTTTTCAAAACGGATGCGCGTCATCCGGGGGCGGCGCTTTGCCCGAAGAAAAGCACTGGCAACGCAGCGTTCGTTTGCAGCAGCCGCGCGGCGGGAGGAGACACCCAATGCACGGCTTCGAAGGTCGGATGTTCCTGATGACTCGCACAAACACAAAGCAAAGGAATTTGACATGACGAACCCCTTCAACCGCCGCCAGATCGTGAAGACCGGCGGCTCGATGATCGTGCTGGGCGCCGCGGGCAGCGTCGCCCGGCTGGCCGCCGCGCAAGAAGGCAACACCGTGAAACTCGGCCTGCTGCATTCGCTCTCGGGCACCATCGCCATCGCCGAGGCCTCGCTGGTCGATGCCGAAAAGCTCGCCATCGAAGAGATCAACGCCGCCGGTGGCGTGATGGGCAAGAAGATCGAGGCCGTGGTCGAAGACGGCGCCAGCGAGAACCCGGTGTTCGCCGAGAAGGCGCGCAAGCTGCTGGAGCGCGACAAGGTCGCGGCCATCATCGGCTGCTACACCTCGGCCTCGCGCAAGGCGCTGCTGCCGGTGCTCGCGCAGGCCAAGGGCCTGCTGTTCTACCCGACCTACTACGAAGGCCAGGAGCAGGACAAGCGCGTGTTCTATCCCTCGCAGGAGGCCACGCAGTCGGTGATCGCGGCGGTCGAGTGGATGGCGCGCGAGAAGGGCAAGAGCTTCTTCCTGGTGGGCTCCGACTACATCTATCCGCGCACCTGCAACAAGATCGCCAAGCCGGCCATCGCCAAGGCCGGCGGCAAGGTGGTGGGCGAGGAATACGCGCCGCTGGGCCACACCGAGTTCTCGTCGATCATCAACAAGATCAAGGCGGCCAAGCCCGACTGCATCTACAGCACGGTGGTGGGCGGCTCCAACGTGGCGCTTTACAAGCAGCTGCGCGCGGCGGGTCTCGACGGTGCCAAGCAGGTGCTGCTGTCCACCGTGGTGTCCGAGAACGAGATCGAAGGCATCGGCAAGGACAACGCCGCCGGCTACTACGCCTGCATGGGCTACTTCCAGAGCATCAAGTCGCCGGCCAACGAGAAGTTCGTGAAGGCCTTCAAGGCCAAGTACGGGCAGGACCGCGTGATCGGGGACCCGATGGAGGTGGCCTACAACTGCGTGTACCTGTGGAAGCTGGCGGTCGAGAAGGCCAAGTCGTTCGATGTCGACAAGGTCACGGCCGCCGCGGCCGGCGTGGAGATCGAGGCACCCGAAGGCACGGTGCGCGTGCACGCCACCAACCACCACGTGTGGAAGAAGGTGCGCGTGGGCCGCGCGCGGCCCGACGGCCAGTTCGACATCGTGTGGGAATCGCCGCAGCTCGTCGAGCCCAACCCCTTCCCCAAGGTCTGAGCCGGGCGCCGACATGAATTTCGACATCGCGGTGATGCAGGTCTTCAACGGCGTGAGCCTGTTCACCATCCTGCTGCTGATGGCCATCGGGCTGGCCATCGTCTTCGGCCTGATGGGCGTCATCAACATGGCGCACGGCGAGCTGATGGCGCTGGGTGCCTACATGACCTACCTGGCGGCGCGCTTCTTCGAGCACTTCGCGCCGGGCTGGATGGACCTGTACCTGTTCGCCGCGATTCCATTCGCGTTCGGCGTGACCTTCGCATTCGGCTATGTGCTGGAGCGCGGCTTCATCCGCTTCTTCTACGACCGGCCGCTGGACACTCTGCTCGCCACCTGGGGCCTGAGCCTCATGCTGCAGCAGGCCTACCGCTCGATCTTCGGCGCGCAGGAAGTGAGCGTGCCGCTGGCCTCGTGGCTCGCGGGAGCATGGGAGCCCACGCCGGGCATCCAGCTGCCGCTCACGCGCATCTTCATCGTGGGGCTGACGGCCATCGTCGCCATCGGCGTGTACCTGTTGCTCTATCGAACCCCGTGGGGCCTGAAGGTGCGCGCGGTGACGCAGAACCGCGCCATTGCCGGCGCGGTGGGCATCGACACGCACCGCGTCGATGCGATGACCTTCGCGCTGGGCTCCGGGCTTGCGGGCATCGCAGGCGCGGTGTTCACGATGATCGGCTCGACCAACCCCGGCACGGGCCAGCTCTACATCGTCGACTCGTTCATCGTGGTGGTGTTCGGCGGCGTGCAGAGCCTGATCGGCACGGCCCTCTCGGGCTTTGCCATCGCGCAGTCGCAGACCTGGCTCGAATACCTGATGAGCGGCTCGATGGCCAAGGCCACGATCCTGCTGCTGGTGATCGCGGTGCTGTACTTCCGGCCCAACGGGCTGTTCGCGACGCGCTCGAGGAGCTGACGGCATGGGCATGAAGAAGCTTTCTCCCCAACGCAGGAGCGACCTTGCCGGCATGGCGGCCGTGCTGTTGCTGCTGGCCGTGGTGCTGCCGGCCACGCTCGATCCGTTTCGCCTGAACCTCGTGAGCAAGTACCTGGCCTTCGCATTCGTCGCGATCGGCGTGGTGCTCACCTGGGGCTACGGCGGCGTGCTGAGCCTGGGCCAGGGCATGTTCTTCGGCCTGGGCGGCTACATGATGGCGATGTTCCTCAAGCTCGAGGCCTCGGCGCCCGAGCTGCCCGATTTCATGGTGTGGAGCAGCGTCGACCAGCTGCCTTCGTGGTGGGTGCCCTTCCACTCGCTGGGCTGGACCGTGGTGGGCATCCTCGCGATTCCGGCGGTGCTGGCGTATGTGTTCTCGTACGCGATCTTCAAGCGGCGCGTGAGCGGCGTGTACTTTGCCATCGTCACACTGTCGCTGGCGCTCACGCTCACCGTGGTGGTGGTCGGCCAGCAGGGCGACACCGGCGGTGCCAACGGCATCACCGATTTCCGCACGCTGCTGGGCTGGGACATCGCGGGCGACGATGCCAAGCGCGTCATGTACTTCATCGAGGTGCTGGCCGTCGCGCTGGTGATGGCGGTGTCGCTCGTGATCGTGCGCAGCCGCTTCGGCAAGATCCTGATCGCCATCCGCGACCGCGAAGACCGCGTGCGCTTCAGCGGCTACAACACGGCACACATGAAGGCCTTCGTGTTCGCGGTGGCGGCAGTCTTGTCGTCCATCGGCGGCGCGTTCTACAGCCTGCAGGTGGGGCTGATCGCACCGGGCGTGATCGGCGTGGTGGCCTCGGTCGAGATGGTGATCTACGCGGCGGTCGGCGGGCGACTGTCGATTCCGGGCGCGGTGATCGGCGCGCTGCTCATCGGTTTTCTCAAGTCGTACCTGTCGGAGACCTTTCCCGAAGGCTGGCTGTACTTTCTGGGCGCGGTGTTCATCCTCGTGGTGTGGGCCATGCCGAACGGGCTCGCGGGCCTGGGCGACAAGCTGCTGCGCCGTTCGCGACGCGATGGCGCGGAGGCAGCGCCATGAACACGGCGATGACCATGCCCAACAGCGGCATGCCGCAGGCGGCCACCGGCTTCTCGCATTCGAGCGAACAGATCCTGCGCGTCGAAGACCTCACCGTGTCCTTCGACGGCTTCAAGGCCGTGGACGGCCTGAGCCTTTCGGTCGCTCGCAACGAGCTGCGCGTGATCATCGGGCCGAACGGCGCGGGCAAGACCACGCTGCTGGACATGATCTGCGGCAAGACCAAGCCGAGCGCGGGCCGCGTGCTGTTCAACGGCCAGGACCTGGGGCGCCTGAACGAGTACGAGATCGTGCGCGCCGGCGTGGGCCGCAAGTTCCAGACGCCCTCGGTCTACGAAGACCTCACGGTGCTGGAGAACTTCGAGATCTCGCTGCCGCGCATGCACGGCCTGCTGCAGTCGCTGACGTTTCGCCGCACGCCCGCGCTGCGCGAGCGCATCGACGCGATGGCAGAGCAGGTCTTTCTGGCCGAGCGGCTCGGCCATCGCGCCGGACAACTCAGCCACGGACAGAAGCAGTGGCTGGAGATCGGCATGTTGCTGATGCAGGAGCCCGAGCTGCTGTTGCTCGACGAGCCCGTGGCCGGCATGAGCCCGCGCGAGCGCGAGCAGACCGGCGACCTGCTGCGGCGCATTTCGGCGGGCAAGTCGGTGGTGGTGATCGAGCACGACATGGACTTCGTCAAGCGCATCGCGCACCGCGTGACGGTGTTGCACCAGGGGCGCGTGCTGAGCGAAGGCACGGCGGCGCAGGTGCAGGCCGATCCGCGCGTGATCGACGTGTACCTCGGCCATTGAGCGAAGGAGTGAATCAGATGCTCGAAGTCTCCGAACTCAACGTGGCGTATGGCGAGTCGCACGTCATCCGCGATGTGTCGCTGCGCGTCGCGCCCGACGAGGCGGTCGCCATCATGGGCCGCAACGGCATGGGCAAGACCACGCTGCTGAAGTCGCTCATCGGCCTGTTGCCCGCGCGCGGCGGCAGCATCCGCCTGGGCGATGCCGACATCACGAAGCTGCCGAGCTACCAGCGCGTGGCGCAGGGCCTGGCCTTCGTGCCGCAGGGGCGCATGGTGTTTCCGTTTCTCACGGTGGAGCAGAACATCCTGTCGGGTGCCGCGAATTCGGGCCACCGCACGGTGCCCGACTACCTCTACAAGTTCTTCCCGGTGCTCAAGGACATGAAGCAGCGCCGCGCCGGCAACCTCTCGGGCGGACAGCAGCAGATGCTGGCGATTGCGCGCGCGCTGATCTCCGAGCCGAAGGTGCTGATCCTCGACGAGCCGACCGAGGGCATCCAGCCTTCGATCATCAAGGAGATCGCGCAGACGCTGAACGTGCTGCGCGCCGAGCGCGGCTTCGCCATCGTGGTGTCGGAGCAGGTGCTGAGCTTCGCGCTCGACCTGGCCGACCGCTTTCTCGTCATCGACCGCGGGCGCCTCGTGCACGACGAAGCGCGCGCGACGCTCGACCAGGACAAGGTCAGGTCCTTCCTGACCGTGTAGCCCCTTTTCATTTTTCTTCAACCCCCATCAGGAGCAGCGTCATGAGACATGGTGATATTTCGAGCAGCAACGATTGCGTTGGCGTCGCGGTCGTCAACTACAAGATGCCCCGCCTGCACACCAAGGCCGAGGTGCTGGACAACGCCCGCAAGATCGGCGAGATGCTGGTCGGCATGAAGAAGGGCCTGCCGGGCATGGACCTGGTGATCTTTCCCGAGTATTCGACGCACGGGATCATGTACGACGCGAAAGAGATGTACGACACCGCCGCCGCCGTGCCTGGCGAAGAGACCGCGATCTTCGCGGACGCCTGCCGCCGCGCCAACGTGTGGGGCGTGTTCTCGCTGACCGGCGAGCGCCACGAGGAGCACCCGAACAAGGCGCCCTACAACACGCTGATCCTCATGAACAACAAGGGCGAGATCGTCCAGAAGTACCGCAAGATCATGCCGTGGGTGCCCATCGAGGGCTGGTACCCCGGCGACTGCACCTACGTGAGCGAAGGCCCCAAGGGCATGAAGATGAGCCTCATCATCTGCGACGACGGCAACTACCCCGAGATCTGGCGCGACTGCGCGATGCGCGGCGCCGAACTCATCATCCGCTGCCAGGGCTACATGTACCCGGCCAAGGAGCAGCAGATCCTGGTGTCGAAGGCCATGGCCTTCATGAACAACACCTACGTGGCGGTGGCCAACGCGGCGGGCTTCGACGGCGTGTACTCGTACTTCGGCCACTCGGCACTGATCGGCTTCGACGGCCGCACGCTCGGCGAATGCGGCGAGGAAGAGATGGGCATCAACTACGCCGAACTCTCGATGAGCCTGATCCGCGATGCGCGCAAGAACGGTCAATCGCAGAACCACCTGTTCAAGCTGGTGCACCGCGGCTACACCGGCACCATCAACTCGGGCGACGGCGACAAGGGCGTGGCGGCCTGCCCCTACAACTTCTACACGCAGTGGATCAACGACCCCGAGGGCACGCGCGAGATGGTGGAGTCGTTCACGCGCAGCACGGTCGGCACGCCCGAGTGCCCGATCGAGGGCATTCCGAACGAACCCGCGAAGCATCGCTGAGCCGAGGGACCCGCAAACCCATGGACTACGAGATCTTCGACCTCGGCGACGTCATGCTGCAGCGGGGCGCGACCTTGCGCAACGCAAAGCTCGCCTACAAGACCTACGGCACGCTCAACGCCGACAAGAGCAACGTGATCGTCTACCCGACCTGGTACTCGGGCCAGCACTACGACAACGAATGGCTCATCGGCCCGGGCATGGCGCTCGACCCGGCGAAGTACTTCATCATCGTGCCGAACATGCTGGGCAATGGCCTCTCGTCTTCGCCCAGCAACACGCCCGAGCCCTACAACCTGGCGCGTTTTCCGAACGTCACGCTCTACGACAACGTGACGCTGCAGCACCGGCTGGTGACGGAGAAATTCGGCATCGAGCGCATCGCGCTGGTGGTGGGCTGGTCGATGGGCGCGCAGCAGACCAACCAGTGGGGCTGCCTGTACCCGGACATGGTCCGGCGCATCGCACCCTTCTGCGGCTCGGCGAGGACGGCGCCGCACAACATCGTGTTTCTCGAAGGCGTGAAGGCGGCGCTCACGGCCGATGCGGCGTGGAACGGCGGCTGGTACGCCACGCCGCCGAGCAAGGGGCTGCGCGCGGTGGGCCGCGTGTACGCGGGCTGGGGTTTGTCGCAGCCCTTCTACATGCAGGAACTGTGGCGCGAGCTGGGCTTCAGCTCGCTCGAAGACTTCCTGGTCGGCTACTGGGAGGGCTTCTTCCTGAAGAAGGACGCCAACAACCTGCTCGCGATGCTGTGGTCGTGGCAGAACGGGGACATCAGCGACAACCCGGTGTTCAAGGGCGACTTCAAAAAGGCACTGGGCGCCATCAAGGCGCGCGCGATCGTGATGCCTGCCGAGCGCGATCTTTACTTTCCGGTGGCCGACAACGAATGGGAGGTGTCGCACATGCCGAACGCCGAGTGCCGCCCGATCCCCGGCGTGTGGGGCCACTTCGCAGGCGGCGGCAGCAGCCCCGTCGACACCCGCTTCGTCGATGCCGCCCTCAAGGAACTGCTCGCCACGCCATGAACGCCGCCCTCCCCCGCGCAGCCGATCCGCTCGCCAGCTACCGCATCGAGACCGAGCCCTTCTACCGGCCCGCCGGCAATGAAGTGATGCTCTACGAGCAGGCCTACCGCCACCGCATGCCGTTGATCCTCAAGGGGCCGACCGGCTGCGGCAAGACCCGCTTCGTGGAGCACATGGCGTGGTCGCTCGGGCGGCCGCTGGTCACGCTGGCGTGCAACGAGGACATGACGGCGTCGGACCTCGTCGGGCGCTACCTGCTCGATGCGAACGGCACGGCCTGGCACGACGGCCCGCTGACGCTGGCGGTGCGCCACGGCGGCATCTGCTACCTCGACGAGGTGGTGGAGGCGCGGCAGGACACCACGGTGGTGATCCACCCGCTGACGGATGCGCGCCGTATCCTGCCGCTCGACAAGAAGGGCGAGCTGGTGCACGCGCACCCCGACTTCCAGCTCGTGGTGTCGTACAACCCCGGCTACCAGAGCAGCGCGAAAGACATGAAGCCGTCGACGCGGCAGCGCTTCGCGGCGTTGGAATTCGACTACCCCGACAGCACGCTCGAAGCGGAGATCGTCGCGCACGAGGCGGGGGTCGGGCTCGACCTGGCCGCAAAGCTGGTGGCCATTGCGCGCTGCTCGCGCGAGCTGAAGCATCGCGGGCTCGACGAAGGCGTGTCGACGCGCATGCTGATCTATGCGGGCGTGCTGATCCGCGACGGCGTGTCGCCGCGCGACAGCTGCGACATGACGATGACCCGCGCGCTCACCGACGACCCCGACATGGCGAGCGCGCTGCAGGGCTTCGTGGCCGCGCAGTTCGGATGAGCGACGGGCACGCGCTCACCTTCGAGGCGCTGGGCCTGCTCGCGCGCGGGCTGGCCGGTGTCGATGTGGAAGTGCTGCCGCTGACGAAGTTGCCGGCCCGTGCGCCTGTTGCTTCGCCGGACGCTGCACCACCACCCGCGCGGGCCGTGCTCGCACCGAAGCGGCTGCTGTTGCCCGAAGGCGGCGATGCCCGTCTGCGCCCTGCGATGGTCGCGCACGCGGTCGCGCACCTGCGGCACTCGGTGCCCGCGCGGCCGGCGCGCGCGCTCAAGCCCATGGGCATCGCGGTGGTGTCGGCCATCGAAGATGCGCGCGTCGAGCATCTGCTGTGCCGCGATTTCCCCGGCGTGCGTGGCTGGTTCGTCGAAGCGCTCGCGCCGGTGCCCAATGCCTCCGACCTGGGCTTTGCCGCGCTCATCGCGCGCATGGACCGCCTGCTGATGCTGCCCGCATGGCAGGACGACAACCACTGGGTCAACAAGGCGCACCGCCTGTTCGACGAGACCGCGGCCACCGCGGGACTGGAAGACTACGACGCCTTCCGCGCCATCGCATCGATCCTGGCCAATGACCTCGGCCAGATGCGCGTGCGCTTCGACCCGCAGCACTACGCGGTGCCTGCGCCCTGGCGCGACGACAACAGCTACCTGTGGGATTTCGGCGAGGCCGAAACGCCGCCGGACGACGCCATCGCGCTGCAGCAGTCGGGCGCGCGGCCGCCACCGCCTTCCGATGCAAGCAGCGACGACGGCGGCCCGCCACCCGAAGGCGGCGCTGAACTCGAACTGGGCCGCTACAGCTACCCCGAATGGGACCGCAAGCAGGAGCGCCTGCGGCCCGACTGGTGCACGGTGATCGAGAAGCTGCCGGCATGGCAGGGCCTGTCGCCCATGCGCGAGCAGCCTGCGGCCAGCAACGAACGCCTGACCCCGCTCGCCCTGCCGCGCGCGCGCCACCTCGACCGCACCCATCGCCTGCGCCGCCAGTGGGAGGGCGACGACGTCGACCTGAACGCCGCCATCGAAGTGCTGGTCGACCGCCGCCTGCGGCTGCGGCCCGATCCGCGCCTGTTCATGCGCCCCGGCAAGGCACCGCGTGCGACCAGCGTGCTGGTGCTGCTCGACCTGTCGGAATCGGTGAACGACGCGGGGCAAGGAGGACAAACGCGCTCGCTGCTCGACATCGAGAAGCAGGCCGCGCTGCTGCTCGCCGCTTCATCGAATTCGAATGCGCGACAAGGCGCCGACCGGCTGGCGATCCACGGGTTTTCATCCAACACGCGCGACGAGGTTTATTACTACCGTCTGCTCGAATTCGGCAAGCCACTCGAAGCCCCGTCGCGCGCCATGATCGGCGCGGTGCGCGGGCGCTATTCCACGCGCATGGGCGCCGCGCTGCGCCATGCCGCCGCACACCTGCGCGCGGAGCCGGCCGGGCAGCGCGCGATCTTGCTGGTGACCGATGGCGCGCCTTCCGACATCGACGTGCACGACCCACAGTACCTGATCGAAGACGCCCGCATGGCCGTGGCCGAGGCGCGCGAGGCCGGTGTGCGCACCGCCTGCATCGCGGTCGATGGCGCGGCCGATGCGTATGTGCGCCGCATCTTCGGCTGGCGCAACTATTGCATCGCCGACGATGCACGCAGCCTGCCGGTTCGCCTGGCGCGCATGAGCGCACGACTGGCCGCCGCAAACTGAGGAGAATGATGGCTCACACATCCAGGAGACACCCCAGTGGCTGACAAGGACCCTATTCGCGTCGGCATCCTTTACTCGGAAACCGGCGTCACCTCGACCATCGGGCTGTCGCAGCTGCAAGGTGCGCTGCTCGCCATCGAGGAGATCAACGAGGCAGGCGGCGTCGACGGCCGCGAGATCGTGGCCGTGCGCCACGACCCGCAGTCGAACCCCGCGCGCTACGCCCAGCTGGCCGAAAAGCTGATCGTGCAAGACCGGGTCAACGTGATCTTCGGCTGCTACATGTCGAGCAGCCGCAAGGCCGTGATTCCGGTGATCGAGAAGTGGAACAAGCTGCTGTTCTACCCCACGCTCTATGAAGGCTTCGAGTACTCGGGCAACGTGATCTACACCGGCGCCGCGCCCAACCAGAACAGCGTGCAGTTGGCCGAGTTCATGACCACGAACTTCGGCGCGCGCGTGTACCTGATCGGCTCCGACTACATCTACCCCTACGAGTCGAACCGCATCATGGGCGAGCTGGTGATGCAGCGCCCCGGCAGCGAGAAGCTGGGCGAGCGCTACGTGGCGCTGGACGCCACCGAAAAAGACTACCGCGCGATCATGGACGACATCCGCGACAAGCGGCCCGACTTCATCTTCTCGACCGTGGTGGGCGATTCGACCGCGAGCCTTTACCGCGCATACGCCGAAGCGGGCTTCGACCCGAGGGCGATGCCGATCGCGAGCCTCACGACCTCCGAGGCCGAGATCTCGCAGATGGGCCATGGGGTGGCCACGGGGCACTTCACGGCGGCGCCGTATTTCCAGTCGATCGACTCGGCCGCCAACCGGCGTTGCCTGGCGCGGCTGCGCGAGCGCTTCGGCGACGGCTGCGTGCCCAACCTGTGCTGGGAGGCGTCGTACTTCCAGATGCACATCTTCGCCAATGCCTACCGCCAGGCGGGCAGCGATGGCATCGCGGAGATATTGCCGCACATCCTTGGCAGCGAGTTCGATGCGCCGCAGGGGCGCGTGAAGATCGACCCGTCCAACCACCACACCTGCCTGTACCCACGCGTGGGCCGGGTCGATGCGCACGGGCAGTTCACCATCGTGCGGCAGGCGACGCGCGCGGTGTACCCCGACCCTTACCTCGTCACGCATTCGCTGGGCGACTGGACGGCCAAGCTCGACACGCTGGAAGCCTAGGATGAAACCTTGTTCTTCCGTTCGTCGCGTTGTTCGGCTCGGGACGCGTTGGAAGCGCCGCTGTTCAGGGCGCGACCACGCCGACGGGGTACCTTGCTCCGCGAATGTCCCCCGGCCTGCGGCCTCCTCCTTTATTTCGCTGCGCAAGGCACCCCGCCAGCGCGATCGTTATTCGGAGCAGTGGTTGATCGGCCGGCACGACGAGAGCGCTTCTTGTGCGCAGGGCATCGGGTGCTCCCCGCAGCGAAATAAAGGAGGAGGCCGCAGGCCGGGGGACATTCGCGGAGGGGAGTACCCGGTGTCCTGTGCACGCGCCCCGAAGCAAGCCCCGAACAAGAACCCAAGCAGCGCAACCCGGCAGGAGGCCTGAGCGTGGACGGCACAGCGCCCAAAAGACACACCCTGCGGGTCACGCCACCGCAGCTGAAAGAGCTGCGGCTGCTGAAGATCGCGGTGATCCACCCCGACGACGCGGACGGCCGGCAGCTCACGCAGCAACTGCAGCGCATCGGCTGCCAGGTGCAGGCCTTCTGGCCGCCGGTGCAGTTCCTGCCTGAAGGCATCGACGTCGCGTTCATGGCGGTGCAGCCCGACTTCATCAACCTGCACTTCGAGTGGACGCAGAACGAAGATGCGCCCGCCATCATCGCGGTCGTCACCTACGAAAACCCGACCATCGTCGAGGCCGTGCTAGAGATCGGCGCCAAGGCGGTACTGCCTTCGCCGGTGCGCTCGTTCGGGCTGCTCTCGGCGCTGGTGGTGGCACGCGAGGCGCACAAGGAAAGCCGCTCGCTTGCACGGCGCCTGCGCAAGGTCGAGGCCAAGCTGCTCGGCGTGCGGCAACTCGCCGAGGCCAAGGCCGTGCTGATGAAGACGCACAACGTGTCCGAAGGCCAGGCCTACGACCTGATTCGCGAACAGGCCATGAGCAAGCGCACCACCATGGAAGAGATTGCCGCCGCCATCGTCAACGCCAGCGAGATTCTTTCGCTGGGCGTGCGCAAGCCCGGCCCGGGCTGAAGACTGCGAACCCTGGGGTCAGAGCTGGCGGAAAGTCGTCAGCACCTTCAGCACGCTTTGCGTGGCACCGTCGAGCGTGGCGCGCTGGCGGTGCGCAATGCCCAGGCGGCGCGTGAGCTTCGGCGAGATCGGCAGCACCTGCATGCGCGCATTCGGCGCCGCGTCGGCGGTCTGCTGCAGCGGCAGCAGCGCGGCGCCATAGCCGGCGGCCACCAGGCTCTGGATCGCGGCGTCGTAGTTCAGCTCGATGCGTGCGCGCGGCGCAAAGCCGGCCGCGGCAAACCATTCCATCGACAGCCGGTACATGTGCGTGGTCGCGTCGTTGAAGATCAGCGGCTGCGCCGCCAGCCATGCCGGCGTGGCGCGCTTGGGCGCCTTCCAGCGCGGCGGCACGAAGGCCATCATGGGCTGGTCGCGCCACGGCGTGACGACCAGGTCGCGCTGCGGCGGCTGCGGCATCGCGACCAGCCCGATGTCGAGCGTGCCGGCCGCCAGCCGCGCCATCGCATCGTTGGAGCCAAGGATGCTGACCTCGACATCGATGCCCGCATGCGCCGCGCCCAGCGCTTCGAGCACCTGCGGCAGCAGGTCGACCACCACGCCGGTCGACGTGCCCAGCCGCACGCGGCCGGTGCGGCCTTCGGCCTGGCGCTTGACCGCATCGACTGCCTCGTCGGTGTCGCGCAGCAGCTTGCGCCCACGCTCCACCAGCGCCGCGCCGGCCGCGGTGGGCGTGACGCGCCGGTTGCCGCGCACCACCAGCGGCGCGCCCAGGCGTGATTCGAGTTCGCTGATGTGCAGGCTCACCGTGGGCTGGGCGAGGTGCAGTGCATTGGCTGCCGCCGAGAAGGTGCCCAGGTCGGCAATGGCGATGAGCGTGCGCAGCTGGTCGAGGTTGAGTTGTCGCATCAGGAATGCTGATTGAAAGGTTCAGGAATCTCAACTTCCACAATAGCATGCAGCGCCGGAAGATGAGCGCTCCCCAACCAGGAGCCCATCGTGACCGCGCCGACGCACTCGCCCTTCCCTCAACGCCTGATGCACGCCCTGCGCCGCTGGCGCCGTCGCGTGGCGGAGCGCAGCCGCCACCGGGCGGACTCCGGGCACCTGGCCGGCATGAGCGAACGCGAGCTGCGCGACCTGGGCATCGGGCGCAGCGAAGTGCAGGGGCTGCTGGACCGCCACCGCTGACAAAATCCGGCGCATTTCTTCAGGGAACGCGCCGGTTTTGAGGTTCAATTCGGGGCGTGCCCACACTCGCAGCCCCCGCCCCTCTTTCCATCGAACTCACCTCGCCGCAGTCGGTCAATGGCCGGCGCGCGGCCTTCCAGTCGCTCTGGCTGCTGGTGCGCATGCAGCACGCGCACGACGCCGAAGGCGGCCTCGTGCGGCTGGCCGACCTGCGCGGCGAGGTCTCCGACGCAAGCACGCTGCGCATGGTCGTGAGCCGCGCGTTCCGCGACTTCAAGGCCTGGGACATCGAAGTCGGCTGGGGCGAAGACACGCAGCGCGAGCCGCGCTTCCTGAACGCCGAGCGGCGCAGCCAGGGCCCCTTCTGGCTGCCGGCCGCCGAGGCGAAGCGCGTGCGCATGCTGGTCGGCGGCCGCGCGGCGACGGCAGCCGAGGTCGCGTCCTTCCTCGGCCTGCGCGCCCGCAAGGCCCGTGCAGCGGCACCCGGCACGCCACCGCCCGACGCGGTGCACCTGCAGGACGCCGCCTTCTGGAAGCAGCTGGTCGCCTCGCAGCAGGCGGCGCGGCAGGGCCGGCTCATGGCGCCGGTGGCGGGCAGCGGCAACGCGAGCAACCAACCGGCGAGCGCACTCGAATCGATCCGCCTGGCCGGCACGCTGGCTGCCACCGATTTCCAGCGCGCGCTGGTCACGCTCAACGAGGCGATGCTGTGGCGCCGCCTCGGCGACAACGAGCAGGCACGCCGCCGCCTGCAGGCGCTGAAGAAGCAGCGCCTGGCCCACCACGTGGCGGGCAACGACTACCTGGGCGCGATGGAATGCATCGTCTCGGCCTGGTGCGCCTACACGGCGCGCGACCTGCCGCTGGCGCAATCGCTGCTGGGCGGCATGGCCGACGACGCGGCGCGCGGGCTGGTGCTGCGGCATCACCCCGACGTGCGCTTCGAGTGGTGCAACCTGTGGGCGCTGGTGTGCCGCTCGCGCGCGCTTGGCATCTCGGCCGACGACAAGCCCGCCGCGGCCACGCTCGCCGAAGAGTCGCTGCGCCGGTTCGGCGAAGCACTGGCGGCCGCCTTCGAATCGCACTCCTTCGATGCGGCGCAGCACGTGGCCGCCAACATGGGCATGGCGGCGTGGCTGTTCGACCGCGTGGGGTTGAGCGACCTGCCCGCGCTCTCGCACGACGGCAACGCCGACACCACGCGCCGCGCCGTGCAGTGGATCGCCTTCAGCGAATGGCTGTGCGGTCACACCGACGGCCAGGGCCGCTCGGCCTGGAACGCCATCTACCTGATGCGCATCGCGCGCGGCCACTGCCGGCCCGAATCGCAGCCCACGCTCGCGCAGTTCCGCGCGCAGAAGCCGCTGGACCCGCCCGCGGTCTCGAAGCTCGCCGGCCCGCTGGCCGATGCCTTCGACGACGCGCACTGGCCCACGCGCTGGGTCGACGTGGCGCAGGCGCGGCTGGCCGACCACCAGGCGGGGCGCCGCCGCTACCCGGGCCTTCAGCATTGCAGCCTGTTGTTCGAGCACGCCTGGTATGCGGCGCATGCGGGCGAGCTGAAGGCCGCCGAGCAGTCGTTGGGGCTGCTGCGCGAAGCGCTGCCCGAGCTGGTGCCGAGCGATCGCGCCTACTTCACCGAATCGTGGAACGACACGCTGCCGGCCGAACTGGTGCTGGAGGCCAAGCCGCCGCGGCGGCCGGCGGCACGCAAGAAGACCGCGCCGCGCGCGCGCTAGACCGGGGTTCAGCAGCATGGCCGACAACAACCACAACGAGCACGACAACAACAACGCCAACGCCCACGCGCCCATCGACCTCGCGGCCCACCGCGAACGCCGTGCCCGGCTACAGCAACAACAGCAGCGCGCCGCCGCACGGGCGCGGCGTGATGCCGGCTCGCCCACGGCAGACCCGGGCCCCGACGAGGTGCCCTGCATCCGCTGCAAGGAGCCGGTCTACGGCCATGCGCTGCGCTGCCCGCACTGCGGCGTGCATTTCAGCGGCGGTGCCGATGCGTTCGCGCCCAAGGAAGGGATGCCGCTGCGCACGAAGATGATGATCGCGCTGGTCGCCTTGGCGCTTCTTCTCGCGGGCCTGAGCGACGACATCGCGGCCTGGTTGTACTAGTCAGCGCGCCGCGGCCGGCGCGCCCGTCGACTTGCGCACCACCAGCTCCGGCCGCAGCACCACGGTCGATGCGGACATCGAGCGCCCATCGATCTCCTCGAACAGCATCTCGGCCGCGCGCCAGCCCAGCTCGCGATGCGGCAGCCGGATGGTGGTGAGCGGCGGATCGACCATGTCGACCAGCGGCATGTCGTTGTGGCCCGTCACCGAGATGTCCGTCGGCACGCGCAGGCCTGCCGTGCGCAAGGCGTCGTAGGCACCGAGTGCCACGAGGTCGTTGCAGCACACCACCGCCTGCGGCGCCGGCCCCGCTTCGAGCATCTGCTGCATGGCAACGGCGCCGGCCTCGCGGCTGTAGCTCGCGCACTCGACCACGCGGAACGGCTTCATGCGGTGGTCGCGCAGCGCCTGCTCCACGCCCAGGCGTCGGCCCACGCCGGTCGGAATGTTCTGCGGCCCCGCCAGGTGCGCGATGCGCTTGTGCCCCAGCCCCACGAGGTGATCGACCGCGAGCTTCATCGCGAGCCGGTCGTCGCTCACCACGGCCGGCAGGCGGCCGGTTTCGTCGGCGCGGTTGACCAGCACGGCCGTCATGCCGGCCTTGGTGACGAAGTCGACCAGCGGATCGTCGCGCGTGGCGGTGGCGAGGATCACGCCGTCGACGCGCTGCGCCAGCATGCGTTCGAGCACCGGGCGCGCCAGCGCATGGTCGACCACGTTGGTCACGAAGACGAAGTAGCCGCGCGCCGCCGCGCTGGCCTCGATGCCTTGCAGGATCGGCGGGAACACCGCGTTCGTGATGTCGGGCACCAGCACGCCGATGGTGTGGGTGCGCCCGGTGCGCAGGGCCGAGGCCGCGCGGTTGGGCCGGTAGCCCAGGCGCTGCGCCGCCTCTTCGACCACGCGCAGCACTTCCTCGCTGATCAGTGACCGCTTCTCGGGGCTGAGCGCTCGCGAGACGGTCGACACATGCACGCCGGCGGCGTTGGCGACGTCGCGGATGGTGACGGGAGAGGCGGTGGCGGAAGGCGGATTGGGCTTCATTGGTGCAAACGATTGTCGCCGAGGCTTGTGCCTGACGGTGGCTCTACCTCATTCATGGGTACCGAACCCCTCCATTTTACTTTTTGGAGATTTGGACTAATATCGTGCAAACGATTGCATAAACCACCCCATGAACATCGCCACCTCCCCCGACTCGGTGCTGGGCTTCACGCTCGACGCCATGAAGCGCACCCCCGACCCTCGGCTGCGCACCGTGATGGAAGCGCTCACGCGCCACCTGCATGCCTTCGTGCAGGAGGTGAAGCTGACCGAGGAAGAGTTCGAGCAGGCGCTCGAATTCATCGTCGCCATCGGCCACGCCACCGGCGAGACCAAGAACGAGGTGGTGCTGGCGGCCGACATCCTCGGCGTGTCCACCGTGGTGGCGCTGCAGAACAACCAGGACCCGCAAGGCGAATCGCCGGCCGCGCTGCTGGGCCCCTTCTGGCGCGCGAACTCGCCGGCCTGCGCGGCGGGCGACAACATCGCGCGCTCGGGCACGCCGGGCATTCCGCTGGAAGTGACGGGCACGGTGCGCGACGGCGAGGGCCAGCCAATGGCCGATGCCACGGTCGACGTGTGGCAGGCCTCGCCCGTGGGCCTGTACGAAAACCAGGACCCGTCGCAGGACGACATGAACCTGCGCGGCCGTTTCACCACCGATGCGCAGGGGCGCTTTCACTTCTTCAGCGTGCGGCCCGCCGGCTACCCGGTGCCGACCGACGGCCCCTGCGGCGTGCTGCTGCGCGCGCAACGGCGCCACCCCAACCGGCCCGCGCACCTGCACTTCATGGTGAGCAAACCGGGGCACAAGGTGCTGATCACGCAGGTGTTCGCCGATGACGACGAGAACCTGGAAAGCGACCCGACCTTCGGCGTGACGCAGCGCCTGATCGGCCGCTTCGCCCTCGCGCCCGATGGCAAGACCGCCACGCTGCAGTACGACTTCCAGCTCGAACCGGGCGAGATGAAGTTCCCCCGCCCACCCATACCTTGACCACCCCCAGGCTTCGCGCACTTCGTGTCGCTTCGCCAACCCCCTTCGAGGGGGCAACACCAGCGGCCCGGCAAAGCCGGTTCCGCGGTGTTCCGCGAAAAGGCATCACCCCAATCAACCCACTCTTCTCAAACCCATGAGCTTCGATCCTGTCTCCCGACTCGACGGCAAGGTTGCCGTCATCACCGGTGGCCTTGGCGCCATCGGCTACGCCACGGCCGCGCGCCTGGCCGCGCTCGGCGCCACCTGCGTGCTGCTGCACCGCAAGGGCGACGATGCGGCCGCACGCGCGGCCGCCCTGCCCCACGCCCACGGGCAGCGCCACGGCGCGATCCGCGCCGACATCGTCGACACGCCCAGCCTGAACGCGGCCGCCGCCGAGGTGAAGGCCGTGCACGGGCGCTGCGACATCCTGGTCAACAGCGCGGGGCACACGCAGCCCGTGGCGGCGGGCGATCTCGATGCGCTGACCGACGAACTCATCGACGACATCGTGCGCGCCAACTTCCGCGGCGTGTTCGCGACCATCCGCGCCTTCGCGCCGATGCTCAAGGCCAGCGGCGACGGGCTGGTGGTCAACATCTCGTCGATCGCGGGCTTCACGGGCGTGGGCAGCAACCTGGCGTATGTCGCGGCCAAGGCCGGGCTCGACGTGGTCGGCGATGCGCTGGCCAAGGCGCTCGCGCCGGCGGTGCGCGTGGTGTCGGTGTCGCCGGGCGCGGTCGAGTCGGGCTTCGTGCCGGGCCGTGGCGCGGAGTTCGCAAGCAAGATGGCGAGCACCACGCCGCTGGGCCGCATCGGCAAGCCCGACGACGTGGCGGCCACGGTCGAGGCGCTCGCGACGACGATGCGCTTCGTCACCGGCACGCGCATCGTGGTCGATGGAGGGCGCCACCTGTGAGCACCGCCAAGACCCTCATCACCTGCGCCGTCACGGGCAACCTCGTGAAGCCCGAGCAGACGCCGCACCTGCCGATAACGCCGGTGCAGATCGCCGACGAATGCCTGGCCGCCGCCGAAGCCGGCGCGGCGCAGGTGCACATCCATGTGCGCCACCCCGAGACCGGCAAGCCATCGATGGAAATCGATCTGTACCGCGAGGTGGTCGAGCGCATCCGCCGCGAGAACCGCGAGCTGATCATCAACCTCACGACCGGCCCCGGCGGGCGCTTCATTCCGAGCGAGGACGATCCGAAGATCGCCGCGCCCGGCACCACGCTGCTGCCGCCCGAGAAGCGCGTGGAGCACATCGCGCTCATCCGGCCCGACGTGTGCTCGCTCGACCTGAACACCATGAACTCCGGCCCCGACGTGGTGATGAACACGCCGAAGAACGTGCGCCGCATGGCGAAGGTGATCCGCGAAGCGGGCGTGAAGCCCGAGCTGGAGATCTTCGATTCGGGCGACATCAACCTCGCGCTCGACCTCATCGCCGACGGCACGCTCGACGGCCCCGCGATGTGGACCTTCGTGCTCGGCGTGAAGTACGGCTTTGCCCCCACGCCCGAGACGCTGCTGTACGCCCGCAACATGCTGCCGCGCGGCGCCTTCTGGAGCGCCTTCGGCATCGGCCGCATGGAGTTCCCCATCGTCGCGCAGGCCTGGCTGCTGGGTGGCCATGTGCGCGTGGGCATGGAAGACAACATCTACCTCGAGAAGGGCGTGCTGGCCCAGAGCAACGCGCAACTCGTGGCGAAGGCGCGCGACATCCTGCAAAGCCTGGGCGGCGAGATCGCCAACCCGCGCGAGGCGCGCGCGATGCTGGGCTTGCCCGACGCACGCACCGTGCAAGGAGCGAAACGATGAGCGTCGCAGCCATGCACCCCGTTCACACCTCGCGCGCGCTGCGCGTGCATGAGAAGGCCGCCAACCTCGATGCGCTGAAGCTCGAAGCCGCCCCGCAGGCCGAACCCACACCGCCCCCCGGCCACGCCGTGGTGCGCATCGCCGCCGCGGCAGTCAACCCGAGCGACGTGAAGGCAACGCTGGGCCTCATGCCGCAGGCGGTCTGGCCCCGGACGCCGGGCCGCGACTTCGCGGGCACCGTCGTGAGCGGGCCCACCGAATGGATCGGCCGCGAGGTCTACGGCTCGGGCGGCGACAACGGCATCACGCGCGACGGCTCGCATGCGCGCTACCTCGTGTTGCCCGAAGCTGCATTGCGCGCCAAGCCCCGCGGCATTTCGATGGACGAGGCCGGCGCGGTGGGCGTGCCCTTCGTCACCGCTTATGAAGGCTTTCGCCGCAGCGGCATGCCGCAGGCCGGGCAGACGGTGCTGGTGCTCGGCGCCAACGGCAAGGTCGGGCAGGCCGCCGTGCAGCTTGCGTCGCAGGCCGGCGCGCGCGTGATCGCGGTGCAGCGCCATGCGGGCCCTTACGCGGGCTTTGCGAGCGGGCCGGTGGACACGATCGACGCGCGCCACCACTCCGACGTGGCCGCGCGGGTGCGCGAGCTGACCGACGGGCGCGGCGCGCACATCGTCTACAACACCGTGGGCAGCGCCTACTTCGAGGCCGCCAACAAGGCGATGGCCAAGGGCGCGACGCAGATATTCATTGCCACGCACGACCGCGCGGTGCCCTTCGACATCTTCGCGTTCTACCGCGGCATGCACACCTTCGTGGGCATCGACTCGCTCGCGATGGATTGCGTGGCCTCGACCGCGCAGCTCGACGCGATGCGCGAGGGCTTCGAGCGCGGCACGCTCAAGCCCTTTCCGGTCGCACGCCACTTCACGCTCGACGAAGCCATGGACGCCTACCGGCTGGTGCTGTCGGGCAGCACCGACCGCGTCGTGCTGCGGCCCTGAACCCACGAAGGACAACCGCCATGCACGTGACCCGTTTCAACGAAGCACCGCACTACGAGGCGCCCAACCATTTCGACATGCGCTGCCTGCGCCTGCAGGGCAAGGAGGCCGGCCCCTCCACGCAGATGTGGATGGGCATGAGCCAGATCCTTCCGGGCGGCCGCACCGGGCTGGACGGCTCGCCGATGGAAAAGCTCTACCTCGTGCTCGAAGGCCAGCTGCATGTGGTCGGCGAACTCGACGGCGCACATGAAGAAGAAGTGCTCGGCCCCTACGACAGCTGCCGCTTTGCGCCCGGCGAAAAGCGCCAGCTCGAAAACCGCAGCAACCGGCCGGTGCTGGTGGCGCTGGTGATGCCGAACGCGCCACCGCCGTAGCGGCCTCCCCTCTTCTCTTTCGGTCATCCATCGCCCAACGAAACAAATCAACGGAGACAAGACGCATGAAGAAGACTTTCACCTGGACCCGTCGGCAGACGCTGGCCGTGGTCGCGGCGTTCGTCGCCGCATCCACGCTCGGCGGCGCGCACGCGCAGGGCAACTGGCCGGGCACGCAGCCGATCAAGCTGGTCGTGCCGTTCACCGCAGGCAGCGGCACCGACATCGTCGCGCGGCTGGTGGCCGAGAAGCTCAGCCCGGTGCTGGGCACCAGCGTGATCGTGGACAACCGGCCCGGCGCGGGCGGCACGCTGGGCGCGGCGATCACGGCCAAGTCGCCGGCCGATGGCTACACGCTGCTGGTGCACTCGGCCGGCCACCTCGTGAACCCGTGGATCTACAAGGGCCTGTCGTACGACACGCTGAAGGACTTCACCGGCGTGACGCCGATGGCCAGCCTGCCCAACGTGCTGGTCACCGCGCCCGCGCACTTCGCGAACGTGAAAGACCTCGTGGCGCAGGTCAAGGCCAAGCCGGGCCACTTCAACTACGGCTCCGCCGGCAACGGCTCGGCCACGCACATGAACGCCGAGGTGTTCCGCCTTGCGGCCGGCATCGACGCGCAGCACGTGCCCTTTCGCGGCACGCCCGAGGCCATGACCGAGGTGATGGCCGGGCGCGTCGACTGGTTCTTCGCACCGATGGTGTCGGCCCTGCCGCTGATCCAGACCGGCAAGCTGCAGGCGCTGGCGGCCGGCACGGGCAAGCGCTCGGCGGCGCTGCCCAACGCACCCACGACGGTGGAGGCCGGCGTGCCGGGCTCGGAGTACCTGTTCTGGGTCGGGCTCTTCGCACCCGCCAAGACGCCGCAGCCGATCGTGGACCGCCTGCAGGCCGAGGTCGCGAAGATCATGGTGTCGCCCGAGCTGAAGGAGCGGCTGGAAAAACTCGGTGCCGAGCCCTTCACCATGCCTTCGGCGCAGTTCAACAAGTTCATCGTCGACGAGACCGGCAAGGCGCGGCAGGTGGTCAAGGCCGCGAACATCAGGGTCGACTGACGCCCTCCGGGGCCGGGGCCAGCACCTGGCGAACCCGCTCGCGCAGCACCGGCAGCACATCGCGCTCGAACCACGGGTGGTGCTTGAACCAGCCCGTGTTGCGCGGCGAAGGATGCGGCAGCGGCACGACGCGCGGCCCGTAGTCCGCGAAGGCCTCGACCGTTTCGGTGACGCTGCCGCGCGCGGTCTTGCCCAGCAGGTGGTGCTGCGCGTACTGGCCGATGGGCAGAGTCAGCTCGACATTCTTGAGCTCGGCGAACAACCGCGCATGCCAGAGCTGCGCGCATTCCTTGCGCGGCGGCAAATCGCCGCTCTTGCCGCGGCCCGGGTAGCAGTAGCCCATCGGCACGATGGCGATCTGCGTCGCGTCGTAGAACAGGTCGCGGTCGATGCCGAGCCAGCGGCGCAGCAGGTCGCCGCTTCGGTCGTTCCATGGCACGCCGGTCTGGTGCACGGTCAGGCTCGGGGCCTGCCCGACGATCAGCAGCCGCGCGGTGCGGCTGACCTGCACGATGGGCCGCGGGCCCAGCGGCAGATGCGCTGCGCAGGCGCGGCAGTTGCGGATCTCGGTGAGAAGAAGATCCACCGGGGTTTCTTCGGTGCGGCCGGCTACTGCGCGAACGGACGAAAGAAGGCGTTGAGTTCGACGCCCGGCGCGGCATCCGCGAAGCCGTCGAAGCGGCCTTCTTCCGACAGCGTGCGCGCGGCCCGCATGAAGCCGCCCCATGCCGCGCGCGCGAGCCCGCCGCCGACGCTGACGCGCCGCACGCCCAGCTCGGCAATGTCCTTCATCGTGAGCTCGCTGGCCGCGCCGACCAGCAGGTTGACCGGCTTGCCGCCGGCCGCCGCGACCACGGCGGCGATCTGCTCGCGGGTCTTGATGCCGGGTGCGTAGAGGCAATCGGCGCCTGCATTTGAATAGGCCTTGAGCCGGGCAATGGCGTCGTCCAGATCGGGGCGGCCGGCGAAGAAGTTTTCGGCACGGCCGACCAGCAGCACGTCGGCGCCGCTGGCGTCGATGGCCTTGCGCGCGGCGCGCATGCGCTCGACCGCGACGTCGATGGAAAAGAGCGGATCGGCGGCGTTGCCCGTCGAGTCCTCGATCGACAGGCCCGCCACGCCGGTCTCGACCGCGAGCCGCACGCTTTCGGCCACGCCCTGCGCATCGGCGGCAAAGCCGTTCTCGAAGTCGGCGTTCACCGGCAGGTCGGTGGCGGCCACGAGTTCGCGCAGGTGGTCGAGGATCTGGTCGCGCGACAGCGCCCCGTCGGCATGGCCGCGCGACCATGCAAAGCCCGAGCTGGTGGTGGCCAGCGCCTTGAAGCCCAGGCCTTCGAGGTAGCGTGCGCTGCCGGTGTCCCAGGGGTTCGGGATGACGAAGCAGCCTTGTGCGTGGAGCGCGCGGAAGTCGGCGCGTTTCTGGGCGATGGAGCGGGTCATGGGAGCCTCATCTTTCTGAGTCATGGGCGACGGGGGCCCCGCATTCTGACGCAGCGGCACAAAGCCGCGCCGGGCACAGGCAATGCCCCTCAGCACTCCACCACGTTCACCGCCAAGCCACCGAGCGAGGTCTCCTTGTAGGTCGACTTCATGTCCTCGCCGGTCTGCTTCATGGTGCGGATCACGGCGTCGAGCGACACATAGTGGCTGCCGTCGCCGCGCAGCGCCATGCGTGCCGCGTTGATGGCCTTCACGGCCCCCATCGCGTTGCGCTCGACGCACGGAATCTGCACCATGCCGCCGACCGGGTCGCAGGTCAGGCCCAGGTTGTGTTCCATGCCGATCTCGGCGGCGTTCTCGACCTGTGCCGGCGTAGCGCCGAGCACCGCAGCGAGGGCACCGGCAGCCATCGAACAGGCCACGCCCACTTCGCCCTGGCAGCCGACCTCGGCACCCGAGATCGATGCGTTGGCCTTGTAGAGCATGCCGATGGCCGCTGCCGTGAGCAGGAAGTCGACGATGCCGTCGTCATTCGCCTGCGGCACGAAGCGCTGGTAGTAATGCATCACGGCGGGCACCACGCCGGCCGCGCCGTTGGTGGGCGCGGTGACGACACGGCCGCCGGCCGCGTTCTCTTCGTTCACCGCCATCGCGAAGGCGTTGACCCAGTCCATCACCGCGAGCGGGTCGGCCGCGCCGGCCTGCGCCAGCAGCTCGCGGTTCAGCTCGGGGGCACGGCGGCGCATGCGCAACGGGCCGGGCAGCGCGTGCGCGGCCAGCGGGTTGTCGATGCCGAAGCCGCGCTGCACGCACTGCTGCATCACGCCCCAGATGCGCAGCAGGCCGCTGCGCACTTCGGCCTCGGGCCGCCACACGCATTCGTTGCGCATCACCAGCGCCGCGACCGACAGGCCGCTGGCACGGCATTGCGCCATGAGTTCGTCGCCGGTCGAGAAGGGATGCGGCACGGCGGCGGCCGCAGCCACCGTCGCGGCCACGGCCTGCCCGCCTTCGACGACGAAGCCGCCGCCAACCGAGAAATACGTGCCCTCGGCCAGCGTGCCGCCATCGGCCGCGAAGGCGGTGAAGCGCATGGCGTTCGGGTGCTCGGGCAGCGACTCTTCGCCGCGAAAGGCGATGTCGCGCACGCGGTCGAAGGCGATGGGCGTGGTGCCCAGCAGGCTCAGCTGGCCGGTGCGGCGCAGCGCGTCGAGGCGCGGCTGCACGGTCTCGGGCCGCACCGTGTCGGGCGCGTCGCCGAAGAGGCCGAGGATCACGCCCTGGTCGGTGGCATGGCCGTGGCCCGTGGCGCCGAGCGAGCCGAACAGGTCCACATGCAGTCGCGCCACCCGCGCGAGCACGCCGCGTGTTTCGAGCGACCGCGCGAACATCAGCGCCGCGCGCATCGGCCCGACGGTGTGCGAACTGGACGGCCCGATGCCGATCTTGAAGATGTCGAAGGCTGAGAGCATCAGCGCATCATGCGGCCGGCAGCTGCTGTTTGACCAGTGCCACCCAGTAGGCGGCGCCCAGCGGCAGGATGGCGTCGTTGAAGTCGTAGTACGGGTTGTGCACGTTCGGATCGTTCGGGCCCTCGCCCGCGCCGATGCCGATGTAGGCGCCGGGGCGCTTCTGCAGCATGAAGGCGAAGTCTTCCGAGCCCATGGCCGGCGGAATGTCGGTCTTGACCTGTGCGCGCTCGACCAGGCTGGCGGCGGCGGCAATGGCGGCATCGGTCTCGGTGGCGGTGTTGACCACGCCGGGGTAGCCGCGTCGGTAGTCGAGCGCCACCTTCGCGCCGTGGGTCTGCGCCACGCCGTCGCAGATCTGCTGCATCGCGGCCTGGGTCTTGTCCTGGATTTCGGGGTCGAGCGTGCGCACGGTGCCGCGCAGCACCACGGTTTCGGGAATCACGTTCCAGGTGTCGCCGCCATGGATCTGCGTGACGCTGACCACGGCCGAATCGGTGGCGCCGGTGCGGCGGCTCACGATGGTCTGCAACGCATTGACGAGCTGGGCCGACACCACCACCGAGTCGATGCCGGTCTCGGGCATGGCGCCGTGGCTGCCCTTGCCGGTGATGACGATCTCGAAGGTGTCGAGAAAGGCCGTCATCGTGCCCTTGCGGATCGCGAACTGGCCGCGCGGCAGGCTGGGGAAGTTGTGCATGCCGTACACGGCATCGGCGGGGAACTGGTCGAACAGGCCTTCGTCCACCATCACGCGACCGCCGCCTTCGTTCTCTTCGGCCGGCTGGAACACGAACTGCACCGTGCCCTTGAACGGCTTGTGGCGCGACAGGTGTTCGGCCGCGCCCAGCAGCATGGCGGTGTGGCCGTCATGGCCGCAGGCGTGCATCTTGCCGGCGCACTTGGAGGCGTGCGGCTGCGTGCCCAGCTCCTGCATGTTGAGTGCGTCGAGGTCGGCGCGCAGCGCGATGCTGGGGCCTTCGCCGTTCTTCAGCGTGGCCACCACGCCGGTGCCGGCCAGGCCGCGATGCACCGGCAGGCCCATCAGCATCAGCGCGTTGGCGACGACGTTGGCGGTGCGGTGTTCCTCGAAGGCGGTCTCGGGGTTGGCGTGGATGTCGCGGCGCCAGCCGAGCATGCGCTCGCGGGTGTCTTCGGCAATTTCGGGTTCGCGGTACATGGCGGTCTCTCTCGTGGTCGTGGGGTCAATGGAAGAATTCGGCGATGACGGTCGCGCCGAGGAAGGTGCCCGCCGTGGCGGTGAGCGACACCACCACGATGCGCCAGCCCAGTTGGCGGAACACCGGCAGGTCTTTCGCGACGGAGAAGCCGGCCAGCGCCAGCACCGGCGTGGTGAAGGCCAGGAAGTTGAGCTTGGCGGTCAGCGCGATCAGCGCGTCGGAGAACGGGAACAGGCCCGGAATGCCGACCACCGTTGCCACCACCGACAGCACCAGCACCATCGGCAGGCGCGGCACGAGGCGCTTGATGCCCTCGACCACCAGCGCGATCGCCACCACCGCGGCCATGCCTTCGAGCGACACCAGCATCGGCACCTTGTAGGTCAGCGAGTTGCCGATGAGCACGCCGCCGCCCACCACCGCCCAGGCGATGAGCGTGTCACGCAGCGGCAGCGCGTTGCCGTGCCCCACGCTGACCTGGGACACCGCGCCCGTGCCGGCAGCGTCCTGCGCACCGCGCTTCGAGAAGCGGCCCAGCACCGGCTCCAGCTTGCCGTAGAGCCACGAGCACAGCGGCAGCGACAGGAACAGCGTGAAGTAGAAACCCGCCACCGTGGTCAGCAGGTTCGATGCGGCGGCAATCGCGGTGAGCTGCGGCAGCATCTCGGCCGGCTGCTGCGCGGCGATGGCGCCCAGCGCCGCGGCCATCAGGCTGCCCGAGCCCACGCCCGCGCCCATGGCCAGCGAACGCGGATCGAAGATGTGCAGGCTGGCGATGAAGCCCGCCAGCACCGCGATGAACAGCGCGCCCAGCACCGTGCCGGTGATGTACTCGGCCAGCACGCCGCGGCCTTCGGGCGAGGCCATGCCGTACTTCTCGCCAATGATCACGAGATTGCCCTCGCGGCCCACCGAGAAGGTGGCGCCCACGGCCTCGCGCTTGATGCCCAGCAGCAGCGCCAGCGGCAGGCCCAGCGCCAGCGTGCCGAGGGCATGGCCGAACTCCTGGAACAGCAGCGCCCAGCCCGCCTGCTTGACCTGCGGCAGCGCCGCGCCCACCGTCAGGCCCAGCTTCACGACGAACAGCAGCAGGCCCGCATTGAGCAGGCCGCCCGCAAACGACTGCTGCGCGGGCGCCACGCGCACCACGCCCGGCACGCGGCGCTGCGCGATGCCCCAGACCGCCGCGATCAGCAATGCCCACAGCATCGGCAGCAGCGCCACCTTGCCCGGCCCGACGCTGAATTGCACCGGGCCGATGAGTTCTGCCACCGCCACGATGGCGAGGGTCACGAGCGCGAGCCTGAGTTTTCCCGAGGCGGTCGCCGGGGCCATGGTGTCGAGCGTGGAGGCGGCAGAGGTCATGTGTGGGAGCTTCTTCTGGCGAGGTGCCGGCGAGTGTCGGGCTGCCGAGCACTTGCATCAATGACAGCAAATGAGGATATTTGGTGCATTGAATGCAACACTCGAAGCACCCGCCATGGACGACAAACTCGACACCCGCCGCGTGCGCTACTTCATCCAGGTGCTCGAAAGCGGCTCGGTGCGCGGCGCCGCCGACGTGCTCGACATGGACCCTTCCGCCGTCAGCCGCGCCATCGGCATTCTTGAAAAGGAATGCGGCGTGCCGCTGCTGGAGCGCCACGGCCGCGGCGTGGTGCCCACCGACGCGGGCCAGATGCTGGCCGGCTACGTGCGGCGCCAGCAGAACCAGAAGCAGCACCTGCTGGCGCAAATGGACAGCATCCGCAAGATCGAGCGCGGCCACATCGACATCGTGGCGGGCGAAGGCTATGTCGACTGGTTGATGCGCCACAGCCTGCGCGACTTCATGACCACGCACCCGAAGATCACCATCGACCTGGACGTGGCCAGCACCGACGAGATCGTGCGGCGCATCGTCGAGGAGCGCGCCCACATCGGCATGCTGTTCCAGCCCCCGAAAGACGAGCGGCTGACCTCGCACCAGTCGCATGCGCAGCCCATCCAGACGATGGTGCAGGCCTCGCACCCGCTCGCGCGGCTCGGCCGCCCGCTCAAGCTGGCCGACCTGCTGCCTTACCCGGGCGCGACGCTGCACCGCAACTTCGGCGTGCGGCAGCACATCGAGGCCGCCGAGATCAGCGAAGGCGTGCGGCTGCCCGCGCTGCTCACCACCACGTCGTTCAGCGCGCTCGGCCATTTCGTGTCGGCCGGGCTGGGCTACACGCTGGGCACGCGGATCTCGCTCACGCCCAACGCGGACAACACCACGCTGGTCGAACTGCCGATGAAGAACCCGCTGCTGTCGCAGGGGCGCTCGCACATCGTCTCGCGGCATGGCCGCATGCTGTCGCCGGCGGCTGCAGCGCTGCTGCGGCTGATCGTGACCGACATGCGGCGCTATGCCGACCTGGCGACCGGGAAAGAAAGGCGAGCGGCCCCGCGCGCCCGCGGCGTGGCGGCCTGAGCGTTGCGCACCGGGGCCTTTCGGTGTTCTGATCGGCCCCCATGTCCTACGTCATTCCGCTTTTCATCCATCTGCTCTGCGCCGCCTTCTGGGTCGGCGGCATGGCGACCATGCACTTCGCGGTGCGCCCCGCTACCGTCGCCACGCTGGAGCCGCCCTTGCGCCTGCGCATGATGGCCGCGACGCTGCGGCGCTTCTTCGTCGGCGTGGACGCGTCCGTCACGCTGCTGTTCCTGAGCGGCGTGGGAATGATCATGGTGAGCGGCGGCTTCCGCGCGATGCACTGGCGCATCGAAGCCATGATGAGCATCGCGATCGTGATGGCCGCCATCTATGTCTACATCCGCGCCTCGGTGTTCAGGGCGCTGCGGCGTGCGGTCGAAGAAAGCGCCTGGCCCAAGGCGGCTTCGCTGCTCAATACGGTGCGCCAGCTGGTGGGCATGAACCTGGTGCTGGGCGTGGTGGTGTTCGGGGTGGCGACCATCGGGCGCGTGGGCTGAGCCGGCGCGCGCCCTTCTCCAGACGCCCGGCGCACTGGTGCGCGCCGGGTGGCAATGGCGATAACGACGACGTTCACGCCAGCTGCAAATCAACCTCGATGTTGCCGCGCGTGAGCTTGGAGTACGGGCAGGTCTGGTGCGCTGTGTCGATGATGGCGCGTGCGGTGTCGCGCTCGATGCCGGGCAGGCTCACGCGCAGGCGCGCCTGCAGGAAGTACGAACCGTCGGTGTTGGCCAGGTCCACTTCGGCATCGACCGCGAGGTCGGCGGGCAGCTTGATCTTCAGCTTGCCGGCCGCCAGGCCCATGGCGCCGATGAAGCAGGCCGACCAGCCGGCCGCGAACAGTTGTTCGGGGTTGGTGCCGGTGCCCGAGGTGCCGGGCGGCGACAACTGGATGTCGAGGCGCCCGTCGTCGCTGCGCGATGCGCCGTCGCGTCCGCCCGTGGTGTGGGTCTTGCCGGTGTAGAGGATCTTTGCGGTGGAGCTCATGGGGATTCCTTGCAGGGGTGGCCCGCCAGCAGGGGGCTTGCCTGCTGCACGGGGTCGCCGGGATGGCGATGCATGGATTGAATCCGTGGGCTGTATCCGCGATGTGTCGGGCCGGGTGCACTTTTGCGTGCGCATGTGTGCGGCGGGCGGCCAGACACACTGGCGTACAAAAACCCAATGCGCGGCAAGCCGGGCGGCGGCGAATCAGTGCGCCGCGCCCTTGAGTTCGACGCTGTTGCCGTCCGGGTCGCTGAGGTAGATCGACGGGCCGTTGCCTTCGGCGCCGAAGTTGTTCTGCACCTCGCCGTGCACCGGCACGCCGTGCTGCGCCATGCGTGCGCGGATCGCGGCTTCGTCGAAGGGTTCGATGCGCAGGCACAGGTGGTCGACATTGCGGCCTTCCGCGCCTGCCAGCGCGCCGCCCTGCTTTCCCAGCGGGCCATCGGGCGTGACGAGGTCGATCAGGCTGGCACCCGCGCGCAGGTGCACGAGCCCCAGGTCGTCGCGGCGTTTCTCGACGGTGCAGCCCAGCGCGTCGCAGTAGAAGGCGATCGATCGATCGACGTCTTTCACGCGCAGCACGACATGGTCGATGCGCAGCACCGAGAACGGTGGGCGCATCGGGCTCGTCATGCCATCGACCTTTTCTTCAGACGACGCCGGCCGAACGCAGGGCCTCGAAGCGCGTGGCGTCGATGCCCATTTCAGCCAGCACTTCCTGCGTGTGCTGGCCCAGCGCCGGTGGTGCATGGCGCAGCACCGGCGGCGTGGCCGTCAAGCGCAGCGGGCTCGCCACGCCGGTGATGCTGGCGATGCCGTCGCCCGCATCGCGCGGCAGCGTGACCGCCAGGCCGCGCGACTTGACCTGCGCATCGTCGAAGGCCTGCGCGATGTCGTTGATGGGGCCGCAGGGCACGGCCTTGTCTTCGAGCAGCGTGACCCAGTCGGCAGTGGTGCGGGTGCGGGTGAGCTCTTCCATCATCGGAATGAGCACGCCGCGGTGCTTCACGCGCAGGGTGTTGGTGGCAAAGCGCGCGTCGGCCGCCCACTCTGCGTGGCCGGCCGCTTCGCAGAAGCGCGCGAACTGGCCGTTGTTGCCGATGGCCAGCAGCATCGATCCGTCTTGCGTCGGAAAGTCCTGGTAGGGCGCCAGGCTCGGGTGCGTGTTGCCCTGTCGCTGCGGCGCCTTGCCGGTGTTGAGGAACGCGCTCGCCTGGTTGGCGAGGATGGCCATGCCCACGTCGAGCAGCGCCATGTCGATGTGCTGGCCTTCGCCGGTGCGGTCGCGCACCTGCAGCGCCGCAAGGATCGCGGTGCTCGCGTAGACGCCGGTAAAGAGGTCGGTGAGCGCCACGCCCACGCGCAGCGGGCCGCCGCCGGGCACGTCGTCGGGGCGGCCGGTGATGCTCATCATGCCGGTCATGGCCTGGATCATCAGGTCGTAGCCCGCGCGCTCGGCATACGGGCCGTCGTGGCCGAAGCCGGTCACGCTGCAGTAGATGAGGCGCGGGTTGGCCGCGCGCAGGCTCTCGTGGTCGAGGCCGTATTGCTTGAGGCCACCGGTCTTGAAGTTCTCGACCACGATGTCGGCCTGAGCCGCCATCTGCTTGAGCAGTGCCTGCCCGTCGGGCGTGGCCATGTCGATGGTGACCGAGCGCTTGTTGCGGTTGCAGGACGTGAAGTAGCTGGCCTGGTCGGTGTCGTTGCCGTTCGCGTCCTTGATGAACGGCGGACCCCAGGTGCGGGTGTCGTCGCCCACGCCGGGGCGCTCGATCTTGACGACGTCGGCGCCCAGGTCCGCAAGGATCTGCGTGCACCACGGGCCCGCGAGCACGCGGGACAGATCGAGGACCTTGATGCCGTCCAGGGCTGCGGGCTTGGTGCTCATGCGCTCGTTCAGTTGGCGAAAGCGGCGATGCCGGTGATGGCGCGGCCCAGGATGAGCGCGTGGATGTCGTGCGTGCCTTCGTAGGTGTTGACCACTTCGAGGTTCACCAAGTGGCGTGCCACGCCGAACTCGTCGCTGATGCCGTTGCCGCCCATCATGTCGCGCGCCAGGCGGGCGATGTCCAGGGCCTTGCCGCAGTTGTTGCGCTTCATGATCGAGGTGATCTCGACCGAGGCCGTGCCCTCGTCCTTCATGCGGCCCAGGCGCAGGCTGCCTTGCAGGCCCAGCGTGATCTCGGTCTGCATGTCGGCCAGCTTCTTCTGGATGAGCTGGTTGGCGGCGAGCGGGCGGCCGAACTGCTTGCGGTCGAGCGTGTACTGGCGGGCGCGGTGCCAGCAGTCTTCGGCGGCACCCAGCGCGCCCCACGAGATGCCGTAGCGGGCGCTGTTCAGGCAGGTGAACGGGCCCTTCAGGCCCTGCACTTCGGGGAAGGCGTTTTCTTCGGGGCAGAACACGCCGTCCATCACGATCTCGCCGGTGATGCTGGCGCGCAGGCCGACCTTGCCGTGGATCGCGGGGGCCGAGAGGCCCTTCATGCCCTTCTCGAGCACGAAGCCGCGGATCGGGCCGACCGTGCCGCTTTCGCTGACTTCCTTGGCCCACACGACGAACACGTCGGCGATGGGCGAATTGCTGATCCACATCTTGGCGCCGCTGAGCGAGTAGCCGCCCGGCACCTTCTTGGCACGCGTGACCATGCTGCCGGGGTCGGAGCCGTGGTCGGGTTCGGTCAGGCCGAAGCAGCCGATCCATTCGCCGGTGGCGAGCTTGGGCAGGTACTTCTGCTTTTGCGCTTCGGTGCCGAATTCGAAGATCGGCACCATCACCAGCGAGCTTTGCACGCTGGCCATCGAGCGGTAGCCCGAATCGACGCGCTCGACTTCGCGGGCGATCAGGCCGTAGGCCACATAGTTGAGGCCGGGGCCGCCGTACTGCTCGGGGATCGTCGGGCCGAGCAGGCCGAGCGCGCCCATTTCGCGAAAGATGGCGGGGTCGGTCTCACCGGTGCGGAAGCCCTCGATGACGCGGGGCGCCAGGCGCTCCTGGCAATAGGCATTGGCCGCGTCGCGGATCATGCGTTCTTCGTCGGTCAGTTGCTGGTCGAGAAGAAGGGGATCGTCCCAGTGGAATTGCGCTTTGGCGGCCATGTGCTGTCTCCGGAAAGAGGGGAAAAAGAGAAAAGAGGGGGATGGCCTCGATCCTAGCCACGCGAGGGGACGGGTGCAAACGATGAATCCTCACCCAGATATGCGTTTGTAGAATGTCTTGCAAGATGTTCGAGCCGTTCTTTCATTGGTAAGGCCGCTCCTCCATACATACACCCGAGGCATACATGCGTCGCAAGATCCCACCCCTGCAAACCCTCGTGTGCTTCGACGCCGCCGCGCGCCACGAGAGCTACACCCGCGCCGCGCAGGAACTGGCGCTTACGCAGAGCGCGGTGTCGCGCCAGATCGGCACGCTCGAAGCTTTCCTGGGCGTCGCCCTCTTTCGCCGCACGCGGCACGGCGTGGCGCTGACCGCGAGCGGCGCGGCCTATGCACGGCAGATCACCAAGCGGCTCGAAGCCATGGAACGCGACACGCTCGACGCGATGGCGCACCAGGGCGAAGGCGGTTCGCTGTCGCTGGCGGCCGTGCCGACCTTCGCCACGCGCTGGCTGATGCCGCGCCTGAAGGGATTCGCCGCGCTGCAGCCCGACGTGGTGGTGCACATCGAGACGCGCACGCGCCCCTTTCTCTTTGCCGATGCGGAATTCGATGCGGCCTTGTACGCCGGCACGCCCGCGCAGGTCGAGAACTGGGCAGGCACGCATGCGTTGCTGCTGATGCATGAAGACGTGGTGCCGGTGTGCAGCCCGTCGCTGCTGCCGCGCGGCAAGGCCGTGGCGCCCGCGGCCATCGCGAAGATGCCGCTGCTGCAGCAAAGCACGCGGCCCGACGGCTGGCGTCAGTGGTTCGATGCGCAGCAGGTAGATGCCCCCAATGCGCGCGGCGGGCCGCGCTATGAGCTGTTCTCGATATTGGCCGCCGCCGCCTCGCACGGCCTGGGCGTGGCGCTGATGCCGACGATGCTGGTGGCCGACGAACTGGCGCGCGGCGAACTGGTGGTGGCGTGCCCACGGCCGCTCTCGGGCGAGCGCAACTACTACCTCGTGACACCGGAGCGCGCCGACCAGCGGCCGCTGCTGAAGTTCTTCAGCGACTGGCTGCTGGCGCAGGCGCGGCAGGGCTGACGCGCTGCCCTGCCCTCTGAATGCCTGGTGGCCGAGAACGATTCAGGACGCCATGCGCCTCAGCCCTTTGCGGGCCGGGCACCTTCCCGGGCATAGGCCTCGATCAGCGCAGGAAAGGCATCCATCGCGGGCAAGGCGCCGAAGCTGTGCTTTGCGGGCGTCGTGGCCCAGGGCAGCTTCTCGTCGGTCCAGGTTTCGACGAAGGGCTCGACCCATGCGTGCCGGTCGAGCATCGACGGCCGGAGATTGACGAAGTAGTCCATGCCCTCGGTGCGCGTGAACATCCAGCTCTTGCAATGCGGGCAGAAGAAATGGTGCGAGTCACCGTGCAGGCCGCCGATGACGGGCTCGCCCGACACCACCTCGAAGCCCTGCGCGGGAATGGCGAGCGAGAGCGAGAAGGCGCTCGCGCTCATGGTCTGGCAGCCGGTGCAGTGGCACGCCATCGACAGCAGCGGCGGCGCGGTGATGCGCAGGCGCACCTGGCCGCAGCGGCAGCCGCCGGACCAGGGGAGTTGCCAGTCGCTGGATTGATCGGGGGATGGATTCGAGGTGCTCATGGGGTGCTCTGACCCTGTGGTTGTTGCGGCGGCGGCGTGGCCTTCTTCGGCCGCGAGGCGCGTGGTGGCTTGAAGGGGCCGGCGACTTTTTCGAGCCAGGGGTCGCACACGGCCCGCAGTTCCGGGTCCACATCGAACTGGGGGTCTCGCGCGTCGAAAAGAACCGACCTTTTCGCCTGCGCCCGCACCAGCGCGAACGCGTTCTTTTCGGAGCGGCTGTTGTCGAACATGAGCGTCATGTTCGCGATCTGCGTCGCGTGCCCGACCGCGGCCTGCGTGCGCGGAAACCGCTCGATGAGCTTCTTGTGCTCCACGCCGTGGCCGCCCTGCTGCTTGCGCGTGCTCACGCGAAAGACGGACATGTCGACCGAGACGAGCCCCACGAACAGCAGGACGACGAAGTAGCCCGCCGCCTGCATCGCGCGGATGTCGTCGGCCTTCGACGCATGGCCGCCGCCGGGCAATGGCTTCCAGTGGGAAAAGACCGTCTCGAATGCGAACGGCATGCGCTGGTCCATGACGAGGCTCTTGAAGGCGCGCACGCCTTCCTGCGACAGGACCTGCCATTTCTCGTCGTCATCGCGCAGGCGCTGGGCCCATGCGGGGATGTGGCCGGTGCGATGGTCGGCGTCGGGCAGGATGGACATCATCATCCGGTCCGCATTGATCAGCGGCATCTGCAGCGACGCCGCCAGCCGCGAGTACCAGAGGGTGGACTTGCCCGACCCGTTGTGGCCGGCCAGCACGAAGGCCACCGGACGCGGGCCGCGCGTCTGCTCCAGCAGCTTGTCGAGCTTCGGAGGGCGGCGGCTCACGCCTTGCTCGCGCGGAACCTGCCTTCGACCAGCCGGCCGATGACCTTCGTGCCATCGGCGGCCTCGCGAACGACCCGGGTCGGGTCTTGCGGGTAGGCGTAGTAGGCGAATATCTTGGCCGCGTTGGGCCCGCGAAAGACGTCCGCCCTGTCGATGCCGGGCTTGTTGAGCGCGCGGGCCGCCTTCTTCAGCAGCACCGTCGTGTTGTCCTCGGGGCGAACGACCGGGCGAGGCGCCTTGCCGACCTTGACCAGTTCCATACCCCGCCCCAGCGTCGCGACCGACCGGCCCTGGACCAGTTGCCCTTTCGCGCTGTCGCGTGCGGTAGTTTTTTCGCGTGTCATGCGTGAATGATCGCTCAAAACGGCTGTTGGCGACTCGTGTGGACATGGCCGTTTCGCCCGGCGGAAAAGAGCGGCGCCCCCTGCGTCCTTCGGAAACCCTTGTCCGAAAACGGCGAGCGGCGCGCGGCCGGAGGCAAGACACTTCGGCCATGACAACCCCCGCTTCCCACATCGAGGCCCTCGACTGGCCCGAGATCGAGACCGCGCTTGCCACGCGCGGTTGCGCCACCACCGGCCCGCTGTTCACGCCGAAGGAATGCGTCGCGCTCGCCGCGATGTACGACCAGCCCGCGCGCTTTCGCAGCCGCGTGGTCATGCAACGCCACGGCTTCGGCCAGGGCGAGTACCAGTACTTCGCGAACCCGCTGCCGGCATCGCTCGCCGCGTGGCGCAGCGCGCTGTACGAGCGCCTTGCACCACTGGCCAACGCATGGGCCGCGGCGATGGGCCAGCCCGCCGACTACCCGGCGGACCACGCCACCTACCTCGCGCGCTGCCACGCGGCGGGCCAGTTGCGCCCCACCCCGCTGCTGCTGCGCTACGACGAGGGCGACTACAACTGCCTGCACCAGGACCTGTACGGCGACCTGCAGTTTCCGCTGCAGCTCACCGTGCTGCTGAGCGATCCGCGCGAAGACTTCACGGGCGGCGAGTTCGTGCTGACCGAGCAGCGCCCGCGCATGCAGTCGCGCGCGGAAGTGGTGTCGCTCGCGCAGGGCGAGGCGGTGATCTTCGCGGTCAACCAGCGGCCGGTGACGGGCACGCGCGGCACCTACCGCGTGACGATGCGCCACGGCGTGAGCCGCGTGCGCTCGGGGCGGCGGCACACGCTGGGCATCATCTTTCACGACGCGCGCTGAGCGCTGCTTTTTTCAGAAGACAGCAGTGCGCGCAAGCCGTGAAGGCCACTGCGCGCAACGCCCCGATCAAGGCTTGGCGCGCGGAACGTTCACGTGGAACGGCCCCTGCAGCGCGGGCAGTGCCTGCGCAAAGCGCTCGCGGTCGGCCGGGGGCAGCGTGGCCGCATAGGCCGTCACGTAGGCCTCGATCCGTTCACGGAACTCGATGTCGGCGGCACGGGTGCGCGCCAGCGCGGCATCGATTGCCGGACGGTTGGGCACGGGCGCCGACAACAAGCGCGAGGCCTCCAGGCGGGCTTCGCGGCTGGACCGTGTCAGCCCGGCGTTGTCGCGCAGCAGTTCGCGCAGGCCGCTGCGGAAGGCCTGGCGCTGCGCGGACGACAGGCCATCTGCGGCGGCGGGCAGGCTCCGCGCCTTGGCCGGCGCGGCACCGTCCGCCGAGGCTTGCGCGGCCGGCCTGTCATGGTGCTGCGCGTGCTGGTCGCTCCACAGGAACCAGGCGCTGCTTGCGATGCCGCCGGCGAGGAATACGTTGAGCAGGAGGGACACCAGCGTCCAGTTGATCCCGCGTTGGGGTCGTTCGTCGTTCACTCGTCGCTCCAGTCTGCAGTGTTGCCGGCATCGAAAGTCGTGGCGGCCCAGTCCCTGTCCATTCCCGTCGGGCGCCCTGGCGGCGCGATGGCCGACAGGGCAAGGCCGAACACCAGCGCGCCGGCGGCGGCGGTGCCCACGAGGCCGACGCCCGCGGCCCACGCGCCAGCCCCCCACCATTCGCCAAGCCAGCGCCCGACGCGCCCGCGCTTCGCGCCGTGGGCGGGCGCGCCGGCCAGCGCGGCCTGAATAAGAGCCGCGCTTGGAGACGCGACGGCGCTGGCGTCCAGCAACGCATCGAGTTCCGCGGCGCGCGCCAGGATCGTCCGGGCCGAGGCGTCGCGTTCGAGCAGCGCCTGCGCATCCGCACGCTCGGCATCCGGCCAGCGGCGCAGCTCGGCCCCCCAGGCATCGGCGAGTTCTTCAAAGCGTTCGGGCGTCATGGTCGGGTCTCCATCAGTTCTGCGCGCAGGTTGCGGCGCGCACGCGCAAGCAGGCTCTCGAGCGCATCGATAGAAATGCACATGAGCTCGGAGATGTCCGCGTGGGACAGTTCCTGGTAGTACTGAAGCACGATGGCTTCGCGCTGGCGGGCGGGCAGCCGCGCCAATGCGGATGCGACACGCTGGTCGCGCTGGGCGTGGCCCCAGTGCTGTTCCGGCGTCGGGGCTGCATCGGCATGGTCCGGCAGCGCATCCACGGCCTGCTCGTGACGGGCCGCGCCTCCGCGCAGCCGGTCATAACAGAGATTGAGCACGACGCGGTGCAGCCAGGTGTCGAAGTGGGCTTCTCCGCGCCGCCATTTCGGGGCCTGCTTCCAGATGCGGACAAACGCCTCCTGCGTGACCTCCTCGGCTTCACCACGCCGCCCGAGCAGACGCTGGGCCAGCGCCAGCAGGCGCGGCAGCTTGCGCGCCACCAGTTCGCGCGCCGCCTGCGGCTCGTTGCGGCCGAGGCGCTGCAGCAGATCCTCGTCGGGGTCGTGTGAGTCTGGATCAGCCACTGGACAAGACCGGTTGGAGATCGGGGCGTTCCGGGGCGGCGAACAGGTTCAAGGCGGATGCCCCGGTTGGCCGTTCGGCGGATTCTCCGCCTTCGCCTCGCGCTGCACCGGCACGCGGCCGGCCATGGCGATGCGCAGGATCGGCACCGGTTGGAAGGCCATGCCGGGCGCGAGATGCGCGAACACCGGCACGGGCAGCGGCCCGACCGATGCCAGCCAGGCAAGGCCGATGACAAGAATCACGGATCTCGGGTCCATGGGCGTCTGCGTCGACAGGAAGACAACACGACAGCACGCCGGATCAACGCCACCCGCGATGCCAACCGTAGTGGGGGTGATACCAGCCCCAGCCATAGTGGACGTGGTAGTGCCACACATAGCCAGGCCCCGGGATCGCATAGGTCGGCCGGACGTAGACCACACCCGCCGGTGCGACGTAGACGGGACGGGCCACCACCACGCGCGGCGCCACGTAGACAGGTCGGGCAACGACCACGGGCGGCGGAACGACCACGACGGGCTGGGCCTGCGCGGGCACCGCCGTCGCAAGAACGCCGATCAGGGCCAGCAGGCTGGCACCGAGGGCCGGAAGAAGGCTTTTCGATTTCATGGATGAACCCTGTTGGTCATGGGAAGCAAACGCAAGACAAGACGGCCTGGCCATCAGTACCACCCGCGATGCCAGCCGTAGGTCGGGTGGTGCCAGCCCCAGCCGTAGTGAACGTGGTAGCGCCACACGTAGCCGGGCGCAGGCATCGCGTAGGTCGGCGCGACATAGGCCACGCCGGCCGGCGCAACGTAGGCCGGGCGGATGGTGGCGGGCGCGACCACGCAACCGGTCAATACAAACGCGGAGACGGTCGCGACGACAAGGGACGAGCGGAGGAACATCGGGAAAACTCCTTGGAGCGCAGAAGCAGCGCAATGCTTGAACGGGGCCAGTCGCCGGAATCCGTCGCTCGATCTGCAAATTTTTTTCGGGCAGTCCGATCCGAACGCCTGTGCTGATCGTCGGCAACTCAAGGCGCCGGGAGGAGCGCCAACCCCATCGCATCCGCGTGCCCGGCAAAAGCCCGGAACCCCTTCAGGCTGTGCAATACCGCACACAAAGCCGAAGTCGAGCGAAAATCGCGCCCACATCCGGCGCCCACCAGGATCCCCGACACCAACGATCGGGGCCGTGGGCCCACCGGATGTCGACCCGCGGCCGTACCGCAGCGGGTGCGTTCGAGTGGTCGTCAGGGAGCTGTATGAACATCAACTCGTCCGGAAATCCGGGTGTGGCGGGAGAGCCGCCGTTTGAATTTGCCGCCGCGGGGGCCTCGTCACCCATCGCGGCGCTGGCCGTGCCGCCGGGGCGATCTCGCCGCTTCAGGGTGGACGTGGGCACCATCGTCAGTGCCGTGGCCCTGGCCCAGTCGCTGATGCTGGTCTCGCTGGGCTATTGGGGCTCGCAGCGGCTGGTGTCGCGCATCGGGGTCTCGGCGCACAAGGCCAACCACGACCGCACCGAGGACAAGGTGCTGGCCTTCCTCAAAAAGGCCGAATCGGTCGTCGATGCGGTGGCCAGCGCGCCCAGCCTGCAACCCGCGGGCGAGCAGGTCGACAAGACATCGGAGCTCCTGTGGACGCTGCTGGAGCAGTCACCCGAGCTCGACAGCATCTACGTGGCCAACGACGCGGGCCAGATGCTGATGGCCCTGCGCTACCCCACCCCCGCCATGCGGCACATCGCGCGCGGCCCCGATTTCACGACCGAGACCTGGCACTACAAGCTGCCGCTGGAGGCCGAGGCCGACGCGCAGAGCCGCTACGCCACGCAGCGCATCGAGGCCTACCGCAGCAACTACGACCCGACGAAGCGCGGCTGGTTCGTGCAGGCCGGCGCGGCACTGGGCCCGGTGTGGACCAAGCCCTACGTGTTCGCCGCCGCGCAGGAGCTGGGGGTGACCTACGCGCAGCCCAGCCGCCGCAGCTACGCCGGCGGCAGCTCGCAGGCGCTGGTGGTGGCCGGCGACGTGTCGCTGGGCCGGCTGTCGGAGTTCGTGCGGCTCTTCAGCAGCGACGGCTCCGGCGACAGCGCCCTCTTGAGCGCCGACTTCCAGGTGCTCGCGCGCAGCGACATGCCCGGCGTCCTGCATCGACTGGAGGCGCCGACGGGCGTGCTCGGCGCGCTGCACGACCACATGGTGGCCGCAGGCACGGCGGGCACCGGCGCCGACACGGACTTCGCCTTTTCCTACGACGGGCGGCACTACCTGGTGCAGACCTCGCGGATACCCGCCACCGGCTGGCAGCTGGTGAGCTGGGTGCCCGAAGACATGCTGCTGGGCGGCCTGCGGCGCGCGGTGCTGTGGTCGCTGCTGCTGGCGCTGGCGTTCCTGGCGCTGGCGCTGTTCCTGTCGCTGAAGCTGTCGAAGCTGGTGACGTCGCCGGTGGAGAACCTCTCGCACATCGCACGCCGCATCGGCATGCTGGAGCTGGACAACCTGCCGCGCGAACCCAGCCGCGTGCTGGAGATCCAGCACCTGGACCAGGCGCTCGACGATTCCGCGCGCAGCCTCAAGGCCTTCAGCAAGTTCGTGCCGGTGGACGTGATCAACCAGCTGATCGACGAGGGGCACGCGCTCGCGCCGAGCGGATCGCCGCGCCGCGTGACGGTGATGTTCACCGACGTGGAGGGCTTCACCTCGATCTCGGAGTCGCTCGACACCGACGTGCTGGTCGGCATGCTCACCGAGTACTTCAACCTGGCGGCGGGCGTGTTCACGCGGCACGGCGGCGTGATCGACAAGTTCATCGGCGACGGCATCATGGTGCTGTGGGGCGCGCCCGCGGACCTGAAGGACGCGGAGTACAAGGCCTGCCTTGCCGCGCTCGAACTGCACGTGGGCATGAGCGAGCTCAACCGCAAGTGGCGCACCGATGGCCTGCCCGAGTTCCGCACGCGCATCGGCATGCACACGGGCGTGGTGATCGCGGGGATCCTGGGCTCGAACGACCGGCTGTCTTACACGGCGTTCGGCGACGTGGTCAACGTGGCCAGCCGCATCGAAGGCATCAACAAGCAGCTGGGCACGCAGATGCTGATGTCGGAGGTCACCTTCGAGGGGCTGAAGGGCCGGTTGTGCACGCGGCGCATCGAAGAGCTGGTCGAACTGCGCGGCCGGCAGACGCGCATGGTGCTCTACGAGCTGCAAACTTCATAGCCGCTCGCGCGATCAGCGCGGCGCCTGGGTCACGCGCACCAGCATCAGGTTGGCGGTGGTGCCGTTGCCCTGCGTGAGCACCGAGTACTGCGTGTCGTTGATGAACAGCAGTTGGTCGCCACGCGAGATGCGCGCCGACACCGCATAGCGCATGCGCGGATCGATGCGCGCGGGGTCCACGGTCAGCTCGTAGGCCAGGGGCGGCTGCTTGCCGTTGGCCTTGAAGCGTTGCTCGGCGAGGGTCACCGACGGTGCGTCCATGCGCGACACGTCGAGCAGTTGCACCACGACCTCGGCCGAAGGATCGAGCGCGATGCGCTCGCGGTAGGCCACCGTGCCGGTCACGCGCAGTGGCGCGGCGCCAGCCGATGGGGCCGGCGTGGACGACGGCGATGCGCAGGCGCTCAACAAGGAGGCGCCGGCAACGGCGGAAAGCATCAGGAGGCTGGTACGTCTTTTCATGCGCCCCATTATGCGGAGGCACGCTGCGCGGCGAAAGCCACATACCAATCCAGGCTTCCGGGGTTTGCCATGGCCTCGCGGTTGACCACCTTCTCGATCGGCTGGCCCAGCAGCAGCTTCTTGATTGGCAGCTCCTGCTTCTTGCCCGAGAGCGTGCGCGGGATCTCGGCCACCTGGAAGATGTCGTTGGGCACGAAGCGCGGCGACAGCGAGGTCTTGATCGCGTTGTTCAGCCGCGCGCGCATCGCGTCGTCGAGCGTCACGCCGGGGCGCAGCACGACGAACAACGGCATGTAGCTGTCGCGGCCCAGGTATTCGAGATCGACCACCATTGAGTCGAGCACTTCGGGCAGGCCCTCGACCGCGCTGTAGATCTCGCTGGTGCCCATGCGCAGGCCCTGGCGGTTGATGGTGGCGTCGCTGCGGCCGTAGATGATGCAGCCGCCGTCTTCGCCGATCTTGATCCAGTCGCCGTGGCGCCACACGCCGGGGTAGGTGTCGAAGTAGCTCGACAGGTAGCGCGCGTTGCCTTCATCGCCCCAGAAATACAGCGGCATCGACGGAATGGCCTTGGTGCACACCAGTTCGCCGACCTCGCCAATGACCGGCTGGCCCTGTTCGTTCCAGGCCTCGACCGCATGGCCGAGTTCGCGGCATTGCATCTGGCCGGGCACTTCGGGCAGGTCGCGATGGCCACCGACGAAGGCGCCGCAGAAGTCGGTGCCGCCGGAGATGTTGCACCACCACACCTCCTTCGAGCCCGCATCGAGGATCTGCTTCGAGCCCCAGCGCTGCACCTCTTCGGGCAGCGGCGAGCCGGTGCTGCCGAGGGCGCGCACGCGCGAGAGATCGCCGCAGTCCTTCGCGACAAGGCCCGCCTTCATGCAGTTGGTGAAGTAGGCCGCCCCAGCGCCGAAGAAGGTGACCTTGTGCCGCGCGACGAAACGCCACAGCACGCTCCAGTCGGGCTTCTCCTTGCTGCCCGCCGGGTTGCCGTCATAAATGCAGATGGTGGCGCCGAAGGCCAGGCCCGAGAGCTGCGAGTTCCACATCACCCAGCCGGTGGAGCTGTACCAGTGGTAGCGCTCGCCGAAGTTGTTGGCGCCATAGCTTGCGCCCACGTCGTTGTGCAGGCCGCAGGCATGCATGGTGAGGATGATGCCGCCCTGCCCGTGCACGATGGGCTTGGGCAGGCCGGTGGTGCCGCTCGAATAGACGATCCAGATCGGGTGGTCGAAGGGCAGCCACTCGGGCTCGAAGGCGGCCACCTGCGCGTCGTTGCGTGCGATGGCCTGGGTCCACTCGACATCGTGCGGCACCGCGCTCGCGGCGAACGGCGACTTCACGAGCAGCAGCTTCTGCACGCTGGGCAGCTGGCCGCGCAGCTCCTGCAGCACCGCGCTGCGGTCGAGCGGCTTGCCGCCGTAGTGCACGCCGTCGACGGCGATCAGCACCTTGGGCTCGATCTGGCGAAAGCGGTCGGTGACGGCGGCGGTGCCCATGTCGGGCGCGCACACGCTCCAGATCGCGCCGATGCTGGAGCACGCGAGAAAGGCCACCATGGTCTCGGGCACGTTCGGCATGTAGGCCGCAACGCGGTCGCCGCGCTGCACGCCGAGCGACTTGAGCGTGAGCGCCACGGCGGCCACCTGGCGGCGCAGCTCGGGCCACGACAGCTCGCGCACTTCGCCGAGTTCATTGTCGCTCACGATGGCCGGCATGCCGGCGGCGTGGGCCGCGTCGGCGTGGCGCAGCACTTCGCGCGCGTAGTTGACCTGGGCACCGGGGAACCAGCGTGCGGTGGGCATGCGCGGCTGTGCGAGCACGGCGGTGTGCGGCGTGGGCGAGCGCAGGCCGGCGTAGTCCCAGATGCTCTGCCAGAAGGCATCGAGCTCGGTGACCGACCAGCGCCACATGGCGTCGTAGCTGTCGAACGAGAGGCCGCGCGTGTCGCGCAGCCAGTTTTGATAGAGGCGGATCTGGGGGATGTTGGGGGCGGACATGCACCGAGCGTAGCGCTGCGAACGACCGTGCTCAATCGGGGTTGACCTCAGGGTTTGTACGTGTGTTCAATAATTTTGTACAAGCGTTCAATACGCCCCCATGAACGTCCGCACGCCGACCGTCAAACGCGCCGCCTCCCGCGCCGCGGCCATCACCGCCGAGGCCGCACGGCCCGACCGCAAGCAGGCCATCCTGCTGGCGGCCGAGAAGCTCTTCGCACAGCACGGCTACCACGCGGTGACGATCCGCCAGATCGCCGAAGAAGCCGGCGTGCCGCTGGCGCTGGTGGGCTACTACTACGGCCAGAAGCACGAGCTGTTTCACGCGATCTTCGAACACTGGTCCCACTCGATCGACGCGCGGCTCGCGGGCCTGGCCGCGGTGGACATCGACCCCGACGACCCGCGCACGCTGCAGCACATCATCGACGCCTTCATCGCGCCCGTGCTGGCGCTGCGCGCGAGTTCCGAGGGCGAGTACTACGCGCTTCTGGTGGCGCGCGAACTCGCCAACACCACCGAAGAGGCCGACCGCGTGCTGCGCGCCTATTTCGATCCGCTGGCCGAGGCCTACATCGATGCGCTGCACGTCGTGCTGCCGCATGCCACGCGCGGCGAGGTCGCCTGGGGCTACCAGTTCGCGCTCGGCGTGCTGATGAACCACCTGAACAGCAGTCGCATCGCGCGCCTGTCGCGCGGCGAGAACACGCCCGGCGACCCCGCCGTGGCGCCGATGCTGGTGAACTTCATCGTCGGCGGCCTGCGCGCCGCGCTGCCACGGCCCAAGACCCCACGCGCGAACAAAACCACCCCCAGGAGACAAAAGCCATGATGAAAAGACGCACCCTGCTGTCGGTGCTCGCGGCCGCATCGGCCGGCGCCGCACTGCCCTCGCGCGCGCAGCCGTCCAACCCGAAGATCGTGTTCGGCTACACGGCGGTGACCGACTTCGCCTCTGTCTTCGTGGCGGCCGAAGAGGGCTACTTCAAGAAGCGCAACCTCGACGTCGAGCTCAAGTTCATTCCGCTCAACTCCACCATTCCCGCGGCGCTGCAGTCCGACTCGCTGCAGATCGGCGGGCCCACGCCTTCGGTCTTCCTGCAGGCGGTCGACGGCGGGCTCGACCTGGTGCTGGTGGCCGGCGGCGGCCTCACCTCGAAGACGATCACCGGCTTCGGCCTCGTGGCGCGTGCGGGCTCTGGCATCAAGAGCGCACAGGACTGCGTCGGCAAGAAGATCGGCGTGCCGGGCCTGGGCGCCTTCCTGCACGTGACCTTTCGCGCGTGGCTGAAAGACAGCGGCGTGGACTACCGCAAGGTCAACTTCGTCGAGGCCGCATTCCCGCAGCATGCCGACCTGCTGCGCGGCGGTTCGGTCGATGCGGTGGTGTCGGCCGACCCGTTCATGAGCCGCATCACCGAGAGCGGCGCGGGCTATGTGGCCTCGTACTACTCGACCTTCCTGCCCGAGAACAACCAGACCATCGTGCATGCGGCCAAGCGCGAGTGGGTCGCGAAGAACCCGGCGACCGCACGCGCCTTCCGTGAGGCGCTGGTCGAATCGGCCGCCTTCATGCAGCAGCCGAAGAACGACGCGAAGGTGCGCGCAAGCATCGGCAAGTACATCAAGCTGCCGCCCGAAGTGCTGGCCAAGGTGCAGGTCTCGCCGCCCGGCCCGGTCGTCACCGACAAGCAGCTGGGCTACTGGACCGGGCTGATGAAGGAGCAGGACATGCTCAAGACCTCCATCGACGTTGCGAAGCTGATCGCCAAGTGATTTCAGCTCCCGCCCCGATCACCGCGCGCGCCGCGCTTTCCGCAAGCGTTGCGCGTTCGCCGACAAGTCCCACGATGCAAGCCACACCCTTCCTGCGCTTCGACGGCGTGACCATCCGCCTGGGCGGCCGCGAGATCCTGTCGCCCACTTCCTTCGACGTGGCGCGCGGCGAGTTCGTCTGCATCGTCGGCCCCAGCGGCTGCGGCAAGACCACGCTGCTGCGCGCGGCCAGCGGCCTCGTCACGGCCAGCGCCGGCGAGGTGCGGCGCAACGGCGTGAAGATGACCGAGCCTTCGCGCGAAGTCGCCTTCGTGTTCCAGGACTACGGCCGCGCGCTGCTGCCGTGGCGCACGGTGGAAGGCAACGTGAGCCTGGCGCTCGAAGCCGCCGGCGTGCCCGTGGCCGAACGCGCGCCGCGCATTGCCGATGTGCTGGGCAAGGTGGGCCTTGCGAAGCACGCGCACAAGTTTCCGGTGCAGCTGTCGGGTGGCATGCAGCAGCGCGCGCAGATCGCCCGCTGCCTCGCGCAGAAGCCCGAGCTGATGATGATGGACGAGCCCTTCGGCGCGCTCGATGCGCTCACGCGCCAGAGCCTGCAGGACGAGCTGGCGCGGCTGGTGCGCGACGACGGGCTCACGGTGCTGTTCGTCACGCACGACCTGGAAGAGGCCATCTACCTGGGCGACCGCGTGATCGCGCTGCAGGCCAACCCCGGGCCGGGCCGGCCCAGCCTCGCGCGAATGATCGACGTGAAGATCCCGCGCCCGCGCGACCAGCTCACGACGAAGGAGCATCCGGAATACCTGCAGTTGCGGCGCGAGCTGTTCGCCTTCATCGAGCAAGGCCATGACTGACAACCGCCTCCTGCGCTGGCTGCGGCCGTGGGTGTTCCCTGCCCTGCTGGTCGGTGCCTTCGAGTGGTACGCGCGGCGTGCGGCCGCATTGGGCAGCGATGCGATCGCGCCGCCGAGCGCTGCCGTCAAGGCCTTTGCCGGTGCGGCGCTCGACGGCTCGCTGTGGCAGGCAACAGGCTTCACGCTTGGCACGGCTGCGCTCGGCCTGCTGCTGGGTGCGGTACTCGGCATTGCGCTGGGGTTGCTGCTCGGCCTCTCGCGCCGCGCGGCGCAACTCGGCGCGATGTCGATCGAGGTGCTGCGGCCCGTGCCCTCTGTTGCATTGATTCCGCTGGCGATGCTCGGCTTCGGTTTCGGCGTGCGCATGGAACTGGCCATCGTCGCCTTCGCCACCTTCTGGCCGCTGCTGGTGCTGGTGCAATCGGCCGTGCAGCAGATCGAGCCCCGCTTGCTCGAAGTGAGCCGCGTGCTCGGCCTGTCGGCACGCGAGCGGGCCTTCAAGATCGTGCTGCCGGCCATCGTGCCGCGCCTGTTCGTCGCGCTGCGGCTTGGCGTGGCGGTGGCGCTGGTGGTCGCGGTCACGGTGGAGATCGCGGCCAACCCCAACGGCATGGGCTACGCGATGATGATTGCGCAGCAGAGCTTCGACCCCGCGCTGATGCTCGCGTGGCTGGGCTGGATCGGCGTGGTGGGCTTCGCGGTCAACGCGGGCATGCTGCTTTTGCAGCGCGTGGTCGCGCGGCGCATGGGGGTGTTGTCATGAACGGCAACGACCGCAGCCGCTTCGGCATCCACTGGCTCGGCTCGTTCGCCGTGCTGTGCACGCTGGTTGCGCTCTGGTGGGTTGCGAGCAATGCCGGGTGGGTCAGCCGCGTGTTCCTGCCGACGCCGCAAGCCACCTTCGCGAGCCTGCTCGAAGGGCTCAACCTTGCTGGCGATTCTGGCAACGGCGAACTGCTCGCCTTCACGCAGGCAACGGTGGGCCGCATGGTCGAGGGCTGGCTGCTGGCTTCGCTGTTCGGCGTGGTGCTGGGCGCGGCCATCGGCGTGTCGCCGGCGGTGCGCGCGTGGGTGCAACCCACGCTCGAGTTCATTCGCCCGTTGCCTGCGTCGGCGCTGCTGCCGCTCGCCATTTCGATCTTCGGCCTGAACCCTGGCATGGTGCTGTTCGTGGTGGCCTTCGGCGCGATGTGGCCGGTGCTGCTGGCCACGGTGCACGGCTTCGCGGCGGTGGAGCCGCGCCTGTCCGAAGTGGCGCGCTGCCTGCAGATGTCGCGCGCCGCGTACATCTGGAAGATGGGCCTGCCCAATGCCATGCCCGACATCCTGGCCGGCATGCGGCTCGCGCTGACCATTGCGCTGATCGTCGCGGTGGTGGGCGAAATGATCGCCTCGCAGAACGGGCTGGGGCAGGCCATCCTGCTGGCGGCGCGCGCCTTCCGCGCCAGCGATCTCTTTGCCGGCATCGTGCTGCTCGGGCTCATCGGCTTCGCGAGCAATGCACTGCTGGCCTTTGCAGAAAAGCGGCTGCTGCGCTGGCAGCACCCCTGATTCCTTCACACCGACAACCACACACCCCACAAGGAGCCCCGCCATGCCACGCAAGTTCGTCGACCTCTCGATCTTTCTCGAAAACGATGTGCTGTCCGACCCGCCCGCCTTCGCGCCGAAGATCCAGTACTTCACGCACGAGCAGACCTACGAGCAGATCGAGCCCTTCTTTCCGGGCCTGAAGAAAGAAGACCTGCCCGATGGCGAAGGCTGGGCGGTGGAGCTGGTGCAGTTGTCGACGCACAACGGCACGCACCTCGATGCGCCCTATCACTTCCACTCGACCATGGACAAGGCGCTGGGCGAGAAGAAGCCCGCCATCGCCATCCACGACGTGCCGCTCGAATGGTGCTTCCAGCCGGGCGTGAAGCTCGACTTTCGCCACTTCGCCGACGGCTACGTGGTCACGGCCGACGACGTCGAGGCTGAACTCAAGCGCATCGGCCACACGCTGAGCCCATTGGAAATCGTGGTGGTCAACACGCGTGCCGGCTCGCGCTATGGCAACCCCGACTACGTATCGGCCGGTGCCGGCATGGGCTACGAAGCCACCATGTACCTGCTGGAGCGCGGCGTGCGCCTCACCGGCACCGACGCGTGGAGCTGGGACGCGCCCTTCGTGCACACCGCGAAGAAGTACGGCGAGACGCACGATGCCTCGCTGATCTGGGAGGGCCACAAGGCCGGCCGCGACATCGGCTACTGCCACATCGAGAAGCTGCACAACCTCGAAGTGCTGCCGCCCACGGGCTTCTTCATCAGCTGCTTTCCGCACAAGATCCGCGGCGCATCGGCGGGCTGGACGCGCGCGGTCGCGATCTTCGACGACGCGCTGATGGCGTCGGTCTGAACGCACGAACACACGAACGAATGAACGAATCGAACAGCGAAAGACACCGCCCATGATCGCGCTCAACCACACGCACGACGCCAGCGCCCGCAGCTGGGTCGAATCGGCCAACGCCGCAGGCACCGACTTTCCGATCCAGAACCTGCCCTATGCGATGTTCCGCCGCGTCGGCAGCCCCGAGCCGTTTCGCGGCGGCGTGGCCATCGGCGACCAGGTGCTCGACCTGGCGGGGCTGGCCACGAGCGCGCATGTCGACGGGCTCGCACTCGATGCGGCGCGCGCGGCCGCGCAGCCGGCGCTGAACGACTTCTTCGCGCTCGGTGCGCCCGCATGGCAGGCGCTGCGCCACGCGGTCTTCGCGCTGCTGCGAAGCGACGCACCGGCGGCCGCGGTGCACGACCTGCGCAGCCGATGCCTCGTGTCGCAGGCCGAGGTCGAATACACCGTGCCCGCGCGCATCGGCGACTACACCGACTTCTACACGTCGATCGACCATGCACTGAACATCACGCGGCTGTTCAACCCAGAAGGCGACGTGACGCCGAACTTCCGCTGGATTCCGACCGCGTACCACGGGCGCGTGTCGACCATCGGCGTGAGCGGGCAGCGCTTTCACCGGCCGATGGGGCAGACGATGGCGCCCGGCGCCAAGGCGCCCACGTACCACGCCTGCGCGCGGCTCGACTACGAGCTCGAACTCGGCGTGTGGATCGGCGAAGGCAATGCGGCCGGCGAGCCGATTCCGCTCGAACGCGCGGAGGAACACATCTTCGGCATCTGCCTGCTCAACGACTGGTCGGCGCGCGACATCCAGTTCTGGGAGATGGCGCCGCTCGGGCCCTTCCTTGCGAAGAACTTCGCGACCACGATCTCGCCGTGGATCGTGACGATGGAAGCGCTCGCGCCCTATCGCCAGGCCTGGACCCGGCCGGCCGATGAGCCCCAGCCGCTGGCCTATCTGGAGAACGCTGAAAACCGCGAGAGCGGCGCGATCGACATCCGGCTCGAAGTCTGGCTCGAAAGCGAGAAGGCGCGGCAGGACAAGAGCGGCCCTTCGCGCCTGTCGGGCACCAGCTTCAGGCACCAGTACTGGAGCGTGGCGCAGATGGTGACGCACCACACCATGGGCGGCTGCAAGCTGAACGCGGGCGACCTGTTCGGCAGCGGCACGATCTCGGGCCCGGGGCCCGGTGAAGCCGGCGCGATCATCGAGCTGACGCGCGCGGGGCAGACCCCCGTCGCGTTGGCGAACGGCGAGCAGCGCGGATTTCTGGAAGACGGCGACGCCGTGCTGTTGCGCGGCTGGTGCGAAAAACCCGGACATGCGCGCATCGGGTTCGGGGAAAGCCGGGGGACGGTGTTGGCGGCGAAGGGCTGACGCAGCCGCAAAACCACACAGGCGGTTGACGCCGCCGTAAACACTATTTACAGTCCGACTCCTTCGCGAATCTGTCCACACAGATTCGACACCCATTCACCCACACCTGCCGTCTTCATCGTGAACCCCACGCCGGTCATCGCCATCGCCCACAACGCCTGCCCCACATCGGGCAGAGCGTTCGCGCGCGGCGCGGCCTATCAGGGCGCGATCAATCAGCAGGACCATCACGCCATACCGGGCGGAGGCGGCGCGTAGCGCGCACACCTCTTCGACTCTCTTTCTTCAGAGGCCCGGCAACCTAATGGTTCCGGGCCTCTTTTCATTTTTCGTCACCATCATTCATCACCACAGGGAGAAAACAACCATGCGCAAACTTGCCACCGTCCGCACTGTCGACACCATCCGCCCGATCCCCGGCGCCGATGCGATCGAATGCGCGGTTGTCGAAGGCTGGACCGTCGTCATCAAGAAGGGCGAGTTCGCCGTCGGCGACCGGGGCCTCTTCTTCGAGATCGACGCATTCCTGCCGCTCGACGATCCACGCTTCGCCTTTCTGGAGAAGTCCGCGATCACCTGGAACGAGCGACGCGGCATGCGGCTTCGCACGATGAAGCTGCGCGGCCAGATCTCGCAAGGACTGATCCTGCCGCTGTCGCAGTTCGCCGAGATCGACGCGCTGGCACTGGCCGATCCGGCGCTGCGTCAACGTGATTGGGCCGCGCTTTTCGGCGTCGAGAAATGGGAGCCCGTGATCCCCGCCTGCCTGTCGGGCGAGGTGGAAGGCGCATTCCCGTCCTTCATCGCCAAGACCGACCAGGAACGGATCCAGAACCTGCCCGAGGTTCTTGCCGCCGATGGCGGGCACGCGTTCGAAGTCACGGTCAAGCTCGATGGATCGAGCATGACCGTGTTCCACAACGCAGGCGCGCTCGGGGTCTGCGGCCGCAACTGGCAGCTTCGCGAAACGGCCGGCAACAGCCTGTGGCGCGTGGCGCGGCAAGACCGCCTGCTCGAAGCCTTGGCGACGCTGGGTCGCAACGTGGCGCTGCAGGGCGAGATCATTGGCGAGGGCATCCAGGGCAACCCGGAAAAGCTGCGCGGCCAGGCGTTCCACGTCTTCGACGTGTTCGACATCGACCGGAGCCGCTACTGCGGCATGGAAGAGCGCAGTGCCCTCCTCGACCTCCTGCGCGAGCTGGGCGCAACGGTTCGCACCGTTCCGCTGCTCGAAGTGACCACGCTTGATCGCTTCGGCGGATCGATGGCCGAGGTGCTGGCGTTCGCCGAGGGGCCGTCGCTCAACCCGGCCTGCGCCCGCGAAGGCCTGGTGTTCAAGCGGCTGGACGGCGGGTTGTCTTTCAAGGCGATCTCGAACAGCTACCTGCTGAAGCATTCGGACCGTTGAGCCATGCGCCATGGGCGTGCAAGGCGCCCAAAGAAAAAGGCCACCGGTGAGGTGGCCTTTTTCATGCGATTTGGAGCGGGAAAAGAGTCTCGAACTCTCGACCTCAACCTTGGCAAGGTTGCGCTCTACCAACTGAGCTATTCCCGCGTGACAAGCCTCGAATTATAGGGGAATTTTTGGCTCATTTTTCCGACCCCGCACATCAAAGGCGTTTTGTGGCGATGTCCTGCCCGTCTTGAGGGCACGTGGGCTCGATCTTGCCCTCTGGAAATCAGGCGCCGAACACCAGCGAACGATGCACCGCCACGCCCGCGAGCACGCCGTCGGAAGACGCGCGCGTGGCGTTCTGGAACGGCATCGCGATGTCGCCCGCGGCGTACACGCCCGGCACCGTGGTCGCCTTGAACGCATCGGTGCGGACCATCGGGCCGAAGGGGCCGTCGTCGATTGCGCAACCGAGCTGCTCCGCGAGCGGGCTGCCCATGCGCGGCTGCGGCGCCACATACAGCGCGTCGATGGGCAGCAGCCGGCCGTCGTCGATGCGCACACCCGCAAGATCGGGCGCCGAACCTTCGAGACCGACCACGCGCCCCGGCTCGATGGTCACGCCGCGCGACTGCAGCTTCTGGCGCGTCTCGCCGTCGATTGCATCGGCGTTGCCATTCAGGAAGAGCGTGGTCGGCCCCCATTCGGCGATGAGCAGCGCATGGTCGGGCGGCATCGGGGCGGCGAAGAGCACGCCCAGTCGCCGGTCGCTGAACTCGTAGCCGTGGCAATAGGGACAGTGCAGCACGCTCGTGCCCCAGCGCTCGCGCACACCGTCGATGTCGGGCAGGCCGTCCTGCACGCCGAAGGCCAGCAACAGGCGGTCGGCCGACAGCGGCGCGTCGCGGCCCTGCAGCGACACCGTGAAGCCGCCCGCGGCGTCGGCCTTCGCGGCAACGACGCTGCCCTCGACGAAAGTGACGGACGGATAGGCCAGCACCTTGGCGCGCGCCTGGGCAATCATCTGCAGCGGCGGCACGCCGTCCTGCCCGAAGAAGCCGTGCGACTGCGCGGTGAAGCGGTTGCGCGGCGCGCCGGCGTCCACCACGCACACCTTCTTGCGCGCGCGGGCGAGTTGCATCGCAGCGGAAAGGCCGGCAAAGCTGCCGCCCACGACAAGAGCGTCATAGCGCATGTTCAATGTCCTTCAAGGTGAGGCCGCCGCCCGTCATGCGGCGATGAAAGTCTTTGGAAAGATCGGCCAGCGTGATGCTGTTGAAGCGCTTGAGCAGCAGGGCCTCGGCCTCGTCGCAGACGCCGTCGAGCGCCGCGTTCACGGCCTGCTCGACCACACACCCCGGGTTTTCGGTGCGGTTGCCCATGGCCAGCAGCGCAGGCGCGCCGACCGCGTTGTGGATGTCGCCCAGCGTCACGCGGGACAAGGTGCACGACAGCACCCAGCCGCCGCCGTGGCCCTTGGCCGAACTCACGAACCCGGCCTGCCGCAGGCCGGCCATGACCCGGCGCACGACGACGGGGTTCGTGTGCATTGCCTTGGCCAGTGTTTCGGAAGTGACGGGGCCATCCATCTCGGCCATGTGCAGCAGCACGTGGAGAACGGCTGAAAGCTTGCTGTCTCGTTTCATGCAACATTATGAGTTGCGTGTGTTTGACATGGCGACTCGCGGGGTTTTTCCGCTTCCGCCTCAAGTCGCCCCGCTGCTACGAGAATCCATCCGGTCGCCCGTCACTCAACGCCATGACATCTGCCCCCGCCACCCTGCTCGACGCTGCCCTGCGCGGCGTCCTGCTGGCATTGCTTTTCGTGCTCGCCGTGGTGCTGGCGCGCGACCGCCCGCGCCTGCCGGCCGCGCGTGCGGGCGTGGCGCTGACCTTGGGCCTGGGCATCCAGGTCATCGGTGCCACGCCGTTGTTCGAGGCGCTGGTGCCGCGCCTCTGGCAGGCGCCGCTGGTCGCCGTCTCGGTCGGCAATGCGGTGCTGTTCTGGGTGTTCGTGCAGGCGCTGTTCGACGACGACTTCGTGCTGCGCCCCCGGCACGTGATCGCGTGGCTCGCGGTCGCGGCGCTGGCGGCGCTCAATTGCGCGGTCGTGGCCGGCAGCGCCTCGGTGCTGGCGCCGGTCACGATGGGCCTGCAGCGCGCGGTGCCGCTGGTGTTTGCGGTGCTCGCCGCGATGGCCGCGGCGGCGCAGTGGCGCGCCGACCTGGTGGAGGGGCGCCGGCGGTTGCGCGTGTTCATCGTGGTGACGGGCGTCGGCTACAGCATCGGGATGCTGGTCGTTCGCCTGGCATCGCCGCGCGGGCAGTTGTCACAACTCTCGGCCACGGCGGATGCGGCGATGCTGCTGCTGATCGTGGCAGTCGTCGCGTGGCGGATGCTGCGGCTGGCGGGGTCGGAGCTGTTCCCGGCTGCGCTTGGGCACGTGGCGATTCCGCTCGCCGCGCCGGACGCGCCACCGGTTCCGATCCCGATGGCCGATGAACGCATGCCGCCCGAAGAAGCTGCCACGCCCGCCGCGGCCGAGCCTTCGCCCCCACCGCATCCCGCCCCCGAACCAGCACCCACGCCAAGCCCCGACGCCGAACCCGACCCCGCCGAAGACCGCCTCGCCGAATCCCTGCAGCGCGCGATGGCCGTCGACCGCGCCTACCGCAGCGAAGACCTGAGCATCGCCAGCCTCGCCGCGCGGCTGGCGGTGCCCGAGTACCGGCTGCGGCGGCTCATCAACCAGCGCCTGGGCCATCGCAATTTCAACGCCTTCGTCAACGGCTTCCGGTTGGCCGAGGCAACGGCCGCGCTGGCCGATCCGCTCAAGCGCGAACTGCCCGTCCTGACCATCGCGCTGACGGCGGGCTTCCAGTCCATCGGCCCGTTCAACCGCGCCTTCAAGACCGCCACCGGCCTCACGCCCACCGAATTCCGCAGGCAAAAGCTGGCCGAATCCTGAAATCGGCCAGCCGAAAACCGCGTTTGCGGCTTTCGGCAAGACGTGGCGGACACGCCGCGGCATCGTCCGTGTCGCCGGGGGCATGGGCCTTCGATGACAAGGAGTTCGATCCGCCATGCGACGCTTTTCTTTTCTCTTCTTCTGGCCCGTGGTGCTGCTGCTGGCCTTTCTTTCGGGCCCGGCGCGGGCGGCGATGGGGCTGGCGGAAATTCCCGCGACCGCTGCCGACGGCCCGGTCACGGTCTTCTACCCATCGAGCGACGCGGCGCAGCCGACCCGGCGCGCGCGCTTCATGCTGGACGTGGCGGTGCAGGGCACGCCCGTTCGCGGCAACGGCCGGCTGGTCGTGGTCTCGCACGGTTCGGGCGGCGCGCCGTGGGTGCATGCCGACCTGGCACGCAGCCTGGTCGATGCCGGCTTCATCGTCGCCATGCCCGAGCACCGCGCCGACAACTACAAGGACGACAGCGACCCCGGCCCCGACAGCTGGACGATGCGGCCGGCCGAGGTATCGCGCGCCATCGATGCGGTGGGGCGCGATGCGCGCTTCGCGCCGCTGCTCCAGCTCGAGAAGGTCGGCATGTACGGCATGTCGGCCGGCGGCCACACGGCGTTGAGCCTGGCCGGTGGACGCTGGTCGCCCGCCGCGTTCAAGCAGCACTGCGAAGAGGATCTGGAGGCGGACTTTCAATCCTGCGTCGGCCTCATCACGCGGCTGACGGGCGGCATGCTCGACGGCATCAAGAAATGGGGCGCGCTGCTCGTGATCGGCCACCGCTTCCAGGACGCCACGCCACGCGAACACGACGACCCGCGCATCGCGGCCATCGTGGCGGGCGTGCCCGCTGCGGCGGATTTCGACATGGCCTCGCTGGCCGCACCGCGCGTGCCGCTGGGCCTGATCACCGCGCGGCAAGACCGCTGGCTGATCCCGCGCTTTCACAGCGACCGCGTGCTCGCGGCCTGCCTGCCGCGCTGCGAGCTGATCGCCGACATGCCGACGGGCGGGCATGGCGCGTTGCTGTCGCCACCGCCACCCGGGCTCACGGGGCTGATCGGCGACATGCTCAATGACCAGCCGGGCTTCGACCGTGCCAGCGTGCTGCCGGAGGTGAATCGCAAGACCACCGCGTTCTTCAGCGCGCACCTGCTGCCCTGAGCCGGAAAAGGCGCGGAACGAACGCGCGAGCCCGCGTTCCGGACGACGGACCTGTCCCACACGCGTGGACGACAGTCGCGCACACGGCGACATGCGCCGAACCCCTCAGGGTGAGACCCGAACTGGCCCCAAGCCGGTTCGTTGATCAGTGACCATTCAACGAAAGGAACCGTCACACATGAAGCAACAACACATTGCATCGATCGTCTCCAGCGCCTTGCTCGCAGGCCTTCTGGCCATGAGCGGCGCCGCCCAGGCGCAGAACGCCAGCGTGGGCGTCGGCGTGAACGCCGATGTCAACGCATCGGGTGCCGTCAAGGCCGCACCAGCCCAAGGCAACGCAGGCGCGGGTGCCGGGGCAGCCGCGGGCGCATCCACCCATACCAATGGCGGCGCGGGCAACGCGGCGAGCGGGCTCGGCGGCACAGTGGGCGGCGTGGTCGGCGGCGCAACAGGTGCCGTGGGCAATGCCACCAACACCGTCAGCGGGGCCACCGGGGCCGTCAACGGCGCAACGGGTGCCGTGGGTGGCGCGACCGGCGCGGCCAGCGGTCTCACGAACACCGTGGGTGGCACCCTGAACAGCGCGACCGGTGCCGTGGGCTCGGTCGGCGGCGCCGTGAAGCCAGCGGGCACCGGCGTTGGCGCCAAGGCCAAGGGCTCGAGCGCCGTGGACATCACGAAGTAATCCCCGTCGGCAAAAAAAGAAAACCCGCAGCGCTCGCGCGTTGCGGGTTTTCTGCTTTGCGTCAGGCCGTGGCCTGCAGCCTGAAGAGACTGGTGACTTCCACGTCCAGCACCATCAGCTCGCGCTGATTGAAGAGCCGCCAGCGCCACAGCAATATGCCCAGCGTGGGCCGCTTCTCGGAGCGCCGCACCTCGATGACATCGGCCACGAGCCGCAAGGCGTCGCCAGGCCGCACGGGATTCGGCCAGCGCACGTGCTCGAGCCCCGGCGATGCGAAAGATTCCGAGCCCGCGAGCGCCGCCTCGACCACGAGCCGCATCGCGATGGAACAGGTGTGCCAGCCGCTGGCGATCAAACCGCCGAAAGGGCTTTCGGCAGCGGCTTCGGGGTCGGTGTGAAACCACTGCGGGTCGTAGGCCCGCGCGAATTGCAGCAGCTCGGCTTCGGTGAGCACGTAGGGGCCGGCCTCGATGACCTGGCCCGCGTGGAAGTCGGCGAACTTCATCCGCCGCAGCTTAGTACGTTTCGAGGTGCAGGCGGCCTTCGCGTTTGAGAGCTGCGCCCACGGTGTCCCAATCGAGCCCCGCATCCTTCGCCACATCGCGCAGCGCAAGCACCACGCCTTCTTCCATGCTCTTGAGGCCGCACACATAGAAGTGGCTGCTGCCGTCTTTCAGCAAGGCGGCCAGGTCGGCGGCGCGCTCGCGCATGAGGTCCTGCACATAGCGCTTGGGTTGGCCCGGCGTGCGCGAGAAGGCAAGGTTGATGTCGATGAAGTCTTTCGGCAACGACTGCAGCGGGCCGAAGTACGGCAGCTCCTGCTGCGTGCGCGCGCCGAAGAACAGCATCAGCTTGCCGCCTTCGAACTTGCCGCTCTTGCGCAGGCGGCGACGCCATTCGGTCATCGCGCGCATGGGGGCGCTGCCGGTGCCGGTGCAGATCATCACGATGTGCGACTTGGGGTGGTTCGGCATCAGGAAGGAGGCACCGAAGGGCCCCACCACCTGCACCGTGTCGCCCACCTTCAGGTCGCAGACGTAGTTGGAGCACACGCCGCGCACCGGGTCGCCCTCGTGGTCCTCGGTCACGCGCTTCACGGTGAGCGAGACGTTGTTGTAGCCGGGCCGCTCGCCGTTGCGCGGGCTGGCCACCGAGTACTGGCGTGCATGGTGGCGCTTGCCGATGGCGTCGACGCCCGGCGGCACGATGCCGATGGACTGGCCTTCGAGCACCGGGAACGGCACCACGCCGAAGTCGAGCACGATGTGGTGCGTCTCGCTGTCGAAGCCAGCCTCGGTGCAATTGAAATTGCCGACCACGGTGGCGGTCGTCGGGGTCTTCGGCGGAAAGAGATTGGTGTACGCGTGCGCGGCCGACCACGGCGGCACGGTGGCGCCGTACTGCGCGGAATTGAAGAAGACGGCTTCGGCGGGCTCGATGGCCGCCTGGGCTTGCGCCTGCGTCAGTGCGGGCGCGGCCGCTGCCGGGTCGCCGGCCGCCGCGGCGGAAACGCCCGCGGCTTCGAGCTGTTCGGGCGTCAGCTCGGCGGGCAGTTCGTCCCAGGTGAGCTGTTCTTCGATGGTGTACGCACGCACCAGCGGCATGGTGCGCCAGTTGTCGATCGAGCCTGTCGGGCACGGCGAGATGCAGGCCATGCAGCCGTTGCAGATGTCGGCACGCACAACATAGTTGTTGTCATCGTGCGTGATCGCGTTGACGGGGCAGGTGGCCTCGCAGGTGTTGCAGCGGATGCAGATCTCGGGGTCGATCAGGTGCTGCTTGATGACTCCGGCTTCAACGGCCATGTCCATGTTGTTCTCCTAGAGCCCTCCCCCTCTGGGGGAGGGTTGGGTGGGGGCAAGCGGCGCTTGTCGTGGTCACGCTGCGGTGCCCCCATCCCTGCCTTCCCCCAGAGGGGGAAGGAGCAATACCTCGATACCCATCAACCGAAACGCACGTACTCGAAATCGACCGGCTGGCGGTTGATGCCCATCACCGGCGGCGAGATCCAGCCGGCGAACTTGCCCGGCTCCACCACGCGGCCCATCAACGATGCCACGAAAGCGAAGTCTTCGGCGCTCGGCAGCCATTCGTCGCGCTTGGCGGCCCATTCGACCTCGTTCACCACGCGGCCTTCGGGCGACATCTTGATGCCGGCGAGCGCGCCGATCTGGCGGTTGAAGGCCTTGTGCGGCACGACCAGGCGGGTCGGGATGCCGGCCTTTTCCAGCACCTTGTTCCAGCGGCCGACGCCGGCCACCGAGTCCTTGATGAAGTCGTCGCGCAGCACTTCGTTCAGCGCGTTGAGCATCGGCACGTCTTTTTCGACGAGCTGGCCGTCCTTCACCTCGAGCACCTTGTAGGTCTGGCCCTTGAGGATGTGGTCGTCGGTGCGCTTGCCTTCTTCATAGCGGCCCTTCAGGCCCGAGCTGTAGAAGATGGCGGCGTTGCTCGACTGGTCGGCACCGAACAGGTCGATGGTCACGCTGTAGTGGAAGTTCAGGTAGCGCTGGATCGTGCCCAGGTCGATGCAGCCCGCCGCGCGGATCTTCTGCACGTCGTCGGTCTTCAGCTCGTTCATGACCTGCGCGGTGCGCGCGATGACGCGCGACACACCGCTCTCGCCCACGAACATGTGGTGCGCCTCTTCGGTCAGCATGAACTTCGTCGTGCGCGCCAGCGGATCGAACGCGCTCTCGGCCAGCGCCGAGAGCTGGAACTTGCCGTCGCGATCGGTGAAGTACGTGAACATGAAAAACGCGAGCCAGTCGGGCGTGCGTTCGTTGAAAGCGCCCAGGATGCGCGGGTTGTTCTCGTCGCCCGAGGTGCGCTGCAGCAGCGCCTCGGCTTCTTCGCGGCCATCGCGGCCGAAGTGCTTGTGCAGCAGGTAGACCATCGCCCACAGGTGGCGGCCCTCTTCGACGTTGATCTGGAACAGGTTGCGCAGGTCGTACATCGACGGCGCCGTGAGGCCCAGGTGGCGCTGCTGCTCGACCGACGCGGGCTCGGTGTCGCCCTGCGTCACGATGATGCGGCGCAGGTTGGCGCGGTGCTCGCCGGGCACGTCCTGCCAGGCCTTCTCTCCCTTGTGGTCGCCGAAGTGGATCTCGCGGTTGGCATCGCCCGGGTTCAGGAAGATGCCCCAGCGGTAGTCGCGCATCTTCACGTGGCCGAACTGGGCCCAGCCCTGCGGATCGACACTCACGGCCGTGCGCAGGTACACCTCGTGGTTGATGGAGCCTTCGGGGCCCACGTCGTCCCACCAGTTGATGAAGTTGGGCTGCCAGCCTTCGAGCGCGCGCTGCAGCGTGCGGTCTTCGCCGAGGTTGACGTTGTTGGGGATCTTCTCGCTGTAGTTGATCGTGCTCATCGTTGTTCCTTGGGTTGTGCGGACTGCCAGTTCTCAGACGCGGTTCATGTCGAAGCCGGCTTTCTCGCCGGTGCCGTAGACCTTGAGCGCGCCCTTCTCGCCGACGGCGTTCGGGCGGTTGAAGATCCAGTTCTGCCAGGCGGTGAGCCGGCCGAAGATGCGGGTGGCCATGTTTTCCTTGCTGGCAAAGCGCAGGTTGGCTTCGAGGCCGGTGAGCGCGTCGGGCGACATGGCGGCACGCTCTTCAATGGCGATGCGGATCTCGTCGTCCCAGTCGATGTCGTCGGGTGCGGCAGTGACGAGGCCGAGCTTCAGGGCTTCGTCGGCGTCGAGTGGCTTGCCGGCCGCCGCGCGTGCGGCTTCGAGCGGCGCGGCTTCTTCATAGAAGCGGCGTTGCAGGCGGCTCTGGTCGTTCACCATCGGGAAGAAGCCGAAGTTGAATTCGTTGAGCGTGAGCTTCGGCGCGCGCTCGGCGTCGTCGGGCAGCGCAAGCATGTAGCTGCGATCGGCGGCAAAGGCCAGTTCGGCCAGCGTGCCGGCAAAGCACGAACCCGCTTCGACCAGCGCAAAGAGGCTGCGCGAAGAAACATCGAGGCGCGCCAGTGTGCGGCGCAGCGCGCCGATGGTTTCGCGCACCAGCCAGTGGTCTTTGTTGGCGATCATCACGGCGTCGGATGCGAGCACGGCAGCGGCATCGCCTTCGGTCTTGAGCAGCCAGGTGCCGATGTCGAGTTCGTTGGTGCGCAGGTTGAGGATCGCATCGTCGAGCTCGCGGCACATCGCGAGCGGCCACCATGCGGCGCCCGCGGCTTCGATGGCGGCGATGTCGGCCGGCTGCGTGCCGGTGGGCGCCTTCACGGTGATCGTGGCAGTGCGCTTGCTGCGGTCGATCTGCACGTTGACGTGCGAGTAGGCGATGCCGTCGGCGCTGTCAGTGCGTTCGAGGCGCGTGAGCGCCACGCCCTTGCCGCTCGCGGGTCGGTCGCTGCCGGCGGCGAGTTGCGAAGCACGGTCCTGCACGGCGGCAGCGAACTGCGCGGGCTTGGCCACGGCATCGACCAGGCGCCAGTCGACCGCGCGCTGGCCGCGAACGCCTTCGACGCTGGTGCAGAAGATGTCGGCGAGGTCGTGGCGCACGTGGCGCTTGTCGGTCACGCGGGTCAGGCCGCCGGTGCCGGGCAGCACGCCAAGCAGCGGCACTTCGGGCAGCGAGACGGCGGAGGAGCGGTCGTCCACCAGCAAGATCTCGTCGCAGGCCAGTGCCAGTTCGTAGCCGCCGCCGGCGCAGGCGCCGTTCACGGCCGCGAGGAACTTCAGGCCCGAGTGCTTCGACGAGTCTTCGATGCCGTTGCGCGTTTCGTTGGTGAACTTGCAGAAGTTGACCTTCCACGCATGGCCCGAGACGCCGAGCATGAAGATGTTGGCGCCCGAGCAGAAGATGCGATCCTTGCCGCTGGTGACGATCACGCTGCGCACTTCGGGGTGCTCGAAGCGCACGCGGTTGAGTGCGTCGTTCAGCTCGATGTCCACGCCCAGGTCGTAGCTGTTGAGCTTGAGCTTGTAGCCGGGGCGAATGCCGCCGTCTTCCGCGATGTCGAGCACGAGGCGTGCAATGGCGCCGTCGAAGCTCAGCGACCAGTGACGGTACTGGCCGGGCTCGGTGCGGTAGTCGACGCGCGGGGGCGCCTGGAGCGTGGTGGTGTCGGTCATGCGGAAGTCTCCTGTGGGGCAGTGTTCGGAAACCGTGAACAGGAAAGATAATGCACTTTCTTGCTCCGATGACATGCATCATACTGCATGCAAACAGGCAAGTCAATGCCTGTAGCGCTTTTTTTCAGATTTCGCTGGTGCTCTGGGCACGAGGGCTCGGGGTTTTGATGCGGGGTCATTCGGGGTGCGTGCACAGGACACCGGGTACTCCCCTCCGCGAATGTCCCCCGGCCTGCGGCCTCCTCCTTTATTTCGCTGCGGGGAGCACCCAGTGCCCTGTGCACAGTGGGCGCGGCTGTCGTGCTGGCCGATCAACCTGCGCTCTGAACAACGCTCACGCTGGCGGGGTGCCTTGCGCAGCGAAATAAAGGAGGAGGGGCGAAGCCCCGGGGGACATTCGCGGAGCAAGGCACCCCGTCGGCGTGAGCGCCGCCCCGAACAGCAGCACCTCAACGACAAACAGAGCAGACAGTCAGGCGCCCAACCCCATCGACTGGCGAGCCACACCGCGCAAGGCCTGGAAGCTCTGCGCCAGCGTCTTGCCGCTGGTGTCCACCGACAGATCGGCCTTTGAATAGAAGGCTGCACGGCCATTCAGGATGCGGCGCAGGTCTTCCATCGCTTCCTTGCTGGCCGCCATCGGGCGCGTGTCGCCCTGCGCGGCGACGCGGCCCATGTGCTCTTCGGGCGCTGCCTGCAGCCACACGGTAGTGCAGTGCGCGAGCAGTTCGTTGAAGGTGGCCGGGTCGGAGACGATGCCGCCCGGCGTGGCGATCACCACCTCGCTGTAGATCTGCACGGCCTCTTCGAGCGCGCGGCGCTCGTAGCGGCGGTAGGCATTGGTGCCGTACAGGTCGTGAATCTCGCGAACGCTGCAGCCGGCGAGCTTTTCGATCTCGCGGCTCAGTTCGATGAAGGGAATCTCCAGGTCTTCGGCCAGCATCTGCCCCAGCGTCGACTTGCCCGCACCGCGCAACCCCACGAGCGCGATGCGGCGGTGCCGCGCCGGATCGACCGAGGCCGTGCCCAACAGTTCGCCGAGCGCCACGCGCACGCGGCGCAGGTCGGTTTCGCTGCGGTTCTCGAGCAGCTCGCGGATCAGCAGCCACTCGGGCGAACTGGTCGTGACGTCGCCCACCAGCTCGGCCAGCGAGCAATGCAGCGCGCCGGCCACCTGCTGCAGCACCAGGATCGAGGCATTGCCGATGCCGTATTCGAGGTTAGCCAGGTGACGCTCCGACACGTCGGCCGCAATGGCCACCGCCTTGCGCGTGAGGCCGCGCTGCGCGCGCAGGTTGCGCACGCGATCGCCCAGCGCCGCGAGCAGCGGGTTCCTGGCCTCCCCGGCCGGTGCGGTGGCGCCGGCGTTGCCGCCATTGCCGTCTTCTGGCGCGGTGGCCAGCACCGCTACATGCTCATTCATGCAATTCCTCGTTCTTCGCCGGGATTGTGCGCGCTCAGGGTAAACACCATAGATGCACTATATTGCTTGACACTGATTGTCTCGCTGCTTATTGTTCGGCCACAAGCAAGATACTGCACGCGCAGCGATCCTGCAAGGTAGTTCATAAGTTCATGGCCCGCCACAGGGCCCTGGATGTTCGCCCAGCCAGCCTCCACCAAGAAGCCCGCCACGATGTCCGACAGCAGCAGCAGCCCCACCGCCACCACGAACGGCAAGCCCGCATTTCACCAGTTGATTGCCGGCCTGACCGCCGAGATCGCCGGCAAGTCGCTGGACGCCGCGCTCGACCAGTGGCTCAACGCCACGCACGGCGCGGGCAGTGCGCGCTTCGAGCAGCTGCGCCAGGCCTGCATCGGCGGCGTGGCCGAAGGCTGGCTGTGCGACCGCGAAGGCGGCGGCATCAAGTACGGCCGGGTCTTCAAGGCCGAAGACGCGCTGCACCGTTTCTCGGTCGACGTGGTCGACATGCAGGACATCGCGGGCCCGCACCACACCCATCCGAACGGCGAGATCGATCTGATCATGCCGCTCGACGACAGCGCCGCCACCTTCGACGGCCGCCCTGCGGGCTGGTGCGTCTACGGCCCCGGCACCGCGCATCGCCCGACCGTGGCGCACGGCCGCGCGCTCGTTCTCTATCTCCTGCCCGAAGGGCAGATCAAGTTCACCCCATGACCGAGCTTCTTTCCAATTACGTCGCCGGCCGCTGGCAAAGCGGATCGGGCGCCGGCACGCCCTTGTTCGACCCGGTGCTCGGCACCGAACTCGTTCGCGTCGACGCCACCGGCCTCGACCTGCCCGCCGCCTTCGCCTTTGCGCGCGAACAGGGCGGCAATGCGCTGCGCGCCCTCACCTACCGCCAACGCGCCGGCCTGCTCGGCGCGATCGTCAAAGTGCTGCAGGCCAACCGCGATGCGTACTACGAGATCGCCACGGCCAACTCCGGCACGGTGAAGAACGACTCGGCCGTCGACATCGACGGCGCGATCTTCACGCTCGGCCAGTACGCCAAGTGGGGCGATGCGCTCGGCGACGTGCGTGCGCTGCGCGATGGCGACGCGGTCAAGCTCGGCAAGGAACCGGTGTTCCAGTCGCAGCACCTGCAGGTGCCGACGCACGGCGTCGCGCTCTTCATCAACGCCTTCAACTTCCCTTCGTGGGGCCTGTGGGAAAAGGCCGCGCCGGCGCTGCTGTCGGGCGTGCCTGTGATCGTGAAACCCGCCACGGCCACCGCGTGGCTCACGCAGCGCATGGTCAAGGACGTGGTCGATGCGGGCGTGCTGCCTGCCGGCGCGCTCTCGGTCATCTGCGGCAGTTCGGCCGGATTGATGGATGCGTTGCAGCCCTTCGACGTGGTCTCGTTCACCGGCTCGGCCGAAACGGCCGCGGTGATCCGCTCGCACCCTGCCGTGGCCCGGCATTCGGTGCGCGCGAACATCGAGGCCGACAGCCTCAACAGCGCCCTGCTGCTGCCCGGTGCCGCGCCCGGCAGCGACGCCTTCAACCTGCTCGTGCGCGAAGTGGTGCGCGAGATGACGGTGAAGTCGGGCCAGAAGTGCACCGCCATCCGCCGCATCCTGGTGCCGGCCGAGGTGTACGACGCGGCCGCCGAAGCCATCGGCGCCAAGCTCGCGGGCGTCACCGTCGGCAACCCGCGCAACGAGAGCGTGCGCATGGGTTCGCTGGTGAGCCGCGCGCAACTGAACGCAGTGCGCGAAGGGCTCGACGCGCTGGCTGCGCAAACCACCGTGCTGCACGACAGCCGCAACAAGCCGCTGGTCGATGCCGACCCGGCCATCGCCGCCTGCATCGGCCCGGTGCTGCTGGGCGCGCGCGATGCCGATGCGGCGCAGCGCGTGCACGACGTGGAAGTGTTCGGCCCCGTCGCCGCGCTGCTGCCGTACCGCGATCTCGCGCACGGCATTGCGCTAGCGCATCGCGGCCAGGGTTCGCTCGTGACCTCTCTCTATGGCAGCGACGACGCGGCGCTGGCCCAGGCCGCGCTGGCCGTCGCGCCAAGCCACGGCCGCGTGCACGTGATCTCGCCCGAAGTGGCACAGGCCCACACCGGCCACGGCAACGTGATGCCGATGTCGATGCATGGCGGCCCCGGCCGCGCAGGCGGCGGCGCCGAACTCGGCGGCCTGCGCGCGCTGGACTTCTATCACCGCCGCAGCGCCGTGCAGGCGAGCCCCGGCGTGCTCGCCGCGCTCGGCCTCTAGAACGAACGAAGACACGGCCGAAGGAGACAAGAACCATGACCCTGCCCGCACGATTCAACTTCGCCGAACACCTGTTCGCCCTCAACCGTGGCCGCGCCGAACGCACCGCCTACATCGACGATCGCGGCACGCTGGGCTACGGCCAGCTCGAAGACCGCGCGCGCCGCCTCGCCGCCGCGCTGAAGGCGGCCGGCGTGCGCCGCGAAGAACGCGTGCTGCTGCTGATGCTCGACAGCAGCGACTGGCCGGTGAGCTTTCTCGGCTGCCTCTACGCCGGCATCGTGCCGGTGGCCGTCAACACGCTGCTCACGCCCGACGACTACGCCTACATGCTCGACCACAGCCGCGCGCAGGCCGTGCTGGTGTCGGGCGCGCTGCTGCCGACGCTGCAGGACGCGATGGCGCGCGGCGGCCATGAAGTGCACACGCTGATCGTGTCGCAACCCACCGGCCCGCTGCCCGAGGGCGCCAAGGAGTTCGAGGCCGCGCTCGCCGCCGCCGAGCCGCTGGCCGCGCCCGTCACCACGGCATCGGACGACCCGGGCTTCTGGCTGTATTCCTCCGGCTCCACCGGCAAGCCCAAGGGCACCGTGCACACGCACGCCAACCTGTGGTGGACGGCCGAGCTGTACGGCAAGCCGGTGCTGGCGCTGACCGAAGACGACGTGTGCTTCTCGGCCGCCAAGATGTACTTCGCGTATGGCCTGGGCAATGCGCTGACCTTTCCGCTGTCGGTCGGCGCTACGGTCGTGCTGATGGCCGAGCGGCCCACGCCCGACGCCACCTTCCGCCGCTGGACCGAACACAAGCCCACCGTCTTCTTCGGTGCGCCCACGGGCTTCGCGGGCATGCTCGCATCGCCGAAGCTGCCGGCACGCGATGCGGTGGCGCTGCGCATGTGCTCGTCGGCCGGCGAGGCGCTGCCCGGCGAGATCGCGCAACGCTTCAAGGCTCAGTTCGGCTGCGAGATCATCGATGGCATCGGCTCGACCGAGATGCTGCACATCTTCATTTCCAACCGGCCCGGCGACATTCGCTACGGCACCACCGGCAAGCCGGTGGACGGCTACGAGGTCGAGCTGCGCGGCGAAGACGGCCGCCCGGTGCCCGATGGCGAAGTGGGCGACCTCTACATCCGCGGCCCCAGCTCGGCGCTGATGTACTGGACCAACCGCGAAAAGTCGCGCGAGACCTTCCAGGGCGGCTGGACCAAGAGCGGCGACAAGTACACGCGCGACGCCGACGGCTACTTCACCTATGCGGGCCGCAGCGACGACATGCTGAAGGTCAGCGGCATTTATGTCTCGCCGTTCGAGGTCGAGGCCACGCTGATGCAGCACCCGGCCGTGCTCGAAGCCGCGGTGATCGGCAAGGAAGACGGCGAGGGCCTGACGAAGACCAAGGCGTTCGTGGTGTTGAAGGACGGCGGCGTAGTGACGGAGGAAGAGCTGAAGGCCTTCGTGAAGGAACGCCTGGCGCCGTACAAGTACCCGCGGTTCCTGGAGTTCGTGGCGGAGCTGCCGAAGACGGCGACGGGGAAGATCCAGCGGTTCAGGTTGCGCGAACGGGAGAAGCAGGCATGAGGTTCCCGTCTTTCTCCCTCCCCCTCTGGGGGAGGGTCGGGGTGGGGGCATCGGCCTTCGCACACGCACAGCCTTTTCAAGCGCCGCTTGCCCCCATCCCAGCCTTCCCCCAAAGGGGGAAGGAGCAACGGCCGGGAGCCACGCGATGAGCACAACGGACTTCGCCACCATCACCTGGCGCGACCGCCCCGTGCAGATCGAATGCCAATGGCTCTCCCCCGAGCGCACCGGCGCGCCGCTGATCGTCTTCCTCCACGAAGGCCTCGGCTCCATCGCCATGTGGAAGGACTTCCCCGCACAGGTCTGCAACGCCGCCAACGCGCGCGGCCTTGTCTTCTCGCGCCCCGGCTACGGCCGCTCCACCCCGCGCGCCGACGATGAAATCTGGGACGTCGACTTCATGCACCGCCAGGCGCACGAAGTGCTGCCCGCGCTCTTCACCGCATTGAAGCTCGGCGACGAAAAGCCTTGGCTCTTCGGCCACAGCGACGGCGGCTCCATCGCGCTGCTGTATGCCTCGCGCTTTCCGGATCAGGTCGAAGGCCTCGTGGTGCTCGCGCCGCACATCTTCGTGGAAGACAAGACCGTCGCGAACATCGAGATCGCCCGCACCGCGTACCTGAACACCGACCTGCCGAAGAAGCTCGGCCGCTACCACGACAACGCCGATTCCGCCTTCTGGGGCTGGAACCGCATCTGGCTGCATCCGCCCTTTCGCCAATGGAACATCGAGGCCGAACTCGATGCCATCCGCTGCCCGGTGCTGGCCGTGCAGGGCATCGACGACGAGTACGGCACGCTGGCGCAGATCCGCGGCATCGCGGCGCGCGTGGGTGGTACTTGCGAGCTGCTCGAAATCCCTGAATGCGGGCATTCCCCACATCGCGATCAGCCGGAACGTGTCACCGTCGCAACCGCTTCTTTCATCACCAAAAACAGGAGACAAACACCATGACCACCCCCACCCCGGTTCGCACCGCGCGCCTTGCGCTGACCGCCCTCGCCTTCGCGGCCGCCCTGTGCGGCACGGCCGGCGCGCAAGGCACCGGCAAGCTCAAGGTCGGCCTGATGCTGCCCTACAGCGGCACCTACACCGCGCTGGGCGTGGCCATCGAGAACGGCTTCAAGCTCTATGTCGACGAGCAGGGCGGCAAGCTGGCCGGCCGCGAGATCGAGTACTTCAAGGTCGATGACGAGTCCGACCCGGCCAAGGCCACCGACAACGTCAACAAGCTCATCAAGCGCGACAACGTCGACGTGATCGTCGGCACCGTGCACTCGGGCGTGGCGATGGCCATGGCCAAGGCCGCCAAGGAAAGCGGCACCGTGCTGATCGTGCCCAACGCCGGCGCCGACGCCGTCACGGGCCCGATGTGCGCGCCCAACATCTTCCGCAGCTCGTTCAGCAACTGGCAGCCGGCCTACGCCATGGGCGAAGTCGCGGCCAAGCAGCAGGGCAAGAAGAAGGTCATGACGATCACCTGGAAGTACGCGGCCGGCGAGGAGTCGGTCAACGGCTTCAAGGAAGGCTTCGAGAAGGCCGGCGGCAAGGTCGACAAGCAGCTCACGCTGCCCTTTCCCAACGTGGAGTTCCAGGCGCTGCTGACCGAGATCGCGGCGGCCAAGCCCGATGCGGTGTATGCCTTCTTCGCGGGCGGCGGCGCGGTGAAGTTCGTCAAGGACTACCAGGCCGCGGGCCTGAACAAGACCATTCCGCTGTACGGCCCGGGCTTCCTGACCGACGGCACGCTCGACGCACAGGGCGAATCGGCACAAGGCATGCTGACCACGCTGCACTACGCCGACGGCTTGAACACCGCGCGCGACAACGCCTTCCGCGTGGCCTATGCCAAGTCGTTCAAGCTGCAGCCCGACGTGTACGCGGTGCAGGGCTACGACGCGGCACAGATGCTGGGCGTGGGCCTGAACGCGACCAAGGGCGACATCTCGAAGAAGGCCGAGTTCACCAGCGCCATCGAGAAGGCGAAGATCGACAGCCCGCGCGGCGCGTTCACGGTGAGCAAGTCGCACAACCCGGTGCAGGATATCTACCTGCGCAAGGTCGAAGGCAAAGAGAACAAGCTGGTGAGCACCGCGATCAAGGGTCTGGCCGACCCCGCGCGCGGCTGCCGGATGTAAGCACGCCTCCAGGCTTCGCGCACTTCGTTTCGCTGCGCCAACCCCTTTGCAGGGGCGACACCTGCGGCCCGGCAAAGCCGGTTCCGCGGTGTCTCCCGCAGTGCATCTCCTTCTTGACGATCCCGCCCTGAGAGAACCTCCAACGTGGATTTCGGAACCTTCCTCGTCCAGTGCCTGAACTCGGTTCAGTACGGACTGCTGCTATTTCTCGTGGCCTCGGGGCTGACGCTGATCTTCGGGATCATGGGCGTCATCAACCTTGCCCATGGCAGCTTCTACATGATCGGCGCGTACATGGCGTTCGCGCTCGCGCCGCTGTTCGGCGACCAGTTTTTGCTGATGCTGGTGGCCGGCGTGGTGCTGGCGGCCATCTTCGGCTACCTGCTCGAATGGGCCTTCTTCAGCTACCTCTACCAGCGCGACCACCTGCAGCAGGTGCTGATGACCTACGGGCTCATCCTGGTGTTCGAGGAGCTGCGCTCCATCCTCGTGGGCAACGACGTGCACGGCGTGAAGGTGCCGGCATGGCTCGACGGCAGCTTCGCGCTGGGCAACGTCATGAGCTACCCGTGGTATCGCCTGTTCGCGTCGGCCGCCTGCATCGTGCTGGCGGTGGGCCTGTACTTCGTGGTCAACCGCACGCGCCTGGGCATGATGATCCGCGCCGGCGCCAGCAACCGCGACATGGTGCGGGGCCTGGGTATCGACGTGAAGCGCCTGTACCGCATCGTGTTCGCGGCCGGCGTGGCGCTCGCGGCGCTGGCCGGCATGATCGCGGCGCCGATGTCTTCGGTGTATCCGAACATGGGGGCCAGCGTGCTCATCATCTGCTTCGTGTTGGTGGTGATCGGCGGCATCGGCTCTATTACCGGTGCGCTGCTGGCCTCGCTGCTGGTGGGCTTCGTCGACACCTTCGGCAAGGTGTTCTTCGCGGACCTGAGCGGCATCGGCATCTACCTGCTGATGGCCATCGTGCTCATCTGGAAGCCCGAAGGGCTGATGGGGAGGCGGCCATGAAAAAGAGCGCGCTTCTCGTGCCGCTGCTGTGCGCCGTGCTCATCGGCGTGGCGGGCCCGTTCATGGGCAACTACGTGTCCGACTTCGTCGTGAAGATCATGATCCTGTCGATCTTCGCGTTGAGCCTCGAACTGCTGGTCGGCATGACCGGCCTCGTGAGCCTGGGCCATGCGGCCTTCTACGGCATCGGCGCGTATGTCACCGTGCTGGCCTCGGGCAGCGAGGGCGGCAACTTCGCGCTGCTGCTGCCGCTGGCCATGGGCGCCGCGGCGCTGTATGCGCTGTTCGTCGGCGCCTTGAGCCTGCGCACGCGCGGCGTGTACTTCATCATGGTGACGCTGGCCTTTGCGCAGATGGCCTTCTTCGTGTTCCACGACACCAAGGTCGGCGGCGGCAGCGACGGCATCTACATGTACGTGCGCCCCGCCATCGGCGCGCTCGACCTGGAGAACCGCACGGCGCTGTTCTACGTGGTGCTGGCTTCGCTGGTGTTCACCTACGGCCTGCTCGCGCTCGTTCGCCGCTCGCGCTTCGGCGCGGCGCTTGCGGGCATCCGCGTGAACGAGCAGCGCATGCGCGCGGCGGGCTTCGCGGTGTACGGCTACAAGCTCGCGGCCTTCGTGCTGGCGGGTGCGTTGGCCGGGCTCGCGGGCTTTCTGCTGGCTTCGCGCGACGGCGTGGTCAACCCCGAGCTGATGGCCTGGCACAACTCGGGCGAGGTGCTGCTGATGGTGATCCTCGGCGGTCTCGGCCACCTGCGCGGCGCGGTGATCGGCGCGATCGCCTTCACGCTGCTGAAGGAAATCTTCTCGACGCATGCGGTGATGGGGCCGCTGGCCGACCACTGGCAACTGACGCTGGGCATCGCGATCATCGTGTTCGTGGCCTTGCTGCCGAAGGGCTTGATCGGGCTGGTGCAGCGGCTGTCGCCGAAGGGGGCTGCATGACCTGCTCCCTCTGCCTGTCTTTCTCCCTCCCCCTCTGGGGGAGGGCCGGGGTGGGGGCAAGCGGCCTCCAACGCCGCACAGCATCCAGGGCCGCTTGCCCCCATCCCAACCTTCCCCCGGAAGGGGAAGGAGCAAGACCATGAACGCACTGCTCTCTGTCGAAGGCCTCACCCGCCGCTTCGGCGGCCTCACCGCCGTCAACGCCGTCACGCTCGACCTGCACGTCGGCGAAGTCCACGCAGTGATCGGCACCAACGGCGCCGGCAAGTCCACGCTCATCAACATGCTCTCGGGCGAGATCGAAGCCTCCGAAGGCCGCATCGCGCTCGATGGCGTCGACATCACCGGCCGCGCGCAATCGCGCCGCGCCCGCGACGGCGTGGGCCGCAGCTACCAGCGCACCACCATCTTTCCGGAATTCAGCGTGCACGAGAACTGCCGCCTCGCCGCGCAGGCCGCCACCGCGAAGCCGTGGGCGATCTGGCAGTCGTCGCAGCGCTGTGCCACCAGCAATGCATCGGCCGATGCGGCACTCGAAGCCGCAGGCCTGTCGAACGAGGCACTGCGCATCGCCGGCACGCTCAGCCACGGCGCACAGCGCCAGCTCGAAGTGGCGATGTGCCTGGCCACCCACCCGCGCGTGCTGCTGCTCGACGAGCCGCTCGCCGGCATGGGCGCCGAAGAAACCGACCGCATGCTCACATTGCTCGTGCGGCTGAAGGCCACGCACGCCATCCTGCTGGTGGAGCACGACATGGACGCGGTGTTCCGTATTGCCGACCGCATCACCGTGATGGTGAACGGCACCGTCATCGCCACCGGCGACCCGGCCTCGATCCGCGAGAACCCCGAAGTGCGCACCGCCTACCTGGGCGAAGAGAAACACTGACATGCTGCTCGTTCGCGACCTCAACACCTACTACGGCAACAGCCACATCCTGCGCGGCGTGCACGCCGGCATTCCGGCGGCCACCTCGGTCGGCCTGCTCGGACGCAACGGCATGGGCAAGACCACGCTGATCCGCACGGTGATGGGCTATGTGCGCCCCGCTTCGGGCGAAGTGCAGGTCGACGGCCGCACCGTCACTGGCCTGCCACCCGAGAAGATGGCGCGTCTGGGCATCGGCTACGTGCCCGAAGGGCGCGGCATCTTCCCGAACCTGTCGGTGCGCGAGAACCTCGTGATAAGCGAGCGCGCGGGCATCGACGGCAAGCGCGAATGGACCTTCGACCGCGTGATGGCGACTTTTCCGCGGCTGTCCGAACGGCTCTCGCATGGTGGGCAGCAACTGTCGGGCGGCGAGCAGCAGATGCTGTCCATCGGCCGCGCGCTGATGACCAACCCGCGTCTGCTGATCCTCGATGAAGCCACCGAAGGCTTGGCGCCGCTGATCGTGGCCGAGATCTGGCGCGTGATCAGCGAGATCCGCAGCACCGGCATCGCGACGCTGATCGTGGACCGCGACTACCGCAAGGTATTGGCGCATACCGATTTGGCGGTGGTGATGGAGAAGGGGCAGATCGTGCGGCATGGGGCGTCGGCCGATCTGTTGGCCGAGCCGCACACGCTGGAAGAACTGCTGGGCGTCTAGCGCTGGCGCCCGCCCCTCAGGCCGTCGCCACGCTGCGCTCGATGGCGCGCACCGCTTGCCCGAGGCCGTCTTCCGAACGCATACGCTGGCCGAGCGCCTGGGCACGCGCACGGACCTGCGCATCGCCGGCGAAGGCGATGCCGCGCGCGAGATCGTCCGCCCGCAAGCGCGAAGCCGCCACCGCTGTCGGCGCCACCCCGGCTTCGGCGAGACGATGCGCCCAGAAGAACTGGTCGCCCGCGAACGGCACCACCACCGACGGCACTCCCGCGCGCGCGGCCGAATGGCTGGTGCCGGAACCGCCGTGATGCACGACCAGCGCAGTGCGCGGAAACAACCAGTCGTGCGGCGTGTCGCCCACGACATGGAAGTTGGACGGCAGGCCCTGCGTGTCAAAGCCGCCCCACCCCGGGTTGAGCAGGGCACGACGCCCCGCGACGCCTTCGATGACGGCGGCGCGCAAGCGGTCTTTGTCGAAGCCCGTCATGCTGCCGAAGCCCACGTAGACCGGCGGCTCGCCCGCCGCAAGAAATTCGCTCAGCGCGGGCGGTGCGCGCCAGCTTTCTTCCGCACCCGGAATCCATTGGCCGCAGACCATGGCGTTGTCGGGCCAATCGGCCGGTTGCGGCACCAGGCTGGGGGAAACGCCGTAGAGCATCGGATGCGTGTTCCACATCGCGCGCCGCGCCGGCAGCCCGCAGACCTCGGCGCGCGCGGCATTGACCGCCGGCCGGAACGCGCGCCACAGCATGGCATTGACGAAGTGGTGGCTCGCGCGGCGCAGAAAGCGCGGCACGCGGGCCGGCGGCAGAAAGGGAGATGCGAACTCGGCCGTCGGCGTGAGCGGAAACATCCCCGCCCCGATGGCCGGCACGCGCAGCGCCTCGGCTGCCGAGAGGCCGACGAACGCCGCGAGGCCGGAACACACGATGGCATTGCAGCCCTTCGCAGCATCGACGGTCTGGCGCAGCCACGCTGCCGCGTGGGTGTTGGCGATGGCGGCCAGCGCGTTCATGGCGGCCGAGGGGCGGTCGCCGAGCGCGATCACGTTGGCGAGCGCGCCTTGCATGTCGCCCGCCAGCGCCTGGGAGCGCACGCCGAGCCGTTGCGCGGCACCGAGCGTCGATGCGTCCGCCAGCAGGACCGATGCATGGCCGGCTTCGTCGAGCGAACGGCACAGCGCCGCGAGCGGACGCGCATCGCCTTCGGTGCCGTAGGTGACGACGGCGATCTTCATGGCTGCCTCTTGCGCGGGGACTTCGCGCCTGCGCCTGCGCGTGCACCGGCGATGAAGAGATCGGCGATCACCGCGAACTCGTCGCGCAGCACCAGGCCGGGCAGCGTGAGCCAGCGCATCAGGGCGCCGAAGTACAGGTGATGCAACAGCGAAGCGAAGTGCGCCGCCGACACGTCGGTGCGCAAGGTGCCGTCTTGCTGGGCCGCTGCGATCAGCGTCTCGAAGAGCCCCGAGAGATCGCGCGGCGTTTCGCCGTCGCTGTCACCGCCGCCGCGAAGTTCGCTCTCGATGTTGAGGAACCTGAAGCGGAAGTAATCGAGCAGGTAGCTGCGATGGCTCTCGGTCCACTCGGCGGACGCTTCGAGAAGGTGGGCGAGCTGGGCAGCGAAACCGGCGTGCCAGTCGATCGTGGCATGCAGGCGCTGCGTGTCGGCCGCAAGCGCCAGATGAACCCAGTGCGCAAGGATCGCGTCCTTGGTGGGGAAGTGGTTGTAGAGCGTGCCCTTGGCAAGGTCCGACTGCTGGGCGATCTGCTCCATCGTGGTCGCGTCGTAGCCCTGCGCCTCGAAGAGCCGCATGGCCGTGGCGGCCACGTGGTCGAGCGTCTGGACGCGCCGCCGTTCGCGGCGGCCTGGGAGTTCGGGTTCCGGCAAGGTTCAGCCCTCAAGTTTGAACGTCGTACAAGTTTATACGACGTTCAATTACTCGATGAACCGCCGCAGCCCTTCAAGATCGATCACGGTGATGCCCCCGTATTCGATGCGCAGAAAGCCCGCCTCCTTCAACCGGTTCAGCGCCGCATTGCACCGCTGCCGCGACACGCCCGAGAGGTTCGCGATCTCTTCCTGCGAGGTCTGCAGGTGCGGCTCGCTGCCCGGATGCAGCCACGGATGGAACAGGCCCGCCAGTGCGCGCGCCACCTGGCTGTCGGCATCGAGCAGCCGGTGCGCCGCGTAGCTGCCCATGAACCAGTGCAGCCGCTCGTTGATCTGCTGCAGCAGGAAGTGATCGAACCCGCGCTGCGTGCGGTGCAGCCACTCGAAGGTTTCCAGCGGCAGTTGGGCAACGCGGCTCGGCCGCAGCGCGATGATGTCGGCCGAGCGCGGCAGCGCGCGCAGCAGCGTGCCTTCGCCGAACCAGCTGCCCACCGACAGGCCGCCCAGCGTCACCGAGCGCCCGTCGCTGGAGGTGATCGACCACTTGAGCAAGCCCTCCAGCGTGCCGTACCAGTGCGCGGGCGTGTCGCCGCGCCGGCACAGCGCGGCCCCGGCGGCCACCTCGACCTCGCGCATCTCGTCGAGCACGCGCTCGCCCGCGCTCACGTCGAGCAACGGGAACCAGGCCGATCCCCGCAGCAGTTGCGGGATCGTGAGAGAGGCCGCCTGAACGACGGGCTTGGCCGCTGGCATCTTCTTTCTTGCTTGCGTGTGTGCTTGCTTGTTTGTTTATCTATTTGCTCGTCGACTACTGCACGCCCTTGAGCTGCTGCAGCGCCGACTGCGCTGCGCGCAGCTTTTCTTCGCGGTCGGCGATCTTGTCGGCGCGCCCCTTGCGCTGGGCTTCACGCAGGTCGCGCTCGCGTTCCGCCACCTTGCGCTCCTGGTTGCGGATGCGCCGTTGGTGTTCCGCCGCCAGCTTTGCGTCGCTGCAGTTGCGGCGCACCTCGGCCAGCGCGGTTTCGAGGCCGCGCACGCGGTATTCCTGGCCCTGCGCCTTGGCCGCCTCGATGTCGCGGCCGATGGCCTCGCGCTTGGCTTCGCAGGTGGTGGCGGCGCTCGCCGGTTGCGCGAGCGTCCAGGTCGAGGTCAGCGCGGCTGCGACGGCCAGCAAAAGGGGCAATGGTTTCATCGGTTTTCCTTCGGATGCGCGACGGCGCACCGCCGACTTTAGCGGCTGGCGCAGCGTAAACCCTGCCCCCAAATGTCGTCGCGATGACTGAGTGCGAAGGCCCTTCAAAAAAATAATGGCACGCCCCCACGAAAGACACCAGGAGTCCCCGAGCATGTCGAAGCGCAAAGTGATCGTGACCATCGCCCCCACCGGCGGCATGGCGCACAAATCGCAGAACCCCCACCTGCCCACGCAGCCCGCCGAAATCGCCGCCGACGTGCTGCGCTGCTGGAACGCCGGCGCCAGCGTGGCGGCGATCCATGCACGTCGCCCCGACGACGGCGCCACCTGCAACGCCGACGTGTACCGCGACATCAACAGCCGCATCCGCGCGGGCGGCTGCGACATCGTCATCAACAACTCCACCGGCGGTGGCGTGCACGGCGACATGGTCAAGCCACTGGCGGGCGATCGCTGGGAGATCGCGTGGGAAGAGCGCATCAAGGGCATGGACGCCGGCGCCGAGATGTGCACGCTGGACGCGACCACGCTCAACCTGAGCTTCGAAGGCAAGCAGATCCTGATGGACACGCCTCTCACGCGCGGGCGCGAGCTGGCCGCCGGCATGAAGGCGCGCGGCATCAAGCCCGAGTGGGAGGTGTTCAGTCCCACGCACATCCTGCAGGACACGACCACGCTGATCGAAGAAGGGCATGACGACGAGCCCTACTTCATCAACCTCGTGATGAACGTGCACCGCAACTTCCAGAACGCGATGCCGTACTCGCCGCGCAACCTGCAGATGATGGTCGACACGCTGCCCAAGGGCAGCATCTTCGGCGTGAGCGGCATCGGCATGTCGCAGCTCGAAGCCAACGTGGCGGCGCTGCTGCTGGGCGGCCATGCGCGCGTGGGGCTGGAAGACAACCTGTACTTTCGCCACGGCGAGCTGGCCACCAACGTGCAGCTCACCGAGCGCATCGTGCGCGTGATCCGCGAGCTGGACATGGAAGTGGCCACGCCCGCCGAGGCGCGGCAGATGATGGGCCTGCCGCGCGCGGGCTTGCCACGCCCCGAATTCGCGCTGGGCTGACGGCCGACGAGAACAACGAACGGAGACAAGAGCACATGAACATTTTCCGCACCGCACTGGCCATGGCGCTAGGCGCGGCCTTCGCAGCGAGCGCCTCGGCCCAGGTGTCGGACGACGTGATCCGCATCGGCTTCATCAGCGACATGTCGGGCCTGTACCGCGACTACGACGGCCCGGCCGGCGCCGAGGCCATCCGCATGGCCATCGCCGACATGGGTGGCGCCATCGACGGCAAGAAGATCGAGCTGGTCACGGCCGACCACCAGAACAAGCCCGACATCGCGGCCGCCAAGGCGCGCGAATGGTTTGACGTGCAAAAGGTCGACATGCTGATCGGCGGCGTCAACTCGGGCGCGGCCATTGCCATGGCGGGCGTGGCGGCGGACAAGAAAAAGCCGTACTTCGTGGTGGGATCGGGCGCGTCGAGCCTGACCAACGAATACTGCTCGCCCTACACCGTGCACTACGCCTACGACACCGTGGCCATGGCGCGCGGCACCGCGAGCGCGGTGGTCAAGGCCGGCGGCAAGAGCTGGTACTTCGTGGCGGCCGACTACGCCTTCGGCGCCGCGCTGCAAAGCGATGCGGTCAAGGTCATCCAGGCCAACGGCGGCACGGTGGCGGGCTCGGTCAAGCATCCGCTGGGCGCGAGCGATTTCTCGTCGTTCATGCTGCAGGCGCAGAACTCGAAGGCGCAGGTGCTGGCGCTCGCGAATGCAGGCGGCGACACGGTGAACGCCATCAAGTCGGCGGCCGAGTTCGGCATCAGCAAGAACATGAAGCTCGCGGGCATGATCATCACGATCAACGACGTGCACGCGCTGGGCCTGAAGGCCTCGCAGGGCATGTACCTCACCGACAGCTGGTACTGGAACCAGAGCCCCGAATCGCGCACCTGGGCGCGCCGCTTCTTCGACAAGCACAAGCGCATGCCCTCGTCCTTCCACGCCGGCGACTACTCGGCCGCGTTGCAGTACCTGCTGGCGGTCAAGGCCGCGGGCAGCGACGATGCCGACAAGGTGATGGCGCAGCTGCGCAAGACGAAGTTCAACGACATGTTCGTCAAGGGCGGCTGGCTGCGCGACGACGGGCTGATGGTGCACGACATGCACCTGATGCAGGTGAAGACGCCGGCCGAATCGAAGGAGCCGTGGGACTACTACAAGGTCGTCGAGCCGATTCCCGGCGAGGCCGCATGGACCACCCGGGCCGAGAGCCGCTGCACGCGATGGAAGTCGTCATGAACCCTGCATCTACTCCCATCACCTCCACCGACGTGAAGCGCGTCGCCGTCGTCGGCACCGGCGTGATCGGCGCGAGCTGGGCCGCGTACTTCCTGGCGCACGGGCTCGACGTGAATGCGACCGACCCGTCGCCGGGCGCGGAAGATCGGCTGCGCGAAGCGGTGGCGCAGCACTGGTCGACGCTGGAGCGTTTCGGCCTGGCCGAAGGTGCGTCGGTCGATCGCCTGCGCTTTCACGACAGCCTGGAAGACGCCGTGTCGGTCGCCGACTTCGTGCAAGAGAACGGCCCCGAGCGCATGGATTTCAAGATCGACCTGTTCCGCCGCATGGATGCGGCCGCGCCGCCCGACACCATCCTCGCATCGAGTTCGTCGGGGCTGGCGATCAGCGGCGTGCAGTCGGGCTGCGCGCATCCGCAGCGCGTGGTGCTGGGGCATCCGTTCAACCCGCCGCACCTGATTCCGCTGGTGGAAGTGATCGGCGGAGAGAAGACTTCCACCGAAGCCATCGAACGCACGATGGCGTTCTATGCGGCCATCGGCAAGCGGCCGATCCACGTGAAGCGCGAGGTCAAGGGCCACATCGCGAACCGCCTGCAGGCTGCGCTGTGGCGCGAGGCCTTCCATCTCGTCAACGAGGGCGTGGCAAGCGTGGCCGACATCGACACGGCCATCGCGCACGGTCCGGGTTTGCGCTGGGCGGTGATGGGGCCGTTCATGAACCTGCATCTCTCGGGTGGCGCGGGTGGCATCGCGCATGTGCTTGCGCATCTGGGTGGGCCGATCGAGGATTGGTGGAAGGACCTTGGGGCTCCGTCGATGACGGATGAACTCAAGCAGAAGGTGGCACAAGGCGTGGCTGAGGAATTGGGTCAACGCAAGACGGCCGACCTCGAAGCCGCACGCGACACCCTGCTGTTAGACCTGATTCGCGCCAAGGCCGATACGGGCAAGCTCGACTAGATGCAACCTGCTTCTTCGATTCGTTGCGCAGTGCGTTCGGGGTGTGCTCACGCCGACGGCGTGCTCTGCTCCGCGAATGTCCCCCGGCCTGCGGCCTCCTCCTTTATTTCGCTGCGCAGAACACACCATCGACGTGATCGATAGACGCGGCGGTTGATCGGCCAGCACAACAACCGCGCTCATGTGCGAATGGCATCGGGTGCTCCCCGCAGCGAAATAAAGGAGGAGCGAAGCGGGGGACATTCGCGGAGGGGAGTACCCGGTGTCATTCGCACGCACCCCGAACAAAAGCGTCGCAGGAACAGCAACGCCCCCATGGAACATTGAAATGACCGACTTCCTCCTCGATGAAAACCTGATCGCCCCACCCCGCACGGTGCGCATCGATTTCGACGACGGCTCCTTCGCGCTGCGCTCGCCGATGGCGCTCAAGCCTTATGCGCGTTGCATCGGCGAATGGCTGGAGCGCTGGGCACGCGAAACCCCCGATGCGCTGGCCTTCGCGGAACGCGACGACAGCGGCGAAGGCTGGCGCAAGCTCGACTACCGCGCCCTGCGCCAGGCCGTCGGCGCGGTCGCGCAAGGCCTGCTCGACCTGAACCTGCCAACGGGCAAGCCGGTCGTGATCCTCTCGGACAACGCCATCGACCACGCGGTGCTGATGCTGGCAACCATGCACATCGGCCGCACCGCCTGCTCGCTGTCGAGCGCGTACTCGCGCATGGCCAAGGACCCGTCGCGGCTGCACGGCATGCTGAAGGCACTTGGGCCTTCGCTGATCTATGCATCGGATGCGAAGGTCTACGGCGGTGCACTCGCAGGCTGTGGTGTCGAGGCGGTCACGGTGTTCAGCCGCAATGCGGAATCGCACCCCGGTGCAATGGCCTTCGAGCAACTTCTCGCCACGCACGAAACGCCGGCGGTGATGGAAGCCTTCGCCGCCGTCCTGCCCGACACCCACGCCAAGTACCTGCTGACCTCCGGCTCCACCGGCAAGCCCAAGGTGGTCATCAACACGCACCGCATGCTGTGCGCCAACCAGCAGATGATGGCGCAAACCTGGCGCTTCCTGTCGCACGAAAAGCCGGTGCTGGTCGACTGGCTGCCATGGAGCCATACCTTCGGCGCCAACCACAACCTGCACATGGTGCTGTGCCACGGCGGTGCGCTCTACATCGACGAAGGACGGCCCGCGCCGGGCCTCATCGAGAAGACGGTGCGCAACCTGCGCGAGGTGAAGCCCACGCTGCTGTTCAACGTGCCGCGCGGCTTCGACATGCTGCTGCCTTTTCTCGAAGCCGACGACGCGCTGGCCACCGAGGTGTTCTCGCGGCTGCGGCTGGCCTTCTATGCGGCGGCGGCGCTCGCGCCTTCCACGTGGCAACGGCTCGAAGCCGTGGCGCAGCGTGTGCGGCCCACGCGGCCGCTGTGGCTCACCACCTCGTGGGGCGCGACCGAGACCTCGCCCGCCATCACCTCCGCGCACTGGAAGCTCGACGGTGCCGGCTGCATCGGTGCGCCGCTGCCGGGGCTCGAACTCAAGTTCGTGCCCAACGGCGAGAAGCTGGAGATGCGGGTGAAAGGCGTCTCGGTGTTCCCCGGCTACCGCGATGCACCACGTGAAACCGCCGAGGCTTTCGACGAGGAAGGCTACTACCGCATCGGCGATGCCGGCTTTCTCGCGAACCCTGCGGAACCGACGCACGGCGTGATCTTCAACGGCCGCGTGGCCGAAGACTTCAAGCTCTCGACCGGCACCTGGGTGTCGGTGGGCACGCTGCGCGTGAAGCTGGTGTCGCTGCTCGCGCCGCACGTGCAAGACGTGGTGCTGACCGGCCACGACCGCGACGAGATCGGCATGCTGGTGTTCGCCAGCCCGCAAGGCGCCGCGCTGTCTTCTGAGGCAATGGGCACGCGCATCGTCGAGGTGCTGCGCGCGCTGCGCGACGAAGGCGCGGGTTCGTCGCAATACCCGGCTTGCGCGCTGGTGCTGGCCGAACCGCCGAGCCTGGACGCGGGCGAGATCACCGACAAGGGCTACATCAACCAGCGCGCGGTGCTGACCCGGCGTGCGGCCGAGGTAGCGCGGCTGCATGCGCGCGTGCCCGGCGATGCGCAGGTGGTGCGGCTGCGCTGAAGCCGGCTGCCGCGCGCTTCAGGCAGTGGGCTGTGCCAGCCACTGGCGCCACAACTGCAGCGCCTTGGCCTGGTAGCGCCGCGTCGCCACCAGCAGCGCGGCACGCGGCTCGGGGGACATGAGTTCGGCCGGCAGCAGCGGATCGCGGATCAGGTGCGCGATGACGGCGCGCCCCAGCAACAAAGATTCGCGCACCGCGACTTCGAGCGGCTGGGTGCGCAGGCGCTTCTCGCTGCGTTCGAGCCCCGTCTGTAGGCGCCGGTAGTTGGCCGCCAGCGTGCGCACGTCCCACAGCTTGCGCGAGGCGGCCTGCGCCGCGTCGTCGAGATCGGCCAGCCGGAACACCAGCGCCTGCGTCGACAGGCCCAGTGCCTGCAGATGCACGCGTTCGGCCGCGAGCCCGCCCGCGAGGTTGTCGGGCCGGATGTGCAGGCGCTCGCGCAGCGGGGCAAAGCCGCGCAAGGTGAGCGCCAGGCTGTGGTGGCGCCAGGCCGTCTTTTCGGTGCGCGGCACGCTGGCGTCATGCACCGCGAGCCAGTCGCCCTGCCATGCGATGGCCTGCGCCTGCTTGTGCTGCCAGTCGTCGACCGCGCGCGACAAGGCCGGCCCCGCGCGGTTGAGGCTGTAGCTGCCGCGCTCGCCGCGCCCGATCTTGCCGTCGCTTGCCAGGCGCGTCAGTCCCACGCGCAGCGTCGTCTCGCCGATGCCCATGAGCGCCCCGGCCCGGCACAGGGCCTGCGAAGTCAGCGTGTCGCCGTGGGCCACCAGCAGGTCGAGAATCAGGTCGGACGCGCTCGGAACATCGACCGGAACATTACATATCTTGTCCATGTTTGCGTAATTTTGAAATATTTCCTACGATGGCCACGAACAATTGAGCATGTAATTTTGCCCCGAAAGGAAACCCTCATGGTCTCCCCCTATGTGAACTACGACGCGGACGGCACGGTCTGCACCATCACGCTGAACCGCCCCGACAAGCGCAATGCGGTCGACGGCACCGTGGCCGTCGGGCTGCGCGAAGCCTTCGAGCGCTTCGAGGCCGATGATGCGCTGCGCGTGGCGGTGCTGACCGGCGCGGGCGGCAACTTCTGCGCGGGCGCCGACCTCACCGCCGTGGGCGACCCCGCGCGCCGCAACGAACTCGACCCCGATGGCGGTGGCAGCGGGCCGATGGGGCCGACCCGCATGGCGCTGTCGAAGCCGCTGATCGCGGCGCTGAACGGCTATGCGGTGGCGGGCGGGCTCGAGCTGGCGCTGCTCGCCGACCTGCGCGTGGCCGACGACGACGCCGTGCTCGGCGTGTTCTGCCGCCGCTGGGGCGTGCCGCTGATCGACGGCGGCACGGTGCGCCTGCCGCGCATCGTGGGCATGGGCCGTGCGCTCGACATGATCCTCACGGGCCGCCCGGTCGGCGCCGCCGAGGCGCTGGCGATGGGCTTGGTCAACCGCGTCACGCCACCGGGTGGCGCGCTCGCGGCCGCGCAGGAACTGGCGCGCCAGATCGCCGGCTTCCCGCAGCAATGCATGCTGACCGACCGCGACTCCGCCTACGGCCAGTGGGACCTGCCGCTGGCCGAGGCCCTGCGCCGCGAAGGCGCGCAGGGCGTGCCGATCGTCTTTGCCGAAGGCCAGGCCGGTGCCGCGCGCTTCGCCGGCGGCGCCGGGCGCCATGGCGAGTTCAGGCGCTGAGCCGCACCGCCCTCCCCCTCCATAGAAACGACAGGAGACTCCTCTTGCATTCCACGCCGTCCGCCACCCCACCCGCCCGTGGCCCGACCTACCTCGACCTGATCCGGCGCGGCGCGCTGCAGCACGGTCCGCGCACGGCCATCGTGTTCGGCGACAAGACGCTGACTTTCACCGAGGTCGATCGCCTCAGCAGCCAGCTCGCGCATGCGCTGCACGCGGCCGGTGCGGCGCCGCACACGCGCGTGGCGCTGCTGCTGAACAACGGCCTGCACAGCGTGCCGCTGGACTTCGCCTGCGTGAAGGCCGGCATCAACCGCGTGCCGCTCAATTCGCGGCTGTCGCTGGCGGAACACGCGCGCATGCTCGCGGAAACCGGCAGCACGCACCTGGTGTTCGGCGCCGACCTCGCCGAACGCGCGGCCGCCCTGCGCGAGGCCGTGCCCACGCTGGTGTGCATGGGCATGGGCGCGGCCCTGCCCGGCGCCGCCGACCTGCTCGCGCAGGCTGCGTCGTGTCCTGCTGAAGCGCCCGCCTTCACGCCTTCGCACGACGACGTGGTGCTCACGCTCTTCACCTCGGGCACCACCGGCACGCTGAAGGCGGCGCAGCACACGCAGGCTTCTTACGCCGCGATCTGCCGCAACGTGCTGCTGAACCTGTTGCCGGCCACGCCCGACGACGCGATGCTGCATGCGGCTTCGCTGATCCACGCCAGCGGCGTGTTCGTGCTGCCCTTCTGGCTGCGCGGCGGGCGCACGGTCATCCTGCCGGGCTTCGAGCCGGGCCTGTTCCTGCGCACGCTGCAGGCCGAGCGCATCACCGCCATCAACCTGGTGCCGACGATGCTGCAGATGCTGTTCGAGCACGCCGACATCGCCACCACCGACGTCGAGGCCCTGCGCTACGTGATCTACGGCGCCTCGCCGATGCCGCGCACGGTGATCCAGCGCGCCATGGCGGCGTGGGGCCGGCACCGCTTCTGGCAGTACTACGGCCAGACCGAGGCGCCGCTGTGCCTGGCGGTGCTGCGGCCCGAGGACCACACCGACGACCTGCTCGACGCCTGCGGCCAGCCGGCGCTCGACATCGAGATGCGGCTGATCGACGAAGCAGGCAACGACGTGCCACCGGGCACGCCCGGCGAGATCGCGGTGCGCGCGCCCTCCGCCGTGGCGGGCTACTACAACGCGGCCGCGCTCAATGCCGAGACCTTCGTCGAAGGCGGCTGGGTGCGCACGCGCGACGTGGGCGTGTTCGACGAACGCGGCTTCCTGCACCTGAAGGACCGCACCTCGGACATGATCATCAGCGGCGGCTACAACGTCTATCCGCGCGAGGTCGAGAACGCCTTGATGACGCACACGGCCGTGCGCGAATGCGCGGTGATCGGCCTGCCGCACGAGAAGTGGGTCGAGATCGTCACCGCCGTGGTGGTGCTGCGCGCGGGGCAACAGGCGAGCGAAGCCGAGCTGATCGCGCATGTGGCCGACCAGCTCGCCTCGTACAAGAAGCCGCAGCGCGTGCTGTTCGCCGACGAAATTCCGAAGACGGCCGTGGGCAAGCTCAACCGCAAGCAGTTGCGCGAGCGCTTCCGGGGTTGATTGGGGTCGATCAGCCGCCGCGCCGCCGCAACGCGGTGCGCAGTGCCTTCGCGAAACGCGGGTCGGCCATGGCGCCCACGTTGAAGCGCGACCAGCGCGACACCTGCGTCGAATCGACACTGAAGATGCGACCCGGCGCCATGACGATCTTGCGCGGCAGCAGCGCCTTGGCGAAGGCCAGCGAATCGTCCACGCCCGGCAGCGCGGCCCAGACGTAGAGCGACTGCGGGCTGCGCGCGAAGACTTCGGCATCCACCGCGTCGAACAGCTTGAGCGCATTGCGCGTCGCTTCGCCGAGCCGGTTCTGCAAACGGTTCAGGTGCCGCTGGTAATGACCTTCGCGAAGGATCACGTCGACCGTGCGCTCGCTGTACTCCGAGCTGCTCACGTGGATCAGCGCCTTCAGGTCCGCAAGGTCGCTCGCCAGATCGGCACCGCAGGCGATGAAGCCGACGCGCAGCGCGGCCGAGAACGACTTCGAGAAGCTGCCGATGTAGATGGTGCGTTCGAGCTGGTCCAGCGCCGAGAGCCGGGGCAAGGCCGTGGGCTTGAAGTCCGCCAGCGGGTCGTTCTCGACGATCAGCAGGTCGTACTTCTGCGCCAGCTGCAGCACGCGAAACGCCTTGGCCGGCGAGATGTCGGAGCCCGTGGGGTTGTGCGCCAGCGACTGCGTGAAGAAGAGGCGCGGCCGCTCGGCGATCAGCAGCTGCTCGAGCACGTCGAGGTCGGGGCCGTCGGCCAGCCGCGGCACGGCGAGCATCTGCGCACCCGCGAGCTTGAGCTTGCCGAACAGCGGGTAGTAGCCAGGGTCGTCCACCAGCACCTTGCCGCCCGGCGGCACGAAGTAGCGGATGACGATGTCCATCGCCTCGTTGGCGCCATGCGTCAGCACGATCTGCCTCGGCTCGGCGCCGATGCCGAAGTCGGCGAGCTTGCGCACGAGGTGATCGCGCAGCGGCCCGTAGCCGAAGCGGCTGCCATAACGGAACAAGGCGCCGAGCCCGGTGCGCACCACCTTCGGGTGGTACTTGTCCAGGCGCACGTCGGCCAGCCATTCGACCGGTGGAAAACCATCGCCCACGGCGATGGCGTCGGGCTGCGTTTTCAGTTGCTCGCGCATGAGCCACACGATGTCCATGGCGCGGCCAAGGCTGCCCGCGTCTTCTTCCATCGGCCTGGTCGCCTGTTTCTGCGGCAGCACGAAGTAGCCCGAGCCACGGCGCGGCTCGACCAGCCCGCGCGACACCAGCAGCTCGAAGGCGGCCACGACGGTGTTCTTGGCATAACGGTGCAGCTGCGCGAGTTCACGCAACGAAGGCAGCTTGTCGCCGGCCTTGTAGGCACCGCTGGCGATCTGGCGCGCAAGGGTGTCGGCGAGCGAATCGGCAATGGAAGTCATGGGCGCCGACTGTGACACAGCGCCCTGCCTTCGCGCACCACTGTCCGCACTGTCCCGCCAAACTGTGCCTTCCGCCGGCGGTACAGCCGACCTAAATTGCCTGCTCCCGAATTCATCTTCCGAAGAGACAAGCAACGATGGTCGCCGACTCCCGCATTCCCAACTTTCGCGCGCTCACGCCCGTGCAGCGCTTCGCCCACATTGCACAGGCCGCGTCGCTCACCGACGACGAGGTGGCGCTGCTCGCACAACCCGGCGCATTGAGCGTGGACCGAGCCAACGGCATGGTCGAGAACGTGATCGGCACCTTCGAGCTGCCGCTGGGCGTGGCCGGCAACTTCACCGTCAATGGGCGCGACTACCTCGTGCCGATGGCGGTGGAAGAACCCTCGGTGGTGGCGGCCGCATCGTTCATGGCCAAGCTGGCGCGCGAAGGCGGCGGCTTCGAGGCGTCGAGCACCGGACCGCTGATGCGCGCGCAGGTGCAGGTAATCGGCATCACCGACCCGTACGGCGCGCGGCTCGCATTGCTGCGTGCGCGCGACGAAATCCTGGCCGTGGCGAACAGCCGCGACAAGGTGCTGATCGGCCTGGGCGGCGGTTGCCGCGACATCGAGGTGCATGTGTTCGGCGACACGCCGCGCGGCGCGATGGTGGTGATGCACCTCGTCGTCGACGTGCGCGACGCGATGGGCGCGAACACCGTCAACACGATGGCCGAGGCGGTGTCGCCGCTGGTCGAGAAGCTCACGGGCGGCACGGTGCGCCTTCGCATCCTCTCGAATCTGGCGGACCTGCGGCTGGCGCGTGCACGCGTGCGGCTCGCGCCTTCCGTGTTGGCCACGCGCGAGCGCAGCGGCGAAGAAGTGGTCGAGGGCGTGATCGATGCCTACACCTTCGCGGCCATCGACCCGTACCGCGCAGCCACGCACAACAAGGGCATCATGAACGGCGTCGATCCGGTGATCGTCGCGACCGGCAACGACTGGCGCGCGGTCGAAGCCGGCGCACACGCTTACGCCTGCCGCAGCGGGCGCTACACCTCGCTGACCACGTGGGAGAAGGACACGAGCGGCGCGCTGGTCGGCACCATCGAGATGCCGATGCCGGTGGGCCTGGTCGGCGGCGCCACCAAGACGCACCCGCTCGCAAGGCTCGCGCTGAAGATCCTCGACGTGAAGTCGGCGCAGGAACTCGGCGAAGTCGCCGTGGCCGTGGGCCTCGCGCAGAACCTGGGCGCGTTGCGCGCCCTCGCCACCGAAGGCATCCAGCGCGGCCACATGGCGCTGCATGCCCGCAACATCGCACTGGTCGCGGGCGCCACGGGCGACGAGATCGACAGCATCGCCAAGCAGATGGCGGCCGAGCACGACGTGCGCACCGACCGCGCCGTGGCGCTGCTCGACGCGCTGCGCAAGAAGTAGGCACACCAGAAAACCAAGCGGGAGAGCCCCGCGCAACGGACCGCGGCCGATACCGCGGCGGCCGCACACGCGGCCGTCGGATAACCACAGACGGAGACATCGAAAAATGAGCGCAGACAGTGCAACGCCCACCCGCTGGCGGCTGGTGGAGATATGGGGCGACACGGCCGACCTGGGCCATCTCGCGTGGTCGATCGTCATCGGCGTCGTGGTGAGCCTGGCGGGCTATCTCGCGGCGAGCCGCGTGCTCATGAGCACCGTGAGCACGCCCGAGCTGGCGCGCGCCTACGCCATGCTCGCCGGCCTGGGCGGCTGCGTGGTGTCAGGCCTGCTCTGCGCGAAGCTCTTCACGCCGAAGCGCGAGGTGGTCGAAGGCGCCGAGGCCGATCCGCGCTGGCGCGAAGAGGTACTGGCCGAACTGGCCGGCGAGCACGGCGACCTGGGCTCGGTGGACGACCTGCCGCCGTCGGTGGTGCGCGAGATGAAGGAGCTGGAGATCTACGGCCTGTTCGCGTCGTACAAGCCCCGTGCTCGCAATACCGAAGGAGCCGCACCGTGATCGAAGCCGCGCTCCTCAACCAGATCCTCGTCGCCACGGGCATGGGCCTCGTGGGCGCCGTCGTGTTCGCGGCCATCGGCCTTGTCTCGGGCACCGACGAAACCACCACGCTCGCACCGCTCACGCTGCTGGTGGTGCTGCTCGGCGTGCCGCCCGAAGGCGTGTTCACCTTCTTCCTGGCGGCCGCCGTGGCCAAGCACATGACGCACGCGGTGCCCACCGCCCTGCTCGGCATTCCGGGCGACACCATGGCCACGCCGCTGCTGCAGGACGCGAACGTGCTGCGCAACCTGGGCGTGCCGCACATCGCGCTGCGCAAGATGGTGTCGGGCGCGATCATCGCGGCCTTCATCGCCGTGCCGCTGGCCGTGCTGTTCGCGGTGCTGCTGGCGCCCTACGGCGCGGCCATCACCAAGGCGGCGCCGTGGATCTTCGTGGTGGCGGCCGTGGCCATTGCCTATTTTTCGAGCGGGCGCTGGGCCTCGGTGGCCACGCTGGTGCCGTTCGTGATGGTGATCGTGGCGCTGCAGGCGCTCACCGGCAAGTACGGCGTGAAGCTGAGCATCAGCTACTTTTTGGGCATTGCGATCGGGCCGCTGGTGGCCGACCTGTTCTCGGTGATCTCGCCGGCCGCGCGTGCGCGCATGAAGCGCGACAAGGTCCGCACCTTTTCGCTCGCGCCGGACGTGAAGGGCTGGTCGGGCTACTTTCCCAATCCGTTCAAGGTGCTCGACCGGGGCCAGGTGAAGTGGACCTTTGCCACCGCCGCGATCTCCAGCGCCACCTTCGTGTTCAGCCCGGTCGCGATGACGGTGGTGCTGGGCGAACTGGTGGGCTCGCGCATCAAGCATGCGTACCACCGCCTCACGACCACGCTGGCCGCGCGCAACGGCGTGACCGAGGCGACCTACATCGCCGAGGCGCTGATCCCGCTGATCGCCATCGGCCTGCCGCTGAGCCCGGTGGCGGCCGGCCCGGCGGCGCCGCTCTTCAATGCGCCGCCGGTGTTCACCATCGACTCGGCCACGGGCCAGACGCACAACCTGCACAACCTGCTGAACCACTGGGAGTTTCTGGGCTACGGCATGCTGGCGGTGGTGCTCGCGGCATTGGTGGCGTATCCGTTCACGATGAACTTCGCGCGCCGCGCGGCGCTGTTCGTGTCGCGCAAGGTGAGCCACGAGGCGATCATCGCGACCTTCGTCGGGCTGATCGTGGTGATCAGCGTGTGGGAAGGCCAGTTGCTCGGCCTGCTGGTGATCTTGACGATGGGCCTGCTCGGCGGGCTGCTCTCGCGTGCCATCGGCTTCAACACCGGCGTGCAGTTCATGGGCTACTACACGGCGGTGCTGACGGTGCCGGCGGTGCTCAAGGCTTTCGGCTAGGTCTGGGCTGCGGTTTGGCGGGTGCCGGCTTGCCGCCGCCGAACAGCTTTTCGACCTGCTGCCCCACGCGCGCGCCGATGGCGGTGCCCACGCCCGGCAGCACCGCGCTGCCGATGGCCGCGCCCGTGAGCGCGGCGCCGGTCAACGACAGCTCGGGGTCGCTCACCGTGCCGCCGATCTTGAGCGGCACGCCGACCACGCCGTCGACCAGATCGACCGCCACTTCGCCATCGATCTTGCGGTTGAACAGGCGCAGCTTGCCGCTCGCGCTGAGCACGCCCGAGCGCGCCTGGAGGTTGCTGTACTGCATCACCACGCCGTCGTCGGTGGACTGGGTGTCGAGCGTGCCGGTAAGTTCGTCCAGTGCCGTGCGGCCGCCGCGGCTGATGCCGGCGGTGCTCACGGCCTTGGCGATGTCCAGCTTGGTGAGCGTGGCGGGCTGGACCGAAAAGGTGGTGCGGGTGTGCAGGCTGCGCATCAGCGCGCCCAGGTCCTGCGCCTTGTCGGTCTGCGCCTCCAGCGTGGAATGGCCCGAGACCTTGCCCGCCACCGGGGTGCTGCGGCCGAAGGCCTGCACCAGGCTTTCGATGTCGATCTGGTGCGGATCGAGTTCGGCCGACGCGCGCAGCTTGCCGTCGGCCAGTGTCTCGAAGCGCGCGACGCCGTTCCAGGTGCCGCCGCCCGCGTCGATGCGGGTGCGCCAGCGGTCCTGCCCGGCCTCGCGGTCCAGCCGCAGGCGCACCGGCGGCGACACGCCGGCCCGCTCGATGCGGGCCTGGCGCGGACGCCATTCGGGGTCGAAGGCGATCTCGCCGTCGTAGGCCAGTGAGATGTCGCGCCGGTCGATCCAGACCACGTCGCGCCAGCGCAGCAGTTCCACGGGGACGGGCGCCAGCGTCCAGGGCGTGGGCAGCGCGACGAGGTTGCCGTCGCCCTCCGCCGGCTTGGGGCCCTTGCCGCGAAAGGCCTGCACGGAGGTGCGCGGCAGCACGAGGCTGTCGATCTCGACGTCGTCGACGGCAATGACGCGGTGCAGCAGCGGCGCCAACTTGAGCTGCAGCGCGATGCGGCGCAGGGTGATGGGGCGCGGCTGCTCGGTGGCGATGTCGGTCAGCACCAGCACGGGCGCCGGCAGCAACGACCAGTGAGCACCGCCGACCTTGAGCGCGACGCCGAAGCGCTTTTCGAAGCTGGCGGCAACCTGCGCGGCCACCTCGGCGCCGGTGGGCAACTTGGCGCGCACCACGAGCACCAGCACCCCGACGCCCAGCACCAGCACGGCGGCGATGCCGATGAGCCAAGGTCGGGCCGGGTGCTTCATCGGCCCAAGGTAGCACGCAAAGGCGACTGCCGTTGTCAGCCGCCATCGCTATAGTTTCCCGACACCCTGTACCGGAGAGAACCGAATGCGTATCTGGAAAAAAGAAATCACCGTCGAAGAACTGACCCGCAACCATGTCGGCACCGCCGTCGCCACGCTGGGCATGGAGTTCCTGGAGGTGGGCGACGACTTCATCCGCGCCCGCGTGCCGGTCGACGAACGCACCCGCCAGCCCTACGGCATCCTGCACGGCGGCGTGTCGGTGGTGCTGGCCGAAACGCTGGGCTCCTGCGGCGCCCATTACTCGGCCCCCGAAGGCGACCGCGCCGTGGGCCTGGACATCAACGCCAACCACATCCGCTCGGTCACCAGCGGCTGGGTCATCGGCACGGCGCGCCCGGTGCACCGGGGCCGCACCACGCAGGTCTGGCAGATCGACCTGACGAACGAGGCGGGCGAGCTGACCTGCGTGTCGCGCATCACGATGGCGGTGCTGCAGCCGCGCTGAGGCGGCGGCCGCGCTTTCGCTCGCCCGATTTCCGCGCTATTTCCGCGGGCAGCTGTCCAGGCGCTGCGCCTGCCTGACCAGGCGCCCCGTGTCCTCCGCGAGGCAGGCACTCCGCGCAGTGGGCTCCATGGAGCCGCCGCCCCACGCCCTGGCGGCGCGCTTTGTACATGCCCGGTCGCGGGCAGCCTTCCACCGCTCGACCCTGGCTTCGATCGCCCCTTTGCACGCGGGGCGCCCATGCACCTTGTCCGCGACCACGCGATCGAGCGTCAGCTCGGCCGCCACCACATCGCGGTAAGCGCAGAAGTACATGCTCTGCTGGTCGGCAGCGCAATCTGCGGTCAGGCGGCTCAGTTCTTCCTCGGGCAGCTGGCTGCGCCGGGAGAGTGCGGACAGGACTTCTTGGGCGGAAGGCGCTTCGACGGACTTTTCGGAAGGCTGCGCAAGCGCCGACGCGCAAAAGCTCATGGCGATGAGCCACAAGCACGCAGCAAGACGTCCTGTGTTCATCGGGACGGCGCGACGGGTTGGAACGGCGTCACCTCTTCACGGCGCCGGTTCACGAGCCCGGAGGACCTGACCGCCCGTCCCCTGCGGCCACTGGCATCTCTGGGATGAATGAAAACGTGATTGGTCATGTTCGCCGCCACATCCGCATGGCTGCCGCGATCCGCGGCGTCGAGGGTTCTGCGCGCGCCGGTCGGGCCCGCGTAGAAAGTGAAACTCACCAGTGCGTCGAACTGTTCCTGTGTGAGCGTCTGACGGGTCACGCGGCGGCGCACCGTCTCTTCGGCCGAGGCGACCCTGGAGGCCAGTGCAGCATCCACTTGAGCGACCGTGACGGTGCGTCCCAGTTCTTCGGCGGTGCATCCGCCCAGGTGAGCCAGCGTGCCGGCGCCGAAGGTGCAGTTGTTTGCCACGTCGTCGTAGTACCGCAGAACGGCGCGCTCCCGGCGGCGAAGCTCGGACATGCCCGCGGCACTCATCCTCATGGTTTCGTTGGCCATCTTTCCTCCCGTTGTTGATGTTGTGACGCCGCGAGGCTAGAGACATACGCCGGGACGTCATACCCAATCCGTCACGGTCGGGCCGCAAATTGCCGGTTCACATTCTTCTCGCGCGCACGCCGCCCCTGCTGTGCTCCCGGATGTTCAGCACGAGACGCTTCGACCACAATCACGCCCCGGGAGAGCCAGGGCGCGCTGGGACAAGCGCAGGCGATTCGACGACCACCACCAACCGACACCCCCTCAAGAGGAGCAAAGAAGACATGTTCAACTGGACTGAAAGACCGGCGTCCGCGCTGGCCAACGGCGCGGTCATCGCGCCGGACGAGCGGCTGCCCTGGCTGCAGACCGGCGCGATGGGCGTGCAGCACGTCATCGCGATGTTCGGCGCCACGGTGCTGGCGCCGATCCTGATGGGCTTCAGCCCCAACATCGCGATCCTGATGAGCGGCATCGGCACGCTGATCTTCTACTTCGTGACCGGCGGCAAGGTGCCCAGCTACCTGGGTTCGAGCTTCGCCTTCATCGGCGTGGTGATCGCGGCCAGCGGCTACGCGGGCAAGGGGCCCAACGCCAATATCGCGGTGGCGCTCGGCGGGATCATCGCCTGCGGGGTGGTCTACATCCTGATCGGCGCCCTGGTGCAGGCCATCGGCACGGGGTGGATCGAGCGCTTCATGCCGCCGGTGGTCACGGGCGCGGTGGTGGCGGTGATCGGGCTCAACCTGGCGAGCGTGCCGATCAAGAACATGGCGGCCAGCAATTTCGAGTCGTGGATGCAGGCCGTGACCTTCCTGTGCGTGGGCCTGGTGGCGGTGTTCGCGCGCGGCATGCTGCAGCGCCTGCTGATCCTGGCCGGGCTGATCCTGGCCACGGTGGTCTACGCGGTGCTGACCAACGGCCTGGGCTGGGGCAAGCCGGTGGACCTGAGCGGCATCGCCAACGCGGCCTGGGTCGGCATGCCGACCTTCACCACGCCGGTGTTCACGGCCAACGCGATGCTGCTGATCGCACCGGTAGCGATCATCCTGGTGGCGGAAAACCTCGGCCACCTGAAGGCGGTGACGGCCATGACCGGCCGCAACCTCGACCCCTACATGGGCCGCGCCTTCATCGGCGACGGCATCGCCACGGTGGTGAGCGGCGCGGCCGGCGGCACGGGCGTGACGACCTACGCCGAGAACATCGGCGTGATGGCGGCCACGCGCATCTACTCCACCGCGGTGTTCGTGGTGGCGGCGCTGATCGCGCTGGTGCTGGGCTTCAGCCCCAAGTTCGGCGCGCTGATCCAGGCGATTCCGCTGCCGGTGATGGGCGGCGTGAGCATCGTGGTGTTCGGCCTGATCGCCATTGCCGGCGCCAAGATCTGGGTCGACAACAAGGTCGACTTCTCGCAGAACAAGAACCTGATCGTGGCGGCGATCACGCTGATCATCGGCACGGGCGACTTCACGCTGAAGTTCGGCGACTTCGCGCTGGGTGGCATCGGAACCGCCACTTTCGGGGCGATCCTCCTCTACGCGCTGCTGGGCAAATCGCGCAACGCCTGACCCTTGGGAAAGTGAAACGTCGTGCAAGAAGTGTTGTGCCGGGTACTTGAAAGAGGGGCCGGTCACCGGCCGGAAGCCCGCGCCCGTTAGACTCCAACGCTTTTCGCACCGACGTTTTCCCAATGGCCGATGTCTCCGCCGCGCGCACCAAGGCGGTTTTCGAATTCAAGAGCGCCACGCTGCCGCTGATTGCAGTGATCCTCAAGACGTCCGACCTGGACGTGCTGGCCGAGGCACTCGACGCCCAGCTGGCCGACTCTCCCGACTTCTTCGAGCAGGAGCCGGTGGTGATCGACCTCTCGCTGCTGCAAGGGCAGGACGAGGACGGCGGCAATGCCGACGCCACCGCCGAGATCGACTTCGCCGCCCTGCGCAGCCTGCTGGCGCGCCACCAGACCCAGCCGATCGCCGTGCGCGGCGGCAATGCCGCCCAGAACGCCGCGGCCCGTGCCGCCGGCCTGTCGCTGGCGGCCATGCCCTCGGCGCCCGCGCCCCGCCCCCCTGCCCCGCCCGCCGAGGCCCCGGCCGCGTCGGAAGCGCCGCAGATCGTGCGCGAAGTGCCGGTGCCGGCCAACGGCACGCTGCTGATCGACAAGCCGCTGCGCTCGGGCCAGCAGGTCTACGCCCGTGGCGGCGACGTGGTGGTGACGGCGGTGGTGAGCTTCGGCGCCGAGGTCATTGCCGACGGCAACGTGCATGTGTATGCACCGCTGCGCGGCAAGGCGATTGCCGGCGCGCGCGGCAACACCGAGGCGCGGATCTTCTCGACCTGCATGGAAGCGCAGCTGGTGGCCATCGCCGGGATCTACCGGACGAATGAGGTGCCGCTGCCCGACACGGTGCTGGGCAAGTCGGCCCAGGTGCGCTTGGACGGCAAGAAAATCGCGATCGACGCGATTCCATGACCCGGATCACCGGCTCACGGAACGCGACGACCCTGACAACCAACAACTGAATCGAAACAAGAAGGAATGGCCATGGCCAAAATTGTGGTGGTGACTTCGGGCAAGGGCGGCGTCGGCAAGACGACCACGAGCGCCAGCTTTGCATCGGGCCTGGCCCTCGCGGGCAAGAAGACGGCCGTGATCGACTTCGACGTGGGCCTGCGCAACCTGGACCTGATCATGGGATGCGAACGCCGCGTGGTGTACGACCTGATCAACGTCATCCAGGGCGAAGCCAACCTGAGCCAGGCGCTCATCAAGGACAAGCAGTGCGAGAACCTCTTCGTGCTGGCCGCCTCGCAGACGCGCGACAAGGAAGCCCTGACGCAGGAAGGCGTCGAGAAGATCCTGGCCGACCTGGCCGCGATGGACTTCGAATACATCGTCTGCGACTCGCCCGCCGGCATCGAGACCGGCGCCATGATGGCGATGTACTTCGCCGACGAGGCGCTGATCGTGACCAACCCCGAAGTCTCTTCGGTGCGCGACTCCGACCGCATCCTGGGCATGCTCAGCAGCAAGACCAAGCGTGCCAAGGACGGCGGCGACCCCATCAAGGAGCACCTGCTCATCACCCGCTACAACCCGAACCGGGTGGCGGGCGGGCAGATGCTCTCGCTGGAAGACATCCAGGACATCCTGCGCATCAAGCTGATCGGCGTGATCCCCGAGTCGGAAAGCGTGCTGCATGCCTCCAACCAGGGCGTGCCGGCGATCCACGACAAGGACACCGACGTGGCGCAGGCCTACAGCGACGTGGTGGCGCGCTTTCTCGGCGAAGAGAAACCGATGCGCTTCGTCGACGCCGAGAAGCCGGGCTTCTTCAAGCGGATTTTCGGGAGTAAGTAGGCATGTCGTTTCTCTCGTTCCTGCTCGGCGAGAAGAAGAAGACTGCAAGCGTCGCGAAAGAGCGCCTGCAGATCATCCTCGCGCACGAGCGCTCCAGCCTCAGCGGCAAGAAGCGCCCCGACTATCTGCCCGAACTCCAGCGCGAGCTGGTGGCAGTGATTTCCAAGTACGTGTCGATCAACGCGGACGACATCAAGGTGCACCTGGAAACCCAGGACAACCTCGAAGTGCTCGACATCAAGATCGAGCTGCCCGATCCGACGCCTGCGCCTGCGCGCTGAGCGGCGGCCAGGGAAAGAAGCGAAAGCGCACCGACGGGTCTTGCACGACCCGCTCGGACAGCGCGCGCTCCCACGCCAGGTAGTCGGCCCAGGCCGCATCGCGGCGCGGACCGAACACACGCATCACCGAGCCCCAGTCGTCGTCGAACGGGGTCAGGAGCTGGGCCGGCACGAATGCGGTCGTCAGCGGCCGCCCTGAGGCCTTCCAGCCCTGCGTTCCGCCCTGGAGCCAGGTGAACACCGCCCCCGAACCCGGCCAGCGCCGGTGCGCATCGCGCGCCACGCGGGCCGCCACCGCGCCATCGGGCGAGGTGAAGACCAGCGTGCGGCCGGGCGCGGCATGCGCGGCCAGGGGCGCGAGCGAGGCCGGCAGCATGTAGAGCGCGCCGGGCAGGTGGCCGCGTTCGAAGTCCAGGCTGGGGCCGACGTCGATCACCGTGACGGCGCCGTTCCTGCGCAGTTGGGCAAGGCCGGCATGGTCGAGTGCCTGGGGTGCTTCTTTGACGGTGACCGAGGCTGCGGGCGGGGCCTGTTCCGGCTGGAACGCATCGCCGCCGTAGATGTGCACCTCGGCCTGGTTGAGCTGCGTGAGCCAGAAGCTGGTGACGGCCGCGCGCAGGCGATGGGCCGGGTCGTCGAGCAGCACGATGCGAGCGCCGCGCGTGCCGATGAGGTTCTCGAAATGCATCAGCAGCTGGCCACCGGGCACGTGCTGCACGGCCGTGCCAGACAGGGCCGGATCGGCGGTGGGCCGCACGTCGAAGATGTAGAGCGTGCGTGTGTCGTCGGTGCGCCAGCGCGCGAGCTGCCCGGCATCGGCCAGAGGCAGGGCGAGGCGTTCGATGAGTTCGTCGGCGATGCGGCGCAGCACCTGGGGCGATTCGGGCGGAAGCTCGTCCTCGGGGGCAGCGTTCTGGACGGTCGGCGCGCCCTGCAGGCCCCAGGCCATGACGCCGTCTTCGACGAACACCGCGTCGGGTGCATTGCCGAGCAGCCGCAGCGTGGTGGCGCCGATGATGCCGCGTGTGCGGCTGAAGCAGTTGATGGCCCACACGTGGGCCGTGTCGCGCGGTGCGAAGTGGCGCAGTGCCAGTTCGGTGCCGGCATGGTTGCGTGCACCGGGCAGCGACAGGAACTCGAACTCCGCACGCGGGCGGGCATCGATCAACGTGGTCGGCAAGCCGTCGCGCTGGCGTGCCCGCAGCGCCTCGGTGGACAGGGCCGGCGTGCCGTAGTGCAGGCGGGCGCGATCACCGAAGGCCTTGACCAGCGTGCCGTAGCCGTCGATGGCGGGCAGGCCTTCGGTCACCCAGCGTTGCAGGCCGCCGTCTAGCGTGCGCACGTCGGTGTAGCCGATGCGCGTGAGCAGTGCTTCTGCGGCGTGCGCGGCGCCGTCGGGCGCGTTGTAGTCGTCGTAGAGAACCACGGGTGTGGTGCGACGCGGCACCAATGTGCCGATCTGCAGTTCGAGGCCGCTGAATGGCGCATTGCGTGCGAGGTTGGGGTGGCGCTGCACGAACCAACGGGTTTCGCGCACGTCGAGCAGGGCCAGTTCTTCTGCTGGCTCGGCCAGCAGCAAGGTCTGCAGTTCGGCGGGGGTGATGGCCTTCTTCGGGGTCCAGCTCATTTCGGTTTTCTACTACGTTGGCATTTGGTGTGTTTTTCGATCTTGCTCAGGGCTTTCGGGGCGAGTGCACAGGACACCGGGTACTCCCCTCCGCGAATGTCCCCCGGCCTGCGGCCTCCTCCTTTATTTCGCTGCGGGGAGCACCCGATGCCCTGTGCACGATGAGCGTTGCGCTTGTGCGGATCGATCAACAGTCGCTCTGACCGAACGACGCACTCCGAACACTCCATGACGAACAGCAAAGCAAGATCTCATCCAGGTATCAGTTGGGCTGGATGCCCGCCTGCTTCACAACGGCGGTCCACTTGACCGTCTCGGTCTGGATGAAGCGACCGAACTCCTCCGGCGTGTTGCCCACGGTGAATGCGCCGATGTCGTCGTAGCGCTTCCTGAAATCTGCCGACTGCACGATGTCATGCAGCTCGCGCGACAGGCGCTGCACCAGTGGCGCCGGTGTGCCGCTGCGCACCACGACGCCATACCACGAGGTGACCTCGAAACCGGGCAGGCCGGCTTCGGCGGTCGTGGGCACGTCGGGCAGCCACGGCGCGCGGGTCTTGTAGGCCACGGCCAGCGGCTTGAGCGTGCCGGCCTTCACGAAGGGAATGGCGGTGATCACCTCGTTGAAGATGAACTGCGTCTGGCCGCCCAGCAGGTCGTTGATGGCCGGTGCGCTGCCTTGGTACGGGATGGCGGTGAAGTCGGCACCGGTCTGCGTCTTCAGCAGCTCGCCCGCCAGGTGCGAGTACGCGCCCACGCTGATGCCGTAGTTGACCTTGCCGGGATGCTTCTTCGAGTAGTCGATCAGCTCGCGCGGTGTGCCGACGGGCAGCTTCGGGTTGACGAGCAGCACCTGCGGCGTTTGCACCAGCAGCGAGACGGGTGTGAAGTCGCGCGCCAGGTCGTAGCTCAGTTGCTTGAAAAGCGCGGGCTGCACGGTGAGGTTGGACGCGGGCGCGAGCAGCAAGGTGTAGCCGTCGGCCGGCTGGCGCGCCACGTAATCGAAGCCGATGTTGCCGGCCGCGCCGCTGCGGTTTTCGACCACCACCGTCTGCTTGAGCCGCTGCTGCAGCTGCTCGGCGACCTCGCGCGCGAGCTTGTCGGCGATGCCGCCTGCGGGATAGGGAACGACGACGCGGATGGTCTTGGTCGGGTAGTCGTCCACGGTGGCGGCGTGGGCCGGCGCGAAAACCAACAGCGCGGACGACAACGCGCCCAGCAGAGCGGCAAGACGGAACAGGGTGGGTTTCATGGGGCGAACGCGATGACGGGCGAAAGCGGCGGCAAGAGCGCGGCAAAGCCATGAAGCGTAGGTCGCGAGGCCCTCTGGCAGGAACGAAGTTTCACGATCTTGTTTATGCGAAATGCGCGCATGCAAGCGGGTTCTTCATACCTAGGATCGCAGTCCTTCGCACCATGACCTCGACCGCCGAACCGTCACCCGCGCCCCTGCGCGCACCTGTCACCAATGCCACCGCCGCGCGCCAGCATTGGTGGTGGCGCTACGAAGTGCCCACGCTGCTGCTGGCCGCCGCGCTGTACGCCGCATGGGCCGCATTGCTGTGGTGGCACAGGGCGCTGCCGGGCTGGGCGCTGTTCGTGCTCGGCGGCTTTCTCGCGCAGCTGCATTTCTCGCTGCAGCACGAAAGCATCCATGCGATGCGCCATCTGCCGACCTGGCTGCGCCACGCCGTGGTGTGGCCGCCGCTCAACCTGTGGCTGCCCTACCCGTTCTACAACCGCGGCCACAGCTCGCACCACGTCAACTTCCACCTGACGCATCCCGAGCGCGACACCGAAAGTGCGTACCACTCGGCCCCCGCGTGGGCCGGCTACGGACCGGTGTGGCGATGGATCTACATGGCGAACCAGACGATCGCGTTCCGCGTGGTGCTGGGGCCGTTTCTGCGGCTCTGGAAGCTGGTGCGCTTCGAGGTCGGGCAGGTGCTCTCGGGTAACTTCTCGCGCCTGCCGACCTGGGGCTGGCATGCGCTGAGCGTGGCGCCGGTGCTGTACTACGTGATCGGGGTCTGCGGCATGAGCCTGGGCGAGTACCTGCTGTACTTTGTCTATCCCGGGATGATGCTGGGCTCGCTGCGCACCTTCACCGAGCACCGCTGGGCCGACACGCCGCACGAGCGGGTGGCCATCGTCGAATCGAACGTCGTCTTCGGCCTGCTCTATCTCTTCAACAACCTGCACCACGTGCATCACCGTGCGCCGACGATGCCCTGGTACGAGATCCCGGTGTACTTCCGGCGCCACCGCGCGGCGGTGCTGGAAGCGAACGGCCATTTCTACTACCGGGGGTACGGGCAGATCGTGTGGCGGCACCTGTTCAGGCCGGTGTTCACGCCGGTGCATCCGACGTGGTAGCCGCCGGCGGGCTCGAAGCGGCCTATGCCAGCGTCATGAGGAAGCGCGTCACTTCGTCGAGCACGTCCGCCTCCTTGAGGATGCGGCGATGGCCCCAGCCCCGCGTGGCCACGAGCCGTGCGCTGGCGATGGCATCACGATAGGCCTCGGCATCGGCGAAGCGGTTCACGCGGTCATCGCGGTCGTGCACGATCAGCGTGGGCTGCGCAATGCGCGGCCCGGCGAAGGCGGGTTCGAACTGCGGCATGAGCACGCCTTCGCGCGCCTCGAACATCCGCTGCATCGCGGCCCGCGTGGATTCGCTGAGGCCGAACGCGTGCGCGAAGTAGCGCGTGTATTCGCGCGGCGACGCGGGCGGTGCGAGCAGCACGATGCGTTCGGCGGGCAGCCCGCGCCCGGCCGCATAGGCCAGTGCGTTGGCGCCGAGCGAATGCGCCACCACCGCGCGCAGCGCGTGGCCGTCGTTCGCGAGCCTCGCGGTCACGTAGTCGATGGCGCGCGCAAATTGCGCGCCGTTGGTGGCGGTGCCCGCGCTGCGGCCGTGGGCCGGCAGTTCGAGCAACACCGGCCGAAGGCCTGCAGCAGCCAATGCGTGGGCCAGCGGCAGCATCTGGCCGGCATGGCCGCCCCAGCCATGCACCAGCAGCACGATGGGTGCCGATTCCGCGGCCGAGTCTTGTGCGGCGAGGTGGTAGATGCCCACGCTCGCGTCCTCGAAGGACCAGGCCTCGTGCCGCCAGTCGGCACCGGGATGCTGGCCGCGATAGAGCCACTTGGGTGGCAGCGGCGTGCCGAACACGCGGTAGGCGGCGCGCACGCCCAGCGCGGGCCAGAGGCGCTGCGAGGCGCCCAGGCCGAAGCGCATGGCGCGCATCAGCCGGCTAGCGCCGTAGTAGTTGACGGGTGCGGTCTTCGAGGCTGCGGAAGTGCTTGTCATGAGGGGGTCCTCAGGGATCGATTCAACAGATGTGTGTTGTTCGTGCACGAGGCATTGCGCGCCTTGAACAACAAGGCTTGCCTAGTACCAGACCCAGTCGCGATTGCTGCGAGGCAGGCTGCGCAGGGTGTCGCACATCGTCCGGACGCCGAGGACGGCCGCGTAGGCGGCGAGAAAGAGGGCAATGATCAGCATGGTGCTTCTCCTATTTATCGCACGACTGTGCGAAATATTGGCAAATGGAAACGCGGGGAATCAGCCTGTTTCTTCCCGAGTCAGGCGAGGTAGCTGGAAAGAAGCCGCTGCCAGGTCTGCGTGGCGCGGTCGGCGGCCTGCGGATCGCGCAGGAAGCGCGCGTCGTGCAGCTGGGTCATCATCACGCCGTTCATTTCGCTGACGACTTGCGCGGGGTCGGTGTCGGCCTTGAGCTCGCCGGTTTCCACCGCGAGCATCACCGTGCGGCGCAGCGCGGCGCGCCAGCGCGTGATCTCGTCGAACAGCACGTCGCGCAACTCGCCCTCACGGTCGTCGAACTCGAAGGCACCGGCCATATAGAGGCATCCGGTGTGCATCTCGACATCGCGCGTGCGGGCGATCCAGCGCGCCACGATGTCGTTGAGGCGGGGCAGGCCCTTGGGCTTTTGCATGGCGGGCACGAACACGTCGGCCAGGAAGCCGCGACCGTACTCCTCGATGACGGCCTTCTGCAGCGCCTCGCGCGAACCCACGCGCGAGAACACGCCGCTCTTGGACAGCCCGAGCCGGCTCGCGACGGCCTGCAGCGTGATCGCCTCCAGCCCTTCGGCCAGCGCAAAGTTCATCGCCGCACCGACGATGGCGGTGCGGGTGAGTTCGCTTTTCTGGGTCTTGGCGTCCATGCGGCGAACTTTAGCACAGGCGTGCGAAATTACAAGCCACCCATCGGCAAAGGCTCTAAAGATGTTTTGCTCATGTGAAACCAACAAACGCATCGTTCCCCGAATAAGCACTTGTGCCGAGAATCGCCGGTCGGCTCCGCTCCGGGGCCCCGACCCTTCCGCGCCAGATGAACTTTCAACAACTGCGCTCGGTACGCGAGGCCGTTCGTTGCGGCTTCAACCTGACCGAAGTCGCGCACACCCTTCACACCTCCCAGCCCGGCGTGAGCCGGCAGATCCGCGAGCTCGAGGAAGAACTCGGCATCGAGCTTTTCGTACGCGCCGGCAAGCGCCTCACGGGCCTTACCGAGCCGGGCGGCCATGTGCTGCCGATCATCGAGCGCATGCTCATGGAGAGCAGCAACCTGCGGCACGCCGGACAGGAGTTCGTCGCGCAGCAGAGCGGCCTGCTCTCGGTGGCAGCCACGCACTCGCAGGCGCGTTACGCGATGCCGGTGGCGGTGCAGGAATTTCGTGTGCAGTTCCCGAACGTGAAACTGCACCTGCACCAGGGCTCACCCAAGCAGATCGCGCAGATGCTGCTCGATGGCGAGGCCGACGTGGGCATCGCCACCGAGGCACTGGGCGACTACCCGCAGCTGGTTGCCCTGCCCTGCTACCGCTGGACGCATTCGGTGATCGTGCCGCCGGGCCATCCGCTGCTCGACGCGCCGCTCACGCTGGATGCGCTCACACGTTATCCGCTCATCACCTACGACACCGGCTTCACAGGCCGTTCGCGCATCGACGAAGCCTTCGAGCAACGCGGGCTGCAACCGAACATCGTGCTGGCCGCCATGGATGCCGACGTGATCAAGACCTACGTGCAGTTGGGCCTGGGCGTGGGCATCGTGGCCGGCGTGGCCTACGAAGCCGAGCGCGACACGCAGCTGCGCGCGCTCGACGCGGGGCGCCTGTTCGGCATCAATCTCACCAAGCTCGCGGTGCGGCGCGGCACCTATCTGCGCAAGTACGTCTATGCCTTCATCGAGTCGTTTGCGCCCACGCTGACGCGCGCGGTTGTGGAGAAGGCTTTGGGCGATGAGGCAAGGGCATCGCACTACGAAATCTAGGGACTGTCCAGCAGCTGTTGCGTGGCGTGTACTACGGACGACAGAGAGGTTAAAAAAGAAGAATGCGCCTTCACACAAGGGGCGTACATTCGGGTTAATTCCCTGGCTTCCTGGAAACGGATCAGCAATGGCATCGACCCCGCAGCAGCAGCAACAGCAAACAAGGGCCGCCCTCAAGGCGGCCGATGCAGCCGAGCGGCGCGAGCGATTGAGACGGGCGTTGCCCGCCACGGTGGAACTTCTGCAGAGCCGCCAGGCCGACCGCATCGACGACAGCGACATCGACGCGTATGTGAGCCTTAACTGGCTCGAATGGCACGGTGGCGGCCTTCGGCTGACCATCACCGGGCGCAACGTGTGCGCCCAGTCTGTGCCCACCGCACTGGCCTGAGGGCCCGCCTCCCCCCAAAGAAAAGCCGCCACAGTGGCCTGTGGCGGCTTCGGGTCGTCGGTCGCGGCCGCGCGGTTGCGCGGCCACATGCGACGCAGGCCTCTGTTTACTGGCCTGCGATGATGTTCGCGATCACGCCGGTGGCAATGGCCGCGAGCACGAAGTCGCCGCCCACGCCGACCCACTGATACCCACGGGGCGGCGGCTGCAGGCGATAGCCGCGCCAGTCGTTCACCACGTAGTTGCGGCCCAGGTACTCGGGCGGCACGCGGCCACCACGGCGCCATTCGACGTGCGGCTGCGGGAAGCCACGGCGATCGAACTGGCGACCATCGCGGAAGTCCTGGTTTCCGCGATAGCCCGGAGGGCCGCGGTGATCGACGTTGGGGCCGCGCTGCTCATAGCGACCGTCGCCGGGGCGGCCGTCGAAGCGGCGGTCTTGCGCAAAGGCGCTCCCTGCGGCCATGCACATCGCGAGCGCCGCAGCAGCGACGGCCATGCTCCTTGAATTGCTGATCATCTGGAACTCCTTCATGCGTTGATGACGAGTCCATTGTGTGCCGCGCATGTGTCGCGATCGAACACTTCAGGTCAGGGTCAGGTGAAATCAGGTAAGCGCTGGTATCTGCACGAGGCCTTGTCCTTCAAATCGGAGCGTAGCGGTTGACCACCACACCGCATTCGTAGGCCGTGGACTGCAGCAAGCGCAGTTTGTGGCCCTTGTGCGGGTCGTGGAACACCGAGCGGCCACCGCCCACGGCCGTGGGATTGACGAAGAACTGGAACTCGTCGACCAGCCCATGCGCCACCAGCGAAGACGCAAAGCCCACGCCACCGATGCAGAGGATGTTCTTGCCGCCCTGCTGCTTGAGCGCGTTCACCTCGTCGGCCATGCCGCCGCGCGCGATGACGGTGCGCTCCCAGCGCGATGCCTTCAGCTTGTCGGTGAGCACGATCTTCCGCGCATCGACCACCTTCCGTGCAAAGTCGTAGTGCGGGTCGGCCGGATGGTTCTTCGCCGCGCGGCCCCAATGGTCGAGGTAGCCCTCTTGCGCGATCTTGCGGCTCAGCAGGATGGTGTCGATGCCACTGAAGACGGTGTTGAAGTCTTCCTTCAGCCGATCGTCCCAGGCCCAGCGGTCGCCCCAGCCCCACACCTGCCAGTCGAGATTGCCGTTGGCCGGCGAGACGTATCCATCGACGGACATCTGCATCTGGAGTATGAGTTTTCGCATGCGGCTTCTCCTTCGTTTCTTTCAATGCAACTGCTCTTGAAATGCAAGCGGTTGGAGTATTGGTGAACTGGTGCGAAACTGCAATCAGTTTTTTCAACCCGCACGAGCCCCATGGCCACCCAACAGAAATCGCTGTGCCCGATCAACCTCGCGCTCGAAGTCCTCGGCGACCGCTGGAGCCTGCTGATCGTTCGCGACATGATGTTTGCCGGCAAGCGGCACTTCCGGGAGTTCCTGCAGTCCGAGGAAGGCATCTCCTCGAACATCCTGACCGAGCGGCTGAACACGCTTGTCGAACAGGGCGTGCTCACCAAGACCGACGACCCGAGCCACAAGCAGAAGGCCATCTACAGCCTCACGCCGAAGGGCATCGACCTTCTTCCGGTGGTGACGCAGCTCGGCATCTGGGGGCGCAAGCACACGTCCGCCACGAAGCAGAGCGCAGCGCCCGCCGCGGCGCTCGAAAAAGGCGGCCTGCCGCTGCAGAAGAAGATGCAGGCCGAGTTGCGCAAGGCGCACGCTGCCGGCCGCGCGGCCTGACCGGCGTCGGATCGATCAGTACAGGCCGATCGCGAGCGCGAAGATCGCGAGGCCGTGCGCCAGCGTGGCGCCGAGCAGCCCCGCGCGCCGGTACACGAAACCGGCGACTAGCCCTTCGATCAGCGTGAAGACCAGCACCGGCAGGCCCACGCGCGTGACGATCAGCGCCAGCCACGCATGGCACAGGCTGAACAGCACGGCACCCACCAGCAGAGCGCGTGTCGCCGACATGTGCCGCGCCAGGCGCTCCTGCAGCATGCCGCGAAACAGCAGCTCCTCATACGCGTTGCCCAGGAGCGCGAAGACCAGGATCGGCGCGTACATGGCGGGGCCCGGCGCCGGCAGCGATGGCAGCCCCAACGCCGCCTTCAGCGCAGCCGCGATGGCCGTGACCACGACCGCACCCGCCACGCCCCAGAGCACCGACGCCACCACCCGCCCCTTGCGCCACCACGGCATGCCCTCGCGCGCCGCACGCTCCAGCCAGGCCACGCCAACGACCAGCGCGGCCGACATGCCGGCCAACGCCAGCAGCACCGGCGCCGGTCCGCTCAAGCGCATCGAGCCCGCATTCAGCTGCCAGAACCCCGCAGGGCTCATGGCATCGCGTGCCAGGATGAAGAACAGGATGTGCACGGCCAACCGCGCGCCGACGAGTGCGCGTGGAATCAGCAGCAGCAAGGCCAGCGCGAGCACACCCGCAGGCAGAATCGAAACGAAGTAGCCGAACAACAAGGAAGCCATCGAGGAGGTACGTATGCCAGATCAAACCGTTGCAGCCGCCGTCATCTATGCCAAGGACGTGGCCCGCATGGGCGCGTTCTACGCGAAGGTCGCGCAGCTGACACTCGCGCCACCGGCGCCCGACCATGCGAGCCTAGAATCACCGGCGCTGCAGCTCTTCATTGTCGCGATGAATCCGGGCGTCGCTGCGAAAGTGCAGATCGCACAACCGCCGGTGCCGCGCGAGAACACCGCGCTGAAATTCATCTTCCCGGTCGACAGCCTCGCACGCGCGCGGTCCCTCGCGGCCGAAGGCGGCGGCGCGTTGAAGTCGGCCACCGCCGAATGGGAATTCAATGGCCATCGCCATTGCGACGGGCACGACCCCGAGGGCAATGTGTTCCAGCTGCGCGAACGCGTGGCTTGAACGCGCGCTCTTCGCCGTCGGTCGGGCCCGGGCCTGCGACCTATCCGCCCACCAGGCTGCTGCCGTGGTAGCCGTGCGGGGCGCCATGCCTGTCGGCACGGTCCAGTGGCGGCAGGTCGAGTTCGATCAACGCGCCATGCGTGCGTGCCAGGTCGAACACGCCCGTCGATTGCGGCCGGTCGGTGTGCAGCACCAGCGCGTACGGGCCTTCGCCACGGGCCGCGATCCGCTGCGCGAGCGTGTTACTGCCGCCCTCTTGCGCGGCCGAGGCGTTGTTGTCACGCGGCGATGAAAGCACGAGCACGCTGCGCCCCAGCGCAATGACCGCCACGCGCACGTTGCTGCCGGGCACCGCCACCGGCTCGCCGATGTGGGTGTCGGCATCGTCGGGCACGATGCCGAGCAAGGCGCGGTAGCGCGCCAGCGTGGCGTCGAGGTCGCGCACCGCGATCGCAAGGCTCGCCACACCGAGCGCGCCATTGGCATGCACGCGCACATCGCCCTCGGGCACGCGCAAGACGCGCGGCGTGAGGTCGCCACACAAAAAGGGCAAGTCGGCCGTCGATGGGCGCGCGGTCTGCCAGCGCAGGCGCTCGCCGTCGGGGCGCACGCGGCCACCGTCGAGCGGGCCTTCGAGCGTGAGGCCGCGCGCCTTGGCATCGGCCACGGTGATCGCGGTGTCGCGCGGCAGCAGCGCGAAATCGACGATGCCCTCGCCATGCCGCTGCAGCAGTTGCCACCAGCGCTCGTTGGGGGACGGCTGGCGCCACGCGATCAGTTCGAAGTAGCTGCCGTCGCCGAACACCACCAGCGCGTTGTGCGTGGCGCGGCCCGGATGGTCGCCGCCGCGCAGCACGTGGAACCCGAGCGCGCCGTAGTCGGCGATGGTGCGTTCGAGGTCGTGCACCGCAATCACGATGTGGTCGAGTGTCAATGGCATGGTGTTCGGTCTCCCCGTGTCCGTTCGGTCGTTCGTCTTCAGGAGGCGGTGCGGGCAGCGCCCTCGCCGCCAAGGTAGGCATCGCGGATGCGCACGTCGGCCAGCAGCTCGCGCGCCGGGCCCGACAGCACGATGCGCCCGGTCTGCAGCACGTAGCCGTGGTGCGCGATCTGCAGCGCAAGGCTGGCGTTCTGCTCGACCATGAAGACCGAGACGCCCTGCGCGTTGATGCGCGCGATGAGTTCGAGCACCTTGTCGACATACAGCGGCGACAGGCCCATGGTCGGCTCGTCCATGCAGATGAGCTGCGGGCGGCCCATGAGCGCGCGCGCCATCGCCACCATCTGCTGCTCGCCGCCTGAGAGCGTGCCGGCCTGGAACTCGATGCGCTCGGCCACGCGTGGGAACAGCTCGAGCATGCGCTCCAAGTCTTCGGCCACGGCCTTGCGGTCGCTGCGCGCGTAGGCACCCATCAAGAGGTTCTCGCGCACGGTCATCGCGGGGAACAGGCGGCGCGCCTCGGGCACCGAGCCGATGCCCTTGCGGATGATCTGCGGCGTGCTCAGGCCGAGCGTGGATGCGCCGTTGAAGTTGACTTCGCCCGAGCGCGGCTTGAGCAGCCCGAGCACGATCTTCATGGTGGTCGACTTGCCGCTGGCGTTGCCGCCGAGCAGGCTGACGATCTGGCCCTTGCGCACTTCGATGTCGAGGTCGAAGTGGGCTTGCACGGGGCCGTAGAAGCTGTTGATCTTCCTGAGTTGAAGAAGGGGCTGTGTGGCGCTGCTGGAAGCGGTCGCCGTCGTGCGTTCGGGCAGACCCTCACCCCAACCCTCTCCCCACAGGGGAGAGGGAGCAAGACCGGAGCGGGCGACGGTGGCGATCATGCGGGCACCGCTTCTTCGCTGGCCTGGCGCAACTCATGAGCCTCGCCCACATGGCGATGGCCGAGGTAGGCCTCGACCACCGCCGGGTCGTTGCGCACCTCGTCAGGCAGGCCTTCGGCGATCTTGCGGCCATCGTCGAGCACCACCACGCGGTCCGACAGCTGCATCACGAGGTCGAGCTTGTGTTCGATCAGCAGGATGGTCTGGCCGCGCGACTTGAGGCCGCGAATGATCTCCAGCATCTCCGCGGTCTCGCTTTCGTTCATGCCCGCGGTGGGCTCGTCGAGCAGCAACAGGCGCGGCCTGAGGGCGAGCGCGCGTGCGATCTCCACGCGGCGGCGGTTCGCGTACGAGAGGCTGTATGCCGCATGCGCGGTGCGTGGCGTGAGCCGTTCGCCGAAGAGCGCGATGATGGCGTGCGCCTCATCGCGCAGCGCCTGCTCTTCGCGACGCACGGCGGCAGGCTGCACCAGCGCGAGCGCCAACTCGGCCAGCGCACCGAGCCCCGGCACACCGCCCACGCGCGGTTTCACGGCGCGCAGCCGCGTGTGCGCGCCGACCAGCACGTTGTCGAGCACCGAGAGGTTCGCGAACACGCGGCCATGCTGGAAGGTGCGCGCCAGGCCGCGCTGCGCGAGCTGCTGCGCCGGCAAGCCGGTGATGTCTTGCCCGTCGAACAGCACCTGCCCGGCATCGGGCCGGTCGAGGCCGGTCACGAGGTTGAAGAGCGTGGTCTTGCCCGCGCCGTTGGGGCCGATCACGCTGAGCAGTTCGCCCTCGCCCACCTGCAGGTCGATCGCGTCCACCGCCGTCAGCCCGCCGAAGCGGCGCGTGAGCCCACGGATCTCAAGCAGCGACGGCATCGCCCGCCTTCGACGGCGCGTTGGCCGCCTCTGCCTTCGAGTTGACGAGCTTCACCTCGGCGCGGATGGTCTGCGGATTGCGCAGCAGGTTGAGGATGGGGCAGTTGCGCTCCACGGCCTCGAACAATGCGTCGATGTCTTCGCGGCTCGCGGGCGAATCGATGTGCACCGTGTAGCCGATCTGGTGCGGCCAGATGGGTGTCTGCTCGTGGCCCGGCTTGCCGCCGCGCGGATCGATGATGCCGGTCACCTCGACTTCGAGGCTTTCGAGCGGCACCTGGCGCTCGGCCGCCTGGATCAGGAAGATGTGCGTGACGCAGGTGCCGAGCACACCCAGCTGCAGCTCGGGCGAACTCGGTCCCAGATTGTAGCCCGCGAAATCGGGTGGGCTGTCGCTGATGACCTGGTGGTCGCGAATGCGCAGGCGCCGCACGCCGCTGCGGCCTTCGGCCTTCACGCTGGCCTTGAGCTGCAGGGGCTGCGCGGTGCCGGCCTCGACGGCGGCATTGCGTGCCAGCACGGCAGCGCGTTTCTCGGCGAGGTAGTCGTTGAGGTGGCTCATGGTGTGTGTGGTTCTTTCAGACAGTGCCCAACAGGCCTTGCGGGCGGAAGCGGATCAACAGAAGCAATGCGACGCCGTAGATCAGCATCCGGTACTCGGCCGTCACGCGGAACAGCTCTGGCAGGCTCACGAGCGCGACCGCGCCGAGCAAGGCGCCGCTGATGTTGCCGAGCCCGCCGAGGATCACCATCGTCAGCGCGAGGATCGAGATCTGCGAGCCGAAGGTCTCGTGGTTGATGTACGAGTACATGTGCGCGGTGAAGGCGCCGCTCACGCCCGCCGCGAAACCACCGAAGCCGAAGGCCAGCGCCTTGTAGCGATCGGGGCTCACGCCGTAGGCGCGCGCGGCCACCTCGTCTTCGCGCACCGCGCGGAAGGTGCGGCCCAGGTGCGAACGCAGCAAGCGCCACTGCAGCAGGGCCAGCAACACCATCGCACCGAACGAGGCCCAGTAGATGGCCTCGTTCGACGAGGCATCGCGCCCGAACAGCGAGAGCGGCGGAATGCCCGACACGCCGATGGGCCCGTGCGTGAGGCTCTCCCAGTTGAGGATGGTGAGCGCCACGATCTCGCCGATGCCGAGCGTGGCGATCGACACGTAGTGGCCGCGCAGCCTGAATGCCGGGAAGATCAGCGCGGTGCCGATCAGCGAGGTGAGGATGCCCGCGAGCACGATGCCGGTGCCCACCGGCAGATGCAGGTCGAGCACCAGCAGCGACGAGGCATACGCGCCGATGGCCAGCAACCCCGCATGGCCGAGCGAGATCTGCCCGATGGTGCCAGCCACCAGCGTGAGGCTCAATGCCAGCGCGCCATAGAGCCATGCGTTGGTGAGCGTCTGCAGCAGGTACGGCGATGGATCGAAGAACGGCAATGCCACCGCCGCCGCGAACACCGCAGCAAGCACACGGCGCGGTATGTGCCACGGCTTGCTCGGCGCGATGAAGGTGCCGGTCAACGGCTCGGGCGGCAGCGCACGCTTGCGACCGAACAGGCCGTTGGGCTTCCACACGAGGATGACCAGCAGCAGCGCGAAGGCAAAGAGGTTGCGGTACGGCGTGCCGAGAATTGCCACGCCATAGCTCTCGATCAGCCCCAGCAGCAGGCTGCCGACGATGGCGCCCGGCACGTTGCCCACGCCACCGACCACGGTGGCCACCACGCCCTTGAGCGTGGCCTGGAAACTCATCGCCGGGCTGATGTTGTTGTAGTACATGCCCACCAGCAGACCCGAGAGGCCACCCAGCGCGGCGGCGATGGCAAACACCGTCTGGTTGACGCGGTCGACGTCCACGCCCATCTGCTGCGCCGCGTCGCGGTCTTGCGCGGTGGCACGCACGGCCCAGCCCAGCTTCGTGAAACGCAGGAAGAGAAACAGCACCGCTGCGCTGGTGATGCCGATGCCCGCGATCAGCAGGTCGAGCGCGCCGATGGTGCCGGTGCCGATCTGCAGGCGCCAGTCGGGCAGCTGCGTAGGCAGCGAACGCGGGTCGGGGCTGAAGACCAGCTGCACGAGGATGTCGAGCACGAAGCTGATGCCGATGGTGGCCAGCAGCGGTGCGATGCGCGCGGCGCCCTGCAGCGGCCGCAGGCCCACGCGCTCGATCAGCATGCCGAGTGCGCCCGAGCCGAGCACCACGAGCAGGATGGTCACGGGCAGCGGCGTGTGCAGGTAGGTGATGCTGGCCCAGCCGATGTACGCGCCGACGGTGTAGACCGAGCCGTGCGCGAAGTTGATCAGGTGCGAGACGCCGAAGATCAGTGCGAGCCCGACTGCCAGCAACGCATAGATGTTGCCGATGATCAGGCCGTTGACCGTGTAGTCGAAGAAGGAGGTGAAGCTCATCGGGCAGCCTTGATGAGGGCCGCGCCCCCTCTCCCCGTCTTTCTCCCTCTCCCTCTGGGAGAGGGTTGGGGTGAGGGCACGCGGCAATCAAGGCCGCGCGATGTTGTGATGCCGACTGCCCTCACCCTGGCCCTCTCCCAGAGGGAGAGGGAAAAAGACAAAAGACCGCTCATTTCGACAAGGCCAGCGTCGCCTTCTTATCGACCTGCGCCCACTTGCCATCCTTCACCACCAGATTCACGCTCTTCACGCCCACCACCCGGCGCGTCTGCGCATCGAAGCTCGCCTTGCCGAAGATCACGCTGGGCACGTCCTTGATCTTGTAGAACGCATCGCGCACCGCCTTGCGATCGGCCTTCGGGCCGGCCTGGCGCAGCGCTGCCGCGGCGTACACCACAGCGTCATACGCGTAGGCGTTGAAGGCATCCGGCTCCTTGTTGTACTTCGCACGGAAGCTCTTCACGAAGTCCTGCACCTCGGCGCGCGGCTCTTCGGGATAGAAGGCGGTGTTGGTGTAGATGCCGTTCACCGCAGCGCCGCCAAGCTCGATGAACTTCGGCGAATACACCGAGCCCACCGCGGCGATCGGCTGCTTGAGCCCCACGCTGCGCACCTGGCCCGCGATGAGCGCGCCGTCGGGGTAGTAGGAGATGAGCACCAGCCCATCGGGGTTGGCGTCGCGCACGCGCACCAGCGTCGAGCGGAAGTCTTTCTCGTCGGGCTGGTAGCCCTCGGCAATCGCGAGCTGCGCGCCACGCTCCTGCGCGGCCTTCACCAGCACGTCCTTGCTGGTGCGGCCCCAGTCGGTGTTGAGGTACAGCACCGCGATGCGCTTGAAGCCCAGCGTCTTCACCGCGAGCTCGGCCAGCAGCGGCTGCGCGTCGGCCTGGCTGATGGACGGGCTCCAGATGAAGTCGCCGCCTTTGGTGAAGTCGGGGTGCGAGTTGGTGAAGCCCAGCTGCACGAGGCCCGCGCGCTGGTAGATGGGCGACGCGGCCATCGAAGCCGGGCTCGAGAAGTCACCCAGTTCGATCAGCACGCGCTTGTCGTTCACCAGCTTCTGCGCAATGGCCACCGACTGGCGCGGATCGCTCTGGCTGTCTTCGAAGTTGTAGGCCAACGGGCGGCCATGGATGCCGCCCTGCGCATTGATGTGTTCGAGCGCCAGGTCGAAGCCGGCCTTCCATTGCGCGCCGTACTGCGCGTTCTGTCCGGTGAGCGGCCCGCTCACGCCGAACCATACGGGCTCGCCGGTGGCGGGCGCGGCCCAGGCCACGATCGGTGCGGCCAGCAGCGCGGCGGAAAGTGCGACCACATGGCGCAGGAAACGATGGCGATTGAACAGCGACATGGTGTCGGACCCCGGTAATGAATGAGCGTGCAGGGCCGCGATTCTTCGCGCCTGTGCCTTGCGCGAGAACGAACAAAAACGGAGAGGCTTATGCGCTTTCCGAGCAAAGGCCCGCATGCCCGTGGGCCTTGCATCGGCTCGATGCGGGCCAGCAATTAAGCTGCGCGCAGCATGAAGCGACGACACCTTCTCCAACTGCTGGCCGGCGTGCCAACTGCCACTGCGCTCGCGGCCTGCGGCAAGCGCAAGGCCTCGGCCACCGCGCTGAAACCGGATGCCCGCGTGCTGGCGCTGGGCGACAGCCTCACCTTCGGCTACGGCGCATCGCCCGACGCTGCGTGGCCCGTGAAACTGGGCGCGCTGACGGGCTGGCAGGTCGAGAACGCGGGCATCAACGGCGACACCTCAGCCGGTGCTCTGGAGCGGCTGCCGGCGCAGCTGTCCGCGAGCAGCTACGACGCGATCCTGATCGGCATCGGCGGCAACGACATGCTGCGCGGCGTGTCGCCCGCAGCCACGCGAAGCAACCTCACAGCGCTGGTCGCGCAAGCGCGTGCGCACACGTCGCACGTCGCGCTGCTGGCCACGCCCGCGCCCGATGCGATGCGCGCGGCCATCGGTTCGCTCAGCGATGCGCCGGTCTACGAAGAGGTCGCGAAGTCGGGGCAGGCGCTGCTGGTGGCCAATGTGTATTCAAGCGTGCTGTCGGATGCGTCGCTGCGCTCCGACCGCATCCATGCCAATGCACGAGGCTATGAAAAGGTCGCGCAGCAGTTGGCGGACCAGCTCAAGGCCGCGGGCTGGCGCTGACCGGCCCTACCGATCAGGCATTCAGCAGATCGACGTAGGCGCCCTGCACCAGCTGGTCGGCACCGATGCCGAGTTGCGCCATCAGCGCGTGCGCCTCGGCAACGCCGGCCTCGGGTGTCTCGCCTTCCTTCAGCACCACTTCGAGTTCGAGGAACTCGCCGAGGCCTTCGACGCGGTCCAGGTGCACGCGCGTGCGGCCGACGATGAACAGGCGGCGCTGCTTGCGCACGCGGCCCACCTGCCCCCAGGCGAGCGTGAGCGATTCGCGCAGCACGTCGGGCTTGTCGGTAGGCGTGATCAGGTAGAACGATTCCTTCGGGCCGCTGCTGTTCGCGCGGCGATAGAAGATCAGCTCGGCGCGGTCGGGCGCGAAGGTGCGCAGCTTGAGGCGGTCGGCGCTGTCGTTGCAGCGGAAGAAGGTGTCGTCCTGCGCGATCTCGATGGGGCCTTGGTCGGCGAGTTTCGCGGCGATGAGGGCCACGCGTTCCACGCTGTCGATGCGGGCCTTGATCTCTATGTTTCTTGCCATCTCTCTGTCTTGTGTTGAGCTGTGTGCTCGTTTCTTGTTCGGGGTGCTGTCGTTCTTCGGGGCGCGTGCGAATGACACCGGGTACTCCCCTCCGCGAATGTCCCCCGGGGCTGCGCCCCTCCTCCTTTATTTCGCTGCGGGGAACACCCGATGCCATTCGCACGTGGACACGCTGTGCGTTTGCGGTCGATCAACCGGTGCTCTGAAAACGCTCGCGCTGGCGGTGTGCTCTGCGCAGCGAAATAAAGGAGGAGGCCGCAGGCCGGGGGACATTCGCGGAGCAGAGCACACCGTCAGCGCGGGCGCCCCCTGAACAGCGACGCCAAGACTGACGCGCCGCTCGCGCCCGCTCACAACATCAAGGCGCGTTGCCCTGCGGCCCCACTGGCGGCGGCGCGGCACGCCCGCTCGAACCCGGCGCGAGCTTGCGGCCGAAGGCCTCGCCCACGTTGCGCACCGGCCGGCTGGCCTTCTCCGACACGCTGCTGATACCGCGACGCGTAGCCGCGTCGGCACGGTTGACGCCGCGGCCGGCGGCATTGGTGCCGCGCTGCACGCTGCCCACCACCTTGCCGCTGCGTGACGGCGACTTGATGGTGTGGGCGCGCTGCGCCTGGGGCGGGTTGTCGGCGCTCTGCGCCTGCGCGGTGGCCGGCAGCACGAGCGCTGCGGCCATCGCCACCGTGGCAGCCAGCGAGGCGGTGTGATGAGAAATCTTCATGGCGTTTCCTTGGTGTTGTCTTCGGCTTCGGCCGCTGCCACTGCTGCCGCGCGCGCCATGCGCTCGCTCTTCCAGTAGACGTCGTCGCCGCCGTTCATGCGGTTGAGCACGCGCGCCAGCACGAAGAGCAGATCGCTGAGCCGGTTGAGGTACTGGCGCAGTGCGTCGTTGAGTTCGGCCGTCGCACCGAGCGCGACCACCGCACGCTCGGCCCGCCGCGCCACCGTGCGGCACACGTGCGCGAGCGAGGCTGCGCGCGTGCCGGCCGGCAGGATGAATTCGGCCAGGCGCGGCAAGGCGGCGTTGTGCTCGGCCAGCGCGTTGTCGAGCTGCAGCAGCGCGTCGGCCTTCAGCAGCGTGAAGCCCGGCATCGACAGCTCGCCGCCCAGGTTGAAAAGCTGGTGCTGCACGTCGATCAGCAGCTCGCGCACGGCCTTGGGCATGGGCTCGCACAGCAGCACGCCGATCTGCGAGTTGAGCTCGTCCACGTCGCCCATCGCGTGCACGCGCAGGTGGTCCTTGGGCACGCGGGTGTTGTCGCCCAGGCCGGTGGTGCCGTCGTCGCCGGTGCGGGTGGCGATCTGGGAAAGTCGGTTGCCCATGGGCGCTCCTGTTGGCTGCGTGACTGCGGTATGGCGTTACAGCGCGACGGTCGAGGCGTCGATCTTGCCGGCCAGCCATTGCAGACCTGCAAGATGCTGCTGGTCGTGGCTGCAGAGGTAGTGAATGAGGCTGCGCATGGTGAGCGGGCCATAGCCCTCGAACACGGCCGTGCGCGCCAGTTGCGCATCGCTCAGGTTCGAGATGATTTCCATGGTCTGCACGCGCGCAAGGCGGAATTCGGCAAGCACCTTCGCGACGTCGGCGGCGCCGTAGTTGCGTTCGATGGCGAGCGGTTCGCTGTCGATCGACGCCAGCGTGGGATGGGTCTCGGCCAGCGTGCGGCGAAAGCGCACGTGGTAGCCCTCGACCTCGATGTCGCGCACATGGCACAGCTGCTCGATGGCGGTGAAGGCCTCGCTGGGCACGCCCTCCCACGAGGGCGGCGCCCAATGCCGGAAGGCGGCGGGAATGGCCGCGTAGTGGGCCTCCAGTTGCGACGGAAAGGCCGCGAGTGCGCTGAGTGTGGTGGGGTTCATGTTTTTTCCGAAGCGCATTATGGTGCTCGCTCCGTAAAATGACCGCGCACCCCCGCCCCCATTTCCCTTCAGGAGACACCCCGATGAACGCCCCGACCCAAACCTCGCACCTGATGCCGGCGCTTCATCTGCGCGACGTGCCCGCCAGCCTGATCGACGGGCTGAAGGCGCGCTTCGGCGACAACTGTTCCACGGCGATGGCGGTGCGCACGCAGCACGGGCGCGACGAGTCTTCGTTCGATGCGCCGCCGCCTTCGGCCGTGGTGTTCGCCGAAAACACGCAGGATGTGGCCGATGCAGTGAAGCTTGCGAGCGAGCACAGCGTGCCGGTCATTCCCTTCGGCGTGGGCTCATCGCTCGAAGGCCATCTGCTGGCGGTGCAAGGCGGCATCAGCATCGACGTGTCGCGCATGAACCGCGTGCTGTCGATCAACGCCGACGACCTCACGGTGACGGTGCAGCCGGGTGTCACGCGCAAGCAGCTCAATGAAGAGATCAAGAGCACGGGCCTGTTCTTCCCCATCGACCCCGGTGCCGACGCGTCCATCGGCGGCATGACGGCCACGCGCGCCAGCGGCACGAACGCGGTGCGCTACGGCACCATGCGCGAGAACGTGCTGGCGCTCGAAGTGGTCACCGCCGCCGGTGAGGTCATTCGCACCGGCACGCGGGCCAAGAAGTCTTCCGCCGGCTATGACCTCACGCGCCTCATGGTGGGCAGCGAAGGCACGCTGGGCGTGGTGACCGAGATCACGCTACGCATCTACCCGTTGCCCGAGGCGGTGTCGGCGGCCATCTGCTCGTTCCCGAGCATCGAGGCGGCCGTGCGCACCACCATCGAAACCATCCAGCTCGGCGTGCCGATCGCGCGCGTCGAACTGATCGACGTGAACACGGTGCGCATGGTGAACGCCTACGCCAAGCTGGGCCTGCGCGAAGAGCCGATGCTGCTGATGGAATTCCACGGCTCGCCCGCCGGCGTGAAGGAGCAGGCCGAGACGGTACAGGAGCTTGCGAGCGGCCATGGCGGCAAGGCCTTCGAGTGGGCCAGCACGCCCGAAGAACGCACGCGCCTGTGGACCGCGCGGCACAACAGCTATTTTGCGGCGGTGCAGTCGCGGCCCGGCTGCCGCGTGATCTCGACCGACACCTGCGTGCCGATCTCGCGCCTGGCCGATTGCCTGCTCGACTCGGTGGCCGAGGCCGATGCCAGCGGCATCCCCTACTTCCTCGTCGGCCACGTGGGCGACGGCAACTTCCACTTCGGCTACCTGCTCGATCCGAACATCCCCGAAGAGCGCGTGAAGGCCGAAGAGCTGAACCATGCGCTGGTGAGCCGCGCGCTGGCGCTCGAAGGCACCTGCACCGGCGAGCACGGCGTGGGCCTGCACAAGATGGACTTCCTGGTGACCGAAGCGGGCGTGGGCGCGATCGACATGATGCGCACGATCAAGCGCGCGCTCGACCCGAAGAACATCATGAACCCCGGCAAGATCTTCAACCTCTGACCGGCGCAAGACCCGCGCCCATCGAAAAAAAGCCCGGCGGCTCGCAAGAGCCCCGGGCTTTTTTGCGGCCTGCCTTCCGGCTGGCCGCAGTGTGTGCGGTCGATCAGTTGTTGTTGTTGCTGCGGCGACGCGTCGGTGCCTTCTCCGCCGGCACATAGGTTTGCGACGGTGCTGCGCCGCCGTCCACGCCCAGGCGGCCGCCGCCACCGAGGCCTTGGCCGCGCACGGTCTGCGCCTTGTAGTTGCGCAGCGAACGGACCATCTGGTTGAAGGCGTCCATGAAGGCCGCGGCAATCACCTTGCCCTGCGCCGTGTTGGTGTAGCCGCCCAGGCCGCCGCCCGCGCTGCGGCCGGCCAGCGCACCGAAGGCGCCGAAGTCGGTCTTGGAGGCGCTGCCTTCCGAAGCCGCGACCTGCACGCCCGAGCGATTGTCGATCAGCGTCAGGAGCGCGCTGGCTTCCTTGGTCTGCATGCTGCCGCCGAGCTGGGCGAGTGCGCGGCCACGGCCACCACCCACCAGGCCGCCGAGCGCGCCGCCGATGCCGCCGGCATCGCTGTTGCTGAACACGATCTCGGGCGATAGGCCGTAGTCGGAAGCCACCATCTGGCCGCGGCCGAAGTTGCTGCCGCCGCGCATTTCGCCGGACTGCTGCAGCGCGCGTTCGCGCGTCATGGCGTTCATGCCGGCCGCGCCGCGCTCGACCACGATGAAGCAGTTGGATTGCTGGACCAGCAAACGCAACAGATTTGCAGTAGGCGGCAGGCGGTATTCACCGGTGAGGATGGTGTACCAACCCGCGCTCTGGTTCTCGATCAGCGAGACCGTGCCGAGCGGCGATTCGCAACGCTCCAGCTGGCTGCTGGCGTTGTCGGTCGACCCGCCTGCCGCGCTGCCCGTGGCCATGGTCTTGGCCGACTGGCTGCCCATCTGCATGTCGGTGGCTGCACAGCCAGTGAGAAGAAGCGCGCCCGCAGCGATGGCTGCAAGCGGGAACCTTGTGAACTGCATGGGGGACTCCCTCTGTTGTCAAAGATCTGAGGTGAAAAAACCAGCGGTCGAGGATACGCGCAAAGGATTGCAGGAATCAATCAAACGAATGCCCGACGCCGAGTTCGCAACACTAGGCCGTTCGACGGATGCGTTCGATCAGCCCGTTGAGTGCTTCGATGGAGCCGAAGTGAATGGCCAGCTCGCCGCTTTCGCCGCGCTTGGTGCGCTTCTTGATGCGCACCTCGACCTCGGCGGTGAGCAGGTCGGCCAGTTCTTCTTCGACGCGTTGCAGGTCGCGCGACTTCTCGCCGGCGTTGCCGCGGCGCGATGGTGTGAGCGTGAATTCGGCGGCCAGCTTCTTCACCAGCGCCTCGGCCTCGCGCACCGACATCTTCCTGGCGGCGATCTGGTTGGCGGCCGTGATCTGCGTGCCCCGGTCGAGCGACAGCAACGCGCGGGCGTGGCCCATGTCGATGTCGCCGGCCATCAGCATCATCTGCGCAGGCTCGGCCAGGTTCAGCAGGCGCAGCAGGTTGCTGGCCGCGCTGCGCGAGCGGCCCACGGCCTGCGCCGCCATCTCGTGAGTGAGCCCAAACTCGGTGACCAGGCGTTGCAGGCCTTGGGCCTCTTCGAGCGGGTTGAGATCTTCGCGCTGGATGTTTTCGATCAGCGACATGGCCGCCGCGGCCTCGTTGGGCACGTCGCGCACCAGCACCGGCACGCTGTCGAGGCCCGCGATCTTGGCGGCGCGGAAACGGCGCTCGCCCGCGATGATTTCGTATTCGGCGTTCTTGGCGGCCGCCGATTCAGCGTCGAGCCGGCGCACCAGGATCGGCTGCATGATGCCCTGCACCTTGATGCTCTCGGCCAGCTCGTAGAGCGCGCCTTCGTCCATGCGCGTGCGCGGCTGGTAGACGCCGGCGACCATCTGGTCGAGCTTCAGCGTGTTCGGGTTCTGCGGCGCACCGCCCTCTTCCAGGCCCGCATTGCCGCCGCCGGCGTTGTTGTCGGCGGAAGGTGCGGCCGTCGGGCCGAGCAGCGCTTCGAGGCCGCGGCCCAGGCCCTTGGGTTTCTTGGTCGCCATCAGTTCTTGTCTTTCGAGATTTCGTTCAATAGTTGCCGGCCCTCGGGCCAGTCGCCCAGGCCGGATTCGGCGTTCAGGTGGCCGCCCGCACCGGCATCGACGAAGCGCGCGCCCCAATCGCTGGCCAGCTGGCGCGAGCGCGAGGCCTCGCAATAAGGGTCGTCGTTGGCGGCGATCAGCACCGCCGGAAACGGCAGCGGCTGGCGCACGATGGGCGCCCAGCCAGGGATCAGCTGGCGCAGGTCGTCGCGCTCCACATCGCCCGGCCCCACGAGCAGCGCACCGCGCACCTTGTGGGTATTGCGCGAGTGCGCGGCCCACGCGGCGACGAGGATGCAGCCGAGGCTGTGCGCCGCAAACACGACCGGGCCGGGCGCGGCCAGCACTTCTTCTTCGAGCCGCACGGACCAGTCGCCGCGCAGCGGGCGCATCCACTCGTGCTGCTCGACGCGATGGTCGCCATGGACCGATTCCCAGCGGGTTTGCCAATGGCCGGGGCCGCTGTTCTGCCAACCGGGCAGCAGCAGGATGCGGGGGGCTGTCATTCGCTACAAACTTGATAGCACGTTGCCAGCATCGGGCGAACGTCAGGCATTGTTTTCACTGGTCGAATCGGTGACTGGTGCAGCAGCCACGGCCGGCGCCATGACATCGTCGGGAATCGGCAGGTCTGGCGTGATGCGCTCGACGGGCGCAATCGGCGGCGCCACCGCGCCCGAGGCGAAGGCGCTCGCCGGCGGCATCTTCTCGATCAGCTCCTGCGCAAAGGCAATGAAGGCCTGGCTGCCGCGCGCGGCCGGATCGAACACCACGCCCGGCAAGCCGTAGCTCGGCGCTTCGGCCAGGCGCACATTGCGCGGGATCACGGTGTCGAACACCTTGTCGCCGAAGTGGGACTTGAGCTGCTCGCTCACCTGCTGCTGCAGCGTGATGCGCGGATCGAACATCACGCGCAGCAGGCCGATGATCTGCAGGTTCTTGTTGAGGTTGGCGTGCACCTGCTTGATGGTGTTGACCAGATCGGTCAGCCCTTCGAGCGCAAAGTACTCGCACTGCATCGGCACGATCACGCCATGGGCAGCGCACAGGCCATTGAGCGTGAGCATGCTCAGGGACGGCGGACAGTCGATCAGGATGAAGTCGTACTCGGCGCCGACGGCGGCCAGCGCGGTGCGCAGGCGCTTTTCGCGGCGGTCGATGGCGACCATTTCCACCTCGGCACCGGCCAGTTCGCGGTTGGCGCCCAGCACGTCGTAGCCACAACCGCCCTCCACCAGCTTGTCGGCCTTCACCCGTGCTTCAGCCACCGAGGCCGATTCGAGCAGCACGTCGTACACCGTCAGCTCCAGCTGACGCTTGTCGATGCCCGAACCCATGGTCGCATTGCCCTGCGGATCGAGGTCGATCATCAGCACACGCTGACCGACCTTGGCCAGGCCGGCGGCGAGATTGACGGTGGTGGTGGTCTTGCCGACGCCGCCTTTTTGGTTGGCGATGCAGAAAATCTTGGCCATGTCAGGTCTCCCGCAGGGCCGCCCCAAGGGAGACCTCGCCCCCTTGGGGGGCAGCGAATACACGAAGTGATGAGTGTGGGGGCATCAGTGTCTTGGAGGGTGTTCAGCGAGTGATCGCGAGCTTGATGCCGAAGGCGACCAGGAAGGTGCCGGCCAGCTTTTCTAGCGTGGTGGAAATGCGCGGATTGGCACGAATGCGCTCGGCCAGGAAGTGCGTGAGCAGCGTCGAGGTCAGGCCGTACAGGAAGGTGAGCGTCGCGATCGTGAGCGCCATCACGCCGAAAGTGACCACGCCTTGATGACGGGCCGGGTCGACGAACAGCGGAAAGAAGGCCATGTAGAACACGATCGCCTTCGGGTTCAGCAAGGTGATCGTGAACGCCTGGCGCATGAAATGGCCCGGCTTGATGTTGAGAATGGGCGCCGCGCCCGGCTTGGCCAGCAGCATCTTGATGCCCAGCCAGCCCAGATATGCCGCGCCCAGCCACTGGACCGCCTTGAATGCTGCAGGGTAAGCGACCATCACGGCCGACACGCCGGCCACCGCCGCCCACAGAAGGCACTGGTCGCCAATGATCAGCCCCGCTGTCGCTGCCAGTCCGCCTCGGATTCCGCCTTTGCTGGTCGATGTGATCAGCGCGAGATTGCCCGGACCGGGAATCAGGAGAAACAGAACGATGGCGGCGACGAAAGCGCCGTAGTCAGCGATGCCGAACATGGATTTGCCTCGAAAAAGAGAGCCAAGGGGGAGCTGTCGAGTCTAAGCGAGGCCAACGCCGCGAGGGCTGTTCCGTGGCGCGCTTTTGCTGGCGCGCCCCGTTCTTTTGCAGATTCAGGCTGCTTCTTTGCGCGCCCAGACGATGCAACGCTCGGCGTCCAGGCCCGGAACCGTCAGTTGTTCCACGTGAAACACAGCCACGCCCTTGGGCAAGACAGCGAGTTCGTCAGTCGGTACCTTGCCCTTCATCGCGAGCCACACGCCGCCGGGTGCGAGCAGATGAACGGAGCCATTGAAGAAATCGGGCAGCGAAGCAAAGGCGCGGGAGCTGATGATTTCGTAGCTGCCCGCCAGAGATTCGACCCGGGCGTGCAAGCCCCGAAGGTTCGGCAACTCCAGTTCCGCCGCCACTTGCTGGACGAACGCAGCCTTTTTCGCGACCGCATCGAGGCAGCTCACCTCGATGTCGGGCCGCATGATCGCGATGACCACGCCGGGCAGACCGCCGCCCGAACCCACGTCGAGCAGCTTCCCCTTCCCTGCCCACTCGCGCTGCAACGGCGCCACGGCCGCGAGGCTGTCGAGCAAGTGGTGCGTCATCACGCCGGCCGGATCGCGCACCGCTGTGAGGTTGTAGACCTTGTTCCACTTGAGCATCAGCGTGCCGTAGGCCAGCAGTTGCTCGGCCTGCCGATCGGACAAGGCCACGCCCAGGGCGACTGCGCCTGCGCGCAGCGTGTCGATGGGCGCCGTCATTCTGCGGATTGCGGCTCGGCAGCAGCTTCGGTGGCGGTGTCGCGGGCAAAGGCTTTGTGCCCACCCTTGCGCAAATGGATCATCAAGAGAGAGATGGCTGCGGGCGTCACACCCGAAATGCGAGAAGCCAGGCCCAGGGTTTCGGGGCGATGCTTGTCCAGTTTCTGGCGAACTTCGAAGCTCAGCGCCTTGACCTGACCGTAGTCGAAGTCGGCGGGCAAGCGCAGGTTTTCGAAGTGCGCGGCGCGCTCCACTTCATCGTGCTGGCGCTCGATGTAGCCGGAGTACTTGGCCGAAATCTCGATCTGCTCGATCTCGGTTTCGCTCAGCGCCGCCGGGGCGCCGTACTTGCCGCCGTCCAGGGACATCAGCGTCTGGTAGCTCACGTCGGGCCGACGCAGCAGGTCGGCCAGGTTGTATTCGTGCTCGATGACTTTGCCCAACACCCGCTCCGACTCGGCCGCCGGCAGGTTGCGGGGGTTCACCCAGATCGACTTGAGGCGCTCTGTTTCACGTGAAACAGCATCGCGCTTTCGGCTGAAAGCATCCCAGCGCGCATCGTCTACCAAGCCCAGCTTGCGCCCTGCTTCCGTCAAACGCATGTCGGCGTTGTCTTCGCGCAGTTGCAGCCGGAACTCGGCGCGGCTGGTGAACATGCGGTACGGCTCGGTCACGCCCTTGGTGATGAGGTCGTCGACCAGCACGCCCAGGTAGGCTTCGTCGCGACGCGGCAGCCAGGCGTCTTCGCCGCGGCATTGCAGCGCGGCATTGATGCCGGCGAACAGGCCTTGGGCCGCCGCCTCCTCGTAGCCGGTCGTGCCGTTGATCTGCCCGGCAAAGAACAGGCCCTTGACTGAACGCGTCTCGAAGCTGCTCTTGAGCTCGCGCGGATCGAAGTAGTCGTACTCGATCGCGTAGCCCGGCCGCAGGATGTGCGCGTTTTCCAGCCCGGGCATCGAACGCACCAGCTGGTACTGGATGTCGAACGGCAGGCTGGTCGAGATCCCGTTGGGGTAGTACTCGTTGGTCGTCAGGCCTTCGGGCTCCAGGAAGATCTGGTGGCTTTCCTTGTCGGCAAAGCGGTTGATCTTGTCTTCCACGCTCGGGCAATAGCGCGGCCCGACGCCATCGATCTTGCCGGTGAACATCGGGCTGCGGTCGAAGCCGGAGCGGATGATGTCGTGCGTGCGCGCGTTGGTGTGCGTGATCCAGCACGGCATCTGCTGCGGATGCATGTCGGCTCGGCCCATGAAGCTGAACACAGGCATCGGCCCTGCCCCACCCGGCATGCCGTCGCCGGGCTGCTCGGTGCACTTCGAAAAATCGATGCTGCGACCGTCGAGCCGCGGCGGCGTGCCGGTCTTGAGGCGGCCTTGCGGCAGCTTCAGTTCCTTGAGCCGTGCCGAGAGGCTGATGGCCGGCGGGTCGCCCGCGCGGCCAGCCTGGTAGTTGTCCAGGCCAACGTGGATGCGACCATCGAGGAAAGTGCCCGCGGTCAGCACCACGGTGCGCGCCCGAAAGGCGATGCCCACTTGCGTGATGGCGCCGACCACGCGGTCGCCTTCGACCATCAGGTCATCGACGGCTTGCTGGAACAAGCTCAGGTTCGGCTGGTTCTCCAGGCGATGACGGATCGCCGCCTTGTACAGAACCCGGTCCGCCTGCGCGCGGGTCGCGCGCACGGCCGGGCCCTTGCTCGAATTGAGAATGCGGAACTGGATGCCGGCCTCGTCGGTGGCAATCGCCATCGCGCCGCCCAATGCGTCGACCTCCTTCACCAGGTGGCCCTTGCCGATGCCGCCGATCGACGGGTTGCAGCTCATCTGCCCCAGCGTCTCGATGTTGTGGGAGAGCAGCAGCGTCTTGGCGCCCATGCGCGCGGCGGCGAGCGCGGCTTCGGTGCCGGCATGGCCACCGCCGACGACGATCACGTCGAATTCTTCGGGGTACAGCATTTGAAATGGGGGCGCACAACTGACGCGTGCGCGGCGCAAAAGGGGGCGCCAATTTTAATCGTCGATGCCGCTTTGCGCCGCCTGTGTGGACAAGCTAGAGGGGCTTGCCAAATAGGGGTCATACGCCCGTCTTCATTGAATAGTTTGCTATATATTTAATAGCAAACAACCCGCATCGGCTCGTCATCTGGGCCACTTGCGCCATTGGCGCGGGGTTCTTCATGCCCACCAGCGCCTTGCCCATCACGCGCGCGCACTGCCAGCGATCCACGCCCTTCCGCGTGAAACAGGCGCACCCGGTCTTTCAGCCCCGGCGTCGACGCGAGCGATGCTCCGGCAATTGCCAGTGGGTCTGCGTGACCAGCAGCACCCGCACCACGCGGTGCGCGGGGCTTTGCAGCAGCAGCCCGAGCGAGCGCGCCTTCGGCCACTTCAGAGGAACGCGCAGCATCAATCCAGCGCCTTCTTCACCGCGCCCACGCCGAGCGCGGCGAGCACCACGAACAGCACCGCAAGCACCAGGAACAGGCCGAACAACAGCTTCGCAATGCCTGCGGCACCGGCGGCCACGCCGCCAAAACCAAGCAGGCCGGCCACCAACGAGATCACCGCAAAAATGATGGCGTACTTCAGCATTCCACAACTCCTTCGGCAGGCCTCGCCCACCGTGCCGGCAGCTTAGAAAGGCGTCGACGCCGCACCGATAGTCAGCACGCGCATGCAGCCGTAGGACAAAAACGCGATGCGGCCAAACCCGCTAGCATCCGGTTCGGTTCCAAAAATCCAACCTCGATATCCATTGGAGTTTTTCGCATGAAGCTGTACTACTCGCCTGGCGCCTGCTCGCTCTCGCCCCACATCGCCCTGCATGAGGCAGGCATTGCCGCCGAGCCCGTGCTGGCCAGCACCAAGAGCCACAAGCTGCAAGACGGCACCGACTACTACGGCATCAACCCGCTGGGCTACGTGCCCATGCTCGAGCTGGACGACGGCACCCGCCTGCGCGAAGGCCCGGCCATCCTGCAATACATCGCCGACCTGGCACCCACCAAGAACCTGGCGCCCGCCGCCGGCACGCTGCAGCGCTACCGCCTGCAGGAGTGGCTGACCTTCATCGGCACCGAAGTGCACAAGGGTTTCAGCCCGCTGTTCAACCCGGCCATGCCCGAAGAAGCCAAGACCATCTTCAAGGACAAGCTGGCCTCGCGCTTCAAGTGGCTCGACAACGAACTGGCCGACAAGCAGTACCTGATGGGCGACAGCTTCAGCGTGGCCGACGGCTACCTGTTCACCGTGACCAACTGGACCAAGCCCACCGGCGTGGACATTTCCGGCTACCCCAACCTCCTGGCCTGGCACGCACGCGTGGGCGCCCGCCCGGCCGTTCAGGAAGCAATGAAGGCAGAAGGCCTGCTGAAGTAAGCCAAAGCGCTCCGATCCGGGGGAAAACCCGGATCGATTCAGCCACAAGCCGCCTTGCGCGGCTTTTCTTTCGCCTCATAAACTCTATAAATAGAACTTTAGAGATTGAGGCCGATGTCTTCTTCTTCCAACTCCCCGCGCCCCGGCGGCGACGAACCCTGCGCACGCGGCCCCCTCACCGGTGTGCGGGTCATCGACATCACCACCATCTTCATGGGCCCCTCGGCCACGCAGATGCTCGGCGACCTCGGCGCCGATGTGATCAAGGTCGAATCGCCCGAAGGCGACGTGGTGCGCGGCATCGGCGCGCAGGGCCACCAGAAGATGGGCCCGCTGTTCCTGGGCATGAACCGCAACAAGCGCAGCATCGCACTCGACCTGAAATCGCCCGATGGCCGCGCCGCGCTGATCGATCTCGTGCGCGACGCCGACGTGCTGACCTACAACGTGCGCCCGCAGGCCATGGAGCGCCTGGGCCTGGGCTACGAAACGCTCGCCGCCATCAACCCGCGCCTGCTCTACGTCGGCATGTTCGGCTTCTCGCAGCGCGGACGCCACGCCGCCAGCGCCGCCTTCGACGACCTCATCCAGGCCGCCTGCGCTCTGCCCCAGGCCATGGCCATGGGCAGCGCCGACGGCACGCCGCGCTACATGCCCATCACCATCGCCGACCGCTCGGTGGGCCTCTATGCCTTCGGCGTGATCAGCGCCGCGCTCTATGGCCGCGAGCGCACCGGGCGCGGCCAGCGCATCGACGTACCGATGTTCGAGACCATGGTGCCGCAGGTGCTGGGCGACCACCTCTACAACCAGACTTTCGTGCCGGCGCAGGGCGACTTCGGCTACCCGCGCCTGCTCTCGCCCGAACGCCGCCCCTACAAAACGCTCGACGGCCACGTCTGCTGCCTGATCTACACCGACCTGCAGTGGCGCGCCTTCCTCGCGGCCATCGGCCAGCCGGCGCTGTTCGACACCGACCCGCGCTTTGCCGACATCCGCGTGCGCACACGGCACATCGATGCGCTCTATGCGATGGTCGGCGAAGCGCTTGCCACGCGCACCACCGCCGAGTGCCAGGCGCTGCTGGGCGGCACCGACATCCCCGTCTTTCCGATGCACACCTTCGACACGCTGCTGGACGACGCCCACCTGCAGGACATCGACTTCTTCAGCGAGATGGACCACCCCGACGTCGGCCGCATCCGCCAGATGGCCGTGCCCAGCGAATGGTCCGGCACGCCGCCGGGCCAGGCCACGCCGCCCCCGCGCGTGGGCCAGCACAGCCGCGAAGTGCTGCGCGAAGCCGGCTACGACGACGCGCGCATCGACGCCCTTATTCACAACGGCGCCGTGCGCGCATCCTGATGACCACTTCATCTTCTCCTTCCTCTTTCATCGCTTGCGACATCGACGGCCACGTCGCCACCATCGCGCTCGACCGGCCCGAACGCCGCAACGCCTTCGACCTCGAAATGCGCGCGCAGATGTTCGATGCGATCCGTGGCGCGGTGGACAACCCGCAGGTGCGTGCCATCGTCCTCACCGGACGCGGTGGCCACTTCTGCGCCGGCGGCGACGTCAAGGGCATGCGCGAGATCGAACGCCTCGAAGCCGCTGCAGGCCGCCTTCGCATGAAGGATGCGCAAGCCGGCATGCGCCTGCTGATGCAGAGCGACAAGCCCGTCATAGCGGCCGTCGAAGGCTGTGCCTATGGCGGCGGCTTCGGCCTTGCTCTGGCGGCCGACATCGTGCTCGCCGCACCGAGCGCACGCTTTTGCATGTCGTTCATGAAGGTCGGCCTCGTGCCCGACTGCGGCTCGCTCTTCACGCTCGCGCGCAGCGTGGGCCTGAACCGTGCCAAGGCGCTGATGCTCTCGGCACGCGAACTCGATGCGCAGACCGCGATGGACTGGGGCATCGTCCACGAAGTCATCGCCGCCGATGCGCTTCTGCCGCATGCACAGGCCATTGCCGCCGCGCTGGCGAACGGCCCCGCCACCGCCATCGCGCTCACCAAGCAGGGCCTGCAACGCACGCACGACAGCGACATGGACGCGATGTTCGAGTTCGAAGCCATGGCCCAAGGCCTGGCCTTCGCAACCGACGACCACCGCCAGGCCATCGACGACTTCACGCAACGCCGGCCGGCGCGCTTCCAGTGGCCCGCCACGCCCGCGACTTCTTCATCTCCCTCCTCTACTTCTTGAACCAAGGACCCGCCGCATGACCGACACCGCTCCTGCCACCACCGAACTGCGCGAGGAAATGCGCGGGTCCGTGTTGTGGCTCACCATCGACCGCGAAGCGCGCCGCAACGCCATCAGCCCCGGCGTGCTCGCGGGCCTGTCCGCCGCACTCGCACGCGCCAACACCGACACCGCCGTGCGCGCCGTCGTCATCACCGGCGCCGGTACAAAGGCCTTCTGCGCGGGCGCCGACCTGCAAAGCGGCAGCGCCTTCAAGTTCGACTATTCGCAGCCCTACCAGGGCTTCGCGAATCTCTTCCGCCAGGCCAAGCAATCGACCGTGCCGCTGATCGCGCGCGTCAACGGCGCCTGCATGGCCGGCGGCATGGGCATCATGGGCATGTGCGACATGGCGGTGGCCAGCAGCCAGGCCGTGTTCGGTTTGCCCGAGGTCAAGGTCGGCCTCTTTCCCGCGCAGGTGCTCAGCGTGCTCGGCGGCTTGCTGCCGCGCCGCGTGCTGTCCGAGATGTGCATCACCGGCGAACCCATCACCGCCGCGCAGGCGCTCGAACACGGGCTCGTCAACCGCGTGAGCGACAACGTCGATGAAAGCGTCGACTGGCTGCTCGGCCGCATGCTCGACAAATCGCCCGCCGCCATCCGCCGCGGCCTCTACACGATGAAGAAGATCGAGGCCATGGCCTTTGAAGAATCGATGGCCTTCACCGAAAGCCAGATCGCCCTCTTCGCCCTCACCGAAGACGCCACCGAAGGCCAGCTCGCCTTCCGCGAAAAGCGCAAGCCGCAATGGAGTGGCCGATGAACAGCAACACAAGCACCAACAACAAGGACCGCGTCGTCCGCATCGGCGGCGCCTCGGGCTTCTGGGGCGACAGCAGCGTCGGTGCGCCGCAGCTCGTGGCCAGCGGGCAGATCGACTACCTCGTGTTCGACTACCTTGCCGAACTCACCATGTCGATCCTTGCGGGCGCGCGGCTCAAGAAGCCCGAGCTGGGCTATGCCACCGACTTCGTGTCGGTCGCGATGAAGGCCGTGCTCAAGGACGTGGTGAAGCAAGGCATCCGCGTCGTGAGCAATGCGGGCGGCGTCAATCCGCAAGGCTGCGCCGATGCATTGGCCGCGCTCGCGGCCGAGCAAGGCATCGCACTGAAGATCGCCGTGGTGAGCGGCGACGACGTGTCGCCGCTGCTGCCCGAGCTGCGGCAATCGCAACCGCCGGTGCGCGAACTGCAAAGCGGCGCCGCCCTGCCCGAACGCGTGCTCACCGCCAACGCCTACCTCGGCGCACGGCCCGTGCAGGCCGCGCTCGATGCCGGCGCGCAAGTGGTCATCACCGGCCGCTGCGTCGACTCGGCCGTCACGCTCGGCGTGCTGATGCACGAGTTCGGCTGGCAGCCCGGCGACCACGACCTGCTGGCGGCCGGCAGCCTCGCGGGCCACATCATCGAATGCGGCTGCCAGGCCACGGGCGGCCTGCACACCGACTGGGACACCGTGCCCGACTGGCCCCACATCGGCTACCCGATCGTCGAGTGCAAAGCCGATGGCAGCTTCGTCGTCACCAAGCCCACAGGCACCGGCGGCAAGCTCACGCCCGCGGTGGTGGGCGAGCAGCTGCTCTACGAAATCGGCGACCCCGCCGCCTATCTGCTGCCCGACGTGGTGGCCAACTTCACGCAGGTGCGCATCGCGCAGGCTGGCGAACACCGCGTGGCGGTGCACGGCGCGCGCGGCCGCGCACCGACGGCCACCTACAAGGTGTGCGCCACGTATGTCGACGGCTTCAAGACCTCCGCGCAGCTCACCATCGTGGGCTTCGATGCGGTGGCGAAGGCCCGGCGGACGGGCGAGGCCATTCTTGCGCGCACGGGCGAGCTGTTCGCTCAATACGGATTCGGCCCCTACAGCGGCACGCAGCTCGAAGTGCTCGGTGCCGAGTCCTGCTACGGACCCCACGCACAAGCCACGCAAACGCGCGAAGCCATCCTGCGGCTCGCGGTGACGCATCCGCGCAAGGAGGCACTGGAACTCTTCGCGCGCGAGGTCGCGCCGGCCGGCACGTCATGGGCACCGGGCACCACCGGGTCGGGCGGCGGGCGTGCATCGGTGTCGCCATCGATACGGCAGTACGCCTTCCTGCTCGACAAGGGCCGCGTGCAAGCGCGCGTTGTGCTCGATGGTGCACAAGTCGATGTGCCGCAGGCGCAGGCTTCATCGAACAACGACGCACCACGCGCGACGAACGCAGCAGCGCCCGTACCAACCGTCGCGGCAGTCGACACCGCCGACAGCATCGAAGTCCCGTTGATCCGCCTCGCATGGGCACGCAGCGGCGACAAGGGCGACACCTCGAACATCGGCGTCATCGCGCGCCACCCCGCGTTGCTGCCACTGCTGCGCGAACAACTCACCGAAGCCCGCGTGGCCGAATGGCTTGCGCATCTGGTGAAGGGCCGCGTCACGCGCTACGACGTGCCCGGCATCGACGCCTTCAACTTCGTCTGCGAACAGGCGTTGGGCGGCGGTGGCATGGCGTCGCTGCGCAACGACCCGCTCGGCAAGGGCATGGGGCAGATCCTGCTCGCAGTGCCGGTGCGCGTGAGCACGGCCTTGCTCGCCTTGTTGCCATGAACACCGCGCACCTCCAGCGGCGCCGGCTCGTGCTCGGCTGCACCGCAGCAGCGACCGCTGCTGCAACGCTCGGTGCGCCACTGCATGCCTTCGCGCAATCGGCGTGGCCCAACAAGCCCATCCGCCTCATCGTTTCTTTCAGCACCGGCAGCGGCAACGACACCATCGCGCGCGAACTCGCGATCGCCATGACGCAGAGCCTGGGCCAGAGCGTGGTGGTGGAAAACCGTGGCGGCGGTGGCGGCGTGATCGGCACCGAGGCCGTCGCCAAGGCCCCGCCCGATGGCTACACCATCGGCCTGGGCACCAGCTCGCAGCTCGTGATGAACGTGGGCCTGTACCGCTCGCTGCCCTTCGATGTCGAGAAAGACCTGCATGCCATCGGCCTCGTCTCGCGCACGCCGCTCGTGCTGGTGGGCAGCGCGGACATGCCCGGCACCCTGAAGGAACTCATCGCGCTCGCAAAGGCCAAGCCGGGCCAGATCAGCTACGGTTCGGGCGGGCCGGGCTCCATCAGCCACATCGTCGGCGAAGCTTTCGCGAAGGCCGCGGGCGTGCAGCTGCTGCACGTGCCCTACAAGGGCAACGGCGCCGCGCTGGTCGACCTGTCGGGTGGCCACGTGCAGTTGCTGTTCGACGGCCTGATCTCGACCACGCCACTCGCCAAGCAGGGAAAGCTGAAGATGCTCGCGATCTCGGGCGACAAGCGCAGCCCGATGGCCCCCACGCTGCCGACCTTCGCCGAGCAAGGCTTGCGCGACTACGAGGCCTACACATGGAACGACCTGATGGCGCCTGCGGGCACGCCGCCGGAGGTGCTCGCCAAGCTGAACACCGCGCTCAATCAGGCACTGGCGTTGCCGGCCGTGCAGGCGCGGCTCGCGCAGGGTGCGTCGGATCCGCTCGGGCCCACGACACCCGCGCAGGCCGAAGCCTATGGCCGGGCCGAGCGTGTGCGGTGGGTTCCGTTCATCCGGTCGCTGCACATCGACAATCCCTAGGATGACTTTCTGTTCTTCCATTCGTCGGGTTGTGCTTGGAGTGCGCTGTTCAGGGCGCGCTCACGCCGACGGGGTACCTTGCTCTGCGAATGTCTTCTGGCCTGCGGCCTCCTCCTTTATTTCGGTGCGCAAGGCACCCCATCAGCGTGATCGTTGGGCAGTGCAGTTGTTGATCGGCGAGCACCAGCGCAGCGCCCACTGTGCGCAGGGCACCGGGTGCTCCCCGCAGCGAAATAAAGGAGGAGCGAAGCGGGGGACATTCGCGGAGGGGAGTACCCGGTGTCCTGTGCACGCGCCCTGAAGAAAGCCCCGAGCAAGAGCCCAACCACCAAAGCAGTTGAAGACCGACATGAACCCCACAGCCCCGCCCCCCTCTTCCCCTATCGGCGGCGAGCACGGCGCGGGCGTCACGCAGTACCTGCAGCTCGCCAGCGTGCTGCGCCACCGCATCACACACGGTGAGCTGCAAAGCGGCCAGCAACTGCCGACCGTCGCGCAGCTCGCGGCCGACTACAAGCTGGCGCGCGTCACCGTGCGGCAGGCTTATGGCGTGCTGGCGCGCGAGGGCCTCCTCACCAGCCAGCGCGGGCGCGGCACCTTCGTCTCGGCACAGCCTTCCACGGGCACCGATCCGCTCCTGCTACGCAACGCCATCAACGACCCGCGTGCGCGCGACATCCGCTTCGACATCCTCGAGCAGCGCCGCCAGCAACCATTGCCCGAAGGCCTGGCGCGCGGTGGCGCCACCTACGCCGACTACGCCTTCATCCGCAAGATCCATGTGCACGGCGGCGAGCCCTTCTGCCTCGTCGAGATCCACGTCGCCTCGGAAATCCATGCGCTCTTTCCGCCCGATGGCGAGCAGCATCACAAGATCGCCTACTTGCTCGACACCTACGCCGCCGACCGCATGCACAAGGTGCAGCAGACGCTCACGGTCGCACCGGCCGACCTGCTGCTCGCGCAGTACCTGCACTGCTCCTTCGCCACGCCCATCGCCCACATGGAGCGCCGCATCTTCGACACGCAGGGCCGCATCGCGCTCGCCGGGCGCTTCTGGTACCGGGGCGACCGCTTCGTGTCCGACGTCGAGATGCCCTTCGACACCTGGGCCAACTACCACGGCGCGCTGATCCCCGAGGCGTTGGCGCTCCCGCCGAACGCATAGCACCAACCGGACAACCCCGTCGCAGCAGGGTTGAGGCCCCGGGCTTAGCCTTCGGCCTGTTTTCACTTCCTTTGCTCTCACACGATGTCAACCCTCTTCGACCCCGTACAGGCCGGCGACCTGAAGCTCGCCAACCGCATCGTGATGGCGCCGCTGACGCGCAACCGCTCGCCCAATGCGATTCCGCCCGACATCGCCGCCACCTACTACAGCCAGCGCGCCACGGCCGGCCTGCTCATCACCGAAGCCACCGCCATCAGCCACCAGGGCCAGGGCTATGCCGACGTGCCGGGCCTCTACGGCACCGAGCAGCTGGACTCCTGGAAGCGTGTGACCGACGCCGTGCATGCCAAGGGCGGCAAGATCGTCGTGCAGCTGTGGCACGTGGGTCGCGTCTCGCACACCGAACTGCAACCCGATGGCGGAAAGCCCGTTGCGCCTTCGGCCATCACCGCCAAGACCAAGACCGTGCTCATCAAGGACGGCGTGCCGACCTTCGTCGAGACCTCCGAGCCGCGCGCGCTCGACGCCGGTGAACTGCCCGGCATCGTCCACGCCTATGCGGTCGCAGCCCGCAGCGCGGTCGAGACCGCCGGCTTCGACGGCGTCGAAGTGCACGGCGCCAACGGCTACCTGCTCGACCAGTTCCTGAAAGACGGCAGCAACAAACGCACTGACGACTACGGCGGCTCCATCGAAAACCGCGCCCGCCTGCTGCTCGAAGCCACGCGCGCCGTGGTCGACGCCATCGGTGGCGGCAAGACCGGCATCCGCCTGTCGCCCGTCACGCCGGCCAACGACGTGCACGACAGCAACCCGCAGCCGCTCTTCGCCTACGTGGTCAAGCAGCTCGCCAAGCTCAACCTGGCCTACATCCACATCATCGAAGGCGCCACCGGCGGCCCGCGAGAAATCGAAGACCGCCCCTTCGACTACGAAGCCCTCAAGGCCGCATACCGCGAAGCCGGCGGCAAGGGCGCATGGATGGTTAACAACGGCTACGACCGCCCGCTGGCGGAAGAAGCACTGAAGGAAGGCGACGACCTCGTGGCCTTCGGCAAGCCCTTCATCTCCAACCCCGACCTCGTGCGCCGCCTGCGCGAGAACGCACCGCTGAACGAGCTCGACAAAGCCACGATGTACGGCGGCGGCGCAAAGGGCTACACGGACTATCCGGCACTGGCCTGACAAGGCCCCGGGGGCGCCGCTCAGGCGCCGCGGATGTGAAATGGGCCATGGCAAGATGCGGCGACGCATCCGTCTTCCGACCGAAGAGAAAGAAACGCCATGGCCCGCATCGAACAACGACTGGCCGCACTCGGCCTCGTGCTTCCGCCCACCGTCACGCCGCCACCCGGCGTGGTGCTGCCCTTTCAGTTCGTGCGCATGGCCGGCAGCCGCGCGCTGATCTCGGGCCACGGCCCGCTCAACGCCGACGGCACCATCGCCGCGCCACTGGGCAAGCTGGGCCGTGAACTGACCGTCGAACAGGGCTACGCGGCCGCACGCCTCACGGCACTGGCCATGCTCGGCAGCCTGCAGCGCGCCCTCGGCGATCTCGATCGCATCACCGCTTGGACGCGCGTGTTCGGCATGGTCGCTTCGGCGCCTGGCTTCGACAGGCAGCCTGCCGTCATCAACGGTTTTTCGGACCTCATCCTCGAACTCTTCGGCCCCGACATCGGCGCCCATGCGCGCAGCGCCGTGGGCATGGCCGAGCTGCCGTTCAACATCCCGGTCGAGATCGAAGGCGAAGTGGAATTCGCGGCATGAAGAGCCCCGCCACCTGGACCTTGCGGCGCGCAGATGCCGCCGATGCCGACGCGGTTGCCGCGTGCGCCATCGAAGCCTTCCGCACCTACATCCCGCGCCTGGGCCTCACGCCGACCCCGATGGCAAAGGACTATGGCGCGGCCATCGCGAACGCGCAGGTGTGGGTCGCCACGCAGCAGCATCAACAACAGCAGCAGGTGGTGGCCGCGCTGGTGCTCGACACCACCGACGAAGGCTTCCTGATCGACGTCATTGCCGTGCTGCCGCAGCACCAGGGCACGGGCGTCGGCCGCGCGCTGCTCGAACTTGCGGAGCGTGAGGCACGGCGGCAGGGCCACGACTCGATCTACCTCTTCACCAACGAGAAGATGACCGAGAACCGCGCGCTCTACGAACGCATCGGCTATGTCGAATACAAGCGGCTCGTGCTCGAGCAACGCACACGCGTCTTTCTGCGCAAGCGGCTGTGACCTTCAACACCATGCAACTCGAAAAGATCCATCACGTCGCCGTCATCTGCGCCGACTACGCGGTGTCGAAGCGCTTCTACACCGAGGTTCTGGGCCTGCGCGTCGTCGCTGAAAACTACCGCGCCGCACGCGATTCGTACAAGCTCGACCTGGCCCTGCCCGATGGCTCGCAGATCGAACTCTTCTCCTTCCCCGATGCACCCGCGCGCCCCACGCGGCCCGAGGCACAGGGCCTGCGCCATCTGTCCTTCGAGGTGCACGACGTGCAGGCCGCCGCCGACGAACTCACGGCGCAAGGCATCGCGGTCGAGCCGCTGCGCACCGACGAATACACGGGCCGGCGCTTCACCTTCTTTGCCGATCCGGACGGGCTGCCGCTGGAACTCTACGAAGCCGCGCCGGCCGAAAACCTCGATGCATTGCTGCTGAAACTCGAAGGCGATCTGCATTTGCGCGAGGTGCGCGCGAGCGCCGCACGACTCGAAGAATTGCTCGAAGAAGACTTCGAGGAGATCGGTATTTCGGGCACCGCGTGGACACGCCCCGCCATCATCGAGGCCCTGCGCGACGAGGCTTTTTCGGAGCGCACGATGTCGGAATTTCGTGTGAAGCGCATCGCACCCGATGCCGCGCTGGTCACCTACCGCGTGCATCGCAAGGCCACCGCAGAGCGGCCTTCGGCGGACTCGCTGCGCAGCTCGCTGTGGCGGCTGCGGCGCGGCCGCTGGCGCATGGCGTTCCATCAGGGAACACCGCTCTGAGCACCGCAGGCCTTCAGGGCACTTCGCCGAAGGCCACGCTCACGCGCAGGCCGGTGGGCTCGGCCGCATCGAGCCGCAGCTCCGCACCCAGCAGCTCGGCATAGCGCGAGACGATCGACAGCCCGAGGCCCGAGCCCTGCCCCAGCTTTTCACCGGCGGGGCCTTGCGCCCATCGCTGCATCAGATCGCGCTGCGCCTCGATGGGAATGCCGGGGCCGTCGTCGATCACGCTCAGTGTCTGTCCCGCCAGCTCGACCGTGATGGTGCGGCCGCCATAGCGCAGTGCGTTGTCGATCAGGTTGTCGAGGATGCCTTCGACCAGCGCCTCGTTGGCATACACCACCACGGCATCGTCGAGGCCGCGCGCGCCCAGGTCGACACCGCGTGCATCCGCCCGCATCAGGTGGCGCAGCACCGTCTGCTCGGCCAGCACGTCGAGCCGCACCGGCACGCGGTCCAGGCCCGTGCGCGCCTCTTCGGCGAGCGCCAGCGCGAGCAACTGGTCAATGAGGTGGCTCGCGCGCGATTGCCGTTCGGACACGCGCTCCAGCTGCTCGCGCCAGACCTTGGCATCGTGCTGCGCGAGCCCGTACTCGGCCAGCGCGCGAATGCCGGCGAGCGGCGTGCGCAGTTCGTGCGCCACGTTGCCCACGAACTCGCGCTGCGCCTGCAGGCTCTGCCCCAGGCGGTCGAACAGCGAGTTGACCGCATTGCCCAGGCGCTGCAGCTCCCGCGAGGTCTGCGCCACCGCCACCGGCGACAGGTCGCGCACGTCGCGCCGGTCAAGCGCGCGCTGCAACTCGGCCAACGGCCGCAGGTCGCTGCGGATGCCGTACCAGAGCCACACGGCGAGCAGCACCAGCAACAGGATCTGCGGTGCCAGCGCGTAGCCGAGCAGCTGCCGCACAAGCGCCGTGCGGCTCAGCGTGGTCTGTGCCACCACCACGCGGTAGGGCATGCTGAGGTCGGGCTCGGCGTCGTGCTCGAGCACCACCGCGCGCAGCACGCTGCCTTCGTATTCCACATCCGAGAAGCGATAGCGCGAACCGTCCACCGGCAGCGGGGCCTGCAGCCCGGCCTGGCCCGAGATCAGCGTGCCGTCGAGCCGCTGCACCGCGAAGTACACCTTGTCGACCTGGTCGAAGAGCACGGTGGCCACTTCGCGCGGCGTCAGCAGCAGCTCGATGCCGCGCTCGCCCGCCTGCACGTTGGCCGACAACGCGTAGGCGTCGTCGAGCATGCCGCGATCGAAAGCCTGTTCCGAAAAGTAGTTGGCGATGACCAGCGCGATGACCGCGCCGACCATCCATGTGAGCGCCAGCGGCACCAGCACGTTGCGCAGCACGCGCTGCGTGAGCGAGGGCGCCGGGCGCGGCTTGGCGGGCGTTTCCTCGATCGAGGCGGTCGGCTCGGTCACGCGCGGATCACACCTCGGCTTCGAGCAGGTAGCCGATGCCGCGCAGCGTGCGGATGCTCGCGCCGGTGCCGAGCAGCTTCTTGCGCAGGCGCGAGATGAAGGCCTCGAGCGCGTTGTCGCCGAGCGATTCGTCGAAGCTGGAAAGCTTGTCGGACAGTGCACGCTTGCTGACCGTGCGGCCCGGCGGGCTCATCAGCTCCCACAGCACCTCGAACTCGCGCGCCGGCAGGTCGAGCGGGCCGCCCGTGGTGGAGAAGCGCCGCGCCTTGCGGTCCAGCTTGAGCTGGCCCAGCACCACGATGTCTTCGGTGCCCTTGGCGCGGCGCACCAGCGCGCGCAGGCGGGCTTCGACCTCGGCCAGGTCGAAGGGCTTGCCCAGGTAGTCGTCGGCACCGGCATCGAGGCCGGCAATGCGCTCTTCGGTGCGGCCGCGCGCGGTGAGCACCAGCACCGGCGTGCGGTCGCCGCGTGCCCGTGCCTGCCGCAGCGCGGTGAGGCCGCTGGCCAGGCCGCTGGTGGGGCTCGCGGTGGCGGGCAGGTTCAGGTCGAGCAGCACTGCGTCGAAGGGTTGCACGCGCCAAAGGTGATCGGCATCCTCGACATTGGTCGACACGTCGACCCGGTGGCCTGCATCCGCAAGGCTGCGCAGCATCACGTCGCGCAGTACGGCGTCATCTTCGACAAGCAGAATTCGCATGGTATTTGGTTGGTTGGGGTAATCTGCCCTTACGAATGACGGGTCAGCAGCCGGTCAGTCGCTCCAGCGATAAACGCAACATGAGCATACGACAGCAATATGAAACACGGGCCAATTTCGTGGCCGGCGCGACACGATGAGTGCGCGCGAACCCTCCGATCTGTTGAGCGTGGTGCCTTCCGAGGTGCAACGCACCGCCGTGGTCCTGTTGCATGGTTTATGCAGCACGCCTGACGAGTTGCTGACCGTGCAGTCGGCACTGCGCAGCCGTGGCTACCCGGTGCATCCGCTGTCGATCGAGGGTTACTCGTTCGATGCCAGCGCGCCCCTGCAGCGCGCGGCACCGTACGAACGCTGGCTCGACAACATCCAGGCGCAGGTCAAGGCGCTGCGTGCGCAGCACGACCGCGTGGTGCTCATCGGCATTTCGGCCGGCTCCTCGCTCGCGCTCGGCGCGGCCATCCGCTGCGGCAGCGACGTCGATGCACTGGTGCTCATGTCGACCACGCTGCGCTTCGACGGCTGGGCCATTCCGCGCACGCAGTTCCTGCTGCCGCTGGCCTTCTACACGCCGCTCGGCCGCCTCTGGCAATACCGCGAACGCCCGCCCTACGGCGTGAAGAACGAACGCGTGCGCGCCTGGATCGAGCGCGAGCTGCGCCACCGCAAGGTCTCGCGCGCGGGCAGCTCGGTGATCGGCGTGGGTCACCTGCGCGAGCACGACCGGCTGATCCGCCACGTGCGCCGCAACCTGAACAGCGTGCAATGCGACAACGTACTCGCACTGCACGCCCAGCAGGACGAGGTGGCCAGCGTGGCCAACCTCGACATCCTGGCGCGCGGCCTGCGTTGCCAGGCTTTCCGCACCGTGGTGGTCGCCAACAGCTACCACATGATCACCATCGACAATGACCGTCAACAGGTCGTTCGCGAAACAGTGTCTTTCGCCGATGCCGTGGCTCATGGCACGATGCCTGAGCATCCCCTGTACGCCTGACCCGGCTCGAACCCGCCTGAAAGGAAAACATCCCCATGTCTTCTTCCGATTCCTCTTCGCCCACTTTCAACAGCATCGCGACCATCCTCGAGACCGACTTCAAGGTCGAGCGCTCGGCCATCTCGCCTGCCACGGCGCTGTCCGACCTCGGTCTCGACTCGCTCGCGCTGATGGAATTCGTCTTCGCCGTCGAAGACGCATTCCACCTGCGCATTCCCGAAGACCGCCTCGACCCGCGCGAAGCCGGCATCACGCTGCAGCGCCTGTGCGAAGTGATCGACACGGAAAGCAGCGGCGCGGCGGCCCCTTCCACGCAATCGGTCGAAGCACACGCATGAGCAGCGGAGCCGCTCACGCCGTGCTCGCCGCTTCTGCAGCGCGCGCCGCATCCACGCCGGTGCGTGTGAGCGGTCTCGGTTTCATCACACCCATCGGCCGCACCGTCGAAGCCTTCGACGACGCCCTGTTCGCCGGCCGTTCCGCCGTGCGTGCGCAGACGCTCGAGATCAAGGGCATGGACCCGATGCAGCTGGCCGTTGCCGCCTGCGATTTCGAATCGAACGGCGTGCGCAGCACCTCGCGCCTGCCGCTGGACCGCGGGACCGCCATGGCCCTGGCCGCCGCGCAAGACGCCGCCGCCGAAGCCAAGCTCGACCTGGACACCATCGACCGCGACCGCCTCGGCATCTACTGGGGCAGCGGCCTGGCCGGCGCCGGCACCTTCGACAACACCACCAGCGCGCTCTACGGCGAACAACGCCGCATGCGCCCGACGACCGTGCTCACCGTGATGCCCAACGCAGCGGTGGCAGAGCTGGCATTGCACTTCGGCGCGCGCGGCGCGGCCATTGCCTACGCCTGTGCCTGCGCCTCCTCGGCCGTGGCCATCGGCGAAGCGATGCGCGCCATCCGCGGCGGCTGGATCGACGTGGCCATCGTCGGCGGCCATGACGCCATGCTCACCCCCGGCGTGATGGCCAGCTGGCACGCCATGCGCGTGATGGCGTCGCCGCCGGCCGATGCGCCGTCGTCCGCCTGCCGCCCCTTCTCGGGCGACCGTGCGGGCTTTGCCATCGGCGAAGGCGCGGCCGCGCTGGTGCTCGAATCGGAAGCGCATGCGCTGGCACGCGGTGCCGACGCCTCGCCCTTCGTGCTCGCAGGCTACGCCACCAACTGCGACGGCACGCACATCACCAACCCCGATGCGGGCGGCCAGGTGCGCGCCATGCGTGCCGCCCTGCGCGATGCCGGCATCGAGGCCTCCGACATCGGCCACATCAACGCGCACGGCACGGCCACGTCGGCCGGCGATGCCGCCGAAGCCGCGTCGATCCGCGAAGTGTTCGGCAAGGGTGCACCCGTGAGCGCCACCAAGGCCATCCACGGCCACGTGCTCGGCGGCGGCGGTGCCATCGAACTGATTGCGGCGCTGCGTGCGCTGGCGCGCGAGGCCCTGCCTCCCATCGCCAACCTGCAGACGCCCGACGCGGCTTTCGATCTCGACTTCGTCCAGGGCGAGGCGCGCCAGGCCAAGGGCATCCGCTATGCGCTGTCCAATTCCTTCGCTTTTGGCGGCACGAACGCGGTCATCGTGGCCGGTCGCGCGGCCGAACGCTGAAGATTCGCTGAAGACTTCCTGAAAAATCGAACGCGGTGCACCGGCTGGTCGTTTTCGTCGTGCCCGTGTTCGCGCTGCTCATGGCGTGCGAGTTCGCATGGGGCTGGCTCAAGCGGCGCAACACCTACCGTTTCAGCGACACCATCGGCAGCCTGAGCCAGGGCCTGCTGAGCCAGGCGCTCGCCGTCTGCACCCAGCTCTTCCAGATCGGCCTGTACGCGATGGTCTACCCCGTCGTCGCGATCTGGACGCGCCCCAGCTTCTGGGACAGCGCCATGGGCTGGATCGCCGCGGTGCTGCTGTTCGACTTCTTCGACTACTGGCTGCACCGCGCGGGCCATGAGTCGGCCGTGTTCTGGGCCGCGCACTCGGTGCATCACCAGAGCCAGCAATTCAACTTCTCCACCGCACTGCGGCAGGAAAGCGCCGTGGCCTTTCTCGGCTGGGCCTTCTACCTGCCGATGGCGGTGGTGGGCGTGCCACCCGAGCAGTTCGGCCTGGCGGGGCTGATCGTGCTGGTCTACCAGTTCTGGATCCACACCGAGCACATCGGCAAGCTCGGCTGGTTCGATCGCGTGTTCTCCTCGCCCTCCAACCACCGCGTGCACCACGCGGTGAACGACGGCTATGTCGACCGCAACTACGGAGGCATGCTGGTGGTATGGGACCGCATGTTCGGTACCTTCGCGGAAGAAGGCGAGCGCTGCATCTACGGCACCCGCAAGACGCTGGCAAGCTTCGACCCGCTGCGCGCGATCCTCGGACCCTACGCGCCGCTGCTGCGCGACAGCTGGCACACGCGCCGCTGGCAGGACAAGCTCGCCGTCTGGTTCAAGCCACCGGGCTGGCGCCCTGCCGATGTGGCGGCACGTTTTCCCGAAGCGCCGTTCTCGCTCGAAGAAGCCAAGCACATTCACGACCCGGTGCTGACACGCGCCCAGGTCGCATCGGCCGCCACCCACTTCGTCGCCTGGGTCGGCGTGACGCTGGCCTTCTTGTGGCGCGCCGACGACCTGGCTTTTCAGACCGGGCTGATCCTTCTGGCCCTGGCCATCGGCGGCTTCTGGGCGATCGGTGCGGTGCTCGATTCGCGCCTGCGGCTGCGATGGGCCTGGTGCGCGCAGGTGGCCTTGGTTGCGGTTTCGGCCGTACTGCTGGCCTGAATGGCCTGAGCGGCCTGAGACTTTCCAGCGGCGTTCCGGCGCCTCGCTATGCTCGGGCGCTTCATCGTTCCGAAGCTCCTCTCATCATGCGCAGGCTGGCCACCCCGGAAGACATCGACACCGTCTTTGCTCTCTACATGCACGAGAAGGTCGTGCCCTACCTTGGCTACGACCCGATGCCGCTCGACGACTTTCGCGCGATCTACCAGGACCTGCTCGACAGCCGCTGCTTCTACATCTACGAACGCGACGGAAGAATCGCCGGCTTCTACCGCGCCACCCGCTACCCGGGCCGCGTGCGGCATGTGGCCTCGCTCGGCACGCTCGCGGTCGACCCGGCGCTGCACGGACAAGGCATCGCGCTGGCCATGGTGACCGAAGCCATCGACACGCTGATCGCCGAGGGCGTCAAGCGCATCGAACTCATCGTCGAAAGCGACAACGCGCCCGCGTTGCGCTTCTACGAAAAGCTCGGCTTCGAGCGCGAAGGCACATTGCGCAAGTTCTACAAGCGGGCGGGTGATGCCGAAGCCATCGACGACCACCTGATGGCGCTGCTGGTCGCCTGACAAATCTTCAAGGTTTCCAGCGCCGCAACAGCAGCGCATTCGCCATCACGCTCACGCTCGACAGCGCCATGGCCGCACCGGCCACCACCGGGCTCAGCAAGCCGAAGGCCGCGAGCGGAATGCCGGCCACGTTGTAGGCAAAGGCCCAGAACAGGTTCTGCCGGATCTTCGCCACGGTGCGCCCCGACAGCTCGAAGGCCTGGGCCACCAATGCGAGGTCGCCACGCATCAGCGTGATGCCGGCCGCTTCCATCGCGACGTCGGTACCGCCGCCCGAAGGCGCCATGGCGATGCCCACGTCGGCCGCCGCGAGTGCGGGCGCATCGTTGGCACCGTCGCCGACCATGGCCACCACGTGTCCGTTCTTGCGCAACGCGGCAACCTGCGCGGCCTTGTCGGCCGGCAGCACGTCGGCACGCACGTCTTCGGCCGCGATGCCCAGCCGCGCCGCCATGGCCTGCGCCGCGCGCAGGTTGTCGCCCGAGATCATCACCACGCGCAGGCCGCGTGCACGCAGCGTGCGGATCGCTTCGGCGGCCTGCGGCTTCGGCTCGTCGGCAAAGGCGAGCAGCGCCTGCACATACGCAGTGCCCGCGGCATCGAAACGCAGCAGCGCGGAGACCGTGGCGCCTTGCGCCTGCAGGCCATCGACATCGGCGGCCTCAGGCATCGCATCGAGTTCGCGGCACCAGCGCAGGCTGGCGATGGCCCAGGTGGCGCCGTTGACTTCGCCGCGCACGCCGCGCCCCGGCATCGATTGCATCGCACCCAGCGGCGGCGCCTGCACGCCGCGTTCGACCGCGGCATTCAGCACGGCCTTGGCCAGCGGATGCTCGCTGCCGCCCTGCAGGCTCGCAGCGATGGCCAGCAACTGGTCTTCGGTCGCATCGCTGCCCGCCGCCGGCACGAGCGCGGTGAGCACCGGGCGGCCCAGCGTCAAAGTGCCCGTCTTGTCGAATGCCACGGTGTCGACGCGGTGCGCGATCTCCAGCGCGCGGGCGTCCTTGATGAGGATGCCGTGCTTCGCCGCCACGCCGGTTCCCGCCATCACTGCCACCGGCGTAGCCAGGCCCAGCGCACAAGGACAGGCGATGACGAGCACCGCCACCGCATGGATCAACGCGGTCTCGATGCCCGCGCCCGCGATCAGCCAACCCACCAGCGTGACCAGTGCAATCACCAGCACCACCGGCACGAACACGGCCGCGACCTTGTCGACCAGGCGCTGGATCGGCGCCTTGGCGGCCTGTGCATCCTCGACCAGCCGGATGATCCGTGCGAGCACGCTTTCGGAACCGACCGCGCTCACCTCGATCACCATGCGGCCGTCGCCGTTGACCGCACCGCCCGTCAATGCATCGCCAGGCCCCTTGGCCACCGGCAGCGGCTCGCCCGTGAGCATGGATTCATCGACCTCGGACTGACCTTCGATCACGCGCGCATCGGCCGGCACACGCTCGCCGGGCCGCACCGCGAGGCGGTCGCCGACCATCACCTCGGCGAGCGGCACATCGCTTTCTTTTCCACGCACGCCGATCAGATGGGCCACTTCAGGCCGCAGCTTCTGCAGCGCGCGGATCGCCGACGTGGCCTGGCGCTTGGCGCGCGCTTCCAGCCACTTGCCTAGCAGCACCAGCGTGATCACCACCGCCGAGGCCTCGAAATACAGATGCGGCACAACGCCATGGCCCGCATGCTCGCCGGTGGCCGCGCGCCACCAGAGCCAGAGCGATAACCCGAAAGCCGCGCTGGTACCGAGCGCCACCAGCAGGTCCATGTTGCCGGTGCGGGCCTTGGCTGCGTGCCAGCCGGCGCGGTAAAAACGCGCGCCCAGCCAGAACTGCACCGGCGTGGCCAGCAGCAGTTGCACCCAGGGGGGAAGCATCCAGTCTTGCCCGAACAGGTCACCCAGCATCGGCGCCATGAGCGGAATCGACAGCGCAAGGCCCACGGCCACCGGACCGAAACCATGCCATGGCGACAGCGCCGCGGCATCGTCGGCCGCACTGCTTGCCGCGCGCGGCTCGTAGCCCGCGGCACGCACGGCACGGCGCAAGCGCACGTCCATGTCGCCGCTGTCCGTCGTCACCACGCGGGCGGATTCGGTCGCGAGATTGACGCTGACGTCCTGCACGCCGGGCACGTTCTTCAAGGCACGTTCCACGCGCATCACGCACGAGGCGCAGGTCATGCCGCCGACCGAGAGGTCCAGCGTGGCGGTGGCCGCCGAGGAGTGTTGCTGCAAATTTTCCATGCGCCAAGGCTAAAGCCTCACACCATGGCAAGGTCAAGCGGATTTTTGCGGCACTGCGACCAGACAGGTAATCGACAGCGCCCAGGGCGCCCGCCAGACTTGCCGGCACACATCCACACCACCAGGCCGCAAGCCTCTTTTTTGCCGAAAGCACACCATGCCCACACCCGACACCCTGGCCCGATTCATCGCACGCGTCGAACAGAACGCGCATGTGGAAGCCATCGAGGAGTTCTACACACCCGAAGCCTCCATGCAGGAGAACCAGTCCGCGCCGCGCATCGGCCGCGATACGCTGGTCGCCCACGAGCGCAAGGTGCTGGCGCGCGCCAGGTCGGTCACTTCGCAATGCCTGCCGCCCGTGTTCGTGAGTGGCGACGACGTGGTGATCCGCTGGGTCTTTCGCTTCGAGTGGCTCGACGGCTCCGTCACACGGATGGAAGAACTGGCCTGCCAGCACTGGGAAGGCGATCGCATCGCGGCGGAGACCTTCTTCTACGACCCCGCGCAGCAGACTCCCGTGCGGCAGCAGTAAAGCTGCCGGCGCTCAGCCCGCAGCGACATGGTGCCGCGTCACCTCGGCGGTGTGGCCATCGAGCGGAAACCACAGCTCCATCCGCAGCGAAGCCAGCGTCACGTCCTGGGGCAAGGCAAACACGCTCTGCACATAGAAGTACGAGAGCGTGCCCAGCACGGTGTCGAAGCTGAGGCTCAGGTATGGCGCAGCATGGTCCGGCGGCTCGGCACGGCCGGCCGGCCGGTGCCTCTGATTCAGTGCTTCGGAAAAGCGCTGGATTCGTGCCTGCATCGCGGGCGTCGCGCTGGCCTCGGCATGCAGTTGCGCCAGCAGCGCCGAGCCAACGGCCCACGGCTCGCGCATGCGCGACAACAAGCCCTGCGGATGGCCAAGCGCGGCGATCATGTCCATGCCGCGCACCTGCCCGCCAGCGCTCGCAGCCAGTTCGGGCATGACCAGCGACCACAGCCAGGTCGCGCCACGGTTCTGGTCGACGGTGCGCCAGTCGGCATCGAAGACCAATGCGGGGTTCGGTTCGTGCGCAACCAGCGTGTGCCGCAGCGCCTGCAGCGCGGGTGCCAGCACAGGGCTGTCGAGCGGCATCTTTTCCTGCGGCAGCGCAAAGCCCGCATGCAGCAACGCGGCGTTGCGCACCGAGGTCGGCACTTCCAGCTCGGCCATCCAGGCCAGCAGCAGTTCGCGGCTCGGGCGGGCGCGGCCGGCCTCGATGTAGCTCACATGCCGTTGCGACACACCGAGCCGCAGCGCCAGTTCGAGCTGGGCGATGCTCCGGTCGGTGCGCAGGTGGCGCAGGAGTTGCGCGAGTTTCAAGCGGGCCTCTGCACGGCCGGGCGGTGGGTGCTCATGGGTTCGCGATTGTGCGCAACATCGGCGGTGAAAGCGATAACGTCGCGGGTTGTTGCCGACGAACCACGCGATGCCGCCCGCTGAAAGTGCCCCTTCGCTGGACATTGACATCGTGAGAGAGTTCAAACTGGCGGCTCGCGTTTCCGCCCTACTCACTCAATCAATCAACCATTCACTTCACTGAATTCAAGAAGGAGCCACGACGATGAGCCAGAAATTCCAGGTCATGGGCATGAGCTGCAACCACTGCGTGACCGCGGTGCAGAACGCCGTGCAGACGGTCGACCCCGAAGCACAGGTCACGGTCGATCTTCCGACCGGCCATGTCGACGTGCTGAGCGAACAGCCGCGCAAGGACATCGTGGCGGCGATCGAGAACGCGGGCTACACCGTCCAATGACGGGCACCATCGGCCGGCAGGTCGCCATCGGCGAGGCCGCGCGGCTGTCGGGCGTCTCGGCCCGCATGGTCCGGCACTACGAAGGGCTGGGGCTGTTGCCGGCGGTGGCGCGCACCGAGAGCGGCTACCGCCAGTACAACGACGCCGACATCCATACGCTGCGCTTCATCAAGCGCTCGCGCGATCTGGGTTTCTCGATGGAAGAAATCGCGGAGCTGGTCGGGCTGTGGCACAACCGCCGCCGAGCAAGTTCGAGCGTCAAGCGCATCGCCGAAAAGCACCTGGGTGAACTGGAACAGCGCATCGCGGACATGCAGTCCATGCGCAACACGCTGTCCCACCTGGTTCATTGCTGCCACGGGGACGCGAGGCCCGACTGCCCGATCCTCGACGACCTGGGCAAGGTTTAGATCAGGCGCCGCGCACCAGCGAAAGCACCTTGCCCGCATCCAGCGTGCGGGCCTTTTCCTGAATGGCCGGCAGGTACTGCGTCTGCAGGCTCTGCCCTTCCTTCACCACACCCGAGAACGCGTCCTTGAGCATCTGCGTCGAAAGCGTGCGGCCGCCGGCGTAGTAGCGCTTGGCGACGTGGCCCAGCGCGTAGGTAGAAGCGAAGCTCATGCCCGAACTCACGGCCTGGTTGCCCAGCCCGCGCAACAGGCCACCGCCGACCTTGCCCAGCAGGCCGCCGAGCAGCTTGCGCCCGGCCTGCTCCAGGTACTGCGAGGTCAGGCCCACGCCGACCGTTGCCAGGAAATCCTTGATGTGGCCACTGTCCAGTTGGTAGCCATGGGCCTGGCCGATGCGGTAGACCAGCTTCATCTGCAGCGGAATGATCGCCATGGTCGACAGCGTCTCGGGCAGCAGCTCGAGCGCGCCATTGAGGATGGCGGCGTTGAGGATCGACTTGTCCAGCTCGGCGCTGTCCGGCACGTTGGCCGGTGCATTGGCCGCCACGGCTGTCGATGCCACCGCCGCCCCCACCGGCACCGCCGCAATGTCTTCCGCCTGCTGCGAAAACCCGGCCGCCGACGCATCGAGCCCGAGCGAGGTGCGCACATCCATCAGGAACAGGCGCTCCGCCTCTGACTGCGTGCCGTCGGCATCGCACACGCACACCGCCATCTCGTAGGCGAGCTGCCTTGCCTCCGTGCTCTTCAGCGCTCCGGCCACCGAGGCCAGCGAGACGCGCTTCATCAGCACGTCCTGGTAGAGCGTCGGCAAGTTCAGCCCGTCGGCTTGCGACAGGCCTTCCGCGATCCGCTTGATCTCGGCGCGTTCGCGTTCGTGCTTTTCGCCGTCGACGAATGCGGCCAGCAGGCTCAGGGTCACGATCGCCGTTGTTTCCGAAGGTGTCATGTTCGAGATTTCGTCATATGAAGGACGAAGTTCGGTTGCCCGACCGCCCGAAGGTTCCTTCGGACGTTCTCCCCACAAATCTTGAGCAACTCTGTGGATAACCCCGGCACTGCTGTGTAGGGGTAATGCAAGTTGTTGATTTGCAAAGGAAATCTACATTCTGCTCAATATTTGGGCACTGAATTTCTTTGCCCGAAAACCGTCTTTCGCAGATTTCCAAAGGGGTGTCAAAGGACAACTCTGGGGACAGTTTTTGCACAAGCCATCGGTTATCCACAGCGCCGGCGGGTTACCCAATGTTGTTCATCGGCCGGGTACATCCTGGAAGCGCGGCTGCGCACAGTGACACAGGCATGACAACTCCTTGTCGCATAACGAAAAAAGTGCCCTGTCCACAGAAGAGTGCTTCCCTTATCTACTACTACTAATTTGAATAAGAAGAATAAGAAATAGGGAACGGGGAAAGCGCCGCGCCAAAAAAAAAGGCCGCGAACGGCCGCGCCGGTCTCCGTCGCCTCTAGCGAAAAACCGGCCCTTGCGCGCCGCTTCCCCTCGCTAACATCCATGGATGAGCTTCAAACCCCGGATCCTGATTGCCGAAGACGAGTCGGGCATCGCCGACACGCTGCAGTACGTCCTGAAAAGCGACGGATTCACCCCGGTCTGGTGCGCCACGGCCGAGGAAGCGATCGCGCAGTTCGCCCAGGAAGCGCCCGCGCTGGCGATCCTGGACATCGGACTGCCCGACCTGAACGGTTTCGAGCTCTTCAAACGCCTCCAGGCGCTGAACCAGTCGATGGGCGGCCCGGAGGTACCCATGGTCTTCCTGACGGCCCGCAGCGACGAAATAGACCGCGTGGTGGGCCTCGAACTGGGTGCCGACGACTACATCGCCAAGCCTTTTTCGCCGCGCGAACTGGTCGCTCGCGTGAGGACCATCCTCCGGCGCAGCGCCAGAAACGCGCCAGGAGGCTCGCCAACGGCAGCAGGGCCAAACCATGGGGTGCCCCATCAAATCGCGCCCCAGGCGCCTTCAGCGACGCCTCAGGCACCTGCAATGCCCTTTTCGCTCGACAACGAGCGGATGCAGATCCGGTATTACGGGCGCCTGCTCGAACTCTCGCGCTACGAGTACGGCCTGCTCCGCCTGCTGGTGCAGCGCCCCGGCCGCGTCTTCACGCGCGACGAACTGCTTGAAATGGTCTGGGACGACGCCAGCGACAGCTTCGACCGCACGGTCGACGCGCACATCAAGACCCTGCGCGCCAAGCTCAAGGCCGTCGCGCCCGATGTGGAACCGATCCGCACGCTGCGCGGCACCGGCTACGCGCTGAACGAAGAACTGCCCACCAAGTCTTCGTGACGAGACGCACGCGGATCTTCATCGGCATCCTGCTGATCTACACGGCGGGCATCGCCTTCCTGCTGTACCGCGTGGTGTCGGACATCGACCCGCGCTACCGCGAGTCGGCCGAAGAATCGCTGGTCGAAACCTCGCAGCTCGTGGCCAGCCTGGTCGAGCAGGACGTGATTGCCGGCGCCATCAACACCGCGCGGCTGGAGCCGCTGTTCCGCACCGTCTACGCGCGCGAGTTCTCGGCCCAGATCTACAACCTGCACAAGAACCGCGTCGAGCTGCGCGTGTACGTCACCGACCGCAACGGCCGCGTGATGTTCGATTCGCTCGGCAGGCACCTGGGCGCCGACTATTCGCAATGGATGGACGTGAGCCGCACGCTCGCCGGCCTGTATGGCGCGCGCACCTCGCGCGACGTCGACGGCGATCCGCGCACCTCGGTCATGTACGTCGGTGCGCCGATCCGCTGGAACAACGAGATCGTCGGCATGGTCAGCGTCGGCAAGCCGGTGCAGAGCTTCGGCCAGTTCGTCGAAGACGCGCGTGCCCGCACGTTGTGGGTCGGCGTGGGCTCCGGCCTTGCACTCTTGCTGCTCGCGCTGATCGTGTCGGTGTGGCTGGTGCGGCCCTTCGGCCTGATTTCAGACTACTGGGCCTGGGTGCGCGCGCAGCGCACCCTGAGCCTGTCGCGCATGGCGCGGCGCGCGGTCGATTCGGTGCGCAACGGCTTCGGCGAAATGCGCGATGCGCTCACCGGGCGCAACTACGTGGCCGACTATGTGCAGACCTTCACGCACGAAGTCAAAAGCCCGCTCTCGGCCATTCGCGGCGCGGCCGAACTGCTGCAAGAGCCTTCGATGCCGCATGTGGAGCGCGAACGTTTCCTGAAGAACATCGAACGCGAGACGCAACGCATCCAGGAAATCGTCGACCGCATGATGGAGCTCACCGCGCTCGAAACGCGGCGCGCGCTCGATCGCACGGAGCCGGTGCCGCTGGCCTCGTTGATCGACGACATCGCGCTCAGCGCGCAGCCTGCGGCAGCCAAGCGAAACATCCGCCTGCTGGTGAACATCCGCGACGAGGCGAGCACCGAAGGCGACCCCTTCCTGCTGCGCCGAGCCATCAGCAACCTGCTCGACAACGCCATCGATTTTTCGCCGCGCGACAGCGAAGTGCTGCTCACGCTGGAGACCACCTCGAAGCTTGCACGCGTGAGCGTTCGCGACCACGGCCCGGGCATTCCGGACTACGCGCAGGAAAAGGTCTTCCAGAAGTTCTATTCGCTCGCGCGGCCGCACAGCCAGAAGAAGAGCACGGGGCTCGGGCTGGCGTTCGTGAAGGAGATCGCGGCATTGCACCGAGGCCGCATCGAACTCGGTAATGCATCGCGAGGCGGTGCGGTCGCGACGCTCACGTTGCCGCTGCTGTCGCATCACTGAACGGGTTTCAGTGCCTGCAGTTCGGGGCGCGGCGGCAGCGAAGCCGGCAAGCGCAGGTCCCACACCAGGCCGCAGCGTTCCATCAGCTTGAGCATCCACCAACCCGGGTCCCATTCGCCCGGCGCGAGTCCCAGTCGGGCCGAGCCCGGAAACGCGTGATGGTTGTTGTGCCACGATTCGCCCATCGTCAGCAACGAGGTCCACGGGATGTTCCGACCTTGCACCGCGGCGCCGCGTACCTCGTAGTTCATGGCGCCGTGGTTGTGCGCAAACCAGCCGATCAGCCAATGGCCCAGAACGCCGGCCGTGACCCGGGCGCAAACACCCCAGACGACGAAAGCCCAGCCACCCCAGAGGTAGAACAGCACGGCCACCGGCAACTGTTGCAGCATCCAGGTTTTCTCGAGCCATTGCAGGACTCGGTCGTTGGCGATGCGTGGCTCCAGTTCGATGCGCGGAGGCCGCAGAAGATGCAGCTCGCAATGGAGTTGCCACCATGCGTCGCCCCAGAAGCCGCGGCCATGGCGAAGGTAATCGTGGCAGATGGGCAGGCGTTGCGCGTAGTCCCGCAATTCATGCTGGCGCAGGATGCCCAGCGGACCGGCCAGCCCTACGAGAACCCCGCAATAGACCAGCACATACCGCAGCCACTGCGGGCACTGGAAGCTGTCGTGAATCAGCTGGCGATGGCTGCCCAGCGAGTGACCGAACAGCAGCACGAAGCCCGTGCTGACAACAAAAAGCGCGAGCGCATTCCATTGAAAGAAGAAGACGCCACCGACCGTTGCACCAACGGCCATAGCGCAAAACCAGAGTGACTTTCCGGGTGCATAGCGAACATCGCCTTCCAGCACGAAGTCTGCTTGCTCGGCACGGACGCGATGGTGATCGAGACCCGTGAGCTGCACCGGAAACCCTCAGGAACCGATCAGGCCGAGATAAGCCTCGCGCGTCTCGGGGCTCACCGCATCGATCAGTTGTTCGTACGAGGTCTGGTGTCGCGTGAGCATGCGCGCCGATGCCACGGTCTTCGACTTGCAGTACCAATGGCAGGTGTGCTGCATGAGGAACAGTTCGGCCGACATGGTGAAGGCCTTGGACTTGGCCGAGCGGTTCGCTTCGTTCTTCATCACGCCGGCGATGCCGCGCGCATGGACCATCAGGGCTTGCCGCAGGTCGAAGGTCGCGGCCGGAAAGAGTTTGGTCGCGAAGGGAATCGCGACGGGCAGTTTGCTCACGCGCGTATCGGCTTCCGGTGTGCGCGCGAACTCGGCGGCGAAGCTGTCGAACTGGGCCGAGAGTTTTTCTTCGGTGGAATCGAGCAGGCTCCAGATCTGCTGGCGACGCTCGGGGTCGTCTTCGCCGAGGCAGCGCAGGTAGCCCGACGTCAGGCTCTCCATCAGCTTCTCGATCTGGTAGCGGCCGAGGTGGCTGCCCAGCAGCGCGATGCGCTGGCGCTGGTCTCTGGACTTGAGGATGTAGGCGCCGGCGGCGATCAACGCCACCAGGGTAAGAATTTCCATGTATGCGTGGGGAGAAAAGAAAAAAGCGGGAAGCAGTACCGAGTGTAGGCACCGCGACCCGCTTGGGCTTTCGCGCTGTGTGTAGTGTGGTTACCTGAAGAAGTCGAGGATCTTGTTGCGCTCTTCAGGCGGTGGCGGCGCACCGACCGGCGCACCTGTGAGTTCTTCCACCGGCGGCGGCGTCGCCTCGGCGTTCTCGAGGCCCAGGCTCGCCACGTTGTGGCCCGGTGTGAAGTCGTCGAAGTACCACTCGCCGTCGACATTGACCACGCCCGGCGGTTCGGCCGGCTGCGTCACGGGCACGCCCTGCAGTGCGGTCTGCATGTAACCGGTCCAGATCGGCAGGCTCAGGCTGCCGCCGGTTTCGCCGCGCACGCCGAGCTGGCGCGGCGTGTCGTAGCCGACCCATGCGATGCCGACCATGGTCGGCTGGAAGCCGGCGAACCAGGTGTCGAAGGAATCGTTGGTGGTGCCGGTCTTGCCGTAGAGGTCGTCGCGCTTGAGGGCCTGGTAGGCCTTGAAGCCGGTGCCGTTTCGCACCACGCTCTGCAGCAGCGAATCCATGATGAAGGCGTTGCGCTGCGGAATGGCGCGGCGCGTTTCGTCGAGCACCGGCGGTTCGGTTTCCATCAGCACCTTGTCGCGCAGGTCGGTGACGCGCGTGACCAGGTAAGGCGTGACGCGGTAGCCGCCATTGGCGAACACCGAATAGCCCACTGCCATCTGCATCGGCGTGACCGAGCCGGCGCCCAGGCCCATCGGCAGGTTGGCGGGCTGCTTGTCCTTGTCGAAGCCGAACTTGGTGACCCAGTCTTGCGCGTAAGGCGCGCCGATCGACTGCAGCACGCGCAAGGTCACGAGGTTCTTCGACTTCATCAGCGCGGTGCGCAGCGGCATCGGGCCGTCGTAGGTGCCTTCGAAGTTCTTGGGCTCCCACGGCTGGCCACCGTTGGCGCTGGCATCGAAGTACAGCGGCGCGTCGTTGACGATGGTCGCGGGCGTGAAGCCCTTTTCGAGCGCGGCCGAATAGATGAAAGGCTTGAAGCTCGAACCCGGCTGGCGCCACGCCTGCGTGACGTGGTTGAACTTGTTCTTGCCGAAGTCGAAACCGCCGACCAGTGCCTTGATGGCACCAGTGCGCGGGTCCATGCCGATGAAGGCGCCTTCGACCTCGGGCAGCTGCGTGATCTCCCAGGTGTTCTTCGGCGTCTTCGCCACGCGGATCACCGCGCCGCGGCGGATCTTGATGTTGGGCGGCGCCTTGTCGGACAGGCCCGACTGCGCGGGCTTGAGGCCTTCGCCGGTGATCTGGATGGTTTCGCCGTTGGCGCGCACGGCGCTGATTTCCCGGGCGTTGGCATCGAGCACGACGGCCGCGATCACGTCGCCGTTGTCGGGGTGCTCGGCCAGTGCGTCGTCGACGGCTTCATCGATTTCCTTCTGCTCGGTCGGCAGGTCGACGAAGCGCTCGGGTCCGCGATAGACCTGCCGGCGCTCGTAATCCATGATGCCCTTGCGCAGCGACTTGTACGCCGCCGCCTGGTCGGCCGCGACCAGCGAGGTGTAGACCTTCAGGCCGCTGGTGTAGATGCTGTCGCCGTACTGCGCGTACATCATCTGGCGCACGGTTTCGGCCACGTACTCGGCGTGCAGGCGGTTCGGGTCGGCGGCATCGCGCAGGTGCAGCTCTTCTTTCTTGGCAGCGGCGGCCTGCTCGGCGGTGATGAAGCCGGTCTCCTGCATGCGGTCGATCACGTAGAGCTGGCGCGCCCGCGCGCGGCGCGGGTTGGCCACCGGGTTGTTGGCACCGGGTGCCTTCGGCAGGCCCGCCAGCATCGCGGCTTCGGCGATGGTGACGTTCTGCAGCGGCTTGCCGAAGTAGGTTTCAGCGGCAGCGGCAAAACCGTAGGCGCGGTTGCCCAGGTAGATCTGGTTCAGGTAGATCTCGAGGATCTGGTCCTTGGTGAGCTGCTGTTCGAGCCGCAGGGCCAGCAGGATCTCGTAGGTCTTGCGGCTCATGGTCCGCTCGGAACTCAGGTAGACGTTGCGCGCCACCTGCATCGTGATGGTCGATGCGCCCTGCTTGCGGCCGCCCTTCAGGCTGGCCACAGCCGCGCGCAAAAAGCCTTTGTAGTCGACGCCGCCGTGGTCGTAGAAGCGCGCGTCTTCCACGGCCAGCACGGCGTCTTTCATGACCTTCGGAATGTTGGCGAAGGGCGTGAGGTTGCGGCGCTCTTCGCCGAACTCGCCGATCAGCTGGCCTTCGGCCGAGTACACGCGCAGCGGCAGCTTGGGCCGGTAGTCGGAAAGCTCCGAGACGTCGGGCAGCTTCGGATAGATGGCAACGACGGCGACGATGGCCGCCACGATCACCACCAGCGCACCGGAGCCCACCGCGATGGCGCCCCATCCGGCGATGCGCTTCCAGCGGCGGTTGCGTTCGTCCGGCGCATTGCCGTCGTCGGGGGTGGAGGAGCTTGAACGTTTGAACATAGAGAAAGAAGAACTGGCTAGCGAAAGGATTGGAGCCGCCGCGCGTTGCTGCGTTCCAGCATCGCGAGGTCGAGTGCGCCGCGCCTTGCGGCTTGCTGCGCGCAATGCATGGCGTCGAAATACTTGTCGTGGTCGAAGGCGATCAGCAGAAGGTCCACACCGGCGTTCAGTGAGCGCACGGTGGCGTCGCACAGGCCACGGTTGTAGGCGGCGGCCATCGTGAGATCGTCAGTGACGAGCAGGCCCTGATAGCCCCATTCGCCCCGAATCACCTGCTGCACGATTTTGCGCGAGAAAGAAGTCGGAGCGTCCGCATCGAGTTCCGCAAGGATCACATGCCCGAGCATGATGGCTGCGTCAGATTGTTTCGACACTTCTTGAAATGGTTTCCAGTCATGTGTTGCAAGTCGGGCGACCGGCGTGCGCAGGCTGCCGGCGAAGTGATGGGTGTCTTCGTGCACGTCGGCAAGGCCGGGAAAGTGCTTGAGCGTGCCGCGCACGCCAGCAGACTCAAGGCCTTTTTCATAAGCGAGCGCTACCTGCGCGGTGAGCGCGGGGTCGGCCGAGATGGCGCGTTCATCGATGCGGGTGTGCAGATCCCAGCGGCCCGGCGCGCGGCCGGTGCGCAGGTCGACCACCGGGCTGAAGTTGAGCGTGATGCCCAGCGCCGCAAGCGCCCTGCCCTGTTGCGCGCCGTAGGCATGGGCGCGCTGCGCGAGGTCTTCGTCGGACACGTCGGCCTCCAGCAGCGTGGCGAGCGCGGGCTGGCGCGCCACCAGCGGCGAAAGGCGCGACACCGCGCCGCCTTCCTGGTCGGTCGCGACGATCAGCGGTGGCAGCCCGGCTTCGCGGCGCAGCGCCTGCAGGCCTGCGATTTCATCGCGCAGTTCGGCGGCGCTGCGGCCCTGCACGTTGCGCCCGGTCACGAAGATGCCGCCGATCAGCCCCTTGCGTGCCAGCTCGCGCAAATTCTTTGCGTCGTCGTAGCCGACGATGAAGTGCGCGCCGAGCGCCTGTGCCATCGGACCCGACGCGGCATTCACTGCGGCCCGGTGCTGGATCGAGGCCGCTTCGTTGCACAGCGCCATCAGCACCGCCGCGAATGCCAGGCTCAATGCCGCGGGGCGCATCCAGCCACGCACCAGGCGCCAGATGAGCGCGATGCCCACGGCCAGCGCACCGAGCAGCAGCGGCAGCTCCCACGCGCGCATGAAGCGCAGCTGCGGGTCTTTCAGGTGCCAGGCCCAGAACCACAGCGTGGCCAGGGCCAGCCAGCCCAGTGCGCCGAGCGTGAGCCGCAGCAGTTTCATGGTGCTTGCGTGGCGGGTGCAGCTTCGGTGCGCCGCGAGAGCGCATACCAGTCGACCTTGCGCGTGACCAGCATCAGCGCGGCCAGCATGCCGAAGATCAGCAGCGCGCCAAGCAGCAACGCATTGCTTTCAGACGCCAGCAGGCCATAGAGCGCGCCGTAGAGCAGCGCGACGAAGGCACCGAACGAGAAGCCGCGCCGCCAGCCGCCGAGCACCGCGCTGAAGTACACCGCCAGCAGGGCGACGCTGGCCGTGGCGGCGCCGGCATAGGCCATCCAGAACGTGAACTTCTCCGACAGCGCGAGCAGCAGCAGGAAGAACAGCGCGATCGACAGGCCGACCAGCCCGTACTGGATCGGATGCAGGCGCAGCTTGCGGAACAGCTCGAACATGAAGGCCGCCATCAGCACCAGGCCGATGAAGAGCATGCCGTACTTGCCGGCACGCGTGCTCATCGAATAGACGTTGATCGGTTGTGCGAGCGACACGTCAAAGGTCTGCAGCGGGCCCAGGTTGCGGCGCGCGGTGCCCGCGGCCTGGGTGGCGGCCTGGGCTTCGCCGTCGGGGCCGGCGCCAGAGCCGGACAGCCCCGCGCGCACCTGTTCGCGCGCCGAGGTCACGAGCGACGACACGCGCCAGCGCGCGTCGAAGCCTTGCGGCGTCACGCTGCGATCGACCGCCAGGAAACGGCCGCCGAAGCTGGGGTGCGCCCAGGGCGAGAGGAGGTGCGCGGTGGTTTCCTCGGCAATGGGCGCGATGGCCAGCGTGTCCTGTCCGACCAGGCCGAGCTTCATCTCGAAGGGCAGCGGCGTGCCGGCCTGCCATGCCGCGAGCGCGGCGCCCGTCACCGGGGCGTGGATGCCGTTGGCGAGCCAGGCGTCGTCGGCAATGCCGGGCACGCGCTGCCGGAAGCGCAGCGCCTCGCCGTTCATCACCAGCGCCGGCGAGCCGTCGAGGCCGCGCAGGTCGCTCACGTCGAAGGCAATGAAGGGAGGCTTGAACTCGATCTTCGAATCGGTCTCGCTGTGCGACACGGCCTTCGGATCGAAGGCCGCGAAGCCGCCGCTCAGCGTGGCGTCGAGCGTGTAGAACTGGATCTTGAAGATGCCGCGGTAGCGCTCCTGCGGCGCCATCGTGCCTTCGATGTGCAGCTTGTCGGGAAACACCACGTGGGCCAGTTCCTTGCTGCGCGGCTCCTGGCCGATCACCTTGCCCTGTGCGTCGCGCAGCGGCTCGTTCCAGCGTTCGACGTACGGCACCAGCAGCAGCGGGCCGACCATGGTCTGGCGGCCGGCATAGGTGGACGCAAGCTCGTTGGCCGCTTCGCGCTGGCTCTCGCCGCGTTCGCGGTTGATCGAGTCGATCTCCGCCAGCGGAATGCACAGCAGCAACAGCAGGAAGAACAGGCCGGCCACCTTGACCAGCATCGAACTCTGCAGGGCTTTCAGGAACTGAAGCATCTTTTTTTCTCCTCGTCTGTAGCGAAGCGCCGATGCTCGGTGCGCGACCCGAAGGCCGTGTGAAGCGCCCGTGTGGCCTCACTTCACACAGACTTCACACAGCGGGCCTTTGCGGCTTGCGACTTCAAGGAGCCTTCCAACTGGCTTCTCGTGCGGTGTCGACAGTTGCGGCTGTGCAAGTTCGCACGGACAAGGACCCCGCCATGGATGCCCACACCACCCCACGCCCCGGCCGCTGGCTCTGGCTCGCCACCGTGAGCCTGGCGATCGCGGGCTTCGTCGCGCTGACCGTGCGCCCGCTGCATGCGCAGGAAGCGCCGGTCGGCCCGCGCCAGAAGACCGAGAGCCCGTACTTCTTCGTCAAGAGCGACGACCCGTCGGTCGACCGCCTGCCGCTCAAGGGCACCGAGGTCTCGGTGAAGATTTCGGGCGTGATCGCCGACGTGACGGTCACGCAGACCTACCGCAACGAAGGCCAGCGCGCCATCGAGGCGAAGTACGTGTTTCCCGGCTCGACCAAGGCGGCCGTGAGCGGCCTCAATGTGCGGCTGGCCGACCGGCTCATCACCGCGCAGATCCGCGAGAAGCAGCAGGCGCAGATCGAATACGACACCGCGAAGAAGGAAGGCAAGACCGCCGCGCTGCTTGAGCAGCATCTGCCCAACGTGTTCCAGATGAACGTTGCCAACATCATGCCGGGCGACGACGTGAAGGTGGAGCTGCGCTACACCGAACTGCTGGTGCCGCAGACGGGCAACTACGAGTTCGTGTTCCCGACCGTGGTCGGCCCGCGCTACAACAGCCCGCAGTCCCAGAACGCGCAGGCGAAATGGGTGGCGCAACCCACGCTGCCCGCCGGCACCGCGCCCGCGACCAGCTTCAAGCTCAAGGCCACCATCGACACGCCGATGGGCCTGAAGGAGATCCGCTCGACCACGCACGCCATCGACGTGAAGAAGAGCGATGAAGACCAGCACGCCGACATCGTGCTCACGGCCGATGGCCGCCCCGCCGACAACCGCGACTTCGTGCTCGACTACCGCCTGGCCGGCGAGAAGATTGAATCGGGTTTGATGCTCTACAAGGGCCAAGGAGAGAACGCGGAGAACTTCTTCCTGGCCATGGTCGAGCCCCCGAAGGCCGTGGCTGCCAGCGCGATCTCGCCGCGCGACTACATCTTCGTGGTCGACATCTCGGGCTCGATGCACGGCTTTCCGCTGGACACCGCCAAGACCGTGCTCGAACGGCTGATCGGCGGGCTGCGTCCGAGCGACACCTTCAACGTGCTGCTGTTCTCGGGCAGCAACAAGATGCTGTCGCCCAAGTCGGTGCCGGCCACGCGCGCCAACATCGAGCAGGCGCTGGCGACCATCCAGAACTACAGCGGCAGTGGCAGCACCGAGCTGATTCCAGCCCTGAAGCGTGTCTACGCCGAGCCCAAGGAAGACAAGGTGTCGCGCACCGTGGTCGTGGTGACGGACGGCTACGTGACGGTCGAGCGCGAAGCCTTCGAGCTGGTGCGCAACAACCTGTCGAAAGCCAACGTGTTCGCCTTCGGCATCGGCTCGTCGGTCAACCGCAGCCTGATGGAAGGCATTGCGCGCGCCGGCATGGGCGAGCCCTTCATCATCACCGACCCGATCCAGGCGCCTGAGCAGGCCGCGCGTTTTCGCCGCATGGTGGAGTCGCCGGTGCTCACGCACGTGAAGGCGACCTTCGGCGGTCTCGATGTGTACGACGTGGAACCGCAGGCCCTGCCCGACGTGCTGGGCGAACGCCCGGTGATCGTGTTCGGCAAGTGGCGCGGTGAAGCGAAGGGCCGCGTGATCATCGAAGGCCAGAGCGCCAACGGCCCCTACCGCCAGGAAGTGCGCATCGACGAACGCACCCGCCAGGACACCGCCGCGCTGCGCACCCTGTGGGCCCGCCACCGCATCGAGAGCCTGAGCGACCAGGAAACGCTGGAAGGCGGCGCCGCCTTCAAGGAACGCATCACCGAGCTGGGCCTGAAGTACAGCCTGCTCACGCAGTACACGAGCTTCATCGCCGTCGACAAGGTGGTGCGCAACCTGGCGCCGCAGAACAGCGTGGACGTGAACCAGCCGTTGCCGATGCCGCAGGGCGTGAGCGACCTGGCGCTGGGTGCCGAAGTGCCGAGCACGCCGGAGCCTGAATCGCTGGGCGCCATCGCGGTGGTGCTGTCGATGCTGGCCATGTTGCGCCGCCGCGCACGCCGCAACGACGCACGCCGCTTCACGGCCTGAACACGCGCAGACGAAACGAAAAGAAGAGAGAAGAAAAATGTCCTTGGCAACGCTCGCCCACCGTCATCCGCGCATCGTGGACTGGGGCATCCACATCGACCGCACGCCGGCCGCCGGCTGGCTCGCGCTGCAGTTCGTCGCGCTGATGCCGACCTGGGTGTGGATGGCCCGGCGCATGCGCGACGGCTCCGACGATCCGATGGGGCTGCTGGCGCTTGTCGCACTGGCTGCGCTTGCATGGCATCGCCGCCGCGAGCTGCGCGCGTCGCCGCGGCTGGGCTGGCTCGCGCTGGCAGGCGCGGGCACCGTGCTCGCGACGCTGCTGCGCACGGGGCTCGGCTTTGTGCCGGCGCTGCCGCCGCTGGCCGCGGGGCTGGTGGCCGTGCTGTCACTGGCCTGCGGGCTGCTGGCTTTTCTGCCGCGCCGCGTCGCCGCGCTGCCGGTGGTCGGCCTGGCGGTGCTGGCGCTGCCGCTGCTGTCGTCGCTGCAGTTCTATGCGGGCTATCCGCTGCGCGTGGTGACGGCCGAGGCCAGCCGCTGGCTGCTCGCGCCGGGCTTCGACGTGGCGCGCGAAGGCACCAGCCTGATGGTCGATGGGCGCCTCGTGATCGTCGATGCGCCGTGCTCGGGCGTGCAGATGGTGTGGCTCGGGTACTTCACGGCCTGCGCCGTCGCGCTGTGGGCGCGCCGCAGCGACCACGGCTTCATCGGGCGGCTGCCGATGGTCGGCCTGCTGGTGCTGGGCGGGAACATCCTGCGCAACAGCGTGCTGATCGCTTTCGAAGGAGCCGGCCATCCGTTGGCGCCCTGGGCGCACAACGCGCTGGGCCTGGTGGTGCTGGCCGCCGTGTGCGGCGCCATCGCCCGGCTGATGGTGCCGGCGCGGCCCGCGCCCGAACCCCTCGAACACCCCATCGCGGGCCTGATCACGACGCAAGGAGGCCGCCATGTCGACACCGTTCTTTGAACGCTGGTTCGCCAACCATTTCATCAACCGCATCGGCCACAAGACGGCCTTTGCGCTGGCGATGCTGTTGTGCATGCTGTGGTCGACCGCGGCGGCCCTGCGCGCGCCGGCCGACGACCAGGTGGCGCAGGTGGCGGCCTCGCACGAATGGCCGAGCCAGTGGGACGGCGTGGCCTTGCGTCCGCTGGCCCTGAGCGAGGTCGAGCAGCGCTTTGCCGACCGCTTCCCCGGCGCCATCGGCCGCATGACCGACGGCACCCAGACCCTGGTGATGCGCGAGGTGAAGCAGCCCACGCGCATGCTGCATCCGGCGGTCGATTGCTACCGCGCGCTCGGCTATCGCATCGAACAGGCGCGACTGGAACGCGATGCGCAGGAACGCCTGTGGCGCTGTTTTGTTGCGCAACGGCACGGCGCGCAAAAGATCCGCGTCTGCGAGCGCATCGTCGACGCCCAGGGCACGGCTTTCACCGACACTTCAGCCTGGTACTGGGCGGCGGCCAGCGGCCAGTCGCATGGTCCGTGGCAAGCTGTCACCGTGGCAAGACCGATCTGAGAACGTGCCTGTGAAGAAGACCCTGAGATTTGTGCTTTTCGGGCTGATGGCCCTCGTTATTACAGCTTGTGTAGCTATCTTTTTGATAGTGAAGCTGGTGCTCGCGCCAGCGGCCGGCGAGTGGAGCACCACGGTCAAGGCCGGCCCATTGAATTTCGAGATCGGCGTACCCACGGCCGTGCGCCTGGCCACGTCGCCCTGGTTTGCGCCGCGCCTGGACGGCCATTCGCTGGGCACCCGTTTCGGCACCGTGCGCTTTGCCTGGAAGGAAACCGGCGAGCTGCTCGAAATGACCTGCGCGCCGTGCAGCGCCGAGGTGCCGGCGCTCGGCACGCAGCCGATCAAGGTCGAGCGGCTGGTCGCCACCGTGCGGCGCGACGGCAACACGCTGAACGGCACGCTCGAAGCCACGCCGCAAAGCACCGACACCACCCGGCTCCAGGGCCATTGGGACGGCCGGCTCACGCCGAAGAACCTGCATCTGAGCGCCAACATCCAGGACGCACCCATCGCCCGCTGGTACGCGGTGCTGGTGCCCACGCTGCCCGAGCTGCAGAGCGCCCGCATCGGCGGCACGCTGGCACTGCATGGCCAGCTGGTGCTGCCCGAGGCGACCTTCTCGGTGCAGCCGAACATCAGCCAGTTCACGGTCGAGGGGCTGGGCACCGAGGCCATGCTCAACGCACGCACCAGCTGCGGCCCGTCGGCCAAGCTGACCAACGACAGCTGGCTGGCGCGCGCCGTCATCGCGGCCGAAGACCAGCGCTTTTTTACCCACACCGGCTACGACCTGACCGAGATCCTCGCGTCGATCGACAACAACCAAAAGCCCGGCCAGCCCCGGCGCGGCGGCAGCACGCTCACGCAGCAGCTCGCCAAGCTGCTGGTGACCGGCAGCGACCGCACGGCCGAGCGCAAGCTGCGCGAGATGCTTTACGCGGTCGAGATGGAGCAGACGCTGGGCAAGGCCCGCATCCTGCAGCTGTACCTCGACAACGCCCCTTGGGGCGGCAACATCTGCGGTGCCGAGGCCGCGGCGCGCCGCTACTTCAAGCGCAGCGCGCGCACGCTGGAGCCGGCGCAGGCCGTCTGGCTTGCCGCGATGCTGCACAAGCCGCAGGCCGTGCTCGAACAGTGGCGGCGCGACGGGCAGATCGACGCCGACCGCATCAAGTGGGTGGCCGAGGGCATTCGCGGCATCAGCCGCAACCAGCGCGAGGCCATGCTCAAGAGCGTGGCCGTCGCCAGATTCACGGCACCGGAGGCCACGCCATGAGCGCGGCACGGTGCGACGCATGAAAGAAAGCAAGAAGGCTCTGCAATGACGATCTTCCTGACCGACTCGGACATCGAGGCCATCGAGCGCGCCACCGTTGCCGCCGTATCGCCCGAGGTCACCGAGGAACTCGACGGCTGGCTGCTGCCTTTCGACGGCGGCACCGTCAAGCGCGCCCGCTCGGCCGTGCCGCTGCATCGCGGCGCGGTCGATCACGGCACGCTCGACCGCATCGAGGACCGCTACGACAGCCGCCGCGTCGCGCCCGCTTTGCGGCTGGCCGATGCGGCCTGTTTCGACCCGCTGCGAACCGAGCTGGAGCGGCGGCACTACACCGACGACAACCCCACCTGCGTGCAGGTTGGGTCGACGCAGCGGATGCGGCAGGTCGTCGCGCCCGGCGTGGCGCTGGCCGATGTCGACCGCACGCCCGACGACGCCTGGGCGGCGCTGTTCCTCGGTGAAGGTTTCGATCCGGTGGACGGCGCGCATCGCGTGCGGACGCTGGCGCGCGCCAAGGGTTCGCTCTATGCCAGCGTGCGCGAGGGCGGCCGCACCCTTGCGGCGGGCGCGATGGCTTTCGGGCACGGATGGGCCAGCGTGCACGGCATGCGGACCGACCTGGGGCACCGGGGCCGTGGGCTGGCCGGGCGCGTGCTGGCCGGGTTGGCGCAGGCGGCGCTGTCGCACGGCTTCGAACGCGTGTTCCTGCAGGTCGATGCGGCGAACCCGCCGGCGCTGGCGCTCTATCGGCGGGCCGGTTTCGAGACCCGGTGGCAGTACCGCTACTGGCAGCGCCAGCAGTGGAGCTGACTCGCCCCCAGGCTTCGCGCATTTCGTGTCGTTTCTCCTTCCCCCTGCCGGGGCAACACCTGAGGCCCGGCAAAGCCGGTTCCTCGGGGTTTCCCAAAAGGATTCAGGTTTTCTGGTTCGCTGTCTCGGCTGAAACGAAGCCGAAGCGCACATCCCGCAGCGCGGCATCGACCAGGTCGAGCGGGTTGTCGAACGCGGGCGTCACCTGCACGATGCCGCCCAGCCGCTGGTCGATCAACAGGATGGCCAGCCCATGCACATAGCCCCAGGCCGCGGTGATCCGCATGGCTTCGGCGCTGCCGAGTGACACCGGCGTTTCTCCTTCCGTTTCCGTCCGGGCGCCGATGATCGCGGCCATCACGCGCATGGCCTCGCGGGCCGCTTCGGCCAGCGCGGGGCGGTGCATGTCGATCTTCTCGTTGCGGAACATCAGGCCGAACATGGCCGCGTTGCCATAGGCGAAGTGCACGTAGGCACGCGCGATGGCGCCGCGCCGCTCGGCCACGTCCGAAAGCCCGCCGGCCGCCTCGCGCATCGCGTCGGACAGGCGCCGGTAGCCCACGGCGGCCAGTTCGCTCAGCAGCCCGGTCGTGTCGCCGAAATGGTGCTTGGGCGCGGTGTGCGACACCCCCGCTTCCCGCGCGATGGCCCGCAGGCCCAGGCCGGCAATGCCGTCGCGCAGCAGCACGGCCTCGGAAGCCGCCAGCAGCGCTTCGGGCAGCGAGCCGTGGTGATAGCGCTTGATCGGAACGTCGTCGGCGTCGGTGGTCATTGGAGAAGGAGAAAGGACGGCAAAAATCTTACCACTGGAAAAATTCCTTGACTTCAGTCCCGGGCCCGAGGATATTTCCACTGGAAAGATAAACCACGACACCCTTCAAAACTCCCGGAGCCCCCCGATGAACGATGCCCGTCCCCGCAGCGCGCCCCCGCCCAACATGGCGCCGATCGACTTCGAAACCGAGGCCGGTCCGTTGCCGCTGCAAGGCACCCTGCCCGCCGGCCTGCGCGGCACGCTGGTGCGCAACGGCCCGAACCCGGTGGTGCCTGACCCGAAGGAGCACTGGTTTTCGGGCGACGGCATGCTGCACGCGTTCAGCCTGGCCGATGGCGAGGTCCGCTACCGCAACCGCTGGGTGCGCACCGCGCGCTGGCAGGCCGCCGCCGAAGGGCAAGGCCTGGCGGGCGGCTTCCAGAAGGCGCCCTTGAGCGAAGCCCCCAAGCAGCAGCACGACGACGGCTCGGCCAACACCAACGTCATCAGCCACGCCGGCCGCGTGCTTGCGCTCGAAGAGGCGCACCTGCCGGTCGCGGTGACGCTGCCTGCGCTGGCCACGCTCGGCGCCACCGACTTCGACGGCGGCCTGCACGGCAGCTTCACCGCGCACCCGAAGACCGATCCGAAAACCGGCGAGCTGCTGTTCTTCGGCTACGGCACGCCGGCGCCGCTGTCGAACGGCATGAGCTTCGGCGTGATGTCGCCGCAAGGCCGCGTCACGCGCTTCGAGCGTTTCGAGGCGCCCTACGCCAGCATGGTCCACGACTTCATGGTGACCGACCGCCACGTGATGTTCCCCATCATGCCGCTCACCGCCAGCATGGAGCGCGCCAAGAGCGGCCGCCCGCCCTATGCCTGGGAGCCCGAATACGGCACGCGCGTGGGCCTCATGCCGCGCGACGGCAGTACCGCCGACATCGTCTGGTGGCGCGGCCCGGCCTGCTATGTTTTCCACGTCATGAATGCGTGGGAGGCCGACGGCAGCCTGTTCGCCGACGTGATCCAGTTCCCCACAGCGCCGCTGTTCCCCAAGCCCGACGGTTCGCCCGTGAGCGACGCACCGCCGATCAGCCGGCTCGTGCGTTGGCAGTTCGACCTGTCGAGCCCCGTGCATGAATTCACACAGACCCCGCTGGAAGATTTGCCCGGCGAGTTCCCGCGCATCGACGAACGCTTTGCCGGCCTGCCCTACCGCCACGGCTGGTACGTGTGCCGCGGCACCTCCGGCCCCGGCGAGGCACCGCGCCTTTATGCGGGGCTCGTGCACATCGACCACACCACCGCAAAGCGCGACATCTTCATGTTCCCCGTGCCCGACGTCGTGTCCGAAGGCGTGTTCGTGCCGCGCGCGCCCGATGCCGAAGAAGGCGACGGCTGGCTGCTGGCCACCGTGTGGCGCGGTGCCACCGACACCAGCGACCTTGTCATCTTCGACGCCCGCGCGCTGGCGGCGGGCCCGCTGTGCGTGGCCTCGCTGCCGCATCGCGTGCCGGTGGGCTTTCATGGCAACTGGTTCGCGCAAGGGCAGCAGAAAGCGGGGGCATGAACGACCCCGCGGCGGGTTGTCGGCCGACAGGCCACGGGTGGCGCGGCGGGCGCGTTAGTGCCAACATGGACGGATGACGAACGCCAACCACCATGCCAACCACCCCACCGATCCCGTGGCCACGCCGCGCGGCATCGACCACATCGTGGCCGGTGTTTCCACCAGCGATGGCGACGGCGTCAAACTCACCCGCGTGCTGCAACAGCCGCTGCAGAAGCGGCTCGATCCGTACCTGATGCTCGATGCCTTCGGCAGCGACAACCCGGGCGACTACATCGGCGGCTTTCCCAACCACCCGCATCGTGGCTTCGAGACGGTCACCTACATGATCGCGGGCCGCATGCGCCACCGCGACAGCGCCGGCCACGAAGGGCTGCTCGAAAACGGCGGTGTGCAATGGATGACCGCCGGCCGCGGCCTCGTGCACAGCGAGCTGCCGGAGCAGGAAGAAGGCCTGATGGAAGGCTTTCAGCTGTGGCTCAACCTGCCCGCCAAGGACAAGATGCGCGAGCCCTGGTACCGCGACATCCAGAGCGAAGAGATCCCCGAATACACCACTGCCGCAGGCGCGCACGTGCGCGTGATCGCCGGTGCGAGCCACGGCATCGAGGGCGCGGTGCGCCGCGAACACACCGAGCCGCTGTACCTGGACATCACGCTGCCGCCCGGCGCCGAGTTCGCGCAGCCGCTGCCGGACGACCACAACGTGCTGGTCTACGTGTTCCGCGAATCGCTCTGGATCGCCGGCAGCGAAGTGCCCACGCGCCGCATGGCCATCCTGGCCAACGACGCGGGCAGCGATGGCGTGGTGCTGCGTGCCGGCGCCACCAACCACAGCCCCGCGCGCGCCCTGCTGATCGCGGGCAAGCCGCTGCACGAGCCCATCGCGCAGTACGGCCCCTTCGTGATGAACACGCAGGAGCAGATCAAGCAGGCCGTCCACGACTTTCAGAACGGAAAGCTGGGCGGATAGAGGACGGGCGGGTTCACCGTTCTTTACGCAAGCTCACTTGCGGCTCACGGTGGCGATACAGAGGGCTTCCACACTTCGTCTCACCTGCTGCCCATCGGTGGCGGGCTTCTTCGAAAGGAAGCACTTCTCATGATTTCTCTTCGCCAACGCATCGTCTGGGCCAGCCTGTTGGGTTCGGCCGCTCTCGCCTCTTCGGGCGCCTTCGCTCAGGCGCCGGCCGTTTCCGCTGCTCCCACCGCTGCGGTGGCTCAGGCCGACACGGCCGCCGCTCCCCAGGCGCAACACAAGCGCATGGACCCGGCCCAGCGCATGGAGCGCATGCAGGAGCGCCGCGCCAAGCGCCTGGCCGCGCTGAAGGAAAAGCTCAAGCTCACCTCGGCCCAGGAAGGCGCCTGGAGCACCTTCACCGCCGCGAGCCAGCCGCCCGCCGGCCCCCGTCCGCACATGGACCGCGCCGAGTTCGCCAAGCTGACCACGCCGGAACGCCTGGAGCGCATGCAGGCCCGCCAGGCCGAGCGCAGCGCCATGTTCGCCAAGCGCGCCGACGCCACGAAGACCTTCTACGCCACGCTGACGCCTGAGCAACAGAAGACCTTCGACACGGAAACCGCGCACTTCGGCGGCCATGGCCATCGCGGCCACGGTGGCCAGCGCGGCACGGCTCCTGCCAAGGGCTGATCGCAGCCGCCAGGGCGCCGGCAACGGCGCCTTCGAACAAAAAGCCCGCAGCGCGAAAGCACTGCGGGCTTTTTTCGTTCACCGGCACGCTGCGATCAGGCGGCGGGCCGATGGCGACTCAATGGCGATCGGATCACTTCGGCGTGCCCGTCTTGTCGGTCGGATTGGTCACGACCTCCGGCCGCTCGCCCTTCTGGCCGAACTGCGGCTTGACCTTGCGCGCCTGCTGGCGCACCTCGGCGCGGGACATCTCGCCGGTCGGCTGCGGCATGGCGTTGGGCTGGTGATTGACCGTGGTCGTCGCCTCGCCCTTGGGCACCGTGCTGTTGTCGTTGTTGCGGTTCTGGGCGCGTGCCTCGGCCTTCACGGCCTCGCGGGACGCGGGCATCGAGTTGTCGGGCTGCTGCGGTGGATTCGCCACGCCGGCCGGCGACATCGTGCTGGCCTGGCCGCCCACCGCCGGATCGGGTTGTGCGGGAAGCGACGTGGTCTGGGCCAGTGCCATGCCGGCCGTGCCCATCAGCGCGGCAAGGGCCGCGGCGCGAAAAATGACTTGCTTCATGGGGTGCTCCTTTGTGTCTTGTCGCGGTTCAAGCGGATGAAAAAACGGGCCGTTTTCTCCAGGCCCTGAGACCACCGTAGGAGCACCGAAAAACGCGCCATGTGGGGGCGCGGCAGGCCTGCCTGTAGGAGCCGGCCGCCCAGGGATGAAAGCCGGCGAAGAAGGTGGCGCGTTCCTACAGGCGCGGCGGGCGGGGCAACGTACAACCCGCACAACGATGTCTTCTTCCCCCATTCCCGATGCGGCCGCGGGGCCGGCTTCGCTCAAGGTCATGACGGTGAACACCCACAAGGGCTTCACCGCGCTGAACCGCAAGTTCATCCTGCCGGAGCTGCGCGATGCGGTGCGCACGGTGGGCGCCGATGTGGTGTGCCTGCAGGAAGTGCTGGGCACGCATTCGCGCCACTCGCGCAAGGTGAGCAACTGGCCCGATGCCCCGCACTACGAATTTCTGGCCGACACCATGTGGCCGCAGTTCGCGTACGGGCGCAACGCGGTGTATCCGAAAGGGCACCACGGCAATGCGGTGCTGTCGAAATTTCCCATCGTGCATTTCCGCAACCACGATGTGTCGGTGAGCGGCCCCGAGAAGCGCGGCCTGCTGCATTGCGTGCTGCGCCTGCCGGGCCGCGTCGTCGACGTGCACGTGATCTGCGCCCACCTCGGGCTGGCCGAGACCCATCGCGAGCAGCAGCTCGAACTGCTGTGCCACATCGTGCGCGACGAAGTGCCGATGGAGGCACCACTGATCGTGGCCGGCGACTTCAACGACTGGCGCGGCCGCGCGCACGGCGTCCTGGCGAAAGGCGCCGCGCTGCGCGAAGTGTTCGTGCACGCCAACGGACGGGCCGCCAAGACCTTTCCGGCACGCTTTCCGGTGCTGCCGCTGGACCGCATCTATGTGCGCAACGCCGGCGCGCATGCGCCGGTGGTGCTGCCGCGCAAGCCGTGGTCGCATCTGTCGGACCATGCACCGCTGGTGGCGGACATCGACCTGTGAACACGCCGCCATGAACAACAACAGCAACAACGACAACCACTGGATCGGCGGCAACCGCATCGAGCTGCTGGAAAACGGCGAGCAGTTCTTTCCGCGCGTGTTCGACACCATCCGGCAGGCGCAGCGCGAAGTGATCGTCGAGACCTTCATCCTGTTCGAAGACAAGGTCGGCCTGCAATTGCACGCCGCCCTGCGCTTTGCGGCCGAGCGCGGCGTGAAGGTCGACCTGATGATCGACGGCTTCGGCTCGCCCGATCTCTCGCGCGAGTTCATCGAAGGGCTCACCTCGGCCGGCGTGAAGGTGCGGGTGTTCGACCCGGGCCAACGCTTCATGGGCCAGCGGCTCAACGTGTTTCGCCGCATGCATCGCAAGATCGTGGTGATCGACGGCGAGCGCGCCTTTGTCGGCGGCATCAACTATTCGGCCGACCATCTGCTCGACTTCGGCCCGAAGGCCAAGCAGGACTATGCAGTCGAGCTCACGGGGCCGATCGTCGCGGAGATCCATCAGTTCGTGCTGCGCGCCATCGCGCTCGGCGGCAAGGGCGCGGGCTGGTTCCGCCGTCGGCTGCGGCTGGCGCCGCGCGTGGCCGGCAGCCACGCTGGCGAAGTCGACGCGATGTTCGTCACGCGGGACAACCGGCGCCACACCAACGACATCGAGCGCCACTACCGCGCGGCGATTCGCGCCGCGCGCGAACGCATCGTGATCGCCAATGCGTACTTCTTTCCGGGCTACCGGCTCATCAAGGAACTGCGGCGTGCGGCGCGGCGCGGTGTGGATGTTCGGCTGATCCTGCAGGGCGAGCCCGACATGCCGATCGTCAAGACGGCCGCAAGCATGCTGTATCACCACCTGCTGCACGCGGGCGTTCGCATCTACGAGTACTGCGACCGGCCGCTGCACGGCAAGGTCGCGCTGATGGACGGCCAGTGGAGCACCGTGGGGTCGAGCAACCTCGACCCGCTGAGCCTGTCGCTCAACCTCGAAGCCAATGTGGTGGTGCGCGATGCGGCCTTCAACCGCGTGCTGTGGGAGCGCATGGACCGGCTGATGCAGCACAGCTGCAAGCAGATCGACACGGCGGACCTGGCGAGCGAATGGAGCGGCTGGCGACTGGTGCGCAGCTTTTTCGTGTTCCACATCCTGCGTTGGTACCCGGCGCTGCTGGGCCGGCTGCCGCGCCACGTGCCACGCCTGACACCCGCCGAGGCCACCGACCTCGCCAGCCGCCGCGACACCGGCACCAGCACCCCGGCCGGTGGTGGTGCCACGCACACGGAAGCGGCCTGACGCGGACGCCGGATTCGACATGAGCGCGGCGATAGCCCTCACCCGCCGGTCGTGGTGGCCCTGGGCCCGCCGCGCGGCGATGTGGGGCTTCTTCGGGCTGATCGCATGGCTGCTCGTGAAGCAGGCGCGCACCATCGCGTGGGACGAGGTGCTCGATGCCATCCGCGCGCTGCCCGCATCCACCTTGTTCGCAGCGGGCGCATTGGCGGCCTGCAGCTTCGCGCTCTACAGCACCTACGACCTGCTGGGCCGGCACTTGACGAAGCACGGGCTCGGCACCGGCACGGTGATGGGCGTGACCTTCATCAGCTACGCCTTCAATCTCAACCTGGGTTCGCTGGTCGGCGGCGTGGCGTTTCGCTACCGGCTCTATTCGCGCCTGGGGCTGGGCAACGAGACCATCACGCGCGTGCTCGGCTTCAGCATGCTGACCAACTGGCTGGGCTATCTCGTCGTGGCGGGTGCGGCTTTCTGTTTCTGGCCGCTGGCACTGCCGCCCGACTGGAAGATCGACAACGAAGGGCTGCGCGTTCTCGGCGCTGTGTTGCTGCTGCTGGCGGTTGCCTATGTGGCGCTGTGTGCTCTTTCGAAGGGGCGCGTCTGGCGCGTGCGCGGGCATGAATTCCGCGCGCCCGGGTTGTCGATGGCGCTGCTGCAGTTGGCGATGTCGTGCCTCAACTGGTCGCTGATGGGGGGCGTGATCTGGCTTCTGCTGCAGGGCCGGGTCGACTATCCGCAGGTGCTCGCGGTGCTGCTGGTGGCGGCGGTGGCCGGTGTCGTCACGCATGTGCCGGCGGGGCTCGGTGTGCTCGAGGCCGTGTTCGTGGCGCTGCTGTCGCATCAGGTGGCCGAAACGAAACTGCTCGGCGCGTTGCTCGCCTATCGCGGCCTTTACTACCTGCTGCCGCTGGCCGTGGCGACGCTGGGTTATCTGGTCACCGAAATGCGGGCCAGGCGGTTGCGTGCAGGCCATTCGTAACTTTGTGGGCCGAGAGCGTGCGATCAGCGCACATTTGGGGCCCTGAAATGCACGACTTGTTCACTGAAAACGAGCGTTTTTGTTGCGCTGCAGCAATCGAAACCCACGAAGCCTATAGTGGGTCCACCTCCACGCGCCACGCCTGCCATGTCATCTCTTACTTCTGCTGCCCGCCTTGCCAATCCGCTGATGCAATGGGCCGATCTGGCCATCAAGACCCACGAGATGCTGCTCTCTTCCGGCTCGGTGATCCGCATGCGGACCGAGCGCATCGCCCTGGCCGGGCTCACGCCCAGCGCGGCCGACCTGGCGGAGTTTCAGCTCATGGGCCAGGAGAAGCTCGCGGCCGCGAGCGAGTCGGGCATGGCGATGGCCAAACAGTGGCACAACAGCCATTTCTCGCTGGCCAACCGCGCCTTGCAGCAATGGCTCCAGAGCACGACCGCTTTCTTCTCGATGGCCGGCAGCGTTACGCCGGCGCAAGCGGCCGCGCGCAGCGACGCTTTCGTGCGGGCCACGACGCGCACGGCCTCCACGGCGGGTCAGCTGTCGGGCGCTGCGGCCCGCATCGCACGCGAAGGGCTCAAGCCCATCCATGCCGCGGCCACGTCGAACGCGCGGCGGCTGGCCGGGCTGCAGTCCTGACGGAGAAGAAAGAAGAGGCGGAGAGAAAGACGACGACGCTCAGGCCCGCGCAGGCACCAGCGTCAGCAGCGTGATTTCAGAAGGCGCGCCAAAGCGCTTCGGCGGGCCCCAGTAGCCGGTGCCCCGGCTCACGTAGATCCACATGTCATGCAACCGGTGCAGACCCGCCGTGAAGGGCTGCTGCATCGGCACGAAGAGATTCCACGGAAAGAACTGGCCGCCATGCGTGTGGCCCGACAGCTGCAGCTGGTAGCCCGCCGCCGCCGCGAGCGGCGCGCTGCGCGGCTGGTGCGCGAGCAGCACGCGGGTGTGCACCAGCGGCGGCGCGTCGAACAGCGCAAGGTGCGGGTCGCTGGCGTGCGCCGCGTCGAAATGCCCGGCGGTGAAGTCGGTCACGCCGGCCAGGACCAGCGCGCTTTCGAACAGCTCTTCGTCGGTCTGCGCGCCGCGCACGTTGCGCGTCTGCAGCACCACGTGCTCGTTCAGCAGCACCTTCAGGCCGAGCCGGCGCAGCTCGTCGATCCAGGCGTGCGCACCCGCGTAGTACTCGTGGTTGCCCGTGACCACGAAGGTGCCGTGGCGCGCGCGCAGCCCGGCCAGTGGCGCGATGTGCTCGCGCAGCTCGGGCACGCTGCCGTCCACCAGGTCACCGGTGATCGCGATGGTGTCGGCACCCAGCCGGTTGACCGCGTCGACGATGCGCTGGATGTAGGCGCTCTTGATCGTCGGGCCCACGTGGATGTCGCTCAGTTGCGCGATCGTGAAGCCTTCCAGCGCTTGCGGCAGGCCGCGGATCGGCACGTCCACCCGCTTCACGCCGGCCGTGCGGCGCGCGTTGATGAAGCCGATCAGCGACGTCGCCGTGGCCATGGCCAGCACCGCCAGCGCACTCCACGGCCGCAGCGCGTTCCACGGCACCTGCAGGCCGCCCAGCGCGCTGGCCAGCCAGGCGAGCAGCAGGCCGCCATCGCGCACCAGCGTCAGCACGAACATCGACGAGAACCAGCCCATGCTGATCAGGCCGACCCACTTGAGCACTTCGTCCGTTGACCCGCGGCGCCCGATGCGGCGCGACACGAAGGGCAAGGGAATCGTCGCCGCCGACACCACCAGCGCGAGCAGCGCCAGCGGCCATGCGGGCGTGAGCACGGCCAGCGCGGGCAGCAGGCGCAGCGCGATATAGACGTGCAACAGCGCGGTCAGGGCGCTCAGGGGACGGATCGGCATCGGGGCAATGGGTTCGGGCACTGCCCGGGATACACCATCTGCAAGGCGCATGCCGCACATTCAAGGCGCCCGAAGGCCTCGCAATCGCTATTTTTTCTATAGCGCAAGGCGCCCGGATAGCGGGCGTTGTAGCCAAAGAAAGCCCATGGGCCGGCATCCGCAGGAACCGATGCCTGCGCCCACTTTCACCGCGCTACTGCACCGCGCGCGTGCCGGCCGAAGCCATGTCGGTGCCCGCCGGCCACACGAACGTGGCCTTGGCGGCGGCGCCCGGCAGCACATGCAGCGGCTGCTTGAGCACCTGGCTGCCGAGCCGCGCCTCGACCTCGTAGTTGCCCGGGTCCAGCCGCGCCACCATGAACGGTCCACCGGACACCACGTTGTCGAGCAGCGCCGTGCCGCTGCCGTCGCGCACGGTCACGTGCACGTTGGCCGCGAAATCTGCGCCCTTGTGATCCTTGACCGCGAACTCGAAGGTCGCGGGCCAGCGTGGCGACACCGTTTCCATCAGTTGCGCTTCATCGCTGCCGATGCCGCCGCTCATGTATTCGACGCCGTGCGTCATGTAGATCGGCGGGTTCACCGTCGCGTGGGCCGACGAGAGCGCTCCCAGCAGGACGGCGCCGAACAGCATGGCAGCCGCCAGCGGCCGCGTGCGCGATGGGAAACGGGAGGTCATGGTCTGGATCCTTTCCTTGTCTTTGTGGCAAGAGGCCACGTCGCCACTGTGCGGCGCACGGCTTAGGAAAGTCTGACCGACCGCAGGCACGCCGCGCGGGGGCGCCCGGGTCACTGCTGGATCAACGCGCGGCTGTCTGCGCCAGCGCCTGCGGCAACGGCGGCGTGACCGAGGCCATGTCGAAATTCGACGGCCAGACGAAGGACGCGCGCGCCGGCATCCCGGCAATCACCACCAGCGACTGCGTGAGCGTCAGCCCGCCCAACGTCACGTTCACGTCGTAGGCGCCCGGATTGAGGCGCGCGAGCATGTACGGCCCCTGCGATTGCACGTCCATCACGACCTGGCCGGTGTACTTCTGGCGGACCTCGATCAGCGCCTTGGCCGGAAAGCCCGGCTGCTGCGCGCCCTTGCCGTCGCTCACGCCGAATTCGATGGTGGCGGCCCAGCGCGGCGACACCATTTCCATGAAGGCGGCTTCGTCCTTGGCGGTGCCGCCGCACATGTATTCGATGCCCTGCGCCACCTGGATGGGCGGGTTCGAGAACGCGTGGGCCGAAGACATGGCCCCGAGGAATGCTGTTGTACCGCCCAGTACCAGCGCGGCCAGAGGCCGCCGGAGACGCGATGGGTTCATTGCTGTGTGGTCCTCGATCTTGCGTGACGTGAAATCCGTCGAGGATTTTGCTTAGCAAGAGTCGGGCTAGATATAGCGTTTACGAGGAAGGATCCTCGGTCGAAAGTTGAATGCTATTGTTTTCATAGCTGGTGACGACCGTGTGACGCGGGAGAAGTCAATTTCATGACGGTCACCTCACGGAAACCCTGAGATGCGGTGTTTGGGGTGCGATTCGGGGTTTGCGCATGGATCCGGGCTTGCGGCGGTGCATGGGGCGCGGGCAAGAGCGGACTTGGGCGCAGAAAAGAGGCTTTCGCCCGGTCGTTGGATCGACGGCGAAGGCGTTCAAGGAGGCGGGCGCCCCGTGGGCCAGTTCCGAAGCGCGCTGAAGCGTTGGCCGGCCCCGTCTTGCGCGGCGTCGGCGAGTTCGCATCAGCGTAGATACTGCAGGGCCATGAGCCCCGAAGACCAACCCGATCCGCTGCAAGAGCGCCGCGAAGCGATGACGGCGTGGGAACAGCGCCTGCGGCCGAAGCCGGAGCGCCATGGGGTGCTGTGGCTGGTGCTGGCAGTGCTGACGGTGTACCTGCTCTATCTCGGCGCCGAGTGGTTGTTGGCGCAGCAGCGCGCGGCGCGGCCATCCGATGCGTCGACCGCAGGTTCTCCGGCCGAGAGCCCGACTTCGGCAACGGCACGCTCCGTGCCCACCCCGCCCGAGACCTCCCCGCGTGCCGCAACGCCCGATACCTTCGAAGTGACCAAGTGCCTGACGCCATCGGGCAAGGCCGCCTACTCGGACGGCCCCTGCCCCGAAGGCTCGCGCCCGACGACAGTCCGGCTGCAGCGCGACGTGAATCTGGCGGACGGCATGAGCCTCGAGCAGCGCGAGGCATCGAACCGGAACAACGCGGCCATCGCCGCGCAACAGCAGCAGTACGAGCGGCAAGTGGCGCAAAACGCTGCCAACGCGATGGCCGAATGCAGCGACCTTGTCGAGCGGATCAAGTCGATCGACGCCGCCGCGCGCCAACCGCAAGGCATGTACTCGCAAGACGGGCTGCGCGATGAGCGCAAACGCCTGCGAGACAGGCAGTTCAGGCTGGGCTGCCCGTAGCGGCGGCGACGTTCAGCTGAAGGCGACCCGGTATGGCCGACCGGGTCCAGCCGGCATCCGGATCAGACGTCGATGTTCGCAGCCCGCAGCGCGTTCTGCTCGATGAACTCCCGACGCGGTTCCACTTCATCGCCCATCAGCATCGTGAACACGCGGTCTGCTTCGATCGCGTCGTCGATCTGCACGCGCAGCAGGCGGCGCACGGTCGGGTCCATGGTGGTTTCCCACAGCTGCTCGGGGTTCATTTCGCCCAGGCCCTTGTAGCGCTGGCGCGAGGTGGCGCGCTCGGCTTCGCCGATCAGCCACTTCATGGCCTGGCGGAAGTCGTCGACCTTTTCTTCCTTGGCACGCTCGCCTTCGCCGCGCTTGACCAGCGCGCCTTCGGGGCTCAGCAGGCCGCGGAAGGTGTTGGCGGCCTCGGCCAATGCCGCGTAGTCGGCGCCGTGCACGAAGTCCTGCGTGAGCACGCTGCTCTTGATGTTGCCGTGATGGCGGCGGCTGATGCGCAGCAGCGGCTTGTCGGTGCGGGCGTCGAATTCGCTCGTCACCTCGGCCGGCACGCCGGTGGTGTTGAGCTCGCGCAGCTTGGCCTGCAGCGCGACGGCCGAGGCTTCGGCCGCGGGCGTGGTGTCGAGGTCGAGCGCCACGCCATCGGCGATGGCGCGCAGGGCTTCGGCATCCATGAAGTTGCGCAGGCGCGCGATCACGGCTTCGGCCACCTGGTGCTTGCGCGCCAGCTCGCCCAGGGTGTCGCCGCTCAGCGTGGTGGAATTCGTGCCACCGGTCTGGAGGCTCGCGTCCTTCAGCGCCACCTTGAGCAGGAAGGCGTCGAGCGCGGGGCCGTCCTTCAGGTACTGCTCTTCCTTGCCGACCTTCACCTTGTAGAGCGGCGGCTGTGCGATGTAGATGTGGCCACGCTCGACCAGCTCCGGCATTTGCCGGTAGAAGAAGGTGAGCAGCAGCGTGCGGATGTGGGCGCCGTCAACGTCGGCGTCGGTCATGATGATGATGCGGTGGTAGCGCAGCTTGGCGACGTTGAAGTCGTCGGCGCCGCCGCCCGCCGTGCTCGCGCCGGCGCGGCCGATGCCGGTGCCCAGCGCGGTAATCATCGTCAGGATTTCGTTGCTGGTCAGCAGCTTCTCGTAGCGTGCCTTCTCGACGTTCAGGATCTTGCCGCGCAGCGGCAGGATGGCCTGGAACTTCCGGTCGCGGCCCTGCTTGGCGGAGCCGCCGGCGGAGTCACCCTCCACCAGGTAGACCTCGCACAGCGCCGGATCTTTTTCCTGGCAGTCGGCCAGCTTGCCGGGCAGGCCCATGCCGTCGAGCACGCCCTTGCGGCGCGTCATTTCGCGGGCCTTGCGGGCGGCTTCGCGGGCGCGGGCGGCCTCGATGATCTTGCCGCAGATGATCTTGGCGTCGTTCGGGCGCTCCTGCAGGTAGTCGGTCAGCAGGCGGCCGACGATGTCTTCCACCGGCGCGCGCACTTCGCTGGACACCAGCTTGTCCTTGGTCTGGCTCGAGAACTTGGGCTCGGGCACCTTCACGCTCAGCACGCAGCACAGGCCTTCGCGCATGTCGTCGCCGGTGACTTCGACCTTGGCCTTCTTGGCCAACTCGTTCTCTTCGATGTACTTGTTGATGACGCGCGTCATCGCGGCGCGCAGGCCCGTGAGGTGGGTGCCGCCGTCACGCTGAGGGATGTTGTTGGTGAAGCACAGCACCTGCTCGTTGTAGCCGCTGTTCCACTGCATCGCGACTTCGACGCCGATGTGCGTGCCGGGGATGCCGCCGTAGGTGTCGGCCGGCTTCTCGCCCGCCGCATAGAACGAGTTCGGATGCAGGACGGTCTTGCCCTTGTTGATGAACTCCACGAAGCCGCGCACGCCGCCGGCGCCCGAGAAGTCGTCTTCCTTGCCGGTGCGCTCGTCCTTCAGGCGGATGCGCACGCCGTTGTTCAGGAAGCTCAGCTCGCGCAGGCGCTTGGACAGGATCTCGTAGTGGAAATCGTTGTTTTCCTTGAAGATTTCCGTGTCGGGCAGGAAGTGCACCTCGGTGCCGCGCTTGTCGGTGTCGCCGATGATCTTCATGGGCGAGACCTCGAAGCCGTTCACGGTTTCGAGCAAGCGGTTCTGCACGAAGCCGCGGCTGAATTCGAGTTCGTGGATCTTGCCTTCGCGGCGCACGATCAGGCGCAGCTTCACGCTCAGCGCGTTCACGCAGGACACGCCCACGCCGTGCAGGCCGCCCGAGACCTTGTAGCTGTTCTGGTTGAACTTGCCGCCCGCGTGCAGTTCGGTGAGCGCGATTTCAGCGGCCGAGCGCTTGGGCTCGTGCTTGTCGTCCATCTTCACGCCGGTGGGAATGCCGCGGCCGTTGTCGGTGACCGAGATCGAGTTGTCGCTGTGGATGGTCACGACGATGTCGTCGCAATGGCCCGCGAGCGCTTCGTCGATGGAGTTGTCGACGACTTCGAAAACCAGGTGATGCAGGCCGGTGCCGTCGGAGGTGTCGCCGATGTACATGCCGGGGCGCTTGCGCACGGCCTCAAGCCCTTCGAGGATCGTGATCGAGCCTTCGCCGTAGCTGGTGTCGGCGGGTATGCCTTCGGGCGCCACGACCTGGATCTCAGGGGTGTAGACCGGCTCGGTGTGCGGCACTTCGGGCTTGTTTTCTTCTGCACTCATTCGGATATTCCTCTATCTCTCACGGCATTCACGTGATTTTTCGGGCTCTCAAAAGCTCATTTCGCCGCCTCTTTAAAGCGCAAACCCGCGGAGGGCCGCGGGCTGTGTGCGCAAGGCGCTGTGTGGTGTGTCTTCTAGATACGCATCGGCATCACGACGTACTTGAAAGATGCGTTCTCGGGGATGGTTAACAAGGCCGAGCTGTTCGAATCGGCAAGGTCCAGCTTGACCATGTCCTGGTCCATGTTCGACAGCGCGTCGATCAGGTAGGTCACGTTGAAGCCGATCTCGATGGCGTCGCCGCCGTAGTCGATGTCGAGTTCGTCCTGCGCTTCTTCCTGCTCGGCGTTGTTCGATGCAATGCGCAGCGTGCCCGGCTCGATGTTCAGGCGCACGCCCTTGAACTTTTCGCTTGTCAGGATGGCGGTGCGCTGCAGGCTGGCCAGCAGCGGCGCGCGGCCCAGCGTGACGGTGTTCTTGTGGTTCTTCGGAATCACGCGGTTGTAGTCAGGGAACTTGCCCTCGACCAGCTTCGTGACGAACTCCATGCCGCCGAAGCTGAACTTGGCCTGGTTGTTCGCAAACTGCATCTCGATGGCGCCTTCGGCATCAGACAGCAGGCGCTGCATTTCGAGCACGGTCTTGCGCGGCAGGATCACTTCTTGGCGCGGCACTTCGACGTCGAGCGTGGCCGACGAGAAAGCCAGGCGGTGGCCGTCGGTGGCCACCAGGCTCAGCTGCTTGCCTTCGGCCACGAACAGGATGCCGTTCAGGTAGTAGCGGATGTCGTGCACGGCCATCGCGAACGAGACTTGCGAGAGCAGGTCTTTCAGCGTCTTTTGCGGCACGCTGAACACGGGGCCGAAATTGGCGGCCTCTTGCACGAGCGGAAAGTCTTCGGCGGGCAGCGACTGCAGCGTGAAGCGGCTCTTGCCACCCTTGAGCACCAGCTTGCTAGCGCTCGATTCGAGGCTCACGGTCTGGTCCGAAGGCATGGTGCGCAGGATGTCGATCAGCTTGCGCGCGCCGATGGTCGTGGTGAAGTTGCCTTCGTCGCCACCGAGCTCGGCGGTGGTGCGAATCTGGATTTCGAGGTCGCTGGTCGTCAGCTGCAGCTGGCCACCGGTCTTGCGGATCAGCACGTTCGCCAGGATCGGCAGGGTATGGCGCCGCTCCACGATGCCCGCCACCGACTGCAGCGCGGCGAGGACTTTGTCTTGGTTTGCCTTCAAAACGATCATGTCTGCTTACCTCTTCTCTTTATCTCTTTGAATCTGCCTGGTGGTCGTAGATCGAGGCCTCACCCGCCCCGTCGAAGGCGCCATTCTCCGCTGTCCGAAGGGACACTTTGAACGACATCCGGCTTCAGCCCTTGAGCGTCTGTTCGAGCACGTGGAGCTGCTGGTTGAGTTCGGTGAGCTGCTGGCGCTCGCCCGAAATCTTGCGCACCGCGTGCAGCACCGTCGTGTGGTCGCGCCCACCGAACAACTCGCCGATTTCCGGCAGGCTTTTCTGCGTGAGCTCCTTGGCCAGGTACATCGCGATCTGCCGCGGCCGCGCAATGCTGGCCGGGCGTTTCTTGCTGTACATGTCGGCGACCTTGATCTTGTAGTAATCGGCCACCGTCTTCTGGATATTTTCGACCGAGATCTGGCGATTCTGGATCGACAGCAGGTCGCGCAGCGCCTCGCGCGCCAGGGCGATCGAGATCTCTTTCTGGTTGAAGCGCGAGTAAGCCAGGATCTTGCGCAGCGCGCCTTCGAGCTCGCGCACGTTGGAGCGCACGTTCTTGGCGACGAAGAAGGCCACTTCCTCGGGCATTTCGGCCGATTCGGCGCGCGCCTTGTTGATCAGGATGGCCACGCGCATTTCGAGTTCGGGCGGCTCGATGGCGACCGTGAGGCCCGAATCGAAACGCGAAACCAGCCGCTCGTGGATGTCGGCCAGGCCCTTCGGGTAGGTGTCGCTGGTCATCACGATGTGCGATTTCTTGGCGAGCAGGGCTTCGAACGCGTTGAAGAATTCTTCCTGCGTCCGGTCCTTGTTGGCGAAGAACTGCACATCGTCGATCAGCAACAGATCGAGCGAGTGGTAGCGCTCCTTGAACTCATCGAAAGTCTTGCGCTGATAGGCTTTGACCACATCCGACACGAATTGCTCGGCGTGGATGTAGAGAACTTTGGAATCCGGCTTGTCGGCCAGCAGCCGGTTACCCACAGCGTGCATCAGGTGGGTCTTGCCCAGCCCGACGCCGCCGTAGATGAAAAGCGGGTTGTAAAGATGGCCCGGCATGCCGGCCACGTGCATGGCCGCGGCGCGCGCCATGCGGTTGGCCGTGCCCTCGACCAGCGTGTCGAAAGTGAGGCCGGAATTGAGGCGGTTCTTGAACCCGGCAGCCGCCGGTTCTTCGCCGGGGCCGGCCACGTCGCGGGGCACGTCCGTTTCGGTCATGACTGCCACAGGGGCAGAACGTACGGGCGCTTCGCGAGGAGCAAGCGCTAACTCGACGGCCACCGGCTGGCCGTACATCTTCTCGGCCATGGCGGCGATCTTGCCGGCGTACTGGGCCCGGATCCAATCGAGCTTGAAGCGGTTGGCAACGAACACCGTCATGCGCGAAAGGTCGTCGGCGACCTGCGCTGTCAGGGGTTTGATCCAGGTGTTGAACTGTTGCTCGGACAGCTCCTGCGCGAGCTGGTCGACGCAGGCCTGCCAGAGGCTCTCGCCGATGCCGTCAGTTGACATGGGCGCTTGAAAAAGTGAGGAAACCTTCGGGCATTTCTTGGTATAGGTATTGTGGATATTCTCTGCTGGAAGGCGCTCGGCATTCTAACTTGTCAAAACCTTATCCACACGCTGCCGAAGATGGTGAAAGGCCCGCAAATCCAGTCGAAGATTGTTCCGGGCGCCAATGTTTGCGATAATTGCGGGTTTCCCTGAAAACCTCTTGCGTCTTTCGGGGGCCATCCCAAACACGCTCCCCCGGCGCCCCGCAGGTTCTTCATGCTTTACATGCGAAGGATCAGCGTGAACAGGGAATTAGGAAATCACCATGAAACGCACTTATCAAGCTTCCAAAGTCCGCCGCGCCCGTACCCACGGCTTCCTGGTCCGCATGAAGACCCGCGGCGGCCGTGCCGTCATCAACGCACGCCGCGCCAAGGGCCGCAAGCGCCTGGCTGTCTGACGGCAGCCCACCTGCCGTTGCCAGCAGCCGACACGCCAGCGCAGGCTCCCGCAGCCAACGCGTCCGGCGTGCCCGGCGTGCCCGGCCCGGCTTCCATGCAGCGGCTCAAGACCCGCGCGCAATTCCAGGCCGTCCTCGCAGGTGCCACCGTGGCGCGCACTGCTCATTTCGCATTGCACCGCTGTGCGCTCGATCTCGCATCGAGCGCACAGCCGTTGTTCGCGTCCGACGATGTCTGGCTGGGCGCCATGGTGCCCAAGCGCTGGGCGCGTCGCGCGGTCACGCGCAACGCCATCAAGCGCCAGATCTATACCGTGAGCGCCGCGCCCGATGTCGGCCTGCCTCGTGCCGCGCACGTGGTGCGGCTGCGCGCGGGCTTTGATCGCAAGGAATTCGTGAGCGCCTCCTCGGACAAGCTCAAGGCCGCCGTTCGCGCCGAACTCCAGCAGTTGCTGGCGCGGGCCGCCCGGCCGGCGCCCCCGCCGCGCGAGCGTTCCGAGCGCCCTCCTTCCGCGCCTTCTTCTTCCTCCTCCTCATGAAACGCCTGCTGATCGGCCTCGTGAAGGGCTACCGTCTGCTGCTGAGCCCCTGGCTCGGCCAGTCGTGCCGCTTCACGCCGACCTGCTCCGTGTATTCGATCGAGGCGCTCGAGGTGCATGGCGCGCTCAAGGGCAGCTACCTCACTCTGCACCGCATCGCGCGCTGCCAGCCCTGGTGCCAGGGCGGCCACGATCCGGTTCCACCGAAATCTCAGCGTCGCACTGACAAGTCAGGATCGCTGTTTTCGTCTCTTCTCTCCTCCGACAAGAAGTCTTCGTCATGAACGATATCCGCCGCACGATCCTGTGGGTGATTTTTGGGTTCTCGCTGGTGCTGCTGTGGGACCAATGGCAGGTCTTCAACGGCAACAAGCCGACCTTCCTGCCGTCGAGCAAGCCTGCCGCGGTGGCCGCCGCCCCGGGCAGCACGCCCGCCGCCAACAACGGCGTGCCGACCGCCTCCGGAGCCGCCGGCGGCAACGCCGGTGCCGTGCCCACGCAAGCCGCTGCGGCCGCTCCCCGCGAGCAGGTCACCGTGACCACCGACCTGTTCAAGGCCACGATCGACAGCGAAGGCGCCACGGTCAACCACCTGGAGCTGCAGAAGTACGACGAAGCCGACCGCACCAAGCGTGTCGTGCTGTTCGAGAACGGTTCGGCGGCCACGCGCTATGTGGCGCAGACCGGCCTCCTGAACCAGGTCGACACCGGTGAGCGTTTCCCCAACCACCTGACGCCGATGACGCCGAAGGCCGGTCCGCGCGAGATGGCCGACGGCCAGAACACGCTGGAAGTGAGCTTCGAGAGCGCACCCGTCGGCGGCCTGAAGTACATCAAGACCTACGTGTTCCACCGCGGCGACTACGTCATCGGCGTGCGCCACGAAGTGATCAACGTGAGCGACCAGCCGCGCGACGCGCAGTTGTACCTGCAGCTGCTGCGTCACGGCACCGTGGCTGCCGGCACCATGTTCGGCACCAACACCTTCACCGGCCCGGCCGCGTACACCAACGAGAAGAAGTTCCACAAGCTCGACTTCAAGGACATCGCCAAGGGCAAGATCGAACCGCCGCCGCCGGCCAACGACGGCTGGATCGCGATGGTGCAGCATTACTTTGCGTCGGCCTGGCTGCTCAAGGGCGACCCGGCCAGCGAACAACTGCGCCGCGAGTTCCGCGTGAAGGACCTGGGCGACAACCTCTTCACCGTGGCCATGGTGGCCACGCTGCCGAAGATCGCCCCGGGCGCCACGCAAGTCGTGAACAGCGCGCTGTTCGCCGGTCCTGAAGAAGAAAAGAAGCTCGAAGCCATCGCCCCGGGCCTGGACCTGGTGAAGGACTACGGCATCTTCGCGATCATCTCCAAGCCGCTGTACTGGCTGCTGACCCAGCTGCACGGCATCCTGGGCAACTGGGGCTGGTCGATCGTGGCGCTGGTGGTGCTGCTGAAGGCGGCCTTCTACTGGCTCAACGCCAAGGCCTACGCCAGCATGGCCAAGATGAAGGCCATCAACCCCAAGATCATGGAAATGCGCGAGCGGCTGAAGGACAAGCCGCAAGAAATGCAGCAGGAGATGATGCGGATCTACAAGACCGAGAAGGTCAATCCGATGGGCGGCTGCTTCCCGATCGTGATCCAGATCCCGGTGTTCATCGCGCTCTACTGGGTGCTGCTGTCGTCGGTCGAAATGCGCCATGCGCCTTGGATTCTGTGGATCACCGACCTGTCGGCACCGGACCCCTGGTACATCCTGCCGATCGTCATGACGGCCACTTCGCTGTTCCAGACCTGGCTCAACCCGACGCCACCCGATCCGATGCAGGCCAAGCTGATGTGGATCATGCCGCTCGCGTTCAGCGTGATGTTCATCTTCTTCCCGGCCGGCCTGGTGCTGTACTGGATCACGAACAACGTGCTGTCGATCGCGCAGCAGTGGTTCATCAACAAGCGGCTGGGCGTGCTGGGCACCAAGTAGTCGCCGCACACCCCTCCAGCCATCCGACAAAGGGCCGCGTAAGCGGCCCTTTTTGCTGAAAGAATCCGCACCATGCTCGCCCGCACCACCGATCCCATCGTCGCCATCGCCACTGCCTCGGGGCGCGGGGCGGTCGGCATCGTTCGCGTGTCGGGCGCGCGGCTGGCACCGTTGATCGACGCCCTCTGCGGCCGCGCGCTCAAGCCGCGCGAGGCCACGTACCTGCCCTTTCGGGGCGCGGACGGCGAGCCGGTCGACCACGGCCTGGCGATCCACTTTCCGGCGCCTCATTCCTTCACCGGCGAAGACGTGCTCGAACTGCAGGCCCATGGCGGCACGGTCGTCTTGCAACTGCTGCTGTCACGCTGCCTCGAAGCGGCCGCCGAACCCGATGCGATCACGGGCCGGCCGCGCCTGCCCGGCCTGCGCGTGGCGGAGCCGGGCGAGTTCAGCCAGCGCGCTTTTCTCAACGGCAAGATCGACCTGGCCCAGGCCGAGGCGATCGCCGACCTGATCGATGCCAGCACCGAAGCCGCGGCGCGCAGTGCCGGGCGCTCGCTGTCGGGCGCGTTCTCGCGCGAGATTCACACGCTGCGTGATGCACTGATCCACCTGCGCATGCTGGTTGAGGCCACGCTCGACTTTCCCGAAGAAGAGATCGATTTTCTGCAGAAGGCCGATGCGGCCGGGCAATTGGTGAAGCTGCAATCGCAGCTGGCAGCCGTGCAGCTGCGTGCGCGCCAGGGGGCGCTGCTGCGCGAAGGCATCAAGGTCGTGATCGCGGGGCAGCCCAATGCGGGCAAGAGTTCGCTGCTCAATGCGCTGGCCGGCGCCGAACTGGCCATCGTGAGCGCGGTGGCTGGCACGACGCGCGATGTGGTCTCGCAGACCATCCAGATCCACGGCGTGCCGCTGCATGTGGCCGACACTGCCGGCCTGCGCGAAAGCAGCGACGAGGTCGAGCAGATCGGCGTGGCGCGCGCCTGGGGCCAGATCGAGAGCGCCGATGCCGTGCTGTTCCTGCACGACCTGACGCGGGCCGACCTGCCCGACTACGCCGCAGCCGACGCCGAGATCCTTCGCGGCTTGCGCCAGAAGCTGCCGGCGAGCGTGCCCGTGCTCGATGTGTGGAACAAGCAGGACGCGGCGCCTTCAGCCCAACCGGCGCAGGGCATCGCGTTGTCGGCCAAGACCGGCCTCGGCATCGAGGCACTGCGCGATCAGTTGCTCCGCATGGCCGGCTGGCAGGCCGTGCCCGAGGGCGTTTACCTTGCACGGGCGCGCCACGTGCAGGCGCTGGGGCGGGTCGAAACGCACCTCGCACTGGCCGCGGGCCACCTGGCGGCGCAGGCCCAACTGCTCGACCTGCTGGCCGAAGAGCTGCGCCTTGCGCAGAACGCCCTCAACGAGATCACGGGCGAGTTCGGTGCGGACGATCTGCTGGGCGTGATCTTTTCGCGCTTCTGTATCGGGAAATAGCGACACTTGACGACAGACGGCCGGCAAAAACGTAAACAGTTGTAGCCGAATCTCACGGCCATCGCGGATACTTCGGCACAGATGCGGGGTTGAGAAAACATGTCCATCCAGAACCTGAGCCGCGCCATCGCGGAGAACACGAGCCTCGACGCTTTCGCGTTGACGTTCAACGTCCAGCAATGGGAGACCCTCGCGGGCTACCTGCAACCCATCGAGACGAGCGTCGGCGACGTGCTGATCGAACAGGGTACGCCGGACCGCTCGGTGTTCTTCATCGAGAGCGGCGCCATCAGCGTGCACCGCGTCAGCAGCAAGGAGCAGATGCGCCTTGCCGTGCTCACGCCGGGCTCGGTGGTCGGCGAAGGCTCGTTCTTCTCGCGACAGCCGCACTCGGCCAACGTGGTGGTGACCGGCGCGGGCCGTGTGTGGCGGCTCAACGCGATCCGGTTTGCGGAAATGTCGAACCGGCAGCCCAACATGGCGCTGGAAATCGCGATGGCGCTGGGCGCCGTGATCGCCAAGCGCATGGGGCATCGCTCCAAGCGCGTCGCCGTGACCTGAGGCCTCGCGGCACATCGCCAGCAGACCCACCCGCGATGCAGGCCGCACCCGCCCGCAGCGGCAGCCGTCGCTGGTTTCGTTTTGGATTCCGAGAGTAGTCAGTAAGTAAGCCATGGCCTTGATCTGTCCGGTCTGCAGCACGGAAAACCGTGACGGCGCGAATTTCTGCAGAAGCTGCGGCGACCCGCTGGTCGCCACGACCGACCGGATGCCACCGGCACCCAGCCCCGATCGCGAATGGGCCACCACCGCGCCGGCCCAGTTGCGTGCCCCGACCATTCCCGCGCCGCTGTTCGATCCTGGCGAACCCGCGCCTTCGCGCTCTTTCTTCGGCAAGGCGCCTTCGGTGCCGCCGGAAGACGAGCGAACCATCATTGCCGCGCCTGGCGAATCGTCGCGTGCACCCTCGCCGTCTTCTGCTGGTTCGTCGTCGATGTCGGAAGCAGCCCGAGCCGAGCGGGCGGAAAGAAAGAAGACCCGGGTCAAGGTCCGGCGGACGGTTCCGGTCGAGCGGCCGCCACGCAAGCGCGTGATCCTGCTGTGGCTGGGCCTGCTGGTGGTGGCGCTGGTGATGATCGTCGCGGGCTGGTATGGCTATGGGACGCGCAAGGCGCCGGTGGCGGCCGAAGAGACGGCGCCTGTTTCGGAGCCGGCCGCCGCCGTTGTCGCAACGCCGCCGGTCGAAGCGCCGCCAGCGCCCGCCGCCGCCGAACCGCCCGTGCAGCCGCAGGTGACAACGCCCGAAGCTGAAGCGCCACCGGCACCTGTGGTGGCACCTCCTCCCAAGCCCGCCGTCAAGCCGCGCAAGCAGGCGACGGCAGCGTCGTCGCCGCCGAGCGCTCCGGAGCCTTCCGCACCGGCCGTTGCGGCAACTCCGCCGCCGGCACCCGCGCCTGCGGCCGAACCGATGGCCATGTGCGGCGACCGCAACTTCATCGCCAGGGCGCAGTGCATGGCTGCTCAGTGCCTGAAGCCCGAATACAAGGCGCACGCGCAATGCGAAGCGGTGCGCCGTCAGCAGCGCATCGAAGAAGAAAAGCGCAATCCCACGTTGATCAACTGATTTGCCGCTGGCTGCGCGCACTTCGTGTCGCGCATGCTTTCCGTGTTGCTGGGGTGGTCGCCGGAGTCAGGCAGATCCGGCGCCATGACTTCCGTGAAATGGAGCAGACGACCACCCCGTCAGGCTCAGGCGATCAGCCTTTCTGCAGCCGCTCTATAGCGATCGACAGCGCGGCGGGCTTGCCCGACAGCACCAGCGTGTCGCCGTCCGACAGCACCGTGTCGCCGGCCGGCGTGCGGGCCTGGCCATCGTGGCGACGCAGGCTGGCCACGCGCACATTCAGTGTCGGCAACGCGATCTGCTCAAGGCTCTGGCCGATCGCGCGTGCACCCGGTGTGAGGGTGAAGCTGTTGAGCCGCTCGTGGTCGATCTCGTCGGCCTTGTCGTCGTCGGCGCCATGGAAGTAGCCGCGCAGCAGGTTGTAGCGGGCATCGCGCTGGTCTTGCACGACGCGGATCACGCGGCGCATCGGCACGCCGACCAGCGCCAGCGCATGGCTTGCAAGCATCAGCGAACCTTCGATGGCCTCGGGCACCACCTCGGTGGCGCCGGCGGCCTGCAGTTTTTCAAGGTCGTGGTCGTCCTGCGTGCGCACGATCACCGGCACGTGCGGCGCATGGGCGCGGGTGTTGGCCAGCACCTTCATCGCGCCCGGCACGTCGAGATAGGTGACGACCACCGCGCTGGCACGGGCCAAGCCGGCCGCCATCAGGGCCTGCAGCCGGGCCGCATCGCCGAACACCACCGAGTCGCCGGCAGCGGCGGCCTGGCGCACGCGATCGGGGTCGAGGTCGAGCGCCATGTAGGGAATGCCTTCGCGCTCGAGGATGCGCGCCAGGTTCTGGCCGCAGCGCCCGTAGCCGCAGATGATCACGTGCTGCGCGGTGTTGATGGTCTTGCGCGCGATGGTGGTCATCTGCAGCGATTGCTGCAGCCAGTCGCTGGCCACCAGCTTTCGCACGATGGCGTTGCTGTACATGATGATGAAAGGCGTGGCCAGCATCGACAGCACCATCGAGGCCAGCACCGGGTTGGCCAGCCAGGGCGGCAGCAGGCTGCGCTCTTGCGCCAGCGTCAACAGCACGAAGCCGAATTCGCCCGCCTGCGCCAGGTAAAGGCCGGTGCGCAGCGACACCCCCGAGGTGGCGCCCAGCACGCGCGCCAGCACCGTCACCAGCGCCAGCTTGAACAGCAGCGGCACCGCCAGCAGCACGCCCACCAGCAGCCAGCGCTCCACCACGATGTGCCAGTCGAGCGACATGCCGACCGTGATGAAGAACAGCCCCAGCAGCACGTCGTGGAAGGGGCGGATGTCGGTCTCGACCTGGTGCTTGTATTCGGTCTCCGACACCAGCATGCCCGCGATGAAGGCGCCCAGCGCCAGGCTCAGGCCGGCCAGTTCGGTCAGCCACGCGAGCCCCAGCGTGATCAGCAGCACGTTCAGGATGAAGAGTTCTTCGCTGCGCCGCCGGGCCACGAGCGTGAGCCACCAGCGCATGATGCGCGGGCCGCCATAGAGCAGCACGCCGATCAGGAAGGTCGCCTTCAGCAGCGCCAGGCCGAGCGCCTTGGCCAGCGCCTCGGGCGGCGCGCCGAGCGCGGGGATCAGCACCAGCAACGGCACCACTGCCAGATCCTGGAACAGCAGCACGCCCATCACGCGCTTGCCGTGCTCGCTTTCGAGTTCGAGCCGCTCGGCCATCAGCTTGACCACGATGGCGGTGCTGCTCATGGTGAGCGCGCCCGACAGCGCCAGCGTCGTCTGCCAGCCCAGGCGCCAGGAGGGCGGCAGCTGCGTGGAGATGAGCAGCGCGCCGATCGTGGCGAAGGCCATCGTCAGCAGCACCTGCAGCAGGCCGAGCCCGAACACGTGCTTGCGCATGGCGCGCAGCTTGGGCAGGCTGAATTCGAGCCCGATCACGAACATCAGGAACACCACGCCGAACTCGCCCAGGTGGCGGATGCCTTCGGAGTTCTGCGCCAATGCAAACGCATGCGGCCCGATCAGCACGCCGGCCGACAGGTAGCCCAGCATCGGCGGCAGCTTCAGCGACCGGCAGACCACCACGCCGATCACCGCGGCCAGCAAATACAACAGCGTGAGATCGAACGAAGACATAGGCGCCGATGCTAGAGCAAGACCCGTGCGCACGCGTTCGGGAAGGCACCGGGTACCCAGGGCGCGGGCGACCGTCTCCGGGGGGAGCCAGGGGCACAAAGTGCCGGGCGTGGGGACAGGCCCGTGGCCCGTAAAATCCGGCGATGAGCTCCCGCCCCGCCCCGGCCCTTGTGGTCGACCCCGAAGCCATCCTCGCTCGGGCACGCGTCACCTTCGACATCGAAGCCGAAGCCGTCCTCGGTCTGAAGACCCGGGTTGGCCCGAGTTTTGTGGAGGCCGTGCGCAAGATCCTCGACGTTCGCGGCCGCGTGGTCGTGATGGGCATGGGCAAGAGCGGCCACGTCGGCCGCAAGATCGCCGCCACCCTCGCCTCCACCGGCACGCCCGCGATGTTCGTGCACCCGGCCGAGGCCAGCCACGGCGACCTCGGCATGATCAAGTCGGTCGACCTGGTGCTCGCGATTTCCAACAGCGGCGAGGTCGACGAGCTCACCGTTATCCTGCCGGTGGTCAAGCGCCAGAGCGTGCCCCTGATCGCCATGACCGGCCGCGCCGATTCCACCCTCGCGCGCCACGCCGACATCGTGATCGACGCCGGCGTTGCCAAGGAAGCCTGCCCCCTCAACCTCGCCCCCACCGCAAGCACCACCGCCCAGATGGCGATGGGCGATGCGCTGGCGGTGGCGCTGCTCGACGCGCGCGGCTTCGGCTCGGAAGATTTCGCGCGCTCGCACCCGGGCGGCGCGCTCGGGCGCAAGCTCCTCACCCATGTCAGCGACGTGATGCGCTCGGGCGACGAAGTGCCGCGCGTGCCGCCGTCCGCCACCATCAGCGAGCTGATGCGGGCCATGAGCATCAAGGGCTTCGGCGCCGCCGCGGTGGTCGAGCCCGATGGCCGCGCTTCGGGCATCTTCACCGACGGCGACCTGCGCCGCCTGATCGAAGCGGGCGCCGACCTGCGCACGCCCAAGGCGGCCGACGTGATGCACCGCGACCCGCGCACCATCCGCGTCGACGCGCTGGCGGTGGAAGCCGCCGAACTGATGGAGCAATGCGGCATCACCCGCCTGTTCGTGATCGACGGCGCGGGCGTGATCGTCGGCGCGATCAACACCAACGACCTGATGCGCGCGAAGGTCATCTGATGCCTCTCGAGTTCCAGGCCGAGACCTTGCTCGCCGCGCAGGACGTGCGCATCGTTTTCTTCGACATCGACGGCGTCCTGACCGACGGCGGCGTGTACTTCACCGAGCATGGCGAGACGCTCAAGCGCTTCAGCATCCTCGACGGCTACGGCCTGAAGCTGCTGCGCAAGGCCGGCATCACACCGGCCGTGATCACGGGCCGCGACTCCAAGCCGCTGCGCGTGCGGCTCGAAGCCTTGGGCATCGAGCACGTGCGCTACGGCACCGAAGACAAGCTGCCCGCCGCCCAGGCCATGCTCGACCAGTTGGGCTTCGGCTGGGCGCAGGCTGCCGCCATCGGCGACGACTGGCCCGACCTGCCGGTGCTGACACGCGTCGGCTTTGCCGCGGCGCCCGCCAATGCGCATGCCGAGGTGCGGGGCATCGCGCGCTACGTCACCCAGGCACGCGGCGGCGAAGGCGCGGCGCGCGAATTCTGCGATCTGCTTCTGACAGCCTGCGGCCAGTACCGGTCGCTGCTCGACGCGGCCATGGGCCCGAACCGATGACCGACATCAAACGCGCGTGGAACCTGGTGCGCGACGCGCTCGACCGCGCGACGATCTACCTGCCCATCATCCTGACGGCGGCCGTGGCGCTCGGTACGTACTGGCTGGTGCGCAATGCGCCCAAGCTGCTGGAGCCCGCCGCCAAGGTCGCGCCCACGCACGAGCCCGACTACTTCATGCGCGACTTCGTGATCAAGAACTTCCTGCCCAGCGGCGAGCTGCGCAGCGAACTTCACGGCACCGAAGGCCGGCACTACCCGGACACCGACACCCTCGAAGTGGACATGGTGCGCATGCGCTCCGTGTCGCCCGAAGGGCTGGTCACCCGCTCGACGGCCAACCGCGGGCTGTCGAATTCCGACGGCAGCGAGATCCAGCTGTTCGGCAACGCCATCGTCATTCGCGACCCGGCCGTGGGGCCCAACGGCAAGCCGATGCCGCGCCTTGAATTCCGTGGCGAGTTCCTGCACACCTTCCTGGACACCGAGCGTGTCACGTCCAACAAGCCGGTCACCCTCATTCGCGGGGCCGACCAGTTCACGGGCGACACGCTCGACTACGACAACCTGAGCGGCGTGGCCAACCTGAATGGCCGGGTGCGCGGCCTGCTGATGCCCTCGCCGGCGATGCTTGCGCCGCCACCGGCCAAGAAGCGCTGAAAAAAAGAAGAACCCGGAAGCCACTCACGCATGACCACGCCTTCTCCGCTTGTTTTCATCACCGGCGCATCGAGCGGCATCGGCCAGGCCCTGGCCGCGAGCTTCAGCGACGCGGGCTATCGCCTGGCGCTGGTCGCGCGGCGCACGGGGGAGATCGAATCGTGGGCCAAGGCTCGCCAATTGAGTGCCGATCGCTACCAGGTCTATAGCGCGGACGTGGCGCAGACAGACAGCATCGTGGCCGCCGGCGCCGCCTGCATCGCGCAGCAGGGGCTGCCCGACGTGGTGATCGCCAATGCCGGCATCAGCGTCGGCATCGACACCGCGCAGCGTGAAGACCTCGACGTGCTGGCGCAGACCTTTGCCACCAACAACGTCGGGCTGGCCGCTACCTTCCATCCGTTCGTGGAGGCCATGAGGAAGCGTGGCAGCGGCCGGCTGGTCGGCATCGCCAGCGTGGCCGCCATTCGCGGGCTGCCGGGGCACGGCGCGTATTGCGCCAGCAAGGCCGGCGTGGTCGCGTACTGCGAGAGCCTGCGCGGCGAACTGCACAACAGCGGCGTCAAGGTGGTCACGCTCTGCCCGGGCTATATCGACACGCCGCTGACGCAGGGCAACCGCTATGGAATGCCCTTCCTGATGAAGGCCGAGGACTTCGCCGCGCAGGCGCTGCGCGCCATCGAGGCCGGCACGAGCTACCGCGTGATCCCGTGGCAGATGGGCGTGGTCGCCAAGATCATGCGCATGCTGCCCAATGCCGTGCTCGACCGGGCGGTGCAGGGCCGCGCGCGCAAGAAGCGCAGCGGGGAAGCCTGAACAAGCTGAAGAAGAAAAGGCGCAAAGGCGCCACACGTGCAGACCCATTGAAAAAGGCTCCCGAGGGAGCCTTTTGTCTTCGTGCGTTGAAGCGCGTGGATCAGTAGCCGCTGTTGCCGCCACCGCCGTAGCCACCGCCACCACCGCTGCGACCACCACCGCCGCCGCCACGGGGGCCAGCGCCGTAGGGGCTGCGGAAACCGCCATCGCCACCACCGCCCCCGCCACCACTGCGGCCACCGCCGCCGTAGCCGCCACCGCCGGAGCGACCACCGCCGCCGCTGCGATCGCCGCCACCACCGTAGCCGCCACCACCACCGCCGCCGTAGCCACCGCCACCATAACCACCGCCGCCACCACCACCGTAGCCGCCGCCACCGCTGCGCGGGGGACGTGCTTCCATGGGACGTGCTTCATTGACGACGACGCTGCGGCCGCCCAGAGGCTGACCGTTCATGCCGGTGATGGCTGCCTGCGCTTCCGCGTCACTGCCCATCTCGACGAAGCCGAAGCCCTTCGAGCGGCCGGTGTCGCGCTCCATCATGACCTTGGCGCTGGTCACTGCGCCGAACTGGCCGAAGGCCTGCTCGAGATCACCGTCGCGCACCGAGTAAGGCAGGTTGCCGACGTACAGTTTGTTGCCCATCAAGGGACTCCTATAAACACATCAAGAAAAGCGATGGAGTCCCGAAAGCATCACTCAAACGAGAGCCGTCGAGTCGCGCGAAACTGACCGATCACCGAACTGCCTCCCCACCAAAATGAAGAGGGAGGCTCGTGCATTATGGGTGAAATATCCGAAAAGCAAGCAGAAAATTGCTTCTTGCGGTAGCACTTGTCAAAACTTTAAAAGCTAGCGCACGCTTACGGAATCGGGAAGAGGTCCTTGGCGTTACAGGTAGAATCCGCCCCGTCATTGGGGAGTAGCCGCCTTCCGATTTGCGAGAAGGGCCCGCGTCAACAGACTTGTCCTGTCCCACACAGGACATGGCGCGTGCAGTGAACACACCTGGCGAGACCTTTGACCGTGCAACTTCGGGAAATATGGCCGAAGGTGTTGCACGGTCAATTGCGTCCTTCGGCCCAAGGAACCCACGTTCATCATGGAAGCTTTTCTCGTTGCAACCGGCGTAGTTGCGCTCGCCGAAATGGGCGACAAGACCCAACTTTTGGCCCTCTTGCTCGCTGCCCGTTTCAGGAAACCCTGGCCGATCGTGCTCGGCATCTTCGTCGCCACCATCGTCAACCACGCCCTTGCAGGTGCCGTGGGCAACTACATCACGCACTGGCTCGGGGCCGAGGCCCTTCGCTGGATCCTGGGCGGCTCGTTCATCGCGATGGCCGCCTGGATGCTGATTCCCGACAAGCTCGACGATGACGACGCCCCCGGCGTCTCGCAATTCGGCGTCTTCGGCACCACGGTCATCGCGTTCTTCCTGGCCGAGATGGGCGACAAGACGCAGATCGCCACCGTCATGCTCGCGGCTCGCTTCACCCAGGACTATTTCTGGGTCGTTGCCGGCACCACGCTGGGCATGATGCTGGCCAATGCACCGGTGGTGTGGCTGGGCGACAAGATCGTGAAGCGCGTGCCCATCAAGCTCGTGCACGGCATCTCCGCCGCGATCTTCCTGGTGCTCGGCATCATCATGATCATCGGCTGGTAGCAGTCGTTATCCGACGGGGCGATATACTGCCCCTTGCGCCGATTTGCTTCAGCTTGCGGGCGCTTTATAAATTCAGCTAAAGACAGGCGCGGCAGACCCGGCTCGTTTTTGGCGAGGCCGGGTTTTTTCATTCATGCCGTCACCTTTGGTCGTCACTTCGCAGTCGATGCAGTTCGCGGGCCCGCTGGCCCTGCGCAGCGGCACGTCGATCAGCGACTACACACTCGCCTACGAGACCTATGGCACGTTGAACGCCGACCGCAGCAATGCGGTGCTGGTGTGCCATGCGCTCAATGCCTCGCACCACGTCGCGGGGGTCTACGAGGGCCAGGCCCGCTCCGAGGGCTGGTGGGACAACATGGTCGGGCCCGGCAAGCCGGTCGACACCGACCGCTTTTTCGTGATCGGCGTCAACAATCTCGGCTCGTGCTTCGGCTCGACCGGCCCGATGCACGTCAACCCGGCCACGGGCAGCATCTACGGCGCCGACTTCCCGGTGGTGACGGTCGAAGACTGGGTCGACGCCCAGGCCGGGCTGCTGGATGCGCTGGGTATCCGCACGCTCGCGGCCGTCATGGGCGGCAGCCTCGGCGGCATGCAGGCGCTGTCATGGACGCTGCAGTACCCCGACCGCGTGCGGCACGCCGTGGTGGTGGCCAGCGCGCCCAACCTCACGGCCGAGAACATCGCCTTCAACGAAGTCGCGCGCCGCGCCATCGTGACCGATCCCGACTTCCACGGCGGCCACTTCTACCAACACGGCGTGATCCCCAAGCGCGGCCTGCGCATCGCCCGCATGATCGGCCACATCACGTACCTCAGCGACGACGTGATGAACGAGAAGTTCGGCCGCATCCTGCGCAGCGCGGTCGAGGGCGAAACGGTCGGCCTCGACTACCGCTACTCCACGCAGGACGTCGAGTTCCAGATCGAAAGCTACCTGCGCTACCAGGGCGACAAGTTCAGCGAGTACTTCGACGCCAACACCTACCTGCTGATCACCCGCGCGCTCGACTACTTCGACCCGGCACGCAGCCACGGTGGCCAGCTCAGCAAGGCACTGGCGCAGGCCACGGCCAAGTTCCTGCTCGTGAGCTTCAAGACCGACTGGCGCTTCTCGCCCGCGCGCAGCCGCGAACTGGTGAAGGCACTGCTCGACAACCGCCGCAACGTGAGCTACGCCGAGATCGATGCGCCGCACGGGCACGATGCCTTTCTGCTCGACGACGTGCGCTACATGGGCGTGGTGCGCTCTTACTTCGAACGCGTGGCGCAGGAAACGAGCGCCGCCGGGCCGCCCCAAGGCGCGGGCCCCCTGAAGGGGGTTGGCGCAGCACACGAAGTGGCAAGCCTGGGGGGGAGTACTACTGCATGAGCGACCTCGACACCCAACGACTGATTGCTGCACTGGTGCCCCAGGGCTCGCGCGTGCTCGACCTCGGCTGCGGCGACGGCGCCCTGCTCGACCTGCTGCAGCGCGAGCGCGGCTGCACCGGCTACGGCGTGGAGATTGCCGACGGCAACGTGCTGCAGTGCATCCGCCGCGGCGTCGACGTGATCCAGCTCAACCTCGATGAAGGCCTCGCGATGTTCGACGACGCTTCGTTCGACGTGGTGCTGCAGATCGACACGCTGCAGCACCTGCGCAATGCCGAGGTGATGCTGCGCGAGACCGCGCGCGTCGGCCGCTTCGGCATCGTCGCCTTTCCCAACTTCGCGCACTGGCCCAACCGCCTGAGCGTGGCGCGCGGCCGCATGCCGGTGACGCGCCGCCTGCCCTACCAGTGGTACGACACGCCCAACATCCGCGTCGGCACCTTCAAGGACTTCGAGATGCTGGCCGGCAAGAACAACCTGCGCGTGCTCGATTCGTTCGGCCTGCAGAACGGGCGCGACGTGCGCTGGCTGCCGAACGCGCGCGCCAGCACGGCCGTCTTCAAGTTCGAGCGAGGCGGCTGAGCCGCGAGCACCGCACCGGATGAGCTTCACGCTGGCGCAGCCGGTTCACAGCGAGCTGGTCATCAAGAAGAGCCGCTTCATCGGCTGCGTGCAACCGGTGAGCGACCGGGCCGCTGCGCTGGCCGTGGTCGCCTCGCTGCGTGCCGAACACCCTGCCGCTGCCCACGTGTGCTGGGCGCTGATGGCCGGTGGCCAGTCGGCAGCCAACGACGACGGCGAGCCCGGCGGCACAGCCGGCCGCCCCATGCTGGAAGTGCTGCGCCATCAGGAGATCGAAGGCTCGCTCGCGACCGTGGTGCGCTACTTCGGCGGTGTGAAGCTCGGTGCGGGCGGCCTCGTGCGGGCCTACACCGATGCCATCGCTCAGGCTCTCCTGGGTGCCACGCTCGTGCCGCTGGTGCGGCAGCGCAGCCTGCGTTGCGCGGTGCCCTATGCGCTCGAAGGTCTGGTGCGGCGCGAGCTTGCAGCAGTGGGTGCGGTGCTCGACGACGTGCGGCACGGCGATGACGTGCACTTCGCCTTCACGCTCCCCGCGCCCGAGGCCGATGCCTTCATCGCCCGCCTCGACGATGCTGCGCAAGGGCGCGTCGTCTGGCCGCAGGCGTGACGCGCTTGGCCGGTACCGCTGGTGCCGCTGGTGCCGGTGCCGGTGCCGGTGCGGGCGTTGTCGCTGCCATGGCGAAGATGCCGCGCGGCGCCACGGCCGCAGGTGCCGCATCGTCGTTCGGTCCGCGCCGCGCCATCTCCGCCGTCACGATGCCGGTGGGCACGGCCAGCACGCCCCAGCCCAGCAGCATCATCACCGAGGCGATCGCGCGGCCCAGGTCGGTCTTGGGCACGAGGTCGCCAAAGCCCACCGTGGCCATCGTCGAGATGGCCCAGTAGATCGCCACCGGAATGCTGGTGAAGCCGTGCGTCGGGCCTTCGACCACGTACATCAGCGTGCCCATCACCAGCACCACCAGCATCACGAAGCCGACGAACACCGTGATCTTCCGGCGGCTCGATGCCACCGCCAGCACCAGCGCGCGGTACTCCACCGAGTAACGCGAAAGCTTGAAGATGCGGAACACGCGCAACAGCCGCAGCACGCGCACGTCGATCAGGTAGGCCAGCTCGGGCGCGAGCGCCACCAGGAAGGTCGGCAGCAGCGCGAGCAGGTCGATCACGCCATAGAAGCTCAGCGCATAGCGCAGCGGCTTGTTCACGCACGACAGCCGCGCGATGTATTCGAGCGTGAAGAGAATGGTGAACACCCATTCGAGCGCATTGAACACAGGGCGCCACTGCTCGCGGATCGACTGCACGCTGTCCAGGATCACCACCAGCACGCTGGCCACGATCACCGCGATCAGCGCCAGGTCGAACAGCAGCCCGGCCCGCGTGTCGGCCTCGAAGATCACCGTGAACAGCGTGCGCCGCCATCCGCTGGCGGGCTTGTCGAAACGGGCGTCGGTGGTGGACGAGATGGCGCGTGCGGCGAGAGCGGAGTCGGTGTTCGGGCTTGTCATCTTCCAGGGCCTGGGTGGCATGAGCGGCCATTGTCATGCGCGGGAGCGACTTATTCGGTTACGCTTATTGCGCAATGAAGTGCCGCAGGCCATGAGTGCGTTCTTACGATAGTCCCTTTCTTGAGGAGCTCCCCTTTGGCTACACAGTCCCCCTTTTTCGGCAAGCGTGATCGTGACACCGACTCGTTGACGTCCCGCCCCGCGCCGCTGGTCGGTTCGGGCACCAATCTCTCCGGTACCCCCGTCAATCCTTCATCGCTGACCGCACAACAAGGCGGACTCGGCACCGCTGCGGCTGCAGCGCCTGCGGCCAAGGAAGGCGGCAGCAAGCTCACCGTCGGCCCGAACATCAAGCTCAAGGGCGTCGAGATCACCGATTGCGACACGCTCGTGGTCGAAGGCCTGGTCGAAGCGACCATGGACTCGCGCCTGATGCAGATCGCCGAGCAGGGCGAGTTCAAGGGCTCGGCTGAAATCGACATCGCCGAAATCCGCGGCGTGTTCGACGGCAACCTCACCGTGCGCGAGAAGCTCGTCATTCACTCGACCGGCAAGGTCACCGGCAAGATCCGCTACGGCAAGATCGTGATCGAAGAAGGCGGCCAGCTGTCGGGCGAGATCAGCTTCGGCGCCAAGGCCTAACGCAGTCTTCGGTTTACACGCTGTCCGGCTTCAGGCCGGCGGCGTCCATCCCAGGCGCTCCAGCAAGGCACCGGCCGCGGCCGGTGCCTTTTCCTTGGCGCCGTTGATGAAGTAGACGAACACGTCGCGCTTCTTCGTTGCCGATCCGGCCCAGCCCTGCGCGCGCTCGGCCCAGGTGTCGAGCGCCTTCGGCCCGTAGCCGGTCTTGAGCTTCGCGTCGGCCATCATGAGCCGCGCATAGGCGAAGTCGCCTTCGGGCTCCTCGAACGACGGAAACTTGTCGGCATCGGTGAACACCGTCGACACCTTGTGCTTCTTCGCGAGCGCCTTGTAGGCCGGCACCATGAAGCTCTCGTGCCGCACGTCCATCACGTGGCGCAGCGTGCGGCTGCCCTCCTTCTTCGGCAGCAATTCGAGAAAGGCTTCGAAGTCTTCCGCATCGAACTGCTTGGTCGGCATGAATTGCCAGACGATCGGCCCCAGCTTGTCGCCCAACTCGGCCACGCCGCTGTCGATGAAGCGCTTGATCGAATCGCCCGCGCCCGACAGCAGCTTGCGGTTGGTCGCGAAGCGCGAGGCCTTCATCGAGAACATGAAGTCGGCCGGCGTGTCGTCGTGCCATTTCCTGAAGGTCTCGGGCTTGAAGGTGCTGTAGTAGGTGCCGTTGATCTCGATGGCACTCAGCTTGCGGCTCGCGTAGTTCAGCTCCTTCGCGTGCGCGAGACCCTGGGGGTAGAAGTTGTCGCGCCAGGGCTCGTAGGTCCAGCCGCCGATGCCCACCCTGATGTCCACCTTGGTCCGAGTCGATGCTGCCTTGCTCACATTGCGCTCCGGGTTGAGATCGCCCGCACTCTACGCGCGGTCGCGCCAAGGCGCAAAATGCGTTTTTTTCGTCACCCGCGGAGAACCCACGATGAACGCCCCCCTGCACCGCGAAATGCCCGCAGGCCTGCTCGATGCCGAGCGCGCCCTCTCCGACGTCACCGCCCGCTGGGACGGCGACATCGTCAAGCAACTCACCGACTACATCGCCATTCCCGCCAAGTCGCCCGGCTTCGACAAGGACTGGTCGGCCAACGGCTACCTCGAGACCGTGCTGCGCAATGCCGCCGCCTGGGTCGAGGCCCAGAAGGTCGAGGGCCTGAAGCTGGAGATCGTGCGCCTGGAAGGCCGCACGCCGGTGCTGTTCTTCGAAGTGCCCGCCACCGGCACCGACATGACCGAGACCGTGCTGATGTACGGCCACCTCGACAAGCAACCCGAATTCACCGGCTGGCGCAACGACCTCGGCCCGTGGACGCCCAAGTACGAGAACGGCCTGCTCTACGGCCGCGGCGGCGCCGACGACGGCTATGCGGTGTACGCCAGCGTCGCCGCGCTGCAGGCGCTCAAGAGCCAGGGCGTGGCGCATCCGCGCATCGTCGGCTTGATCGAGACCTGCGAGGAAAGCGGCTCCTACGACCTGCTGCCCTACGTCGACGCGCTGCGTCCGCGCCTGGGCAATGTCGAGCTGGTGATCTGCCTGGACTCCGGCGCCGGCAACTACGACCAGTTGTGGCTCACGACCTCGCTGCGCGGCATGGCCAGCGGCACGCTCAAGGTCGAGGTGCTGACTGAAGGCATCCACTCGGGCGACGCCTCGGGCCTCGTGCCGTCGAGCTTCCGCATCATGCGGCAGGTGCTCGACCGCCTCGAGGACAGCGCCACCGGCCGTCTGCTGCCCGCAAGCTTCCACTGCGAAGTGCCGGCCGACCGCCTCGCGCAAGCCAAGGCCACGGCCGCCATCCTCGGTGACGAGGTCTACAAGCGCTTCCCGTGGGCGCACTACGACTGCGGCGGCTCGACCATGTTCGCGCTGCCGACCACCACCGATCCGGTCGAGGCATTGCTCAACCGCACCTGGAAGCCCACGCTGTCGGTGACCGGCGCCGAAGGCTTTCCGGCGCTGAAGGATGCGGGCAATGTGCTGCGTCCGTACACCGCGTTCAAGCTCTCGCTGCGCCTGCCGCCGCTGGTCGATGCGGCCGAGACGGTGCAGACGCTCAAGGCTCTGCTCGAAGACAACGCGCCCTACCAGGCCCGCGTCACTTTCGAGAGCAACGGCGGCGCCACCGGCTGGAACGCACCGACCATCACGCCGTGGTTCGAGGATGCGCTCAACAAGGCCTCGCGGGCGCACTTCGGCGCGTCGTGCGGCTATATCGGCCAGGGCGGCACGATCCCGCTGATGAACATGCTCAGTGCGGGCTTCCCCAAGGCGCAGATGATGGTCTGCGGCGTGCTCGGCCCGAAGAGCAACGCGCACGGTCCCAACGAGTTCCTGCACGTGCCCTACGCCAAGAAGCTGACGGCTGCCGTGGCCGAGGTGATCTCCGCACTCCCGGCCGCGCACCGCGCCGCCAGCGTGGAGCCCGTGGCGGCTTGAGCGCACTGCCCTTGCCGCATCGCGTGTCGCTGTCCACACCGGACGGCGAGACGCTGGCGCTGCGCCGCCTGCCTGCCCCCGGCGAGCCGCGCGCGGTGGTGGTCGTGGTGCACGGGCTCGGCGAGCATGCCGGCCGCTATCACGCACTCGCCGAAGACCTGCACGAATGGGGCTTTGCCGTCTGGGCGCATGACCACCACGGCCACGGCGAATCGACCGGTGCGCGCGGCGGCCTGCCGAGCGAACTGCGGCTGGTCGACGATCTCGCGCTGGTGATCGACGATGCGCGCCGCGAAAACCCCGGGCTGCCCTTGGTGGTGCTGGGGCATAGCCTTGGTGGCTTGGTTGCGGCGAGTCTGGTGGCGCGCGGCGTGCGGCCGGTTGAAGGGCTGGTGCTGTCGTCGCCGGGGCTCGACCCGGGCCTGAGCGGTTTCCAGAAGGCGCTGCTCGCGGTGCTGCCGCGCATCGCGCCGAACCTGCGCGTGGGCAACGGGCTCGACGACAACTACCTCTCGCACGACCAGGCCGTGGTGCAGGCCTACCGCGACGATCCGCTCACGCACGATCGCGTCGGCAGCCGGCTCGCGCGCTTCCTCGCCTACGAAGGGGCCGCGGTGCAGCAGCACGCCGCCAACTGGCCGGTGCCCACCCTGCTTCTCTATGCGGGCGACGACCGCCTCGTGATGCCCTCCGCAAGCCGCGCATTCGCTGCAGCGGCCGCGCCCAGCGGCATGGTCGAGGCGCACTGCTTCCCGTCGCTGTACCACGAGCTCTTCAACGAGCTGGAAGCCGCGCCCGTGTTCGCGGCCCTGCAGCGCTGGCTCGACCGGCGCTTTCCGCCAGCCTGAGCAACAGCCTGCGACCGTCAGGCGGCGGTCGCCTCAGCGGCGCTTCGCTGCTTGCGCGCCAGCCAGATCAGCGCGATGCCTGTCAGCGCCACCGGCACCAGCGACCCGAAGTTCAACAGCTGCCAGCCCTGTGTCGTGACCAGCACGCCCGAGGCGAACGAGGTCAGTGCCAGCGTCGCGAACACGCAGAAGTTGAGCGCGCCTTGCGCCCGGTCGCGCTCCTCGGGCGTATAGGCCGTGAGTGACAGCGTCGTGCTGCCGGTGAACAAGAAGTTCCAGCCTACGCCCAGCAGGCACAGCGCCACGATGAAGTGATGCAGCTCGACGCCCGAGAGCGCGACCGCGATGCATCCGAGGTTGAGCGCCAGCCCCACGCCCATCACCGGCAACGCGCCGAAGCGGCGGATCAGGTGGCCGGTGAAGAAGCCCGGCGCGAACATGCCGATCACGTGCCATTCGAGCACCAGCGCGGCATCCGAAAAAGGCAGGCTGCAGATCTGCATGGCGATGGGCGTGGCGGCCATCAGCAGGTTCATCACGCCGTAGCCCAGCGCGCCCGAGGCCGCGGCCACGATGAACACCGGCTGCCGCACGATCTCGCGCAGCGGTCGTCCGCCCGCGGCGTCGTTGCGCTTTGGCGTAGCCGGGAATTCGATGAAGTGCATCACCGCCATCGACAGCAGCGCGACCGCGGCCAGCGCGAGGTACGCGCCGGCAAATGGCACGGCGAACGCGTCGCGTGTGACGGTTGCCAGGTTGGGCCCCGCGACCGCGCCGATGAGGCCACCCGCCATCACCATCGAGACGGCCTTCTCGCGCCATGTCGGCGCCGCAAGCTCGGCCGCCGCGAAGCGGTAGAGACCAGCGTTGGCGTTGTAGTAGCCCGCGATCAACGTGGCAAAACACAGCAGCCAGAAGTTCTTCGAGACGGCGGCATAGGCGCACACCAGTGCCGACGCAAACGCCACCGCCAACCCGATCTGGAACGAGCCACGCCGGCCGAAGCGCTGCTGCGTGCGCGCCACCAGCCCGGTGCTGAGCGCGCCGCCCACCACATAGCCCATCACCGGCAGCGTTGCCATCCAGCCATGGGGCGCGATGCCCAGGCCGACCAGCCCGTTGATCGCGATGAAGGTGACGTTGTTGGTCAGGAGCAGGCCCTGACAGATGGCAAGAAGCCAGAGGTTGCGGTTCATGGCGTGGCGGCCCGGATCACGCGGTTCAGGTCGCGTTCGATTTCGCTGAGCACGATCGGAGTGAGTTCGCCGAGAGTTGCATCGGCACCGTCGAGCACCACGGCACTCACGGTCTGCAGGTCTTTCCCGTCGGGGCTGTCCTGCACGAACCAGCCCTCTTCAAGTTGCAGGCAGATCTGGCGTCCGCCAGGCAGCGGCTTGTTGAAGCTGTTGACCATGCCACCCTCGCCCACCTCGCGCTGCCAGCCGCGCGTTTCCAGGCCGAGCAGGCCTGCGTTAGACACGGACCGGCCGGCCCAATGATCGAGCCCCCGGCGCGAGCGCTGCGCTTCGTCGAGCGTGAAGGTCTCGCGCATCAGTTGCTCGAAGGGCTGCACCAATTCGTAGTCGGCCAGCACCGACCCCCACGCGCCCGCGAGCGTGGGGTCGAGCGCAGCGATCTCCAGCGGATGCGGAATGCCGATGCGGCCGTCTTCGGGCAGCGCGAAGGCGTCGTCTTGCAGGTCGGTGAGTTCGCCCTCCGCACTGACGCGGAAGGTGCCTTCGAGCTGGTCTTGTGCATCGAACAAGCCCCAGACCAGCGGTCGGCTGAAGACGCGCAGTACCGGATGGTTGGCGAAGAAGGGAACGAATTCGTCGGGCGCCCAGCGGCGCTGGTCGCACATGGCGGCTTCGAGCCGCTTGAGCTGCGCGCTGGCGACGGTCTTCGCGAGCTTGCGCAGTTCCTTGAGCTGCGTGGTCGCGGCTGTGGCCTTGCCCGCGTCGTCGCCTGCGTTCGGCTTGGGCAGCGCCTTGAGCAGCTTGCCGGCGCTGTCGCGCAGCACGGGCTGGAAGTTGTCGTCCATGCGCACCTCGAAGCTGCGCGGGCCGAAGTCGAGCGACAGGCGGGCGCGTGCGTCCAGGCCGAGGTCGGGCACGGTGCGGTCGGCCAGCTGTTCCATGCTGAGGCCGCGTTGTTCGGCCACTTCGCCCAGCATGCGGTCGGCGCGGGTGCGCAGGTCGTCGTAGCGCGTTTGGCGGGCCAGCTCGCTCAGGTGCATGAGGGCGGTGTCGCTGCCGATCTCGCCGAGCATCTCGAGCGCGTCGTAGGCCCGAACGCGGTCGAGCGCGGCGCGCCACTGGCGCAGCAGGCCGAACAGCTGGCGTGCGGTTTCGTCGTCGCCGAAGTGGCCCTGCAGCGCAAAGGCCCAGCGCTCCTTGCTCGGGCGGCCGTTGCCGATCCACCAGGCCAGCAGCGCGCGGCCGAAGCGCGCCAGGGCGTCGGGAGCGAGTACCGCAAGCAGCGCGCTCAGGCCGGGGTACGGCGCATCGGACTTGCTCAGCATCATGGCCATGAGCACATCGGGCACGACGGCCTGCGGCAGCGCGTGGCCGCTGTCCTTCAGGATGAGGCGCGGCAGCGTCGCCAGCGGCAAGGCCTTGGGCACGGCGGGCAGGCTCTCGGGCAGCACGTCCTCGGGGGCGGTGGACAGCAGCTGCGTGATGGCGCTCGCGGCTTCGGGGCCGTAGGCGCTGGCCTGTACGTGAACCTTCTCGGCATGGCCAGCGTCCTGCAACCAGCGCAACGCGGCCTGGGCGGCATCGCGTGGCGCCCCGGGCGCGCCCAGCGCGGCGGGGATGAGGCCACGCGCCGCGGTCTCGGGGTAGTGGGTCAGCCACTCGCCTGCTTCGCGCCGGACCCAGCGGTTGGTGTGGAAGCCCTTCGCGACCCAGTTGGCGAGCTGGTCCCATTCGATGACCGAGACCAGCTCGAACATCGCGCGCGCACCCTGCTTCAGGTAGCGCTGCAGGCCCGGCAGCGCAGCGGTGCCGAAGTGATGGAGCACGGGGCGGATGCGCATGGCATCGCCCATGTAGTGAGCCTCTTGCGGCATCTGCTCGAACACCGCGATGGCCACGGGGGGCGGCAGTTGCCAGAGGAAGTCGGTGTGGCCCCACGTGCCCGGCGGCGGTGTCGTGAAGTCTTCCGGCTCGATGCGGCGGCCGGTCATCACCGGTTCGATCGACTCGGGCCGCAGGCCCATCAGCCACAAGGCCTTGCGCGGGGCGTCCCATGACGGGGCCTGCGCCTGCACCTCGGCCGGCGCGGCGGACCCGGTACGTGCGAAGTCCGCCATCCGCCGGTCGGAGTCTTCGCGTCGGGATGCGACTTCGCGCTTCAACCAGTCAGAGGCGGTCTCGGTCTGGTCGTGCGGAACGTGCGGTGGGAGGGTGAAGCCATCCCAGTGCAGCGTCGCGGGCTCGCATCGCAGGGGCAATGCCAACGTCGGGATGGCCGGCAGCGCCTGCCGGTTCTTCCAGGGCGGATGGCGCAGGAAGGCGGGCCATTCTTCCGGTGCGGCATCGACCAGGCCTTCGGAGCCATCTTCCTGCAGGCGCTCGAGCGTCTTGCGCTGGGCGGCATCGCAAGACGCCTCCAGGGGCGCCTGCCAGTCGGGGTTCGCGGCCAGCAGTTCCAGCACCAGCGCGGCGCCGGCCTGGTGGCGCGCGGGGTTGGCGGACAACAGCTCGCGCAGTACGAACAACGGCCAGCGCGCGGCCTGCCTGATCAGGGCGTTCTTGCAGTCGAGTTGCTTGACCTGGGTGACGAGGAAGCGCACGACGGCGGCATCGTGGATCGCCAGCAGATCGGCGACGGCGTTCTTGTGTGGCGCGGGGTCGAGGAACAGCTCTACCGCGTTGGGGCCGTGCAGCTCGAGCATGCGCAGCCGCGCGGGACGCTGTTGCCAGGTCGGAAGGCGATGGCGCCGGAAGAAGTCGAGGCTGTCGGCCAGGCTCCGTTCAGTTGCGAGCGTGCCGCCGCAGTTGCTGCAGGGCCGGTCTTCGAACTGTGCCAACGCTTCGCGCATGGCCTTGGTCCACCGGACGGTGCCGTCGGGCTGCGCCTCCAGGCCATCGTCCCCCTTCGACTTGCGACTCCCTGCCATGCCATTCCCCGGAATTGATGCGAGCGGGATTGTCGGCCAACGGAAGCCGTCGCAGCGGGAGAGAACGGACGAAAAAAAGCGCCCTTGCGGGCGCCGGAATTCTTGACGGGCAGCTGCCTTGTTTCAGGGCTGCTTGCCTTGCAGCAGGCCGCTGAGCGAACCCAGCAGGTCTTCATGGTTGCCCAGGCCCTGGTCGGGCACCTTGCCATGCGGCGTGAGCTGGTCGATGAGCGACGGCAGCATGGTGGCGAGCATCGGCAGCAGCGTTTGCGCATTGACGCCGAGCTTGGACGCGATGGCGGCGATGGTGTCGCTGCCCAGTGCGTTTTGCAGTTGGTCGCCCGTGACCGGCTGGTTTTCTCCCTTGCCGATCCACGAACCGATGACATTGCCCAGCCCGGCCTGCTCGAATTTCGAGACCAGCCCTCCCAGGCCGCCTTGACCGCCGTTGTTGGCAAGCAGGCCGCCCAGCGCGCCGGCCAGGCCGCCGAGATCGCCCAGCCCCCCGAGGCCCCCACCTTGCGGTTGCTGCTGTTGTGCAGCGCCTCCTAGCACTTGACCGAGTACCGAATCGAGCAATCCCATGGCCGTTTCCTTGGTGTGTGACAGAACCGCTGGCATTTTGCGGTGCCGCGGACCGTAAGAAGAAAGTGGTGTATCCACTTTCAAACTTGCATCGTGACAAATTACTTGGTGCGCGGAGCCCGTTTGGGAAGCAATGCGGGATTGACCCCTTGCACCCCCACCAGGCCCAGCACGGTAACGAGCGAATTCTGCGCGCCTTTCCATGCATCTGTCACGTCGATCGATTCGCTCAGTGCGTGAAAACCGGAAGCCTTGCCGCCACCGCCCACGATGATGGCCGGGATGCCGAGCGAGATCGGCACGTTGGCATCGGTGCTGCCGCCGCGCAGCAGAGTCTTGTGGCCGAAGGCGGCGTTCGAGCGCGTGGCCGCCTCGACGATCACCGAATCGGGTGGCGTGCGGCCACCGGGGCGGTCGCCGATCAGCTTGGTGCTCGCGCTCAGCGTGTTCACGTTCCAACGCTTGTTTTCTTCGACCACGGCGTCGTCGATGGCCGTGAGGATCTTCTTTTCGGTTTCCAGCAACGAGGCCATGTCGTCCGAACGGATGTCGATGGCCATGCGCGCGTCGGGCGCGATGGTGTTGACCGACGTGCCGCCGCCCACGGTGCCGACGGTGAAGGTGGTCTTCGGAAAGCTCGGCGTGCGGATGTCGGCGATCTTGGCGATGGCGCGGCCCATGCCATGGATCGCGCTCGGTACCTGGCCGAAGGCGCCGAAGCTGTGGCCGCCCGGACCCTGGAACGTGACCTCGTAGCGATGGCTCGCGGTGCCCAGCACCAGTACGCTGCCCGGCGGGGAGGGCTCCAGCCCGACCATGCCGTCGATGTCGAGGTTGTCGCGAAAGATCGCCTTCATGCCGCGCAGGTTGCCCAGCTCTTCCTCGCCGACGTTGCCGACGATCATCAGGTCGCCCACGGTCTGGATCTTGTTGTCGTTCAGTACCTTGAGCCACGACAGGAGCACGGCGAGTCCGCGCGTGTCGTCGGCGATGCCGGGGGCGTGCAGGCGGCCATCGCGCTCTTTCACCTTCACGTCGGTGCCGGCGGGGAACACGGTGTCGAGGTGCGCCGAGATCAGCAGCTTGGGCCCGTTGCCCGTGCCCTTGCGCAGGCCGATCACGTTGCCTTCGGCATCGATCTTCGCGTGCGTCAGGCCGAGCGCCTTCATGCGCGCGAGGAAGGCTTCAGCGCGCTTGTGTTCCTTGAAGGGTGGCGCCTCGATCTCGGTGAGCATCTTCAGGTCTTCGACCGAGCGCTCGTGGTCGGCTTTGACGGCATCGAGCAGTTTCTGGATGGCGGGCGAGGCCATCAGCTGCGTGAAGGCCTTGTCGACTTCGGGGCTGACCTGCGCGGGCGTGGGGGCGACGGCGGGGTTCTGGGCATGGACGCTTTGCGCCGCGCAGAGGGCTGCAAGAACGAGAGGGGCGAGACGCAGCGCACTGGACAGGCGAGGCATGAGGCAAAAGTCCTTCTTTTGTATTAACTGGGTAACGATTGTTTCCCAGACTTTCTGCGAGCGCGTCGCGGAAAACACCCACCCCTTCCGTCCGGCCTTGCGCCGACTAGAGCCCGGCGAGCGACACCAGCGCGGCCAGCGCCGCCGTTTCGGCGCGCAGCACGCGGGTGCCGAGCGTGACCGGCGCGAAGCCACGGGAAATGGCTTCCTGCTCCTCGCTGCCGCTCAGGCCGCCTTCGGGGCCGCTCAGCACGAGCACGCCGCGGGCGTCTGGTGCGATGTCGGCGATCCGGCGTGTGCCTTCGGCGAGGCTCAGTACGAGGCGCACGGCTTCGGCGTTGGCGCCTTGCGCATCGATCCAGCCCGAAGCGCCCGAGAAAGAGCGCACCGGATGGATCAGCGGCACGCGGTTGCGGCCGCACTGCTCGCAGGCCGCGACGGCGATAGCTTCCCAGTGCGCCCGCTTCTTCTCGGCGCGCTCGCCCGACAGGCGCAGCACGCCGTGGGCGGTGGCCAGCGGCTGGATGCTCGCCACGCCCAGCTCGGTGGCCTTCTCGACCAGCCAGTCCATGCGCTCGTTGGCGGGCATGCCGACCGCGAGGTGCACGGCGCGCGGTGCTTCGCGCTCCACCGCCAGATGGGCACCGACCGTCACCGAGACGTCGCTGCGCCCCATGCGTTCGACCGTGGCCGCGTACTCGCCGCCCGCGCCATCGAACAGCGTGAGGGCGTCGCCGGGCTGCATCCGCAGCACCTGCACGTGGCGCGCGGCACCGGCCGGCAACGCCAGGCTGGCACCGGCGGTCAGCGGGATGGAGCAGTGAAAACGGGGCATGCTATGAAATAAGGAGCGAGGAACGACCGTTGTATGGCCGTCACAGGCCCTTCGCTTTTCAGCTTTCCTTCAGACACGGCCGTAGGCGAAGCCGGTGAGCGCCGAAGTGCCCTCGATTTCGTCGATCACGCGCACCAGCGGCGTGAGTTCCATGTAGCGGCCCGCGGTGGCGCGGATGTAGGCAATGAAGCGTGGCGTGTCGGCCAGGTAGCGGGGCTTGCCGTCGCGCAGCGTGAGGCGCGCGAAGATGCCGGCGACCTTCAGGTGGCGCTGCAGGCCCATCCATTCGACCGCGCGGTAGAAGGCGCCGAAGTCTTCGTCGACCGGCAGGCCGGCCTTGCGGGCGGCCACCCAGTAGCGGACGGTGATGTCGAGCACGAACTCTTCGTCCCAGCTCAGGAAGGCATCGCGCATCAGGCTGGCGATGTCGTAGGTGATCGGGCCGTAGACCGCGTCCTGGAAGTCGAGCACGCCGAGCGCGCCCTTGTGAGGCAGCGAGGACACGCCGGTGCCGAGCGTGGGGGCCGCACTCATCATGAGGTTGCGGGGCATGAAGTCGCGGTGCACGTACACGCTGGGCGACGCGAGGTTGCTGTCGACGATCAACTTGAAGCTGCGCTCCAGCCGCTCCTTGAGCTTGCCCTCGACGGCGATGCCGCGATGGCGCCCGATGTACCACTCGGGGAACAGGGCCAGCTCGCGCTCGAGCAGTGCCCTGTCGTAAGGCGGCAGGACGCCGGGCTGGGAGGCCAGTTGCCAGCGGATCAGGGCGTCGATCGCCTGGTCGTACAGCGGGCGGCCGGTGTCCGGACGGGCCGGATCGAGCACGTCGAGCATCGTTTGGTGGCCCAGATCGTCGAGCAGCAGGAAGCCGTTGATTCGGTCCCATTCGAGCACCGTGGGGGCGAGCACGCCGGCGTCGGCCATGAGCTTGGCCACTTGTACGAAGGGGTCGCTGTTTTCCTTGTCGGGCGGTGCGTCCATCACGATGCGCGTGGGGGCCGTCGCGTCGGTGGTGTCGAGGCGGAAGTAGCGGCGGAAGCTGGCGTCGGCCGAGGCCAGGCGGACCGTGTCAGGCAGCAGCCGATGGGCGCCGGCAATGCCGGTCAGCCAGCCCCGGAAGACTTCGGCCCGCTGTGGATCTGTCCAGTGAATGGTCTCGGCGGGGCGTGGGGCCAATGTGGCCGGGGGCAAGGGTGCTGTCATGGATAATCGATTCTACAAATCCGCCTGGCGCGGCAATCCCCTTGGGCCGGCTTCCGGCCGGACCGGGTTGCTGCCGGCCCCTGCAACCTGCCGGCCTGCCGCGCCGTCTCCCCGACGATATCCTTCGTTCCGAACCGATGCCTACGATCCAACGCCCCCACGCTTGGCACCTTGTGCGCTCGCTGCCCTTTCCGGGAGCGTCGCCGGCTTTCCCCGGAACGGCCAGGCGGGAGGCTTGATGAGCCGACGTGTTGCTTCGCGGCGCTCCGGCCCGCCGCTGCCACTGGCTGTGCTGTCCCTGGCGCTGTTGCACGCGCACGGCGCCTTCGCACAATCCGCTGGCGGGCTCGACGGGCCCCTGACGCTCAAGCGCACGCCGCTGCTGACGGAAGTCGTGCCCCCGACGGAGCGCGGCCAGTTGCCCAGCCTCGTCACCGGCGATCGCATGTCCGGTCGGCCCGACCTGGAAACCATCGTTGAAGGCAATGCGACGCTGCGGCGCGGCGCCCTCGCCATCACCGCAGATCGCCTCGAGTACTACCAGCCCGACGACCGCGCCAAGGCCACCGGCAATGTGCGGGTCAACCAGGCCGGCAATGTGTACGAAGGCCCCGAGCTGCAGCTCAAGCTCGAGACCTTCGAGGGCTTCTTCAACAATGTTCGCTATCACTTCCTGGCGAACGACGCGCACGGTGAAGCGCAACGCATCGATTTCGTCGATTCCAATGTGTCGATCGCCCGGCAGGCCACCTACACGACCTGCCGCCGCGAAGACTTCCCCGGCTGGATGCCCGCCTGGCTGCTGACTGCGACCTCGATCACGACCGACACTCAGGAAAGCGAAGGCGTGGCCAAGAATGCCCGGCTGAGCTTCATGGGCATCTCGACGCCGGCGCTTCCGAGCGTGAGCTTCCCGCTGTCGAATGAACGCAAGAGCGGCCTGCTGCCGCCGACCGTCGGTATCGACAACACCAACGGCATCGAGATCGCGCAGCCGTACTACTGGAACATCGCACCCAATCGCGACGCCACGTTCACGCCGACGCTGATGACCAAGCGCGGCATCAATTTCAGCAACGAGTTCCGCTACCTTGAGAAGGAATATGGCGGCTCCATCCGGTTTGACCTGATGGGCAGCGACCGCCTGCTGGGCCAGCGCTACAACGAGAGCCTGCAGCAGGTGGCCAACGGAACGGTCACGGCCAGCTCCATCGGCCAGCCGCCCACCAGCAGCAAGCGCTGGGGCCTCTGGCTCAACCATCACCAGGATTTCGACGCCAAGGCGCTGGGGCTCGATTCGCTGTCGGCCAGCGTCAACATCAACCGGGTCAGCGACAACGACTACTGGCGCGACTTCACGCGCACGCCGTCGGTCGCTATTCGCCAGTTGCCCAACGACGCCTCGCTCAATTGGAGCAAGGGCGACTGGAGCGGCACCGTGCGCACGCTGGCCTACCAGACGCTGCAGTACTCGCTGTCGCCGATCACGCCTTCGTACGACCGCCTGCCGCAGGTCACCGCCAACTACAAGAAGTACGACTGGCACGGCTTCGATGTCGCGTTCACCGCGGACTACACGCACTTCAGTGCGCCGCGTATCCTGTTCGGGCAGAACGGCTTCGACATCAACCAGCAGTCGCAGCCCGACGGGGACCGTGCCTACGTGCTGGGCTCGATCAGCCGGCCCTTCATCACGCCGAGTTCGTTCGTGATCCCGAAGCTGCAGGTGCAGTCGGCCGCCTACAACTACTTCGTGCCACAGGCGAATCTGCCGAAGTTGACGCTCAACGGCATCACCTACGTCAATGGCATTCCCTACAACTCGAATTCGCCGGTGCTCATCGGCACGTCGAGCACCAGCACCGTGCCGACCTTCAGCCTCGACAGCGGCCTGATCTTCGAGCGCGACGCCAGCTACTTCGGCCGTGCCTTCCGTCAGACGCTGGAGCCCCGCGCGTACTACGTCTACACGCCGTACCGCGACCAGAGCATGCTGCCGAACTACGACACGGCAGCCAACGACTTCAGCTTTGCGACGATCTACACCGAGAACGCGTTCTCGGGCAACGACCGCATCTCGGACACCAACGCACTCACGCTCGGCGTGACCTCGCGCCTGATCGACCCCGGCACCGGCGTCGAAGCCGTGCGCTTCGGCGTCGCCCAGCGCTTCCGCTTCGCTGACCAGAAGGTCACGCTGCCCGGCGCGGCACCCGTGACGGATCGCACCAGCGACCTGTTGCTCGGCGGCCAGATCAACTGGACGCCGAAGTGGAGCCTGGACACTCTGCTCCAGTACAACCCCGACACGAGGCGGTCGACGCGCTCGGCCATCAGCGCGCGCTACAACCCCGAGCCGTACCACAACCTGAGCGTGGCCTTCCGCTACCAGGCGCCCAGCGCCGCCTACCTGGCGGCGAAGGCGGCCGACCCGAACACCACGGCGACGAATGACGGCAGCAAGTCGATCGACGTGGGCTGGCAATGGCCGGTCAACGACCTGTGGGGCGACAAGGGCAAGGACCTCGGCCCCGGCAAGGGCCAGGGCGGTGGACGCTGGTACGCTGTGGGCCGCCTGAACTACGACCTGCAGGCCAAGGGGCTCACGGACGGCGTGCTCGGCTTCGAGTACGACGGCTGCTGCTGGATCGGGCGCGTGGTGTTGCAACGCATCACGACCGGGCAGGTGAAACCCAATACCCGCATCATGTTCCAGCTCGAGTTTGTCGGGTTCTCCAGTGTCGGATCGAGCCCGATGCAGGCCTTGCGGCAAAACATCCAGCGCTACCAACCCTTGCGCCAACCTGGCGAGGCACCAAGCCGCTTCACCAATTACGACTGAGACGACAGACTGAGCATCGCCATGAAACACATCCGTTCCATCATCACCCTGGGCTGCCTTGCAGCAGTGGCAGCAACGTCGGGCGCACAGGGCTTTCGCTCTGGCAGCGGCATCACGGACATCATGCGCGCCGGTCCGCGCCTGGGCCCACCGGCCGCGCGCCCCGCGGCGAACGCGCCCGCCGCGGCGCCAGTGCAGCGCTCCGCCGAATTCATCGTCGCACTGGTCAATTCCGAGCCGATCACCAACACCGACGTGCAGTCGCGGGTGGATCGGGTGATCAAGGAAAACGCCGAGGCCCAGCGCGTGCCGCGCGCCGAACTCACGCGGCTCGTGCTGGAGCGCCTGATCTCCGAGCGCGCCCAGCTGCAGCTGGCCAAGGAAAACGGCCTCAAGGTCGACGAGGTCGCCATCGATCAGGCCGAGCAGACCGTGGCCCGCCAGAACGAGATCAGCGTGACCGAGCTGCATCGCCGCGTGGCGGCCGAAGGCATTGCGCTGGCGGATTTCCGCCGCGACCTGCGCGACCAGTTGCTGCTCACGCGCTTGCGTGACCGTGAGGTCGAGTCGAAGGTCAAGGTCAGCGATTCCGAGGCCGACGAATACCTGCGCGACCAGCGCAACCTCGCTGTCAAGAACACGGCCCTGGAAAACCTCAATCTCGGCCAGGTGCTCGTCGCCGTGCCCGAGAACGCGACCGATGCCCAGGTGGCGGCCGCACAGAAGAAGGCGCAAGACCTCGCGCAGCGTGCGCGTGCCGGCGAGGACTTCGCCAAGCTGGTGCGAGAAAACTCGGATTCGCCGGACCGCGCCAACGGCGGCGCGATGGGCATGCGCAGTGCCGACCGCTATCCGTCGCTGTTTGTCGATGCCACGCAGTCGACGGCGGTGAATGGCATTGCCGGTCCCGTTCGTTCGAGCGCGGGCTTCCACGTGCTCAAGGTGCTCGCGAAAGCCCAGCTCGGCTCGGCAGATGCCACCGTCACGCAGACGCAAGTGCGCCACATCCTGTTGCTCAACGACCCCAAGCGCACCACGGCGCAGGCGGTGGCGCAGCTCGCGGAATTCAAGCGCCGCCTGCAGGCCGGCACGGCCGACTTCGCGGGCCTGGCCCGCGACAACTCGCAGGATGGCAGCGCCAAGGACGGCGGCGACCTCGGCTGGTCGCAGCCGGGCCAGTTCGTGCCCGAGTTCGAAGAAGCCATGGACCGGCTCTCCCCGGGTCAGATCAGCGACCCCGTGGTGTCGCGTTTCGGCGTGCACCTGATCCAGGTGGTCGCTCGCCGCGATGCCAAGTTGAGCCAGGGCGAACAGCGCGAAGCCGCCCGGGCAGCGCTGCGCGATCAACGTATCGACGAAGCCTTCAACACCTGGGCACAGGAAGTGCGCGCCCGCGCCTACGTCGAATACCGCGAACCCCCGCAGTCCTGATCATCTGATGGCACACATCGCCAGGAAGCGATTCGGGCAGCATTTCCTGTCCGACGGCGGGATCATCGACGCGATCGTGCACGAGATCGCGCCGCAACCCGGCGATGCGATGGTCGAGATCGGCCCGGGGCTCGCGGCGCTCACGCAGCCGCTGGTCGAGCGGCTCGGCCGCCTCACCGTGATCGAGCTCGACCGCGACCTCGCCAAGCGCCTGCGCGAGCATCCGCAGCTGGACGTGATCGAATCCGACGTGCTGAAGGTGGACTTCGCGGAACTGGCCGCCCGCTTCCCGGCAAAGCCGCTGCGCGTGGTGGGCAACCTGCCCTACAACATCTCCACGCCGATCCTGTTCCACCTGCTGGGCGCGGCGCACCTCGTGGCCGACCAGCACTTCATGCTGCAAAAGGAAGTGATCGATCGCATGGTGGCCCGGCCCGCCACGTCGGACTACAGCCGCCTGAGCGTGATGCTGCAGTGGCGCTACGACATGCAGAACGTGCTGTTCGTGCCGCCCGAGAGCTTCGATCCACCCCCGCGCGTCGACAGTGCCGTGGTGCGGATGGTGCCGCTGGCACAGCCGCCCGCCGTCGATGCCGCGCGGCTTGGCGAGATCGTCCAGGTCGCCTTCAGCCAGCGCCGCAAGATCCTGCGGCACACGCTCGGCCGATGGCTCGAAGAGCACGGGTTCGCCGGCGAGTTCGACCCGCAGCGGCGGGCCGAAGAAGTGCCGGTGGCCGAATACGTGGCATTGGCCCAGGCTGTTCCCCCATGAAAAAAGCCCGTCATCGACGGGCTTTTTTCATGGGAGGAATGACCGCTCGCTTTTACGCTGCCGCGAGCCAGTAACCCGCGTTGAACGGGCTGCTCATGCGCAGTGCCAGGGGCGACACGTCGACCAGCTTGTCGGTCGGCATTTTTTCGCCGGCCGGCTCGGTGCTGGCGGCGGCCGCTGCGGTTGCGGTGGTGTTGTTGACGTCGATGCCATCGAGGGTTTCAGCGTTGGGCTGAGCCTCGTTCGCCCGTTCTGCTTGGCTGGTAGATGCAGAACGGGCTACAGAAAAGAATAGAAGCACCGGAACGGGACCTTGCGGTCGCCCCAGTAGTCCGAGGCGTCGCGGAAGATGTCGAGAAGCTGCTCGCGCGCTTCCTTGTCGAACTTGGCGTTGGCCGGGATCTGCTCGAGCACGATGACGAAACCTGGCTGCGGGCCCGATTTATGCAACGGATCGGTCATGCAGTCGTACAGCGCGTCGAAGTTCTTGCCGAAGTGCGCCGGGAACGTGAACTGCTGGGCGATCAGGTCGAGCACGTCCTGCTTGGTCTGGGCGTTGCCCAGGTTGGCATACAGGAAGTGCTGGCCGGCCGCATTGGCAGCGTCCTGCAGGTCGTTCACGCGGAACGCGCGGATCGATTGCACGATGTTCGGGCGTACGGCACGAAGGGATAAGGTCATCTCCGCTGGTCTTTCCATAGTCATCATCATTTCTTCGGGGCGCTTCGGGGCGCCGCTCAGGTCGTTGTCATCGCTCATGGCGCAATCCGTCTGAAACTCGCATAGTGGTCTGCCGTGTACCAGCAGGCCTCGGGCGTCGTGCGCTGTTCACCACCGCAGACTATTCGTTGTGCACCACGATTGCGCGAGCCGGGTGTCGTCACCGTGTACTCGCGGTAGTGGCCACGTCGTGCCGGTGGCAGGAGACGCTCGCGATTGCCAAATACCGTGCCGTCCTTGTCGTACCGGAAGGGGCCGCCGTTGAGGATGGCCTGGTAGGTCCGCTGGCCTTGCACCGGCAAGTCGGTCAGTGCAATCGATTCCTCGGAGGACGTTTTTCCGGAGCCGAACCATCCGCGGGCCTCGGCCCCGGTCGTCAGCGCCGCCAGCATCAGGCCGGTGAGCGCAAACTTAGTGACTGAGGACGTGATCGAGGCGTAAGCCGCCATGGGGCACCACAAGGAAAAGAGCGGGGGGTTCGAATTGCGCTCAACCTCGGGGTTAACCCGCAAATTCAAGCCCGCGAGTGTGCACCACGCTGGCGAAAATAGCAAGCGACTGCTCAAAGTTTGAGCAGTTTCAAGGGGCGAAAGTGGCGCTTTAAGTTGGCGACCACTCTCGCCAAAGGGCCTATCTCTCGGCGTTTGCGTCAGCCACTGTCAAGGCTGTCATGTTCACGATGCGGCGAACAGTCGCGCTGGCCGTGAGAATGTGCACAGGTTTGGCCGCACCGAGCAGAACCGGGCCGATCGCGATGTTGCCGCCTGCCGCTGTCTTGAGCAGGTTGTACGAAATGTTGGCCGCATCGATGTTCGGAAATACCAACAGGTTGGCATCGCCCGCCAGCGCGCTGTGCGGCATGACGACCGCGCGCTGCTTGCTGTCCAGGGCCACGTCGCCGTGCATTTCGCCGTCGACTTCGAGCCAGGGCGCCTGCACGCGCAGCAGGTCGAGCGTCTTGCGCATCTTGATGGCGCTGGGCTCGTTGCTGGTGCCGAAGTTGGAGTGCGACAGCAGCGCTGCCTTCGGCTTCAGGCCGAAACGCATCATTTCCTCGGCCGCCATCGTCGTGATCTCGGCCAGTTCTTCCGGCGAAGGGTCGTAGTTGACGTGCGTGTCGACCAGGAACACCTGGCGATCGGGCAGCAGCAGGCCGTTCATGCAGGCGTACACAGGTACGTCCTGCGGCGTGCTTTGGCAGCCGCCGGGGCGCTTGCCGATCACCTGGTCGATGTAGTGCAGGTGGATCAGCGTGGTGCCCCAGGTGCCGCAGATCATGCCGTCGACCTCGTCCTTGTGCAGCAGCATCGCGCCGATCAGCGTGAGGCGGCGGCGCATCTCGATCTTGGCGGTCTGCACCGTCTGGCCCTTGCGCTCGGTCATGCGGTGGTAGGTCTGCCAGAAGTCGCGGTAGCGGTGGTCCTGCTCGACGTTGACGACGTCGTAGTCCAGCTCTTCCTTCAGGCGCAGGCCGAACTTCTCGATGCGCTGGGCGATGACGGCCGGGCGGCCGATCAGCGTCGGGCGCGCGACGCCTTCGTCCACCACGATCTGGGCGGCGCGCAGCACGCGTTCTTCTTCGCCTTCGCAGTACGCCACGCGCTTCTTCGAGGCGCGGCGGGCCGCTTCGAAGATCGGCTTCATCGTCGTGCCCGAGGCATAGACGAAGTTCTGCAGCTTGTCGCGGTAGGCGTCCATGTCCTTGATCGGACGCAGCGCCACGCCGCTTTCCTCGGCCGCCTTGGCCACGGCCGGCGCGATCTTCATCATCAGGCGCGGGTCGAAGGGCTTCGGGATCAGGTATTCGGGGCCGAAGGACAGCTTTTCACCGACGTAGGCGGCAGCAACGCGCTCGCTCTGCTCGGCTTGCGCCAGGTCGGCAATGGCGTGCACCGCGGCGATTTCCATCTCGTCGGTGATCGTGGTCGCGCCCGAATCGAGCGCGCCGCGGAAGATGTACGGGAAGCACAGGACGTTGTTGACCTGGTTCGGGTAGTCGGTGCGGCCCGTGGCCATGATCACGTCGGGGCGCACCGCGTGGGCGTCTTCGGGCGCGATCTCGGGGTTCGGGTTGGCCAGCGCGAAGATCACCGGCTTGGCCGCCATCTTGGCGACCATCTCGGGCTTGAGCACGCCACCGGCCGACAGGCCCAGGAACACGTCGGCACCCACGATCACTTCCGACAGCTTGCGCAGGTCGGTCTTCTGCATGTACTGGCGCTTGTCGTCGTCCATCAGCTCTTCGCGGCCTTCGTAGACCACGCCGGCCAGGTCGGTCACGAACACGTTCTCGCGCTTCAGGCCCACCTTGAGCAGCAGGTTCAGGCAGGCCAGCGCTGCAGCGCCCGCGCCCGAGGTCACCAGCTTGACCTCGGCGATGTTCTTGCCCGCCACCTTCAGGCCGTTGACCATGGCGGCCGCCACGGTGATGGCCGTGCCGTGCTGGTCGTCGTGGAACACCGGGATCTTCATGCGCTTGCGCAGCTCGCGCTCGACGTAGAAGCAATCGGGCGCCTTGATGTCCTCGAGGTTGATCGCGCCGAAGGTCGGCTCCAGCGAGGCAATGATCTCGACCAGCTTGGCCGGGTCTTTCTCGTCGATCTCGATGTCGAACACGTCGACGCCGGCGAACTTCTTGAAGAGAACGCCCTTGCCTTCCATCACCGGCTTGGACGCCAGCGGGCCGATGTCGCCCAGGCCGAGCACGGCGGTGCCGTTGGAGATCACGCCCACGAGGTTGCCGCGCGAGGTGTATTTGAAAGCGTTGGCCGGGTCCTTGACGATCTCCTCGCAGGGCGCTGCCACGCCGGGCGAGTAGGCCAGCGACAGGTCGCGCTGATTGACCATCTGCTTGGTCGCCGCGATGGCGATCTTGCCGGGAACGGGAAACTCGTGGTACTCGAGGGCGGCACGGCGCAGCTCGGCGCGTTTGTCTTCGGGCGTGGGAGTCGATGAGGTCGATGGGTTCGAATCGGACATGTGCCGTAGCTCCTGGTGGCGCTTCTTCTGGGGGCGCCGATTGTAGACCTCGGCCCGTGACGGCCTACGCCGCATGGCCGAGCAAGGCATGACCAATCGCACTGCGCGCCGTCAAGGCGATGTGGCAATATGCGCGGCTGGGACAAAACCTGAAAAAAACCTGCAGAGGAACAACCATGGCCCTGATGGATTTCATCAAGAAACAGTTCATCGACATCATCCAGTGGACCGAGACCGGCGACGGCACGCTGGCCTGGCGTTTCCCGATGGCGGACATGGAAATCCAGAACGGTGGTTCGCTCACCGTTCGCGAATCGCAGGTGGCGGTTTTCGTCAACGAAGGCAAGGTGGCCGACGTGTTCGGCCCCGGCCTGTACAAGCTCACGACGCAGACGCTGCCCGTGCTCACGTACCTCAAGAACTGGGACAAGCTCTTCGAGTCCCCCTTCAAGAGCGACGTCTATTTCTTCAGCACGCGCCAGCAGGTCGACCAGAAGTGGGGCACGCCCCAGCCGATCACCATCCGTGACAAGGACTTCGGCGCCGTGCGCCTGCGGGCCTTCGGCAACTACAGCTTCCGCATCGGCGATGCCAAGCTGTTCCACACCGAAATCTCCGGCACGCGCGACATCTACAGCGTGGCCGACCTCGACGGCCAGTTGCGCGGCCTGGTGCTGCAGAACATCAGCAACGCCATCGCCTCCAGCGGCGTGCCTTTCCTCGACCTTGCGGCCAACCAGATCCAGTTTGCGCAGGCGCTCGCCGCGCAGCTCGTGCCCGAGTTCGAGAAGATCGGCATCAAGCTCGAGAACATCACAGTCCAGAACGTCTCGCTGCCCGAAGAGCTGCAGAAGATCCTCGACCAGAAGATCGGCATGGGCATGGTCGGCAACGACATGGGCAAGTTCATGCAGTACCAGACGGCGCAGGCGATCCCCAAGTTCGCCGAAGGCGCGGCCAGCGGCGGCGGCATTGCCGGCGACGCCATGGGCCTGGGCGCCGGCGTGGCGCTCGGCCAGGTGATGGCGCAGAACCTCGCACAAGGCCTGAACCCGAACAACGCCAATGCAGCAGCAGCTGCCGCCGCGGCGGCCGGTGCAGCCGCCAACGCACAACCCACCGTGGCGGTGGTGAGCGCGGCCGACGTGATGACCACGCTCGAGAAGCTCGGCGAACTGAAGACCAAGGGCATCCTCACGCAGGAAGAGTTCGACGCCAAGAAGGCCGACCTTCTCAAGAAGCTGGTCTAACCCCAGGCTTCGCGCGCTTCGTGTCGCCTCTCTTCCCCCCTTGCAGGGGGCGATACCAGCGGCCCGGCGTAGCCGGCTCCGCGGTGTCTCCCGCCTCGCTCGCCGTTTCTTCCGCAGCGCGCCATGGCTGAGGAAAACGGCAACCAACGCTACTACCGCGCGCCCTGCCCCGGCTGCGGCGCGCCGGTCGAATTCCGCTCGGCGCAATCGACGCACGCGGTCTGCCCCTATTGCCAGAGCACTGTCGTGCGCCAGGGCGACACGCTCGCGCGCACCGGCAAGATGGCCGAGCTGTTCGACGACTTCAGCCCGCTGCAGCTGTTCGCCGCCGGCCGCATCCAGGACAAGCCCTTCACGCTGATCGGCCGGCTGCAATACACCTACCCCGGCGGCCGCTGGACCGAGTGGATCGCCGCCCTCGACGGCGACCGCACCGGCGTGCTGAGCGAAGACAACGGCGCCTACGTCTTCGCCCTGCCCTTCGACCTGCAGCGCACCGCGCCGCCACCAGTCGACCTGCGCGTGGGTGCCACCAGCGCCTTCGCGGGCCAGAGCTACACCGTCACCTCGAACGAGCAGGTGGCGCTGACCTCCGCGCAGGGCGAGCTGCCACACCTGCCCGAGCTCGGCCGCGCGTTCGCGATGGTCGAGCTGCGCAACGACAAGGGGCTGGTGCTCAGCATCGACTACGGCACCGCGACGCCCACCGCGTACCTGGGCCGCTCGGTGCAGCTCGACGACCTGCAGCTCACCGGCCTGCGCGCCGAATCCGCCAAGGACGAAAAGGGCCGCAGCTTCAACTGCCCCAATTGCGGCTCGCCCGTCACCGTCAACCTGGCCGACAGCAAGAGCATCACCTGCGGCTCCTGCAACAGCATCATCGACCTGTCGCAAGGCATCGGCGGCGAGCTCAAGCACGCGACGCAGGACGAGCCCGTGCGCCCGCTCATCGCGCTCGGCACCATGGGCCAGCTGCAGGGCGCGCAGTGGCAGGTGGTCGGCTTCCAGCACCGCATGGGCACCGAGCCCGGCGACGACGAGCAGTTCGGCTGGGACGAATACCTGCTCTACAACGCCAAGCGCGGCTTCAGCTTCCTGGTCGATGCCGAAGACGGCTGGAGCCTGGTCAAGCCCACCACCGGCGCGCCGGTGATGGCCGAGAACGGCAGCACCGCCACCTACCTCAACAAGCGCTACCAGCAGCAGTACGCCTACAACGCCGAAACCAGCTACGTCGCGGGCGAGTTCTACTGGCAGGTCGAGCGCGGGCAGAAAACCTTCAACCGCGACTACGCCAGCGGCCCCGCGCTGCTGTCGATGGAGCGCTCGGCCAACGAGCTGACCTGGTCCTCGGGCATCAAGCTCGACAGCGGCGTCGTGGCCACGGCCTTCAAGCTCGACGCCAAGAAGGACATGTTCAAGCGCGGCGATGCGCTGCCCGTGAGTGCCGCCGCCTCGAAGCTGGGCTGCGGCACGATCATCATCATCGTCGTCGTGATCATCATCCTGCTGATCATCCTGAGCACCTGCAGCAGCGGTGGTTCCTCGAGCGGCTCGCGCAGCTCGGGCGGCTCGTACGGCGGCTATTCGAGCGGCGGCGGGCACAAATGAAGTACATCATGTCGGTGTCACTCACTACTACGACTGGAGGTCCCCATGGGATTTGAATGGCTGAAACCGGGCGTGGTCCTCGGATCGCTCGTGTACGCGCTGATCGGCGTGGTCATCTTCTGGCTCTGCTTCCTCATCATCGACAAGATCACGCCCTATGACCTGTGGGGCGAGATCGTCGAGAAGCAGAACGTGGCACTCGGGCTGGTGGTTGCCGCAATGAGCCTTGGCATCAGCATCATCGTCGCTGCGGCGATCCATTAGCCCTTCGACCTTGCACTTCGCTTTGCCACGTGCCGTTCGCCACCCCGCCAAGGGGCGGCGCGGTCTGCCTCGGCGCGGACCGGCGGCAACCGCCTGATCCATGGACACCCCTGCCAGTCCGCTGCCAGCCAAAGGCCCGCAGCCTGTTGAAATCGCCCTGCTCGCCAGCGTGTTCGTGGTTGCCGCCTGCGGGCTGGTCTACGAACTGAGCGCGGCGGCACTCAGTTCCTACCTGCTCGGCGACTCGGTGCTGCAGTTCAGCACCATCATCGGCACCTACCTGTTCGCGATGGGCGTGGGCTCCTGGCTCTCGCGCTACTTCGAGCGCCAGCTGCCCGCGCACTTCCTTCGCATCGAGTTGATGGTGGCGCTGATCGGTGGCGCGCTGCCGGCCATCCTGTTCCTGGCCAACGCCTACGTGCCGGGCGCCTTCCGGCTGCTGCTCTACGGCCTCGTGATGGTCGTCGGCACGCTGGTGGGCCTCGAGATCCCGCTGGTGATGCGCATCCTGAAGCGCAACATCGTGCTCAAGAACCTCGTGTCGCAGGTCCTGACCTTCGACTACCTCGGCGCGCTGGCGGTGTCGGTGGCGTTCCCGCTGGTCCTCGTGCCGCAGCTCGGCATGATCCGCACCGGCCTGCTGTTCGGCTTCATGAACGCTGCGGTCGCGGTGTGGGCGCTGTGGCTGTTTCGCCATGAGCTGCGCCGCATCGGCGCGCATGCGATGGCCTGCTTTCTGTCGCTGGCCGTGCTGCTCGGTGGCTTCATCGGCGCGGACCACATCACCACGCTGGCTGAAGACAAGTTCTACCAGGACCACATCGTGTTCAGCGCCACCTCGCCCTACCAGCGCATCGTGGTCACGCGCGGGCTGCTCGGGCACCGGCTCTTCCTGAACGGCAACCTGCAGTTCGCGGAGCGCGACGAGTACCGCTATCACGAGGCCCTGGTGCATCCGGTGATGGCAGCGCAGGGCGCGCCGAAGAAGGTCGCGGTGCTCGGCGGCGGCGACGGCATGGCGGTGCGCGAGATCCTCAAGTACCCCTCGGTCGAGTCGGTCACGCTGGTGGAGCTCGACCCGAACATGACGCAACTCTTCACCGCGCACGAAACGCTGGCGCGGCTCAACGGCCATTCGCTGTCGTCGCCCAAGGTGAAGATCATCAACACCGATGCCTTCCAGTGGCTGCAGCAGCCGGGTGACACCTACGACGTGATCGTGGTCGACTTTCCCGATCCGACCAACTTCGCCATCGGCAAGCTCTACACCAACAGCTTCTATGCGCTGCTCGAAAAGCGGCTGTCGGCCAGCGGCTACGCGGTGATCCAGACCACCTCGCCACTGGTGGCGCGCAAGAGCTTCTGGACCGTGGCGACCACCATCGAATCCGTCGGCCTGACTGCGACGCCGTACCACGCACACGTGCCGAGCTTTGGCGAATGGGGCTACATCATCGCCAGCCGCCGGCCCTACCGCATGCCCGATGCGCTGCCTGCAGGGCTGCGCTTTCTTTCGCCCGCCACTTTGCCGCTGATGTTCGACTTTCCGCTCGACATGGCGCGCGTGCCGACGGAAGTGAACCGCCTCTCGAACCAGATCCTCGTCACCACCTATGAGCAGGAGTGGGGCAAGGTGATGGCGCACTAGCCGCGTCATGCAGCGTCGCGAATTCCTCGGCGTGGCGGCAGGTGCGGCAGGCGCCTTCGCACTGGCCGGCTGCGAAGCACCACCACCGCCCATCGAAGGCGGTTTCACCGGCATCGACGTCACACGCGGCCATGCCATGCGCGACGGCGCGCTCAAGAGCCAGGTGCCCGCCGTCGTGAAGCGCACGCGCGTCGTGATCGCCGGCGGCGGCGTCGCCGGCCTCGCTGCCGCGCGCGCGTTGCGCCTTGCAGGCACCGAAGACTTCGCACTGCTCGAACTCGAAGACACCGCGGGCGGCAATGCGCGCGGCGGCATGGTCAACGGCATCGCCTGCCCGCTCGGCGCGCACTACCTGCCCGTGCCCGGCGACGACGCGCGCGAGGTGCAGGACCTGCTCGAAGAACTCGGCCTGCGCCGCCGCGTGGCCGGCCGCTGGACGTACGACGAATTCAACCTCTGCCACAGCCCGCAAGAGCGCCTGTACCTGCACGGCGAATGGCAGGACGGCCTGCTGCCCGTGCACGGCGTGGGCGAGGCCACGCTCGCCCAGTACCGCCAGTTCGCGCAGCGCATCGATGCGCTGCAGCATGCGGCGCACTTCGCCATTCCCACGCTCAAGGTCGCGGTCACCCCCGAGCTGCTGGCGCTCGATGCCCTCTCTTTCGCCAAATGGCTCGACAGCGAAGGCTTCAGCGACGTGCAGCTGCGCTGGTACCTCGACTACTGCTGCCGCGACGACTACGGCGCGGGCATCGACCACGTCTCCGCCTGGGCCGGCATCCATTACTTCGCGAGCCGGCACGGCTTTCATGCGCCCGGCGATCCCACGGGCAGCGTCAACGATTCGAGCCCCGAGCGCGACGGCATCCTCACCTGGCCCGAGGGCAACGGCTGGCTCACGCGGCAACTGGCCGCGCCGCTCGGCGACCGGCTGCACACGGGCCAGGTCGTCACGCGCATCGCCGACGTGCGCGGCGGCGTCGAGGTCGATGCGTGGGATGCCGCCACCAAGTCCCTCGTGCGCTGGCAGGCCGAGCGCTGCATCGTGGCGCTGCCGGTGTTCATCGCCGCGCGCGTGGTTGAGAACCCGCCGCCCGTGCTCACGAATGCTGCCGCGCATGTGCGCTACGCGCCGTGGCTGGTCGCCAACGTGCACGTGCGCGGCCCGCTGATCGACAAGCCCGGCGCCGCACCGAGCTGGGACAACGTGATCTACGGCACGCGCGGCCTCGGCTATGTCGATGCGCGCCACCAGACGCTCGACCCCACGCCGCGCGGCACCGTGCTGAGTTGGTATCGCCCGCTTGGCCCCAGCAGCTACGACACCACCGACGGCCGCCGCCTGCTGCTCGACCGCCCGTGGACCGGCTGGCGCGACGACCTGCTCGCCGAACTCTCGGTGCCGCATCCCGACCTGCCTTCGCTCGTCACGCGCATCGACATCACGCGCTACGGCCACGCCATGTCGATCCCCCGGCCGGGGCTGCTGGCGCAGATCGGCTCGCAGCGCAGCGCGCCGGATGCGGCGCATCGCGGCAGCGTCGTCGCGGGGCGGCTGTCGTTCGCGCATGCGGACTGGTCGGGCTATTCGATCTTCGAGGAGGCGTTCACGCGCGGGCACGTCGCGGGGACCCAGGCGGCATGATGAAGGCGCTGGTGCTCGGCGGCTACGGCAACTTCGGCGCACGCATCTGTCGCGCGCTGGCACCGAGCCCCGACATCGAACTGCTGGTGGGCGGCCGCGATCTCGAACGGGCAACCGCCTTTGCGCAAACCTTGGGTGGCCGTGCGCGCGGCGTTCGGGTCGATGCCCAGTCGCCCGACCTCGCGCAAGGGCTGGGCTACCTGGGCGTGGACCTCGTCATCCACACCGCAGGCCCGTTCCAGAACCAGGACTACCGCGTGCCTCAAGCCGTCGCAGCAGCCGGCGCGCACTACATCGACCTGGCCGATGGCCGTCGCTTCGTCTGCGACTTCCCCGCGGCGCTCGATGCCGCCTTTCGCGGCGCAGGCCGCACCGCAGTGGCCGGCGCGAGCACCGTGCCCGCGCTGTCGTCGGCGGTGGTCGACCATCTCGCTGCCGGCTGGCAAGGCATCCACAGCATCGACATCTGCATCGCGCCGGCGCAGGGCGCGCCGCGCGGCGAAGCAACGCTGGCCGGCGTGCTCGCTTACTGCGGCGAGCCGATCCGCGTCTGGCAGAACGGCCAATGGAACGAACAGCCCGGCTGGGCCGAACCGGTGAAGGTGCAGTTCGCTCGCATGAAGCCGCGCCGTGGCGCCTTGTGCGACATCCCCGACCTCGAGCTTTTTCCTGCGCGCTATGCCGGCGTGCAGTCGGTCATGTTCCGCGCGGCGCTCGAAGTGGGACTGGCACAGCGGGCCTTTGCCTTCATGGCGTTCATGCACCGCGTGGGCCTGCTGCCCGCGCCGCAAAAGTTGGCACCGCTGCTGCATTCGGCAGGCCGCGTGTTCGATGCGCTCGGCACGGCATTGGGCGGCATGGTGGTACGCGTGACGGGCACCGATGCGCAAGGCCGGGCAGCGCGGCGCGCATGGCACATCGCATCCGACGACAACCACGGCCCCGAGATCCCGTGCATGGCCGCCATCCTGCTGGCACGCCGCCTTGCACGCGGCGATGCATTGCCCACGGGTGCATACGCTTGCGCGGGCCTGCTCGCCCTGCCGGAATTCGAGCCCGAGTTCGCCCGCTGGGGCATGGTGACCGACCTCATCGACGAGGCGGCGCCAACGCCATGACCCGCACCGAAAGCGACGACCGCCTGCTGCGCCTGAGCCTCGTCGCGGTGTGGCTGGTGACGGCCATCGTCAGCATCGTGGAGCTGAATGGCCAGAGCCGGCAGGTGCTGGCCCAAGCCGGCATCGCATCGCCGCCATGGCTGGTGCAGTGGCTGATCGTCGGCGGTGCCGCGGCGGACCTCGCCGTCGGCCTTGCGCTCTGGCTGCGGCCCGGCCGTGCCAGCTACGCAGCCGCCCTTGCCTTGATGCTCGTCATGACCCTCGTGGCCACCGTGCTCCAGCCCACCTTGTGGCTGCACCCGCTCGGCCCGCTGCTCAAGAACCTGCCCATCGCCGCCCTGCTCTGGCATTTGTACCGACGCGCGACGCCATGAACACCTACCTCGTCCTCAAGTGGCTGCACATCGTCTCCAGCGTGCTGATGGTCGGCACGGGGCTGGGGTCGGCCTTCTACATGTTCTTCACCAACCGCAGCGGCAGCGTGCCGGCGCAGGCCGTCGTGAGCCGCCTGGTCGTGCGGGCCGACTGGTGGTTCACCACGCCCACCGTCATCCTCCAGCCGGTGACAGGCTTCGCGCTGGCGCATATGGCGGGCTGGCCGTTGTCGACGCCATGGCTGGCGCTGTCGCTCGGCCTGTTCGTGATCGCAGGCCTCTGCTGGCTGCCGGTGGTGTGGCTGCAGATCCGCATGGCGGCCCTCGCGGCCGAGGCGCACCGTGACGCCGCACCGCTGTCACCGCTCTACACGCGCTACCAGCTCTATTGGGAGTTGCTGGGCTACCCAGCCTTCGTGGCCATGGCCGCCGTCTTCTGGTTGATGGTGAACAAGCCCCAGCTTTCGTTCTGAATGACGGGGCGCGCTCACACCGGCAGCGCTCATCGTGCACAGGGCGCCGGGTGCTCCCCGCAGCGAAATAGAGGAGGAGGCCGCGGGCCGGGGACATTCGCGGAGGGGAGCACCCGGTGCCCTGCGCACACGCCCTGAATGCCTGCGTGCGGTTTTCACGCAGACTTCACACACAGCGCCATCTCTTCACAGATCGGCAGCACACTGCCGAACGCCTACAAAAACACTTGGGGGAGCTTCCATGCTTCAAGTCGCCAATCGAAAACTCGCATCGCTGAGCGATGTGCTCTTCACCGGCCTGGGCCGTGTGCTCGGTTTTCTGCGTCCGCTGGCCCGCGGACTCATCGGCTCCTGGCGAGCCCCGGGCTGGCTGCGCATCATCGGCGCATTCCTTCTCTTCGGCCTGCAATGGCTGCAGCAGCGCCTCGCATGGCTGGTGCTGCTCGCGCTGCTGGCGCTGGCCGGTTGGGCGGCGAGCCCGCATCTGCTGAAGTGGTGGCACGGCCTCACGCCGGACCGCGTCGAGCCCATCGTCGCCACCGCGAAGCTGGAGCCGCCGCAACGCACGCAGATCGAAAACGACAAGGGCCCCAACCCCGTCGTCATCAACTTCTCGGCCTCCGTGGCGCCCATCGCGCGCATCGGGCAAGAGGCGACCGGCATCACCATCGAGCCCGCCGTGGCAGGCCGCTGGACATGGACCAAGCAGAACCGGCTCGAGTTTCTGCCCGCGCAGGACTGGCCCATCGGCCAGCCATACAAGGTGCAGTTCGCCGGCAATGCGCTCGCGCCGCACATCGAGATGGAACTGCGCAAGTACGAGTTCACCTCGCCCGAGTTCAGCGCACGCATCGGCGGCGCCGAGTTCTACCAAGACCCGGTGCAGGCCAACGTGCGCCGTGCCCTCTTCCAGGTGCGCTTCTCGCACCCCGTCAACACCGCCGAGTTCGAAAAGCGCCTGGTGCTGACCTACGACCAACCCTGCGGCTCCTCGATCTTCAGCGTGGGCAAGTGCGCCAGCGAGAAGTTCACCGTGAGCTACGACAAGCTGCGCCTTGCCGCCACCGTCCAGTCGGAGCCCCTGCCGATTCCCGAGAAGACGCGCCCGGTCGTGCTCAGCCTCACGGCCGGCGCGGTGGCGCAAAAGGGCGGCCCCGCCCAGCGCGGCGACGTCTCGCGCGCCGTCGACATCCCTGGCCTCTTCAGCCTCGACATCTCCAGCGTCGAGCCCACCATCGTCACCGGCGAAAACGGCGAGCCCGAGCACGTGATGCACGTCACCGCCTCGATGCCCGTGCACGAGCGCGAAATGGCGCGCGTGGTGCAAGCCTGGCTGCTGCCGGCCACGGAAGACCCGAAGGGCGATCCGGAAGACAAGTTCGACTGGTCGGCCGCCTCCTCGAAGATCACCGACGCCGTGCTGCGCCGCGCAAAGAAGATCAACCTGCAGCCCATCGCCAGCGAACGCGAAGTGACCGAGATGGTCAGCTTCCGCATGCCCCAGGCCGAGGGCGGGCGCTACCTGCTGGTGCGCGTGGCCAAGGGCCTGAAGACGCCGGGTGGCTACCAGCTAGGCAACGCGCGGCAAGACGTGCTGCTGCTCAAGACCTTCGCGCCCGAACTCACCATCATGAGCCAGGGCTCGCTGCTCGCGCTGTCGGGCGAGCGCAAGCTGCCGATCCTGGTGCGCGACCTGCCGGGCATCCGCCTTGAAATCGGCCGCCTGCTGCCGCAGCAGCTGCAGCACCTGGTCACGCAGACCAACGGCGACTTCGCGCATCCGCAGTTCAACGGCGGCCTGCAGTCGGACGACCTCGTCGACCGCTTCCAGAAAGAGATCCCGCTCAGCATCCCCGCCGGCAAGGCGCACTACGAAACCGTCGACTTCGCCGAGTACCTGCGCAGCGACGTGGCCGACCGGCGCGGCGTCTTCCTGCTCAAGGTGCAGGGCTACGACCCCAAGGCCAAGAAGAAGCCCGAGGGCGATGCCGCGCAGGCCCAACCCGAGGAAGATCAGCAACAGGAAGACCAGCAGTCTTCCGACGATGAGGGCAACCCCGAGAGCGGCAACCCCGAAGATCAGAAAGACCAGCGCCTGGTGCTCGTCACCGACCTGGGCATCGTCGCCAAGAAGTCGCTCGACGGCACGCGCGACGTGTTCGTGCAGAGCATCGCCAACGGCCAGCCCGTGGCCGGTGCGCTGGTCGAGGTGTGGGGCCGCAACGGCATGATCGTCGCGTCGCAATCCACCGACGCCACGGGCGCCGCCAAGTTGCCCAACCTGGCCGGCTACCAGCGCGAGAAGGCGCCCGTGGTGCTGGTCGTGCGCAAGGACGGCGACCTGAGCTTCCTGCCCTTCAACCGCAGCGACCGCACGCTCGACATCTCGCGCTTCGACGTCGGCGGCCTGCGCGCGGCCGGCGTGCCGAACCAGATGACGGCGTACGTGTTCAGCGACCGAGGCATCTACCGCCCCGGCGACACCATGCACATCGCGATGATGGTGAAGGCCGGCAACTGGGGCACCTCGCTGCGCGACCTGCCGCTCGAAGCCGAGATCATCGATGCGCGCGGCCTCAGCGTGCGCCGCGAGAAGCTCAAGCTCGGCCCCGGCGGCGCGGCGGAAATCGCCCACACCACGCAAGACACTTCGCCCACCGGCAACTACACCGTCAACCTCTACCTGCCGCGCGAGTCTTCGCCAGGCACGCCCGAGGTCGCGGGTCTGCTCATCGGCAGCACCACCGTGAAGGTGCAGGAGTTCTTGCCCGACCGCACCAAGGTCGTGGCCAAGCTCAGCAGCGAGATCGCCGAAGGCTGGGTGAGCCCCAAGGACTTGAAGGCGCTGATCGATGTGCAGAACCTCTTCGGCACGCCCGCGCCCGACCGCAAGGTCGAAGGCACGCTCACGCTGAGCCCGGGCTTCCCGGTGTTCCGCGCCTTCACCGACTACGCCTTCTTCGACCCGCAGCGCGCCACCGAAAAGCAGGTCGACGACCTGGGCAGCGTGCAGACCAGCGCCGACGGCAAGGCCGAGTTCGACCTGCGCCTGTCGCGCTTCGACGCCGCCACCTACCAGGTGCACGTGCTGGCCAAGGCCTTCGAGCCCGAGGGCGGGCGCAGCGTCTCGGCCGAGGCGCAGACGCTGGTGAGCGACATGCCCTACCTCGTGGGCGTGAAGGTCGACGGCGACACCAGCTACGTGAGCAAGGGCGCCGCGCGCAACGCCACCGTGATCGCCATCGACGCGAAGGCCAAGAAGACGGCCGTGGCCGACCTGAAGATCGAGCGCGTCGAGCGCAAGGTGCTGTCGGTGCTCATCAAGCAGGACAACGGCCTGTACCGCTACGAGTCGCGCAAGAAGGAAATCGTGATCGACACGAAGCCCTTCGCGCTTGCCGCAAACGGCAACACCGTGGCGCTCGATACCGGCGCGCCCGGCAACTTCGCCTACGTGGTGCGCAACGCCGAAGGCATGGAGCTGAACCGCGTCGAGTACAGCGTGGCGGGCAACGCCAACGTCTCGCGCTCGCTCGACCGCAATGCCGAGCTGCAGCTCACGCTCGACCGCAAGGACTACGAGCCAGGGCAAGAGATCGAGGTGAGCATCCGCGCGCCGTACGTCGGTGCCGGCCTCATCACCATCGAGCGCGACAAGGTCTACGCCCATGCGTGGTTCAAGACCGACAAGACCGCCTCGGTGCAGAAGATCACGCTGCCCAAGGACTTCGAAGGCACCGGCTACATCAACGTGCACTTCGTGCGCGACCCGGCCTCGGACGAGGTCTACATGAGCCCGCTGTCGTACGGCATCGTGCCCTTCGCCACCGCGCTGACGAAACGCACCGCCAACCTGCAGCTCACCAGCACCGAGCTGGTGAAGCCGGGGCAGACGGTGAAGATGAAGCTCACCAGCGACAAGCCCACGCGCGCCGTGCTGTTCGCGGTGGACGAAGGCATCCTGCAGGTGGCGCGCTACAAGACGCCCGACCCGCTCAAGCACTTCTTCCAGAAGCGCGCGCTCGAAGTCGGCACCTTGCAGACGCTCGACCTGATCCTGCCGGAGTTCAAGAAGCTCATGCAGGGCGCCGCCCCCGGCGGTGACGGCGAAGGCGAACTCGGCAAGCATCTGAACCCGTTCAAGCGCAAGCGCGACAAGCCGGTGGCCTACTGGTCGGGGCTGGTCGACGTCAACGGCAGCCGCGAGTTCAGCTACACCGTGCCCGAGAGCTTCAACGGCAGCCTGCGCGTGATGGCCGTGGCCGTGAACGACGAGACCACCGCTGCCAAGAGCACCCGCACCGTGGTGCGGGGCGACATGGTGATCTTGCCGAACGCACCGCTGGCCATGGCGCCCGGCGACACCGTCGAAGTGGGCGTGGGCCTTGCCAACAACATCGTGGGCTCGGGCAAGGAGGCGCCCATCGCGCTCACGCTCACCGCCTCGGGCGGGCTCGAAGTGGTGGGCGACGCCACGCAGACGCTCAAGGTCAACGAGCGCGGCGAGGCCAGCACCAAGTTCAACGTGCGCGCCAAGCCGGGCGAGCAGGCGGTGCTGGGCTCTTCCGCGCTGGTGTTCACATCGACGCACAAGAACTTCAGCGCGCGCCTGTCGACCGAAGTGAGCGTGCGGCCCGCATCGCCCTTCGTCACGCTGGTGCAGGCCGGCAGCTTCCAGCGCGCGGGCGAATTGAGCAGCCAGGCCGACCTGTACCCGAACTTCCGCCAGAGCGATGTGGCGGTATCGGCTGCGCCGTGGGCCTTCGCGACCGGCCTCATGCAGTACCTGGAGGCCTACCCGCACGGCTGCACCGAGCAGATCACCAGCCAGACCTTCCCGGCCGTGCTGCTGAGCAGCCGCCCCGAGCTGGTCAAGGAAATGGCGCGCGGCCGCACGGCCGAACAGGGCCCGATGCCCGAGGCGCGCAAGACCTTCGAGCGCTACCTCGTGCAACTGCGCGCACGGCAGACCGCCGACGGCGGCTTCTCGCTGTGGCCCGGTGCCGGCACCGACGCCTTTGCCACGCTCTACGCGGTGCACCTGCTGATCGAGGCGAAAGACCACAAGCTGCCGGTGCCGCAAGACCTGCTGCAAAAGGCCAACACCTACCTGCAAGGCTGGCTCGGCAGCGGCGACACCACGCTCGACGGCTGGCGCCAGCGCACGCAGGCGGCCTACCTGCTCACGCGCCAGGGCATCATCGCGCCGGCCGCGCTGGCCAACCTGCGCGAAGCCTGGCGCAACAAGCAGACGCAAGGCTGGAGCGACGACCTCGGCGCTGTGTACCTTGCCGCGAGCTACCAGCTCGTGAAGCAGGAACAGGTGGCCAACGAGCTGCTCAATCCGGTGTGGTCCGACCTGCTCACGCGCACCGAGAAGAACACGCGCCGCAACGTCTGGGGCGCCTACTACGACCCACTGGTGCACGACAGCATGATGCTGCACCTGGTGGCGCGGCACTTCCCCTCGCGCCTGAAGACTCTCAAGCCGGCGGTGTGGGAGCGCATGGGCGCGATGGTGCGCGACGGCTGGTACAACAGCCTGTCGTCGGCCTCGATGCTGCTGGCGGTCGATTCGTACTTCGAGGCCGTGGGGCAGAACGTCGAAGGCAAGCTCACGGCGCAGACCGTCAATGCGCAGGGCCAGGCGGCAGCGCTTGCATTGGGCGCGGTCAACCCGATCACGCGCGCTGGCGTGCCGGCCGGCACCGCCAAGCTGAAGCTGTCGAACGACAGCGACTTCAACCTCTACTACAGCTGGGCCGAGCAGGGCTTCGAGCGCAACGTGCCCGCCACGCCGGTGAACCAGGGCCTCGAGATCTTCCATGAGGTGCTCGATGCCAAGGGCAATCCGGTCACCAAGGTCAAGCTCGGCGACGAGGTCACGGTGCGGGTGCGCGTGCGCAGCCTGGAGCGTGCGCAACTCAACGACGTGGCGCTGGTCGACGTGCTGCCCGGCGGGCTCGAGCCGGTGCTGCAGGCCGTGGGCGACGACGACGATGCCAACGCCGATGCGCCGATCTGGAAGAAGCGGCTCGGTGGCGGCGGCTCGTGGAAGGTGCAGTACGCCGACATCCGCGAAGACCGCGTGGTGTTCTACGGCAGCGTCAACAAGGACCTGCTCGAAGTGACCTACAAGGCGCGCGCCACCAACGTGGGCGACTTCGTGGTGCCCGCGGCCTATGGCGAGGCGATGTACGACCGGCGCGTGTTCTCGCGCTCGGCGGGCGCGCGCTTCCAGGTGGTGGGGAATTGATCATGACGTGCCCGGGTCTTGTCCCCTCTCCCGCTTGCGGGAGAGGGCCAGGGTGAGGGTGCAGCGCCACCATGACCACCGTGCCCGATCCGTCGTTGCCGCCCTCACCCCAACCCTCTCCCAAAGGGAGAGGGAGGAAGACGGTCATCGCCTTCGCAGTCGTCGTCGTGTTGCTCGCGCTGCTGCGCTTGTGGCCGCACGCGCCGCTCGGCGAAACCATCGGCAGCTCGCGCGCTGTGTACGCGCAGGGCGGCGAGCTGCTGCGCCTCACGCTCGCGGGCGACGAGCAATACCGGCTGTGGGTGCCGCTCGATCGCATCTCGCCCACGCTGGTCGACGCGGTGCTGCTCTATGAAGACCGGCGCTTCTACATGCACCCCGGCGTCAACCCCGCCGCGCTGGTGCGCAGTGCATGGCGCATTGCCAGTGGCGAGCGTCGGCAGGGCGGCTCGACGCTCACCATGCAGCTCGCGCGGCGCGTCTATGGCATCGACAGCCGCACTGCCATGGGCAAGATCGCGCAGATCGGCGCGGCGCTGTGGCTCGAAGCGCGCTTCGGCAAGCGCGAGATATTGGAGGCCTACCTCAACACCGCGCCCTACGGCGGCAACATCGAAGGCGTGCAGGCCGCGAGCCTGATCTACTTTCGAAAGGACGCCGCCAAGCTCAGCCTGCCCGAGGCGTTGACGCTCGCGGTGATTCCGCAGAACCCCGTCAAGCGCATCGCCGAGCGCGGCCGCAATGCCGAGCTGCAGGCGGCGCGCGAACGCCTGTGGGCGCTGTGGGCCGAGCGCGACCCCACTGCAAAGCAGCATGCGCCCGATGCACAGCTCGCGCTGTCGGCGCAGTCGCGCGGAAGCCTCCCCTTTCTTGCGCCGCACGCCACCGACATGCTGCTCGCGCAGGAGCGCGGCGTGCTCGAAGTGCACGCCACCCTCGACCTGCGCATGCAGGCCACGCTCGAACGCGTGATGGCCCAGTACCTGCGCACGCACGCCGACGTGGGCATGACCAACGCGAGCGCCCTGCTGCTCGACGCCTCGACCATGCAGGTGCGCGCGATGATCGGCTCGGCCGATTTCCGCAGCGACGCCATCGCGGGCCAGGTCAACGGCGTGCTGGCCAAGCGCTCGCCGGGCTCCACGCTCAAGCCCTTCATCTATGCGCTGGCGCTCGACCAGGGGCTGCTGCATCCGAAGACCATGCTGAAGGACGCACCGACCTCCTTCGGCCCCTACACGCCCGAGAACTTCGACCATCGCTTCGCCGGGCCCCTGTCAGCGCAGGATGCGTTGATCCGCAGCCGCAACATTCCGGCCGTGGCCGTGGCGGCGAAGCTCTCGAAGCCGGGGCTCTACGACTTCATGCGGCTCGCGGGCGTGCAGAAGCTGCAGAGCGAATCGCACTACGGCCTGGCCTTGGTGCTGGGCGGCGGCGAGGTCACGCCCGAAGAGCTGGCGGGCCTCTATGCCACGCTGGCCAACGGCGGCATCTCACAGCCCATCCGCTACACGCAGCCCGCGCCCGACGAGCGGCCCGCGCAGCCGTTGCGCCTGCTGAGCGAAGAGGCATCGTTCATCACGCTCGACATGCTGCGCCACACGCCGCGCCCCGACACGACGTTGCCCGCGCGCCCCGCCATCGCATGGAAGACGGGCACCTCGTGGGGCTTTCGCGATGCGTGGACGGCCGGCGTGTTCGGCCGCCATGTGCTGGTGGTGTGGGTCGGCAATTTCGATGGCAGCAGCAACCCCGCGCTGGTGGGTGTCGACGCGGCCGCGCCGCTGTTCCTGCGCATGGTCGATGCGTTGCGTGCCGAGCGGCTCGACCCCGGCGAGGTCGCGACGCGGCAGCCGCCCGACCTGCGGCAGGTCGAGGTCTGTGCCGCCACCGGTGGCCTGCCCGATGCGCTGTGCCCGGTGCGCACCACCACGTGGTTCATCGCCGGCAAGTCGCCGATCCAGGTCAGCAACCTGCACCGCGCGGTGTGGGTCGACGAGACGACGGGCAAGGTGGTCTGCGGCCCGCAGCCGAACGCGCGCCAGCAGGTGGTGGAGCAATGGGGCAGCGACATGCGCCGCCTGTTCCGCCAGGCCGGCCTGCCGCGCGCGAGCGCACCGGCCGACGGCTGCGAGAAAGATGGCAACGCGCCCGAGAGCGCGCCGCTCATCACCTCGCCGCTGCGCGGCGTGCGCCACACGCTGCGCGTGAAGAAGCCCGAGCCCCTGGTGTTGCGCGCCGAGGCCGCGGCCGGCACGCAGACGATCTACTGGTTTGCCGACGATGCATTGATCGGCCGTGCCGCACCGGGCGAAGGCATCACGTGGATGCCCGACCTTGCGGAATCGGGCCGGCGTTATGTGCTGCGCGCGGTCGATGACCAGGGGCGCGCGGAGTCGCGCGAGGTCACGGTCGACATCGCACCTTGACCTGAAAGGATGTCACGGCTGCGTCATGCCCTCCCGGCATGGTCACGCGTTTTCGACTTGACACCTTTCCCGTACATGACGCGCCTTGCCTCCCTCTCTTTCATCGCCCTTGCCGCCGCACTTGCATGCGGCAGCGTGACGGCCCAGACCGCCTTCCCCTCCACGCTCGCCGGCCACGCCGTGCTGCCCGCGCAGAGCTTCGTGGCCGCACCGAAGGACGCACCGGCCGACCTGCAGGTCAGCGGCAAGTTCACGACGCCCAAGCGCGTCGAGGCGGTGGGCAGCGTCGAAGGCCTGTCGGCCGGACGGCCCACCGGCGTGTCGCTGCCCTTCAAGGGCCAGCCGCTGCAGGGCCACTCGGGCATCAAGAAGATGGACGACGACAGCTTCTGGATCCTGACCGACAACGGCGCGGGCACCAAGGCCAACTCGCCCGACTTCATGCTCTACCTGAGCCACTACAAGGTGGACTTCAAGAGCGGCAAGTTCAATCGCCTGAACACGATCTTTCTGCACGACCCCGACAAGAAGGTGCCGTTTCGCATCGTTCACGAAGGCACCAAGCAGCGCTACCTGACGGGCTCGGACTTCGACCCCGAGAGCTTCCAGTTTGCCGGCGGCGCGCTGTGGATCGGCGAAGAGTTCGGCCCCTTCCTCATCAAGGCCGACCTCAAGGGCAAGGTGCTCGCCGTGTTCGACACGCTGGTCGACGGCAAGGCCGTGCGCTCGCCCGACCATCCGGCCGTGACCACGCCGGGCGCACCGGGCGGTGCGGTCGAGTTCCAGGTCAAGCGCTCCAAGGGCTTCGAGGGCATGGCCGCGTCGAAGGACGGCAGCAAGCTCTATGCGCTGCTCGAAGGCCCGGTGTGGAACGCCGAGGCCAAGGACTACGAAAAGGTCGAAGGCAAGGAAGCGCTTCGCGTGCTGGAGTTCGACGTGGCCACCGAGAAGTGGACGGGCCGCCACTGGAAGTACGTGCTCGAAGCGAATGGCAACGCCATCGGCGACTTCAACATGATCGACGGCACCGCGGGCCTTATCATCGAGCGCGACAACGGCGAAGGCACGCCCGACAAGGCCTGCCCCGAAGGCCAGAAGCGCACCGACTGCTTCCATGACATCGCCAGGTTCAAGCGCGTCTACAAGGTCGAGCTGACCGATGCGAACGTGGGCGGCCCGGTGCGCAAGATCGGCTACATCGACCTGCTGAACATCGCCGATCCGAACAAGCTCGCGCGCAAGCCGCTGAACGACGGCGTGCTCAAGTTCCCGTTCTTCACGATCGAGAACGTCGACGTGGTCGATGCCACGCACATCGTGGTGGGCAACGACAACAACCTGCCCTTCTCCAGCAGCCGCGAGCCGAACAAGGCGGACGACAACGAACTGGTGCTGCTCGAAGCGGGCGCGCTGCTGCAGGCGAAGTAACGAACGGGCCACAGCCCACGGGCCCCGCGCACGCACACGCGGCGCGAGGCCCCGCCACTGGTTCTAGAACGCGATGTCCGCGACGATGCGCGCCACCTGCCGTTCGACCAGTTGATGTTCTGCCGCCAGCGCGCGCACCGACTTGCCGGTGCTGAAGTCCGTGCGGATCTGCTCGTTGCGGATGGCGTCGAAGGCGCGTTGTGCCTTCGGCAGCACGAAGCGCAGGCCGGTGCCGTCGACCGCGTACTCCGCACTCAGCGCGCGCAGCTTGTCGAGGCCGATCAGCCCCGCGAACGGATGGTCGGGTGCCGGGTGCGCGGGGATGTAGATCCGCAGGCCGCCATAGCGCTCGATCAGCCGCAAGGTGGCGGGCAGCCCGATCAGCCGCACGAACTCGCGCAGCCGGGGCGGCAGCAGTTCGGTGGCCAGCGCGGCAGCGGCCTGCCGCAGGCCGGTGCCTCGTTGCGACGGCGAAGGTGGTGGCGGCGCGATGTCGCGGGATGGCGGCGACACGGGGCTTGCGAATTCAGGCGTGCCCATGCGTCGGCCATGGGTGGCGTCTTTCCAGTAACCAGGATGGTGTGCGACGGCTTCTTGCATGGTGTGTCCTCTCAGGCGTTGACGTTGTCGGCGGCGTTGCACTTGCCGGGCAGGAGCCCGGGCGGTGGCGATGGACGGCGTGCCGCCGCTCATCGCGAGGTTCCCCAGTAGCCGCTGCGGTGGCCGAGCAGCAGGCTCGGGATGCGGGCGAAGTCCATCGCGCCGGGGCGAACGACCGTGGTGACTTCGGGCGTGTAGACGCTGGTGTCCAGGCGCAGCACCCGGCGTGCCGCCGCGATGCGTGCGGCCAGCGGGCCGGGGCCCTGCTTCCAGCGCGACTGGCCGCCGACCGTCACGCGGTGGACGTGTCCGCAGTCGGCCAGCCTAGCCAGTTGCTGGCGCAGCACCGCGCCGCCGGGTTCGGGCTGGTAGCCCTCGACGCACCGGGCCAGCATGCCTTCGAGCTCCTTCGCGGAGGCGGCCTCGTGCGCTTCGAGGTGCGTGGCAACGGCGCGCTGCACCTGGCCGGCCAGTGGGGAATCGGGTGTCGTCTTCATGCGTCGTCTTCCTCGTTCGTTGCGGGGCCGCCGAAGGTGTCGAGCACCCGGCGGGCGATGCGGTCGGTGCGGGCCTTGCCGGCCCCGTATTTGCCGCTGCCGTTGAGCACCTGGCTCACCGCGGCGGGGCTCAGGTGCAGTTGCGCGGCGACCTCGGAGCGCTTGCGTTCGGCGCAGGCGTTGCGCAGCAGGGCGAACCAGGGCTCGCTCATATAAGAAGTGGTGCAAGGTTCGGCCGCACTGGTCATCGAGCGCCTCCGTGCGGCACAGGCGGCGTGGCACCGATGTCGCGCAACAGGGCGTAGCGCTTCAGCCCATCCACGCGGCGGGCATCGACGCGCACAGCCTGCGGGCATTGCCGCGACCAGGACAGCATGAGCGCACCGGCCTGGCGGCGGCCCAGCGCGATGTCGTCGTCGGTGTCGGCCAGCAGCAGCGCGGCGGCTTCGTCGGCCGTCAGCGCGCGGCGGATGCGCAGCAGGTTCCACAGGCGGGTGGCGAACGGATCTGCGTGGCGCACGACCGCATCGGGGGCGGCGGTGGGCGTGCTCGTTTCGCCCTGGGCCGCTTCGGCGCGGCGGTCTGCCAGCGCCATCAGCGCCTTGGCGACGAACCATTCGGATGTGCTGTTTTCCATCACACGCCTCCTGCCGGGCGCACGCGGCCAGCGGTTTCGACAAAGCTCTTTTTCACCGTACGTTTCTCCTCGCTTGTGGCACTGCCCGGTTCATTGGCCTGCCCGGTGAAGGCCGCAACCTTCTTCGGGCACTCTTCAAACATCCCTGTTTCTTCGTCTTGCCCGCGGTGCGCCAACCTTGAGGGGCGGACCAGGGACCGTTGCACGGCAACCCGCGGACGGTGCAGAACTGCATCGAAATGCGCGTATCCGTGTTCTTTTGCCAACTTGGATGGGTTGGTTTCACTCATTTGCAGTGCTTCTTTAACCTGAACAGGGTGCCAAGCCATCAAAATATCTTGTTTTGTGTCTATGGCTTCGATTATGCACATCAAACAGGTTTTTGCAACTGTGAAGAACATAAAAACCAACATTTACACGTTGCCAGACACAAGATGGGTTGTAAAAAGACCTCTGTGTGTCTAGCATGTGCGCGTTCGCACAAATCAAAGTTATCGTGACGTCGCAAATCAACACTCCGCCCGACGACACCCTGGTGAAGGCCCGCGTGGGCGAGCTGGCCCTCGCGCAAGGCGCGCGGGTGCGCGACCTGCGCAAGCAGAAGGGGCTTACCATCGACGACCTCGCCCAGCGCAGCGGGCTGCACTTCAATACGGTGGGCCGCATCGAGCGCGGCGTGAGCGACGCCAGCCTCGAGCAGCTGTACGTGATGGCGCTGGCGCTGGGGGTCGATCCTTCCGAGCTCAACCCGTTTCAGCCTGCCAACCCGCCGAGCGAACTGTCGAGCGGGCTGGACGACGAGGTCTTCGTGCTGGTCGAGTTGCTCGACGTGCGCGTGAGCGCCGGCAGCGGCGCCATCAACGGTTCGCAGGAACACATGGGCCGCTTCGCGTTCAGCCGTTCATGGATGGCGCGCAAGGGCGTGAAGCCGGCGCATGCGCGCATCGTCCACGCGCGCGGCGACTCGATGGCCGACAAGATCAACAACGGCGACATCCTGCTGGTCGATACCGCCACCAAGTCGCTCGACCAGGACGGCGTGTACGTCATCCAGCTCGACGGCCACGACTACGTGAAGGTGCTGCAGCGCGACTTCTCCACCGGCGGGCTGCAGATCATCAGCTACAACCCCGCGTACAAGCCGCAGGTGCTGAGCGCCGACCAGGCCGCCGAGCTGCACATCAGCGGCCGCGTCGTCTGGCACGGCGGCGAAATCTGAGGCTGCGCGACAGGCGTCGCAAGACACGGATTACGGGGCACGACGCGCCCTGAAAAAAAGGGGCCGGCTCATGTCGGCCTCAGTCATTTGAGCCCTTCGCCCGACCATTCGGGTCATGGGCAAAGACACCTCTCGAACCTTCCTTTTCAATGCGCGCCGCGCGCGTGAGCGGGGCCAGGCACCACGCCAATTGCTCGCCGTGCTCGCGCTCAGCGCGGCGGGGCTGATCGGCATCGTCGCGCGCGAAGGCTACAGCGACAAGGCGTACCCCGACCCCGTGCACGGCACGGCCGTGCCGACCATCGGCTTCGGCACCACCGGCGGCGTGCGCATGGGCGACACCACCACGCCCGTGCCCGCGTTGCAGCGCGCGCTGCGCGACGTGCAGGCCTACGAGAGCGAGATCAAGCAATGCGTGAAGGTGCCACTGCACCAGCACGAGTACGACGCGTACGTGAGCCTGGCCTACAACATCGGCGCGTCCAACTTCTGCACCGGCGGCCAGAAGGGCCGCACGTCGGTGCTCGTGCAGCGGCTCAACGCCGGTGACTACGCGGGCGCGTGCAACGCCATCCTCGGCTGGAAGTACGTGGGCAAGACCGACTGCTCGGCGCCCGGCAACAAGACCTGTGCCGGTATCTGGAAAGACCGCCTCAAGCTGCATGCGCAGTGCATGGGGAACGCGCCATGAACCTCACAGCAAGGCTCTGGCTGGGCCTGTTCGCCGGTGTCGTGATGGCGTTGCTGCTCGCGGCCGCAGGGTTCGCGCTGCACGGCGCCGGCCGCATGCAGGAGCGCGCCCTCTGGCAGCAGAAAGAAGCGCAGCGCGCAACGCAACTCGCGCAAGACCTGCAGGCCGAGTACGAGCGCGGCCGTGCCGCGTCGGCGCAATACCAGCTCGGCGCGAGCGCCTTGCAGGCCCGCTATCTCTCCCTCGAAGGCCCGACCCATGATCTACGTCAGCGCGTTTCTCTTGTCCTTCCTCCTGCTGTTCCTGATCGCCGCGCTCAGCGGCCTGCCGGTGCTGCGCCGTCTGCAGCGCCCGGACCGCATGCGGATGCTGCGCCGCCTGGCGACGCACAGCGCGACGCTGTCGGCGGCCCTCATCGCCTCAGCCTTGCTGCTGTCTGGCTGTGGAACAGCGCCCTTGCGGGCACCGACGTACCCGCGGGTGCCTGCGGACTTGCTGACACCTCCAGCGAAGCCTGTGCTGCTGATGCCGGCCTCACGGTCGACGACGCCTGGACCAACCACGACATCAACGCCCGCTCTTGCGCCGTGGACCGGCTCCGGCACCGCGCGCTGATCGAGTTCCTTACAGAAAGACCCGCCCCATGAGCGACCTCCACGAACGCACGCAAGAGCTGCTGCTGCTCGGTCAGATCCACGGCCTGGTGCAGGCCCTGAAGGACGGACAGGACCGGCAGAACCGCCGCATGGACGGCTTCGACACCCGCTTCGACGCACTCGATGGCCGGCTGCGTTCGGTCGAGCAGCGCGCCGCGGTGTTCGGTGCCGCATCGGGCGGCGCGATGGCCATCGGCACGGCGCTGCTCGCAGAGGCCGTCAAGCAGTGGTTTCGCAACGGGCCCGGTGTCAATTGACGCGAGGGGCCGGCGGATGTCGGCCTCAGCCCATCGGGCCTTCGCCGCGAAAGTTCATACACCGACTCACCCACCCATTCATTCACCCATCAACGAAGCGATCGATGCACTTCCTCAACAGCAAGCGCCAGTCCTCGCACCCAACGAACGGAGCCCAGGCATGAGCCGTCTCGACACCCTTCGCAGCGCCATCGTGCAGACGCTGAACGCCGTGCCGCAGATCGGCCGCGTTCACGATCGCGAGCGTTCCCTGGCCGACGAAGCCGCGCTGCGTGCGCTCTTCCTGCATGACCTGCCGGGCGGTGGCCAGCAACTGCGCGGCTGGTGGCTGCGCCGCACCGCCACCGAAGAGCGCAGCGTCAACAGCGGCCGCACGATGAGCGTCGACAGCTGGACCGTGCACGGCTATCTCGCGTTCGACGACGCCGCGGCTTCGGAGCACGTCTTCGACGCGCTCATCGAAGACATCCGCGACGCCGTGCGCGCCGACCTCACCTTCGGCGGCGCATGCGCCACCGGACCGCTCACCGACGACAAGCGCACCGACGGCGTGCAGGTCGACGGCACCGGCCTCGTCAGCTTCTGCGGTGTGCGCTGTCATGGCGTCGCGCTGCAGCTGCGGACCTGGCGCTACCTCTGACTGCCAGCGAGCAGGTCTTTTCTTTCTTTTTTCGACAACCCAACCAACCACCAACGGAGAACGCCGACATGGCAAAACTCATGCGCAAGATGGCCATCCTGGCCAAGGCTGAAACGACACGCGGCACCGACGCCCTGCCCACCGGCGCGGCCAATGCGATCCTGGTCAGCGAAGTCACGCTGACCCCCATCGAAGGCGACGTCGTCCAGCGCGACAACGTGCGCCCGTACTTTGGCTCGCGCGGCTCCGTGCTGGTCACGCAGTACAGCAAGATCGCCTTCTCGGTCGAGATCGCCGGCGTTGCAGCAGCGGGCGACGTGCCCGGCTACGCCGCGCTGATGCGCGGCTGTGCCATCGCCGTCAACACCGCCGCGGGCGTCAGCACCACCTTCACGCCGGCCACGGATGCGCTGGAGTCGCTCACCATCTACGGCAACGTCGACGGCACCGTCTACAAGATGACCGACGCGCACGGCAACGTGAAGGCCACCATCAATGCCAAGGGCATTCCGAAGTGGCAGTTCGAGTTCACCGGCCTGTTCGTGCCCGCCGAAGACGCACCGCTGCCCGTGGCCGACTACACCAAGTTCATGGACCCGCTGGGCGTGAACAAGGCCAACACCACGCTCACGCTCGACGGCCTCGGCGTGGCCGCCAACGCCTTCGCCTTCGACGCCGGCAACACCGTCGTCAAGCGCGACCTGATGACCGTCGATGCCGTCGACATCACCGCGCGCGTGTCGACCGGCTCCGTCACCTTCGAGAACACCTCGGTCGCCACCAAGGACTGGATCGGCATGGCGCGTGCCAGCCAGCGCGTGAACCTGGCGCTCAAGCATGGCCAGGGCGCAAGCAACGTCGTCGAGTTCCTGTCGCCGCGCGCGCAGATCGGCAAGCCGACCTTCAGCGACGTCGACGGCGTGCAGATGACCACCGTGCCGCTCGAGTTCGTGCCCACCGGCGCGGGCAACGACGAGTGGTCGATCGTCGTTCGCTGAGCTTCGTCACCGGCACCACCACACCACAGAGGAACAGACAGAGATGCCCCAGAAACTCAAGATCGCCGTCAAGCCGACTTTCGTCGCACCGGTGCTGATGCGCGTGCCCGGTGACGGCCAGGTCGAAGAGGTGCGGTTCAGTGCCGTCTTCAAGCGTCTGACCAAGAGCGAGAACGACACGCTGCAATCGCGCCTGGAAGCCCGCACCCTGACCGACAAGGACCTGCTCGACATGGTGCTGGCCGACTGGAAGGACCTGGAAGGCGACGACGGCGCGCCCTACATCTGCACGGCCGAGAACCGCGCCGCGGCGGTGGAGGAATGGACCGGCTTCGAAGCCGCCATTGCCTACAGCTACTTCGAGCACGCCTACCCGGCCGCGGTAAAAAACTGAGAGGCGCCGCGCGCCTTGTGCTCGGAGCAGAGCATCGCGTCCACGACGAGCTGGACGACGAGCTCCGCAGCCAGTGCGCGTCGCTCGGTCTCGACCCGAAGAAGCTCGTCTCTTCGACAGCCAGCGGCGGCGGCCCGCCACCCTTCGAGCTATGGCCGGAGCACCAGGAAGCATTCGAGGTGTTCCATGCCTGCCGAACGCAGTGGCGGGTCGTCGCGGGGGCAGCGGGCGCGTGGTTCCAGGGGCTCGACTTCGGCGCGGTCGACGTGGCGATGAGGCGCCTGGGTATTCCGCGTGCGCGACAGCGTGAAGTGTTCCTGCAGCTGCAGGTGATGGAAGACGAAGGCATCGCGATGCTGAACGTCTAGCGACAACGCGGGCCCACGGCCATCGAAGAAGCATGGGGCCGGCAGATGTCGGCCTTATTTTTTCTTTCTCTCAAACGGACCATACAGACATGGCTGACGATCAAAAAAACGCACCCCTTCCGACGGTGGATCTTGCGGACATGCTCAAGGGGGCACCCAAGGCGCTCGAAGGGGCAAAAAATGTCAAAGGCTTGATAGATGGCCTCGCCTCATTTGGCGGTGGAGCTGAAGGGGGCGGCGGCAAGAAACTGAATCTGGCCAAGGCGGGTCTCGATGCGCTTGCCTATTTCGGTGACGCCAACCTCAAAGGCCGTAGAGAAGTCGTGGGGTACAAGAACGCCACGCTCGAGTCCGGCAATCCTTTTGGCTACACGACCAATGAGCTCGGGGATTACGCATTCCAGATGAGCCGCAAGGGAGGAACGCAGGCGCAAGCTTCGGAGGTCGTTGCGGCCTTGGTGGCGTCTGGCAAGGTCGGTCCCGGTGCGTTGCTCGAGGTTGGAGCCGCCACGATGGCGCTCAATCGGGTGACGGGGGTGCCGATCGAAAAAAGCGTCGAGCAATTCAAAAGTCTGCGCGACGCGCCTACGAAAAAATCAATCGAATTCAACAAGGAAGGTAAGCCTTATCTGAGCCTGCAAGAGCTCCAGACGATGGGCAAGCTCGAAAAGCAAGGCGATGTGGAGGCGGCGGGCGCTTTGGCGCAGATCGCTTTTGCCAGAAAACAGAATCAACGCACTCAGGAGCTGGCCGCAAACAGGATTCTCCCGGACCGCGCTCTGACCTTTGCCATGGACAAGGTCGACCGTCTGGATGACGCCGTACGCGGCACCGGACGAGACACGAGCCTTCAGCGGGAAATCGATCGGACTGCGAAGCTCTACGAACGTCGACTGGAAATGGAAGCGAGGGGGAGAAGCAGATCGGGATTGCCGATGGACCTCGTTTCCAGAGAAGGGTCGGCCGAGGAGCTCCGTCAAAAGCTCGAAACGCTCAAAGAGAGCCAGCGGCAGGATCGGAAGGCGGCGCTGCTGACAGCGGAAAACACGGTCAAGGTCAGGAAGGGAACGGCCGCGTACGGGGAAGTGTGGGAGGCCGGCGATGGGGGAAAGAAAGCGGATAACCCGAGTGCCGGAACACGGACCGATGCTGGTACCAAGCGGGCGGTCACAAGAGGTACTGCGCGTGCGCAGGCGTCCGTCTCGAGCGGTATTCAACACGCGCAGGGGGATGGTCTTCAGTCGTGCATCGTGATGGCTTGCGGATGCAAGGCCGGCACGTCGGAACAGAAGAATCAGAGTGGCCTGAAAGACCAGGCGAACAAAGCAAGCCAATCGCAAGCTGCGGAAAGCGAACAGGCCAAGAGCGCTTCGGCGCGTCAAGACGAGGCACAGCAAGCCGGGTTGCTCGAGGCCATGCGCCGATCCACTTCGAGCGTGCGCGAACAGGCGACAGCACTGGAGGCTCAGAACGCCGTCTATGGCCTGTCCAAGGATGCAGTACAGGCGCTGAACATCGCGCAGCTGGAACGGCAGATCAACGACCTCGAGGCCACGGAGCAAGTCATTCCGGGTTATGTGGAAGCACTGCGGGAGCGTGTGAAAGCGGAGCGGGAATTGCGTACGGCCACTCAAGGGTCGGAGGACCTGAAAACGAAAGACGAAAAACAAAAGAAGGAAAAGAAAAAGGACGAGGACGAAGAGGAAAAAAAGACGAAGAAGATGGCTGACGACATCGGCGGCGTGTTCAAGGAGGGCTTCGTCAACCTGATCGAAGGCGGTGGCAACGATGCCGTTGACAAGATCGGCAAAGGGCTCAAGAAAAAGCTCACGCAATCATTGGCCGATGCCTTCTACGACGCGACGTTGAAGGACGCAGTGGATGGATTCGCCGGTTGGTTGACGGGCGCGCTCAAGGGATCGATCTCTGGTGGCGGCTCCAAATCAGGTGGAGGCTCGTCGGGCCTTGGCGGAATCTTCGGAGCCGTGTCGAGCCTCTTCGGTGGCTTCTCGGGCTCGACTGCCGCGGGGCTTGCCAACATCGTCGGGGGGAGCGATCCGCTCGGTTCGATGATCGGCTTCATGGGCCTCGCCAGCGCGAAGGGCAACGTCTTCGCATCGCCTGGCCTGCACGCCTACGCCAACAGCGTCGTCGGTAGCCCCACGTTCTTCCCCTTCGCCAACGGCATCGGCCTCATGGGCGAGGCCGGGCCCGAAGCCATCATGCCGCTGCGCCGTGGCTCCGACGGGCGCCTGGGCGTGAGCGCACCCGCAGGCGGCGGTGGTGGTGGCAGCGGCTCGCTGCACTACGCGCCGACCAACGTCTTCAACATCGATTCGCGCTCCGATCGCGGCGCCGTGCTCGCCGATCTGGACCGCGCGCTTCAAGCCAACAACAAGGGCCAAATGGAACAACTCAAGCGTCTGCGGGTGGTGCCCCAATGAGCATCGTCACCCTGCCCCCCAACCTGCCGGTCAAGCGCCAGGATTTCGGTATCCAGACCTTCGATCTGAGCTTCAGCAGTGGCGACACCGGTTCGTCGCAGGTGGCCGTGCTGGCACCGCCGCGCCGCACGTGCGCGCTCGTGAGCGAAGAGCGCATTCCGCTGATGAGCGAGGCCGCGATGTGGCGCAGCCTGGTGCATGCGCTGCGCGGCCAGGTCAACGTGCTGGCGGTCAGCGACATGCTGCAGCCGGTGCCTCGCGGCACGGCACGCGGTGTGTGGACCGCGCTCGCGGCCGCGGCCGGTGCCTCTTCGCTGTCGATCCAGATGGGTGCGGCCCAGGCAGGCAAGACGCTGCTGCAGGGCGACTGGATCGGCGTCAACCAAGGGTCGATCCAACGGCAGCTGCTGCACGTGCAGGCCGATGCCGTGGCGAATGCGGCGGGCCTGATCGTGGTGCAGATCGAGCCGGTGCTGCGCGTGGCCGTTGCCGCAGGCAGCGCGGTGGTCTGGGACCGTCCGACCTGCCTCATGCGCAAGACGGATGCAAAGAACAACTGGTCTTCGGAGTCGCGCACGCAAGGCGGCTTCAGCCTCGACCTCATGGAGTCCTGGGAATGACGGTACCTGTCAACAGCGGCTTTCAGGCCGCGGCGAATGCACCGGCCTATGGCGAGCTGGCCCTGGTGGAGCTGCAGTTGCGCTCGGGCACGGCGCGCTTCACCAACTGGCCGCTCAGCGTCCAGGTGATGGGCGAGACCTGGCAGGGCGTGGGCAACCTCGGCTCGATCGGCGAGCTGCACGAGAGCGAAGACGGCGCGGCCGAGAAGCTCACGCTGACGCTCTCGCCGGTGGACATCGGCACGCGTGCGCTGGCACTCGGCGATCCGTCCGACTACCAGGACCGGCGCGTGCGTGTGTGGATCGCGATGCTCGACGCCAACACGCTGCAGGTCAACGGCTCGCCCGTGCTGCGCTTCGTGGGGGGGATGGACCAGATGAAGATCGATCGCGATGGCAACACCGCCTCGATCAGCATGGAGTGCCGCACCGCGAGCTACGACGTGCGAAGCAACCCCGCCGCACTGCGCATGAACAACGCGCAGCACCAGGCGCGGCATCCGGGCGAGATGGGCTTCGCCTATCTCACCAGCCTGATCGGCAACCCGGCCGTCTGGGTCGGCAAGTGGCTGCAGGTCAATCTCCAGTATCGACAGAACCTTGGCGTGCACAGCAAATGAGCATCGATCTCGACACTTTCATCGACGCGCGACGCCACACCGGCTTCGCTTATTTCGAACACGACTGCGCAACGATTGCAGCGGACTGGGTGCGTGAGCGGCGTGGAGCGGATCCGCTCGAGCCGCTGCGCGGGCAAGGCGGCGCGCTGGCGCCCAAGCGGTTGCTGACGGCGCTGCGGCATGTGCGTGCTGCGGGTGGCTTCGAGGCTGCGGCCACGGCGCTTCTGGGTCCGGCGTTGCCGGGTCGGATGGCACAACGCGGTGATGTCGTCTTGGCTCGCAGCGGCGGCCGCATCGGGCGCGTTTCCGGGTACAGCTTCGGCGTTTGCACGGGGCCGCACGTGGTGGCGCCAGGCAATGACCGATTGGCATTTCTTCCAATCACAGAGGGGGTGGCCGCATGGCGTATCTGACTCGACTGCTCGGCGTTCTGCTGGGCCTTCTTTGCTTCACGGCCGCGGCACATGCCGAGCCGGTGTCGGGAATCATCGGTGCGATTGCCTCCTTTGTGACGAGCTATGGGGCTGCGATTGCGGCCGTAGTTTCCGTTGCGAGCTCGGCTTACGCCTCCTCGCAAGCCAAGAAAAAAGCCCGGCAAGCCGCTGCCCGCAAGTTCGCCGAAGACGTGGCCAACCTGCGCGACCGCACGGCCACACTGGTCAGCTCCGAAGCGCCTTGGGCCACCGTCTACGGTGCACCCGCACGCGTCGGCGGTGCCATCGTCGCGGTGCTCGACAGTGGCCCGATGGCCCAGTTCAAGCACATCGTGATCGTCTTCGCCTCGCACGAGTGCGAAGCCATCGACGAGATCTTCATCGACGGCACCTCGGTGGGCCGGCCCAACCCAACCGGCTGGACCGATGGCCCTGAATTCCAGATGCCGCCGCTGTTCAACGGCTGGCCTTCGGAAGGCCCCGCGGTGAACGTGCAGTTCCACACGTCGCCGGGCGGCGTGGACACGGCCGACGGCTTCCTTCGCGCGAATGTCGACCAGAGCTTTCCGGGCTTCAACCTCTGGACCGAGCAACACAAGCTGAGCGGATGTACTTATGCCGTGGTCACGCTCAACCTGCTGTTCGAGCGCTTCCAGGGCGGCATTCCCGAGATCACGGCCAGGCTGCGCGGCAAGAAGGTGTACGACCCACGCACCGGCCAGACCGCCTACTCGCGCAACCCCGCGCTGTGCCTGGCCGACTTTCTGCGCTCGGAGACCGGCTACCTCGCCGCGCCCGACCAGATCGACGAGAACGCGCTGATCGCGGCCGCCAATGCCTGCGACCAGAAGGTCTACAACGATGTCGATGCGGTCAACTACGGCAACTCCAATGTGCTGTACGTCTGCGACGGCATGTTCCGCTCGGACCAGGACCGCGAGTCGACACGGCAGCAGCTCGAAGATTCGATGGCCGGCTTCAGCCTCGAATCGGGCGGTGTGTGGCGCATCCAGGCCGGTGCATGGTCCACGCCGGTGCTGAACCTCACCGACGACGACATGCTGGCGCCCACGGCGGTGGTGCAAACCGCCAACCCCGGCACGAGCCGCTTCAACGGCATGCGCGGCACGTACGTCAACGCGGCGCGCAACGGCGTCAGCGAAGACTTCACTCCGTATCAGAACGCGACCTTCCGCGCGCTCGATGCGAAGGACAAATTCACTGACATGGCGCTGGCGTTCACGACCTCGCACGTGCGCTGCCACCAGATCGCCCGCGTGGTGGTCGAGCAGAGCCGCGGCGGCTTCGTGCTGCGCATCCATCCCAAGATGCTGGCGTGGCACCTGCAGCCCGGCGACCGCATCGTGCTCACGAGCGCCTTGTACGGCTTTGCCAACAAGACCTTCCGCGTGCAGGACTGGACCTATGCCCGCAACGCGCCGCTGTCGCTGCTGGTGATCGAGGACGTGCCGGCCTACTACGATCTGGCCGATGAGGTGCAGGCCGATGCGGCGCCGAATACGAATCTGCCGAGCCCGTTCCTGCAACCGCAGGCCCCGCTCGACCTGCAGGTGCAAAGCGGCGAAGAGCAGCTGGTGCAACAGGGCGGCACCCTGGTCGTGCGTGCGAAGGTGAGCTGGTCGCCTTCCACCGAACCCGCGGTGGTGCGCAACGGCGCGGTGCGCGTGGAATGGCGCACGATCACGCCGGTCGGCGAGTGGCAGTCGGTGGACCTGCCCGGGGACGCAAAGGAGACCTATCTGCTCGGCCTCGCGGTGCACAGCGAGTACCAGGTGCGCGTGCGTTTCCTCACGCCCTATGCGGTGAGCAGCTGGACGACGGTCACGCACAGGCTGCAAGGCCCTAGCGAGTTCCCTGATGACGTCGCTGGCCTGAGCCTGGCGGTGGAATCCGCCGGCGTGATCGCACGCTGGTCCGCGCCGGCAGGCCTCAACCTGCTGGACTGGGGCGCGACGCAGATCCGTGTCGGTGCGTCGTGGGAAACCGCCATCGAACGCTTCACGGGCAAGGCGCTGTCCGCGAACATCGGCTGGCTGCAGACCGGCACGCAGAAGGTGTGGGCGGCGCATGCCAACACGCAAGGCGTCTGGGGCATTCCAGTTGCCGCAACCATCGACATCCAGCAGCCGGCCCAGCCGATCGTGCGTGGAGAGGTGTGGGGCGCGCAGATCGAACTCGCATGGCAGCCTTGCGGTACCACGCAGCCCATCGCGGCGTACATCGTCAAGGTGGGGCCGACGCTGGCGCAGGCCGTCGAGATCGGCCGCACGAGTTCGCTGAATTTCGCGCGCACCGAGCCGGTTGCCGCCAAGCGCATCTACTGGGTGGTGGCGTTCGATGCGGGGAGCAATCCGGGCGATGCAGGCTACGTCGAACTGGCGTCGTTGCCGTCCATCGATGACGCGATCAAGGAGCTGCAAGAAGGCCTCGATGAGCAGGTTGCAGATATGCTGAACGTGAACTCGGGCATCAGCGAACGCTTGATCGACGAAGCCATCGAGCGGGGCACGGCGATCACGCATGTCGAGAAGGTGGTGACCGACACGGCCGAGCAGCTGGCGCAGCGCATCGACATCGTCTCGGCCCGCGCGGTCGGCTATGTGCGTGCCAACCTGGTCTTCAACGGCGGGTTCGAGTTCGCGCTCGACAAGTGGGAGCTGCAGGGCAATGCATGGGAGGTCGTGGAGGACGACTGGGGTGCGTCGGCACGACTTCAAGCGGCGGCTCCGGCAGCCGGCCGACTGGCCAGTGCGTCTTTTCCGGCCAGACCTGGGACGTGGTATTCCGGCTCAGGTGATTCGATGTTCCAGGCCGATGCGGGCCAGAGCGGATTCGCGCTCGAGTTCTTCGATGCGGCGGGTGCTTCGCTGGGCGTCGCGAGCAATCTCACTGCGGGTCGGCACGGGTTCATGAATGAGCAGATCCGGCGCAACGACTTCGCCGTGGAGGCTCTCGCGCCGGCTGCCGCGGTCACGGGCAAGGTCGTCTTCCTGTGGAGCGGCTATGCATCGGGCGGCGGAATCGGCGTTCGCTTCGTGAAGGTCGAGCAAGGCCGCTTTCCGGTCACGCCCTATACCTCCGAGGCCAGCGATCGCGGCGCGGTGGCGGCCATCCGCGAGGAAGCGACCGCTCGGGCGGCGGCCGATGCAGCGGAAGCCGCGGCACGCACGACGCTGACGGTGCGGGTCAACGGCGCCGAGGCGGCGATCAACCAGGAAGCCGTGGTGCGCGCCGACGAGACCGGCAAGCTGTCGGCCAAGTGGGGCTTGAAGGTGGTGGCTGGCAACAAGGTGGCGGGCGTGCTGCTGAACAACGACGGCCAGGAGAGCAACTTCACGGTACTGGTCGACCGGTTCGCCATTGCACAGCAGGCCGCGGGTGGCATCACCAAGTACCCGTTCGTGGTGGGCTCCGTGGCGGGCGCACCGACGGTGGGGATCGACGGAACGCTGGTTGTCGACGGCACCATCCTCGCGCGGGCGATCAATGTCGACCGGTTGTCGGCGATCACGGCCAGGCTGGGCTATGTGAACGCGGGGCAGATCGACATCTCGGGAGACGGTGTCGGCGGCTGGGGGTACGTGCGCAGCACCAACAAGTGGATCCATGACGGTGGCTGGGGATGGGTGCTTGCGCGCCATACCGGCGGTGACGCCTTGGTCGAGTTGAACTGCAACGGCATGGGCCTGCAGATGCAGAACGCCACAGGACGCTTCAGGCTCTGGGGGCCGGGCTTCAACCTGCAGAACGAAGGGCTGACGATCAACCAGGTGGACGTGATCGACACGCTGAATCTGCGCGGGCAGTCCGTCACCGTGCCGTCCTTCGCGGCTTCGGCGGGAAATGCCGTTGCAGTGAATCACTTCGTACCGGGGAGCGCGCCGCTGGATACCTTCATCCTGGCTTCCACCTTCGTGTCGGGGATGTCTCTGGTCACGCTGACAGTTGATGGGATACCTCGCTGGGTCGGCGCCGGTGTGGCGGGAAGCACCGTGACAGGCGGCGTCCAGGTGGCGTTGGACCCCGGTTGGCACACCCTCTTCTTCTCTTCCCTGGTGCCTGCCGGCACGGGGGGCTCTTCCATCTACGCGCTGTCCACGCGCCGCTGAACCATGCCGAACTTCACTGTCTACAACACCCGGACCGGAGAGATCCGTTGCACCGGCACGCAGGCCACTGTCGAGTGGTGCCATGCCCAGGCCGGGCCCGGCGAATCCGTCTACCTTGGAGCGGCTGCGCCCGGCTCGTACATCCACAACGGTATGCCCGAGATGCTGCCTGCACGCCCGAGCGAACACCACGTCTTTGATTGGTCAGCGCATGCATGGCATGACCCGCGCACGCCGGCTCAACTGAAGGCGCAGCTCAAGGCCGCGCTGGCGGAACAACGCTGGAGCATCGAGACCGGCGGATTGACGCTGGCAAGTGGCGTGCGCATCAAGACCGGACGCGAAGACCGGGCTGCGTTCGCCGAGCGACTGGCCGACATGGAAGTCGGGGGGCTCGAAGCCATCGACTTCAAGGCCATCGACGGCTTCATCACGCTCACGCTCGAAGAGGCCAAGGCCCTTGCGCGCGCCGTTGCTGGCCACGTTCAGCGTTGCTTCGGCGCCGAACGGGCTGCACACGCATTCATCGATGGCCTTGCCGACAAAGACATTCCGACCCGTTGTGATCTGGTCGATTTCATGGGCCTCTCGCCCGCCAACCCACCGCTTGCATAACCCACCCAACCTGGAGCCACGAATGGCATATTCACCCGCATCCGCCAACGCTTTCATCAAACTGATTCTTCTCGGGACACCGATCGCCGGCCTGGCCGACAACGCCTCCGTAAGCCCGTCGACGGATCTGTACATCAGCCTTCTCACGGCTGCGCCCGGTGCCGGCTCGAACCAGAGCACGAACGAACTGGTGTACCCAGGCTATGCCCGCATGCCTGTGCCGCGCAGCCCGGCCGGATGGTCGATCATCGGGAACGAGGGCTTCCTCGTGAACGCGCTCGAGTTCCTGGAAGTGGCCGGAACGGCAACCGGTACGGCCACGCACCTGGGTATCGGCACGGCCGCAGCGGGCAACGGCCTGCTGCTGCTGCACGGTGCGCTGACGCCTGTCATCCCGATCCAGGCCGGCGTGGTTCCCCGGCTGAAGACGTCGACCAAGGTCGCATTCCTCACGGTCTGAACGGCACGACGCAATGGCACACAAGACCGCCGACCGAATCCTGGAATCCAGCACCTCCGTGGGGCTGGGCGCCTTCGCGCTGGAGGGCGCCGTCGATGCCTATCGACCGTTCTCCGCCGCCGGGATGGCAGAGGGAGACACCTGCCACTACATGATCAACGCGGTCGACTCGGTCGGCCGCCCCACGGGCCTGTTCGAATTGGGCCGTGCCACGATGACCAGCGGAGCGCTCGCACGGACGCTGGTCATCGCATCGAGCAATGCCGGTGCTGCCGTTGACTTTCCGGAAGGGCCGAAGCAGATCGGCCTGACCATCCTGTCGGCGTCCACCGACCAGTTGAAAGCGGACTGGCAGGAAGCGCTCGGACTCGACCAGACCGGCATGGTCTGCTACTTCGCGCAGTCGACGCCGCCTGTGGGCTACCTCAAGCGCAATGGCGCGGCGGTTTCGCGCGCGACCTACGCACGGCTCTTCGCGAAGATCGGCACGACCTATGGAAGCGGCGACGGTTCGACGACGTTCAACCTGCCCGACGGGCGGGGCGTGTTCGATCGTGGGCTGGACGAAGGGCGTGGGCTTGATCCAGGACGCGCGTTGGGCTCGTACCAGGACAGCGCAAACCTGTCGCATGCACACGGCGTGAGCGACCCGGGACACGCTCACGCGATCACAGACCCCAGCCATGCGCACGGTGTGAGCGACCCGGGTCATGCACACGGTGCCTGGACGGATGCGCAGGGAGAGCATGCTCACAACTACACCCGTCCCCATCTGTCAGGGGTCGGCACCGGAATAATCGGCGTCGTCGGCAGCATTCCGGATGGCATCGAGAACTGGGGCACAGATGGCTCGGGTCATCATGGCCACAACGTGGGCATCGGGGGGGCTGGCACCGGTGTCGGCATTTATGGCGCCACGACGGGCATTGCCATCAAGAGCGTTGCCTCCGGCATCACGCTGAACAGCAGCGGCGGAGCCGAAGCCCGCCCGCGCAACAACGCCTATCTCGCATGCATCAAGTACTGACCATGAAAACCAAGACCGTTTACTCATTCGGACCCGACCGAATCTACGTCGGCCCGGTCGAACTTGACGAAAGCGACCTGTCGCCGGCCGATGAAGGCGAGGTCTGGCTCATTCCAGGCAACTGTCTGGCGATGGCGCCACCGCCTGCTGTCGAAGGCAAGCGGCACTTCGCGGCGGCCAACGGCAGCTGGATCGAGGAAGACATTCCAGTGCCGGAACTTCCTCCCGATCACCCGTTGCCGGAGGCGCCAGTGGAAGAACCTGTGCTGCCACCAGAGCCTCGCGAGCCGACGCGCGAGGAGCGGGCGACTGCATTGCGAAATGAAGTGCAGAAGCACCTCGATCTCACTGCCGCCGCTTATGGATACGACGATATCAAGACGGCAGTCAGCTATGCCGACGAGCCGGCCGTGCCCCGGTTCCAGGCGCAAGGGCGTGCCTTTCGCGCATGGCGCTCGCTGGTGTGGGACTTCTGCTATTCGCTGCAGGACAAGGTGACCGCGGGCCTCGCCGAAGAGCCGACCGTCGAGCAGCTCCTGCCGATGCTGCCAGTGTGCGACTTCCTAGCGTTCCAGCCCGCTCCGGAGCCCGGCAGCGAACTGCCGCCCGTGCCCGCGGCGCCGACGGAGTAGCGCCGCATGTTCGGCGCATTGACCTTCGGTGCCTCGACATTCGGCGCCAAGCCGTTTACGGGCGCACTCGTCATCGAGGCGAAAGGATACCTTCCGGCGACGGTCGACCTGGCGGGAGGGGGCGCGGGGCGGGCTTCATCCGTCGGCTTGTTTGAGCTGGACGCGGACGCAGTGGGTGGCCTGGTTGCCGTGCGCAGCGGCGCGGGGGCGATGACGCAGGGTGCCAGGTTCGACGGCCAAGCGTCGATCGTGTCCAACGTCACCGGCCTTGTGCAGCAGTCCGCGCCCCTGATGGGCGTGGGGGCGGCCGTTGTTTCGGCCGACGGCTACGTCGAAGCCTCGGCGAGTTTCCTGGGCTACCGCCTGCGCGCGTACGACCAACTGTTCCCCGCCAACGTCGCGAACGGCGACAGGGTGCAGATTGGATCGCGCCTCTATGAATGGCGTGCGAACGCTGGACGTTGGCGTCCGGCGGGACCGGCGCCGTAGAACGAGCACGGAAAAAGTCCGGGCCACTGCGCTAGCAGCGGCCCGGATTTTGTCGTGGCGCCCGATACTGCGGCAGCTAAAACTGGCCGTACGCACCGCGCGCAGATCCCGGGACCGCGGATGGGTGTTCAAAGAGAGAATATTGACAGATGAGTATCATTCTCATCTTCGTCGATCTTTTTCCCCTCCCCATGAATCCCCGAACGACCCTGCCCGCCGTCCGGCGCGTGTCGTGACTGCCTCCGTTCGCTACCGCCTCAGCGTGGCTTCGCGCGCCATCGCCGCCATCGCCGGCGGCTACGGCGTCGCCGCGCTCTCCGCCGCCGTGCTCGCGCTGTGCCTGCCCGCCGCCTTCGGCATGGCACGCAGCGAAGCCGCCATGACCGGCACGCTCGCTTCCTTCCTCGTCTTCGCGCTCGCCGTGTTGTGGGTCTTTGCCGCACGCACGGCATGGCGCGCCTGGTCCGGCCTCGCCATCGCCGCCGCGCCGCTGGGCCTGCTCTTGCTGTTGCTCGTCCGAATCACCGGAGGCGGCGCATGAAGGAAGGTTTCCGCCAGTCGATGGCGTGGCTGCACACCTGGTCGGGCCTGCTGGTCGGCTGGGTGCTCTTCATGGTGTTCGCGGCCGGCACCGCGTCGTATTTCAAGGACGAAATCACCTTCTGGATGAAGCCTGAGTTGCACGCGATCGCGCAGACCTCGGCGCCTCAGGCGAAGACGGCCGAAGCCGCGGTGGATTTCCTGCAGCAACGCGGCGCCGATGCCCCGCGCTGGTTCATCACGTTGCCGACCGAGCGCGAGCCGTCGACCAGCGTGCTGTGGCTCAAGCCACCCCCGCCGCCAGGCTCGGCACCCGTCGAGCGACGCCGTCGCTTCGATCGCGCCATGCTCGACCCGGCCACGGGCCAGGCGATGACGGCAGCGCGCGAGACGCGCGGTGGCGAGTTCTTCTACCGCCTGCACTTCGACCTGCACTACATGCCCGCGCTGTGGGCGCGCTGGATCGTGGGCTTCTGCGCGATGTTCATGTTGGTCGCGATCTTCAGCGGCATCGTCACGCACAAGCGCATCTTCAAGGACTTCTTCACTTTCCGTCCGAAGAAGGGCCAGCGTTCGTGGCTCGATGCGCACAACGTGACGGCGGTGCTCGCACTGCCCTATCACCTGATGATCACGTACACCGGCCTCGTCACGCTGATGTTCATGTACATGCCGTGGGGCCCGCAGGTGGCCTACAAGGACCGCGGCGGCGAGCAGGCGTTCTTCTCCGAAGCCTTCCCGGGTGGCGGTCGCGACCAGTTCAAGGCTTCGGGCAACAAGGCGCCGCTCGCGCCCATCGCGCCGATGGTCGCGCAAGCCTCCGCACACTGGAACGGCGCGGCCGTGGGCCGCATCACCGTGCATCTGCCGAACGACGCGAATTCCGTGGTGTCGATCGCGCGCGCCGAAGGGCCGCAGCTGTCGTACGACCAGCCGTCGATGCAATTCAACGGCGCCACCGGCGAACTGATCGGCGCTTTCGGTGACGTGCCCAGGCCGGCTGCCGAAACACGCGGCGTGCTCTATGGGCTGCACATCGGCCGCTTCGCCGATCCGCTGTTGCGCGCGCTGTTCTTCCTCTCGGGCATCGCGGGCTGCCTGATGGTGGCGACGGGGCTCTTGCTGTGGGCCGTGAAAGAGCGCCAGAAGTTCGCCAAGACGCTCAAGCAGGGCGGGCGCATCGGCCTCGGGCTGCGGCTGGTCGACGGGCTCAACCTCGGTGCCGTGGCGGGACTGCCGGTGGCGATGGCTTCGTTCTTCTGGGCCAACCGCCTGCTGCCGCTGGATGTGGCCGATCGCGGCGAGGCCGAGATCCGCTGGTTCTTCATCGTCTGGGGCGCGACGGCCGTGCTGGGCCTGCTGCGGCCGACGCTGCGCATGTGGCAGGCGCAACTCGTGCTTGGTGCGTTGCTGTTCTCGCTGCTGCCGGTGCTCAATGCGTTCACGGGCCCCGCACCGTTGACCGTGAGCTTGCGCTCGGGGCCGAGCGCGGTGGCGGGTTTCGATCTGGTCGTGATGGCGCTGGGCTTCGGGTTGGCGGGTGCTGCGTGGCTCGTCGAGCGCAAGCGCCGCAAGACCGCCGCCGCACAGGCGGCCAGGAAGCAACCGCCATCGGGGCTTGCCACCTCGGGCCAGGGCTCGTGAGGTGGTGATGAACGCGCTGCTTTTCGGATCGGTGTTCACCGCATCGCTGGCCGGCTTCTGTGCATTGAGCCTCGCGATGGACCGGCACAGCGAAGACGTCTTCGGGCGCGGCAGCACGCCAGGGCCGTGGCGTCGCTGGCTGCAGCTGGGCGGTGCGGCGCTGTTGTGCGTGTCGCTCGGTGCCAGCCTGCAGTTCAGCGGCCGCACGATCGGCTGGGTGCTCTGGCTGGGCTCGCTCACGGCTGCAGCGGTGGCCACGGTGGGCTTGTTGAGCTACGCGCCGCGCCGCTTTCACTGGATCGGATTCGCGGCTGCGGCCATCGCGCTGCTCGGGCTGTTGCTCGCTGCCCTGTTCGCCTGACATCCGGCGAAGACACGCAGCGCCTGCCCGCTCATCGTGCCTTCCACCGCTGCTGCATAGAGCCGCGCCACTTCGCGTGCCGGCGTTCCCTTCGGCCCTTGCAGGCCGAGCGCGTCCAGCGTCTCCTGCACCCAGCCGGGCGCCACCACGTTCACGCGCAGGCCGCGCGGCAACTCGGGCGCGGCTTGCGCCACGAAGGCTTCCAGTCCAGCGTTCGCGAGTGCGCCCGCGCTGCCGCCCGGCAACACACCGTCGAAGCGACCGCCCGTCAGCGTGACCGATCCGCCTTCGCGCAGGTGCACCGCCGCGCGTTGTAGCAGCGCGATCTGGCCGAAGAGCTTGGCGTGCAGCGCCCGCGCCAGCCCTTCGTCCGACAACGTGCCGAAGGGCGCGAGCGGCACGCTGGCGGCGGTGGACACGATGGCGTCAATGTCGGGCACCGCATCGAACAGTGCATCGATGGTGGCCGGCGCATCGAGATCGACACACAACGGCGTGCCGTGGCGCGAAACCGCGATCACCTCATGGCGCTCGCCGAGTTCCGCCACCACGGCGCGGCCGATGGTGCCGCCCGCGCCGATCACCACCACCTTCCATCGCTTCATGCCGGGCGCCGCACCACGCTGCCGCCCGACAGCACGCCCTGCGTCATCGGCAGCGCCATGAAGTCGTGCGGAAAGCCCTTGGCAACGGCGCTCACCGCGTCGAGGCGTTGCAGCGCATCGGCGTCGAGCACCACGTCGAGCGCGCCCAGGTTGTCCTCGAACTGCGCGAAGGTGCGCGCGCCGATGATCGGCATGACGGTCGGCGCCGTGCGATGCAGCAGCCACGCCAGCGCGATCTGCGCCGGCGAGCGGTCTTGCTCCTTCGCGATCTGCGCCACCACGTCCGCGATGTCGAGCGAGCGCGGCTGCAGCGCGCCGTTGCCGGCCGCCACGTCCTTGCGCGTGCCGGTCACGCCCGCTTCGGCGCTCTGCGTGTGGCCGAGGTCGGCGCGCGTGTACTTGCCCGTCAGCACGCCGCTGCCCAGTGGCGACCAGGCCATCACGCCCAGGCCCAGCTCGTGCGCCATCGGCAGCAGTTCGCGCTCTACGGTGCGCTCGATCAGGCTGTGCTCGATCTGCAGCGCCACCAGCGGTGCCCAGCCGCGCAGGTCGGCCAGCGTCTGCATGCGCGCGATCTGCCAGGCCGGCGTGTCGGAGATGCCCGCGTAGAGCACCTTGCCCGAGCGCACGAGGTCGTCGAAGGCGCGCATCACTTCGTCGATGGGCGTGAGGTTGTCCCAGATGTGCAGGTACAGCAGGTCGATGTAGTCGGTGCCCAGCCGCTGCAGGCTTGCTTCGACCGAGCGGATCATGTTGCGGCGATGGTTGCCGCCGGCGTTGGGGTTGCCCGGCTGCATGTTCAGCGAGTACTTGGTGGCCACGACGACGGACTCGCGCTTGCCGGCGATGAACTGGCCCAGCAGCTTCTCGGAGCTGCCGTTGGTATAGAAGTTGGCGGTGTCGATGAAGTTGCCGCCACGGTCCACGTAGGCGTCGAACATGCGGCGCGATTCGCTGGCGTCGGCACCCCAGCCCCAGTCGCTGCCGAAGGTCATGGTGCCGAGCGACATCGGGCTGACGCGCAGGCCCGATCGGCCGAGGGTGAGGTAGTTGTCGAGCTTCATGGTGAATGTCCTTTCGAGGTGCGGCGGCGCGGTTGCATCGCCAAGGCCTTGAAGGTAGTTGCGGCATTGCCCCGGAAAAAGCCCGCCGGGGCGAATGCTTTATGAAGTCAGTCTTCATAATGAACGCCATGTCGCCCGATCTGCTCCCCGCCATTGCCGCCTTTGCACGGGTGGCGCACCACGCCAGCTTCACGCACGCCGCGCAAGAACTGGGCGTGTCGCCTTCCGCGCTGTCGCAGACCGTGCGCGCGCTCGAACAGCGCCTGGGCGTGCGCCTGCTCGACCGCACCACGCGGCGCGTGGGCGTGACGGAGCTGGGGCAGCAGTTCCTCGATGGCGCACAGCCGGGGCTTGCCGCGCTGGCGCAGGCGGTCGAAGGCATCGACGAGGCGCGCGACAAGCCCGCCGGCCTGCTGCGGCTGAATGTCTCGCGCGTCGCGGCTGAGCTGCTGCTCTTTCCGCACATGGGTGATTTCGCCGACGCCTACCCGGACATCACGCTTGAACTGGTCTGCGACAACCGCATGGTCGAGCTGGTGGAAGGCGGCTTCGACGCTGGCATTCGCCTCGGCGAAAGCCTGGCGCAGGACGTGGTGGGTGTTCCGGTGGGCGGCCCGCTGCGCATGGTCACCTTTGCATCGCCGCGCTACTTGAAGGGCCGCAAGCCGCCGCGCGTGCCCGAAGACCTGCGCGAGCACCGGTGCCTGAATTACCGCCTGACCACGGGCGGCCTCTATCGCTGGGAGTATGCGCAGGACGGCCGTGTGCTGGACATCGAACTCGCCGGCCCGCTGATCAGCAACGACAGCGAGGTGCTGCTGGCCGCGGCCCGCGCGGGTGCGGGCATCACCTCGGCCTTCGAGGGCGCGGTGCGCGACGACTTCGAGAGCGGCCGCCTCGTGCCGCTGCTCAAGCCTTGGTGGCCGACCTTTCCGGGCTTCTACCTGTACCACCCGAGCCGCGCGCAGATGCCGCGCAAGCTGCGGGTGTTCATCGACTTCCTGCAGGCGCGGCATGCGCCGCCGCCGGTGTCGCAGCGCGCCGTCAAGCTCGCATCAGCGCCTCGATCTCGTCCGCCTTCACCGGCACGCCGCGCGAAATGAGTTCGCAGCCGGTGGCCGTGACGATCGCGTCGTCTTCGATGCGGATGCCGATATGGTGGAACTGCTCGGGCACGCCGTCGGCGGGCCGCACATAGATGCCGGGCTCCAGCGTGAGCACCATGCCCGGGTGCAGGATGCGGCTCGGCCGGTTCTTGATGACCTCGTTCGACAGCGGATCTTTTCGCTCGCTCACTTCGCCGACCTGCGTGGGCTCGACGTAGCTGCCGCAGTCGTGCACGTCCATGCCGAGCCAGTGGCCGGTGCGGTGCATGTAGAACTGGAAGTAGGCGCGCGAGTCGATCACGTCCTGCACGTTGCCGACTTTGTTGGCGTCGAGCAGGCCCAGGTCGAGCATGCCCTGCGACAGCACCTTCACGGCCGCGTCGTGCGGGTCGTTGAAGCGGTTGCCGGCCTTGGTGGCGGCCGCGGCCGCATCCTGGCTTGCGAGCACGAGGTCGTACAGCGCGCGCTGTGGGCCGGTGAACCGGCCGTCGGCCGGGAAGGTGCGCGTGATGTCGCTGGCGTAGCCGTCGAGCTCGCAGCCGGCGTCGATCAGCACCAGCTCGCCCTTGCGCACGGGCGCGGCGTCGGCACGGTAGTGCAGCACGCAGGCATTGGCGCCGGCCGCGACGATGGAGTAGTAGGCGGGGTATTGCGATCCGCCCAGGCGGAACTCGTGCAGCAGCTCGGCGTCGAGGTGGTACTCGCGCACGTCCTTGCCCTCGCGCAGCATGCGGGCCGACAGCTGCATGGCGCGGACGTGGGCGCGCGCGCTGATCTGCGCGGCGCGACGCATGATGTCCTGCTCGTGCGCGTCCTTGAAGAGGCGCATTTCGTCGAGCGGGCCGCACAGGTCGCGCTGCTCCTCGGGGCACAGCGCGCCGTAGCGCACGCGGGCGCGCACCGACTGCAGCCAGCCGTCGACGCGGGTCTCCAGGCCCTTGTGGATGGCGAACGGAAACCACACGGTCGAGCGGTTCTCGAGCAGCTTCGGCAGCCTGGCGTCGAGGTCGTTGACCGAGAAGGCCTCGTCGACGCCGAGTGCCGCGGGAGCCGCGTCGGGGCCGAGGCGAAAGCCGTCCCAGATCTCGCGCTCCATGTCCTTCGGTGCGCAGAACAGCGTGGCGCGGCCGTCGCCCGCCAGCACCAGCCAGGCGTTGGGCTCGGTGAAGCCGGTCAGGTAGTAGAAGTAGCTGTCGTGGCGGTACAGGAAGTCGGTGTCGCGATTGCGCGCCCGCTCGGGTGCGGTCGGGATGATCGCGATGCCATCCTTGCCCAGTTGCGAAGCGAGGCGCGCGCGGCGCTCGGCGTAGATCGTGGTGGTGTCTGCTGAGGTCATCTTGGCGTGTTCAGTTGGGCAAGCCGTTCGGGGGTTCCCACATCGGTCCAGGGGCCGGTGTAGAGCTCGGCGCTCACCAGTTCATTGTCCATCGCGGCGCGCAGGATCGGTGCCAGCGGGGCTTTGAGGCCGGCCGGGTTGCCGGGCGGGATGCCGCAGTACGGCGGCGCGAACAGTGCGGCGCGGTACAGGCCGATGGTCGAGAAGGTGAACTTCTCGGTGGCTGAATTGAGCGCAAGGCCCTCCGGCGACAGGCCGAAATCGCCCTTGAGGTTGTGCGCGGGGTTCGGCACCAGCCACAGGTGCCCGAGCTTGCCGCTGGCGACGAAGCGGTCCACCGACGCCTGCGTGAAGGCGAAACCGGGTGCGAACACATCGCCGGCCGCGACCCAGAACACATCGCCCAGCACCGGCAGCGCACGCACGATGCCGCCCGCCGTTTCGAGCGCGCCACCGAAGTCGCGGCCTTCTTCAGAATATGAAATCGACAGCGCCGGGCCGCTGTTCAACGACGGATTCGGGCCGAAACGATTGGAAATCTGCGCGCCCAGCCAGTCGGTGTTGACCACCAGATCGGTGAAGCCGCCGGCGGCCAGCGCCTCCATCGGCCATTGCATCAACGGCTTGCCGCGCACGTCGAGCAGCGGCTTGGGCGTGGCGTCGGTCAGCGGCCGCATGCGCTCGCCGCGGCCGGCCGCCAGGATCATGGCCCGCACGGAGGTCGAAGTCATGTGCATGGGTCAGTCTTTTCGTGAAACACCGAGGAACCGGCTTTGCCGGGCCTCAGGTGTTGCCTCCGGCAGGGGGAAGGAGAAGCGACACGAAGTGCGCGAAGCCTGGGGCGAGCTTCATTCACGCTGCGACGCGGCCGCGCTGCAGCTCGTTGCGTTCGCTGTGGCGGGGCTGGAACAGCGCGACCAGGCATTCCATCAGCGCGTGCGCCTTGGCCGAATGGTCGCCGCCGAAATTGCAGACGTACACGTCGAGCGTCACGCCGCGCTGCTCGGGCCAGGTGTGGATGCACAGGTGCGATTCGGCCAGCAGCAGCGTGGCCGTCACGCCGCCCGGGCCCTTCGGCGTGGCCGGAAATGCGTGCACCAGCTTGCCCACCTCCTGCAGTCCGGCGGCCGAAACGGCCTTGGTGCAGACCGCCCCCAGGGCCGCGCCATCGGTGAGCCATTGAAGGCCGCATTGGCAGTCGTGGAGGTCGGCGGTGAGGTGCAGCCCATGCATGGGTGGCAACTCTAGCAGTCTGGCTGCCGCACAAGAACATCAGCGGGGTGTTGGGCCTGTATCGGCGCCGGCCCGGGCTCGCCCGGTAAAATCGCGGGTTCCCCCTACCCCCACCCACCCTTTTCCCCCGAAAGTCCCATGCCCATGGCAAACGAAGCCCTGATGGCCAACGCGATTCGCGCGCTGGCTATGGATGCCGTCCAACAAGCAAATTCCGGACATCCGGGTGCACCGATGGGCATGGCCGACATGGCCGTCGCACTCTGGGGCGACCATCTGCGCTACAACCCGGCCAATCCGCACTGGTTCGACCGCGACCGCTTCGTGCTCTCGAACGGCCACGCCTCGATGCTGCTGTACGCGGTGCTGCACCTCACCGGCTACGACCTGCCCATCGGCGAGATCAAGAACTTCCGCCAATTGCACAGCAAGACCGCCGGCCACCCTGAAGTCGACGTGACGCCGGGCGTCGAAACCACCACCGGCCCGCTGGGCCAGGGCATCACCAATGCCGTGGGCTTCGCGCTGGCCGAGAAGCTACTCGCCGCCGAGTTCAACCGCAAGAGCCATGACATCGTCGACCACCACACCTACGCCTTCCTGGGCGACGGTTGCATGATGGAAGGCATCAGCCACGAAGCCTGCGCCCTGGCTGGCGCCTGGCACCTGAACAAGCTGATCGCGCTGTACGACGACAACGGCATCAGCATCGACGGCCAGGTCAAGCCCTGGTACATCGACAACGTGGCAGAGCGCTTCCACGCCTATGGCTGGCACGTGATCGGCCCGATCGACGGCAACGACGCCAAGGAAGTGTCCAAGGCCATCGCCAAGGCCAAGCAATCGACCGACAAGCCCACGCTGATCAACTGCAAGACCGTCATCGGCAAGGGCAGCCCGAACCGCGCTGGCACCGCCAAGGCGCACGGCGAAGCACTCGGCGCCGAAGAAATCAAGCTGACCCGCGACGCCATCGACTGGCACTACGCGCCCTTCGAAATCCCCGCCGACGTGTACGCCGACTGGGACCACAAGGCCGAAGGCGCGAAGACCGAAGCCGCCTGGAACGACAAGTTCGCCGCCTACGCCGCCGCGTTCCCCGAGCTGGCCGCCGAGTTCACCCGCCGCATGAAGGGCGAGCTGCCCAAGGACTTCCACCAGGTCGCCTTCGACACCGTGGTCGCCGCCCACACCAAGGCCGAGACCGTGGCCAGCCGCAAGGCCAGTCAGCTCGCGCTCGAAGCCTTCACCGCCGCGCTGCCCGAAATGCTCGGCGGCAGCGCCGACCTGACCGGCTCGAACCTCACCAACACCAAGAGCACGCCCGCCCTGCGCTTCGATCCGAAGACCGGCGCCGTGGTCATGAACCTGCCGGCCGCCGAGCCCAAGCAAGCCGCCGAAGGCGAAGCCAAGCCTGAAGCACCGGCTGAAGCACCGCACGGCACCATCGGCCGCCACATCAACTACGGCGTGCGCGAGTTCGGCATGGCGGCCATCATGAACGGCGTGGCGCTGCATGGCGGCTACATCCCCTACGGCGGCACCTTCCTCACCTTCAGCGATTACAGCCGCAACGCCATCCGCATGGCCGCGCTGATGAAGCGCCGCGTGATCCACGTGTTCACGCACGACTCCATCGGCCTGGGCGAAGACGGCCCGACCCACCAGTCGATCGAGCACGCCGCCTCGCTGCGCCTCATTCCCAACCTGGACGTCTGGCGTCCGGGCGACACGGCCGAAACCGCCGTGGCATGGGCCGTGGCCCTGCAGAACCAGACGCGCCCGACCGCGATGCTGCTGAGCCGCCAGAACATTGCCTACGCACCGAAGTCGGAGCTGGGCGACATCAGCCGCGGCGCCTACGTGCTGTCCGAGCCGGAAGTCGTCGGCCTGAAGAACAAGAAGACCGCCGCCGTCATCATCGCCACCGGCTCCGAAGTGCAGCTCGCGCTGGCCGCACAGAAGCTGCTGGCCGAAAAGAAGATCGCCGTGCGCGTGGTGTCGATGCCTTCGACCACCACCTTCGACCGCCAGGACCTCGCCTACAAAAAGGCCGTGCTGCCCAAGAAGCTGCCGCGCATCGCCGTCGAAATGGGCTGCACCGGTGGCTGGTGGAAGTACGGCTGCGCCGCTGTCGTCGGCATCGACACCTATGGCGAGTCGGCACCGGCACCGGAGCTGTTCAAGCATTTCGGATTCACGGCAGAGAACGTCGCCGCCACGGTCGAAGCCGCACTGCGCGACTGAGCCGCGGCAGGCGCTTCTTCTTCCCGTTCGTTCACAACAAGTTTTCAACCTTAGGAGCAAGTCAGATGGCTATCAAACTCGGTATCAACGGCTTCGGCCGCATCGGTCGCAACGTGCTGCGCGCAGCAGTGCAGAACTTCAAGAACGACATCGAGATCGTTGCCATCAACGACTTGCTCGAGCCCGAATACCTGGCCTACATGCTCCAGTACGACTCGGTGCATGGCCGCTTCAAGGGCGAAGTGACGGTTGAAGGCAACACGCTGATCGTCAACGGCAAGAAGATCCGCCTCACGCAAGAGCGCGACCCGTCGCAGCTGAAGTGGGACGAAGTCGGCGCCGACATCGTGCTCGAATCCACGGGCCTCTTCCTCACCAAGGAAACGGCGCAGAAGCACATCGACGCGGGCGCCAAGAAGGTGATCCTGTCGGCACCGTCGAAGGACGACACCCCCATGTTCGTCTACGGCGTGAACGACAAGAAGTACGCCGGCGAAGCCATCATCAGCAACGCCAGCTGCACCACCAACTGCCTGGCCCCGCTGGCCAAGGTGCTGAACGACAAGTGGGGCATCAAGCGCGGCCTGATGACCACCGTGCACGCTGCCACCGCCACGCAGAAGACCGTCGACGGCCCGAGCAACAAGGACTGGCGCGGCGGCCGCGGCATCCTCGAGAACATCATTCCTTCGAGCACCGGTGCTGCCAAGGCCGTGGGCGTGGTGATCCCCGAGCTCAACAAGAAGCTCACCGGCATGAGCTTCCGCGTGCCGACCTCCGACGTGTCGGTGGTCGACCTCACGGTCGAGCTGGTCAAGGAAGCCACGTACAAGGAAATCTGCGCCGAAATGAAGGCACAGAGCGAAGGCGCACTCAAGGGCGTGCTGGGCTACACCGAAGACAAGGTGGTGGCCACCGACTTCCGCGGCGACCCGCGCACCTCGATCTTCGACGCCGAAGCGGGTATTGCACTGGACGGCACGTTCGTGAAGCTCGTGAGCTGGTATGACAACGAATGGGGCTACTCGAACAAGTGCCTGGAGATGGTGAAGGTCGTGTCGAAGTAAGGCTTCGCGGCTCAAACGAAAAAAGCGCCCTCGGGCGCTTTTTTCATGGGCGGTCGGAAGACCGCGATGCGCATCAGCGCAGCTTTTCGTTCTTCTGGATTTCGCTGGCGAGCTGCGTGGACATGTTGGTCGCCGCGCGCTTGGCGGACAGGCCGAGTTCGCTCTTGAACTCGCTGAACTCCGCCTCTCCCCGGCCCGATGCCTTGACGCGCGTGACTTCGACACCGGCCGGATCGGTCACGACGCACGACACCTCGGTCGTGAAATACGTAGGAGGCCAGGTGAAGGGCGATGGGGAGCCCGAGTCGGTCTTGATCTCGGGCGTGAACACGAGCGCGGCGCCCGAAGCCTGGACTGCATTGGCGTCGGCGGCGGACTTCAGGACGACCACGTCCTGGTAGACGGCGCGCAGTGCGTCGCGAATCGACTTCTCCAGGTCGCGGTAGGGGTAGTAGCTGATGCGGTCGCCGCCGCCGCCGGGCGTCACGGCCTGCAGGGCACGCTGGGCGTCGGTCATGGTGTAGGCCACCTTCTTTTGGACCAGGTTGGCTTCGACGCGCGGCGGCGCCGTGTCGGTGCCGACGTTGATGGGATGTGCGCAACCGGCGAGCACGGCTGCAAATGCGAGCGCCATGCCGGCGCGGAGGGTTCTGGAAATGAGCGACATGAAATTTCTTCTCCGAATGCTGTTTTGTTTTCTTATTGACCGAGGGCGACGGCGAACTGGGGATCGGAATACACCTGCCGCAGCAGCGTGCGCACGAGGTCCGAATAGGCTGCCTGGCCTGCAGGGATGGCGACGATGCCCGCAAAGCTGGACTCGAAGCTGGTGTTCGCCTTGTAGTTCTTCTTGAGTCGCTGGACGCCTTCGCGCGTGACTTCGATCTGCACTTCCATCACGCCCGTGCCCGTGACGATGTTGCCGACGCTGATCTCGTTGCTGAGGATGCGTGCGTCGAGCCGCGTGCGGGATTTGGCGTCGTATGCCGAGACCTCCTTGAGGTCGCCGATCAGCGCGTCTTCGAGGTACTTGGCGAACGTGCCGCTGGGCGACGTCAGGCGCGCGCCGCGCAGCGACAGGTTGTTGACCGGGTCGTTCGGGTCGGTGGGTTGAACTTTCACCACCGCTACCGCGGCCGGCTTGCTCGCCTTGAGCTTGTCAAGGGCTTCGTAGTCCGCCGCGTAGGGCGGGGCCTTCAGTTGCGCGCAGCCCGTTGCAAGAACGGCCAGGGCACAGAAGGCAACACCATGCATGCGAGTGATCGCCATGCTCTCCTCCTCGTTGGTTGTTGGAGGCGCGACAGTAACATGGGGTTACGGCATCTGTGCGGCACTTCATCACGCCGATGGGCGTGTTTCCAACGTTCAGACCGGTTCGAGCACGTGAATCAGCTTGGCGGCCGTCAGCTCTTTCGTCTTCGCGCTGTGCGCTGCCATGTGCGGTGCGACCGCATGCGCCTGCAGGTGCGCCAGCGTTTCCCACTTCTCGATCACGACGAAGGTGTCGGGGCCGAAGCTGGCCTTCGACAGCGGAATGCCCTCCGCATCGACCGTGGCGCCGTATTCGATGCAGCCTGCTTCGGCGAGCACGGCCGCGCGGTTGGCGGCAAAGGCTTCGAGCAGTGCGGCGCGCTGGCCCGGCTTGGCGGTGATGACGGCAACGACGTGGATCATTGAAAAAGTCTCCGGTGCAGGTGAGTGAATGAATCGATGTACGGATCGATGGATGGATGGCCGTCGTCGAATCTAAGAGATTCGGCGCTTGCGCGTGGGTCCGGTCCGCGACAACCGCACCGCCCCTTCGATTCGCGACGCGCCCCTATCATCGCGCGCATGTTCTTCCCGCTGCCCCGCACGGCCACCGCACCCTTCTGCCCCTCCGAGGTGAAGGGCAGCGTGGCGGTGCCGCAGGAGCTGCCCTTCTTCAGGAAGCTGCTGCGCTACGCGGGTCCGGGCCTGCTGGTGTCGGTGGGCTACATGGACCCGGGCAACTGGGCCACCGACATCGAAGCGGGCTCGAAGTTCGGCTACGGCCTGCTCTTCGTGGTGCTGCTGGCAAGCCTTGCGGCCATGCTGCTGCAGACGCTGTGCGTGCGGCTCGGGCTGATCACGCAAAAGGACCTGGCGCGCGCCTGCCGCGCGCATTACTCGCCACGCGTCAACCGCCTGCTGTGGCTGGGCGCCGAGCTGGCCATCGTGGCCTGCGACCTCGCTGAAGTGCTGGGCAGTGCGTTGGCGCTGCACCTGCTGTTCGGCGTGTCGATCCCGGTCGGCATCGCGATCACGGCCTTCGACACCTTGCTGGTGTTGGGCCTGCAGGGCGCGGGCTTTCGGCGTGTGGAGGCCATCGTGCTCGGGCTGGTGGGCACCATCGCGGGCTGCTTCATCGTCGAGCTGGCGATGGCGCCGCCCAACTGGTTCGGCGTGGCGATGGGCTTCGGCCCCAGCCTGGAACGGCTGCAGCAGCCGGGCGCGCTGTACCTGGCCATCGGCATCGTCGGCGCGACGGTGATGCCGCACAACCTGTACCTGCATTCGTCCATCGTGCAGACGCGGCTGATCGCCGACACCGACGCGGCCCGGCGCGAGGCGGTGCGCTTCTGCACGCTCGACGCGGTGGTGTCGCTGTCGCTCGCGCTGCTGGTCAACGCGGCGATCATGGTGCTGGCGGCCAGTGCCTTCCATGCCACGGGCCACCGCGAAGTGACCGAGATCGACGACGCCTACCGGCTCATCGAGCCCATTGTCGGCAGCGCGCTCGCGGCCACGCTGTTCGGCATTGCGTTGCTGGCCTCGGGGCAAAGCTCGACCTTCACCGGCACCATCGCGGGCCAGATCATCATGGAAGGCTTCCTGAACCTGAAGATCCCGTGCTGGCAGCGCCGGCTCATCACGCGTGCCCTGGCGCTGGGCCCCGCCTTCCTGGGCGTGTGGTGGTTCGGCGACGGCGGCGTGGGCAAGATGCTGGTGCTCAGCCAGGTGGTGCTGAGCTTCCAGCTGCCGTTCGCGATGTGGCCGCTGATCCGCTTCACCAGCAGCCGCGCGATGATGGGCGGCTTTGCCAACGGGCCGTTGCTCAAGGGGCTGGCGTGGCTGCTGTTCGGTGTGATCAGTGCGGCCAACGTATGGCTGGTGGGATCGGTGCTCGCGGGCGGCGGCTGAACGGGGTTCGGTCAACCACCGTAGGCACAGTTACCCGGCAGACACACACGCGCCCCGCAACGGCCCCGCGCAGGCCATAGGATCGGGGCTTCCGCACTACCCGCGATCCCGCCATGTTCATCGTCACCCTCACCTACATCCGCCCGCTCGAGGAACTCGACGCGCTGATGGACGCGCACCTCACCTGGCTCAAGAAGCACTACGCGAGCGGCCTGTTCGTGGCCTCGGGTCGACAGGTGCCGCGCAAGGGCGGCGTGATCCTGGCGCGGTCGGGCGACCGCGAGGGGCTGGAGGCGGTGCTGGCGCGCGATCCGTTCGTGCAGAACGGCGTCGCGCGCACCGACGTGATCGAGTTCATTCCCAGCATGACCGCCTTGAGCGTCGAGGTGCTCAAGACGTTCTGAAAGGCACGCAGAGGCCGGTCGGCCCTGCTTACGCCGGCATTTCCTCGCGCCCGCCCGGATGCCGGGCAAAGCGCGCCGCGTCGTGCGCGTGCACCGGCGCCGAATCGTCCCAGGGCCAGCCGCCGAACTGGGTGCGGCGGTAGTCGGCCATGGTCTGGCTGATCTCGGCCTGCGTGTTCATCACGAAGGGGCCGTACTGCACCACCGGCTCGGCGATCGGGCGGCCCTGCAGCACCAGGAACTCGCTCGCCTCGTCGTTGCCGTTGGCCATTTCGATGGCCGCATTCGCGCGCAGTTCGATGGCTGCCGGGCCTTCCACGCGCTGGCCGGCGATGTGCGCCACCGCACCCTTGAAGAAGTACAGCATGCGCCGCGTGCCTTCGCCCGTGGCGGCGGGCAGCGTCCATTGGGCGCCGGGCGTCATCTTGATCGTCCAGATCGCCACGTCGGCGTCGGCCTGCGAAGCCCATGAATCGGGCGGCGGCGCCAGCGGCTGGATCGGGTCCTGGCCGTTCGCGCCGTCGTCGAGCTTGCCGGCGATCACCGCGACGTCGGTGCGGCCGCCCTTGGCGTCGTCGGAGGCAAAACGCGGGATGGCGTCCGACCAGAACATCGTGAAGTGCGGCTCGGCCATCTTGTTGCGGGCCGGCAGGTTGAGCCAGATCTGGAACAGCTCCAGCGGGTTCGGCGCGCCCGTGTCGAGCAGCGGGAACATCTCCGAATGCACGATGCCCTTGCCGGCCGTGAGCCACTGCACGTCGCCGCCGCCGAAGCGCGCGGTGGCGCCCAGCGAGTCGGAGTGATCGACCAGGCCCTTGCGCACGATGGTCACCGTCTCGAAGCCGCGGTGCGGGTGCGAGGGAAAGCCCGGCACCGTGTCGCCGTGGTACATGCTCCAGCCGTCCTTGCGGCTGAAGTCCTGGCCGATCTGGCGGCCGGCCAGCGAGGCCTCGGGGCCCATCTGGCCGTTGGCCTTCGGGTAGGCGTCGTCGTGGTAGACGCAGAACAGGAACGGGTCGATCGTCTGCCACGGAAAACCGAGCGGTGCGACCCGGACGATGGGGCTCTCGGGGCTCTTGTTGTTGTCGGACATGGGGCTATTCCTTTCCAGATGGGGCGCGGCCGATGATGCCGTGCCAGTGGAAGGAATATCGGGGCGCCGCCGCCTTCCGGTAGGCGCCGTCCTTGCAACAGTGAAGAGCGCGTATGGAACGATGGGCATCGTTCGGGTCTTCAGCCGCGTGGCGTTGTTTACGGGTTCTGATGGGTCACGATGGCGTTCGGGTCCATGTACGCCAGCTCCCAAAGGTGGCCGTCGATGTCCTGGAAGCCGTGGCTGTACATGAAGCCGTAGTCCTGCGGTTCGCGCGGCGTCGTGCCGCCGGCGGCCACCGCCTTGGCGACCAGCGCATCGACCTCGGCGCGGCTCTCGCACGACAGGCACAGCAGCACCTCGGTGCTCTTGCTGGTGTCGGTCAGGCTCTTGGTGGTAAAGGTCTTGAAGAAGTCTTCGACCAGCAGCATCGCGTGGATGCTGCCCTCCTGGATGACCATGCACGCGGCGTTGGCGTCGGTGAATTGCGCGTTGAAGGTGTAGCCCAGCGCGGCAAAGAATGCTTTGGTCTTTTCGAGGTTCTTGACGGGAAGGTTGACGAAGATCTGCTTGTTGGCCATGAGGTTGTCCTGTAGGGATGAAGGTGGATACGGTGGGTGTTTCCGATGTGTTGTGTACACCGTCCACAAAAGATATCAAAGAAAATGGACGGCGTCCACATGATTTTTCAGGCTGCCAGTCTGGCCAGGATTCCGGCCAGCGCGATCGTGCTGCGGTCTTCGCCGTATGGCCCGACGATCTGCACCCCCAATGGCAGCCCTTCCGCGCTGCGCCCTGCCGGCGCGACCGTGGCCGGCAGGCCGCCCAGGCTCGCCAGACTGGCCCAGGCGCCCTGCGCGCCGTAAGGCGTGGCGCGGCCATCGATGGCGAGCGTGCGCTTGCCCCAGTCGGGCTCGGTCACGTGCGCAAAGGCGGCGCAGCCGAAGACGGGGCACAGCACCGCGTCGAACGCCTCGAACAGCACGCGCAACTGGGCCCGGATGCGCGTGCGCGTGGCGAGGAGGTCGAACCATGCGCGCAGCGGCATCGACGTCTGGCCGCCCGGCTCGGCGTGGGCGAGCACCGTCTGCACGATCTGCTGGTAGGTGTCGTTGACCTCGGCCAGATCGGGCAGCAGATCGCTCGCGTGGGCGATTTGTGCACCGGCCTTCGCGAGCCGCTGCCCTGCGGCATCGACGGCGGCGCGCACCTCGGCGGCCACGGCGGCTTGAGGATGCGATGTCACGACCAGCACCCGCCAGTCCTTCGCGGACGCATGGCGCGCCGCGGGCAGCGCGGTGCGTGCGTCGGCGGCGCGCGCCGTGTCGGGCCCGGCCAGCACATCCAGCGCCAGGCCGAGGTCTTCTGCGCAATGCCCGATCGGCCCGATCACCGAAGGCAGTCCTGCCGGCGACTCCTGCGTGCCCGGAAACGCGAAGCCGCGCGTCGGCAGCAGGCCGTGGCTCGGCTTGTGTGCGTACACGCCGCAGAAGGCCGCGGGAATGCGCAGCGAGCCCATCAGGTCGGTGCCCAGTTCGAGCGCGACCATGCCCGCGGCAATGGCCACCGCGCCACCGCCCGACGATCCACCCGGCGTGCGCCCCGCGTCGAGCGGATGCACCGTGCGGCCGTAGAGCGGGTTCGCGCACTGCCAGTCGGCCAGTGCCGGCGGCACGTTGGTCTTGCCGAGGATCACCGCGCCTGCCGCCTTCAGCCGCTGCACCGCCACCGCATCCTGTGTCGGCACGAAGTCGCGAAACGGCGGCAGGCCCCAGGTGGTCGGCAGGCCGGCGACGTTGAATGCCTCCTTCACCGTCATCGGTACGCCGAGCAGCGGCCGGCGTTCGCCGCGCGCCAGTGCCGCATCGGCTTCGGCCGCCTGGTGGCGGGCACGGGCGAAATCGCATACCGCCACCGCGTGGAGCGCGCCGTCGAGTGCCTCGATGCGGCCGATGGCCGCCTCGCACAGCGCTACAGCGCTCACCTGCCCCGCCGCCAGTGCCCGCGCCGACTGCGCGGCACCCGCGGACAGAAGATCGACCGGGTTCGTCGCTGCCGCCATCACTGTCGTCGCCATGATGAATCTCCTTCTTGCCGCTACTGCAGCGGCAGATACAGGTGCGTGCGCAGCCGCGCCTCGGGCGTGCTGCGCGGATCGTCCAGGTAGAGATCGAAACCCGGCACATCGCGCGTCGCGTAGCCGGTGGCCGGCAGCCAATGCCGGTAGATGGCCTTCCACATCGTGTGAAGGCCGGTGTAGGGCCCCGTGTGCGTGAACACCGCATAGCGCCCTGCCGGCAGATGCCACCACGCAAGGCTGCCGTCCAGTGCGACCGGCGGCTGCGTCGGCTTGCCATGCCCGTCGGGCAGCGAGTGGCCGAACAGCGCGCCCACCAGGATGCGGCAGTCCGCGTCCTCCGGACCTTGCGGCTCCTCCGGCATCGTGGCGATGGTGTGCGTGACCTGCGCCGCGAGCCCACCCGCCAGCAGCGCGGGCCACAGCTCGCCGAACGCCTGTTGCGCCGCGCGCATCATCGTGCCCTGCGTCATGCCACGGCCGGTGGTGGTGAGCGCGTCGAGCGCGGGTGCCTCGACCCAGCGCGGCTGCAGCGGACGCATGTCCGCCTCCGCTGTCGCCCCGTTGCCATCGGGAATGTGGCGCTGCGCAAAGAACCGCGCCCATGCCGGCTCGCCGCCGTCGCGCACGGCGGTCGGCGTCGTGCCCAGCTCGCGCCGCATCGCCTTCGCCAACGCCTGCGCCGATTCGAAGCCCACCGCCTGTGCCGCTTCGAGCACCGGGGTCGAGCGCCGCGCGGCCAGCAGCTCGCAGGCGCGCCGTAGCCGCCGCCACGTCACGTAGCCGCCCACCGTCAGCCCGAAATACGCATGGAACACGCGATGGAAGTGATGCCGCGACATCGCCGCCTGCCGCGCCAGCAGGTCCGCGTCCAGCGCCGCGTCGAGGTTCGCTTCCACGTGCGCCGCCGCGCGCGACAGCAGATCGAGATAGCGCACCGAGGCCTTTGCGGCACCGGCTGGGGCCGTGGCAGCGAACGGAGGCGGCGTGGGTGTCGGCATCGGCATGCGGTCATTCTGGCGATGGCGGGCGGGAATGGCGTGTCCCGGTGTGCTCGATGCGGCCCGCGTTGCATGAGGGAAAAAAGACGGGGCATCATGGCCGCCATGGAAATCGAGTTCAAGTTCTGCATTCCCGCCGGCCGCCTGAAGGCCGTCGAGGCCGCCCTGCGGCGCGGCACCGTGGTCCGCACCCGCCTTCAGGCCCGCTATTTCGACACCGTCGACCAGCAACTCGCCGCGCACGGCATGGTGCTACGGCTGCGCAAGGAGGGGCGGCGCTGGGTGCAGACCGTCAAGGCCACGGGCGACAACGCGCTGCACCGGCTGGAGCACAACGTCGACCTGGGCGCGGCCGGCGCGGCGCCCGGCATCGACCCGCTGCGCCACCAGGGCACACCCGTCGGCGAGCGCCTCGCCAAACTGCTGGCCGATGGCGCTGTGCCATTGGTCGAGCGGCAATCGACCGACATCGTGCGGCTCACGCGTGACGTGCGCGTCACCGGGCCCGGCGGCGCGGTCGTCGAGATGGCGCTCGACGTCGGCAAGGTCGTCGCCCACGCGGGCACGCCCGAGCAGCGCGAATCGCCCGTGTGCGAGCTGGAGCTGGAACTCAAGCGCGGCGACGTGCAGGGGCTGGTGTCGCTCGCGCGCCGCTGGTCGCAGCAGCACGGGCTGTGGTTCAGCACCATCTCGAAGGCCGAGCGCGGCGCGCGCCTGCTGGCCGCGCAAGACAGCGTGCCCGCCGTGAAAGCCGAGGCCCCCCGCTTCGCCGTGCAGCACCCCGACGGCCGTGCCATCCAGCAGGCCGTGATCGCATCCTGCCTCGCGCAGATGCTGCCCAACGCCAGCGAGATCGCCGCCGGCAGCACCGATGAAGAGCAGATTCACCAACTGCGCATCGGCATCCGACGCCTGCGCACCGCGCTGCGCGAACTGGCGGGGCTCGATGCGGCCTCGGGCCTGCTCGATGCGGGCGGATGGGAGCCGCCGCTGATCGATGCCTTCCGCGCGCTCGGCGCCCTGCGCGACCGCGAGCAGGTCGTGAAGCTCGCGCAGCCGCAACTGCGCGACGCGGGTGCACCGGACTTCGATCCGCTGGCCGGCGACGACGCGGCAGCCCATGCGCCATCGCCCGGCGACGTGGTGCGTGCGTCGGCGTTCCAGAACGTGCTGGTCTCGCTGATCGGATTCACCGCCGCAGGACCGGAAGAAGCCGCACCGGCGAGCAGCGCTCAGGAAGAAACGGTCGAGACCATCCCGTCAGCCCCTCGTCCGATGAGTGCCGACGCGGCCCGTCGCCTGCTGCGCAAGCGCCTGCAGCAACTGCACAAGCAGGCCGCGCGCGACGGCGCGCGCTTCGAGGCGCTGGACACCGAAAGCCAGCACCGCGTGCGCAAGCGCCTCAAGCGCCTGCGCTACCTCGCCGAATTCGTCGCGCCCTTGTTCGAGGCACAAGACAAGGGCCGCGACAAGGACGCCGCGGAGCGCTACCTGAAAGCGCTGCGCCCCGCGCAAGACGCGCTGGGCGAATTCAATGACGAAGCCGTGGCGCTGGCCCTGTACCGCGAGGCCACAGCGCGCGATGCACGTGCGTGGTTCGCCGTGGGCTGGTTCAGCGCGCGCCACGCGGCTGGCGCGAAGGCCTGTCGCAAGGCCCTGGAGAAGATCGAAGGCGCGCCGCGGTTCTGGAAGAAGCGCAGCTAATCGCCAAGATCCAGACTCAATTGAGCGCCTGGGAGCGACGGATCGATGTGGCGTTTGGCCAGGCTGTGCGCGGCGAATCCGGCAGCCCATGCAAAGAAGCCGATCCACGAGAGCCACAGAGTGAACGCGATCAGCATCGCCAGAGACCAGCGCTGATCGCTCAACGCCTTCTTCATGAACTCGGGTGTGCTCGCCGATTTCAGAACGTCACAAAGGATGCCGACTTCCTGTTCGGTGAACGTCGTGCGCGTGGCGTTTTCGCTTGCAGTTTGTGAGCAGTGGGCGACTCCGAGTACCGCCGCACCAAGGGGCCAGAGCGGTTTCACCTCTGTTGGACTGGCCCAGAAATACCGGTCCGTGCTCTTGAGCGAGAGAAGCGATTGAGATGAGAAGAGGCTCACCACGCTGAGGACGCCGACCGCCAAGGCGATGGAGAGCCCGAACAGTCTCCACGCCTGCGCAAACCGAGACGGCAGCTTGTGAACCTTGACCTGGCAAAGATTGGAATCAAAGAGTTCGCCGCACATGCTCAGCGTGCGCATCTCCACCCCGTTCAGCTTCGCCCACTCAATCAGTTGATGCGCTTCCTGCAGGCTGGCAACCGGGACGCCCGCAAACATGCGAAAAGAGATCAGGCTCGTTTGTTCGTCGACGAACGCACGAACCTGGGGGTCTGAGATTTCCTGCTTCCCATATACCAATTGCCAGAGCCGGCTGATCAGCACATGACGAGACTCCGTGCGCAGCACCACCCAGAGGAAGGCCCCCGCGAAGAGCAGCGGGGTGATGACGCCGAAAACGCTGGAGATGTTGGAAGCGTTGGGGAAATCCATGGCCTGGGCTACAGGTCAGTGATGGTGCCCGTGCGCCCCATGCACGTGCCTGTGTTCGATCTCCACCGGCAGCGCCGCGCGCACGTCCGTCACCTGCAGGCTGAAGCGCAGTGCCTTGCCGGCCCACGGATGGTTGCCGTCGAGCAGCACGACCGGGCCCTTGATCTTCGTCACGGTGAACACATGCTGCGTGCCGTCGTCCAGCCGTCCCTGCAGCTGGCCGCCGACCTTCACGCCCGGTGGAAATTCGGTCTTGGGAATGGTGCGCACCAGCGCCTCGTCGCGCTGGCCGAAGGCATCTTCGGGCGAGAGGTTCAGCGTGGTCTGGAAGCCCTTTTCCTTGCCATCGAGCGCTTCCTCGATCTTGGGCAGCGTGTTCTCGTAGCCACCGTGCAGGTAGGCCATCGGCTCGGGGCTGGCTTCGATGAGCTTGCCCTGCGCGTCCGAGACTTTGTACTTGATGGTGACGACGGTGTCTTTTTCGATTTTCATGGGGTCGCATTTTCAGTGGAAACCGAAAAGGCGCTGGCGGCTAGGCTTTCCCCGGCGGGGTGGGCTCCTGCAGCACATCCATCTGGCCCAGCTTGCCGATCACGGTGTCGATGAAGGTCGACACTGCCAGCGGCAGGTGCTTGCGGCTCGGGTAGACCACGCTCAGCCCTCGGCCGGTGTACTGGTACTGCGGCAGCACCGGCACCAGCAGGCCTTCCTGCTCGTCGCGCGTGGCCATCGACGGCGGCAGCTGCGTGATGCCCAGCCCGGCCAGCGCGGCCTTGCGCAGCGCCTGCGCGGTGTTGCCGGTGAAGCGGCCCGTCACCTGCACTTCTTCTTCGCCATCGGGGCCGGCGAGCCGCCAGGTGGTGTGGCCGGTGGGGTGCGGCGGGGTCACGCAGTCGTGGTTCACCAGGTCCTGCAGGCTGGCGGGCTGGCCGCGTCGCGCGATGTAGGCGGGGCTTGCCAGCAAGCCGCCGCTGCGCGTGGCCAGCCGCCGGCCGATGTAGCCTGAATCGCGCAGCACGCCGCCACGGAACGCCACGTCGATCCGCTCGGCGATCAGGTCGGCGGGGGCGTCGCTGAGCACGAAGTCGAGCTTGACCAGCGGATGGGCCGCAAGGAAATCCGCGATCCATTCCATCGGGAAGAAGTCGAAGAAGTCCGCCGGCGCGGCCACCCGCACCAGCCCGCTTGGCGCCTGGCCGCCCGCCACCAGTTCCTGCCCCGCCGCGACCAGCCCATCGACCGCGCCGGCGCAGCGGTCATGAAATTCCTGCCCCGCGCTCGTCAAGGTCAGCTTGCGCGTCGACCGCTGCATCAGCCGGGTGCCCAGTTGCGCCTCGAGCTGCTGGATGCGCCGGCTCACGGTGTTGGGCGGCAGGCCCAGGCGCCGGCCGGCCTCGGCAAAGCTGCCGTGGCGCACCACCTGCACAAACATGGCGATGTCGTTGAGGTCGAGCATGGCGGGTTGATTCCTTCGGATTTTGGACGAGTGCAATCCGACTCTACCGTCTAGTCGATCAGTGGGTGCGTGCCTAACCTTCTGCCCATGACTTCTTCAACACCCCTTGCCTCCCCCACCCAGCGTCGCATCGTCTGGGGCGTTCGCATCCTTCTGGCGCTGGCTTTCGGCGCGGCTGGCGCATCCAAGCTGGCCGGCGTGCCGCAGATGGTCCAGGTCTTCGATGCCATCGGCTTCGGCCAGTGGTTCCGCTATGTGACCGGTCTGGTCGAAGTCGGCGGTGCCGTGCTGCTGCTCGTGCCGGCGACCGGTTTCCTCGGCGGTCTGCTGCTGGCCGTGACGATGGTCTGCGGCGTGGCCACGCACCTGGTGCTGATCGGCGGCAACCCCGCGCCGGCGGCGGTGCTGGCGCTGCTGTCGGGCTTCGTCGCCTGGCGCCTTCGTCCCGTGTCCCGGCTGGCCGTCACGGCGGCCTGACCTCTTTCTTTCAATTTCTTGGAGCACCCCATGACCCAGCAACAACAACCCCGCATCGGCATCATCCTCGGCTCGACCCGCGAAGGCCGCTTCGGCGAAAAGCCCGCGCAGTGGATCCACGACATCGCGAAGCAGCGCACCGACCTTGCCTTCGAACTGGTCGACCTGCGCGACCATCCGCTGCCCTTCTTCAACGAAGCCGGCGCGCCCGCCTGGGGCCCGGTGAAGAACGAGGCTGCGCAGCGCTGGCAGGCCAAGCTGGCCACCTTCGACGGCCTGGTCGTCGTCACGCCCGAATACAACCACGGCCCCAGCGCGGTGCTGAAGAACGCGATCGACTGGGCCTACAAGGAGTTCGTCCGCAAGCCGATAGGCTTCGTGGGCTACGGCGGCGTGGGTGCGGCGCGGGCCGTGGAGCAGCTGCGGTTGGTCGCGGTCGAGATGCAGATGGCGCCGGTGCGCAACGCCGTGCACATCGGCATGGTCGAGTTCATGGGCATCTGGCAGCAGGGCAAGACCTTCGAAGATTTCCCGCATCTGGCGCAGGCCGCCAAGGGCATGCTGGACGACATCACGTGGTGGGCCAAGGCGCTGAAGACCGCGAGGGAGGCCGCATGACCACCGCCACTGCAACTGCAACCGGCACGGCGACCGACACCGAGGCCCGCGCCATCGTCTACCGCACGCGCGGCTCGAAGCACGGAGCGATCACGCGGCTCGTGAGCCCGGGCGACCTGGGCGAGTTCCTCAAGCCCTTCGTGTTTCTCGACCTGTTCGGCTTCAACACCGAGGGCGGCCACAAGGGCTTCGGGCTGCATCCGCATTCGGGCATTGCCACGCTCACCTGGCTGATCGAGGGCGACACGCTCTACGAAGACACGACCGGCGAACAGGGCGTGCTGCTGGGCGGCGGCGTCGAGTGGATGCGCGCGGGCAATGGCGTGTGGCACACCGGCGCGCCCGCGCCGGGCGTCCAGCGCGTGGAGGGCTTCCAGCTGTGGGTGGCGCTGCCGGCCTCGGAAGAAAACGCACCGGCCCAGAGCATCTACCTCGCGCCCTCGCAGGTGCCGAAGGAAGGCCCGGCGCGCGTGCTGCTCGGGCGCTACGGCGCGGCGCAAAGCGCCATTCCGGCGCCGTCCCCGATGAACTACCTGGCCGTGCAACTGAAAGACGGCGAACACTGGCGCTACACGCCGCCCGCCGGCCACACGGTGGGCTGGGTTGCGGTCAACGCGGGCCGGCTCGGCGCGGGCTACAGCGCCGGTGGCCCCGTCGGTGCCGGCGAGCTGGCGGTGTTCGAGGAATCGGACGCGGCCCTCGACTTCGTGGCGCATGGCGACACGTCCTTCGTGCTGGGCTCGGCGGTGAAGCATCCGCACGAACTGGTGATGGGCCACTACTCGGTGCACACGAGCCGCGCGACGCTCGACCAGGGCGAGGCCGAGATCCGCCGCATCGGCGCGAAGCTGCGGCAGGAAGGGCGGCTCGGCTGACGCTTGCTGGCGCAAGCCCCCTGGCGCGGCCCTTCAGGTGCCGCGCCCCAGCGTCTGCTGCAGGAAGGCGATGAAGCTTTCCAGCTTCGGCGGCATGTGGGTGTCGGGCAGATGCACCACATGCACCGGCCACGTGGGCGCCGGCCAGTCGGGAAAGAGGCGCACGAGCCTCCCTGCCTCCAGGTCGTCTTTCAGCATCAGCTCGGGCTGCAGGATCACGCCCAGCCCCGCGAGCGCAGCCTCGCGCAGCGCCATGCCGCCGTTCACGTCGAGCCGGCCGCGCACGGTGATGCGCTCGGCGCCCTTGCCGTCGGGCCGGGGAAAGCGCCAGTCGCGCTCGGGCCCGGTGGCGAACAGGAAGGCCAGGCAGTTGTGCTGCGCCAGGTCGGCGGGCACCTGCGGATGCCCGTGATGCGCCAGGTAGGCGGGCGACGCACAGGCCACGCGCGGCGACGGTCGCAGCGGCCGCGCGATCAGGCCCGAATCGGGCAGCTCGCCTGCGCGGATCGCGGCGTCAAAGCCGTCTTCGGCCAGGTCGACGAAGCGGTCGTTGAGCGACAGCTCCACCTGCACGTCCGGGTAGCGGTCCAGGTAGCTCGCGAGCACCGGCACTAGCGCCCGCGTGCCGTAGGTGACGGGGCAGCTCACGCGCAGCCGGCCGCGCGGGCTGGCCTGCATCTCGCGGGCGTCGAGTTCGGCCGAATCGACCAGCGCGAGGATCTCCACGCACCGTGCGTGGTAGCGCTTGCCAAGCTCGGTCAGGCTCTGGCGCCGCGTCGTGCGGTTGATCAGCCGGCCCTTCAGGCGCCGCTCCAGTTCGCGCACGTGGTTGCCGACCATGGTGGGCGTCATGCCGCTGCCTTCGGCGGCGGCGGCGAAGCTGCCGCGCTCGACCACGCGCGCAAACATCGCCATGCTGGTGAGGCGGTCCATTCGCAAGTCTTGTTAAGGAGTGATCGAAGAGTTGGCCCGTTTATCAAACGAGTGTGCGGAATGATAGTCGTGGCCTTGTCGTTCCATTCATCACCTGCACGGGGCCTTTCATGACCATCGCATCCAGCGCATTCCCTCTCCAGAACCAACGCGTCGTCCTCTTGGGCGGCACCTCGGGCATCGGCCTTGCCACGGCGCAGGCGGCGCTGGCCGCCGGTGCTTCGGTGGTGGTCGTGTCTTCGCGCAGCCAGCGTGTGGCCGAGGCCCTGGCCGTGCTCGGCGAGCGCGCCGAGGGCCACGCGGTCGACCTCGCCGACGAGGCCGCGGTGCGCGGCCTGTTCGAGCGGCTCGGGTCTTTCGACCACCTCGTCTACAGCGCCGGCGAATCGCTGCAGATCGGCCTGCTGGCCGAGACCGGCATCGACGCGATCCGCAAGGCCTTCGACGTGCGCGTCTTCGGCGCCATCGCCGCCGTGAAGCACGCGGCGCCGCACCTGCGGCCCGGCGGCTCGGTGGTGCTGACCAGTGGCGTCGCCAGCCTGCGGCCGCAAAAGGGCTGGACGGCGGGCGCGAGCATCTGCGGCGCCATGGAGGCCTTCACGCGCGCGCTGGCGGTGGAGCTGGCGCCGATCCGCGTCAACCTCGTGAGCCCGGGCTTTGTCCGCACGCCGCTGTGGGCCGGCATTCCCGAGGCCCAGCGCGAGGCCATGTACGCCGAGCGCGGCGCGGCCCTGCCGGTGGGCCGCGTGGGCGAGCCCGAAGACATCGCGCAGACCTATCTTTACCTCATGACCAACCGCTACGCCACGGGCCAGGCCGTGGTGGTCGACGGCGGCGGCGTGCTGGTCTGAGCACGGCAGGCAGGCGGCGCCGGCCTGCGACAGAATCGTTCGCTTCGAGAACGACTTCTGCCACCGCAGCCCCGCCATGAACATCGTCGATTCCTTCGCCAGCAACGTCGCCCGCTTCGTCGACATCCGACGCGACATCCACGCCCACCCCGAACTCGGATTCGAGGAGCACCGCACCTCCGAGAAGGTCGCCGGCCTGCTCACCGAATGGGGCATCGAGGTGCACCGCGGCATTGCCGGCACGGGGCTCGTGGGCGTGCTGCGCAAGGGCACCGGCAGCCGCACCATCGGCCTGCGCGCCGACATGGACGCGCTGCCGCTGCACGAGGCCAACGAGTTCGCCCACAAGTCGACGAACCCCGGCCGCATGCACGCCTGCGGCCACGACGGCCACACGACGATGCTGCTGGCCGCCGCGTGGCACCTGTCGCAGCAGGGGCCCGACGATTTCGACGGCACCGTGCACTTCATCTTTCAGCCCGCCGAAGAGATGGGCAAGGCCGGCGCCAAGAAGATGATCGACGAGGGCCTCTTCGAGCGCTTTCCGTGCGACGCGGTCTTCGGGCTGCACAACTTCCCCGTCGGCGACGTCGGCCGCTTCGCGCTCAACGAAGGTGCGCTGATGGCGTCGAGCAACACCTACAAGATCACCGTGCATGGGCGCGGCACCCACGCCTCGATGCCGCACACCGGCATCGACCCGGTGGCCGCGGTGGTCACGCTGGCGCAGCAACTGCAGACCATCGTGGCGCGCACCATTCCCAGCACCGAGCGCGCACTGCTCGCGGTCACGCAACTGCAGGGCTCGGATGCGCCCAACGTGATTCCCGACGTGGCGACGGTCGGCGGCACGATCCGCACCTTCTCCATCGAAGCCATCGACAAGCTCGAGGGGCGGCTGCGCGAAGTGGCGGCCGGCGTGGCGGCGGCGCATGGCTGCACGGCCGAGGTGTACTTCAACCGTTCTTCGCCGCCGACCGTGAACCATCCGGCCGAGGCGCGCTTCGCGGCGGGCGTGATGCGCGAGGTGGTGGGCGACGACATGGTCACCGACAACTTTCCCGCCGTAATGGGTGCCGAAGACTTCGCGCACATGCTGCTCGCGCGGCCCGGCTGCTATGCGTTCCTCGGCAATGGCGACGGCGACCATCGGCTCGACGGCCACGGGCCCGGCCCTTGCATCATCCACAACACCTCGTTCGACTTCAACGACGAGATCATCCCGATCGGTGCCAGCTACTTCGTGAAGCTGGCGCAGCGCTGGCTGGCGCCGGGTGCCTGACATTCCTTCCCTGTGTCGACGACGATGAAAAAGAAAGCGGTCCTCACGATGCCTTCGACCCTGCTCACCCGGCGTTCCTTTTCCGTGTCTTCCGCATTCGCTGCGCTCGCCACGGCCGCTGCGCTCTGTGCCATCGCACCGGCCCACGCGCAGCAGCAGCGCGTGCTGCACATCGTCGTGCCCTTCGGCACGGGCGCGGTGCAGGACACGGTGGCGCGTGCCTTCAACAACGAACTGGGCGCCGCGCTCAACGCCAGCGCCATCGTCGAGAACCGCGCGGGCGCGGGCGGCACCGTGGGCGCGGCCCTGGTGGCGCGCGCGCCGGCCGATGGCAACACGCTGCTCCTTGCAGCCGCCAGCCACAACATCGCGGGCTTTCTCTACAACAAGCTCAGCTACGACCCGTTGAAAGACTTCGTGGGCGTGGCCAACGTCGGCAACGCGGGCTACGTGCTGGCGGTGGCCAGCGGGCTCAACGTGTCGAACACGGCCGACTTCATCAAGGAGGTCAAGGCCCACCCCGGCAAGTACAACTACGCCTCGGCCGGCAACGGCAGCGCCACGCACCTGGCGATGGCGTCGTTTCTTGCGAAGGCGGGGCTGCAGATGACGCACATCCCGACCAAGTCGACCGGCGAGGCCGTCAACGAAGTGCTCGCGGGCCGCGTGCAGGCCGTGATCTCGTCGAGCATCGGCGTGATCGGCTTTCAGGACGATGCGCGCGTGAAGCTGCTGGCTTCTACCGGCCAGTCGCGCAGCCCCTTCCTGCCGAAGCTGCCGACCGTGGCCGAAAGCGGCCTGCCGGGCTACGCCTTCGATTCGTGGATCGGCCTGCTCGCGCCGGCCGGTACGCCCAAGGCCGAAGTCGAGCGCATCAACATCGCGGCCAACAAGGTGCTGGCCGATCCGGCGATCCAGGAGCGCTTCAAGCGCCTGGGCGTGGAGCCGCGCAGCCAGAACCCGGAAGAATTCCAGAAGCTGCTGCGCACCGACTGGGACGCGATGGGCGCGGTGGTGAAGGCGTCAGGCGCAAAGATCGACTGACAAGGTGCGACGGCTGGCGGGCCGTGTAGGACGCCAGTCAATTGACAACGCGCCGGCCTCGGCCATGCTCCCTGATGGATTCCGATGCATCCGGCATCGGACGGAAAGGGACTTTTTCATGGACTCGACGACACCGCTCGACCCCGCGCCGGGGCAGCAAGTGAGCAAGTCGCCCAAGGCGTTGTGGGCCGTGATCGGCGTGCTGGCGGCAGTCGTGGTGGCGCTTGCCGGCGTGTTGATTCACAAGCAGGGCGGCGACACCAGCGCCAGTGCGCCGCCGCCCGCCGTGCTGGCCGCCGCATCGCCCCGTGCGCCGGACGACTTCAAGCCGGAAGCCATGCCCGCGGCGCCCGTTGCACCGCCCACGGGCGCAGGCGCGGCACCGCCGGCCATGGCTGCCGCGCCGATGCCGGCACCCGCCAGGGCGCCGGAGCCGGCCCCGATGCAGGCCATTCAGCCCGGCCCGGCGCCACCGCCTTGCGCAGTCTGCGGCCGCGTCGAATCGGTGCGGTCGGTACAGCGGGAGCAACGCACCACGGGTGTTGGCGCGGTGGCCGGCGGCGTGGTGGGCGGCCTGGTCGGCAACCAGTTCGGCCACGGCGGCGGACGCGCGGCAACCACGGTGCTGGGCGCGGTCGGCGGCGGCTTCGCGGGCAACGCCATCGAGAAGCATGTGCGCACGGTGACGGTCTACGAGGTCGGCGTGCGCATGCAGAACGGCACGCTGCGCACCGTCGAGACCCGGAGCGCGCCGCCCATCGGCAAGCCGGTCATCCTCAAGGGCAACCAGCTGCGCCCGGCGGACGGCCGCAAGTAGGCGCCAGAACCCCGCGAGCCCGCGGGTTCGTGGGCTCGCGCCGCCCCCGGATATCACACAAACAGCCCACCCGGAAGAGCGCTTGCCCCACGGGCATCTTTTGGATATATCTTTAATATATTTAAAATGCGGCGCTTCCACCCCGCACATCCCACAGGAGCGACAACGTGAGCAATCCCCGCTGGCAAGGCATCTTCCCCGCCATCACCACCAAGTTCCACGCCGACGAAAGCATCGACGCCGAGGGCACGGCCCGCCACATCGACTTCCAGATCCGCAACGGCATCCACGGCCTCGTGACCTGCGGCTCGCTCGGCGAAGCCAGCACGCTGACGCTCGAAGAAAAGCTGCAGGTCGCCAAGATCGCACTCGATGCCGCCGATGGCCGCATCCCGGTGCTGGCCAACGTGTCGGAAACCAGCACGCGCGAGGCGCTGCGCTATGTCGATGGCGCCAACAAGCTCGGCGTGGCCGGCTTCATGGTGATGCCCTCGGTGATCTACGTGGCCGATGCGCGCGAGGCGATGCTCAATGTGCGCACCATCGCCAACGCGGCGCAGAAACCGATCATGGTCTACAACAACCCGGTGGCCTACCGCGTCGACCTGAAGCCGCAGCACATGGTCGAGCTGGCCGACTGCGAATGGATCGCGGCCATCAAGGAGAGTACCGACGACATCCGCCGCATCACCGACTTGCGCAACACCGTGGGCGACCGCTACCAGCTGTTCCTGGGCGTGGACGACCTGGCCTACGAAGGCCTGGCGCTGGGCTGCGATGGCCTGCTGGCCGGTGTCGGTTGCGCGTTCCCGCGCGAGACGGTGGCGCTGTACGACCTGATGAAGGCGGGCAAGTTTGCCGAAGCGCTCAAGCTCTACCAGTGGATGACGCCGATGCTGCACCTGGACGTGTCGACCAAGCTCGTGCAGAACCTGAAGCTCATCGACGTGCTGGTGGGCGTGGGTTCCGAGCACATGCGCCGTCCGCGCTTGCCGCTGATCGGCGAGGAGCGTGCCTTCATCGAAGGCGTCGTCAAGAAGGCGCTCGCTACGCGTCCTGCCCAGTACCAGTCGGTCATGTAATCGCTTACAACAACAGCCCTTTTCATCGTCCCCAACCTAGGAAGAAGCATGAAGACAAAAGCAAGCATGGTTCCGTTTCTAAGCCTCGTGGCCCTCGCCGTTGCTGGCCAGGCGTATGCGCAGGAGCAGGTGGTCAAGATCGGTCACAGCGGTCCGCTGTCGGGCCCCAATGCCTTCGCGGGCAAGGACAATGAAAACGGCGTGCGCCTGGCCATCGAGGAACTCAACGCCAAGAAGATCGCCGTCGGCGGCAAGACGCTGAAGTTCGAGCTGGTCTCCGAAGACGACCAGTGCGACGCCAAGACCGGCGTGAGCGTGGCGCAGAAGTTCGTGGACGACGGCGTCAAGTTCGTCATGGGCCCGTACTGCTCGGGCGTGGCCATTCCGGCGTCGCGCATCTACAGCGACGGCGGCGTGCTGCTGTCGACCGTGGGCACCAACCCGAAGGTCACGCAGGGCGGCTACAAGAACCTGTACCGCATCATCGCCAGCGACAACCAGATCGGCGGCGCCATGGCGGTCTATGCGGCCAAGGTGCTCAAGGTCAAGAAGGTCGGCGTGATCGACGACCGCACCGCCTTTGGCCAGGGCCTGGCGGAAGAGTTCAGCAAGGAAGCCAAGGCACAGGGCCTGACGGTGGTCGGCCAGGAGTTCACCACCGACAAGGCGGTCGACTTCACCGCCATCCTGACCAACATGAAGGCCAAGGCGCCCGAGGCCATCTTCTTCGGCGGCTATGCGCCGCAGGCCGCGCCCATGGCGCGCCAGATGAAGCAGCTCGCGGTGCCCGGCAAGCTGCTGGGCGGCGACACCGTCTGCAGCCCCGCCACCGGCAAGCTCGGCGGCGATGCGGTCAACGACCTGGTGTTCTGCGCGCAGGGCGGCTCCATCCTCGAGAAGGCGCAAAGCGGCCCGGCCTTCAAGGCCAAGTTCAAGCAGCGCTTCAACGTCGATGCCGACGCCTACGCCGCCTCGTACTACGACCAGGTCATGTTCATCGGCCAGTCGATGCAGAAGGCCAACTCCATCGACCCCGACAAGGTCGGCGCCGAGCTCTACAAGACCACCTACAAGGGCGTGGCCGCAACCTACGCCTACGACGACAAGGGCAACATGAAGCAGGCGCCGATCACGGTGTTCACCTTCAAGAACGCAGCGCCCGTTCCCCTCGCCAGCTACTGAGCCCGAAGACACCATGCACCGCATCCAGATCATCGACTCGCACACCGGCGGCGAGCCCACGCGCCTGGTCATCGGCGGCTTTCCCGATCTGGGTGGCGGCAGCATGGCCGAGCGCCGCGCGCTGCTGGCCGAGCGGCACGACAAGTGGCGCGCGGCCGCCGTGCTCGAGCCGCGCGGCAGCGACGTGGTGGTGGGTGCGCTGCTGTGCGAACCGGTGTCGAAGGACGCGGCCGCCGGCGTGATCTTCTTCAACAACGCCGGCTACCTCGGCATGTGCGGCCACGGCACCATCGGGCTGGTCGCGAGCCTGGCGCACATGGGGCGCATCGGCGTCGGCGAGCACAAGATCGAAACGCCCGTGGGCACCGTCACGACCACGCTGCATGCCGATGGCTCGGTGAGCGTGCGCAACGTGCCGGCCTACCGGCACCTGCACCAGGTGGCGGTCGATCTGCCCGGCCACGGCACCGTGCGCGGCGATGTGGCCTGGGGCGGCAACTGGTTCTTCCTGGTGAGCGAACACGGCCAGCGCGTGGCGAGCGACAACCTCGCCGCGCTGACCGACTACACCGCGGCACTGCGCCGCGCATTGGCCGCGCAAGGCATCACCGGGGCCGACGGCGCGGAGATCGACCACATCGAACTCTTCGCCAGCGACGAAGGCGGTGGCGCGGACAGCCGCAACTTCGTGCTGTGCCCCGGCAATGCCTACGACCGTTCGCCCTGCGGCACCGGCACCAGCGCCAAGATCGCCTGCCTCGCGGCCGACGGCAAGCTCGCGCCGGGCGCAGTGTGGAAGCAGGCCAGCGTGATCGGCAGCGTGTTCGAGGCCAGCTACGCGATGGACGGCGACAAGGTCATTCCCACGCTGCGCGGCCGCGCGCACATCAGCGCCGAAGCCACGCTGCTGATCGACGACGAAGACCCGTTCGGCTGGGGCATACGGCTCTAGTGCCGGGCGGCATGGACGCGGATGTCATCGTCATCGGCGCCGGCATCGTCGGTGCCGCGTGTGCCCACGCGCTGGCACAGGCCGGCCGCCGGGTGCTGGTGCTCGATGCCCGCATCGGCGGCGCCACGGGTGCCGGCATGGGCCACCTCGTGGTGATGGACGACAACCCGGCCGAACTCGCGCTGAGCCGCGATTCGATCGCGCGCTGGCGCGCCCTTGCGCCGCGCATGCGCGAAGACTGCGCGTACAGCCCCTGCGGCACGCTCTGGATCGCAGCGAACGAAGAAGAAATGGCCGAGGCCGAACGCAAACAGCAACGGCTGCGCGCACACGGCATCGACAGCCGGCTGCTCGACGCGGCCGCGTTGGCGCAGGCCGAGCCCGCATTGCGCCGGGGCCTCTCGGGCGCGCTCGAAGTGCCGGGCGACGGCATCCTCTATGCGCCGAACGCGGCGCGCTGGCTCATCGACGAAGGCGGCGATGCGATCCGCGTCGAGCAGGCGAAGGTCGAGGCCATCGAAGACGATGGCACCCTGCGACTGGCCGATGGCAGCCGCCGCACCGCGCCGCAGGTCGTGCTGGCCAACGGCATCCAGGCGACGACGCTCTGCCCCGAACTGCCGATACGCCCGAAGAAAGGCCACCTGCTCATCACCGACCGCTATCCGGGCACGGTGCATCACCAACTCGTCGAACTCGGCTATGTGACCAGCGCGCACCACAGCGATGGCGACTCGGTTGCGTTCAACGTGCAGCCGCGCCCCACGGGGCAACTGCTGGTGGGCTCGTCGCGCCAGTTCGACACGACCGACCCGGCGGTCGAAGCACCGATGCTCGCGCGCATGCTCCAGCGCACGCTCGATTACCTGCCGGGGCTGGCCCATCTGAATGCCGTGCGTTCGTGGACCGGCATGCGTGCCGCCACACCCGATGGCCTGCCGCTGCTGGGCAAGCATCCGTGGCGCGACAGGCTCTGGCTGGCGGTCGGACACGAAGGCTTGGGCGTGACCACCGCGCCGGGCAGCGCGCACCTGCTCGCTGCCCTGATGACCGGCGCCGTTCCCGATTTCGACGCCGCGCCCTACGCGCCGCGCGGCTTGCTGGAGGCAGCATGAGCGAGCACACCTTGCTGCACATCGACGGCCACCTCGTGCGCGTGAAGAGCGGTAGCTCGGTCGCGGCTGCACTGCGCGTTGCGGGCGGCATGGGCGTGGCGCGCACCTCCGTCGGTGGCCAGCCGCGCGCGCCGTTCTGCGGCATGGGCGTGTGCCAGGAATGCCGCGTGCTGGTCGATGGCCGGCGCAGGCTCGCCTGCCAGACCGTCTGCGGCGAAGGCATGCGCGTGGAGACGACCGAATGAGCGGCACGGCGCACGAACATTGCGACCTGCTGATCGTCGGCGCGGGTCCGGCTGGCATGGCCGCGGCGGTGGCTGCGGCGCCGGGTGGCGCATCGATCGTCGTCATCGACGACAACCCCGCGCCCGGCGGCCAGATCTGGCGCGACGGACCCGGCGCGGCGTTGCCACCGGCGGCGCGCAAATGGCGCGAGGCGCTCGCACGCCACGCCAACATCCGCGTGCGCAGCGGCACGCGCATCGTCGCCGTGCCCGCCGCCAATGAATTGCTGCTCGAAGATGCCGAGCGCGCCACGCGCATGCAGTGGAAGAAGCTCATCCTCTGCACCGGCGCGCGCGAACTGCTGCTGCCCTTTCCGGGCTGGACGCTGCCCGGTGTGACCGGTGCGGGCGGCCTGCAGGCGCTCATCAAGGCGGGCATGCCGGTCGAGGGCGAACGCGTCGTCATCGCGGGCAGCGGGCCCTTGCTGCTGGCCGCCGCGGCCACGGCGCGCGCGGCGGGGGCGAAGGTGTTGCGCATCGCCGAGCAGGCATCGCTCGCGTCGGTCGCGGGTTTTGGCGCGAGCCTGCTGCGCTGGCCGGGCAAGGCAGCGCAGGCGGCGACGCTGGCCGATCCGCAGTACCGCACGTCGTCACGCATCGTCTCGGTACAAGGCGCAACGCAGGTCGAATCGGTGCGGCTTCGGCAAGGCGATGGCGAGGTCGAGATCGCATGCGCCCGCGTGGCCTGCGGCTTCGGTCTCACGCCCAACACGCAGTTGGGGCAGTTGCTCGGCTGCGCGCTCACGCCCGCGGGCTTCGGCGTTCAGGCCCTGGCGGTCGATGCGCGGCAAGCCACCAGCGTCCCCGGCATTTATGCGGCTGGCGAATGCACCGGCTTCGGCGGCAGCGAACGCGCACTGGCCCAGGGCACCATCGCTGGCTACGCAGCCGTGGGCAACGAGCCCGCCGCCAAAGCGCACGAGGGCGAACGTGCTCGATGGAACGCCTTCGCCGCACGGCTGCATCGCAGCTTTGCATTGGCCCCCGACCTCCGGCAGATGCCGCAGCCCGACACGCTCGTGTGCCGCTGCGAAGACGTGCCGTTGTCCTCTCTCTCGGATTGCAGCGGCTGGACCGATGCCAAGCTGCATCGCCGTTGCGGCATGGGCGCCTGCCAGGGCCGCGTGTGTGGCGATGCCGCGCAGTTTCTCTTCGGGTGGACGCCGCCCGTGCCACGCCCGCCGCTGTCGCCCGTCCGCATCGCCACGCTGGCGGGCCAAGAGGAGGCCCGACAATGACGCCGCAGCAGCGGCATCCGCCGCAGAAGAAACCCATGGCCGCCCCGAAGAAGACCGTTCCCCGCCCCCCGCCCAAGCGCCGCGCCGCCGACGTGGCCTATGACGCCATCGAGACGCTGCTGTCGACCATGCAGCTCGAACCCGGCAGCCAGATCGCCGAGGCCGACCTCGCCGAGCGCACGGGGCTCGGCCGCACGCCGGTGCGCGAGGCGCTGATGCGCATGGTGTCGATCGGCCTCATCGTGCAGCAGCCGCGCCGTGGGTTGCTGGTGTCGACCATCGACCTGGCCGACCACCTCGACGTGATCCAGACCCGGCGCGTGCTCGAACGGCTGATTGCCGCCTGCTCGGCGCGCCGCGCCACCGCGCCGCAGCGCACGGCCATCGTGCGTTGCGCCGAGGCCATGGTCGAGGCGGCGGGCCGTGGCGACCTCAACGACTACATGCAGGCCGACCGCGCGCTCGACCTCGTCAACCACCAGGCCAGCCACAACGACTCGGCGGTGAAGGCGGTGGTGCCGCTCATCGTGCAATGCCGCCGCTTCTGGTACGCCTACCAGCACGAGGGCGAGATCGTGGAAGGCGCCAACGCGCACCTCGAACTGGCGCAGGGCATCGCGACGGGCAACGAGGCGGCGGCCGTCGCGGGCGCCAACCGCCTCATGGACTACCTCGAGCTCTTCGCCCGCAAGATCATCGACAAGTGAGCGCCGGCTAGCCGCCCGCTCTTTGCCGGCGTTGCCGCAGCACCGTCGCGCTTTCTCCGCCCTGGCCCCAGTTGTCGGGGTCGATCTCGTCGATCAGCACGGTCACGTCGTCGGGCCGTTTGCCCAGCACCTCCTGCAGCAGCTTCGTGGCGCCGGCGATGAGCGCGGCTTTCTGTTCGCGCGTGGCGGGCTGTTCCCGGCGCGCGAGGCGGATGGTCACGAGGGGCATGGCGGGAGTCCTCCAACGGGTCGATGGCAAGTCAGGTGCGGGCGATTCTGCCAAGCGTGCACTTCGGGGAATTCCGCGTGTTCCCGCGCACCCATGCGGCGCATACTGGCCCGCATGGCCGCCGCACCCCGAGCCCAACCCGAAGATTTCTTTTCCACCGACGAGTGGCAGGCGCTCACCACGCGCTCGTCATGGAAGGGGCTCTGGCTGGTGGTGCATTGCTGGGGCGTGATCGGCGCGGCGATGCTGGCGGGCATCGTGTGGCCGTGGACCATTCCGCTCATGGTGCCCATCGTCGGCACGCGGCAGCTGGGCCTGTTCATCCTCATGCACGACGCCGCGCACGCGGGCCTGCACCGCAACCGCAAGGTCAACGACTGGGTCGGGTACTGGCTGTGCTCGTCGACGCTGCGCGACTACCGGCCGTACCACCTGCAGCACCATCGCTTCGTGCAGCAGACCGAAGACCCCGACCTCGTGCTGTCGGCGCCCTTCCCGATCACGCGTGAATCGATGTGGCGCAAGGTCGTGCGCGACCTGAGCGGGCAGACCTTCTACAAGCAGCGCTTCGGCCACATCGCCGAAGGCATCCGCAAGCGTGCGCCGGGCGAGTCCGCGCTGAAGGTGTTCGGCCGCGAGATCGCGAAAGACCGGCGCTTTCTCATTGCCAACGGCCTCGGCTTTCTGGCGTTCGCGCTGGCCGGCTATTGGTGGGCCTGGCTGCTGATGTGGCTGCTGCCGATGGCGACATGGCTGCCGCTCGTGAGCCGCGTGCGCAACATCGCCGAGCATGCGCTGGTGGCGCAGAACGAGGCCGATCCGCTGCGCCAGGCGCGCACCACGCACGCAGGTTGGCTCGAACGCATCTTCGTGGCGCCCTACTGGGTTAACTACCACTGCGAGCACCACATGTTCACCAACCTGCCCTGCTGGAGCCTGCCGAAGGCGCACCGCCTGCTGCAGCGCCAGGGCGCGACGGCGCGGATGGAAGTGCAACCCGGCTACCTGAGCCTGCTCAAGCGCGCGACCTCGCCCCAGCCCGCCTGACCCCGCTTCGTCAGCGGGCCGCGGGCACCGCGCGCACCAGCGGCTGGGCGCCACGCTGCGCATGCTGGCTGAGCCAGATGCTCGCGATCACGATGGCGATGCCCACGATCTGCGGCACCGACAGGCTCTGCCCCAGCAACGCCCAACCGAGGATCACCGCCGTCACCGGGCTCAGGAAGGCCAGCGGCGCGATGGCCGAAGGCTCCAGCCGTGCCACGCCACGAAACCACACGATGTAGGTCAGCGCGGCACCGACCAGTCCGAGCCAGGCAAAGCCGATCCAGTTGGTGAGGCTGAGCGCGGGCAGCGGCGGCTCCAGCAGCAGTGCCACCGGCAGCAGCAACAGGCCGCCGGCCGTCAGTTGCCATGCGGTGAACACCAGCGCCGACACCGGCGGCTGCCAGCGCCGGCTGAGCACGGTGCCGAAGGCCATCGACACGGCCGCTGCAATCGCGGCGGCGATGCCGATGCCATCGAGCGCGGCGTTCGGCGTGAGCACCAGCAGCGCAACGCCGCCGATGCCGACCACCGCTGCCGCCACCGACAGCGCACGCACCGGCGAGCCCAGGAAGACGCTCGCCAGGAACACCACGAGCAGCGGCTGCACCGAGGTGATCGTCGCGGCCACGCCGCCCGGCAGCCGGTAGGCCGCAAGGAACAGCATCGCCCACAGGATCGAGAAGTTCAGCGCCCCCAGGATGAAGATGCGCCCCCACCACGCCCGCTCGGGCAGCTTGCGCACGATCAGCAGAAGCAGCAGCCCGGCCGGCAGCGCGCGCAGCAGCGCCACCGTCAGCGGGTAGTTCGCCGGCAGCATCTGCGTGGTGACGATGTAGGTGCTGCCCCAGATGGCCGGCGCGGCAGCGGTAAGAAGGACGTCGGTGGCGCGGCGGGTCATGGCGGGCTCTCTTTGCTTCGAATGGCGGTACGTGTGTGCCGTCAAATCTAGTCAATTGACCATGGGTTGTGAATGACCAAATAATGAATTGATCATTTACCTTCAGTCGTGAATCAACGATGGACCATCTCACCGCCCTCAAGGTCTTCCGCACCACCGCGAGCACCGGCAGCTTTGCCGGCGCCGCGCGGCAGATGGGGCTGTCGGCCGCGGCCATCAGCAAGAACATCGCGGAGCTGGAAGCGCACCTGAAGGTGCGGCTCATCAACCGCACCACGCGCAGCATGAGCCTGACCGAAGCGGGCGCCGCGTACCACGAGCGGCTGTCGCGCATCCTCGACGACCTCAGCGAGGCTGATGCCGCGCTCGCGCCCATGGGCAGCAGCCCCGGCGGCGTGCTGCGCGTGAGCGCGCCGCTGACCTTCGCGCTGACCTGCATCTCGCCGCACATCCCCGCTTTCATGGACCGCTACCCGAACCTGCGGCTGGAGCTGAACCTGCAGGACACCCGCACCGACCTCATCGGCGAGGGCTACGACCTGGCGATCCGCGGCAGCGACCGGCTCGAAGACTCCAGCCTCGTCGCGCGCGAGCTGATGACCATGACGCACGTGCTGTGCGGCGCGCCCGCGTACTTCGCCGCCGCCGGCCGGCCCGCGCAGCCCGAAGACCTGAAGGCGCACAACTGCGTGCAGTTCACGCTGTCGGGCCATGCGAATAAATGGACCTTCAGCCGCGCCGGCCGCAGCGTGGCCGTGGCCATCGACGGGCGCTACAAGGTCAGCTCCAGCATCGCCGTGCGCGACGCGCTGCTGGCCGGCTTCGGGCTCAGCCTGGTGCCGCGCATCTATGTCGAGCAGGAGCTGGCCGAGGGCCGGCTCGAGGCGGTGCTGGGCGACTGGGAGGCCGACAGGACGCCGGTCTACGCGGTCTACCCTTCGCGTCACCTGGCGGCCAAGACGCGTGTCTTTGTCGACTTCCTGGTCGAGCGGTTTTCTTCGTCGCGCTGACCGCGTTGGAGGCGGATCACCTCGTAGCCGCGCGCGTCGGGCAGCGTGTCGACCACTTCTTCCGCATCTTCCTGCCCGGTCGCGAAACGGTAGACGAGGTAGCGCTTGCGCGTTTCGATCCGTCCGCCGGGCGGAAACACCAGCAAGCGGTCCTTGGGGCCGAGGTACAGCCAGCCGGGCGCATTGCGCTCCGCGAAGGCGAGCTGCACGAAGCGGCCCGTGCGCGGTTCGCGAAGCACGACCAGCCCTCTCGGATAGCCGGCCGACATGAACTCGCCCTGCACCACCATCGCGCGCTGGCGGGCGCCCGCGCATTGCACGCGCACGCCGGAACCGCGCGAATCGTCGGGCTCGCCACCGAACAGCGGGTGGCGCGCGTCGCGGCCCTGCGCTAGGTGATAGACGGCGGTGTCGGCGATGGGATGGTCGCGCGAGAGCGTCACGACAGCATCGGGCCCTTTGCCCAGCGCGCATGACACCGGCATGCGGCCGGCCAGCGCGGGAAGCGCAAGCAGCGAAAGCAGCGAAAGCAGGAGCAATGCCGCGGCAGCGCGTTGCATGGCCGCGCCCGTGGCTCAGTCAGTCTTCAGCGGGCGCCGGCTCCGGGCCTTCCCAGCCCAGCAGCTCGGCCAGCCGCTGCACGATCCATCCGGCTTCGGCGGACGACACACCGGATTCCGCCGTCGCCAGCCCCGCGTGGATGCGCCGCAGGATCTCGCTTTCGACCGGCACCTCGGTGTGGTGCTGGATCTGCGCGTGGCCCACGAGGTGGTTGGCCAGGTCCTCGCAGATCTCGTAGCGCTCGCGCACCACGCCGATCGGTTCGCACAGGCGCTGGCGCGCATCGCTGTAGACCGCGAAGAACGAGGGCGGGATGAAGATCTGGTTGTCGTCGGACATCGCGGTTTCAGTCTTGGGGCTCGCCCAATGACAAAACGCGCCCGAGGGCGCGTTCGTCGCGGCTCTGGCGAGCCAACGGGGGCTGGATCAGCCGCCCTTCTTGGCGCGCTTGCCGGGGTTCTTCTTGCTGCGCGTTGCAGTGCCGCGTTCCAGGCTGACCTTCTGGCCGCCACCCGACTTGGGCAGCGTGTAGCCGGGCAGCGGCGTCGGCTTCGGGGTGGCAACGCGTTCGGCTTCGGTACGGAATGTCTTGGGCATGAAAAGCTCGGGTAAAAGTAATGTTCGAACCCGCAATTAGGCCACATCGAGGATTTCACATGCCAATAACCGAAACGGCGGGTGCCGTCGAGCGTCCGCGCTTCGTTTCGGGCTCGCTGCTGCGCCATGTCTGCGTCATGGCCGGCACCGGTGCCATCGGGTTGATCGCGGTGTTCGCGGTCGACCTGATCAACCTGTTCTACATCTCGCTGCTCGGAGAGAAAGCGACGGCCGCGGCGGTCGGCTTCGCGGGCGTGGTGGGCTTCTTTCATGCGTCGCTGTGTATCGGGCTGACCATCGGCATCGCGGCGGTGGTGTCGCACACGGTGGGCGCGGGCCGCACTGGCGACGCACGCCGCATCGCCACGGCGAGCCTGGTGCTGATGGCGGCGCTGTCGGTGGTGGCGGGCAGCGGCACGGCGATCTTCCTGCATTCCGCGCTGCATGCGCTCGGTGCCGAAGGCGAGACGGCGCGGCTTGCGCAGCGCTACCTGTCGGTGACGGTGCACACCCTGCCGCTGCTGGGCATCGGCATGGCGAGTTCGGCGCTGCTGCGCTCGGTCGGCGATGCGCGCCGCTCGATGGTGGTCACGCTCGCGGCGGCCTTCGTGACGGCGGTGCTCGATCCGATATTGATCTTCGGTTTTGGCCTGGGGCTCGACGGCGCGGCCATCAGCGCGGTGGTCTCGCGCATGGTGCTGGCGGCCATCGGGCTGCACGGCGTGCTGGTGAAGCACCGCATGCTCGGGCGCTTCGAGCCGTCGCGGCTCGGCGGCGATGCGCGTGCACTGGCTGGCGTGGCGGGGCCGGCGGTGCTGACGAACCTTGCCACGCCCGTGGGTGCAGCCTTCGTCACGCATGCGGTCGCGCAGTTCGGGCCTTCGGCGGTGGCGGGCGCGGCCACCATCGACCGGCTGACGCCGGTGGCCTTCGGGCTGGTCTATGCGCTCAGCGGCGCGGTCGGGCCGATCCTGGCGCAGAACCTGGGCGCGGGCCAATACCGCCGCGTGCAGGAAGGGCTGCGCGACAGCCTGCTGTTCATGGTGGCGTCGGTGGCCGTGGCGTGGCTGGTGCTGGCATTGGGGCAGGGCGTGCTGATCCGCGCGTTCTCGGCCGATGGCCTGGCGGCGCAGCTGATCTCGCTGTTCTGCAGCTGGCTGGCGCCGAGCTTCTTTTTTGCGGGCGGGCTGTTCGTGGCGAACGCCTCGTTCAACAACCTCGGGCATCCGCTGCTGTCGACCGCGTTCAATTGGGGGCGTGCCACGCTGGGCACCATTCCGTTCGCCTGGTGGGGCTCGCACCATGGTGCGGCCGGCGTGCTGATCGGGCAGGCCGTGGGCTCGTCGATCTTCGGCTTGCTGGCGGTGGTGGTGGCGTTCCGGCTGGCCGCGAAGCTGGCGCGGCAAGAGGCACCGGATGCGGCCTCGGCGCCGGCGCCGGTGCTCGACGCACCGGTGGCGCCTGCATCGGCGCTCGCCACGCCGCAAGCCGGGGCGGCTACAGGTCCTGCAGCGTCAGCAGCCGGACCTTGACCGACTTGCCCTTCACGCGGCCGCTGGACAGCTTGCGCACCGCTTCTTCGGCGATCGCGCGGTCCACCGCCACGTAGGTCGAGAACTCGTTGACGTTGATCTTGCCGACCTGCTCCTTGGCATAGCCGCAGTCGCCGGTGAGCGCGCCCAGCACGTCGCCGGCGCGGATCTTTTCCTTGCGGCCGCCCACGATCTGCAGCGTGGCCATCGGCGGCTGCAGCGGTGCGCCCTTGCCGGGCGTGAGCTCGGCCAGTTCGTGCCATTCGGACTCGCGGCCCTGCAGCTGTTCGATCTTTCCGACGCTGCCCATCTCGTTCATGCTGGCCAGGTTCAGCGCGAGGCCTTCGGCATCGCCAGACTGCCCCACGCGGCCGGTGCGGCCGACGCGGTGGATGTGGATTTCGGAATCGGGCGTCACGTCGACGTTGATCACCGCTTCGAGCTGCGCGATGTCGAGGCCGCGCGCGGCCACGTCGGTGGCCACCAGCACCGAGCAGCTGCGGTTGGCGAACTGCACCAGTACCTGGTCGCGCTCGCGCTGCTCCAGCTCGCCGAACAGCGCCAGCGCGCTGAAGCCCTGCGCCTGCAGCACCTCGACGAGGTCGCGGCACTGCTGCTTGGTGTTGCAGAAGGCCAGCGTGCTCACGGGGCGGAAATGGTCGAGCAGCAGGCTCACGGTGTGCAGCCGGTCGCTGTCCTTCACCTGGTACCAGCGCTGGCGGATCTTGCTGCCTTCATGCTGCGCCTGCACCGTGATCTGCTGCGGGCTCTTCATGAACTGCTGTGCCAGCTTGGCGATGCCTTCGGGGTACGTGGCCGAGAAGAGCAGCGTCTGGCGGGCCGAAGGGCACTGGCGCGCCACCTTCACGATGTCGTCGAAGAAGCCCATGTCCAGCATGCGGTCGGCTTCGTCGAGCACCAGCGTGTTGAGCGCCGAGAGGTCGAGGTTCTCGCGCTCCAGGTGGTCCATGATCCGGCCGGGCGTGCCCACCACGATGTGCGCGCCGTGCTCTAGGCTCGCAATCTGCCCGCGCAGCGCGACGCCGCCGCAGAGCGTGACCACCTTGATGTTTTCTTCCGCGCGCGCCAGGCGCCGGATCTCGGTCGTGACCTGGTCGGCCAGCTCGCGCGTCGGGCACAGCACCATCGCCTGGATGGCGAAGCGGCGTGCGTTGAGGTTGGCGAGCAGCGCCAGGGCAAAGGCGGCGGTCTTGCCGCTGCCGGTCTTGGCCTGGGCGATCAGGTCCTTGCCGAGCAGCGCCGGCGGCAGCGCGGCCGCCTGGATCGGCGTCATCTGCGTGTAGCCGAGCTGCGTGAGGTTGGCCAGCATCTGGGGCGAGAGTGCCAGCGCGGCAAAGCCGTTGTCGGCTGGGGTGCCGCCGGCTGTGGGATTGGGTGTGGTCATCGTTCAGCAGCCGGAGAGCGCAAAAAACAAAAGCCTTGCCGGCGCCCGTCGCGGGGCGCCGCAAGGCCCTTCGTCAGTCGCGGATCAGCGGCGAGGTGCGTTGTTGTTGCCGGAGTTGGTCGGCGGCGGGCCGCGACGTTCCAGGTGACGGAAGGTGATACGGCCCTTGGTCAGGTCGTAGGGCGAGAGTTCGAGCGACACCTTGTCACCCGCCAGGATGCGGATGTGGTGCTTGCGCATCTTGCCGCCGCTGTAGGCGATCAGCTGATGGCCGTTGTCCAGCGTGACGCGGTAGCGCGAGTCGGGCAGGACTTCGGTCACTGCGCCGTTCATTTCGATCAGTTCTTCCTTGGGCATGTGTGGTTACCTCTGAATCTCGTTCGATGTGTGTTGGATATGAAGATGGGCGTGATTGTTTCAGCCTGCGCACGGCAAGGCGAGCGGTGCCTGGCGCGTGTTGCGCTCGCGCACCCAGCAAAGGCCTTGGTCGACGGCATAGCGCAGGGCGGCGGCGTGGCTGGCAAAACGCGGCGTGAAACGCATCACGCGGTCGTGCATGCCGCTGCCGTGGCCGGAGCGGATCGAGACGGAGGCGGCGAAATTGCCGTCGTCCTGGTGTCGAATGAGCGGGGAAACAAGGTACTTGCCCACCGCGATACTGTGTTGAATGATGTCCATGAAGCCTTGGCGCAGCGCGTGAATGTAGAACAACGCGAAGCGCCTGAAAAATAATTGAAAACGGGCGTGGGCCGGCCGGAATGGCGCGGCGGACGCGCTATTCGCTTCAACAAAAACGAAGGCAGTGGTGGCAATCATGGGCGCCCGGTCTGGCGCTCCAACACACTGGGGAGCCGGCTGAAAGTGTGGGGGCCTGAAGAATCCAAGGGACAGTTGCAGGTCAGCCGGCAATATGACGAAGTGCTTCGTCGTGGTATCGAAACGAACCCGCCATTATAGCTTGCGGGGCATGACAGTTGCTTGTCTTAAAAACAACGCTTGAATGATCCAGGCCTCCAGCGGGCGTCATTCAAGCGTTGTTTGCTATCAAAAATATAGTAATTCGGCGCTTGCTCAGGCCGCTGCCGGCGTCGTCGGCAGCGAATCGGCCGGCCGTGCCCTCTTGTGCGCCGCGCGCAACAGCAGCATCAGCCCCGCGAACTGGCAGGCACTGCCCACCCATCCCACCGCGCTCACGCCGAACAGGTCGATGGCCACGCCGCCCAGCGCCGAGCCCGCCGCAATGCCGAGGTAGATCGCCGAGGCGTGCAGCGACAGCGTCATCGGTGCGCGCTCCGGTGCCAGGCGAATCAGCCGCACGGCCTGCCCCGGGCCGAAGCCCCAGCCCGCGAAACCCCACAGCGTCGACAGGCCCACGATCAGCGGCAGCGCCAGCCCGTGCGGCAGCATTTGCGCCGAGAACGACAGCCCGCCCAGGATCACGACCAGCATCAGCGCGAAGCCCTGCGCCATGCGGTCGGCGCCGAAACGGTCGGTGGCCCAGCCGCCGGCCGCGGTGCCGAAGGCCGCCGCCACGCCGATGGCGCAGAACACCGCGCTCACGCCCTGCGCCCCGAAGCCCAGCGTGCCCGACAAAAACAGCGAGACATACGTGTAGAAGCTGAAGCCGCCCGTGGACCAGAGCATGCTGACCAGCAGCGCCGGCAGCACGCCCGGTGCCCGCGCCACGGCAAAAGCCGACGTGCGTTCGGTTGTCGTGGTCGCCGGTGTCGCCACCAGCGCCAGCTTGCGCGGCAGCCCCAGCACCAACCCCCAGGTCGCGAGCGCCGCCACCGCGGCGATCAGCAGGTAGGCCGTGCGCCAGCCGCCCCAGCCCGCGATCCAGGCGCCCAGCGGCACGCCGAGCGCCACCGCCAGCGTGCCGCCACCGGTCACGATGGCCAGTGCCCGTCCGCGCAGCGCCGGCGAAACCATGGCCGCCGCCACCGCGCTGGCCGTCGGCAGGAACACGCCCGCCACGAGGCCCAGCGCCACGCGTGCCAGCGCCAGTTGCGCGAAGCCGTGCGCCATCGCCGCCGCCAGCGTCAGGCCCGAGAAGGCTGCAAGGCTGGCGATCAGCAGCGGCCGCCGGCCGACGCGTGCGAACAACGCGGCCATCAGCGGTGAGCCGATGGCGTAGCTCAGCGCGAACAGCAGCACCAGCTGGCCGGCCCGCGTGGCGCTGACCTGCAGGTCGGCCGCCAGCAGCGGCAGCAGGCCGGCGACCATGAAGCTTTCGGTGCCGATGGCGAAGGCGCCCAGTGCGAGCCAGGCCAGGCCGAACGGCAGGCGTTCGGTGGGTGGCTGCGGGATTGCGGGTTCGGTGTTCATGAAGGACTCCGTGGCGTTGATGTTCCAAGGCCTCCAGAATAGGTTTGCAAGTGGCTCTTCAAAAGATCCACAATTGGCGAACATCATGGAGCCACTTTTCGAACTCGCCATCCGCCTGCCCGACAGCGGCTCGCGCGACCTGCTGCGCGAGGTGCACCGCCAGCTGCGCAGCGCCATCCTCGACGGCCGGCTCCAGCCCGGCGCCCGCCTGCCCGCCACGCGCGCGCTGGCGCTGCGCCTGGGCGTGTCGCGCAACACCATGCTCGCGGCCTACGACCTGCTGCTGAGCGAGGGCTACCTGCTGGCGCGCCCCGGCGCCGGCACCTATGTGGCCGACACCCTGCCGCAGTCGCGGCGCGGCCGCCCCGCCAGGGGCACGGCCGCCAGGCGCGATCAGCGCCTGGTGCCGCTGCACGTGCCCGGCGCCGACCTCGCACCCACCCTGCAGCCCCAGCCTTCGCGCGACGACTTCCGCATCGGCCTGCCCGACGTCGGCCCCTTTCCCTTCGACATCTGGCGCCGCCTGTCCGACCGCGCACTGCGCCGCATCGCCCGCGAGCCGGCCGACTACGCCGACCCGCAAGGCCAGGCCGCGCTGCGCGAGGCCATCGCCCGACACGTGTCGTTCACGCGGGCGGTCGGCTGCACCGCCGACGACATCGTCGTCACCGCCGGCGCGCAGCAGGCTTTCGGCCTGCTGGCGCGCATCCTCGTCGTGCCGGGGCGCACGGTGGTCGCGGTCGAAGAACTGTTCTACCCGTCGCTGCGCGAAGCGATGCTGGCCGCCGGCGCGAAGGTGGTCACCGTGCCGACCGACGCCGAGGGCCTGTGCGTGGAGTGCCTGCCGCCCGAGGTGCGCGTGATCTGCGTGACGCCCTCGCACCAGTTCCCGACCGGCGTGGCGATGTCGCCGCAGCGGCGCGCCGCGCTGCTGGCCTTTGCGCGGGCCCGCAACGCGGTCGTGATCGAGGACGACTACGACAGCGAATTCCGCTTTGCCGGCCGCCCGCTCGACGCGCTGCAGACGCTTGATCGCGCCGAGTCGGTCTTCTACGTGGGCACCTTCTCCAAGAGCCTGTTCCCTGCGCTGCGTCTGGGCTTTGTCGTGGTGCCGCCGTGGGCGCGCGCGGCGCTGGTGCGGGCGCGCGAGCTGGCCGACTGGCACGGCCCGGTGCTCGGCCAGGAGGCGCTCGCGGCCTTCATCGCCGAAGGGCACCTGGCACGCCACATCCGCAAGATGCGCAAGCTCTATGGCGCGCGGCGCAGCGCGCTGTTGGCGGCCCTGGTGCGGCATGGTGCGGGGCGGCTGGTGCCGATCCCGTCCGATGCGGGGCTGCACCTGTCGGCCTGGCTGCGCGGCGACACGCGGGCCGACACCGTGGTCGAGCGCGCCGCCGCGGCCGGCATCACCTTGCCGCCGCTCTCGCGTTTCGCGGTCGATCCGCAGGCGCCCGGCGTGCCCAACGGGCTGGCCTTCGGCTATGGCCTGATCGGCGAATCGCAGATCGACGGCGCGATCAGCCGGCTCGTGCGTCTTCTCTAGCCTCCTTCAGGGCGAGGCAGCTCAGGCGCCCACGGGCCGCGCCGTGCCCAGCGGCAACTGCGTGGTGAACTTGGTCGTCGACAGCACCACGTCGCTCGAATAGCTCTTCAGCTCCAGCGCATCGCCGAGCTGTTGCTGCGCAAAAGCCTGGTACTCGGGCAGCGAGCGCGCGCAGATCACCAGCACGAAGTCGGTTTCGCCGGCCACGCAGTGGCACTGCAGCACCTGCGGCAGCGCCTGCACCTTGCGCTCGAAGGCCTGGATCGCCTCGCGCGCCGTGCTGCGCAACGACACCCGCGAGATCACCAGCACCGGAAAGCCCACGCGCGCGGCGTCCAATATCGCCACTTCCTGGCGGATCACGCCCGCGCGACGCAGCCGCTGCACGCGCTTCAGGCAGGCCGAGGGCGAGAGGTTCACGCGTTCGGCCAGCGTCTGGTTCTGCAGGCTGGCATCGGCCTGCAGCGCGGCCAGGATGCATTGGTCGATGCGATCGAGGGTGCCGGTTTTCATGCCGCCAGTGTGGCGCAACGAAGACGCAATCGACTGCGCTTTCGGGGCCCCACAACGACATCCGATTTCCCGCCCTCTGGCTACGCTGGGGCTTCCACGTTGAACAAGGAGCATCCGATGGCCGAAGGCGCAACCTACGACCCCGTGGTCGCCAAGCACCTCGTGCGCTACGGCATGGGGCTGAGCCCGCATGTCATCGTCAAGGCCCGCGGCGCCACGCTGTGGGACCAGCACGGGCGCGAGATTCTCGACTTCACCTCGGGCCAGATGTGCGCCACCATCGGCCACAACCATCCGCGCATCGTCGCGGCCATCGAGAAGGCCTGCCAGGGCGCGCTGCACCTGTACAGCGGCTTCGTCGGGCCGGCCGTGCCCGCGCTGGCCGGGCGGCTGGCGGCGATGCTGCCGCCGTCGCTGTCCAAGTCGATCTTTCTCTCGACCGGCGGCGAGGCCAACGAAGCCGCCGCGCGCATGGCCCGCGTCGCCACCGGCCGCTACGAGATCGTCGGGCTGAACGGTGGCTGGCACGGCGTGACCGGCGGCATGGCCTCGCTCACCTTCGCCGGCAAGCACCACGTGGACTACGGGCCGCGCAAGCCCGGCACGATGTCGATCCCCGCGCCCAACTGCTACCGCTGCCCGGTTCGCCACTGCCGCGATGCCTGCGACACCACCTGTCTGGACGTCGGCTTCGACATGGTCGATGCGCAATCCAGCGGCTCGCTCGCAGCCTTCATCGCCGAGCCGGTGCTCAGTTCGGGCGGCGTGATCGTGCCGCCCAAGGGCTACTTTCCGAAGCTCGCCGCCAAGTGCCGCGAGCGCGGCATGCTGCTGATCCTGGACGAGGCCCAGACCGCCTTCGGCCGCCTGGGCAGCAACTTCGCCTTCGAGCAGGCCGATGTGGTGCCCGACTTCCTCACGGTGTCGAAGACATTGGGCGGCGGCGTGGCCATCGGCGCCGCCATCACCAGCGAGGCCATCGAGCAGACCTGCCACGAAAAAGGCTTCGTGCACGCCACCTCGCACGTGTCCGATCCGCTGCCGGCCGAGGTGGCGCTGGCGGTGCTCGACGTGCTCGAGGAAGAAGGGCTCAACCAGCGCGCGGTGGAGATGGGCGAGCGCCTGAGCCGGGGGCTGCAGACGCTGAAGGCGCGGCACGAGGTCATCGGCGACGTGCGCGGCCACGGCCTGCTGCAGGGCGTCGAGCTGGTCAAGGACCGCGAGACGCGCGAGCCCGACGCCGAACGCGGTCGCGCCATCACCGACGCCTGCATGGCGCGCGGCCTGAGCATGAACATCGTGGCCGTCGGCGGCATGGCGGCGGTGTGGCGCATTGCACCGCCACTGAACGTGAGCGCCGAAGAGATCGATCGCGGCCTGGAGATTCTCGACAGCGCGATCCGCGACGCGAGTTAGCCCAGACCCAGCATCCGCCGGTTGGCCGCCACGTCGACACCGCCGGCCGCGAAGTCGTCGAAGGCGCGGTCGGCCGCGCGGATGATGTGGTCGGCGATGAACCTGGCGCCCTCGCGTGCGCCGTCTTCCGGGTGCTTGATGCAGCACTCCCACTCCAGCACCGCCCAACCCGGAAAGTCGTACTGCGCCATCTTCGAGAAGATGGCCTTGAAGTTCACCTGCCCGTCGCCCAGCGAGCGGAAGCGGCCGGCGCGGTTGATCCAGCTCTGGAAGCCGCCGTACACGCCCTGCTTGCCGGTCGGGTTGAACTCCGCGTCCTTCACGTGAAAGATCTTGATGCGCTCGTGGTAGTGGTCGATGTAGGCCAGGTAGTCGAGCTGCTGCAGCATGAAGTGGCTCGGGTCGTACAGCAGGCAGGCGCGCGGGTGGTTGTCCACGCGTTCCAGAAACATCTCGTAGCTCACGCCGTCGTGCAGGTCTTCGCCGGGGTGGATCTCGTAGCCCACGTCCACGCCCACCGCGTCGAAGGCATCGAGGATCGGGCGCCAGCGGCGCGCGAGTTCGTCGAAGGCTTCCTCGATGAGTCCCGGCGGGCGCGGGGGCCACGAATACAGGTAGGGCCAGGCCAGCGCGCCCGAGAAGGTCGCGTGCGCGGTGAGGCCCAGGTTGGCCGATGCCTTGGCCGCGAAGTGCAGTTGCTGCACGGCCCATTGCTGCCGCTTGACCGGGTCGCCCCGCACCTCGGGTGCCGCAAAGCCGTCGAAGCCCGCGTCGTAGGCCGGGTGCACCGCAACCAACTGACCCTGCAGGTGGGTTGAGAGCTCGGTGATCTCCAGCCCGTGCCTGGCGAGCGTGCCCTTCACCTCGTCGCAGTAGGTCTTGCTTTCGGCGGCCTTCTGCAGGTCGAACAGCCGCGCGTCCCAGCTGGGAATCTGCACGCCCTTGTAGCCCAGCCCGGCCGCCCAGCCGGCAATGCCGTCGAGCGTGTTGAAGGGCGCGGTGTCTCCCGCGAACTGGGCCAGAAAAATGGCGGGGCCCTTGATGGTCTTCATCGGCTTGTCTTCCTTATTCGTTGGGGCGGCGTTGAAAGCATACTTGGCGTGTCGTCCGACCCCGTGCGAGAGGCCAACGCGCCACAATGGATTTTCCTTTTCGCACCACTCGTTCAGTTCGCGCTGACCGCCAAGCGATGACACAACCTGTTTCCGCCCGGCTCAAGATCGGCCTGTCCGCCTGCTTCTCGCACGCCGACCCGGCCCGCTCGCTCTTCACCAACAAGACGCTGCAGTACGTCGAGCAATCGATCGCGCACTGGCTCATGTCGGCCGGCGCCATGGTCGTGATGGTGCCCTGCCCCACCGGCGAAACCGCGCGCGGCGACACCAAGCTGTCGCATTACGCCGAGTGGCTCGACGGCGTGGTGATGCACGGCGGCGCCGATGTCTGGCCCGGCAGCTACGGCGAGGTGCCGCTGAAAGACGCGTGGATCGGCGACCAGATCCGCGACCTGTACGACCTCGCACTGGTCGAGGCCTTCGAGCAGGCCGGCAAGCCCATCTTCGGCGTGTGCCGCGGGCTGCAGCTCATCAACGTGGCCTTCGGCGGCACGCTCTACCAGGACATCGAGGAACAGCACGGACACCCCGAGACGCTGAAGCACCGCGACCCGGTGACCTACGACCAGAACTTCCACCAGATCGAGATCGTGCAGGGCACGCGGCTGTCGAAGCTCTTTCCGCAGGTAGAGACGGCGCGCGTCAACAGCATCCACCACCAGGGCGTGAAAGACATCGCGCCCGGCTTCGACGTGGAGGCCTGGAGCCTGCCCGACCGCGTGCCCGAGGCCATCCGCCGCCGGCCCGACAGGGGCCGCAGCTACATCGCCGCGACCCAGTGGCACCCCGAGTTCCACAAGTACGGCAGCACCGAGACGGTCGACGACACGCCGATCCTGCACGACTTCCTGTGGGCCTGCGCCACCGCCAAGGTGGCGCCGCGCTCCTCGCTGCGCTCCAACAGCGGCAAGATCCGCGACCGCGCGGCGCGCGTGCTGCGGCAGGCGCTGCTGCGGCGCTGAACGCTTCTTCCTGAGCGAGCCCGCGCAGTGCGGGTGGCCTTCAGGCCGGTTCGCGCAGCAGGTGCTTGAGCAGCTTGCCCGTGGCCGTGCGCGGCAGCGCCTCGCGCACCTCGTAGACGCGCGGGATCTTGTAGCGCGCCAGCTTCAGTTCGAGAAAGCCGGCCAGTGCGCCCGCGTCGAGCGCGCGGCCCGGCCGCGCCACCAACACCGCCGTCACCGTTTCGCCCCACTCGGGGTGCGGTCGGCCGATGACGGCCACGTCCTGCACGTCGGGGTGCGCGCCGAGCACGTCTTCCACTTCCTTCGAATAGACGTTCTCGCCGCCTGTGATGATCATGTCGCGCAGCCGGTCGACGATGAACAGGAAGCCGTCTTCGTCCACCCGCGCCAGGTCGCCGGTGCGGTACCAGCCGTGCGCGTCGAAGGCCTCGGCCGTGGCCTGCGGGTTGTCGAGGTAGCCCTGCATCACCGCCGGCGAGCGCAGGTGGATCTCGCCGACCTCGCCCGCCGCGCAACGCCGTCCGTCCGCATGGCGCACTTCCACCGCCACACCGGGCACGCCCGCACGGCCGATGGAGCCGGCCTTCGCGATCGCGTCTTCCGCGTACAGCACCGTGCCCAGCGGGCCCGATTCGGTCATGCCGTAGACCTGCACGAAGCGGTCGCTGCGGTAGCTCTCGGCCAGCTTGCGCGCCATGTCGGCGCCCAGCGGGCCGCCGCCGTAGGCCCACAGGCGCATCGCGCTGAAGTCGTAGCCGGCCACGTCGGGCACCACCGACAGCGGCGCGAGAAAGGCAATGGGCGCGCCGAAGGTGAAGGTGATGCGCTCGGCCGCCAGCGTGTCGAGAAAAGCCTTGGGCGCGTACTCGCGCAGCAGCACCACGGTGCCGCCCATCAGCAGCGTGCCCAGCAGCCAGTTGTTGAGCGGCGACGAGTGCCACACCGGCATCGCGATCAGCGTGCGCTCGTTGCGCGAGAGGGACATGCCGGCGGCCGTGCACACCGCCGACATGAACACGTTCTGGTGGCTGTGCAGGCAGCCCTTGGGCTTGCCGGTGGTGCCCGAGGTGTAGAGGACCTGCGCCAGCACGTCGCCTGCGGGCGCCGGTTCGCCGGCCAGCGGCGCGGCCTGCGCGAGCAGGTCTTCGAGCAGCGGCATGCCCTCGGCCGGGTTCTCGGTCGCGATCCAGCCGCAGCGGTGCTGCACGCGCGCGGTCAGCGTTGCGAGCGTGCCGTCGAACACGCACAGCCGCGCGCCCGAATGGGCCAGCATGTAGTCGATCTCGGGCGCCTGCAGCTTGTGGTTGACCGGCACCACCGCCGCACCGAGGCGCCAGGCCCCGAACATTGCGATGACGAAGCCCGGCGAGTTGAAGCACAACAATGCCACCTTGTCGCCGGGGCCGATGCCCTGCGCGCGCAGCACGGTGGCCGCGCGCCGCGTGAGGTCGGCCAGCGCGGCATAGGTCCAGGCGCGGCCCGCCAGGCGCAGGCATTCCTTGTCGGGCTGGATGCGGGCGTGCTGGTCGAGAAGGGAAACGAAATCCATCCGTGCCGTCCTCAGTGCCAGGCGGCGCGCACCAGCGCGGCCGGGTCGCTGGTGCCGGCGCTGATGCCGGTGACCGGGCCCCAGTCGGGGTCGAAGCGGCTCGACACGAAGGCGGCCGAGGCCTCGACGCTCGCATGCGTCAGCATCAGGCAGGCCTGCGTCGCGCGCACCAGCCGCTGCGTGAAGCGGCGCGCCTGGCGCTCCAGCTCCTGCGGCGGCAGCTGCACCATGCGGCGCAGCACGTCGATCTCGGTTTGCAGGCGCGGCTCGCCGGTGGCGATGTCCTGCAGCTGGTCGAGCACCAGTTGCACGTCGCCCGGGTTGCGCGAGACGGCGCGCAGCACGTCCAGGCACATCACGTTGCCCGAGCCTTCCCAGATCGAGTTGACCGGCGCCTCGCGGAACAGCCGGCCCATCGGGCCGTCTTCCACATAGCCGTTGCCGCCGAACACTTCCATCGCCTCGCCGGTGAGGGCCACCGCGCGCTTGCAGTTCCAGAACTTGGCGGCGGGCGTCAGCAGCCGGCGCCAGGCCGTGTCCAGCGGCGCGGCGGAGCCGAAGCGCGAGGCCAGCTCCATCGCCAGCAACGTGGCGCTTTCGGATTCGAGCGCCATGTCGGCCAGCAGCTCGGTCATCACCGGCTGGTCGACCAGCGCCTTGCCGAAGGCGAAGCGGTTGCGCGCGTAATGCGCGGCCTGTGCGAAGGCCTGCCGCATGAAGCCCGCGCTGGCGAGCGCGCAATCGAGGCGGGTCACGGTCGCCATCTCGATGATGGTCGGGATGCCGCGGCCTTCGTCGCCGACGCGCACGCCCCATGCTTCCTTGAATTCGACCTCGCTGCTGGAGTTGGAGCGGTTGCCGACCTTGTCCTTCAGCCGCTGGATGTGAATGGCGTTCTTGCTGCCGTCGGGTCGCCAGCGCGGCACGAAGAAGCACGACGAACCATGCTCGTCGGTCTTGGCCAGCACCAGGTGCCCGTCGCACATCGGCGCCGAGAAGAACCACTTGTGGCCGGTGATCAGGAACTCGTCGCCCCATGGGCCACTGCCTGCGGGCACCGCGCGCGTGGTGTTGGTGCGCACGTCGCTGCCGCCCTGCTTCTCGGTCATGCCCATGCCGACGGTCATCGAGGTCTTGCCACCCAGCGGGATGTCGCGCGCGTCGTGTTCGTTCGACGCGAGCTTGGCGCTCAGGTCGCCGTACAGCGCGGCGTTGCGGCGCATCACCGGGATGCAGGCCTTGGTCATGGTGGTCGGGCAGGTCGAGCCCGACTCGATCTGGCTGTGCATGTAGAGCGAGGCGCCGTAGCCGACCCAGGCCGAGGGCCGCTCGTCGAAGAAGGGCAGGTTGGCGATGCCGTTGCGCCGGGCGATCGACATCATCGTGTGCCATGCTGGATGGAACTGCACCTGGTCGATGCGCTCGCCGATGCGCGAGTGCGTGTGCAGCTCGGGCTCGTGGCGGTTGGCGTCCTCGGCGGCGCGCAGCGTGGCCTCGGCGCCGTACTCCGCGCCCTGGCGCACCAGCTCGTCGTCGCGCCATGCGGCACCGCCGCGCGCGACCGCGCGGCGCAGGGCCGGGTCGCTGGTGTAGACGTTGTAGTCCTTGAGTTCGGGAACCTGGTTGTCGGGGTGGATGCCGATGGTGGTCATGGATGTCTCTCTCGGGTCGGTGAACAGGTTCAGGCGGCTGCGCGTTCGCGCAGCACCAGCGTCTGGGTGGCAAGGCCGATGGGGCCACGCGCGTCGTACAGGTGCGACACGGTCAGGCCCGCGCCGTCGCCGTGCGCCTCGGTGGCCGAGCGCAGGCCGATCCACTCGCCCTCGGGCGTGCGGAACAGGTTCAGGCTCATGTCGGCGTTGGCGAACAGGAAGCGATCGGCCGGCAGCACCCAGCTCAGGCCGTTGCCGAAGTCGGCGGCGGCCGCCGCGCGCATGGCGGGCGAGTTGGGCACGCCATGCACCAGCGGCACCGCGAGGCGGAACCATGCGGCCGACGGGCCCGGCTGGCTCGTGTCGCCTTGCGCCACGCGCGATTCCACGGCGTTCCGATAGAACGAAACCCCTTCGGGCAGGCCGGGGATGCGCACCTGCTCGCGGCAGTCCTGCGGCAATGGCAGCAACTGGCGCGGCGATGCGCAGGGAAAGTCGGCCGGCAGATCGGCTGGCAGTGCCAGCGGCTGCCGATGCAGCAGCAGCGCGTGCGCCCGCGCCACGACCACATCGCCCGCCAGCAGGTCGATGCCCACGCGCACCGTGGCGCGCGACGACTGCACCTGCACGCGCGTGACCAGCGGCGCCACCGGCACCGGCTTGACCAGCTCGACCGTGAGCCGCGCGAGCAGCCAGTCCGGCCCGGGCGCGGCACGCTCCGCCACATGCGCCAGCAGGCCGCAGGGCGCGCCGCCGTGCTGCGCGCGCGGGTCCCACGGGCCGCGCGACAGTTCGCTCGGTTGCCAGGCGTCGCCTTGCCCCGTGTAGACGAAGGCGGCGATGCGCGAATCCTCGGGGGCGTGGTCGGTGTGGGTCATTGCAGAATGCCGTTCGATGGGTCCAAAAATTCTAGGAACAACCCGCCCGCAAGGTGTTCGGGTTCGGCGGTGGTGACGAGCACCCGCGCACCGGCCGCCGCCCCGAGGAGAAAGCCGCGCCAGTCCCGCGCGCGCCACACCTCGCAGGCGCTGCAGGAAGCCTTTGTTCGGCTTTTGGTCGAGAAGGGTTATGCGGCCATCACCATCCGCGAGATCGTGGCCGTGGCCGGCACGGGGCTCGGCAGCTTCTACGAATACTTCGCGAGCAAGGACGACCTGGCGCGCGTGTGCCTGCACCTGCGCTCCAAGGCGCTGCTGCTGGACATGCGCGCGGCCGTTACCGCGTATGCGGGCCGGCCGCTGCGGGAGATCGTCGATGCGGTGATCGATGCGCAGCTCGACGCGCACCGCGAGCAGCCGCTGGCCTGGGGCGCGCACTACCTGCTGGAGCGGCACCTTTCCAGCCCCGAGGCCTATCGCAAGATGTACGACCGTTTCGTGGCCGAGTGGGTGGGCGTGCTCGATGCCGCCGGAGACCTGGCGGCCGATTGCCCGAAGAAGGAAGCGGCCCGCGTGTGCCAGACCATCATCTATGGCCTGGTCGCGCACACCCACATCGGCACGGGCGGGCGACCCGACCTGCAGGCGCTGTCACGCCAGTTGCGTGGCGCGCTGCATGGCTACCTGGCCGGCGTGGCCTGAAAGGTCAGCGGGATTCGTGAGATCAGTGAGATCAGCGCGACGACTGCGTCTTGTAGCCGCTGACGCTGGCGTCGATGGTGCCGAACACCGTGACGCCGCTGCCCGACGAGGGCGACGAGGCTGATGAAGACGACGTGCCCGGCGACGCGGTGCCGGCACAGCCCGAGACCAGCACGCCCATCGCGATGGCGAAAACGGCAGCAATGAATGGCTTCACGGAAAACTCCAGGGGATGGTGGGACTGCGGCCACTATAGGCCGCCGCTCTTTTCCGCCCTGTAACAACATGCCCGCCGGCAGCAGGGTTGTTTGCACAACCCGGCGCCGGCAGGCTGTCGATCAGCGTGGGTCGGTGGCCAGCAGCATTGCGACCATCGACTGCAGATGTTCCTGCAGCCGCGCGGCACCGGCTTCACTCAGCGCCAGCGTGGCCTCGTCCATGTAGAGCTTGCGGTTGATCTCGACCTGGATGCTGTGCCGGTTCTCGGCCGGCTTGCCATGCCGGCGCACCAGCTCCACGCCCTTGTACGGGTGGTTGTAGTCCACGCTGTAGCCGAAGCCGCGCAGGTGCTCGCAGAGCTTGTGCGACAGCGCCGGGTCGGCCGTGCTGCCGTCGCGGTCGCCGATCACGAAGTCGGCATGTGCCAGCCCCGGGAAGTCGGTGGCGTGGCTGCCCGCGATGGCCGGCATCGAGTGGCAGTTGATGTGGATGCTGTAGCCGTGCCGCGCATGCGCGTCGTCGATGGCCTGCGTCACCGCCGCGTGGTAGGGCTGCCAGCACAGGTCGATGCGCTGGCGCACTTCGTCCACCGTGAGCGGCCGGTCGTAGATCGGCAGGCCCTCGTCGGTGAGCTTCCAGATCAGGCCCTTGCCCAGGCGCACCTTCGACAGCACGCGCGGGTCGCTCGACACCGGGCCGGCCCATGGGCCGTCGAGCATGGTGGTGTCGATCTCGGTCATGTCGCGGTTGGCGTCGAGGTAGCTGCGCGGAAAGTGCGCCTCGACCCAGGCCGCGCCCATCGCGGGCGCGAAGGCGTAGAGCTTCTCGACGTGCGTGTCCTCGGCCCGGCGCAGCGTGGCGAGGTCGCACACCGGCTGGAAGTCCTCGGGGTAGACCGTGCCGCTGTGCGGCGAGTCCAGCACCAGCGGCGTATGCCCGGCGACGCTCGTCACCTGGGCGCGGGTTTGAATCAGTTTCAGGACTGGATGCATAGGCAGGTGTCGTTCAGTCCAATCGGATGCGCGCGAAAGCGGCCACCTTCTTCATCTTCTCGATCTCGTTCGCGATCTGCTTCGTGAACTCGGCCGGCGTGGTGCCCGAGGCGTACAGCCCCTGCAGCGCCAGGCGCTCGCGCACCGAGCTGTCTTTCAGCGCGGTGGCCACGGCCTGCTGCATGCGCAGCGCGATCTCGGGCGAGGTGCCGGCGGGCGCGACCATGCCGAACCACGACGGGTCGTTGTTGGCCGCGTAGCCCAGCTCGCCGTAGGTCGGCACGTCGGGCAGCACGTCGAGCCGGCCGTGCCAGGACACGGCCATCGCCTTCAGCTTGCCCGACTTCACGTGCGGCAGCGACGACGCGACCTGGTCGAAGTACACCGGCACCTGGCCTGCGAGCACGTCGTTGATGGCCGGGCCCGCACCGCGGTAGGGGATGTGCACCATCGAGGTTCCGGTGCTGCTCTTGAACAGCTCGCCCCACATGTGCCCGATGGTGCCGTTGCCCGGCGAGGCGTACGACACCTTGCCCGGGTTGGCTTTCAGGTACTTCACCAGCTCGGCGAAGTTGGCGACTGGCAGCACGGCCGGGTTGATGACGACCACGCCCGGCGCCTTCACCAGTTCGCTCACCGCGACGAAGCCCTTGATCGGGTCGTAGGGCAGCTTGGCGTACACGGCCGGGTTGACGCCGTGCGTGGACAGCGTAGCCACGCCGAAGGTCAGGCCGTCGGGCGTGGCGCGGGCCAGCTCGGCCATGCCGATGGAGCCGCCGGCACCGGCGCGGTTGTCGATCACCACGGGCTGCTGGAGGATCTTGCCCAGGGGCTCGGAGAGCACGCGGGCGGTGATGTCGGTGGCGCCGCCGGGCGGGAAGGGCACGACCAGGCGGATCGGCTTGCCTTGGGCAAAAGATATTCCTGGCGCGATGGAAACGGCGGCCAGTGAAGAAATGAAATGACGACGTTGCATGGGATTCTTCCAATGAAGCAGGGAGCGATGGAGCGATTTGCTGCATCACTTGAAGCAAAGGATATACCCGCTAACATTCTAATCTGGAATGTTTTAATGGGCATCCCGCCATGTCGCTGCGCCGTCTCAATCCGCCCCTGAACCTGCTGCGCGCCTTCTCGACGGTGGTGCGCTTCGGCGGCGTCTCGCGCGCGGCCGAGGCGCTGCACCTCACGCAGGGCGCGGTCAGCAAGCAGGTGCAAGAGCTCGAACGCTGGATCGGCGCGCCGCTGTTCGAGCGCAGCCGCAAGCGGCTGACGCTCACGCCGGCGGGCGAGCGCTACGAGAAAGCCGTGCGCGCCCTGCTCGCGCAACTGGAGGCGGCCACGTTGGAGCTGATCACCAGCGGCGACGGCGGCGGCGCGCTGCACCTGTCCGCCCTGCCCACCTTCGGCGCCAAGTGGCTGATTCCGCGGCTGCCCGACTTCCAGCGCCGCCATCCGCAGATCACGCTGCATTTCGTGCCCTTCGTGCATGGCTACGACTTCGAGCGGCCCGAGCTCGACTGCGCCATCCTGTTCGGCGACGGCCACTGGCCCGGCGCCCGCTCGCATTACCTTGCGGGGCAGGACGTGGCGCTGATCGCGCCGCGCGCGACGCAGGCCGAGGTCGTCATCCAGTCGCCGCAAGACGTCGCGCGCTGCACGCTGCTGCGCCACGTGAGCGTGCCGCAATCGTGGGTGCAATGGCGCGAGACGCATGGCGTGCGCGGGCTCGATCCGCTGGCCGGCCCGCAGTTCGACCAGTTCCAGACCATGATCCGCGCGGTGATGGTCGGCATGGGCGTGGCGCTGGTGCCGCGCTGCCTGGTGCAGGACGAGATCGCCTCGGGGCTGGTGGACGAGCCGCTGCCCAACGGCGGCTACCGGGGCAACGAGGGCTACTGGTTCTGCTACCCCGAAGGGCGCGGCCAGCTCGCCACGCTCGATCACTTTCGCAACTGGCTGCTGGCCGAAGTCGACCGCAGCGGGGAGGCTGCAGCGCCGGCCCTGCCCTGACCGGCGCGCGTTTCGCGCTTGCTTATTCGGGCTTGGCGCCCGAAGCCTTCACCGCCGCACCCCAGAGCCCGATCTCGCTCGCCACGAAGCGGTCGAACTCGGGGCCGCTTGTGGGCGCCGGCTCGGAGCCCCGCTCGCGGATGAAGCGCGCCATCTGTTCGCCCTTCAGGATGTCGGTCACCTCGTGGTTCAGCCGCGCCACGATCTCGGGCGGCGTGCCGCGCGGCGCCATCAGGCCGAGCCAGCCCACGGCCTCGAAGTTCTTCGTGCCGGCCACGCCGGACTCGCGCACCGTGGGCACATCGGGCAACTGCGACGAGCGCGTGGCCGAGGTCACCGCGAGCGGAATCGCCTTGCCCGACTTGATGTGCGGCAGCGCGGCCGTCACCGAATCGACCATCAGCGGAATCTGGTTGCCCAGGAAGTCCGACTGCGCCGGCCCGCTGCCGCGGTACGGAATGTGCGTGATGAACACATGCGCCGCCGACTTGTACATCTCGCCCGACAGGTGCTGCGTGCCGCCGATGCCGGCGCTTGCGTAGCTCAGCCGGCCGGGCTCGGCCTTGGCGCGCGCCGTGAGGTCGGCCAGCGTGCGGATACCGCTTTCGGGCGTGGCCAGGAACACCAGCGGCACCTTCGCGATCAGCGAGATGCCCACGAGGTCCTTGCGCGGATCGAAGCCCGGCTTGGCGTAGAGCGTCTGGTTCACCGCCATCGCGCTGCCGGCCACCACCAGCGTGTAGCCGTCGGGCGGCGCGCGCACCACGAACTCGGTGCCGATGTTGCTGCCCGCGCCGGCCTTGTTGTCGATGATCACGGGCTGGCCCAGCCGCTTGCCGAGCTGTTCGGCGAGCGCACGGGCAAAGATGTCGGTGGCCTGTCCGGGCGGGAAAGGCACGACCAGCTTGACGGGCTTGTCAGGCCACGCGGCAGCGTGGGCGAGGCCCGCGCCGCCCAGCAGCATTGCTGTGGCCAGCGCGGCGGCGAGGTGTCGGCGCTGCATGCCGTGTCAGGCCGCGTCGGGCGCCGAGAGGTGCTTGCCCACGATGCCGGCCAGCTCGAACATCGTCACCTGGTCCTTGCCGAACACGGGCTTGAGCTTCGCGTCGGCATTGATCGCGCGCTTGTTGGCCGCGTCCTGCAGGCCGTTGGCCTTGATGTAGTCCCACAGCTTCTTGATGACCTCGGTGCGTGCCACCGGTTCGGCGCCGATCACGGCCGCCAGCGAGTCGCTGGGCTTGAGGCCCGCGCCCGGCTTGCGCGGCGTGGCCGCCTTCTTCGCGGCCGGTGCCTTCTTGGCGGCGGGCGTCTTCTTCGCCGCCACCTTCTTGGCCGCTGCGGTCTTTGCCGCCGGCTTGCCGAAGGTCTTGCGTGGCGGGAATTTGCTGCCGCCTTCGCGCGGCGCGAACTCGAAGGTCACCTTGCCCTCTTCGGCGTTCCAGGTCAGGAAGGCCTTGAAGGCGCGGCGCGTGCGCATGCTCACGAACTTGTCGAGCAGGTCGGTCTTGCCGGTGGCGAGCAGCTTTTCCATCTGCGCGCGTTCCACCGGCTGCTGCAGGATGATCTTGCCGGTCTTGAAGGTGCAGCTGGGCGTCGGCTGCGCGTTGGTCGGCACCGATTTTTCGCAGACGTAGTTGCTGCCGTGGTCGAACACCGGCGCGCCGCACACCGGGCACGGGCCCACGGTGTCCTGATCGCTGAAGTCGACGATCTCGCCGCTCTCGGCGTTCTTGTCGTCGCCGAAGTCGAACTCCAGCTTCCAGTTCCTGGCTTCCTCGTCGTACTTGATGACGATCTCGGACGTGAAGGGCCAGCCCGCCTTGGAGCGGAAGCCGTCCAGCGGGCCGATGTGCTTGTCGCGCAGCAGCGCCTCGGCCTCGGCCACCTCGAAGGTGCGCCCGGCCGGCGACTTGCCGAACGAGAAGCCGCAAGCGTCTTCGCCGGTGCCGCTCTTGCCGGTGCAGGCGTAGCGGCGGTAGTTTTCCTTCACCACGCCGCCGCAGTTGGGGCACGGCGTCTCGAGCGTGGCGTAGTCGCCCGGCACGGTGTCGCGGTCGTATTCCTTGGCCTTCTTGACGATGTGCTCGGTCATCGCCGCGATCTCGCGCATGAAGGCGTCGCGGCTGAGCGCGCCCTTCTCCATCTGCGCGAGCTTGTATTCCCACTCGCCGGTCAGCTCGGCCTTCGACAGTTCTTCCACGCCCAGGCCGCGCAGCAGCGTCATGAGCTGGAAGGCCTTGGCCGTCGGGATCAGCTCGCGGCCTTCGCGCAGCATGTATTTCTCGGCGATCAGCCCTTCGATGGTGGCGGCGCGCGTGGCTGGCGTGCCCAGGCCCTTCTCCTGCATGGCCTCGCGCAGCTCGTCGTCGTCGATGGTCTTGCCGGCGCCTTCCATGGCGCCGAGCAGCGTGGCTTCGGAGTAGCGTGCCGGCGGGCGCGTCTTCAGGCCCTTGATGTCGGCCGACTCGGTGCGCACGATCTCGCCCGGCTTCACCGGCACGAGGCGCTTGCCGTCCTTGTCGTCTTCCTTCTCGTCGTCTTGCGCTTCCTTGCCGTAGATGGCGAGCCAGCCCGGCTTGACCAGCACCTTGCCGTCGGTGCGGAACGGGTACTTCTTGCCGTTCTGCTCGACCGTACTGATGCGCGTGGTCACCTGGTGCTCGGCGCTCGGGAAGAACACCGACAGGAAACGCCGCACCACGAAGTCATAGAGCTTCTGCTCGGCTTCGCTCAGGCCGCTCGGCGCCTGCAGCGTCGGGATGATCGCAAAGTGATCCGACACCTTGGCGTTGTCGAAGATGCGCTTGTTGGGCTTCACATAGTTGCCGTCGACCGCCTGCTGGGCGAACGGCGCCAGGTGCTTCATGCCGCTCTCGGCGAGCATGCCCATGGTCTGCTTGACGACCGGCAGGTAGTCTTCCGGCAGCGCGCGCGAATCGGTACGCGGGTAGGTCAGCGCCTTGTGGCGTTCGTACAGGCTCTGCGCCAGCGCAAGCGTGGTCTTGGCGCTGAAGCCGAAGCGGCCGTTGGCCTCGCGCTGCAGCGAGGTCAGGTCGAACAGCGCGGGCGACGCCTGCGTGGTCGGCTTGCTTTCTTCGGTGACGGTAGCGGGCTTGCCTTGGGCGGCCAGCGCGATCTCCAGCGCATCACGTTCGTGCCAGACGCGGTCGGCGCGCTGCTCGGCATCGGGCTCGCCATTGGCGAGCAGCGGCGCGTTGGCTTTCTTCCAGTCGGGGTTGAACCACTTGCCGGGGTATTCGCCCGCCTCGGCCGCGAAGTTGCCGTGGATTTCCCAGTAGTTGCGCGAGACGAACTTGCGGATCTGCTCCTCGCGCTCGACCACCACCGACAGCGTGGGCGTCTGCACGCGGCCCACGGTCGTGAGGAAGAAGCCGCCGTCGCGCGAATTGAAAGCCGTCATGGCGCGCGTGCCGTTGATGCCCACCAGCCAGTCGGCCTCGGAGCGCGAACGCGCGGCGTCGGCCAGGCCTTGCATCTGTTTTTCGGTGCGCAGCGCATCGAAGCCGTCGCGAATGGCCTGCGGCGTCATCGACTGCAGCCAGAGGCGCTTGACCGGCTTGCCCAGCGGGTGCTTGCCGCCGGCGTATTGCTCGATCAGGCGGAAGATCAGTTCACCCTCGCGGCCCGCGTCGCAGGCGTTGATGAGTTGCGTCACGTCCTTGCGCTTGGCCTGCTTGACCACCGCGTTCAGGCGCGTCTTGGTCTTGTCGACCGGCTTCAGGTCGAAGTGCGGCGGGATCACGGGCAGGTTGGCAAAGCTCCACTTGCCCCGCTTGACGTCGAACTCCTCGGGCGCCTGGATCTCGACCAGGTGACCGACAGCGCTGGTCACGACATAGCTGTCGTTCTCGAAATGCTCGTCATGTTTGTCGAATTTGCCGGCCACCGGCGTGAGTGCACGGACGATGTCCTGTGCCACCGACGGCTTTTCTGCGATTACCAACGTCTTCATCAACAATTCCTAAAAAAGTTCTGGCCGGCGCCGGGCCGCCTCAAGCGGCCTGCGGCCCCCTCGGGGGCAGCGACGACACGCCGTGCGAGAGCGTGGGGGCCACATACAATCTGCGGCTTCCCGCGTGCGCACGCGCACACGCGCATGTGTGCATATTCAAACTAACAGACTTCGGCGATGCCTTCCAAATCCCCCATTTCAGCTGGCCGCGACAGGGACACTCTTCAATCCCCCGAAGGTGAAGAAGAGCGCTCCGCCCCGGGACGGACCCGCCGCCGCATCCAGATGCGACGCTCCGACGTCCATGGCAACGGCGTGTTCGCCGTGCAGGACCTGGCCGAAGGCGAGACGCTGATCGAATACAAGGGCGAGGTCATCAGCTGGAAGGAGGCGCTGCGCCGCCATCCGCACGACCCGGCCCAGCCGAACCACACCTTTTACTTCCACATCGACGACGGGCGTGTGATCGACGGCAACGTCAAGGGCAACGACGCGCGCTGGATCAACCACTCGTGCGAGCCGAACTGCGAAGCCGACGAAGTCGATGGGCGCGTTTATATCAAGGCGCTGCGCAACATCGCCGCGGGCGAAGAGCTCAACTACGACTACGGCCTGATCATCGACGAGCCCTACACGCCGAAGCTCTTGTCCGAATTTCCTTGCTGGTGCGGCTCCGAGCAGTGCCGCGGCACGCTGCTGACGCCCAAGGACGAAGACGAAGAGAAGAAGAAAAAGAAGAAGGCCAGGAAAAAGGCCGACAAGAAAAAGGCCGAGAAAAAAGAAGCCAAGAAGGCCGACAAGAAGAAAGCCGAGAAGAAGGCCGACGGCAAGAAGGCGGAAAAGAAGTCCGCCAAGAAAGACAAGTCCGGCAAGGACTGAGCATGAGCAGCAACAGCGGCACCTCGGCCACCTGGTTCGAAGACCGGATCGCCGCATCCGTCACCCCGCTGCTGCCGGGCTTCACGGTCGAGGCCGTGGCCGAAATCGATTCTTCCAACACCGAGCTGATGCGCCGTGCGCGCGCCGGCCGCACCGAGCCCGTGCTGCTCGTGGCCGAGCGCCAGACCGCGGGGCGCGGCCGCCTCGGTCGCCCGTGGCAAAGCGCGCCGCAGCAGGAACCTGCCGCCTCGCTCACCTTCTCGCTGGGGTTGCCGCTGGCGCCCGCCGACTGGTCGGGCCTGTCGCTGGCCGTCGGTGTCAGCGTGGCCGAGGGCCTCGATCCCACGGGCGAACACAAGGTCGGGCTCAAGTGGCCCAACGATGTGTGGGTCAACGACCGCAAGCTGGTCGGCATCCTGATCGAGACCGCGATGCCGCACACCGCGCGGCAAGACGGGCAGCGCTATGTCGTGATCGGCATCGGCATCAACATCGGCGCGCGCGAAGGCGACGGCATGCGCACGCCGCCCGCGTGGATGCGCCAATGGCGGCCCGAGGCGAGCGCGCCCGAGGTGTTGCGCGAATTGGCCGAGCCGCTGGTGCGCGCTGTGCTGGCTTTCGAGGCCGGCGGCTTCGCGCCTTTTGCCGAACGCTTTGCTGCACGCGACGTGCTGCGCGGGCGCGAGGTGGCGCTGAGCGACGGCACTGCCGGTCTGTGCGAAGGCGTGGCCTGGGGCGGTGAGCTGCAGGTGCGCACCGACGCCGGCCTGCAGCTGATCACCAGCGACGAAGTGAGCGTGCGCCCTCGCGGCATGTCCTTCTGACGCGGATGAAGTTGCGCCTGGCACTCATCGTCTTGCTGCTGGCCAATGCCGGCTACTTCCTGTGGGCGCGCGGCGATCTCGTCGGCTTCGGGCTGGCGCCGGCCGGGCTCAACGAGCGCGAGCCGCAACGCCTTGCGCGGCAGATCCGGCCCGAGTGGCTGCAGATCCGCAAGGAACCCAAGGCCGGCGCGCCCGCACCCTGACCCACGTGGGTCATCGGGCCGCGCGCGCGAACATGCGCCGTGCCGGCCCTGTTCAGCGGGCCCTTCGCTTCGCTTCACGTCACTCCAGGTGCTCGCCCTCGAAGCGCACCGTGAAGAGCGCCCCCGGCGGGTGTTTGCCGGGATGCGCGTCCTCCAGCTTGACCTGCGCGCGGTGCTGGTTGGCGATCTCGCGCACGATCGGCAGCCCCAGCCCCGAGCCATCGGCCTCGTTGCCGAGCACGCGGTAGAAGGGCTCGAACACCAGCTCGCGGTCGGTCTCCGCGATGCCGGGGCCGTTGTCTTCCACCTGCAGCAGCAGCACATGGCCGAACGGGTCGGCCAGCACGCGCACGGTGATCCGGCCGGGCCGCTCGGGCGCCGAGGGCGTGTAGTTGAGCGCGTTGTCGACCAGGTTGCGCACCAGCTCTTTCAGCAGCGTCGGGTTGCCGTCGAACACCACGCCCGGCGCGCCCGCCTGTGCGCCTTCGTAGCCCAGGTCGATGCGCTTTTCGATCGCGCGCGGCACGGCTTCGCGCACCACCTCGATGGTGAGCCGCGCCAGGTCGCAGGGCTGCTGGTGCGTCATCGCGCTGGTGCCTTCGGCGCGCGCGAGCGACAGCAACTGGTTCACCGTGTGCGTGGCACGCACGCTCGCGCGGCCGATCTGCTTGAGCGACTGCTTCAGCTCGTCGGCATTGGCGCCTTCGCGCTGCGCCAGGTCGGCCTGCATGCGCAGGCCCGCCAGCGGCGTCTTGAGCTGGTGCGCCGCGTCGGCCAGAAAGCGTTTTTGCGTGTCGATGGAATCGTTGAGCTTGTTCAGCAGTTCGTTCACCGACGACACCAGCGGCACCACTTCGAGCGGCACGGAAGATTCGTCGAGCGGGCTCAGGTCGCCGGGCCGCCGCTCGCGGATGCGCGCCTCCACCACCGACAGCGGCTTGATGCCGCGCACCAGCGCCAGCCAGATCAGCAGCACCGCCAGCGGCAGGATGGCGAACTGCGGCAGCAGCACGCCCTTGATGATCTCGGCCGCGAGTACCGACTGCTTCTCGCGCGTCTCCGCCAGTTGAAGCAGGCTGGGCGGCACGTCCTCGCGGTCGCTGGCGATCCAGAGCGAGGCCACGCGCACCGGCTTGTCGTGGACCTCGCTGTTGTGCAGCAGCACGACGTTGGGCCCCGGCGGGTCGTCGACGTTGGGGTGCGGCAGGTCGCGCTCGCCGCTGAGCAACACACCGTGGCCGTCGACCAGCTGGTAGTACACATGGCCGGTGTCGTCGGCGCGAAGGATCTCGCGCGCCGATTGCGACAACGTGAACCGGGGCTCGCCCTCTTTCACCGTCACCAGTTCGGCCAGCGCCTTCACGTTGTGCTCGAGCGCCCGGTCGAAGGGCGCGTTGGCAATGCCCTGCGCCACCAGCCACGTGACGCCGATGCTCACCGGCACCAGCAGCAGCAGCGGCGTGAGCATCCAGTCGAGGATCTCGCCGAACAGGGAGCGCTGCGCGCGCTGGAAGAGCTTCACTTGGCGTGCCCCCAGGCCTTGCGCACTTCGTGCCGTTTCGCCAACCGCTCAGCGGGGGCAATGCCTGCGGCCCGGCGAAGCCGGTTGCACGGCATTTCCCGCACGCATGGGTACATCAGGACTGGATCTTTTCGAGGCAGTAGCCCAGTCCGCGAACCGTCGCGATGCGCACCGGCCCCTTCTCGATCTTCTTGCGCAGGCGGTGGATGTAGACCTCGATGGCGTTGAGGCTCACCTCCTCGCCCCATTCGCAGAGGCGATCGACCAGCTGGTCCTTGCTGACCAGCCGGCCGGCGCGCTGCAGCAGCACTTCGAGCAGGCCGAGTTCGCGCGCCGACAGCTCGATCATCTTGCCGTCGATGGTGGCCACGCGGCCGGCCTGGTCGTAGACCAGCGGGCCATGGCGGATCGCGTTGCTGGTGGTGCCCATGCCGCGCCGCGTGAGGGCGCGCACGCGCGCTTCGAGCTCCTGCAGGCTGAAGGGCTTGGCCATGTAGTCGTCGGCGCCGTGGTCCAGGCCCTTCACGCGTTCTTCCACGCTGTCGGCCGCCGTGAGCACCAGCACCGGCAGCTGCGAGCCGCGTGCGCGCAGGCGCTTCAGGATCTCGATGCCGTGCAGGCTGGGCAGCCCGAGGTCGAGGATCAGCAGGTCGAATTCGTCATGGGTCATGAGCGCGGTGTCGGCCTGCGAGCCGTTCGCCACGTGGTCGACCGCCGCGCCCGAAGTGCGCAGGCTGCGCAGCAGGGCATCGGCGAGCACCTGGTCGTCTTCGGCAATCAGAATTCTCATGCGCCACCTCCGGCCGGTTCAGGCGCCGCGCTGGCGCCGTTCACATTTGTCTCTCCCTGGCGGAGTCTAGCCCGCTGTGTAGGCTTCCAGTCCGATGGTTACCACGGTGGCAATGTCATCGCCGACGCTGCTGCGGAACTCGCGCTCGGCCTGCGTCACCGCGCTGCGGAAGGCATCGAGCCAGGCCAGCCCGTCGGCGGTGAACAGCACGCGGCGCGCGCGCGCATCGAGCGGATCGGGCCCGCGCGTGACCAGCCCCCAGGCCTCGCACTGGTCGACCAGTGCGCCCATCGCCTGCTTGGTCATGCCGGCGCTTTCGGCCAGCTCGGTCAGGCGCGAGCCCTCGCGCGCCAGGTGCCGCGTGATGTGGATGTGCGCGGCGCTTACCTGGGCGCGCGCGGCGAGGTTCGACAGGGCCAGGGGCACGTCGAGGTCGTGCGCCATCAGCGCCAGCACGCGCTCGTCGAAGCGGCGCATGGCGTGGCCCAGCAGGCGGCCCAGGTGCGTCTGTCGCCAGGCATCGGGATCGGTCGGGAAAGCGGCGTCGGCCATGGCGGGAAATGGTAAAGCAAACTGACCAAAAAATGGGTTTACTCAAATCCATGAGCCCCTACACTACTGTTCAAGCATCCAGCCTGTGGTTAAAAGCAGATGGATGAAACCCAACACAAACCGTTGATTTTCAAGGAGTTTCCACATGGACGCAGTCGTCAAGGGCGCAAGCATCTCGGTCGCCAACAGTGAAAAGGCCAAGGCCCTGCAGGCCGCGCTGGCCCAGATCGAAAAGCAGTTCGGCAAGGGCACGATCATGCGGCTCGGCGAAGGCGAGGCGCTGGAAGACATCCAGGTGGTCTCGACCGGCTCGCTGGGCCTGGACATCGCGCTGGGCGTCGGCGGCCTGCCGCGCGGCCGCGTCATCGAAATCTACGGCCCGGAATCGTCGGGCAAGACCACGCTCACGCTGCAGGTCATCGCCGCCATGCAGAAGCAGGCCGGCACCTGCGCCTTCGTCGATGCCGAACACGCCCTCGACGTGCAGTACGCCCAGAAGCTCGGCGTGAACCTGTCCGACCTGCTGATCAGCCAGCCCGACACCGGCGAGCAAGCCCTTGAAATCGTCGACTCGCTGGTGCGCTCGGGCGCCGTCGACCTGATCGTGGTCGACTCGGTCGCCGCGCTCACGCCCAAGGCCGAAATCGAAGGCGAAATGGGCGACTCGCTGCCCGGCCTGCAAGCCCGCCTGATGAGCCAGGCGCTGCGCAAGCTCACCGCCACGATCAAGAAGACCAACTGCATGGTCATCTTCATCAACCAGATCCGCATGAAGATCGGCGTGATGTTCGGCTCGCCCGAAACCACCACCGGCGGCAACGCGCTGAAGTTCTACGCCTCGGTGCGCCTGGACATCCGCCGCATCGGCACCATCAAGAAGGGCGACGAAGCCATCGGCAACGAAACCAAGGTGAAGGTGGTCAAGAACAAGGTGTCGCCCCCGTTCAAGACGGCCGAGTTCGACATCCTGTTCGGCGAAGGCATCAGCCGCGAAGGCGAGATCATCGACATGGGCGTCACCGCCAAGATCGTCGACAAGTCGGGTGCCTGGTACGCCTACAACGGCGAAAAAATCGGCCAGGGCCGCGACAACGCCCGCGAGTTCCTGCGCGAGAACCCCGAGCTGTCGCGCGAGATCGAGAACAAGGTGCGCGAGTCGCTGGGCATTCCGCTGCTGGCCGCCGATGCCGGCTCGGAACCTGAAAAGGCCGAGAAGCCTGCCAAGGCACCGAAGGCCGACAAGGCCGCCGAGCTGTAAGTTCGATGGCGCGGCCTCTTTGCGAATTTCGCGGGGCCGCGCGAACGACTTTTTTCTTCGAATGGCTTTCGGTGCCCCTTCCCTCAAAGGCCGCGCACTGCGCCTCCTGAGCCAGCGCGAGCATTCGCGCGCGGAGCTGGAGCGCAAGCTGGCCCGGCACGAAGAAGAGCCCGGTACGCTGGCGAAGGCGCTCGACGAGCTTGCCGCCAAGGACTTCATCAGCGAGCCGCGCGTCGTGGCCTCGGTGCTCAACCAGCGCGCGGCCCGCTCGGGCGCATTGCGGGTGCGCCAGGAACTGCAGGCCAAGGGCATCGCGCCCGAGGCCATCGCCGAGGCGGTGGCCGGCTTGCAAGACACCGAGGTCGAGCGCGCCACGGCCCTGTGGCGCCGCCGCTTCGACGCACCGCCCGCCGATGCGAAGGAAAGGGCCAGGCAGATGCGGTTCCTGATGGCGCGCGGCTTTTCGGGTGCTGTCGTGTCCAAGGTTCTCCGGAGCGACTTCGATGAAGCAGCAGACGAGTGAAACGCATGGCGCGCCCTCGCGCGTCATCACGCAGCGCGTGGCTTGCGATTGGCGCCGCGCATACAAGGTTGCTGCCGATCCGGCGCGCCTGCCCGAGTGGGCCAGCGGGCTTTCCAGGAGTGCGGTGCTGCCGCAGGGCGACTACTGGATCGTGCGCACCCCCGAGAGCGGCGATGCCCGCATGCGCTTTGCGCCGCCCAACGACTTCGGCGTGCTCGACCATTGGGTCGCACCCGAAGACGTGCCCGAGGTCTACGTGCCGTTCCGTGTGATCGGCGTGGCGCCGGGCGTCTGCGAACTGCAGTTCACGCTGCTGCGCCAGCCGCATATGGACGATGCGGCCTTCGAACGCGACGCGGAATGGATCGCGCGCGATCTGCAGTCGCTGCAGCGTTTGCTCGAAGCTGGCTGACTGGGCCTTCTGATCTGTTCGCGGGCTACTCAGTGGCCGCGTGGTGTGACTGCGGTTGATTCGGGGTGCGTGCGGATGACACCGGGTACTCCCCTCCGCGAATGTCCCCCGGGGCTGCGCCCCTCCTCCTTTATTTCGCTGCGGGGAGCATCCGATGCCATTCGCACGAGGGCACGCTGCCGGTGTGCGGCCGATCAACGACTGCTCTGAACACGCTCACGCTGGCGGTGTGCTCCCCGCAGCGAAATAAAGGAGGAGCGAAGCGGGGGACATTCGCGGAGGGGAGTACGCCGTCGGCGTGGGCACCGCCCTGAACAGCAGCGCCCCAATGCCAAACAGACCGCAAGCAGGCTTTCTCAGCCGCGCACAACAAGCGGCTCGAACTTGCGCCGCGCCTTGAGCTGATCCGCATCCCACTCGATGCCCAGCCCCGGCGTCTCCGGCGCCACCGCATGGCCGTCCTCGATGCGCAGACGGCTCGTCGTCAGGTCGTCGAGCTGCGGGATGTATTCGACCCAGCGTGCATTCGGCACCGCCGCGCACAGGCTCACATGCAGCTCCATCAGGAAGTGCGGGCACATCGCGATGTTGTGGGCCTCGGCCAGGTGCGCGATCTTCAGCCACGGCGTGATGCCGCCCACGCGCGCCACGTCGGCCTGCACGATGGAGCAGGCACCCTGCTGGATGTATTCGGCGAACTGCGACGGGTGGTACATCGACTCGCCCACCGCGATCGGCACGCTGGTGCTGGCCAGCAGTTGCGCATGCCCGCGCACATGCTCGGCCGGCATCGGCTCCTCGAACCATGCAAGGTCGAGCGGCGCGTACTGGCGCGTGCGACGAATGGCCTCGGCCACGGTGAAGCTCTGGTTGGCATCGACCATCAGTTCGAAATCCGCGCCGACTGCTTCGCGCACGGCCGACAGGCGCGCGATGTCTTGTGCCACATGCGGCTTGCCGACCTTGATCTTCGCGCCGAGAAAACCATCGGCCTTGGCCGCGAGCGTCTGCTCGACCAGCTGCGCGGGCTCGATGTGCAGCCAGCCGCCTTCGGTGGTGTAGACCGGCACGCGCGACTGCGCACCGCCGGCCAGTCGCCACAACGGCAGGTTGGCCGCGCGCGCATTGCGGTCCCACAGTGCGGTGTCGATGGCGGCCAGCGCCAGGCTGGTGATGGCGCCGACCGCGGTGGCATGCGTGTGGAAGAACAGGTCGCGCCAGATCGCCTCGTACTGCTGCGGATCGCGCCCGATCAGGCGCGGCACCAGGTGGTCGTGCAGCAGCGCCACGATCGACGAGCCGCCCGTGCCGATGGTGTACGTGTAGCCCGTGCCCACCGAGCCGTCGTCGCAGCGCACCGTGACCATCACGGTCTCTTGCGTCACGAAGGACTGGATGGCGTCGGTGCGCTTGACCTTGGGCGCAATGTCGATCTGCGCGATCTCGACCTGGTCGATCTTCGCCATGATGCTCAGGCTCCGTTGCGCATCACGTCGGCGGGCAGGTCGGCGCCATGGAACTTCTTGTAGATGGTGTTGAGCTCGCCGCTCTTGAGCTGCGCCTTCACGAAGTCGTCGAGCTTGGCCTTCAGCCGGGGTTCGTTCTTGCGCAGGCCGATCGCCAGCATGTTCACCTTCATCGTGAACTTGGGCTCCATCTGCTTGGCGGGGTTCTTCTCGTTGATGGTCTTCAGCAACGGCGGCGCGGTCGCGAAGATGTCGGCCTGCCCGCTGATCACGGCCGTGATCGAGGTGGCGTCGTCGTCGAAGCGCACGATCTGCGTGCCGGCCGGCGCGACCCTGGTGAGCTCCTGGTCGTTGGTGGTGCCGCGCGTGGCGATCACCTTCTTGCCGGCCAGGTCGGCGGGCCCGCTGATCGCCATGCTCTTGGGCGCGCCGACCACCGCCAGGATGGCGGCGTAGGGAATCGAGAAGTCGACCACCTTCTCGCGCTCGGGCGTGACCGACATGCTCGAGATCACGATGTCGGCCTTGTCGGTCTGCAGGAACGGAATGCGGTTGGCGCCGGTGGTCTGCACGATCTCGAGCTCCACGCCCAGGCTCTTGGCCAGCAGGCGCGCGGTCTCGACGTCGGAGCCGGTGGCGTTGAGTTTTTCGTCCTTCAGGCCATAGGGCGGCACGGCCAGGTCGATGGCCACGCGGATCTTCTTGGCGGCCGTGATGGTGTCGAGCTGGTCGGCATGCGCCGCGCCGCCGATGAAGACGAGCGGCAGGGCCAGCGCGAGGGCGGAAATCAGTGCGCCGCGGCGCTTGGCAAAGAGAGAGCGGGTCATCGAAGGTCTCCTGGAGTTGTGAAGGTGGGCGCGGGTCTCAAAGCCCGGTGCCGAGAAAATGCTGCAGCTCGGGCGTCTGCGGGTTGCTGAGGATGCTGGCGTCGCCCTCTTCCCAGACCAGTCCCTGGTGCATGTAGATGATCTTGTCGGCCACGCCGCGCGCAAAAGCCATCTCGTGCGTGACCAGGATCATGGTCATGCCTTCGGACGCGAGCTTTTCCATCACCTTGAGCACTTCGCCGGTGAGCTGCGGGTCGAGCGCGGACGTCACTTCGTCGAACAGCATGAGCTGCGGCTTCATCGCGAGCGAGCGCGCGATGGCCACGCGCTGCTGCTGGCCGCCCGACAGTTGCTCGGGGTAGGCGTCGGCCTTCTCGGCCAGGCCCACGCGCTCGAGCACTTCCATGGCCAGCGCGTTGGCTTCGGAGGCGCGCAGCTTCTTCACCGACTGCGGCGCGAGCGTGATGTTCTGCTTGACCGTGAGGTGCGGGAACAGGTTGTAGCTCTGGAACACGATGCCCACGTCCTTGCGCAGTTCGCGCAGGTTCGGTGCCGCGTCGTGCACCGCATGGCCGCAGCACTGGATGGTGCCGCTGTCGATGGTCTCCAGCCGGTCGATGCAGCGCAGCGCCGTGCTCTTGCCCGAGCCGCTCTGGCCGATGATGGCGACCACCTGCCCGCGCGTCACCGAGAACGACACGCCCTTGAGCACATGCAGCTTGCCGAAGTGCTTGTGGACGTCGTTGAGTTCAACCACGGGCTGCATTGAGCTTCCTTTCGAGGGCGCGGCTCCACCGCGAGAGCGGGTAGCAAAGAATGAAATAGAGAACCACCGCACACCCGAAATACAGGAAGGGCTGGAAGGTCGAGTTGTTCAGCACCTTCGCGTTGTAGGACAGCTCGGCATAGCCGACCACCAGCGACGCGATCGATGTGTTCTTGATGATCTGCACCAGGAAGCCCACGGTGGGTGGCGTCGCGATGCGCAGCGCCTGCGGCAGGATCACGCGGCGCATGCGCTCCCAGCGCGTGAGCGCCAGGCATTCGGCGGCTTCCCATTGCGCGCGCGGCACTGCCTGGATGCAGCCGCGCCAGATCTCGCCGAGGAAGGCGCTCGCGTAGACCGTGATGGCCAGTGCTGCCGCGACGATCGCGGGCACCGAGCCGATGCCGGCGATGTTGGGACCGAAGAAGCACACGCCCATCAGCACCAGCAACGGTGTGCCCTGGATGACCTGGATGTAGCCCGCGGCCGCCATGCGCACCGCCTTCACTGGCGATACGCGGGCCAGCGCCACGGCGAGCCCGATCAGCCCGCCGCCGACGAAGGCGAGCGCCGAAAGCTGCACCGTGCCCCATGCACCCAACAGGAGAAAGCCGAAGTGATCGGCCGGCATGAATGTCATGGCGCGGCTCCCTTCACAGCGGCGTGCCGAGCTTGCGCCGGCGCGGAAAGATCAGCATGCCCAGCAGCCAGAAGCCCAGGCGCATGGCGTACGACAGCGCGAGGTAAACCACCCACAGCACGATGAAGATCTCGAAGTTGCGGAAGGTGTCCGACTGGATGCGGTTGGCCACGCCGAACAGCTCTTCCGCGCCGATCGACGACATGATGCTGGAGGCCAGCATCAGCAGCACGAACTGGCTGGCGAGCGCCGGGTACACGCGTTCCACGGCCGGGCGAAGGATCACGTGCCAGAACACCTGCAGCTTCGACAGGCCCAGGCACTGCGCGGCTTCGAGCTGGCCCTTGTGGATCGACTCGATGCCGGCGCGGATGATCTCGCAGCTGTACGCGCCGATGTTCACCACCAGCGCGAGCACCGCGCCCACCAATATCGGCATGGTCACGCCCGCGCTCGACAGGCCGAAGATCAGGAAGTAGCTCTGGATGAGCAGCGGCGTGTTGCGGATCGCCTCCACATAAGCGCCCGTCAGGCCGCGCAGCCAGCCGTGCCGGCTGTTGCGGCCCAGTGCGCAGACCGTGCCCAGCGCAAAGCCCAGCAGGGTGGCGATGAAAGACAACTGGATCGTCGTCCATGCGCCCTCCAGCAGCAGCGGCCACTGCGCGAGCACGGGGGCGAAATCGAACTGGTAGTTCAAGAAATCTCCTTCGGGGAATCGTTCGCAGGAGTGGCCGGCTCAGGCCGCGTGTGCCATGGGGCGCAGCGGCAGGCACGAAGGGCCCAGGGGCTCGAAGGCCTTGTAGGTCAGGATGAACTCGCGGTGGCCCAGCCCTTCGGACTTGCTGGCCGCGCCGTTGGCCACGTCGCGCACCGCATCGAAGATTTCCTGCCCCACCTCCTGCAGCGTGCCGCGCCCTTCGAGGATGCGGCCGGCGTCCACGTCCATGTCCTCGGCAAGGTGGCGGTAGGTGTCGGGGTTGGCGCAGACCTTGATGACCGGCGAGACTGCCGAGCCCACCACCGAGCCGCGTCCGGTGGTGAACAGAATGAGGTGCGCGCCGCAGGCGATCAGCTCGACGATCTCGGCGTTGTCGCTGATGTTCGGAAAGCCGAAGCGCGGCTCGCCATCGGGCACCACGTCGAGCAGGTACAGGCCACCCTGCGGCGGCACGTCGCCCGGCTTGACGATGCCGTTGATCGGCGAGGCGCCGCTCTTGGCATAGGCGCCGAGCGATTTTTCCTCGATGGTCGAGAGGCCGCCGTCGGCGTTGCCCGGCGCAAAGCTGCCGTGGCCCATGGTGCTGTAGTAGCGCGCGGCCTTGTTCACGCACTCGACGATCGCCTCGCCGAGTTCGGGCGTGGCGGCGCGGCGCTTCATGTGGAACTCGCAGCCGATCAGCTCGCCGGTTTCTTCGAAGATGCAGCGCGCGTCCTGTGCGATCAGCAGGTCGAAGGCGCGGCCCACAGCCGGGTTGGCGGTGATGCCGCTGGTGCCGTCGGAGCCGCCGCAGATGGTGCCGACGATGAGCTCGTTCATGGCCATCGGCACGCGCTCTTGCTGCGCGAGTTCGGCCAGCGCCCATTCGACCCACTCGGTGCCTTCGCGGATCGTGCTGCGGGTGCCGCCCTTCTGCTGGATCGTCAGCGTGTGCACCGGCCGGCCCGAGGCCTCGATGGCCTGTTCGAGCTTGCGCTTGTTCATGCTCTCGCAGCCCAGCGAGATCAACAGCGCCGCGCCCACGTTGGGGTGCGTGGTGATCGCTTCCATCATGCGTTCGGCGTAAGCGTTGGGGTAGCAGCCGGGGAAGCCGACGAGGTGCACCTCGACATCGCCCTGCTGCTGGCGGAAGTTCAGCGTGATCTCGCGCGCCACGTGGTGCGCGCATTCGACCAGGTAGGCCACGACCACCACGTTGCGGATGCCCTTGCGGCCGTCGGCGCGCGGGTAGCCGTGGAGTTGGAGCGGGTTCGTTGAGCGCATGGCGGGTCTTGTCGTCGCTTCAGGCATGGCCGACGAAGGTCTTGCCTTCGTCCAGCGTGTAGGTGGGTGTGTAGTCGCTGTCGAGGTTGTGCGTGTGGATGTGCGCGCCGGCCTCGACCGGAACGCGCAGGCTGCCGATGACGGCGCCGTACTTCAGCACCTTCTCGCCCGCGGCGATGGCGCGGCGCGCGAGCTTGTGGCCCAGGCCGATGTCGCGCGGCAGCGTGGCGCTGCCGCCCTCGAGCTGCACCACCGCGCCGGCGGCCAGGTGGGTGCAGGCGATCAGGCAGTTGTCTTCGGGCGACAGCAGCACGAGCCGGGCGTCGAGGGGTTGCGTGGCGCTCACCGTTCGATGCCTCAGAACTTGCGGTACTTCAGGTAGGCCTCTTGCGGGTCGGTGCCCGCGAGGATGGCGGTGCGCACGAGGTTCTCGCGGCCCATCATGTGTTCGGCCTCGGTGATGAGCGCGTCGGCTTGCGCGAGCGGGATGCAGATCACGCCGTCGGTGTCGGCCAGCAGCAGGTCGCCGGGGTTCACCGTGACGTCGCCGATGCGCACCGGCACGTCCATCGCGTCGGGCAGCCAGTAGCCGACCACGTCGCGCGGCGTGAAGTAGCGGTGCCAGACCTGGAAGCCCTGCGCGATGATGAATTCGGCATCGCGCACGCCGCCGTCGGCGATCACGCCCAGCACGCCCTTGCGTCCGAGCGTCTCGGCCGAGAGCTCGCCCATGTGCGAGACCGTCGAGTCGTTGGGCTGGATCACCGCGATGTGGCCCGGCTTGGCGCGCGACAAAAAGCCGGTCCAGGCCATCAGCGTTTCGTGCGGGTCGGCGGTGGGGTCGACGCGGCCGCTCACCGTGAAGGCCGGGCCGCAGATCTTCTTGCCGGCGATCAGCGGGCGCAGCGTGGGCGGCAGCGTGAAGTCGCGCAGGCCCGCGGCGCGCATGACGTCGTGAAGGATGCCGGTGTAGCAGGCCTGCAACCGGGGCAGCAGCAAGTCAGTCGCGGTGGTCATGTCTCTGTTTTCTTAGATAAAACTTGATTTCAGCATTTAGGCTAACAGGGCAGGCCGGTTTTGGCGCTGGGGTTTGCGCCTGTTTACGGGTAAATACCGATGAGAAAGGCGTGGTCTGGCGTCTTTCAGGCGCTCCAAATCCGGAAGCCTTGACGTACATTTGATTTCATACATGAAATAGAAATTTCATCAGTACTCAAATCAAACCAAGGACACCGCAACATGAGCAACCGCGTTCAGGGCAAGAACATCCTCGTCACCGCCGCAGGCAAGGGCATCGGCCGCGCCAGCGCACTCGCACTGGCCCGTGAAGGCGCCGCCACCGTGTGGGCCACCGACGTGGACGAAGCCGCGCTGGCCGAACTCGCCGCACTGGCGCGCGAGGAAGGGTTGGCGGGCCTCAAGACCGCATCGCTCAACGTGCGCGACAGCGCCGCGCTGCAGGCCTTCGCACAGACCGCCGGCCGGCTGGACGTGCTCTTCAACTGCGCCGGCTTCGTGCACAGCGGCAACATCCTGGCCTGCGAGGAAGCCGACTGGGACTTCAGCATGGACCTCAACGTGAAGTCGATGTATCGCACCATCCGCGCCTTCCTGCCCGCGATGCTGGAACACGGCGGCTCGATCATCAACATGGCCTCGGCCGCGTCGAGCGTGAAGGGCGTGCCCAACCGCTTTGTCTACGGTGCGTCGAAGGCGGCGGTCATCGGGCTGACCAAGGCGGTGGCGGCGGACTTCATCCAGCAAGGCATCCGCTGCAACGCGATCTGCCCGGGCACCGTCGAATCACCCTCGCTGCGCGACCGCATCGCGGCCCAGGCCGAGCAGGCCGGTGCCGACGAGGCCACGGTGCGCGCGGCGTTCGTCGCACGCCAGCCACTGGGCCGCGTCGGCCGGCCGGAAGAAATTGCCGCGCTGGTGGTGTACCTGGCGTCGGACGAATCGGCCTTCACGACCGGGACCATCCACATGATCGACGGCGGCTGGTCGAACTGAGGCACCAAGGCATAGCAGGCCGGCGCTACCCGAAGCCGGTTTGCCGTGCGTGTACGCTTGACGCGCCATGAATCCAAAGATGCCGAGCAGCCTCACAGAGCCATCGATCGAAGCCCCGTCTTCCGAGCCGGAAGACGGGCTGGACGCCGGGCCGCGCTACTCGGCGCCGGCCCTTGAAAAGGGGTTGGACATCCTGGAGGTGCTGGCCGACAGCGTCACCGGCTGCACGCTCAACGAGCTGGCGCAGAAGGTGGGCCGCAAGGTCAGCGAGATCTTCCGCATGGCGGTGACGCTGCAGCGGCGCGGCTATGTGCAGGTCGACGAGAACGACCGCTACACGCTCACGCTGCGGATGTTCGAGCTGGCGCACCGCCAGCAGCCGCTCAAGAGCCTGGTGAGCGCGGCGCTGCCGCTGCTGCGCGAGCTGGCGAATCGTTCACGCCAGTCGTGCCACCTGGCGATGTACCAGGGCGGGCGGGTGGTGGTGATTGCGCAGGTCGAGAGCCCGGAGCGCTGGTCCTTCGGGCTCAAGGTGGGCGTGATGATGGGGCTGACCGACACCTCGTCCGGCCACGTGCTGCTGGCCTTTCGCGACGAGATCGACCGCGCCCGCATGCTGGGCACGCACATCCGCGTCGAGGGCGAGCAGGACATGGACCCGGGCGAGCTTTTCGCGATCCTCAAGGACGTTCGCGAGCGTGGCCATGCGGCGATGCCGAGCCGGCAGATCCGGGGCATCACCAACATCGCCTTTCCGGTGATGGGGGTGGCCAACCACGTGATCGCGGCGATCAACGTGCCGCACCTGGAGCGCATCGACCAGAAAGCCGGCCCCGACGTGGCGCAGGTGCGGGAGATCGCCGGCAGCATCGCGGCGCGCCTGTCGGCGCTGATGGGCGCCAGCGGCTACAACGACAACGAGTAGCGCGGCTGGCGCAAAGAGGAGCTACAGGGGCTTCAGCCCGCGTCGGGAATGTCGTCGGCCGTGGGGTGTTCGTTCTTGTACGCCGCGATGTCGCGCACGTTCTTCTGCACCGCCACCGCGCCGAACAGGCTCAGCAGGAAGGCCATGCCGTAGAAGCCTTTTTCGCTGTTGGCCAGCGTGGCATTGAACAGGCCGATGGCAAGCAGCGCGACGGAGAGCAGCAGCGAGATCCAGCACAGGCCGTAGTAGATGGCGGTGACCGAGGTGCCCTCGAGCTTGTCGCGCACGGTCTTTTGCAGCGACACGGCGGCGAAGAGGCCATACATCAGGACGGTGAAGTAGTAGCCCTTTTCGTTGAGCTGCATGGTGGCGTTCCACAGCCCGATCAGGTAGACGATGGCGCCGACGAGAAGTGCGGCCCAGGATGCGGCGACGAACGCTCCGGTCGGTTTCTGGAATTTGACGGCCATGAAGTCCTCCTCGTGTTGGTAGGAGCGCGATTATGGTGTGGGCGCCGATGGCATGATCATTCGCGACCGGCCTCGCACGGGGCGGCCTTAAAAAAACCGGAGGAGCTTTTCAATGTCATCTGATCCCGTCAGCGAGCCGTCCCTCGTTCGCACAGGCGCCAAGGCCGGCCTTGCCTTTGCAGGCTCGGTCATCAAGGGCGGCCTGCTCGGGCTTGTCCTGGGCGGCGGCGCTTTCATCTTCTATGTGAGCCAGCTGCAGGGGCCGGGCAATACGGCGGCGCGTGCCGGCGGGGTCGGCGCCATCCTGGCGTTGCTCACTTCGCCGTCGCTGCTGGTGGCCGTTCTGCTGCTCTTGTTCGTGGGCGTTTACGTGGCATTGGGCGTGGCCCAAGGCCGCGCACGGGCCATGCAGCATCTGGTGGCGGCGCGCGGCGAAGCCGTGGCCCAGAAGCTGGGTGGCGCGATCGCGGGCCGCATCGAGGCCATGCCGCGCACCCACGGGACGCTGCAGCGCGCGGCCGATTGGCTGTCGGTCGACGCATTGAGCAAGCAGCTCGCGCCGGTGCTGGGCGAAGGCAAGGCGGTGCGCTCGGTGGTTGCTTTCGTGCTGAACCGGCTGCCGATGAGCGAGATGCTTACCGAGTGGCAGGAAAGCCGCGCCGCGCACAGCGAGCCGGTGGCGGGCGAAGGCGCTGTCGCGCAAGACCCGGCGCTGCGTGCGCTGCTCGCACGCCGCATCAACGAGACGCTGCAGGATCTGGCGGCGCCATCGCGCAAGCCGCTTTACATCGCGTTGGGCGCGCACGCGGCCCTGCTGGGCGTGGGCCTGTGGTTGGTGAGCTGATCGGCCGACAGGCGCTGAAGCCGGAAAGCCTGGCGCCTCAGAGCGCCAGCATCAACTTCAGGTTTTGCACCGCGGCGCCGCTGGCGCCCTTGCCGAGGTTGTCCAGGCGCGCGATCACCACGGCATGGTGGTGGTCTTCGTTCGGGAACACGCGAATCTCGAGCTGGTTGGTGTCGTTGAGCGCCAGCGCATCGAGCTTGCCGTCTTCGGTGGGCGGCAGCACCTTCACGAACTGTTCGGGCGTGTTGCTCTTGGCGTAGTGCGCGGCCAGCGCGTCCTGCAGGTCGCCGGCCTTCGGCTTGCCGGGCAGCAGGTCGAGGTGCAGCGGCAGCTGGACCAGCATGCCCTGCTTGAAATTGCCCACCGACGGAATGAAGACCGGACGGCGGGTCAGGCCGGTGTACTTCATGATTTCGGGGATGTGTTTGTGCTTGAGGCCCAGCGCGTAGGTCTCGAAAAGCGGCGCGTCGTTCTTTTCGTAGGCCTCGATCATGGTCCGGCCGCCGCCCGAATAACCGCTCACCGAGGGCAGCGAGATCGGGAAATCGACCGGCAGCAGGCCCGCGTCGATCAGCGGGCGCACCATGGCGATGGCGCCGGTGGCGTAGCAGCCGGGGTTGCCGACGCGGTCGGCCTGGGCCACGGCCTGCCAGTGGCCGGCCACCAGTTCGGGGAAACCGAACACCCAGCCGGGGGCGATGCGGTGCGCCGTGGATGCGTCGATGATCTTGGGCTTCTTGCCGGGCAGCTGGTCGATCAGCGCGACCGACTCGCGGGCCGCGTCGTCGTGCAGGCACAGCACCACGAGGTCGACGCCGGCCATCAGGTCGCGCTTGGCGTTCACGTCTTTTCGCAGCTCGGGCGCGATGCTCACGAGTTCGATCTGCGGCATCGTCTGGAGCCGTTCGCGAATCTGCAGGCCGGTGGTGCCGGCCTCGCCGTCGATGAAAACCTTGGCCATGATGGAGTGTGCCCCGGGGTAGCTAGAAGAAAGTACGTATTGCCCGCAACCCTACGTACAGTATTGGTGCGGCGCACCATGATACAGTCCGCGGTTGTTCGCCGCCCCCAGCCGTCAGGCTGCCGTCGCCCGCGAACAACAGAGCACAAACACTCTCACCCCCAAATCTCCCGTTCTCAACCTCCTCCTTCCGAGAGACATCCCTCATGAAGATTCACGAGTACCAAGGCAAGGAAATCCTTGCCAAGTTCGGCGTGCCGGTGCCGCGCGGCATCCCGGCCTATACGGTCCAGGAGGCGGTCGAGGCCGCCCAGAAACTTGGAGGCCCGGTCTGGGTCGTCAAGGCCCAGATCCACGCGGGTGGCCGCGGCAAGGGCGGCGGCGTCAAGGTCGCCAAGTCGATCGAAGACGTCAAGAAGCTGGCTGGCGAGATCCTCGGCATGCAGCTCAAGACCCACCAGACCGGCCCCGAAGGCCAGAAGGTGCGCCGCCTCTACATCGAAGATGGCGCCGACATCAACAAGGAATACTACGTTTCGGCCGTGACCGACCGCGCGACCCAGAAGGTCGCGTTCATCGCTTCGAGCGAAGGCGGCATGGACATCGAGGAAGTGGCCCACTCCTCGCCCGAGAAGATCATCACCGTGTTCGCAGACCCGCAAAAGGGCCTGACCGACGAACAGGCCAAGCAGATCGCCGACGGCATCGGCATGCCGGCCGATTCGACCGCGCAAACGGTCGACATCCTGAAGAAGCTCTACACCTGCTACATGGAGACGGACGCCTCGCTGGTCGAGATCAACCCGCTCAACCGTGACAGCAAGGGCAACGTCATGGCGCTGGACGCCAAGTTCAACTTCGACAGCAACGCGCTGTTCCGCCACCCCGAAATCGTGGCCCTGCGCGACCTCGACGAAGAAGACGCGGCCGAAGTCGAAGCCTCGAAGTTCGACCTGGCCTACATCTCGCTGGACGGCAACATCGGCTGCCTGGTGAACGGCGCCGGCCTGGCCATGGCCACCATGGACACCATCAAGCTGTTCGGCGGCGAGCCGGCCAACTTCCTGGACGTGGGCGGCGGTGCCACCCCCGAGAAGGTCACGGAAGCCTTCAAGATCATGCTGAAGAACAAGAACGTGGAAGCCATCCTCGTGAACATCTTCGGCGGCATCATGAAGTGCGACACCATCGCCACCGGCGTGATCGCGGCCTGCAAGGCCGTGAACCTGCAGGTGCCGCTGGTCGTTCGCATGAAGGGCACCAACGAAGTCGAAGGCAAGAAGCTGCTGGCCGATTCGGGCCTGCCGATCATCAGCGCCGACACCATGGCGGACGCGGCCCAGAAGGTCGTGGCAGCAGTCAAGAAGGCCTAAGGAACAAGTCATGTCGATCTACATCAACAAAGACACCAAAGTCATCACGCAAGGCATCACCGGCAAGACCGGTCAGTTCCACACCGAGAAGTGCCAGGAATACGCGAACGGCAAGAACGCCTTCGTGGCCGGCGTGAACCCGAAGAAGGCCGGCGAGTCGATCTTCAACATCCCGATCTTCGGCTCGGTCAAGGAAGCCGCTTCGCAGACCGGCGCCACCGTGTCGGTGATCTACGTGCCGCCGGCAGGCGCCGCGGCCGCCATCTGGGAAGCTGTCGAAGCCGATCTGGACCTGGCGATCTGCATCACCGAAGGCATTCCGGTTCGCGACATGCTCGAAGTGCGCAACAAGATGAAGGCCAAGGAAGCGGCTGGCGGCAAGAAGACCCTGCTGCTGGGCCCGAACTGCCCCGGCCTGATCACGCCCGACGAAATCAAGATCGGCATCATGCCCGGCCACATCCACCGCAAGGGCCGCATCGGCGTGGTCTCGCGCTCGGGCACGCTGACGTACGAAGCCGTGGCTCAACTGACGGAAATCGGCCTGGGCCAATCGTCGGCAGTCGGCATCGGCGGCGACCCGATCAACGGCCTGAAGCACATCGACGTGATGAAGGCCTTCAATGACGATCCCGAAACCGACGCCGTGATCATGATCGGCGAAATCGGCGGCCCCGACGAAGCTGACGCAGCCCGCTGGTGCAAGGACAACATGAAGAAGCCGGTCGTCGGCTTCATCGCCGGTGTCACCGCCCCTCCCGGCAAGCGCATGGGCCACGCCGGCGCGCTGATCTCGGGCGGTGCCGACACCGCCGAAGCCAAGCTCGCCATCATGGAAGAGTGCGGCTTCACCGTGACGCGCAACTTCTCGGAACTGGCCAAGCTGCTCAAGGCCAAGCTGTAAGAGACGGCTCCACGACACCGGCCGCAGAGCCGGGTCATGAGAGGACCACGCAGAAATAAAAAAGCGCCCGCACTGGATTGCGGGCGCTTTTTTCAATAAAACACAGTGGGATCAGAGACATGGAACTCCTTCAAAGCACAGACTTCTGGATCGGTCTTCTCAAGATCGTCTGGATCAACATCATCCTGTCGGGCGACAACGCCGTGGTCATTGCCATGGCCGCGCGCTCGCTGCCACCCGCGCAACAGAAAAAAGCCGTGCTCTTCGGCTCGGGCGCGGCCGTGGTGCTGCGCATCGTGCTCACGGTGGTGGCGGCCAAGCTGCTGGCGCTGCCTTACCTGCAGATCATCGGCGGCCTGCTGCTGCTGTGGATCGGCCTGCAGCTGCTGAGCGAAGACGATGATGGCGAAGGAGAAAGCAAGGAATACGGCAGCATGATGGCGGCCGTGCGCACCATCCTGCTGGCCGACCTCGTGATGAGCCTGGACAACGTGATCGCCGTCGCGGCCGCCGCGCAGGGCAGCATGGTGCTGCTGGTGCTGGGCCTGGCGATCAGCATTCCGCTGGTGATCTTCGGCAGCACGCTCATGATCAAGCTCATGGAACGCTTCCCGATCATCGTCATGCTGGGTGCCGCGCTGATCGGCTGGGTCGGCGGCGAGACCATCGTGAGCGACGTCGCGCTGCGCGACACGCTGGCGGCCAACCCCTGGTTGCACTACGCGGCGGCTGCCGCGGGTGCGGTGTTCGTCGTGGCCGCTGGCCGCCTGATGCAACGGCGCGCGCACGCCGCTGCACACTGAGTTTTAGCGAAGTCGGCGCTGGCAAACCATGGCGAGTGTCGGCGTCTCCCTCTTCTCGACCCGTCCCCCGCTGACCTGGGAGTTCGCCGCGCTGACCGACGTCGGCCGGCTGCGCGCCCACAACGAAGATGCGGTGCACGTCGATGCCGCGCTCGGGCTGGCGTTGCTGGCCGACGGCATGGGCGGCTACAAGGGCGGCGAGGTGGCGAGCGCCATGGCCGTCTCGCTGCTGCACGCCAGCTTCGGCCGCTGGTTTGCCCAGGCCGGGATGCAGGCACCGGCCCGCGTGGTCCGGCGGGCGCTGCAGGCCGCCACGGATGAAGCCAACGGATCGATCCTGCATGCCGGCACCACCAACCCGGAGCTGCAGGGCATGGGAACGACGCTGGTGCTGGCCGCGTTCCGCCCGCAACGCGTGGTCGTCGGGCACATCGGCGATTCGCGCTGCTATCGCCTGCGCAACAACAAGCTGGAACTGCTCACGCGCGACCATTCATTGCGCCAGCAACAGCTCGACGCCGGTGCGATCACCGCCGAGGAAGCCCTCAATTCGCCAACCCGCAACCTGGTGACGCGGGCCGTTGGCGTGGAGCCCCAAGTCTTGCTGGAGATGCACGAGCACAGCGCAAGACCCGGCGACCTCTATATGCTTTGCTCCGACGGGTTGAGCGAGATGGTTTCGGATGGGCAGCTTTTCACGCTTTTAGAACACGATGTCGGGCTTCAGAAAAAAGCTTCACTTTTGGTTGCAATTGCAAACGACAATGGCGGCCGGGACAACATTTCGGTTGTTCTGGCAAGAGCGGGCGTTGCCGAAGTGCCCCGGGCGGCCAGGTAACAGGCCCCGACGGCTGCACGCCGTCCCGCTTGCCGTCGTTAAAGCTTTGCATTCGGGGAGTCGGCAATGCCGAAGATGATCATTTCGGTCGATGGCGTTGTCATCGGGCAAGTGGCACTCGCCAAGGACCGCACGACGCTGGGACGGCGTGCCTACAACGACATCGTGATCGACAATCTGGCGGTCAGCGGCGAACACGCCGTGCTGCACATGAGCGGTGGCGAAGTCGAAATTGAAGATCTCAACAGCACCAACGGCACCTACGTCAATGCGCTCGCCATCCAGAAGCAGGCGCTCAAGGACAACGATGTCATCGAGGTCGGGGGCTGCCGCATCCATTTCCGCGCGCGCAGCAACCTGGCGATGGGGCCGGGTTCGGTCCGCACGGCGTCCGGCGAATTCTCCGCATCCATGCCGCTCTCGTCCGCGCCCACGGAATCGGGCGCGCTGGTCGAGCTTGGCATCCCGGTGCTGCGCGTGCTGTCCGGCGCGAACGAGGGGCAGGACGTCCCGTTGCAAAAAGTGGTCACCACCATCGGCAAGCCCGGCGTCGCCGTGGCCGTGGTCACGCGCCGCCGGCAAGGCTATGTGGCGGCCAGCGTCGTGGGTGGCGTCACGCTCAATGGCGTGCTGCTGGGCACCGACGCCGTCTCCCTGCAGGAGCTCGACGTGCTCGAGCTCGGCGACAAGACGCGCATGCAGTTCGTGCGGGTCTGAGCGTCTCCTTTTTCCTGATCGCAACGGCGACCTTCGTCGCCCGGGTGGCGCGCCATGATGAGCGCGCTGCGGCGGCATTGGCCGCGCATTGCCATCACGTTGCTGCCAGTGCTATTGGCGCTGGCGCATGCCACCGACCTGTGGCCGCAAAGCGCATTCGAGCGCCTTGACCGACTGATCTACGACATCCGGCTGCGTGCCACCATGCCGGGCACGCTCGACACGCGCGTCGTGATCGTCGACGTGGACGACGTCAGTCTGTCGCGCGAAGGCCAATGGCCCTGGCCGCGCGACAAGCTCGCCCGCCTGACTACGGAACTCCTGGCGCGCCAGCAGGTGGCGGTGCTCGGCTTCGACGTCATGTTCCTCGAGGCCGACCGAAGCGCCGGCCTCGACAGGCTGCGCCAGATCGCCGCCGGGCCGCTGCGCAACATGCCGGGCCTTGCTTCCGAGATCGAGCGCCTCGCGCCCACGCTGGACCACGACGCCACCTTTGCCGAGGCCCTGCACGGCCAGCGGGTTGCGCTCGGCTACTACTTCACGCGAACAACGAGCCCCAGTGCCAAGGGGCAGCTGCCCGCTGCACCGCTCCTGTCTCCCGACGCCTTTCCCGCGGGCGAGGTCTACGGCACGAGCTGGAACGGCTTCGGCGCCAGCCTGCCGGAATTGGCAAAGGCCGCGCCTGCCGCAGGCTTCCTGAACACGCTGGTCGGCGTCGATGGCGACGGCGTCATTCGCAGCGTGCCGCTGATCGCGCGCTACGAAGGCGGGCAGGCGCAGCCCGGCTATTACGAGTCGCTGGCGCTTGCGGTCTACCGGTTGGCGAACGGCTCGCCGCCGGTGCGCCCGGCCTTCGCATCTGGTGGAGGGGCGTTGCGGCTCGAATCGCTGCGGCTCGGCCCCCTGCGCATTCCGGTCGATCAGTCGGCCAGCATGCAGGTGCCATTTCGCGGACCGGGCGGTGCGGGCGCGGGGTCGTTCCGTTATGTCGCGGCCGCGGACGTGCTCGAAGGCCGCCTCGCGCCGGGCGAGCTGAAAGACAAGATCGTGCTCGTGGGCGCCACGGCACCCGGCCTGCAGGACCTGCGCGCCACGCCTGTGGGCGCGGCGTTTCCGGGGGTCGAGGTGCACGCCAACATCGTGTCGGGCCTGCTCGACCACCGCCTGCTCGCGGTGCCCGACTACGCGCCCGGCTACGAGGTGCTGACCATCCTGGTCGCGGGCCTCGTGCTGGCGTTCGGGCTGTCGCTGCTGTCGGCATCGCGCGCCGTGTTGCTCGCGGCAGGCACGGGCGCCGCGCTGATCGGCATCAACGTCTGGCTCTATGTGGGCGAGAGCCTCGTGCTGCCGCTGGCCTCGGCGCTCGCCACGACGGCGCTCGCCTTCGTGCTCAACATGAGCTGGGGCTATTTCGTCGAGTCGCGCGCGCGGCGCGGTCTGGTTCGGCTCTTCGGCACCTACGTGCCGCCGCAACTCGTCAACGAAATGCTCGTGCACCCCGACCGCTACAGCATGCGCGCCGAGAGCAAGCCGATGACCGTGATGTTCTGCGATATGCGCGACTTCACCCGCCTGTCGGAGCAGATGGCACCGGCCGAGCTGCAAGCTTTTCTGAATACCGTTTTCAGCCGGCTCACCGACGTGATCAGTGCGCACCGCGGCACCGTCGACAAATACATGGGCGATTGCGTCATGGCCTTCTGGGGCGCACCGATCGACACGCCCGATCACGCGGCGCTTGCCGTGCGTGCGGCGCTCGACATGGCCGATGCCTTGCGCGACATCAACAGCATGCACCGCGCCAGCGGGCGGCCGGAGATCAGCGTGGGCATCGGCATCAACAGCGGCGTGATGAGCGTCGGCGACATGGGCTCGACCGCACGCCGCAGCTATACCGTCGTCGGTGATGCGGTGAACCTCGCGTCGCGCCTCGAGGGTCTGAGCGGGCACTACGGCGTCGAGATCGTGACCAGCGGCGCGACCCGCGAGTCGGCGCCCGACTTCATCTGGCAGGAACTCGACAGCGTGCGCGTCAAGGGAAAAGCGCAGATCGTTTCTGTTTTTACGCCTCTGGGCATACGCACGGCTGGTGCGGTGCAGCAGACGCAACAGCAGCTCGAACACTGGGCCGGCGTGCTCGCGGCCTACCGCCGGCAGGACTGGGCGGTGGGCCGAAACTTGCTGGCTCCCCTGCTCGCTGCCGATGCCAAAAAAGTCCTTTACCAGCTCTACGCCCAGCGATTAGCCTCGATGGCGTTGCGCCCGCAAGACCCGAACTGGGACGGCGCAACCCGGTTCGAAACCAAATGACGACAGACACATACAAGGGGTCTCTCACAATGCAGGTTCGTGTGCTGGGTTGCTCGGGCGCCATCGCCAAAGACTGCCGCACCACCTCGTTTCTGGTCGACACGGATCTGCTCGTGGATGCGGGCACCGGTGTCGGAGACCTCACGCTCGACGAAATGGCCAGCATCGACGACGTCGTGCTGACCCACAGCCATCTCGACCACATCGCCGCGCTGCCCTTGATGCTCGATGCCGTGGGGAGCCGCCGCACGCAGCCGCTCCGTGTGCATGCGCTGCGCGCCACCATCGAAGCGCTGCGCGCGCACGTGTTCAACAACGTCATCTGGCCCGACTTCGAGAGCATTCCGAGCCCTGAAGCGCCCTTCGTGAGCTTTCACGACATTGCCGTGGGGCAGATGCTGCAGCTGGGCAGCAGTGCGCCCAAGCTCATCGAAGTGCTGCCGGCCGTGCACACCGTGCCGGCCTGCGGTTTCGCGGTGCGAAGGGCTTCAGGCGGGGCGCATTGGGTCTTCAGCGGCGACACCGAGCGCAACGCGCCGTTCTGGGATCGCGTCAATGCAATCGAGGTGGCTATGCTCGTGATCGAGACCGCCTTCAGCAGCCGCGAGCAGGCACTGGCCGAGCGCAGCCTGCACCTGTCGCCCGCGGTGCTGGCGGACGAGCTGACGCACATCGATCCGGGGAAGCAATACCCGATCTACATCACCCATACCAAGCCGGCGGAAACCGACGAAATCATGAGCCAGATCGGCGCGCTGGCCGACCATCAGGTGGCGGGTTTGGCGCAGCGGGATATACGCTGGCTGAAGGCGGATGGGATTCTGACTTTTTGACGGCTCGCGATGCGATGGCATGACAAATTTGTCACTGCTTGTAGCATCTTGACGCAAATTGTGTCACTTGGTGTAACGCCAAGGTGGACAAAGGTGACGGGTTTGGGCGGTGTTGGCCCCAGGGAGTGGGTGGCACGGATGCTGCGGAAGGTACTGCGCTCCGGGCTGGTTCCCGGGCTCTACAAACCAACCTGGAGTTAATGAATGAACCGTCGTTCTATCGCACGCAATGTGCAAAAGGGTTTCACCCTTATCGAATTGATGATCGTTGTGGCGATCATTGGTATTTTGGCTGCTGTGGCTCTGCCGGCGTATCAAGACTACACGGCGAAGGCTCAGTTGACCGAAGCAACGACGCTTGCCGACGGTGTGAAGAAGAACATCGAATTGAGCTTCCCGCAGGACAACACCTGTCCCGACAACTCTGGCGGTGTGGTTGGTGATATCGGCCAAGACACCAGCATTGCTGGCAAGTACGTCCTCAAGACGACCGCAGGTGGAGCTGCAACTGCAACTGGCGGCTGCACCGTTGTCGTGACCTTCAATGCCACTGGAGTCAACCCGAAACTTGTCAGCAAGACTGTTACCTACAAGCTGCTCTATGCCGTCAATTCGTCTAAGTGGACCTGCGAATCCACTGTCGACGTCTCGATTCGTCCCAAGACTTGTGGTGCTGCTGGCTCCCCGATCTAAATCGCGTCTTCAGCGAACTATTGAGGCCGCCTTTGCAGAGGCTGTGTAAATAGTCTGCCTGTCGCCAAGTTCGAGATGCCCCGTGATAGCGGGGCATTTTTCATTTGGGCGCGCGAAGGACTGCGCGAAGGGCTTCAACCCCGAAGTGCCTGCAGCATCCAGGTTGTGCCTTTCATGTTGAAAGCCCGTTTCAAGTTGTAGACCATCACTGCCAGGCTGAGCTCCGCGCGTGCTCCGCTCATGTAGCAATCGAGCGTTGCTTAGGATCAGATGCTTGATGCTGCGAAGGGGGCCCACGCCGCTTGACACCTGAGTGCCAAGGCTGCGCGGCCAGCCTGCTTGCATTGGCCTGCAACACCTCTTTGGAAATTAAGGGGCAGAATTCTGATTTAAGCTTGTCCATCGGTTTTTCATCCTGGATGTTTTTCATCGAAGGTAACACATGGCCTGAAATGAATTCGTGCTTCAGGTAAGGCAGCGAGCAAACCATGCTGTTTGCGCTCTCGTTTGCTTTTTCTTTCTCTGCTGGCTTTTTGTGACAACTTCAGTTGTCTTGGCCGTGCAGGGCTGCGTACATGAACACCCCTTATGGCAGCCTCTCAATTAGAGACAACGCGAAGGTGAAGATTGCTCGCGAGCGAGTATCGGGACTGCGAGTGCCGCCTTGACCTGCCTCGTTTCCGTGTGCATCACGTCATGCAGCCAAGTGGATGCTCTCCTATGCTCATGCGCAAGGAAGCCGTTGGCCGTATGCAGGGCTGTGCGACCGGCCCCGCGCAAGGAACCTCCCCGAAAACAAGCTGGCGCAGTTGAATTCGCGGCTGCGGTGCAGCCATGGCGACAGCAATAGGTGGCGAGAAGCATCGGAAGCACGTGCTCTAGATCGCGGCCGATCTGCCGCGGGAAGCCGAGATGCTGTCTCATGAGCGTGCGTGCGAGCAGGGCTTGAAGCTGCGCGGGCGGCAATGGGGATCGCCCGTGTCGATGAAGTCCGTTCATCGCAGATTCACAGGAACGACCGAGCAATCTGAAAATGCCCAATGAGTCTCATCATTGGGCGTCTATCGCCAACGCCGTTTCCTTTATGGGACCTGTGGCAAGGCTGGGGCACTCAGTTCGTGATGACTTCCCGCCACATGATGCGTGTCGGCGTGGTCGAAGACGGCACCGCCACGTCATAGGCCTTGGTCTTTCCATCAGACGTACGCACAAGGATCTTCACCGCCCCATTCGGCAATCCTTCAGGCTGCACACGGCTCGCCAGCACCTTGCCTATGACGCGACTGCTCAGGTTCGGTATGGCCCCGCCGTTGGCGTAATTCAGGAAGTAAAGATTCGAGCTTCCTCCTGGCGAGCAAGGATCGCTTGACGGTATGTTGGTCGTGAAGGCGAGTACACCTTGGAACAGCACGGGGCTCGTGTAAGCACGTTCACCTGCTGGAGTTGTCGCAAAGTCCAACACCCAGCCCTTCTTGGCCGTGAGATCCAGCGGATTGCTGGTCACATTGATGTTTGGATCCGCCAACGTGGCCGTCTGTCGGACAAGCTGCGTGCGCAACGGCGTGATTGTCGGGGTGGCAGACTTGTCATCCAGAAGGCCGTAGAACGACTGCGCCTGCGTTGCATTGGTGTTGGCGCCCGTGGTGCCTGGAATGTCAGTGGTGCCGAGGTATTGACCGGTGCCGACGAAGACCATGCGCTTGTTCTTCACCACACCCAATTCGGGTGCTCCCGTGACGGGTTGGGGATTGCCGCTGCTGTCTACCAGCGTCGCCAACTGCTTGACATTCCAGTTGGTGCTCGACGCATCCGATAGGTCGAAACGCCAGACATTGCCAAGCAGGTCCCCGCCGTACACATAGTCCGCCGTATCGTCGACGCCGGGGTTCGTGAGGAAGGCGCTGATCTTTGCCAGCCCGCTGGGAGCCGCGCTCGTGCCAACGCCGGTGCTCAAGTCTTTGATCAACTTGCCCGTTGCCGTGTCCAAGACAAAGAGATGGCCGGCACCATCACCGCCAGTGTCCGAGCCATTGTTGTAGCCCGAGGTCACCAGCGTGACCCAGCCGGCCGCTTTGGTCTTCACATTGAGCGGCGAGCCATAGGTGTAGCCGACATTCTTGGCGACAGCGCTGGTGGTGCTGGCGTTCGGAAACTCCCACATCACCTTGCTGGCCACGGTGGCATCCGAACTGGCGGAAGGGTCAGTCACATTCAAGGCGTAGTAGCCTCTTCCGCCTTTGGCCAGGCTGCCGACGAGCACCGTGGCCCAGTTGGCGGCAGGAGGCGTGGGCTGGTTGGCGCTGGTATTGCTAAGGTCGACGTCGGTGGCCGTGGGCGTGCCGTCTACGTAGAAGCGGTGCTGAAACAGTGACTGCTGCGTCAGCCCTACCAGTGCACTGGTCGAGGTGTAGCTTGTGGACAGGTTGGTGTCGAACAGGCGACCAGGTACATAGGCCCACAGTTCGTTGCCCGTGCCTGCATCGAAGGCATGGAGCATGCCGTCGTTGGCGCCTTGGTAGACGACCTTGGTGCGATTGGCGGCCGCACCGCCCTTGAAGGTGGCGTAGCCTGCGTCGGTGTAGCCAGAGCGCGGGGCCGATACATAGGTCGGCTCGGCGTTCACTATGTCCCCTAGCACATGCGTACGAGTGCGGTAGGGCTGTGCGCTATTGCTGCCGTTGCCTTCTCCCGTGCGATCGCCCCGCAAATAGGCAATCACAGCGGCTCTGTCGCTCGGGCCGGGGGGGCTGGCCGGTGAATCCAGGCGCGACAACTGGGTGGCGGCGAGGCCCTTGGTGGTGAAGGGCACGCCTGTGCCGCCGTCGAAACTGGCGATGTAGCGCGAGCTGACAGCCTGCTTGTCCAGCAATGACTGGGCGGACCACAGTGGGGTGTCCGCCAGCAAGCCTGTGGTCAGATCAATCGCATAGGCTTGGAGGTCGCCGTACCAGGAACCCGAATTGAAGCTGGAAGCGTAGGCCGTGTTGTCGCCAGACTTTACGTTCGGATTGCTGACGGCCACCGAGGCCGCCGCACCTGTTCGGTTGACGATGTCGTTGAGGATGGAGGCTAGCGCGGTTTGCAGCTTGGCGGGGTCCTTTGTGTTGAAGTACTGGCCGTGGCCATTGAGTGCTGCGTGCCAGAGATCGTCGATGGCGGTGGCGCTGTCGGCTTTCGGTGTTGGCCAGGTGCCTGTGCCGGTTGGCACACTGGAAACCGTGCCCGCAGCGCCTAGGCCAATGGTGTAGGTCACCATGTGTTGCCATGTCGCGGGGTCGAATTTGTTTGCGGCCACCTGGCCTGCGGAAGAGCCTGTGAGGTCGGTGATCCAGTAATTCATCGCCACGTCAGCGAGCGTGTTTGAAGCCTTGCTTCCGTCGTAAAACGGGGCAGGGAATTTTTGCCCCGCTACCAAAGGAACTCCTGCAATGGGATCATTGATCGCGGTTTTGGTGTCCGGGTTCCAATAAACATTGGCGGGCAAGGTCGGAACCGTTGTATCTTGGTCGCCCACCGACGCGCTCGCGTTTCCATTCCAATAGCCGTCCGTTGAAAGAATCGTGTAATTGGGTGTGCAGGCAAGAGGAACCGTGATGGTCCGATCTGTGGACGCTCCACCTGGCATGGTCCCGGTCTTGAAATACTGACCTGCTCGGTCCAAGGCTGGAATCAGCGGCGTGCCGCCGTTCGGGCGAATCGCATAGACCTTGGAATACCAAGTTTGCTTCTGAGCGCTGCCGAAGTCCGCGAGTGGAACGAAATTCGTCGCTTTGGTGTTGTTGTTCGAATTGTTATCGTTGATCGTTGAGAAGCCGACGCGCGACTTGGAATCAAGAACGGAAAAGGCGAGGCCCAATGAAGTTTTTGCGGTTTGGATACGGGTTCGATAATAGGTAAACCAGTTAGCGAAATTCTGTATTTCTTGCGCGTAAGTACAGGTCGCCCCTGTGCCGCAATCTGTACGCGTTGCCGCTTTGGAATAGGTGGACGTAGTGCTCAGTATTTCCACTCGGGTGTAGTTGGTGTCCGAGTCTTGTCCCCAGCTTCCGTCTTCCGTTCCCGTGCCTTTCCATACATAGTAGAAGGCGTAGAGCGCATATGCCGTGGGGTTCCACTTGCTCGAAGAAGTGGCGCAGACGCTGGTATTGAGCGCAAAGGAACTTGGATCGTAAAGTGGCAACGCGGGAACCGTTGAGGGGGCGTAGCACAACTGCGTCAGGTCAACGGTACCTTTGACGCCTCCTGTTGTAGAGAAGGGATCGATTCGCGCGAGTTTGATGGGGCTGCCTCCCATCGATGAGGTGTAGTTAGTCGTTGTCGCAGTACTGTCGTATTTCACAGCCGGCAAGTAAGTGATCGCCGGGTTGTAGTAGAGCTGATTGAAAGTCGGCGAATAGTAGGCGCGCATGTCCTTATTGCCGCTGGTGTACTCATCCGTCGCATCGGTCCCCGTGATCGAACCCCAGACCATACTGCCAGAGTTATCCAGCGTGTACAGGACATTGGGTTTCACGCCGCTTTGCACGACCAAAGGTACATCCGTCAGATCGGTGGCTGCAAAAGCCGCGAAGGGCTGCGCAATCAGCGACACCACCATCATCGCGATGATGCTGCGCTTTGTATTTTTGAGTTCTGAGTACATGGTGATGCTCGTTGTTGATGCCGTCGAATTCAACCGAAAGGCAATTCGATCGTTGTCTGGACAATGCTGACGGTAGAGCGTGGTCCCAGAACGCGAACGGTCACCCGATAGTGAATCGTGGGACGTGTGGGTGGCGGAGGGGTCAGGCTGCCGAAGACGTTGGTGGTCTGCGCATGGCTGTTGTTGTCGCTGCCTGCAGCATCCCCCCCTGCGGAAAACGGCTGGCCAGCCACGCACTTGCTGGTGAGCAAGGTCAAGGGGTCGGTTGTCGTGGGTGCGACGCTGCAAAGCCTGTCGATGACGTACTGCACCCGATAGAGCGATTCATTTCCGTTGCAGACCGTGGCGGCGCCGCTTATGGCGTCGTAGCAGGGCACGTTAGCCCAATTGATCGTGTTGGGAACGCCGTTGGCGTCCACCGTTTGCATAAGCCGGAAGTAGGTGTTGGCGACATCCACATCGTTCGTGGCCAGTGTTGGCAGCGCGTTGAAAGCGCGCTCTGCACCAGTGTCTGCTGCTGCTGTGGCCGCCTCCTTGAATGCCACATTTCCCGAGATCACGCCAGCGGTATCGGTCGACCGCAGCAGTGCCGCGGCCGCCAGCGAAAGAACCAGCACCGCAATCAGTGCGATGAAGACGATGACGCCATCTTGTCTCTTGGCGCGATGGCGGTGTCGCGCAAAGGCATGTCCCTTTGCGGAACGGACGAGGGAAACAGGTGTCATGACAGATTGGCCCAAAGAACGTTGCGAAGAGGCACGACGGTCTCGAACGAGCGGTAGCGGTAGCAGCGCCAATCGGGGTCATTGCTCAGATCGATGGTGGGGCCTCCTGGCCAACTCTCCGGTGCTGTCGTCGTGATCACACAGGCACTGGCGCCGAGCGGGGGCCTCTCCTTTAGTGGGCTCCGAACGACCACTGAGATGCGCACAGCCTTGATACGCTTGCGGTCCAGTACCGCGGGCGCGGCCCAGCTGCCCGTGGCGCTGACCCAGCTGTTGACGACTTGGCTGCCCGCATCGCTGATGCCGTACTGAGCCTTGAAGCCGACGACGTTGTTGGCAATCTGAGCCTGGGTGGTCGAGCTGAAATAGTCTTGCGACATCAGCGAACCAGCGGCAACGTAGTAGCTGCGCTGCATGAGTGAGCCCAGGTCGAAGATGCGCGGGTTCGTGCTGTAACTGGCAGGCCAGCCCTTCGCAGTCATGTAGTTCGCTGGCGGGTTGTAGACGGGCTTCGTGGCCGTGCCCGTTCCAGGGTCGTGCGAAAGGATGACGGTGCCGGGACTGGCCGGATTGGCGACGGATGCTGTGATGCGCGTCAGCGCGCAATTGCCGATGTCGTCCGTCAACGAGACGAAGCCATCGACGGTCGACAACGCAACGCTTGTGGTCGGCTGAAGATTGGATGCGGCTGTGCCGGTGGGGTTGGCCGTGACGTTCTGCAAAAGCGCGTTGCGTACATTGGCGCGCACCGAAGATCCCCAAAGCATTGTGATGCTGTCGGAGGCTCCCGCTGCAGTGCCGCCATCGGTGATTTGCACCGGAGCACCTGGGAAATTGGGCACAGGGCCATTGAGCGTTCCGTCGCTGATGTAGGTGAAGTACGTGGTGCAGGGCATGATGTCCGCGGTCGGAATGCCCCAGCCCGCGGCTCGAAGGTCTCGCTCGATGGTCGAGAGGCTGAAGATGCCGTTTTGCTGGGTGTCCGCGCCGGTGGTGGTTGAGCGCTTGACGCCTTCGAACGTGGACATCACCTGGTAGATGATGAGCGTGACGACAAGGCCGACTGCCATGCCGACAAGAATCTCGACGAGGCCGAATCCTCGCTGGCGCCGGGTGTGTTCGAGTGATGACATGGATCAGCCCTGAATCTGCGTCTTCAGGACGAAGTTGTGAGGGCCGCTGTCTTGCGGGCTTTTCCAGCACAGCGTCACTGTGACAACGTTGTTTGCCTCTACGAGGATTTGCTGTTGGTAGCTGGCTGCGCCGGGCAGTGAGCCCTGGTTGGTCGCATCCTTTAAGCCATTGAGCCAAGTGGTCACGGCTGCGTTAGACGTGCTATTCGATCCTGCGACGCAAACTGCATTGCCCGCATTCAAGGCATAGGTTGGCACATTGAAGCGATCGACCCACATCTGCCCGACGATTTGGTGAGCGAACAGACTGGCCTTTACGCGATAGTCTGCATCGCGCACCGTGCGGATGGCTGTTGCCTGCAAGCCCATGATTCCCAGGATCGCAAAGGAAAAAATCGCGATTGCAACGAGTGCTTCAATCAGCATGACACCGCGCTCTGAATGAGGCCGCGAGTCCACGGCTTGGTGGAGAGGCTTCTGCTTCATGAACAACCTTGAGGATTGGTCGCAAGGGCGAGCAATGGATCACAGAGCCTGACGTCCCCCCCCGGTGCTAGGCTGATCGCCAGCCTGCGTCCACCGCTTGCACCCGTGATATCGATCTGGCGGATAGTGGTCGCAGGGCTCAAGCGCCCTAGCCCTGTGAATGCAATGGTCGCAGGCATGCCCGCTCCTGGATTTGCTGCGGTGGCCCCCACGGCCGTCGCAACTTGGGCGCGAGCCTTGGATGACGGGGAGGTTTCCCTGCGGGTCTGAACTTCTTGATCGAGTGTGGTTGGGGTGTTTGCGGCCGCGGCCATGATCCTCCAGTCCGTCCCACCCGTGACGGCAGCGCCAGTGGATGTGTTGAGCAATCGGAACTCGACATTGCTGTTGCGGCGGATAGCTTCAGCGCGGGCAAGCTGCAGACCATTGATGATTGACTCAGCGGCGGTGCGAATCTGGGCGTTCTGAATGAAGCTCGTGTAGCTCGGATATGCGAATGCGACCAGTAGAGCGAATAGCGCAATGGCCACCATCATTTCAACAAGGGTGAAGCCCTTCATTCGACGGTGCACGATGGAGTTCATGGCTTCCGAAGAACCCAGTAGGCCGGGGTGCCACTGAAGCCCCAGGCGCAACTGGTGCAGGTGGTTGTTTGGTTGTTGCTTTGATCAATGCTGTATGCAAGGCCTTGGACCAAGCCGCCCGTGGTCCCTGTGGCCGTCGCCGAGTAGCCTTGGCCTGAGTTGGTGCAAAGCCAAGTGAACTTATTCAGGGTCGGCGCAGGTACGCCGCACCCGGTACCTGAGCCGTAGTTGCGGTTGTCCTGGTAGTACTGTTCCATCTGAGTTCGGAAGTCAGACAGAGCCCTTGGCGCTTCTTGTGCTTGCCCACGCCGCAGGTAGTCCGTGTAACTCGGATAGGCGATCGATGCCAAGATGGCCACGACGACGACCGTGACCATCAGCTCAATCAGGGTGAAGCCTGCCGAGTAACGCTGGCCCCTGCCGGCTCTCCGCAGTACGGGTTGTTGTTTCATTGAAAAGACACCTTTCGGCCTCAGCAGGCCTGCGCGCCAGACGGTCGGCAACTATTGAAAATGGTTGTCAAAGAATGTCTTCAAATGTGTCTTTTTGCAAAACCACTCGTCTGCCTTCAGTGACCACTCATCGGCCGGACCGGTTGGCACAATGAACGGAATGCCTTCCCATGCCGTACCTCTCGAGGCGTCCGTTTCTTCCGTCAAGGGTGTCGGTGTTGTCCGCGCGGGCCTTGTTGCGCTGCCCTTTCTTTGCCCGCTTGTCGCCGGCCCGTCGGTCAATGCCTGGCAAATGCTGGTGTCGGCGGCGTGTCTTGCCGCCTTGCTGAGCATCAGCACCGCGGCGCCTGTTGCGCGCCGAATCTGTCTTTGGCTGGCAGTGGGAGCAGTCGCCCTGGCGATGTCCGTCCTCGATGGTCCGGGCGTATCCGATGTGCCTGTTTTCCCGGTGCTCGCCGGCGTTGCGGCAGCCGCTTGCCTGGGCGCGGGAATGGCGCGAGACGGAGCCGCCGCGCTGGCGCTGGGACTGCTCGCCGCAGGGCTTGTGAGCGCCGTCCTCGGGGTGCTTCAGTACTACGGCTTCGCCGCCCCGCTGGCTCCTTGGACCACCTCGCCCGAGTTGGGCCAAGCCTATGGCAACCTTCGCCAACGCAATCAGTTCGCCACGTTGATCAGCATGGCACTCGTTGACGCGTTGTGGCTGTATGCCAGCCATGCATCACCACGGATTCGCGTCGGACTCGTGATTTCGGGGCTGCTCCTGCTGATCGCGGCCGCGGCATCAACCTCGCGGACGGGCTTGCTGCAGCTGCTGTCGATCGTGGGCGTGGCGAGCCTGATCGCGTGGCGCGAGCGGCGCAATCTCAATTTGCATGCAGCTCAGCGTCGTCATCTGAGGTTGCCGGCGCCGCTTGCATTGCTGGCAGTCGTCCCGCTCTATTTTGTGATTGCATGGGTACTGCCGCGGCTTGCAGGCACCGGCGTCGAGGGCATGCTCCAGCGTCTGCAAACTGGCGCCCCTGAAGACCACAGCCGACTCATCCTCTGGCGCAACGTGCTCGCCTTGATCGCAGAGCGCCCTTGGACGGGGTGGGGCTGGGGCGAACTGAGCTTTGCGCACTACACGACGCTGTATCAAGGCCCGCGGTTCGTCGAGATTCTCGATAACGCCCACAACCTGCCGTTGCATCTGGCCGTAGAGCTGGGCATACCTGCGGCGGTGCTGATTTGTGGCGGGTTCGTGTGGATGGTGATCGCCGCGCAGCCTTGGCGCGAACGCGACCCGACCCGTCTCATGGCGTGGGGCACGCTCGGCATGATCGTTCTGCACAGCCTGCTTGAATATCCCCTGTGGTACGGGCCGTTCCAACTGGTGTTCGGGTTGTGCCTTGGCATCCTTTGGCCTTCCAGGCTGGAAGGTTCAGCGCTCAGGGCGAAGTGGCGGAAGTTCTCGCTTGTGCAGACGCCTGTCGTGGCTGCAGCCCTGGTGGCCATCGTCTGCTATGCAGGCTGGGACTACACCCGCATCAGCCAGCTCTACCTGCCGCACGACGAGCGGTTGCCGATGTACGCAGACGACACCCTCGCCAAGGCGAAGGGCTCCTGGCTTTTCGCGCGTCAGGTGGACTTTGCCGAGTTGACGCTTACGGCAGTCACACCTGCAAATGCGGCGGCCGTGCACGCGCTTGCCGAACGTGTGCTGCACTTTTCACCCGAGCCACGGGTCATCGTCAAGCTGATCGAAAGCGCTGAAATGCTTGGACATGAGGACGAGGCGCGGTCGCAAGCCGAGCGTTTCCGCATTGCCTTCCCTTCGGACTTCGCCCGATGGCTCGACGACACGCCAGATGCCATGCCGGCGCCATGACTCGATAACCAGGGGCTCACTCCGCCACCCAGCTCCCCGACTTCCCCCCATGCTTCTCCAAAACATGCACATCGGTGATCCGCATCCCCCGGTCTACCGCCTTGCACATGTCGTAGATCGTCAGCAGCGCCACCTGCACCGCCGTCAGCGCCTCCATCTCCACCCCGGTCGGCCCGACGGTCTCGACTGTCGCGGTGCATGCCACCTGCGGGGCTTCCCCGCCCTCGGCCAGGGCAAATGCCACCGCCACCCGCGTCAGGGCCAGCGGGTGGCACAACGGAATCAGATCGCTGGTCTTCTTCGCTGCCTGGATTCCCGCGATCCGCGCGATGCCCAGCACGTCGCCCTTCTTCGCCGTGCCGGACTCGATCAGCGCCAGCGTTGCCGCCTGCATCTCGATGCGGCCGGTGGCCACGGCCACGCGGTGGGTGGCGGGCTTGGCGGCGACGTCGACCATGTGGGCCTGCCCCTGGGCGTCAAAATGGGTGAGAGACTTCATGTGTGAACGTTCGGTTTGGAGATGCATCATAAGAGCCCGAGCCACTGACGAGGAATGCCGCGCTTGACTCCCGATCCCCACAAGAAAAGCCAGCTTACGCCCGTCCTGCGGACGTTGTGCGCTACTTTTTTAATAGCTTCCCAGGTCCTGCTGCCAGCGCCCGCGCTGGCCCAGATGCAGATGCTGCCCGGCATGGGCGACGGGGGCGAGATGACGGCCAGTGCCGAGCGGCACCTCGGCGACCAGATCGCCCGCGAGCTCTACCGCGACACGGACTATGTCGACGACCCGGTGATCGCCGCCTACGTCCAGGAGATCTGGCAACGCCTGCTGGCTGCGGCGCGGGCGCGTGGCGAACTCACGCCCGAGCTCGACGAGCGCTTCGCCTGGACGATTCTTCTCGGGCGCGACCGCAACATCAACGCCTTCGCTTTGCCGGGGGGCTATCTGGGCCTCAACCTGGGCCTCGTGGCGGTCGTGGGCAGCCGCGATGAGCTGGCGACGGTGCTGGGGCACGAGTTGTCGCACGTCACGCAGCGTCATATCGCGCGCATCATGGACAAGCAGGGCAAGCAGTTTCCGCTGATGCTGGCAGGCCTGATCCTCGGGATGATCGCGGCCAGCAAGAGCCGCAACGGCGACGCCGGCCAGGCCATGATCATGGGCAGCCAGGCGTTGTTTGCGCAGAACCAGCTGAACTTCTCGCGCGACATGGAGCGCGAGGCCGATCGCATCGGCTTCGGCGTGATGACGCAGGCGGGCTTTGCACCGCAAGGCGCCGCGGCCATGTTCGAGAAGCTGCAGTACGCCTCGCGCCTGAACGACAACGGCTCCTACCCCTATCTGCGCAGCCATCCGCTGACCACGGAGCGCATCTCCGACATGCAGGGCCGGTTCCAGTTCCGCATGGACGCGGCGCCGCCGGTTCCGCCGGTGATGGACCACGCCATGATCGCTTCGCGCGCCCGCGTGATGACACAGCCGGGCGTGGATGTGTTGCGGCTTTGGATCGACTCCGCGTCGACCGGCGAATTCGCGAAGAGCACGCCGGTGCAGCAGGCTGGCACGCTCTACGCGGCCGCGCTCTCGGCCAAGGAAATGCGCGACTACAAAACGGCGCGCGCGATGGCCGAGCGGCTGGTGACGCTCACCGCTGACGACGCGGCAGCGGCGAAGCAGGCGCGCTGGCTGCGCGCAGAAATTGAACTCGCCGCGGGTGCGGCGCCCAAGGCGGCCGCGCTGCTCGATGCCAAGTCAAAGGAGCGGCCCGAGATGCTGCTCTCGGCCGAAGCCGCGACGGCAATGCACCAGCCTGCGCCGATGATTCCCGTCCTGCGCGACTGGGTGGCGGCGAACCCGCGCGACGCGACGGCGTGGCGCACGCTGGCCAATCTCTATGGTGCGCAGAACGACACGGTGCGCGCGGTGCGTGCCGACGCCGAAGCCAATGTGGCGATCCTCGATTACCCGGCCGCCCGCGACCGCTTCAAGGCAGCGCAGGAGCTGATGCGGCAGTCGGGAAAGTCGGTCGATCACTACGAAGCGTCGATCATCGACACCCGCGCGCGGGCGGTGGATGCGCTGGTGAAGCAGCAGGCTGAAGAGCCGCCGCTGAAGTGAACGAATGACGGAGGCGGCGCAGTTCAGCGCCGCGACAGAAGCCCGCCCAGCGCCGATTCGATGAGCAGCCCCAGCAGCGAATAGAGCAGCGAGCCGATCAGCGCAGCCAGAAAGCCGTTGACGTGGAAGCCGCCGAGCAGCCCCGAGGCAGCCCAGAACAGCAGCGCATTGATCACGAACAGGAACAGCCCGAGCGTGACGATGGTGACCGGCAGCGTCAGCACCACCAGGATGGGCCGCACGATCATGTTGAGCAGGCCGATCACCGCCGCCGCGATCAGCGCGGAGCCGAAGCTGTTGATCTGGACACCGCTGTAGAGATAAGCGACCGCCAGCAGCGCCACGGCGCTGAGCAGCCATTTGATGATGATGCGCATGCGGCGCAGGATACTCCAGAGCCCCCAAAACGACGAGCCCCGGTGCGTTGCCGCACCGGGGCTCGTCGTGAAGGCCCGTGGGCCTGTCTGTCTTGCAGTCTTCTTATTCGGCCAGCTCGTTTGCCAGCACCAGCAGCGCGCCCATGCCCATCACTGCGCCGGGAAAGGCCCAGCCGGTCTGATTCGCGGGCTTCTGGTCGGGCGTCACCGGTTCGAGGTCGACGCCGATCTTCGGGCGGCGCGCATCGACCACGTGGACGGCCGCATGCTCGCGCTTGAGCTGCAGCGTCAGCTCGGCCAGCGGGCCCTTGGCCAGCACCGGCGTCACCTGGCCGCCGTTGCGCTCCAGCAGCGGCAGCATCTGCGCCTGCACCTTGCTGAACCACTTGGCACGCCAGTTCTCGCGTGCACTGTGGCTCACCCACTTGCTGATGCGATGCGTCATGCGCGGCGCGCAGGCCACAAGCACCCAATGGCGCGCCACGACGTTGTTGGCGTCCGGCGCGAGTTCGGCGAACTGCTCACAGGCGTAGGTGACGTCGTCGACATAAAGAATGATCTTTTCCATGGGTGCTCCTTCAGGTAGTTAGAGTGACAGAGACAGGGGTACAGGAAACGTCGGGCGAGCGCTGTGGCGGCGCTCAGCTTTGCGCCGCAGCCGCTGCCGGCTTGTTGCGGGCCGCGACCCACTTGCCGATCACCAGCACGAGCAGTGCACCGCCGATGCCGGCTGCGTACTTGACCAGGTCGGTCTGCGGCGCCTTCGGCACCCAGGTCCAGGCGGCGGGGTTCGCCAGCGCCGGGTCCGACACGGCCATCGTGCCTGCGATCCAGCCCAGCAGCATGCCGCCCAGCGTGATGATCATCGGGAACTTGTCCATCAGCTTGATGACGAGCTGGCTGCCCCAGACGATGATCGGGATGCTCACGAGCAGGCCGAAGATCACGAGCGGCATCTGGTGCTCGGCGCCTGCGCCCTGTGCGGCACCGGCGATGGCGATGACGTTGTCCACGCTCATCACGAGGTCGGCAATGATCACGGTCTTGACCGCGCCCCAGAGCTTGTCGCTGCCGGTGATGTTGCCGTGGGCGTCGTCATGTTCGGGGGCCAGCAGCTTGATGCCGATCCACACCAGCAGGATGGCGCCGACGAGCTTCAGGAACGGAATGGCCAGCAGCGTGAGCGCGAAGAAGATCAGGATCACGCGCAGGATGATGGCGCCCGCGGTGCCCCAAAGAATGCCCTTGGTGCGTTGTGCGGGCGGCAGCTTGCGGCAGGCCAGCGCGATCACGACGGCGTTGTCGCCACCGAGCAGGATGTCGATCATGATGATCTGACCGACAGCGACCCAGAACTCCGGGGTCATGAACAGTTCCATAGATTCCTCTTTGTCTTCGCGCCCCGCCTGTCTCTCCTGGGTGGGACGACGACGAGCAGGCGCATACCGATGCGTTTCGATTCATCCCGCACGGGGCTGGTCGAAAGCGTGGAAATGAAGAAACCGGGGGAAACCGGGGACTCGAGAACGCTTCGACCAAACCTGCACAGGTTCAAATCGAAGGTCTTGCTCGACAGCGCGCGCACCAGTGCACGCACGTTGTCCGACAGGCCGGAAGTGTTTTGCTTCGTATTGACGACCTGGCGATTCACGCTGCCATGGACAGCGCTCGGGAGCTACTCCCCTTCGTGGGCGGAATTAGAGCATCGAAGGCCTTCGCGTGGCAACCGAAAGTTTTCATGAATTCAAAGGGAAATGCCTTGAAGCCCGCATGAATAGGGCGCATGGCGCTCTGTTATTTATAGCGATCAAGGCCCTTTGAGATCACGGGACATTGGCGGACTATGATCGCCGCTCGCTGCTTTTTCCACTCTTCATGGCCGCCATACACATCACCGACATCGAGGCCGCCATCAACCACTGGCGCGAGAAGACTCCCTCGCCCGACGGGGTCACGCTGGGACCCGAATTGCGCGCGCTGGCCGAGGTCTACGCGCTCATGATTTTTCACCACGAGGACGAGGTCGACGAGGTCGGCTTCCCTCCCAAGGCCTGGGCTGCCTGGATGGCCTGGTACGAGAGCACGCCCGACACGCCGTGCATCGCGATCTGCTCCACCAGCCAGGGCGACGACGAATGCAAGGGCTGCGGCCGCAGCTTCGACGAAGTGCAGTTCTGGCCGGCCATGACGCCGGTCGAAAAGCGCGCCACCTGGCGCCGCATCACCATGGAAGACTCGGCCTGGCGCTTCAACCGCTACGCGGAGCGCGCCCGCGAAGCCGAGGCGCCACCGCAGTGGCCCGACGATCCCGCCGAGCCGCTCGGCCCCGACGACACGCCCTGAACGGCAGGCACGACCGCATGCGCCGCCTGGCCCAAGCCCCCAACCTCGCGATCGCAACGCTGTGGGCCCACGCCCTGCGCGAAGAGGGCATCGAAGCCACCGTGCAGCGCGAGTTCCTCGGCGCGGTCATGGGCCAGCTGCCGCCCGACCAGTGCCTGCCTGAAATCTGGATCGACGACGACACCCAGTTCGAGCTGGCCCAGCGCGTGCTGCATGCCGCGCAGCACCGGCCGCAGCGCAGCTGGCAATGCGTGTGCGGCGAGCAGGTCGAAGGCGGCTTCGAGCAGTGCTGGCAGTGCGGCGAGATGATGCCGGCGATCTAGAAAGAGAAAGCCTTCCCTTCGTGAAACACCGAGGAACCGGCTTCGCCGGGCCTCAGGTGTTGCCCCCGGCAGGGGGAAGGAGAAGCGACACGAAGTGCGCGCAGCCTGGGGGCGAGCCCTACTTCCAGCGCAGCAGCTCGATGTCGATGCTGTTCGTGCCGTCGCCCAGGGTCAGCGTGTTTTCCTGGATCGTCGCCTGCAGCTGCATGCTGCGCTGCGCGAGCGCGGCCAGGGCCTGCGAGGCGTCGGTCGGCACGCGGTAGACCTTCAGGTTCTGCGGCCGCGTGAGCTTGTTCTCGATGCCGCGCCACCAGATTTCGGCGGCGTGGTTGAAGCAATAGACGATCACTTCGTCGGCCTTGCCGCAGGCCTTGATGATCGGCTTGTCTTCGGGCTGGCCGACCTCGATCCAGATCTTGACCTCGCCCGTGAAGTCGCGCAGCCACACGTCGGGCTCGTCGACGTTCGACAGGCCCGCGCCAAAGGCCAACGTGCCGTCGCCGTTGCACAGGTCCTGCAGCTGGTGCGCGTTCAGCGCGAGCGCCACCAGCCGGATCATCATCCGCTCGTCGGTTTCGCTCGGGTGGCGCGCCAGGGTCAGCGCATGGTCGGCGTAGTAGCCGTGGTCGATGTCGGCCACCGCGAGGGTGGCCTTGAAGATGGTGGATTTGAGAGCCATCAGACGCGCGTGGCCAGCTCGGCAGCCTTGCCGACGTAGCTGGCTGGCGTCATCGCCAGGAGGCGGGTTTTTTCCTCTTCCGGAATGTCGAGCGAGCGGATCAGTCCATGCAGCGCCTCGGCCGTGACGGTCTTGCCGCGCGTCACTTCCTTGAGCTGCTCGTAGGCGCCCTGCACGCCGAAGCGGCGCATGACGGTCTGGATCGGCTCGGCCAGCACTTCCCACGAGGCATCGAGGTCTTCGGCCAGCGCTTCTTCGTTGAGTTCGAGCTTGCCCAGGCCGGTGGCCAGGCTCGCGTAGGCCAGCGTGGCGTAGCCGAAGGCCACGCCGATGTTGCGCAGCACCGTGCTGTCGGTCAGGTCGCGCTGCCAGCGGCTGATGGGGAGCTTCTCGCTCAGGTGACGCAGCAGTGCGTTGGCCAGGCCCAGGTTGCCTTCGGCGTTCTCGAAGTCGATCGGGTTGACCTTGTGCGGCATCGTCGAGGAGCCGATCTCGCCCTTCTTCAGCCGCTGCTTGAAGTAACCCAGGCTCACGTAGCCCCAGATGTCGCGCGAGAAGTCGATCAGGATGGTGTCGGCGCGCGCCACGGCGTCGAACAGCTCGGCCATGTAGTCGTGCGGCTCGATCTGGATGCTGTACGGCTGGAAGCTCAGGCCCAGGCCCAGCGGCGCGGGCGTCTCGATGACCTTGCGGCTGAAGGCTTCCCAGTCGAACTCGGGCCAGGCCGCCAGGTGGGCGTTGTAGTTGCCGACCGCGCCGTTCATCTTGCCCAGCAGCTGCACCGAGGCAATCTGCGCGCGGGCCTTCGACAGGCGCACCGCCACGTTGGCGATTTCCTTGCCGACGGTGGTCGGGCTGGCCGTCTGGCCGTGGGTGCGCGACAGCATCGACACATTGGCGAACTGGTGCGCCATTTCGCGCAGCTTGGCGATCAGGCCGTCGATGGCCGGCAGCAGCACCTTTTCGCGGGCGGCCTGGATCTGCAGGGCGTGGCTGGTGTTGTTGATGTCTTCGCTGGTGCAGGCAAAGTGCACGAACTCGGCGGCGGCCAACAGCTCGGGCCGGGCTTCGAACTTGGACTTGATCCAGTATTCGACGGCCTTCACGTCGTGGTTGGTGGTCTTCTCGATCTCCTTGATGGCCAGTGCGTCGGCCTCGGAGAAGTGGGACACCAGGCCCAGCAGGTACTTGCGGGCACCGCCGGTGAGGGGCTTGAATTCGGCGAAGCCGCAGTCCGACAGCGCAATGAACCACGCCACTTCGACCTGCACGCGCCGGTGCATATAGCCCTGTTCGCTCATCAGCGGTCGCAGGGCCGCGAGTTTGGTCGCGTAGCGACCGTCGAGGGGGGAGAGGGCGGAAACGGTGGAAAAGCTCATGCCCGAATTTTAGGCGGCCGCCGGTCCGTGGGGCGGCCCCGACACATTGGGGTCGATCCGGGCCTCTGGTTTTCCCGTTCACCTAAAATGATTATGAACAAATGTTGTCAAAGCAAAGGGAGAGAGCCTTCATGAAACTGATCGGATCGGCCGCCAGCCCTTATGTGCGCAAGGTGCGCGTGGTGCTGGCCGAAAAGCGGCTCGATTACCAGTTCGTGATCGAAGACGTCTGGTCTGCCGACACCACCATCGCCAGTTCCAACCCGCTGGGGAAGGTGCCCTGCCTGATCATGGAAGGCGGCGAGGCGATGTTCGACTCCCGCGTGATCGTCGAATACCTGGACACCCTGTCGCCCGTGGGCAAGCTCATTCCGCAGCAAAGCCGCGAGCGCGCCGAGGTCAAGACCTGGGAAGCGCTGGCCGATGGCGTGATGGACGCCGGCGTGCTCTGGCGCCTCGAAGCCACCTGGCCCGGCCGTGGCGACGGCGAGCGCAGCGCCGCCTGGATCGAACGCCAGCGCACCAAGGTCGAGGACGGCGTGGCCGCCATGTCCAAGGGCCTGGGCGACAAGCCCTTTTGCAGCGGCATCCACCTGAGCCTGTCGGACATCGCCGTGGGCTGCACGCTGGGTTGGCTCGACCTTCGCTTTCCCGACATCGACTGGCGCGGCGAGCATGCGAACCTCGCGAAGCTCTACGACAAGCTGATGCTGCGGCCCAGCTTCATCGACACCAAGCCCTGATGAAAAGGCGCCGCAAGGCGCTTTTTCTTTTTTCAGCGCTTGCGCAGCGTGTACTGCACCACGTCGATGTTGGCCTGCGAGAACGCGGCCTCGCAGTAGGCTAGGTAGAACTCCCAGATGCGCATGAAGCGCTCGTCGAAGCCGAGCTGCAGGATCTGGCCGCGCTGCGAAAGAAAGCTCTCGCGCCAGCGGCGCAGCGTCTCGGCGTAGTCGGCACCGAAGGCGAATTCGTCCACCATCTCCAGCCCCGCGGCCTCGGCCTCGCGGCGGAATTCGCGCGGGCACGGCAGGCAACCGCCCGGAAAGATGTACTGCTGGATGAAATCGGTCGAATCGATGTAGCGGTCGAACAGCTCGTCGTCGATCACGATGCTCTGCACGCAGGCGCGGCCGCCCGGCTTGAGCAGCCGGCTCACGCTGGCGAAGTAGGTCGGCCAGTATTCGCGGCCCACGGCTTCCACCATCTCGATGGAGCAGACGGCATCGAACGGGGCGTCGTCTATGTCGCGGTAGTCCTGCAGGCGCAGGTCGGTCTTCAGGCCCGCCGTGCGTTGGCGGGCAAACGCCAGCTGTTCGGTCGAGAGCGTCACGCCGGTCACCGAGGCGCCGAAGTCGGTGGCCGCCATCTCGGCCAGCGCGCCCCAGCCGCAGCCGATTTCGAGCACGCGGTCGCCGGGCTTCACGGCCGCCAGTTCGAGCGCGCGGCGCACCTTGGCGCGCTGCGCCTCGGGCATTGGCTTGTCGAGCTGGCCTTCGAACCAGGCCGATGAATAGTTCATCGTCTCGTCGAGCCAGAGCGCGTAGAACGCATTGCCCAGGTCGTAGTGCGCGTGGATGTTGCGCGAGCTGCCGGCCTTGCTGTTGCGGTTCATGAGGTGCCGCACGCGGTAGAGCACGCGGCCGAACCAGTTGCCGTAGACCACGTCCTCGATGGCGCGGCGGTTGGCGATGAACACCTTGATCAGCTCGGTGAGGTTGGGCGTGGTCCAGTCGCCTGCGATGTAGCTTTCGGCAAAGCCGATGTCGCCCGACTTGAGCGCGGCCTTGCAGGCGTTCCAGTTGCGCAGCGTGAGCGAGGCCGTCGGGCCGCTGCCCGGCGTGGCGCCGAAGTGCCGCACCGAGTCGTCGGGCAGGCGCACGGTGAGCGAGCCATACGCCAGCCGCTGCAGCAGGCCGAGCACGGTGCGCGCGGCGGCCGGCGCGTCTTGCGGCAGCGAGAAGCGGGACGCGGTGGTGGTGGACGTCATGGAAGTACCTTCGTGCTGCGTACGGCGGCGTGAACTTGCTGCGGGTTGCCGCGTGAAACGAAGTGCGTGGGCGGCGCGGGCTTGGCAACGAAGGGCACGCGCTTGAGCCACAGCTTCGCGGCCTGCCAGTGGATGCGGGCGATCAGCCCGAAGGTCATCGCGGGGTAGCGCCACAGCGCGCACCGCACGCTGGCCGCGGTCATGGGCACGAGATCGCCGTTCACGCTGGTCTGCAGCAGCGGGCCGTCGGTGTCGTCGTGGTCGATGCGCACCATGGTGCGCGTGAAGTCGGCATCGACGAAGAAGCGGAAGCGGTAGTCGCCGCTGACCTGACAGAACGGCGAGACATGAAAGGCCTTGGTTGCCTTGAGTTCCACGCCGTACACGGGCCGGTCGAGCAGGTAGCAGTGGCGTTCGCCGAAGGTGTTGTTGACCTCGACCACGATCGCCCGCAGTGCGCCTTCGGGCGTGTGGCAGTACCAGAAGCTCACCGGCTTGAAGGTGTAGCCGAACACGCGCGGGTAGCAGTGCAGCCAGGCTTCGCCGCCGGCGTCGTGGATCTGGTGGGCGGCCAGCAGCTCGTCGAGCCAGGCCAGCGCGCCGCCCTGTGCGGGCGTGCGGCCGTCGCCGTGGTCGATGTCGAAGAACGAGAGCGCGGCGCGGCGGTTGAGGGCGAGCGTGCCGCTGCCGCGCGCGCGCAGGGTGCGCATCGGCAGCATCAGGAAGTAGGTCGGGTAGACGAAGGCGTTGCGTGCCGGGCGCAGGCGTGTGTGGCGGACTTCCCCGAAGCCCATCAGCGGCACGGCCTGCGCGGGTGTCATGGCGCGTGCCTCGTGGCGCCGTCGCCGGGCGTGGTCGACAGGCGGGCCCGCAGGCCCTGGGCCGCGGCCAGCCCGGCCTTCAGGCCGTCTTCGTGAAAGCCGTAGCCCATCCACGCGCCCGCGAACCAGGTGTTGCGCTGGCCTTGCAAGGCGGGCACCTCGGCCTGCGCGCGGATCGCGGCAAGGTCGAGCACCGGGTGGTCGTAGTCGTATTCGGCCATGACCTGACTACGCTGGATCTCGCGGACCGGATTCAACGAAACGACGACCGGTTGTTCCCAGGGCAGCGGCTGCAGCTTGTTCAGCAGGTAGTGTAGGCACACGCGGCCCGATTCGCGGTCGCCGGCGGCCGCGCGCTCGTAGTTCCAGGCGGCCCAGGCCGAACGGCGCTGCGGCAGCACACCAGCGTCGGTGTGGAGCACGGCGTGGTTCGCCTGGTAGCGGATCGCACCCAGCACCGCGGCCTCGGTCGGGCTGGCGTCGCCGAGCATGGCGAGCGACTGGTCGGAATGGGTGGCGAGCACCACGTGGTCGAAATGCTCGGTGCCGGCATCGGTGGCTAGCTGCACGCCGTTGTCGCTGCGCGTGATGCGGCGCACGGGTGTGTTCAGGCGCTTGTCGGCCAGGGTGGCGACGAGCTTCTCGACATAGTGGCGTGAGCCGCCGCGCACCGTGCGCCACTGCGGCCGGTTGGCGATCTGGATCAGGCCGTGGTTGTGGCAGAAGCGGATCATGGTCGCGACCGGGAACGCCAGCATCTGCGTGGTCGAGCAGCTCCAGATGCAGCCCATCATCGGCAGGAAGTACCAGTCGCGGAATGCCGTGCCGAAGCGATGGGCGTCGAGGAACTCGCCGAGCGGCTGGGCCAGTTCACCTTCTGTTCCGGCCTGCGCGATGCGCGTGGTCAGGCGGTTGAAGCGCAACAGGTCGCGCAGCATGCCGAGGAACCGGCCGTCGAGCAGGTTGCGCCGCTGGGCGAACACGGTGCCCAGGTTGTTGCCGCTCCACTCGAGGGGCGCGCCGTCGTCGCGCGTGGCCTGGACCGAGAACGACATTTCCGACAGCGCGGTGTCGATGCCCAATTCCGAGAAGAGGCGGATCAGATGGGGGTAGGTGCGGTCGTTGTAGACCAGGAAGCCGGTGTCGACACCATGCCCGATGCGGGTGCTGTCGATGGCGGAGCGTGGAAGCTCGATCGTTGCTGTATGCGCGTGGCCACCGAAGTAGTCACTGGCTTCGAAGAGAGTGAGAGGGCCGATGTCGCGCAGCGAATGCGCGGCGGCCAGTCCCGAGATGCCGGCGCCGATGACGGCGATGCGAGGAGGCTGCGTCATTGCGCGGCCCTCGCCCGGCGGGAATATAAAAATGCTGCGAGGCGCCCCGACGCGAAGGAGGGAGGGAGGGAGGAGGAGAAGAATCGCCTCGGGATTTCGACCGGACGGCAGGCGCCCGGAAGACCTCGCAACATGAAACTTGCTGGGCAATCACTGCCCACGCAAGTTAGGAGCGCGACCTCCGCGGCACGGTTCCCGTTGGATTGGTAAACGTTTGTTTCGCCGGGTTCACATGGGTCTGCACGCATCGGTAAATAATATTACCGATCCGTATTTTTGTGAACTGTTCAGTTTTCAATTGGGTCCGAGTTGCTTCTCGATGACGCTCACGAAGCCGTTTTCATCGGGCGCCGTCATGCTCGACCACGCCTGCACGACCTTGCCGTCGCGGCCGATCAGGTACTTGTAGAAGTTCCATTTCGGCGTGGTTCCGGACGCCTGTGCGAGCTGCTTGAACAGCGGGTTGGCCTCCGTGCCGCGCACCGACGACTTGGCGAACATCGGGAATTTCACGCCGAAGGTGCTCTCGCAGAAGTCGGCGATTTCCTTGTTGGAGCCCGATTCCTGCGCAAAGTCGTTGGACGGGAAGCCCAGCACCACGAGACCGCGCGCGCGGTATTTCATGTCCAATGCCTCCAGCCCCTTGTACTGCGGGGTGAAGCCGCAAAAGCTGGCCGTATTGACCACCAGGACCACCTTGCCCGAGTACTGGCACAGAGTCTGGGGCTTTTCATCCTGCAGCCGCGGGAAGGTGTGTTGCAGGATGGCCGGGCACCCTGCCGCCTCGGCCGGGGCGGGTGCGGCAGGGGCGCTTTGGGCACTTGCGGGAAGGGCGGTAAACAGGCTCGCCACGAGGGAAATAGCCGGGGTGCAGCGCAAGAGCGTCGACAATCGGGAGTGGGTTCGCATGGCGGACTCCTGGTTCAAAAGGGGGGTGTGCATCCGTGCCGCAAGGGCGCGCGTATTCGCATCATCGCGCGTCTGTCATGGTCGCGCCAAACGGGCCGACTAAAATCGGCGGCCATAGAAAGACATTGATGCTCTATCCGGAACTCTTCAGACAACTCGAATCCGTCCGCTGGGACATGGACAAAGACATTCCCTGGCAGTCGTTCGACGCTTCTTTGCTGACGGAAGAGCAGGCGCAAACCATCAAGATGAACGCCATCACCGAGTGGGCGGCGCTGCCGGCCACCGAGATGTTCTTGCGCGACAACCGCCACGATAGCGACTTTTCGGCTTTCATGTCGATCTGGTTCTTCGAGGAGCAAAAGCACTCGCTGGTGCTGATGGAGTACCTCAAGCGCTTCAGCCCCAAGCACGCGCCCACCGAGCAGGAGCTGCACGACGTGCGCTTCGACTTCGACCCGGCCCCTCCGCTCGAAACCCTGATGCTGCATTTCTGCGGCGAGATCCGCCTGAACCACTGGTACCGCCGCGCCGCCCAGTGGCACACCGAGCCGGTCATCAAGCACATCTACACCACGCTGAGCCAGGACGAAGCCCGCCACGGCGGCGCCTACCTGCGCTACATGAAGCGCGCCATGGAAAAGTTCGGCGACGAGGCCCGTGCCGCGTTCACCAAGGTCGGCGTCCTGATGGCCAGCGCGCGCCGTACCGCCCAGGCGCTGCACCCGACCAACCTGCACGTCAACAAGTCGCTGTTCCCGAACGACACCATCCAGAGCCGCATGCCCGACCCGGACTGGCTCGAGCACTGGCTCGACAAGCAGATCAAGTTCGACGCCGTCTGGGAAACCAAGGTCGGCGAGCGCATCCTGCACAACCTGAGCCTGCTCATGAACCGCAGCTTCAAGACCGTGCAGGAGCTGAACCGCTACCGCAAGGAAATCACCGCCTCCCTGGGGCCCAAGCCCGAATACCAGGGCGCATAAGCAAAAAACTCGCCCCGCATGCCGGGGCGTTTTTTTGGGCGGGGTGTCACAAACCGCAGGTGCCAGCCGTCTAGCCCCACATGGACGACCCCACCCTCACCTTCGACAGTCACCGGCGCCGCCTGCAGGGCATCGCCTACCGCATGCTCGGCTCCGTCGCCGAAGCCGAAGAAGTCGTGCAAGACGCATGGCTGCGCTGGCATGACGCCGACAAGAACAGCTTCGACAGCGCCGAAGCCTGGCTCGTGACCGTCGTCACGCGCCTGTCGATCGACCGGCTGCGCGCCGCCAAGGTCCAGCGCGAGCACTACATCGGCACCTGGATGCCCGAGCCCATGCTGACCGAGGCACCCGATACCCCCGAGCAGCTGCTCGAACGCGCGGACAGCGTTTCGGTCGCGTTCCTCACCGTGCTGGAGCGCCTGGCGCCCGAGGCTCGCGCCGCCTTCCTGCTGCGCGAAGTGTTCGATGCCGACTACGACGAAGTGGCCCAGACCCTGGGCAAGAGCGAGGCCGCCTGCCGGCAACTGGTGCACCGCGCCAAGTTGCAGGTGCAGGAGGCGCGCCCGCGCTTCAACGTGCCGCGCGAAACCCACCAGCGCCTGCTGCGTGCCTTCGCCGATGCCGCCGCGCGCGGCAGCCTGCAGGACCTGAAGGCGCTCATGGCGGAAGACGTCGAGCTTCTGGGCGATGGCGGTGGCAAGGTCCAGACCTTCGACAAGATCCTGCGCGGCAGCCAGCGGCTGGCGCAGCTCTACTTCTCGCTCTGGCGCCGCATGGGCGCGGGGGTGCGCATGGAGCTGGTCGACATCAACGGCGAGCCCGGCATGCTGCGCTTTCTCGACGGCGAACTCGAATCGGCCCAGACCTTCGAGATCGAAAACGACCTCATCGTGCGCATCCGCGCGCAGCGCAATCCCGACAAGCTCGCGCGCATCGCGCAGCTTTTTTCGAAATAGACCGGCGCGGGTGTCACAGGGCGAGCGCATCGCCCGTCTTCAGTGGGCAGACAGCAGATTTCATCGTCAACCCACTGGAGAAACCCATGAACACCACCGCCCGCCTCAACTGGTTCAAGCTCGCCCCGAAGTCCTTCGAGGCCATCCTCGCCGTCAATGGCACCCTTGAATCGACCACGCTCGGCAAGAAGCTGGTCGACCTGGTCTTTGCCCGCGTCTCGCAGATCAACGGCTGCGCCTATTGCCTCGACATGCATGTGCGCGACCTGCGCAAGGAAGGCGAAGACTGGCAGCGCATCAACAGCCTGCCGACCTGGCGCGAAGCCGGCTTCTACAGCGAGCGCGAGCGCGCAGCGTTCGCGTGGGCCGAGTCGCTCACGCGGCTGGCGGACAACCACGACGCGCGCGATGCCGAATTCGAAGCCCTGAAGGCGCAGTTCAGCGACCTCGAAATCGTCGAGCTCACGATTGCGATCTCGCAGATCAACACCTGGAACCGCCTCAACGTCGGCATGCGGGTGCCCGTCGCTGCCAAGCCGTTGGCCTGACAAGGCGCGTGCGAGTGATGCCTAGCGGCGCTCCACCACCATCGGTGCGATCCGCAGGCTATCGCGCAACTGCGTGACAGCCTCGCCGGCGGCGGTGCGTGAAGGGAAGGGCCCCGCTTGCAGGCGGTGCGTGCCAGCTTCGCTGAACACGCGCAACTGCGGTGCCAGCGAAGGCAGGCCACGCGCGGCCTGGTTCAACAGGCTCTCGGCGCCGTCGCGTTCGCGGAACGCGCCGAGCTGCACCCAGAAACCCTGCAACGTCGCGGAAGGCGCCGTGGCGCCCGCGGATGGCGGTACTGCCGGCGAAGGCGCGGCCTGCATCGGCGCCAGGTCTGTCACCACGATGGCCGGCCGCGACGGAGGAATGGAGGGCGGCGACTGGGCCGACTCCGGCTCGGCCCCGGTGCCCGGCGGCAACGTGGTCGCCATCGGCGTTTGCGGTGCAACGGGCATCGTCGACGCAGGTGGCGGCATGTCGTTGCTGTTCGCGGCAACCGACGTTGTCCACTGCGCAGGCACAGGGACGGGCACCGGCTGCTGTTGCGCACTCGCCGTGCGTGGCAAGGGCGTGCGTGCCGCAGCCACCGGCACGGGCGCCGCCGATGCGTACGCCGTTCCGCTGTCGCGCCGCCATGCGCCGGTGCGGATGTCCTCGTTCGTGATCCGTTCGATCTCCACCGGCGCCACGCCGCGCAGCAGGTCGAGCTTCAGCGCGGCCGTATAGCTCAGGTCGATGATGCGGCCGTCGACGAAGGGCCCGCGGTCGTTCACCCGCACGATCACCTCGCGGCCATTGGCCGGGTTGCGCACGCGCACATAGCTCGGCAGCGGTAGCGTCTTGTGCGCCGCCGTCATGGCGTACATGTCGTAGGGCTCGCCGCTGGAAGTCGATGCGGCGTGGAACTTGCGCCCGTACCACGAGGCCAGCCCCGACTCGCGAAACGGCCGGTCGTCGGTGATCGGCGCGTAGCCCCGGCCCAGCACCGTGTAGGGCTTGCTGGTGCCGCCGCTGCTGCGGATGGGCTCGACGCGGGGCTCGGCATCGGGCACTCGGTCGAGGTCCGGCGGAATGTTCGTGCCCGGGCCGTCGCGTCCGCTGGCTACACCGCCGCCGCTGCTGCGTGGCCCGCTCGCACAACCTGCCAGAAGAACGGCGACAGCGACCGCGCAGGCCGCCAGCGCGGTGGTCGTGCGGGTACGGGCTTCGTCAGCCAAACACAGCCTTCCATAGCGCCAGCATGGCTTCGCGTTCTGCGGCCAGTGCGGGCGGGGTGACTTGCGTGGGTTCTTCGTTCAGGCGTGCGCGATGCTGCACGCGCCGCAGTTCGCGATAGGCCCGTGCCGCGCTGCGGCCGACGCCCTCGGGCAGCAGGCCCGCCAGTTCGGCGCGCAACAGCAGCGCGATGTTGCCGACGTTGGGAATCAGCTCGGGGTGCTCGCCCGACGACGACAGCACCAGGAACTGCACCGCAAACTCGGCATCGACCATGCCGCCAGGGCTGTGCTTCACGTCGAAGCGGTCGGCCTTGACTGGCCGCGCGCCGCGCAGCTTGTCGCGCATCGCGATGATCTCGGCCTTCAGCGCCTCGCGGTCGCGCGGCGACACCAGCACGGCCTCGCGCACCTGATCGAAACGCGCACCCAGTTCGGCGCCGTGGTCGGCGCTGCCGAGCACGAAGCGCGCGCGCGTCATGGCCTGGTGCTCCCAGGTCCACGCGGTGTTGCTGCCGCGGCCGAGCTGGTACTTCTCGTAGGCCGCGAAGCTGGTGGTGAGCAGGCCCGAGTTGCCGTTGGGCCGCAGGGCCGTGTCGATCTCGAACAGATCGCCTTCGCGCGTCTTCACCGTGAGCCAGTTGATGAGCTTGCGCACATAGGCCGCATAGACCTCGCCGGCGCGCTCGTCGTCATCGTCGTAGACGAACACGATGTCCAGGTCGCTGCCGTAGCCCAGCTCTTTGCCGCCCAGCTTGCCGTAGCCGATGATCGCGAACTGCGCCACTTCGCGGTGGCGGTTGCGCACATGCGGCCAGCACCAGCGGGCAGTCACGCGCAGCGTGGTGTCGGCCAGCGCGCTCAGGTCGTCGGCCACCTGCTCGACGGTGATGCGGCCGTCGACGTCGCGCGCCAGCGTGCGGAACACCTCGGCGTGGTGGGCATGGCGCAGCAGGTTCAAAAGGCGCTCTTCGTCGGCCTCGCCGGTGCGGGTGAGCGATGTGTGGCGTGCCTCGAGTTCGCGCTCGAACTCCTCGGCCACGAAGCGGCCGGACAGCATCTCGTCGCTCGCCAGCTCGTCGATCACGCCGGGGTGCTGCATCAGGTAGCGCGCGGGCCATTTCGCGGCGCCCAGCAGGCGCAGCAGGCGCTCTTGCACGGCGGGCCGCTCAACCAGCAGCGCGAGGTAGCTTTCGCGGCGCATCAGCGGCTCGATCCAGTCGGCCCAGCGCATGGCGGCATCGACATGGCGCGGCGTTTGCCCCGCGCCGTCGCCGTCGGGCTCCTTGAGCCATTGGCCGGTGCGCTGCACCAGCTGGCGCAACCGCCCGCGCGTTTCTTCGCGCAGCGCGAGCACGCGCGGTGTTTCGCACCAGTCGCGGATGCGTTCGGCAAAGGCGGGCGGCAGGTCGTCGAGCAGGTCCGCGAGGTCGGCGGGTGCCGCGGCCTTCTTGCCGTTGCACTTGCCGTTGCAGGGCTTCTCGCCGCCGAGCAGCTTGTCGAACTCCTGCGCGACGAATTCGCGGTGGGTGTCGAGCTGCGCAAGGAAGGGGCAGCAGTCGGCATAGCCCATGGTCTGGGCGATCCAGCGCAGGTCGTCGTCGGCCACCGGCAGCACGTGGGTCTGCTGGTCGTCCAGGTACTGGATGCGGTGCTCGACGCGGCGCAGGAACTCGTAGGCCGCGGCCAACGCATCGGCGGTTTCCTGCGGCATCAGGTTGGCTCGCGCCAGCCGCTGCAGCGCATCGAGCGTGGGCCGCGTGCGCAGTTCGGGGAACTGCCCGCCGCGCACCACCTGCAGCAGCTGCACGGTGAATTCGATTTCGCGGATGCCGCCGCGCGAGAGCTTGACGTCGTTCGCGCGCTCGGGCCGCCCGGCACTGCGGCGCGCCGACTGCTCGCGGATCTGCCGGTGCAGCGTGCGCAGCGAATCAAACACGCTGTAGTCGAGATAGCGGCGGAACACGAAGGGCAGCACCGCACCGCGCAGGCCCTGTGCGTGCCCCGCGAGCACCAGCTCGCGCGGCGCGACCACGCGGCTCTTCATCCAGGCGAAGCGCTCCCATTCGCGGCCCTGCACCTGGAAATATTCTTCGAGCGCATCGAGCGAGACCACGCTCGGCCCCGAGTTGCCGTTGGGTCGCAGCGCCAGGTCGACGCGGAACACGAAGCCGTGCTCGGTGGTGTCGCCCACCAGCGCGTAGATGCGCTTCACGGCGCGCGAGAAGTACTCCTGGTTGGCAAGGCGCCCACGGCCTTCGGCGTCGCCCTTGGTCTCGCCATCGAGGTCGTAGAGATAGATGAGGTCGATGTCGCTCGACACATTGAGCTCGCGCGCACCGAGCTTGCCCATGCCGATGATCCAGAGCTGCGCGCGCTGGCCATCGGGGCCGAGCGGCGCGCCGTGCACGGCGTCGAGTTCGTGGCAGGCGTCGCTGCAGGCGATGTCGAGCGCCAGCTCGGCCAGTTCGGTGACGGCGGTGGTCACCACGGCCAGCGGCGCATGCGCGTCGCAATCAAGCGTTACAAGCCGCTCCATCACGAGCTGCCGCACAATCCGCAGTGCATCGCCGACGCTGTCCCCTCGTTGGCGCAATGCCTCGAAAGCCACAGTCATCGATTCGCGCCGCGGCGCGCCAGGGGGAAGCAATGCAAGTTCGGCCGCATACCTGCGACGCAGGCGCTGCACGAAGCGGGAGTAGGAAGAAAACGCGATCTGCGCGATCTGCGTCGAAGTGGCTGGCAACTGGTTCACACTGCTATCGGTTTCCGTGGAACCCCTCTGAATGCTGGCGGTCATAATTCCCGACACAGCGCGATCCTCAATGAACGACACGGCGTCTACCCCTTCACGTCTGCTCAAAATCACCGCTGTGACGGCGCGCTGGCTGTTGGGTTTGCTGATCGCTGCATGGCTTCTTCTGGCGCTGTCAGTCGTTGTCCTACACGCGTGGATTGTGCCGCGAATCGGCGATTTTCGCGGCGCTCTGGAGGCACAGGCTAGCAAGGCCATCGGCGTGCCGGTCCGCATCGGATCGATCACCGCCCGCTCCGAAGGGCTTTTCCCGGCCTTCGAATTGCGCGACGTGGTGCTGCAGGACGCTGACAAACGCGAGGCGCTGCGCCTCGTGCGCGTGGTGGCCAGCGTGTCGCCGCGTTCGCTCTGGCGGCTGAATTTCGAGCAGCTCTACATCGAGGGCCCGCAGCTCGAAGTGCGCCGCGATGCTCAGGGAAAACTCCATGTGGCTGGTTTGCACATGTCGACCGATACGACCGGAGAGACCCGTGCCGCCGACTGGTTTTTCGCCCAGCGCGAGCTGGTCATCGAAGGCGGCACCGTGCGCTGGACCGACGAGCAGCGCCAGGTCGAGCCGCTGCTGCTGACCGACGTGCGCTTCGTTGCGCGCAACACCGGCCTGCGCCACGGCCTGCGGCTCGATGCCACGCCGCCGGCCGGCTGGGGCGAGCGCTTCACGCTGCGCGGCCAGTTCCGCCAGCCGTTGCTGTCGATCCGCAGCGGCCACTGGCAGACGTGGGACGGCGTGCTCTATGCCGACCTGCCCTACATCGACGTCACGCGCCTGGGCCGCTACGTGGCACTCGACGCCCGCATCCGCGAGGGCAACGGCGCGTTGCGCGTGTGGGCCGACGTCGATGATGGCCAGATCGTCGGCGCCGCCGCCGACCTCGGGCTCGACCGGGTCGACGTCTCGCTCGACAAGGGCCTGCAGCCACTGGTGCTGCGTACCGTCACCGGCCGGCTGGCCGGCCAGTTCTCCGCGGAAACCCTCGAGTTTTCGACCACCGCGTTGCAGTTCGATACCAGCGATGGCATGCGCTGGCCCGGTGGCAACCTCTGGCTGCAGCACACGCCGGTCAAGGGACGCACGCCCGAGCACGGCGCGTTGCGCGCCGATCGGCTCGACCTCGCGGCGCTGGCCCTCATCGCCGACCGGCTGCCGCTGGGCGAGGCCACGCACAAGGCGCTGGCTGCCTATGCGCCGCGCGGGCTGGTCGAGCACATCGACGTGACCTGGCAGGGCACGCTGGGCGCGCCCGACAGGTACCAGGCCAAGGGCCGCGTGAGCGGCTTGCGCGTGGCCTCGCAGCCCGGCACGACCGACACAGCCGCGGGCCCGCCCGCATCGACGACTGCATCGACGACCGCGACAACGGCTGCAACACCGCCAGCAACAGCAGCAACGACGACCGCCACGGTCGCCACCGCGAACAGCGCCGCGCCGCCCCACCCCAAGGTCCACCCCGGCACGCCCGGCCTGAGCGGTGCCACGGTCGACTTCGACGCCACCCACACCGGTGGCACCGCCACCTTGGCGATCGCTCAGGGCACGCTCGAGTTTCCCGGTGTGTTCGAAGAGCCCGTCATCCCCATCGACCGGCTCTCGACCCAGCTGCAATGGAAGCTCGACAACGGCAATGCGCAGTTGCAGGTTTCCAAGCTGCGCTTCGCCAATGCCGACGCCGAGGGCGACGCCGAAGCCAGCTGGCGCACCAGCGATCCGGCCACGTCCAGCAGCAAGGGCCACTACCCCGGCGTGCTCGACCTGCAGGGCAAGCTGACCCGCGCCGACGGCACGCGCGTGTTCCGCTACCTCCCGCTCGACATTCCCCAGCACACGCGCGACTACGTGCGCGACGCCGTCACCAGGGGCACGGCCAGCAGCGTCGATTTCCGCGTGCGCGGCGACCTGCACGACATGCCCTTCCTCGATCCGAAGCTGGGCGACTTCCGCATCGCGGCCAAGGTGGCGGACGTCAACTACGCCTACGCACCACCCCATGTCCCGCCCACGCCATCGCGCAGCAACGGCATGCCGCCCCCGGTGTGGCCGCCGCTCACCGGCCTGTCGGGCGAGCTGGTGTTCGAGCGCGACAGCATGCTGGTGCGCAATGCACGGGGCCGCCTGGCCGGCACCAACGGTGTCGAAGTGACCAAGGCCGAGGCGCAGATCCCCGAGCTGTCGCACCACGCGCCGCAACTGCGCGTCGACGCGCAGGCCAAGGGCCCGCTCGCCGAGGTGCTGCGCGTGGGCGCGCCGCTGGCTGGCGAAACGGGCGAGATCATGCTGCGTGCGCGCGCCACCGGTTCGGCCGACTACAAGCTGCACCTCGAGTTGCCGCTTGCGGCCATGGACAACGCCAAGGTGCAGGCCAGCGTGACACTGGCCGACAACGAGCTGCAGGTCGTGCCCGAGGCGCCTTCCCTGACACAGGCCAAGGGCACGGTGAACTTCACCGAGACCGGCTTCTCGCTGGCCGGCGTGCAGGCCCGGCTGCTGGGCGGCGACATCCGCGTCGAAGGCAAGGGCCGCTTCAACGGCCCCAACCGCGAGGTCGCCCTGAAGGCGCAAGGCACGGCCACCGCCGACGGCCTGCGCGGCGCGCGCGAGGTCGACTGGCTCTCGCGCCTGGCCAGCAAGGCCAGCGGCAGCACGCCGTTCGCGGCCAGCTTCTCGGTGCGCGACGGCGCCCCCGAGTTCTCGCTCACCAGCAGCCTGCAGGGCATGGCGCTGCAGCTGCCACCGCCGCTGGTCAAGACCGCCGAAGAGCAGATGCCGCTGCGCATCGAGAAGAAGGTGATCGCGCGCGAAACCCGCCAGGGCGCGGGCGTCGCCACGCAAGACCAGCTCACGCTCGACCTGGGCCGCGTGGGGGCGATCCAGTACGTGCGCGACATCTCGGGCCCCGAGGCGCGCGTGCTGCGCGGCAGCATCGGCTTCGGCCTGTCGGCGGGCGAAACCGCCAGCCTCCCCGACAAGGGCGTGTTCGCCAACGTCAACATCGTCAAGCTCGACACCTCCGCATGGCAGGCGCTGCTGGGTTCGGCCGTGAGCAACGCCTCCGAGAGCGCCGGCAGCACCGAGCGGGCCGACGACCCGGCCCTGGCCTACCTGCCCACCCGCATCGCGGTGCGCGCGCAGCAGCTGGGCGTGGCGGGCCGCACGCTGCACAACGTGGTGCTGGGCGGCACGCGCGATGGCGCGCTCTGGCGCGCCAACATCGACGCCACCGAATTGAGCGGCTATGCGGAGTACCGCCACACGCAGGCCGGGCGCCTGTATGCGCGGCTCGCACGACTGAAGATCGCGCCGTCCGAGGCCACGCAGGTCGAGGCCCTGCTCGACGAACAGCCCGGCACCCTGCCGGCCCTGGACATCGTGGTCGACGACTTCGAACTGCTGGGCAAGCGGCTGGGCCGCGCCGAGATCGACGCGGTCAACCGCGGTGGCGCCGGGCGCGAATGGGCGCTCAACAAGCTGACCCTCACCACGCCTGAGGCCAACTTCGCGGCCAAGGGCAGCTGGGCCGCCATTCCGGGTGCGCCAGCCGGGCAGCGCCGCACGGCGATGACCTTCAAGCTCGACATCGCCGATGCCGGCGAGCTGCTCGCGCGCTTCGGCATGCCGGGCGTGCTGCGGCGCGGCAAGGGGCGGCTCGAAGGCGACGTCAACTGGCGCGGCTCGCCCTTCTCGCTCGACTACCCGAGCCTGGGCGGACAACTGCAGGTCGACGTGGAATCGGGCCAGTTCCTCAAGGCCGACCCGGGGCTGGCCAAGCTGCTCGGCGTGCTGAGCCTGCAGGCGCTGCCGCGCCGGCTCACGCTCGACTTCCGCGACGTGTTCAGCCAGGGCTTCGCCTTCGACTTCATCCGCGGCGACGCGAAGATCAACAAGGGCATCGCCAGCACCAACAACCTGCAGATGAAGGGCGTGAACGCCGCCGCGCTGATGGATGGCTCGGCCGACATCGTGCGCGAGACGCAGAACCTGCGCGTGGTGGTGGTGCCCGAGATCAACGCCGGCACGGCCGCGCTGGTGGCCACCGCCATCAACCCGGCCATCGGCCTGGGCACCTTCCTGGCGCAATGGGTGCTGAGCAAGCCACTGTCGGCCGCGGCCACGCAGGAGTTCCATGTCGAAGGCACCTGGGCCGACCCCAAAATAGCGAAGGTGCCGCGCTCGCTGCAACTGCTGCCCCAGAGCATCCCGTCCCTTCCGGGCCTGCCCGCTTTGCCTGGCTTGCCAGGTTTGCCCGGTGCGTCGGGCGCGTCGACCGCCGAAGAAGGCAAGAAAACGGAGAACACCCCATGAGAGTTGCAGCCATCCAGATGGTGTCGGCCATCGCCCGCGAAGCCAACCTCGCGCGTGCCCACGACCTGCTCGCACAGGCCGCCGCAGCCGGTGCCGAACTGGCGGTGCTGCCCGAGTACTTCTGCATGATGGGCGCGCGCGACACCGACAAGCTGGGCCTGCGCGAGACCGCCGGCGCCGGCATGGTGCAGGGCTTTCTGGCCGACGCGGCGCGCGAGTTCGGGCTGTGGATCGTCGGTGGCACGCTGCCCATCGAGAGCACCGACGCCGAGCACGTGTTCAACAGCTCGCTGTGCTTCTCGCCCGACGGCAAGTGCGTGGCGCGCTACGACAAGATCCATCTCTTCTTCTTCGACAACGGCACCGAGCGCTACGACGAGCGCCGCGTGATCGCACCGGGCACCGAGCCCGTCGTGTTCGACCTGCCCTCGCGCGACGGCCACAGCTGGCGCATCGGCATGAGCGTCTGCTACGACCTGCGCTTTCCCGAGCTGTACCGCGCGCTCGCAAAGCAGGGCGCCGACCTGCTGCTGGTGCCCAGCGCCTTCACCCGCACCACCGGCGCCGCCCACTGGGAGGTGCTGCTGCGTGCCCGCGCCATCGAAAACCTCGCCTGGGTGGTCGCGCCCGCGCAGGGCGGCACGCACGAGAACGGCCGCCAGACCTGGGGCCAGTCGCTGGTTGTCGATCCGTGGGGCACGGTGGTGGCGCAGCAGGCCACCGGAGAAGGCGTGGTGCTGTTCGACATCGACGCCGCGCAGGTCGAGCGCTCGCGCATGCAGCTCCCCGTTCTCTCGCACCGCGTGCTCTGACGTGCCGGCCCTGCCGCCCGAAGCCGCCCCCGAAGCCCCGCACCGCCGGCAAGCGCCCCTGTCGTTCGCGCGCCTGCGGTCGCTCTGGCAGCGCTGGTTTCTGTGGCTGCTGCTGGCCGTGCTGGTGTCGGCGCTGCTGGTCACCGTGGTGTGGCTTGCCGGACGGCACGAGGTCGAGCAGGTGCAGGCCTCGCTCGACCGCGACACCGCCGATGCCGTCTCCGATTTGCGCAGCGGCTTCCAGCGCAACGCGCAGAGCCTGCGCGCCACGCAGGCCCCGGGCGTGGCGCGCTCGCAATGGACCGACACCGCCGCCGCGCTGCTGCGCGAGCACCGCGAATGGCTGCGGCTCGAATGGCGCGATGCCGCGCTGCGCCCCATCGAGGCGGTCAACACGCCCTACCGCATGCGCATCCTCGACGAGGCCAGCCGCGGCCCCGACCAGTCCGACGTCACGCTCGCCTGCGCGGCGGCCCGCAAGCTCGGCGCATCGGCCTACTCGCCGAGCCACTACGTGCCGATCACCGGCGGTGGCGGCGTCGAGGTGATGGAGCTGTGCGTGCCCATCGACGCGGGCGGCTACCTCGTGGCCAGCTATTCGCTGCGCGATGCGTTGATCGAGCTGGTCGGCCCCACGCTCACGCGCGGCCAGGAAGTGGCCTTCACCGAGGCCGACGGCACGCGGCTCGTGGCGCTCGGCACCTCGCGCCGCACCGGCACGCGCGTGTTCACCTCGCAGCAGCTCATCGACCTGCCCGGCGCCGCGCTGATGCTGCGCGTCGATGGCTGGCGCGCCGCGCCCGACCTGTTCCCGAACATGCTCACGGCGCTGGTCACGGCGATCTCGATCGCGCTGGTGTCGGTGCTGGTGCTGCTGGCGCGCGACACGCGGCGGCGGCTGCGCGCCGAGCGCGACCTGGCCGATGCGCTGGCCTTTCGCAAGGCGATGGAAGACTCGGTCATCACCGGCCTGCGCGCGCGCGACCTGCAGGGGCGCATCACCTACGTCAACCCGGCGTTCTGCGAGATGGTCGGCTTCAGCCCCGAAGAACTCATGGCCGACAACACCGAGGCCCCCTACTGGCCCACCGAGCTGGCGCACGAATACCAGCAGCGCCAGGCGCGGCGTCTGGCCGGTGGCATGCCGCCGCGCGAAGGCTTCGAGTCGGTCTTCATGCGCAAGGACGGCACGCGCTTTCCGGTGCTGATCTTCGAGGCGCCGCTCATCAACGCGCACCGCGTGCAGACCGGCTGGATGAGCGCGTTCATCGACGTGAGCGAGCAGCGCCGCATCGAAGAGCTTTCTCGTGCCAGCCAGGAGCGCCTTCAGGCCAGCGCGCGCCTGGCCACCGTCGGCGAGATGGCGTCGCTGCTGAGCCACGAACTCACGCAGCCCTTGGCTGCCATTGCCAGCTACGCGAGCGGCTCGCTCAACCTGCTCGGGCCGAACGCGAAGGGCGACCAGGGCGAAGTCGCGATGGCCGTGAAGCGCATCGCCGAGCAGGCCGATCGCGCCGGCCAGGTGATCCGCAGCGTGCACGACTTCGTGCGCCGGCGCGACCGCACGCGCGAGGCCGTGGCGCCACAGGCGCTGATCGATGCGGTGCTGCCGCTGGTGCGGCTGCAGGCGCGCAAGCTTGGCGTGATCATCGAAGTGGTGCTCGAAGACCGCCTGCCCGCCGCCATGTGCGACCGCACGCTGGTCGAGCAGGTGCTGCTCAACCTGGCGCGCAATGCGATGCAGGCGATGGACATGCCCGACAACGTCGGCAGCCGGGTGCTGCGGCTGCGCGTGGCGCGCGCCGTGGCGGTAGGCGGCACGGGGCAGGAAGACGCTCGCCGCTGGCTGGAGTTTTCGGTGGCCGACCTGGGCTGCGGCATCAGCGCGGAAGTGGCCGAGCGGCTCTTCACGCCTTTCTTCACCACGCGCGCCGATGGCATGGGGCTCGGGCTGAGCCTGTGCCGCACGGTGGTGGAGCAGCACGGCGGCGCGCTCATGTTCGAGCCCAATCGCCCGCGCGGCACCGTCTTCCGGTTTACCCTGCCGAGCACATGAAGCACCTCCAGGCTTTGCGTACTTCGTGTCGCTTCTACATGCCCTTTGTCGAGGGCAACGCCAGTGGTCCGGCAAAGCCGACTCCGCGGTGGCCTACGAAGAGCCCGTTTTCGTTTTTGGATTTGAAATGCAACCGCTGATCGATGGATTGATCTTTATCGTGGACGACGACGCCAGCGTGCGCGAGGCGCTCGCCTGGCTGCTGCGCTCGAGGCGCCTGGCCTCCGAGCACTTCGGCAGCGCCGAGGTTTTCGAGCAATTCCTCGACCAGGGGCCGCTGCCCGAGCAGCCGCTGTGCCTGCTGCTGGATGTGCGCATGCCCGGCACCAGCGGGCTGGTGCTGTTCGACCGGCTCGCCGAGCGCGGGCTGCTGGCGGCAATGCCGGTGATCTTCCTGACCGGCCATGCCGACGTGCCGACCGCCGTCGATGCGGTCAAGCGCGGTGCCTTCGATTTCTGCGAGAAGCCGTTCTCGGACAACGCCCTGGTCGACCGCATCGAGCAGGCGCTGGGCGCGTCGTTGCGCGAACTGGAGGCGCAGCGCGTGCGCCGCAGCCTGGCCGAGCGCATCGCCGAGCTGACCGACCGTGAGCGCGACGTGATGCGGCTCGTGGTCGAAGGCCTGCCGAACAAGCTGATTGCCGACCAGCTCGCGATCAGCGTGCGCACGGTGGAGGTTCACCGCGCGCGCGTGTTCGAAAAGATGGAGGTGAAGTCGGCCGTCGAATTGGCGAACCGGCTTCGGGACCTTTAAAAGGTCAGGCCTTTTCCGCGACGAAGATCTCGACGCGGCGGTTTTGCGCGCGGCCGGCCGCGGTGCCGTTGTCGGCCAGCGGTTCACGCGAGCCACGGCCGTCGGTCGTGATGGCGGTGGTCGACACGCCGCGTCCCACCAGGTGGTTGCGCACGCTGTCGGCGCGGCTTACCGAGAGGCGCTCGTTGCCGTCTTCGGTGCCGGTGTTGTCGGTGTGGCCGATCACGCGCACGCTGGCGGCGGTGGCGGTCTTCAGGCCCTCGGCGACCTTGTCCAGCACCTGCGCCAGGTTGCGCTTGACGTTGGCGCGGCCCGTGTCGAAGGACAGTTCATTGGGAATGACCACGTGTAGCTGGTTGTCGGTGGTCTGCTCGATCACCACACCCGTGCCCTTGGTCGAGGCTTCGAGATCGCTCTTCAGTGCGGCCAGGCGTGCCGTCCAGCTGTTGGCAGGAGCGGCCGGCGCCGCGGCGGGCGCGGCAGCGGCCGGCGGCGGTGTCGACTGCGAGGCGCAGCCCGCAATGACCATCAACGCGGCGGCCGCCGCACTTGCAACAACGAATTTCCTCATGAGTTTTCCCTCTTCTTGGACCAGTGGAATGGTGAGGGGAACCGGTTGTTCAGCGTGGCCGGTTTCCCCGATGTGGTGACAGCGAACTCAACCCTGCGGTGCGCGCTCGCCCACGTAGATCTCGACGCGGCGGTTCTGCGCCCGGCCGGCGTCGCTGTTGTTGTCGGCGATCGGCTCGCGCGAACCGCGGCCTTCGATGCGGAAGGCGGCAGGGTTCACGCCGCGTGCCACCAGGTAGTCGCGCGTGCTGGTGGCGCGCTCGACCGACAGCGGGTTGTTGATGGCGTCGGAACCGGTGCTGTCGGTGTGGCCGATGATGCGCACCTCGGCGTTCGGGTTGTTGCGCAGGCCGTTCGCGAACTGGTCGAGCACCGGCGCGAAGTTCGACTTGATGTTGGCGCGGCCCACGTCGAAGGACACGTCGCTCGGGATCTGCAGCTTCAGTTCGTTGTTGGGCGTTTGCGTCACGGCGATGCCGGTGCCCTGCGTGGCGGCTTCCATCTGGCGCTTCTGGTTTTCCATGCGCTGCGACCACAGGTAGCCGCCGAGCGCGCCGGCCGCGGCACCGACGACCAGGCCCGTATTGACACCGGTGCGACCACCGGTGGCCGCACCGATGGCGGCGCCTCCCAATGCGCCAACGCCGGCGCCGATGCCGGTGTTGCGCTGCGTATCGGTCATTCCTCCGGCGCAGCCGGACAGGACGATGGCCGTGGCCACGGTAGCGAATACGAACTTTTTCATGGCGAGACCTTTCTAGGTTGAATCAGGCGGGCCAGAGCTTAGCTCCCGGAAGTGCCAGATGGTACGGGCTCAAAGCCCTACGGAAAATAAGAAAAGTTTCGCCATCGCGCATGAATGCTGCGATGATTGCTACTAAAGTAATAGCAATGGGGTGCTTGTCCGACACGCGGGTGCGGCATCGGGCTACACAAGCAATTCACGGTTTCGGCGGCGGGTTCCGATCGGTGGCGCTGGTGCCCTCTTCGGCATCGGTTTCGTCGTGCAATTCACCCTTCTTGCGGCCGGAAAACATGGTCCACCAAATGATCAAGATGAACACGAGTCCCGCGGCGAGGGCTTCAAGCAGAATCAAACCCATGAGAAATGGACTCCTGTGGCTGGTTGGGCTGGTGATCGTAGCAACGCTGGCCGGCTGTTCCGTCGGCCCCCGCGTGCCTGACGGGCCCACCCGCCCTTCCGTCATTGCCCCGCCGCGCGACCTGGGGCCCCTGACCGGCTCGCTCACGCATCCCAAGAGCCGCTGGGTGCCGGTCGGCTGGGCCGAGTTGCCGGGTTTCGGCGAAGACCCGCTGCATGAAGCGTGGATCGCACTGCTGGCCAACTGCTCGCGCCCCAATGCGGCCTTTGCGCCCCTGTGCCGCGACGTGCGCCAGCTCACCATCGCCACGCCCGAAGAACAGCGCCAGTGGATGACCGACCGGCTGCAGCCTTACCGCGTCGAGGCCCTGAACGGCCAGAGCGAAGGCAAGCTCACCAGCTACTACGAGCCGGTGTACGAAGCGTCCCGCGTGCCCAGCGCCACCTTCAACATTCCGCTCTACCAGGCGCCCGATGGCCTCGTGCCGCGCCGCCCCTGGTACACCCGCCAGGAGATCGAGACCCTGCCCGAGGCCCAAGCCGCGCTGCGCGGCCGCGAGATCGCCTGGATGGCCGACCCCATCGACGCGCTGATGCTGCACATCCAGGGCTCCGGGCGCCTGCGTATCACCGAGGCCAACGGCTACCAGCACACGGTGCGCGTGGCCTTCTCGGCCACCAACGAGCAGCCCTACCGCAGCGTGCAGCAATGGCTGATGAGCCAGGGCGTGACCAAGGTCGGCAAGTGGCCCGACGACACCAAGGCCTGGGTCGCGCAGAACCCGCAGCGCGTGACGCAGCTGCTGTGGAGCAACCCGCGCTACGTGTTCTTCCGCGAAGAGACGATGAGCGAGGTCGATGCCGCCTTCGGCCCGCGCGGCGCGCAGGGCGTGCCGCTCACGGCGGGGCGCTCCATTGCGGTCGACCGCGAAAGCATCCCGTACGGCACGCCGGTGTGGCTGGCGTCCATCGGGCCGGCGGCGCAACTGCAGAAGCTGGTGGTGGCGCAGGACACCGGCAGCGCCATCCTCGGCGCGGTGCGGGCCGATTACTTCGCCGGCACCGGCCCCGACGCGGGCCGGCTCGCCGCCAGCGTGAACCAGCCGCTGCGCCTGTGGGCGCTGTGGCCGCGGGGGCTGCCGGCGCCCTGACGTTCTGAACATCGCCGGCCGCTTCGCCGGTGCATGAACCTGGCGCCTGCGCAGTGGATGTGCAGGTCGTTTTTCCGCAGTGATCGGCACGCCCTTGCGGCGTGCGTTGTCATCGCTTTGTCATGAGCGATGCACGGTTTCGTCATGGTCGCCCTCTATGGTCTCGTCCCTGACGGGAGGCTGACTTTAGGCCTCACGACGCCTTCCTCCACGATCCCGGAAAAACAAATGACTGACTCCACCAAGGCCCCCAGCGCCTCCCGCCGCCACGCCCTGAAGTTGATGGGCGCGGCCCCGATGCTGCCACTCGGCGGCGTTGCCTTCCTCACCGCCTGCGGCGGCGGTGGCAGCAATGGCGCGGTCTTCCCGCCCATCGTGCCGCCGGCCCCCGCACCGGCGCCTGCACCGGCGCCCGCACCTGCCGCCAAGTTCGCTTCGGCCGAATTCACGGGCATGCCCGCGCCGACGCTCGCCGATGCGGCCGCCATGGCCACCACCACCGTCGGCTCGACCTTCAAGGTGTCGTTCGACAACGGCAGCTCCACCGAATACAAGCTGGCTTACCAGCCCTTCTTCCTGACCGGCGACATGGTGTCCGACGGCAAGGGCGGCCAGATCCTGGCGGGTGGCTATGTCGACATCAACAACAAGCCGATCATCGATACCTCGGTGGCCGGCAAGAACCGCCAGTTCTTCTCCGACAGCCCCGACGGCACGTCGCTGCTGTCGCTGCCGAACGCGACCGTGACCGGCATCAAGGGCAAGCCGGTGTTTGCCGTGGTCCAGTTCGAATACAACACGCGCGACCTGAGCGGTGCCGATACCTACGGCGTGCTGCCGTCCCCCATCGCCGTGCTCACGCTCGACCAGGACCAGACCACCGGCAAGCTGAGCCTCGTGAAGTACCACAACGTCGACATGTCGTCGGCGCACGGCCTGTGGATCACCTGCGGCGCGAGCCTGTCGCCCTGGAACACCCACCTGTCGAGCGAGGAGTACGAACCCGATGCGTTCGCCGCGGCCGGTTCTTCGGGCGACAAGCAGTTCAAGGCCTACAGCAAGAACGTGTTCGGCGACGAGACCACCGCCAAGCCCTACCACTACGGCCACCTGCCCGAGATCACCGTGAACCCCGACGGCACCGGCAGCGTCAAGAAGCACTACTGCATGGGCCGCATCTCGCACGAGCTGATCCAGGTCATGCCCGACAACCGCACGGCCATCATGGGTGACGACTACACCAACGGCGGCTTCTTCATGTTCGTCGCCGACAAGGAAAAGGACCTCTCGGCCGGCACGCTCTACGTCGCCAGGTACGACGCGGGCTACTCGATCGACCCGGCCGCCGCCGCCACGAAGATCACGTGGATCAACCTCGGCCATGCGACCAGCGCCGAGATCGAGAACCTCGCCAACACGCTCAACCCGGCCGACATCATGGATGTCAAGACGAGCGATCCGAGCGACGCCAGCTACACCCTGCTGTACGCCAACGGCAAGGCCAATTACGTCAAGCTGAAGCCCAGCATGGAGAAGGCGGCCGCCTTCCTGGAAACCCACCGCTACGCCAACCTCAAGGGCGCCAGCATGGCCTTCACCAAGATGGAAGGCACCACCGTCAACATCAAGGACAAGGTGGCCTACTCCGCGCTGCAGAACATCCAGGACTCGATGGTCGAGAAAGGCACGGGCTGGTCGGTCGCCACCAACATCGCACTGCCCAAGAAGCTCAGCGCCGGCGGCGTGATGGCGCACAACCTCGCGGGCGGCCAGAAGGACACCGACGGCAAGTCCATCAACAGCGACTGGGTGCCCACGCAGACCCGCGCGCTGATCGTGGGTGAAGACATTGCTTCCGACGCACTGGGCAACACCTCCAACCCCGAAAAAATCGCCAACCCCGACAACCTCAAGTTCTCGGAAAAGCTGCGCACGCTGTTCATCGGCGAAGACAGCAGCAGCCACGTCAACAACTTCCTGTGGGCCTACAACATCGACACCAAGAAGCTGTCGCGGATCATGTCGATCCCCGCTGGCGGCGAGTCGACCGGCCTGCATGCGGTGGACGAGCTCAACGGCTGGACCTACATCATGAGCAACTTCCAGCACGCGGGTGACTGGGGCGGCATCCACTCGAAGGTGCAGGGCACGCTCGATCCGCTGGTGCGCAAGAACTACAACGACCGCTACAGCGCCGCGGTCGGCTACCTCACCGCCGACCCGATCCAGCCGAAGCTCTCGAAGTAAGCCGCCAAGGCTTCTTCATTCAGGACGGCGCCGTCGGCAACGGCAGCGCCGTCTTGTAGCGCACTTGCTTGAGCGCAAAGCTGGAGCGGATCTTCTCGATCCCCGGGATCGGCGTGAGCTGCTCCATGATGAATTTCTCCAGTGCCGCCATGTCGGCCACGGCCACGCGGATCAGGTAGTCGCGGTCGCCGGTCATCAGGTAGCACTCCATCACCTCGTCGTGCTCGGCGATGCGCTGCTCGAAGTCGGCCAGCGAATGCTTGCTCTGCGTCTTGAGGCTGATCGAGATGAACACGTTCAAACCCAGCCCCAGCGCCTTGGGACTCGCGAGCGCCACGTAGCGGCCGATCACGCCGTTGGCTTCGAGCGCCTTCACCCGGGCCAGGCACGGCGAGGGCGACAGGTGCACGCGGCGCGCCAGTTCCACGTTCGACAGCGCGCCGTCGCGCTGCAGTTCGTCCAGGATGCGCAGGTCGATGGCGTCGAGTTGCATGAAATGCCGTGCAAATTGAAGATGGCGGCATCTTATGCTGTGACACCTGCATGGAATTGGCTGCGCCGGTAGCTAATTCTCCGCATGCCGGCCTAAAGTGCCGATATGAACGCCCCGATTTCAGCCGACCAGATGCGCGCATTGCTGCTCGACACGCCGCTTTCGCACGACCCCGACCCTGCAGAGACCGCCGAGTGGCGTGACGCCTTCCTGGCGCTGGCGCAAGCGCATGGCCCGCAGCGCGCGCGCCAGATGCTGGTGGAGCTGGCCCGCCTCGCGCGCCAGCAGCGCATCGGCTGGCAGCCTGAACTGGCAACGCCGTACGTCAACACCATCGCGGTGGAAGACCAGCCGCCGTTCCCTGGTGACCTTGCCATCGAAGAGCGGCTGGCTTCGCTGATGCGCTGGAACGCGCTCGCGATGGTGGCCAAGGCCAACCAAGCGTATGGCGAACTCGGCGGACACATCGCCAGCTATGCAAGCGCGGCCGACCTGTTCGAAACCGGCTTCAACCATTTCTTCCACGCACGCAGCGAAGCGCATCGCGGTGACCTCGTGTTCTTCCAGCCGCACAGCGCGCCCGGCGTCTATGCGCGTGCGTACCTCGAAGGGCGCCTGAGCGAAGAAGACCTGAAGCACTACCGCCAGGAACTGACCGCGCCCGCCTTCACGGAAGGCAGTGGCGCGCGCGGCCTGTGCAGCTATCCGCATCCGTATCTGATGCCGGACTTCTGGCAGTTCCCCACCGGCTCGATGGGCATCGGTCCCATCAGCTCGATCTACCACGCGCGCTTCATGCGCTACCTCACGCACCGCAACCTGCTGAACTGCGAAGGCCGCAAGGTCTGGGGCGTGTTCGGCGACGGCGAGATGGACGAGCCCGAATCGATGAGCGCATTGACGCTCGCGGCGCGCGAGAAGCTCGACAACCTCGTGTGGGTCGTCAACTGCAACCTGCAGCGCCTCGATGGCCCGGTGCGCGGCAACGGCCGCATCATCGACGAGCTCGAAAAGCTCTTCGCCGGCGCGGGCTGGAACGTCGTCAAGCTCGTGTGGGGCAGCGATTGGGACGGCCTCTTCGCGCAAGACGTGAGCGGTGCATTGGCCCGCGTGTTCGCCAACACCGTCGACGGCCAGATGCAGACCTTCGCCGCGAAAGACGGCCGCTTCAACCGCGACAACTTCTTCGGCCAGAACCCCGAACTCGCGCGTCTTGCAGAAGGCATGACCGACGAGCAGATCGACCGCCTCAAGCGCGGCGGCCACGACCTCGTGAAGATCCATGCCGCCTACGCCGCGGCGGCCAAGCACAAGGGCCAGCCCACCGTGATCCTGGCCCACACCAAGAAGGGCTACGGCATGGGCAGCGCGGCCCAGGGCAAGATGACCACGCACTCGCACAAGAAGATGGGCGACGTCGACCTCATCGAATTCCGCGACCGCTTCAACCTGCCGCTGACCGACGCGCAGGCCACCGCGATGGACTTCTTCCGCCCCACCGAAGACAGTGCCGAGATGCGCTACCTGCGCCAGCACCGAGAAGCACTCGGCGGCGCCATGCCGCGCCGCGAGACCGCCTGCGACGTGGTGCCCAAGCCCGACATCGCCAGCTACGCGCAGTTCGCGACAGCGGCAGCGGGCAAGGAAATGAGCACCACCATGGCCTTCGTGCGCATGCTGGGCAACCTCATGAAGGACAAGGCCCTGGGCCCGCGCATCGTGCCCATCGTGGCCGACGAGGCGCGCACCTTCGGCATGGCCAACCTGTTCAAGCAGGTCGGCATCTATTCGAGCGTGGGCCAGCGCTATGCGCCGGAAGACATCGGCTCGGTGCTGAGCTATCGCGAAGCCACCGACGGGCAGATCCTCGAAGAGGGCATCAGCGAAGCCGGCGCCATCGCGAGCTGGACGGCCGCGGCCACCAGCTACAGCGTGCACGGCCTGGCGATGCTGCCGTTCTACATCTACTACTCGATGTTCGGCTTCCAGCGGGTGGGCGATGCCATCTGGGCCGCCGCCGACCAGCGGGCGCGTGGCTTCCTGCTCGGCGCCACGTCGGGCCGCACCACGCTCGGCGGCGAAGGCCTGCAGCACCAGGACGGCAGCAGCCACCTCGTGGCCGCGACCATCCCCAACTGCAAGGCCTACGACCCGGCCTATGCGGGCGAGATGGCGGTGATCGTCGATGCGGGCATCCGCGAAATGATGGTCGAGCAGAAGGACGTTTTCTATTACGTCACGCTCATGAACGAGAACTACGCGCAGCCCGATGTGCCCGCGGGTGCGGAAGGCGACATCCTGCACGGCTGCTATCGCTTCGGCACGTATGCGCCGGATTCCGGCAAGGCGAAGAAGAAGGTCTCGCTCATGGGCTCGGGCGCGATCCTCACCGAAGTCGTCAAGGCCGCGCAATTGCTGGCCGACGAAGGCATCGAGGCCGAGGTGTTCAGCGTCACGAGCTGGAGCGAACTGGCGCGCGACGGCCTGGCCTGCGAACAGCGTGCACTGGCCGGCGAAGACGCCGGCACCGCGTTCGTCGCGCAGCAGCTCGGCAAAGGCAAGGCCCCGATCATCGCGGCCACCGACTACGTGCGCGCCGTGCCCGAGAGCGTGCGCGCCTTCCTGCCCGAAGGCCGCCGCTACCTCACGCTCGGCACCGATGGCTTTGGCCGCAGCGACACGCGCGCTGCACTGCGCCAGTTCTTCGGCGTGGATGCCGCGAGCATCGTGCGCGCCGCGCGTCACGCGTTGAACTGAACCGGCACAGCGCAGCGCGGGGCATGGCGTGCGGGCCTGCGTTAGAGTCGCAGGCCCCACCGCCCCTCGCGTCCATGACCGCCCGTTTCCAATCCCTCGCCCCCGCCGTCCGCCTGGCCGACCAGGTGGCCGATGCGCTCGCGGCCGAGGTGCGCAGCGGGCGCCTGTCCGAAGGCGATCGGCTGCCGACCGAAGCGGTGCTCGCAGAGCAGTTCGGCGTGAGCCGCACCGTGATCCGCGAGGCGGTCTCGCGGCTCAAGTCGCTGGGGCTCGTGGATTCGCGCCAGGGCAGCGGGGTGTACGTGCGCGCTGCCGGTGTCGAGCCGCTGCGCTTCGAGATGCCGCATGTCGCCTCGCGCGAAGCCGTGATCCAGATGGTCGAGTTGCGCCGCGCGCTCGAAGCGGAAGTGGCCGCGCTCGCGGCCGAGCGCCGCACACCCGAAGACGTGCAACGCATCCGCGACGCCATCGACGCGCTGCACGCCGCGGTGGCTGCCGGCGGCAACGGCGCCGACGAAGACGTGCGCTTTCACCGCGCCATCGCCGAGGCCGCGCGCAACCCGTTCCTGATCGGCACGCTGCAATACCTGCGGCAGTTTTTGCACGGCGCCACGCGCGTCACCCGCGCCAACGAGGCGCGTCGCGCGGACTTCGCGCGCGAGGTCGCTCAGGAACACGCGCAGATCGTCGAGGCCATCGAGGCCGGCGACCCGCTGCGCGCCCGCGAGGCCGCCAAGTCCCATATGGACAACGCCATCCGCCGCATCGAGCAGGCCGATCCGGCCTTCTGGCAGCAGGAAGGCGCGCAACTCGCGCGACCGCTGGTCGAAGACTGGCCCGCGGGCAAATAAGCAAGAAGAAAGGAAACGAGCTGTGGCTCGAGGGTTTACCCGGGGCGGCCAACTTGTCTTGAATTTGTATGATGACCTGACAAATAAAGAGGTGGCCGCGCTGCACGGCGACGAGACGACCTCGCTTTCTTCACCCAGGCTTTTCATCCAAAGCTGCAAGCGGACTTCCCTGTCATGACTCCAACCCTCCAGGCCGGCGCGCCCCCGGCCACGGCCCGATCGCCAGCCGACACCGCGCTCGAGAAGCGCGCCTATGCCAAGGTCTTCTGGCGCCTCGTTCCCTTCCTGATGCTCTGCTACGTGATCGCGTACCTCGATCGGGTGAACGTCGGCTTTGCCAAGCTGCAGATGGGGCAAGACCTCGGGTTCAGCGAAACCGTGTTCGGCCTGGGCGCCGGCATCTTCTTCCTCGGCTACTTTCTCTTCGAGGTGCCGAGCAACCTGCTGCTCAACCGCGTGGGCGCGCGCATGTGGATCGCGCGGATCATGGTCACCTGGGGCCTGCTCTCGGCGTGCTTTGTGTTCGTGCAGACGCCCACCAGCTTCTACATCCTGCGGTTCCTGCTCGGCGTGGCCGAGGCGGGCTTCTATCCCGGCGTGATCCTCTACCTGACCCAGTGGTATCCCTCGCACCGGCGCGCGCGGATCATCGCGGTCTTCATGTCGGCGATACCGGTGGCGGGCATCTTCGGCAATCCGCTGTCGGGCTGGATCATGGACGCCTTCCACGGCGTCTCGTCGATGCACGGCTGGCAGTGGATGTTCATCATCGAGGCCATTCCCGCAGTGCTGGTCGGCGTGATGGTTCTCTTCTACCTGGACAACGGCATCCTGCAGGCCAAATGGCTCTCGCCCGAAGAAAAGGCGCTGCTGCAGCGCGAGGTCGAGCGCGACCAGGCGCACGGCGCCAAGGGCCCGCACTCGGTGGCCGCGGTGTTCCGCGATGCGCGCGTGTGGTGGATGGCGCTCATCTACTTCGCCTTCGTCATGGGCCAGTACGCGCTGACCTTCTGGTTGCCCACGCTGGTGAAGGCCACGGGCGTGCAGGGCAACTTCAACATCGGCCTGCTGAGCGCGATTCCCTTCGTCTGCGCGATCGTCGCGATGAACCTCTTCGGCCGCAGCGCCGACCGCCGGCAGGAGCGCCGCTGGCACCTGATCGTGCCCGCGATGATGGGCGCGGTCGGCTTCACCGTGGCCGCTTCGTACACGCAGAACACGGCCGTGTCGCTTGCCTTCCTCTCGCTCGCGGCGGCCGGCGTGCTGACCTGCGCGCCGCTCTTCTGGTCGCTGCCCACCGCGTTCCTTTCGGGCACGGCCGCGGCTGCGGGCATTGCGGCCATCAACTCGGTGGGGAACCTTGCGGGTTTCGTGAGCCCGTACCTCATCGGCTATCTGAAGGACCTCACGGGCAGCACGCAGATCGGCATGTATGTGCTGGCCGCGGCCCTCGTGCTCGGTGCCATCGGCGTGTGGCTCACGCCCAAGCAACTCGTCAATCGCTGACCGGAGAAACAACACCATGACAGACACCTCCAGCAACACACCCGTCGTCGGCCTCGTGGGCCTCGGCGCCATGGGCAGCGGCATGGCGCAATCGCTGCGCCGCGCGGGCCATGCGCCGCATGTGTTCGACGTGCGACCCGGCGTCGCTGCTGCCTTCGCGCGCGATGGCGGCATGGCCTGCGACACGCTGGCCGCGCTCGGCGCGCAGTGCGACATCGTGGTCAGCGTGGTCGTCAACGCCGCGCAGACCGAATCGGTGCTGTTCGGCGACGGCACCACGCCCGGCTGCGCCGCATCGATGAAGCCCGGCAGCCTCTTCGTGATGTGCTCCACCGTCGATCCGAACTGGTCCGTGGCGCTCGAAGCACGCCTCGAAAAGCAGGGCATCCTGTACCTCGACGCGCCCATTTCCGGCGGCGCCGCCAAGGCCGCGAGCGGACAGATGACGATGATGACCGCCGGCACGCCCGCCGCCTACGCCAAGGCCGGTGCGGTGCTCGACGCGATGGCCGCCAAGGTCTACCGCCTGGGCGACTCGGCCGGCGCGGGCAGCAAGGTCAAGGTCATCAACCAGTTGCTGGCCGGCGTGCACATCGCGGCCGCCGCCGAGGCGATGGCGCTGGGCCTGCGCGAAGGCGTCGATGCGGCCGCGCTCTACGAAGTCATCACGCACAGCGCGGGCAACAGCTGGATGTTCGAGAACCGCATGGCGCACGTGCTCGCGGGCGACTACACGCCGCTGTCGGCCGTCGACATCTTCGTGAAGGACCTGGGCCTCGTGCTCGACGTGGCGCGCGCCAGCAAGTTTCCGTTGCCGTTGTCATCCACCGCGCATCAAATGTTCATGCAGGCGTCCACGGCAGGCTTTGCGCGCGAGGACGACAGCGCCGTCATCAAGATATTCCCCGGCATCGAACTGCCGGCACCGAAGGAGAAGGCACCATGAGCGAGTCTCGGGTCAGGTTCGTCGACACGCCGCTGCTGCGTATCAGCTACGAGGAGTGGAACCCCACCGGCAAAGCCACGGCCGTGCTGGTGCACGGCTGGCCCGACAGTCCGCGCTGCTGGCACGGCGTGGCCGCCCGGCTCGCTGAAGTCGGCTGGCGCGTGCTGCTGCCTGCGCTGCGCGGCTTCGCGTCCACGACCTTCCTGCATGCCGACACACCGCGCAGCGGACAGCTCTCGGCACTGGGCCGTGACCTGCTCGACTTCATCGACGCGCTGGGCCTTCAGCAGCCTGCGCTGGTCGGCCACGACTGGGGCGCACGCGCGGTGGGCAATGCCTGCGGGCTGCGGCCCGGCGTCGCAAGCGCGCTCACGCTGATGTCCATCGGCTACGGCACCAACGCGCCCGACCAGCCGATGACGATCGAACAGGCGCGCAACTACTGGTACCACTGGTACATGGCCACGCCGCGCGGCGAACGCACGGTGCACGAAGACCGCATCGCCTTCACGCGGATGATGTGGGACACCTGGGCCCCGGCCGGCTGGTACGAGCCCGCCGAGTTCGAGGCCACCGCCGCTGCTTTCGCAGGCGACGACTGGGCACAGGTGGTGGTGCATTCGTACCGCCATCGCTGGGGCCACGCGCCAGGCGATCCGCACTACGCGGCCGACGATGCCGCGCTCAGCCCCGCGCCCGTGCTGTCGGTGCCCACGCTGGTGCTGCATGGCGCGGCGGACCCATGCAATCATCCCGACACCTCGGCCGGCAAGGAGCACTTTTTCAGCGGCCCCTACCGCCGTGAACTGCTCGAAGGCGTGGGCCACTTCCCGCAACGCGAGGCGCCCGATGCGGTGGCCGACGCGTTGCTGCGCTTCCTGCCCGCGCTTTGAAAAAACGAACAAACGAACGAAAGACAAGACGACCATGAACATCCTCATCACCGGCGGCTGCGGCTTCCTCGGCGCCCGTCTCGCCCGCACGCTGCTCGCTGGCGGCAACCTCGCGCTGGCCGGCGGCGCAGCCCAACCCGTCACGCGCATCACGCTGGCCGACCGCGTGCCGCCGCCCGCTGACCTCGCAGCCGATGCCCGCATCCAGTTCGTGCAAGGCGATCTGTACGAGCAGGCCGGCAACGGCGCGCTGCCGTTGGCCGACACCGACGCGTTGTTCCACCTTGCCGCCGCCGTCAGCGGCGAATGCGAGGCCGACTTCGACCTCGGCATGCGCAGCAACCTCGACACCACGCGCGCCCTGCTCGACGCCTGCCGCTGCGCGGGCCATGCGCCGGTGTTCGTGTTCTCCAGCTCGGTCGCGGTGTTCGGCGATTCGCCCGAACAGCGCCTGCCCGCCGTGATCGAAGACACCACGTTGCCGACGCCGCAGAACAGCTACGGCATCCAGAAGTTCATCGGCGAACAGCTCGTGGCCGACTTCACGCGCAAGGGCTTCGTGCAGGGCCGCAACGTGCGGCTCATGACGGTGTCGGTGCGCCCCGGCCGACCCAACGGCGCGGCCTCCAGCTTCCTGAGCGGCATGCTGCGCGAGCCACTGGCCGGCGAACGCGCACGCTGCCCCGTGTCGCCCGACACGGCGGTCGCATTGGCCTCGCCCGGCAACACCGTCGCCGGCATCATCCGCGCGGCCACGGCGAGCGCCGCCGAGTGGGGCGCGCGCACCGCCATCAACCTGCCCGCATTGACCACCACCGTGCGCGAGATGGCGCAGGCACTCGAACGCATTGCAGGCAAAGACGCCACTGGCCTGATCGACTGGCAGCCCGACGCCGCCGTCGCAAAGATCGTCACCAGTTGGCCCAGCCGCATCCATGCCGCGCGTGCGGAAGCGCTGGGCCTGAAGGCCGACGCCAGCTTCGACGCCATCCTGCGCGACTACGTCCGCGAGAACGCGCAGGCCGTCAAGCTGCTCGTGTCGAAAGACTGAGCGATGGCAAAGAAGAAGCTGCTGCTCGGCTGCATCGCCGACGATTTCACCGGCGCCACCGACCTTGCCAACAACCTCGTGCGTGCCGGCATGCGTGTGGTGCAGGCGATCGGCGTGCCGGCCACGCCGCTCGATGCCGAAGTCGACGCGGTAGTGGTCGCACTCAAGTCGCGCACCATCGCGCCGGCCGAAGCCATCGCGCAATCACTGGAAGCCCTGCGCTGGTTGCAGGCGCAGGGTGCGCAGCAGATCTACTTCAAGTACTGCTCCACCTTCGACAGCACGCCGCAGGGCAACATCGGCCCCGTCACCGAGGCGCTGATGGAGGCGTTGAACTGCGACTTCACCATTGCCACGCCGGCCTTCCCCGACAACAAGCGCACCGTGTTCAAGGGCTACCTGTTCGCGGGTGACGTGCTGCTCAACGAGAGCGGCATGCAGAACCATCCGCTCACGCCGATGACCGACCCGAACCTCGTGCGCGTGCTGCAGGCACAGTGCACGCGCAAGGTGGGGCTGATCGATCACGCAGTGGTGGCGCGCGGTGCTGCAGCCATCGAAGAACGCATTGCACAGCTGAAGGGCGAGGGTGTCTCCATCGCCGTCGTCGATGCAGTGTCGAACGACGACCTGCTGCGCATGGGGCCGGCGCTCGCGAAGATGCCGTTGGTCACCGCAGGCTCGGGCGTCGCCATCGGCCTGCCGGCCAACTTCGGCCTCGCACCTTCGTCGCAGGCCAGTGCGCTGCCCGAGGCCGGAGGCCACAAGGCGGTGGTGTCCGGCAGTTGTTCGCTCGCGACCAACCGCCAGGTGCTCGACTTCATCCAGCGCGGCGGCGCGGCACTGGCCATCGATCCGCTGCGCATCGCGGCCGGTGTGGACGTCGCGGCCGAAGCGCTGGCATGGGCCGCACCGTTGCTCGACAAAGGGCCGGTGCTCGTCTATTCCACGGCCGAAGCGGGCGCCGTGAAATCGGTGCAAGGCCGCCTCGGCGTGGACGAAGCCGGCGCGATGGTCGAACGAACCATCGCCGCCATCGCACGTGGTTTGGTCGATCAGGGTGTGCGTCAACTCGTCGTGGCCGGCGGTGAAACTTCAGGCGCCTGCGTGCAGGCACTGGGCATCGCGCAGATGCAGATCGGTCCGCAGATCGACCCCGGCGTGCCGTGGTGCCATGCGCGCGCCGAGGCCGCGAAGGGCGCGGGCGTGCACATCGCACTGAAGTCCGGCAACTTCGGCAGCGATGATTTTTTCACCAAGGCCTTTACAGTGCTTGGATGAAATCCGTGGCCGTTGCGAGAGTGATGTCGTTCAGGGCGCGCTCCCGCCGACGGGGTGCCTTGCTCCGCGAATGTCCTCCGGGGCTGCGCCCCTCCTCCTTTATTTCGCTGCGCAAGGCACCCCGCCAGCGTGAGCGTTGGGCAGTGCAGTCGTTGATCGGCCGGCACTACGACAGCGCTCACTGTGCGCAGGGCATCGGGTGCTCCCCGCAGCGAAATAAAGGAGGAGCGAAGCGGGGGACATTCGCGGAGGGGAGTACCCGATGTCCTGTGCACGCGCCCTGAAGAGCAGCATCCAATACAGCCCCCAAAACCCGACATGACAGAAACCCAAGCCCGAGAAGAAATCTGCCGCATAGGCCGCAGCCTGTTCGACCGCGGCTACGTGCATGCAACGGCCGGCAACATCAGCGTGCGGCTGGACGACGGCTTCCTCATCACGCCCACCGACGCCTGCCTCGGTTTCCTCGACCCGGCGCGACTTGCAAGGCTCGATGCGCAAGGCCAGCAGACGGCAGGCGACCGCGCCAGCAAGACCATCGCACTGCACACGCGCATCTACGCGGCAGCGCGCAAGTTCGACGCCGATACGGCCTGCGTGATCCACACCCACAGCACGCACTGCGTCGCGCTCACGTTGACGCCACAACAAGACGCTGAACTGCTGCCCGCACTCACCCCGTACTTCGTCATGAAGGTCGGCCACGTGCCGGTCATTCCATACCACCGCCCCGGCGCCCCCGAGGCGGCCGAACAGGTCGCACAGGCCATCGAACGCCACGGCAACGCCGGCACGCCCATCCGCGCCGTGATGCTCACGCGCCTAGGCCCCAACGTCTGGCACGACACACCCGCCGCCGCCATGTCGGTCCTCGAAGAACTCGAAGAAACCGCCAGGCTCCAACTGCTCACCACCACAACGAAGCCCGAGCCGCTGGACGCCGCACAGATCGATGAACTGCGCCGCACCTTCGGCGCGCGCTGGTAGTAAAAACACCCCATGCCCCAATTCGCCGCCAACCTCTCGATGCTCTATCCGGAGCTCGCCTTCCTCGACCGCTTCGATGCTGCCGCGAAAGACGGCTTCCAGGGTGTCGAATACCTCTTTCCCTATGCGTTTCCGCAGAACGAAATCGTGGCCCGGCTGCAGGCCAACGGCCTGAAGCAGGTGCTGTTCAACGGCCCGCCCGGCGACTGGGACGGCGGCGACCGCGGCCTTGCCTGCCTGCCCGGCCGCGACGCCGAATTCCGCGAAGGCATTGCCAAGGCCATCGACTACGCCGTGGCGCTCGACTGCCCGCGCATCCACGTCATGGCCGGCCTCGTGCCCGAAGGCCTGGAGCGCGAAGCCGTGCAGGCGGTCTACCTCGACAACCTGCGCTGGGCCGCTACCGAAGCCGCCAAGGCCGGGTGTGACGTGCTGATCGAGCCGATCAACACGCGCGACATTCCGCGCTTCTTCCTCAACCGGCAAGACCACGCGCACGAGATCATCGAAGCGGTCGGCGCATCCAACCTCAAGGTGCAGATGGACCTGTACCACTGCCAGATCGTTGAAGGCGACGTGGCGATGAAGATCCGCAAGTACCTGCCGACCGGCCGCGTCGGCCACCTGCAGATCGCGGGCGTGCCCGAGCGCCACGAGCCCGACATCGGCGAGCAGAACTATCCCTACCTGTTCGATGTGATCGACGAGGTGTCGGCGCAGTGCGGCTGGCAGGGCTGGGTCGGCTGCGAGTACCGGCCCGCCCGAGGCTCCGAGCCCGGCGGCACCTCGGCCGGCCTCGGCTGGCTGCGCGCATGGCGACAGCGCGCATGAAGCTCGAAGCGCTGCGCATTCCGCTGCCCCTGCGAGGCTTCGACGCCGGCGACGCGCAGGTGTTCGACATCACGTTGGCAGACGGCAAGGTCGAATCGATCATCCCGAGCGCCGATCAAAAGCATGCGCGCGGCACCCTGCTGAGCGCACTGGTCGAAGCCCACGCGCACATCGACAAGAACTACACCGTGCAGGACGTGGGCGCAGCACAGGGCGACCTGTTCACCGCCGTCGACCGCATGAACAAACACCGCGACAGCTGGACCGGCGAGTCGCTGCGCCTGCGCATGACGCGCGCGCTGCAAGACGCGTGGCAGTCGGGCACGCGCGCACTGCGCACGCACATCGACTGGGTGCAGGCCGAGCCACCGGCCGCACTGCCCGTGTTCGAAGCGCTGCGCGAGGAATGGCACGGCCGCATCGAGCTGCAGTTCGTCTCGCTCACACCGCTCGATTTGTTCGCCGACCTCGCGGCCGGCGAACGCATCGCGCACGAGGTGCAGCGCGCAGGCGGCACGCTCGGTGCCTTCGTCTATCGCAACGACGGCATCGTGCACAAGCTCGGCCGCGTGTTCGACCTCGCACAGCAGCACGGGCTGGGCCTGGACTTCCATGTCGACGAAGGGCTCGACGTGGAGGCCAGCGGCCTGCGCAGCATCGCGCAACTGGTGCGGGCACGCGACTTCAAGGGCCGCGTGGTCTGCGGCCATGCCTGCTCGCTCGCGATGCATGACGACGCGGTCGCCAACGAAACGCTCGCGCTGTGCGCGGGCGCGGGCCTTCATCTGGTGGCGCTGCCGACCACCAACCTCTACCTGCAGGGCGCGTGGGACCGCACGCCGGTGGCGCGCGGCATCACGCGCATCCGCGAAGCGGCGGCATGGGGCTTGCGTGCGAGCCTGGCCACCGACAACGTGCAGGACGCCTTCTTCCCCTATGGCAGCTACGACCTTCTGGAGACCTTCGGCCTCGGCGTGCAGATGGCGCACCTGGCGCCGGCTGCCGACTGGCTCGACACCATCACCGTCAGCCCCGCGAAGGCGCTCGGGCTCGCATGGGACGGGCGCATCGCGCCGGGCTGCCCGGCCGATCTGGTGCTGCTCGCGGCCACCGACGAACACGAACTCATCGGTCCGCGCGGACGCCAACGCACCGTGATCCGCGCCGGCCGCATCCTCGAAGAACAAACGAATCCGGAGAAAACACCATGAGCATGGGCAAGCCGATGGCCAACTACGCGGCCGCGAAACGCGTGGGCGATTTCGTCTTCATGAGCGGCGTGGTCGCGGTCGACCCGGCCACGCGCCGCGCCGTCGCGGGCTACGACGCGATTCCCGAAGCCGCGCGCACGGCCCTGCAGGGCGTGGGCTACGCCACGGGCCAGATGTCGGTTGACGTGTTCGAGGCGCCCATCGTGGCGCAGAGCTGGTTCGTGCTGGAGCGCATCCGCCAGATCGCGGCCGAGCACGGCGGCACCATGGAAGACGTGGTGAAGCTGGTGCAGTACTTCCGCCACCTGCCGCACTACGCTTTCTACAACCGCGTGCGCGGCCTGTTCTATCCGGGCGAGCCGCCGGTGAGCACGGTGGTGGAGGTGTCGCGCTTCCTGCCGGGCGACGAGGTGCTCGTCGAAGTCGAGGCGACGATGTACCTGCCGCAGCGCGCGGCTACTTGACCCCCGCGCCCTTGAGCAAGAACTCCGTCACCTGCTCGATCAGGTAGCGCCGGTCTTTCTCGTCGCCCTGTTGCGCCACGTCGCGGTAGTACGCGGCCTGCGTGGCGTGGTCGGCATAGAACTGCGTCACGGCCCAGATGTGGAACAGCACCAGCATCGGGTCGGCCTTGTCCATCAGGCCCTGGTTCATCCAGTTCTGGATCACGGCGGCGGCCTGGTCGGTGCGCGCCTTGCTCGTGGTCATCATGCTGTTGATGACCGGCGCGCCGCGCATCATTTCGGCCGTGAAGATGCGCGAGCGCAGCGGGTGGTCGAACGAGAACACCATCTTGCGATGGATCAGGTCGCCCAGCACCTTGCGCGGGCCGAAGGCCTCGTCGCTGAAGCCGAACACCACGATCCAGTCGGTCAGGATGTCCTGCAGCACCTGCCGGTACAGCGCTTCCTTGCTTTCGATGTAGTAGTGCAGCTGCGCCTTCGACAGGCCGGCCTTGTCGGCGATGGCCTGCGTCGACGCACCGGCCAGCCCCTCGCTCGCGAACACCTCGATGGCAGCCTGGTTGATGAGGCCCAGCACCTGCGTGTACTTGCGCGAACGCCCGCGCGTGGCGGGGGCTTCGCTTTCGGCCTCGCGCTCGTCGATGCCGGTGTCGATGCCAGAGCCGATGATGGGCCGTGCGCTCACAGCTGCAGCACCAGTTCCTGGCCCTTGGCGCGCGAGCAGCACAGCGCCACGCGCGTCTTGCGCTCGCTGCCGGTGAGGCAGAAGTCGCGGTGCTCGGCGCCCTCGCCGTCGCCTTCGACCACGCAGGTGCCGCACAGGCCCTGCTGGCACGACACGGGGATGTCGATGCCGACTTCATGCAGCGCATCGACGGCCGTCTGGTCGGCCGCCACCGGCACGGTGATGCCGCGCCGCGCGAGCTTGAGCGTGAAGGGCAGGCCGGTGGTGGTGTTGGCGTCGGTCGGTGCCGCGAAGTACTCGGTGTGCAGCGCGTCTTCGGGCCAATGTGCAGCCGCGTCGCGCACCGCCTGCATGAAGCCGCCGGGGCCGCACACGTAGAGATGCGCGTTCGGCGCGCGCTCGGCGAGCAGCGCGCGCAGGTCGATGCGCTGCGAGGCATCGCCCTGGTCGAGGTGCAGCCGCAGGTGCGGTGCCAGCGCGGGCGCGCGCAGTGCATCGGCAAAGGCCAGGTGCTCCTCGCTGCGCGCGAACACGCACAGCGTGAAGTCCGCGCCGCGCGCCGCCAGCGCCTGGGCCATGGCCAGCAGCGGCGTCATGCCGATGCCGCCCGCCAGCAGCAGATGGTGCTTCGCCTCTTCGCGCAGCGGAAAGGTGTTGCGCGGCGTGCTGATGGGCAGCAGGTCGCCCTCGCGCACGCGCTCGTGCATCGAGGCCGAGCCGCCGCGGCTGCCGACTTCGCGCTTCACGCCGATCACGTAGGACGTGTTGCCCGACGGCGCGCGCGCCAGCGAGTACTGGCGCGAAAAGCCGCCGGGCATGTGCACGTCGATGTGCGCGCCGGCCTCGTAGGCCGGCAGCGGCCGGCCCCATGGATGGGCCAGCTCGAAGGCCAGGATTTCCGGCGTCTGCCGCGAGATGCGTTCGACGCGGACAGTGAGCGTGCGCTCGAGACTCATGGTGCGGGCCCTCTCTTCTTTCTGTTTGTTCGAAACGGCTCAGATGCTCTGCAGCTTGCGCGACACGCGCGCGATGAAATGGGTGCGGTCGTTTGCGGTGGCGGCGTTCATGTCGTGCAGCTGCAGCCACGTCACCTTGCAGCGCCATGCGAACAGCGCACGCAGCGCGCGCGTGAACAGCCGCCGGCCCGGGTCGCCGATCGCGAACACGAACCAGCGCGGCGAGCCGCCCGTGGTCACCACCGTCAGCCGCTGGATGTGCCGCATGCCCGACTTCGCGAGCTGCCCCTTGCGCTCGGCCGGCAGGAAGGCCACGCCCGGCAGCCACACCCGCTCCAGCCAGCCCTTGAGCATCGACGGTGGCCCATGGAACCAGGTGGGGTAGACGAACACCAGGTGCTCGGCCCACAGCAGCGCTTCGACGTGGGGTTTCACGCGTTCGCGGATCAGTTCGGGGTTGTCGAGGTAGGCGATGCGCTCCTCGCGGGTCAGCGTCGGATCGAAGCCTTCGGCATAAAGGTCGATGGCCTTGACGGCATGACGGGGTTCGAGCGCCTCGAGGGCGGCGCGGTAGAGCGCGTGGTTGAAGCTGTCAGGGTTCGGATGGCAGTGGACGACGAGCGTTTTCATGGTGAAGGGCCGGTTCGCCTATCGGCGAGACGGGGTCAGAGCCCAAGGAGCAAAAGGCCGCGCGTGCCTTATGGCAACCCAGGCGCCGGCATCTGACCCCGGCGCAAGCCCCGCGCGACCCACGGGAAAAACAATGCTTCTCTGGCTGGCCGGCGCTTCTTACTTGCCGGTGAGCTTCTTGCGGACGTCGACACCGACGCCCTTGTTCACGAACTGCGTGGTCACGACCTTCGAGAGGTCGATCTCGCCCGGCTTGTACAGGCCGGCCTTGACCATCTTGTCGTAGAAATCTTTCACGCGGGCTTCGTCCATGGCGCCGATGCCCCTGGTGAGCGAGTCGCCGCTGTCGACGATGCCCATCTTCTTCATCAGGTCGATCGAGCCCTGCAGCGCAACGGCGGTCGAGTCGGGGTTGGTCTTGGTGATGAGCTCGTTGGCGGCCTTGTTGTCGCCGTAGAGGTAGTTGTTCCAGCCGATGATCGAAGCCTCGACGAACTTGCGCACCGTCTCGGGCTTGGTCTTGATGAGGTCGGCGCGCGTCTCGATGGTGGTCGCGTAGGTCGAGAAGCCATGGTCGGCCAGCAGGTGCACCACCGGGTCGAAGCCGGCCTGCGCCTTGATGGACAGCGGCTCCGAGATGGCGTAACCCTGCTGGATCGACTTCTTGTCGGCCAGGAACGGACCGACGTTGAAGGTGTAGGGCTTGAGCTGCGAATCCTTGAAGCCGTGCTCGGACTTCATCCACTGCCAGAAGCTGAACTGGCCGTCCTTGCCGATGAAGGCCACGGGCGCCTTGGTCAGGTCCTTGAAGGTGTCGTAGCCCTGGCCGGGGTGCGCAAAGATCGCCTGCGGATCTTTCTGGAAGATGGCCGCGACCACCACCGTGGGCACGCCGTTCTTCACGTTGTCGAAGGACTGCAGCAGGTTGCCGGTCATCAAAAAGTCGACCTTGCCGGCCGGCAGCATCGGCCGGTTGTTGACCATCGGGCCGCCTTGCATGATCTCCACGTCGAGGCCGTACTTCTTGTAGGTGCCATCCACCAGCGCCTGGTAGAAGCCGCCGTGGCCGGCCTGCGCTTTCCAGTTGGTGGCGAACACCACTTTTTCCTGCGCCTGCGTGGCGAAGGCGGCGCCCATGAGGGCCAGGCCGAGGGCAAGGCCGCTGTAGAGCGGGCGGGTCTGGAAGGCGGGGATGCGCATGGGGACGGGCTCCTGGTTGGATTCTTCGAAGGACGTGAAGGCTAAACGGTTCAGCGGTCGCGGGCCATGTGGGATTCCCAGCCCCGCGTCTTGCCGGGGTTCATCAGACCCATCGGGTCGCTGCGCTTCTTGAAATCGATCTGCTGCGTGTCGATGGTCTTCATGCCGCCGTCCTCGATGGTCACGACGTGCGGGTTGAAGATCTTGCAGCCGCCCTGCGACTCGATCTCGCGGATCAGCTCGTACTGGTGGGCCTCGCCCTTCCAGCGCACCAGCAGGATGCCGAAGGTGCCGCACTCGCCGCCGGCGCGTGCGAAGTCCTGGTGCTGCAGCACGTCGTCGCCGAAGATTTCGAGATGGCGCTCGACCACCGACGGATCGAAAGGCTGGGCGTAGGCCACCTGCAGGTAGGTCCAGCCACGGTCGGCCTTCAGCGCCTGCAGCGTCGTGTGGTTGAACGCGCATTCATAAGCGGGTGGCAGGCCATCGGCGAGCAATTCGGCCTCGGTGCCGGCCACGGAGATCGTGCCGCCGTGGGCTTGTGCAAGCGCACGGAAGTCGGCCATCGAATCGGGCGAGACCATGGTGAACACCGCATGCCGGTCCGGCGGAAAGCGGTCGCGCATGGCCGTGTAGTAGGGCGAGAAGCGCGCCTCGACTGTCGACAGCAAAAAGATGTCGAGCGTGGGCGCCTGTGCCGCAATGCCGAAGTCGAGCGCGCCGCGGTAGGTGTCGAACAACACCGTGCAGTGCACCCATTCGACGGCCGGGCTCAGTGCCACTTCGACGTCGAGGATCACGCCGTTGGTGCCGTAGGCATGGTGCACCTGCTGGATCTCGTCGCCCTGCAGCTCGATGACGCGCGGCTCGCGCTCCACCGTCATCACGCGCGCGCGCAGCAGGTTGCCGGGGTCGCGCAGGATGCCGTGGCGAAACGAGCCGATGCCGCCGAAGCCGCCCGCGATGAAACCACCGATGCTGGCCACGTGCCAGGTCGAGGGCCACATGCGCAGCGCCTGTCCGGTCTCACGCGCGGCGAGGTCGATGTCGTGCATTCGCGCACCGGCGTCGACGCGCATGCGGCCTTCGCCGATGTCGAGCACGCGGCACATCTGCGTCACGTCGAGCACGATGCCGCCTTCGAGCGGCACGCACTGGCCGTAGTTGCCGGTGCCACCGGCGCGCACGGTCAGCGGCAGCTTCCACTTCGCGGCCACGGCCGCTGCCTGGCGCACGTCGTCCTCGGTGCTGACCTTGACGACGAGGTCGGCCACGCAGCCCGCGAGCTGCGCGGTGAGGATGGGGCTGTACCAGTAGAAGTCTTTCGACAGCTGTTTGCGCTGGTTGGGCGCGGTGATCAGGTTCAGGCCGTGCAGTTCGCGGCGCACCGCGTCCCAGTCGACGGCGGCGTGCGTGGCCGGTTGTTCGGTCATGGTGATGGCGTCCATCGCAACGGGCTCAATCAACGCTCGCGGCGCATTTCGCTTTCGTGCCAGTGGCCCAGCACCAGGCGCGACAGGGCGGCGAACACGATGAAGATCACGATGCCCAGCAACGACACCAGCAGCAGCGCGGCGAACATCATCGGGATCTCGGTGCGGAAGCTCGATTCGAGAATGCGCGAGGCCAATCCCGTTTCCTTGCCGGCCGTACCGGCGGTGAACTCGGCCACCACCGCGCCGATCAGGCTCAGGCCACCCGCGATCTTCAGGCCCGCCATGAAGTACGGCAGCGCGCTGGGTGCGAGCAGGTAGCGGAAGGTCTGCCAGGGCGAGGCCTTGTAGAGCTGGAACAGGTCGCGCAGGTTGCTGTCGGCGCTCTTCAATCCGATGACGGTGTTCGACAGGATGGGGAAGAAGGCCACGATCCACGCGCACAGCAGCAGCGCGGCTGTTGTGCTCGACACGTAGATCAGGATCAGCGGCGCGATCGCGATGATGGGCGTCACCTGCAGGATCACGGCAATGGGGAACAGCCCGATCTCGACCCACTTGAACAGCGCGAACGCGATCGCCAGCAGCACGCCGCCGACGATGGCCGCGGTGAGCGCGAGCAGCGTGAGCTTGACGGTGAACCACAGCGCGCTCGACAGCGAATCCCAGTTGTCGAACAGCGTGCGAAGAATGAGCGAGGGCGCGGGCAGGATGTAGTGCGGGATGTTGTTGGCGCGCACCGTCCATTCCCAGATCAGCAGCAGCGCCAGGACGATGCCCGCCGGCACGACGATGCGCAGCATCGACTCGCGGCGGCGCAGCCGGTCTTCGTGCGCGCGCAGCATGTCGGCGGACGGGGTGGCTTCGTCGGTCGTGTGGTCCATGGGCATCACGGGTTCAATGGTCGATGTCGAGGCCATGCAGGGCTCCGTGCAAGGATTGCGAGACAGCCGTGCAATGCGCGTTGTAGCGGCTCGAGGTGCGGAACTCTTCGCCGCGCGGGTACGGCTCGTCGATGCGGATCTCATCGATCACGCGGCCGGGGCGCGCCGCCATCACGACGATGCGGTTCGACAGGTACACCGACTCGTACACGCTGTGCGTGACGAACACGATCGAAAAACGATGCTCGCGCCAGATGGCCAGCAGGTCGTTGTTGAGCTTGATGCGCGTCATTTCGTCGAGCGCGGCGAAGGGCTCGTCCATGAGCAGCAGGCGCGGGTGCGTGACCAGCGCGCGCGCGATCGACACGCGCATCTTCATGCCGCCCGACAGCTCGCGCGGATAGACGTCGGCAAAGCGCGAGAGGCCGACCAGCTCCAGCACCTGCTGCACCACCGGCGCGGCCTCGTCGCGGCTCATGCCCGCGAGCTTGAGCGGCAGCCAGACGTTGTCGAACACCTTGGTCCAGGGCATGAGCGTCGGTTCCTGGAACACGAAGCCCAGGTCGCGGTCGCTTTGTGTCTTGCCGGTGTTGGCGCCCGACCATTTCATCTCGCCTGAGCTGAGCCGGGTGAGCCCGGCGACCAACCGCAGCGCGGTGCTCTTGCCGCAGCCCGAGGGGCCGAGGAAGCTGATGAAGTCGTGCTCGCCGATGTCGAGCGTCATGCCCTGCAGGGCGAGCGTGCCGTTGGCAAAGCGCTTGCTGACGTTGCGCAGGCTGACCAGGGGGGGGGTCTGGGTGCTGTCCATGGCGTGCGAGCCTAGCGCCAGGCGGGGACGTTGGCGAGCCGTTCGAGCGGGAAGCGGTCGACCTCCTGCAGCAGCTCGACGAAGCGGCGGCCCACGTGGTCGAGCACCGCGGCGCCCTTCTCGGCGGTGGCGCGCGTGGCGTCGCCGGCGGCGCCCGCGGGGTTGATGTCGTGCATCTGCCAGCCGAGCTTGCCGCTGGGGGTGATCGAGAGGAACTTGTTCTCGGCGGCCAGTTGCTCCGTCATGGAGCTGAAGTTCTGGAACTGGTCGCGGCGCACGTAGTCGGGCGTTAGGTGCAGCATCACCGAGCTTTCGAGGTCGCCGGCGTGGATGCCATGCTTGCCTTCGTGCGCGGTGAACAGGCCCTCGGGCAGGCCCAGCGTGTACCAGTTGGCGGCCACGACCATCATGTCGTGCTCTTCGCGCAGGTCGCGCGCCACGATGTCCATCACGCTCATCTGGCCGCCGTGGCTGTTGTAGAGCACCAGCTTGCGCACGCCGGCCTTGGCGACGCAGGCGCCGATGTCTTTCCACAGCGAGATCAGCGTGTTGGCCGACACGGTGAGCGTGCCGGGGTAGCGCGAATGCTCGTTGCTCTTGCCGTAGGGCACGGTGGGCAGGAAGAGCACCGGCAGGTCGTCGGGCAGGTACGGGAGCGTGGCGCGCACCATGCCGTCGATGGTGGCGGTGTCGGTCGACATCGGCAGATGGGGACCGTGCTGCTCGGTGGCGCCCACCGGCAACACGGCGATGAGCCGTTCGCGGTCGAGACGGGAGAACTCTTCGCTGGTCAGGTCGGACCAGAAACGGCTGCGCAGGGGGACCGGATTCATCGTGGCAAACCTCTTGACGGCGGGTTGGATAGTCTAAATTATCCATGTGGTCAAAAAAGATGACCTAGCAATTACCCGGGTTGCCTCGTAAAGACGAAGTAACAACCCCTCAAATCAGATCGACCGGTTCAATGACAGTGAGGGCGACGGCGGTGCATCACCAGCGCACCCGCATGCCCAACTGCCCCTGCACCCCGGTCTGTTGGGTGCGGCCGATGGCGCTGGTGTAGGCCAGGCCGCCATACACCGCGAGCGTCTTGTTCACCTGCCCGACCACGCCGGCGCCGACTTCGAGCGCGCTGGCGCCACGGCCGTTGGCGACCTGGTCGGTGGGCCCGAAGAAGATCACGTTGTCGCCGCTGAAGATGTGCCAGAGGTTGGCCTTGAGGTAAGGCTTCCAGGTGCCGCCGCCGGCGCTGAAGCTGCCTTCGAGCCGCGCGCCCACGCGGGCGGTGACGGCGTTGTCGCGCCGGAAGCGCACGGCCGAAATGCCGTCGTCGAAGCCGTCGATCGAGCTGCGCTGCCAGATCAGCTGCGCCTGCGGTTGCAAGGTGACGTTGTCGCTCAGCGCCAGCGGATAGCCCGCTTCGAGCGAGGCCGTGACCGAGGTGCCGTGCGGACGGCCGCCGCGTCCGAGCGTGGAGAGCGCGTCGGCCCTGAAGCGGGTGGCCATGAGCACGGCGTCGCTGTACCAGCCGTTGCTGGCCACGCGGGTCCAGTACGCGCCCAGGCTGTAGCCCTCGACGCTCAGGTGGCCGGAGGCGCCGTTGGTGTTGCCGTCCACCACGCCGCTGGTGTCGCCGCTGGCGCGGGTGTAGCCGCCGAGCACGCCGGCGCGGTTGCGTCCGCCCGAGCCGTCGGTGGCAATCAGGAAGTCGTGCCCGAGCTGCAGGCCGGAGATGCGGCCGTCGAACTGCGGGTCGGCATCGCCGCGCAGGCGCTGCCGCGTGCTTTCGCCGAACACGCGGCCCCACGAGGCCTGCGAGCCTTCGTCGTTGGCAAGCAGTTGCTGGTCGCCCTGCCGGTCATGGAAGCTGCCGAGCTGCGCAAGCCCGAGGCGGCGCACCACCAGCGGAATGCTGCTGTACAGCGCCACTTCGGGCCGGTAGAGCTTGACCGGCTCGAACGACGGCGGCGGCGTGCCGGGTGTCGGCGGATGGGTCTCCAGTTCGTCGATGACCTCGGTGACCGTGCCCACCACGTTGCCGTCGACCACGTAGCCGCTGTTGCGCAGGTACCAGTTGTCCGGGTTGTTGCCCGCCGCGCCGCCGCGGAACAGGTGGTAGTTGTAGGCGCCGGCCTCGACCGCCTGTGTCAGCGAAAAAGCGTTGGCGGCGGTGGTGCCGCCGTTGACCGTCTGCACCACCAGGATGCCGTCGGCCAGCGTGGGTGCGCCCAGCCCGCCGCGGTTGACGACGCGCAGGCCGGTGCCGCCCGAGGCCGCGCCGCCGTCGATCACCAGCTTGTCCGACGGCGCGTTGTCGCCGGCCAGCACGGTGTTGACCTGCACCAGCGCACCGCTGCCGCCGAAGTAGTTGCCGCGCACCGTGAAGGCGCCGAAGTTGACGCCGTCGTTGGGGCCGGGCAGCAAGGTGCCCTGGTTCGTCACGTTGCCCGCGAAGGTGCCGGTGCCGGCGACCGTGGCGCCGGGGAGCACGGCGATGCTGGGGCTGGTCAGCGTCGCGGGCAGGTCGAAGCGGCCCGACTGGATGCTGATCGAGTTCGAGAAGCTCGCGTCGGTCTGCCACGACCACGCGGTGCCGCGCATCGTGAGGTTCTGGAAATTGCGGAAGGCGTTGTCGACGGTGCCGTTGCCTTCGAGAAAAGTGTCGCTGCTCGCGTTGCCGCCATCGGCCGCGCCCTTGATGACCGAGCCGGTCTGCAGGATCAGCGTGCCGGTGCCGCCGCCGCCCATCAGGATCGCGCCGTCGTTCGCGGTGCCGCCGTGGCCTTCGATGGTGCCGGCATTGATCAGCGTGTCGTTGCCGTTCTGCCCGCGATAGCCGTAGTCGTTGGCGCTGGAGAGCAGGCCGCCGGCCCGGTTCTCGACCTGCGAGAAGAAGCTCGCGCTGAGCGTGTTCACGTGCACCGCGCTCGCGAAGCCGCCCGTGGCCGAGGTGTTGGCGCCCGTGGCGCGGATGGCGCCGGTGTTGATCAGCAGGTTGGCGACACCGTTGCCGCCCTGCAGGTAGACGCCCTTGCTCGCGGTACCGCTGACGTCGATGGTGCCGCTGTTCATCACGGTGTTGCCCGGCCCCAGCGTGGAAATGCCGTGCGAGCGGCCACCTGTGGTGGTGATGCTGCCGGTATTCGTCAGCAGCGTGCGGGTGCTGCTGTTCGATGTCACCAGCATGCCCACGGTGCCCACGCTCGTGGTGCTGATGGTGCCGTTGTTGGTCTGTGTGTTGTCGTTGCCCGTGGAAACCATCGCGCCGCGCCCACCGCCCGAGCCGCCCGACATCGTGATCGTCCCGTTGTTGGTGATGCTGCTGCTGTCTTGCACGAGCAAGGCCTGGGTGGCATTGGTGCTCAGCGTGGCGCCGTTGTTCACCGTGATGCTGACGCCCGTGCTGCCCGGCACCGCGATCACGCTGGGCGAGCCGGTGGTGGTGCCGTCGCAGACCACCGTGTCGCCGGTGCCGGGCGTGGAGGTGGGGTTGCAGGCCGCATGCGCGCCGCCGCCGGCCAGCGCGGCAAGCACGGCCGCGAGAGATGACACAAGGGGAATCGGGATGTGGCGCGGAAATCGATGCGGTCGCTCGATGTGCATGCGTGCTCCTCGTTGTTTCTTGTGCCGGCCCGCAGGCCGGAGATGCCGGGTCATTTGGCACCATTAACAATCAACAAACAATTACGGCGCCCGCCACCGTTGCGGCGGCGAGACGCCGCAGGGCTCAGCGCCGCACCACGTAGCGCGTGATCACCGGCGACGACTCGCCCAGGTGGAAGGCCAGCCGCCGCTCGCGCAGCGCCATGTCGGAGGCGGTGGCGCGGTTGAAGCGGCGCAGGTGGTCGGTCCACGATTCATCGACGATCTGCTCCACGTAGCGCGCCGGCTGCGAGATGTCGTGCAGCAGTTCCCAGCCGATGGCGCCCTGGCTCAGGCGCGCGCGGCGCGTCTGCTGCATGACGAGGTGGAAGGCGGCGGCACGGGCCGGCTCGATGAGGTACTCGACCGTAATCACCACCCGGCCTTCTTCCTGCGGTGCCTCGGCCGGCGGACCGGCGGCCCAACCGGCTTCGGCTGGGCTGGTGTCGTCTTCGCCGCTCACATCGGTCACCCAGCGCAGGGCTGCGAGCATCAGCAGCGTGCCGCTGATGGCGCCGATGACCAGGCTCAGTTGCAGCGACGTCACCGTGGCCACCTGCCCCCAGAGCGCCGCGCCGATCGCGCTCGCGCCCATGATGGCCATCTGGTACATCGACATGCCGCGCGCCCGCACCCAGTCGGGCAATGCAAGCTGGGCCGACACCGAGAGCGAATTGGCCACCGTGATCCACGCCATGCCGCCGAAGAACATCGCCGGCACCGCCACCCAGGCGTTGGGCGCGTAGGCCATCACTGCCGTGGCACCCGACTGCAGCAGCGCCCCGCGCAGCACCAGCTGATCGCGCCCCATCGCCTGGCGCAGCCGGGGCAGGAACAGTACCGCGATGATCGCGCCCGAGCCCATGGCCGCCAGCAGCAGCGTGAAGGTGCCGGCGCCGCCGCCCTGCAGGTCGCGCGCCAGCAGCGGCAGCAGCGCCAGCAGGGCCGTGGAGTGGAAGAAGAAGATCGACACGCGCACCAGCACCGCGCGCATGCGCTGCGACTGCCGCACGAACTGCACGCCCACGCGCATCGCGCTGATGAGCTTTTCGCGGCCCAGCGGATTGGGCGTGTGCGCGCGCCGCCAGCGCAGCACCACGAAGCCCGAGGCGACCGACAGCACCGCGTTGAGCGCAAACACCCACACCGTGCCGGCGCTGGCGATCAGCACGCCGGCCGTGAGCGGGCCGACGATGCGCGAGGCGTTCATCGCGATGCCGTTCAGGCCCAGCGCGGCTGGCAACTGCGGCCGCGGCACCAGCTCGGGCACGATGGCCGCGAACACCGGCCAGCGCAGCGCCAGCCCGATGCCGTTGGCGAAGGTGAGCGCCAGCAGCAGCGGCGCGGTCATCAGGTCGAGCATCAGAGCCGCGCACAGCACGATGGCAGTGCCGGCCAGCCAGAACTGCGTGGCCACCAGCCAGCGCCTGCGGTCGAGGATGTCGGCCAGCGCGCCGCTGGGCAGGCCGAGAAGGAACACCGGCAAGGTGGAGGCCGACTGCACCAGCGCCACCCAGATCGGCGAGGTGGTGAGCGAGGTCATCATCCACGCCGCCGCCACATCGTTCATCCACATGCAGATGTTGGCGATGAGCCAGGTGCTCCACAGCATGCGGAACACGGGGAGCTTCAGGGGCTCGAGGGCGGCGAGCTTCGAGGGCTGCGGCCGCGCGGGCGGAATCGGTGTCTCTTCGGGGGATATGGGCGGCATGTGGCGCTATTGTGGCGCGGCCCTTTTTCCTCTCACACCCTGTCAGCCGCGGTCGCTGCGCGCAAGGCGGATTTCAAGGCGGCGCAGCATCGTCGTCAGCACCAGCGTCATGACCCAGTAGATGACCGAGATCGCCAGGTACGGCTCCCAGTAGCGCGCATAGGCACCCGCCACCGTGCGTGCCGCATAGGCCAGCTCGGCCAGGCCGATGGCGGACACCAGCGAGGTGTCTTTCAGCAGCGCGATCGCGTTGTTGCCCAGTGGCGGCAGCATGCGGCGGAAGGCCTGCGGCAGCACCACGTAGCGCATCACCTGCGCGGGCGAGAAGCCGAGCGAGCGGCCGGCATCGAACTGCCCGCGCGAGATCGACTGGATGCCGGCGCGGAACACCTCGGAGATGTACGCCGCCGAGTTGAGCGTGAGCGCCACCACGCCCGAGATGAGCGCGCCATGCTCCTGCTTGAGCGTGCGCGCGAGTTCGCCGTCGATGATCAGGCCCGAGGTCGGGTGAATGAACACCGGCATCACCGCGAAGTGGATCAACAGGATCTGCACGAACAGCGGCGTGCCGCGAAAGAAGCTCACGTACACCGTGGCCGGCCAGCGCAGGAAGACGCGCGCGACCCAGGTCCAGGGCGCATGGCGCGGCTGCGCCAGCCGCGCGAGCGCCAGGCACAGGCCCCAGCTCGAACCCAGCAGCACGCACACCACCGTCATGCGCAGCGTCATCCATGCGCCTTGCCAGAACAGGTCCTTGTATTCGACCAGGATGTCCCATCGAAACCATCCGAAAAGCAGGATCGGTTGTTCCATATTCATCGCCTTCGCGTCATCACTCTGAAAAAACAAACGGCCGCTTCGTGGGCGGCCGTGATCGGGTCACAGGTGCCGTGCGGCTCAGCGCACGTTCGGGTCCTTGTTGAACCACTTCTTGTAGATCGTCACGTAGCTGCCGTCGGCGCGAATGGCGGCCAGGCCGGCGCTGAGCTTGTCGAGCAGGGCCTTGTCGCCCTTCTTCACGACGATGCCGAAGCCCTCTTCGGGGAAGGACTTGTCGTCGATGGTCTTCAGCTCGGGGTTCTGCGCCACGCGGTAGGCGATCACGCCGTTGTCGCCCATGGCGGCATCGACGCCGCCACCGGCCAGCTCGGAAATGATGAGCGGCGTGCTCTCGAAGCGGCGGATGTCGGGGTTGGTCTTGCCGAACTCGCGCGAGGCGATGTCGTCGGCGGTGGAGGCGCTGACCACGGCGATCTTCTTGCCGGCCAGGTCCTTCAGCGAGGCGACCTTGCTGTTCTTCGGCAGCGCGATCAACTGGCGGGCCGCGAAGTAGGGCGGCGTGAAGTCGTAGCTTTGCTTGCGCTTGTCGTTGATGGTCACGCCCGAGATCACCAGGTCGACGTCGCCGTTGTTCAGCGCGCCGAAGATGCCGGTGAAGGGCGTGTTGACGATCTTGATCTTCAGGCCCTGCTGCTTGGCGATGGCATTGATGATGTCGATGTCGAAGCCGACGATCTGCTTGTCCTTGTTCTCGAAGGCGAAGGGCGCGTAGGTGGCGCTCGAAGCCACGGTGAGTTCCCGGTTCTGGGCCTGGGCACCTGGCGTGAAGGCCGCGCTGGTGGCCAGAAGAACGAGCGACAGGGCGCGCCAGATGCGGTTCATGGGGTTATCTCCGGGAAGTGGTGGCTAAGGCCGCCCAAAAAGGGCAAAGGAGCGGGATTTTAGGCTCCCCGGCCATGGCCGCCTCTCACATCCCGGTGGCTCCTGTGCCGCATCCGTGCGGTGCGGCATGCGGATGTTGTGGATTTCTTCTCGGTGCGCGTCCGAATTTCAAGTAACGATTGAACACGCAAGTCACATTTCATCATTTGTCAGTCGATAGCGTTAACAATCGCCAGCGGTTGTTAAAAATAAGTGTTCAGGGAAGAAGGTATGCCACTCGTTTTGGGCGTCATGGGGCTCCCTCAGGTTGAGGTCGAGCTCCTGAGGATCATCGTCCGCCTCAGCTCCAATCTCCGCTCGCTCTGGACCGTCAGCGAATCGCAGCCCTGCGATCTGCTGCTGGTCGACGGCGACTCGCTGGCCGCCGAGCGGCAGGCACCGCCGGCCCGCTTCGTGGTGCCGATGGTGGCCCGGGGCGAGGTCACCACGGCGCGCAGCGCGCTCGCGCGCCCCATCTATGCGGAAGAGCTGGTCGACCTGCTCAACCGGGTCTCGCCGAAAGTGCCTCAGGGCGATGCGGTACGTGCCGCAGCGAGATCGATTCGCGCACGCGCCTCGCTGCTGCGCTGGCCATCGCAGGTGACCCTGCAGCGCCATCCGGCCTATGTACGGCTCGCGGCGGCCCTGTCCCGGAGCGCACAGTCGGCCGAAAGCCTCGGTGCGCTGGGCCGTGTCGATGTCGAGGTGTGCAGCACCTTCCTGGGCCTGCTGGAAGAAGAAGGCGCCCTGGCCTGGACCGAAGAAACCCGCGAGCCCCGCGCATCTGCCGGCACCGCTGCGGGCCACGAGAAGCGGGGACTGCTCTCGCGCATCCGCCGACGCCTCGGGCTGGCCTGAGAAGGCGCGACATGAGGGACTACAAGCTCGTCTTCACGGGGCCGATGGGCGTGGGCAAGACCACGGCCATCGCCGCCATCAGCGAAACCGCGCCGATCAGCACCGAGGTCGCCAATGCGGACACCTCGGTCGCCAAGGCCACCACCACGGTCGGCCTGGACTTCGGTCAGGTCACCCTGGACAACGGCGACCGGTTGCGCCTGTACGGCACGCCGGGGCAGGCCCGCTTCGATTTCGTGTGGAAGATCCTGGTGCGCGATGCGCTGGGCCTCGCGATCCTGATCGACAACAGCCGGCCCGATCCGTTGGCCGATCTGGCGGTCTACCTCGACGGCTTCGCCGGCGCGCTCGAAAAAATGCCGTGCACGCTCGGCGTGAGCCGCCTGCCCACGCACCCGTCGCCCACGCTCGACGACTACGCGCACGCCCTGGCGCAGCGCGGGCTTGTGCTGCCGATGCTCGCGGTGGACCCGCGCCGCAAGGACGACGTGATCGCGCTGATCGAAACGCTGCTGATGCAGATCGAGGTGCTCGACGAGGAGGTCGCCCCATGAGGATTCCCCATGCCATCAAGCAGCGCGCTGGGGATGAAGCCCGGCGAATGCTCGACGAGACGACCGGCGTTGCTTCCGTGGTGATCGCCACGCCCGACGGCTTCGAGATCGCCAGCGCCAATCTGCGCGACTTCCAGCCTTCGCGCATCGCCGCGATGGCCAGTTCGATTTCCGCCATGGGTGCCGTCGTGTCGCAAGAGGCACGGCTGGGCCGCTGCACCTGCATCACCGTTGCCACCGACAAGGGCTTTGCGCTTGTCAGCCCGGTACGCAATGGCGAAACGGAACTGGTGGTGAACGTCATCGCCGACGCCGGCGCCGTGCTCGCGCAGGTGATGTACCGGACCGCCGCCTGCGTGCGGGCGCTCGAAGCGCCCTGATCGGCCCACCGAATCAGCGGCGGGGACGGGTTGCATGCGACGCCTCCGCTTCATCCTTTCATTCGCATGATCTACAGGACAACTTCAACATGGCTTCGATCCAGAGCAACCTCGAAAATCTCCTGACCGCTGACGGCGCCCTGTGCGCGGCCGTGGTCGACTCTTCCAGCGGCATGATGCTGGGCTCCGCCGGGACCGGTGTCGACCTCGAAGTGGCTGCCGCCGGCAACACCGAAGTGATGCGCGCCAAGCTCAAGACGATGCGCGCCCTCGGCCTGAACGACGCCATCGAGGACATCCTGATCACCCTCGGCAAGCAATACCACCTGCTGCGCCCGATGGCACGGCACGAGGGCGTGTTCATCTACTTCGTGCTGGACAAGGCCAAGTCGAACCTGGCTCTGGCCCGCCGCAAGCTGCAGGACGTCGAGAAGGACATGACCTTCTGAGCGAAGACGCAAGCTTCCGTCCGCCCTCCGCCCACGGACGGATCGCCGGGCCGGCTCCCTCGCGGGGCCGGCCTTTTTTCTTTATGGGTTCCTTTGGGTTCCTGCGGATGCGCGGGCTAACTAAGGTTCTCCGGGCGGAACGAAGGGCATCGGAGAACGGCCCGGGCCCGATGGCTAGCATCCGGGGCTTCCCTGTTCAGGAGCCTTGCATGACGATCTTCCGGCTTGCTTCACTTCTTTGTGGCATCGGCCTCGCATGGAGCGCCACGGGCGCGCAGGCGGCCGATCCGCCGGCGCCGCGCTTCGATCCGCAGCGCCTGTCGCAGATCGTGAAGACCGTCTCGGGCGACGACTTCGAAGGCCGTGCCCCGGCCACGCCGGCCGAGGGCAAGACAGTCGACTACCTCGTGGCGCAGTTCAAGGCCGCGGGCCTCGTGCCCGGTGGCGACCTCGAAGGCGGCAAGCGCGGCTGGACGCAGGCCGTGCCGCTGGTGAAGACCGAATTTCGCGGCACGCCGCAGATCACGCTTCAGGTGGGCTCGCAGCGCGATGCGCTGGTGCAGGGCGAGCAGATCGCGGTGCGCGCGGCGCTCGACGGCTCGACCTCGGTGGCGATCCAGCAGGCACCGCTGGTCTTCGTGGGCTATGGCGTGAGCGCGCCCGAGCGGCGCTGGGACGACTACAAGGGCGTCGACCTGAAGGGCAAGATCGCCGTGGTGCTGGTGAACGACCCCGACTTCGAAGCAGGAGAGGGCGTCAGCGGCGACTTCGGCGGCAAGGCCATGACCTACTACGGCCGCTGGACCTACAAGTTCGAGGAGGCCGCGCGCCGGGGTGCGCTGGGCGTGCTGATCGTGCACGAGACCGCGCCGGCCGCCTATGGCTGGGCCACGGTGAAGAACTCCAACACCGCGACCATGTTCGACATCGAGCGCGATCAGCCTGTGGCGGTGCACCCGAAGCTCGAGGCCTGGATCCAGCGCGACGTGGCGGTCGACCTGCTGCGCCGCGCGGGGCTGGATTTCGAGGCGCAGAAGAAGCTGGCGCAAACGCGCGAGTTCCAGCCCCAGGTGCTCAAGGACGCGAGCCTGTCGGCCGAGTACGCGATCGACCGTCAGGTGATCGTCTCGAAGAACGTGGTGGGCCGCGTCGAAGGCCGCAAGCACCCTGGCGAGACGGTGATCTACAGCGCCCACTGGGACCACCTGGGCGTGGGCGCGCCCGATGCGAAGGGCGACAAGATCTACAACGGCGCGGTCGACAACGGCACCGGCCTTGCCGCGCTGATCGAGATGGGCCGCGCCTTTGCCAGCGCGCCGAAGAAGCCCGAACGGTCGGTCGTCTTCCTGGCCGTGACGGCCGAGGAGCGCGGCCTGCTGGGCTCCGAGTACTACGGCGCCAAGCCGCTGTATCCATTGGCCAAGACCGTGGCCGTCATCAACATGGACGCGCTCAGCCCCGAAGGCCCGGCGCGCAACTTCAGCACCTCGGGCAGCGCTGCTTCGCAGTTGCAGGACCTGCTGGTCGCGCAGGCCAAGGGCTTCGGCCTGGCCTACGCGCCCGACCCGCACCCCGAGGCCGGCCATTTCTTCCGCTCCGACCATTTCTCGTTCGCCAAGCGCGGCGTGCCGGCGCTGTCGTTCGCCTCGGGCAACGACTGGGTGGCGGGCGGCCTTGCGGCCGGCGAAGCCGCCAGCAAGGCCTACACCGCCGACCGCTACCACCAACCGGCCGACGAATGGCAGGCCGACTGGTCCTTCACCGGCATGGCGCACGATCTGCCGTTGCTCTACCGCGTGGGCGAGACGCTGGCCAACAGCCGGCGTTGGCCAGAGTGGGGCGCGGGATCGGAATTCGGCGCCATTCGCGAGGCGAGCCGCGGCGAGCGGCGTTGAGCGAGCGCCCTAGACCGCCAGGTGCCCCAGCGGCAGCGCGCTGCTGGCCTTGACCTCGCCCAGTGAGAAGCTGGTGTGCAGGTCTTTCACGTTCGGCAGGTTCATCAGGTGCTGCCGCGCGAAGGCCGAAAAGCCGTTCAGGTCCTGCGCCACCACCTGCAGCTCGAAGGTGCCGGTGCCGCTGATGTAGTGGCAGGCCACCACCTCGGGCATCTTGCGGATCGCGTCTTCCAGCTTGCGCGTCGCCTCGTTGGTGACGCGCTCGGTGTCCACGCGCACGAAAGCGAGCACGCCGAGCCCTATCTTGTGGCGATCGATCTCGGCGCGGTAGCCCTTGATGAAGCCGGCTTCTTCGAGCGCGCGCACCCGGCGCCAGCAGGGCGCGGCCGAGAGGCCCACGCGCTGCGCAAGCTCGGCGTTGGTGAGGCGGCCGTCGGCCTGCAGTTCTTGCAGGATCAAGAGGTCGAACTTGTCAATGCTTTCCATGGGCATCGATATTAAGCAAGATTCTTTCTGGAAGCGGGTTTTCCGGGGCAAAGAACGCAAACACCTGTCGCGGACCCCGGCATACACTTTGCGTGATCATGGGCTCGCGCCCTACCGGGCACAGACCCACACCCCATCAGCCAGGCTCAAAAGGCCCTGCCATACGGAGACAGACAACATGAACGCCCCGCTGCCCGAGCACATTCGCCGCGCGCTAGAAACCGTCACGCTCGACGACAAGTACTCCCTCGATTACGGCCGCGCCTTCATGAGCGGCGTGCAGGCGCTGGTGAAGCTGCCCATGCTTCAACAGTTGCGCGACAAGCAGGCCGGCAAGAACACCGCCGGCTTCATCAGCGGCTACCGCGGCTCTCCGCTCGGCGGCTACGATCAGGCGCTGTGGAAGGCCAGCAAGTTCCTCAAGGAACAGAACATCGTCTTCCAGCCGGGCGTGAACGAAGAGCTGGCGGCCACCGCGCTCTGGGGCACCCAGCAACTGGGCTTCTCGCCGCAGGGCACCAACAAGTTCGACGGCGTCTTCGGCATCTGGTACGGCAAGGGCCCGGGCGTGGACCGCTGCTCCGACGTCTTCAAGCACGCCAACATGGCGGGCACCACCGAATTCGGCGGCGTGATCGCAGTGGCCGGCGACGACCACATCTCCAAGAGCTCGACCGCCGCCCACCAGAGCGACCACATCTTCAAGGCCTGCGGCACGCCGGTGTTCTTCCCGACGAGCGTGCAGGAAATCCTGGACCTGGGCATCCACGCATTCGCCATGAGCCGCTTCTCGGGCGTGTGGTCGGGTATGAAGACGATCCAGGAGATCGTCGAGTCGAGCGCCACGGCCATGATCGACCCCGAGCGCGTCGAGATCGTCATTCCCACCGACTTCGAAATGCCGCCCGGCGGCCTGCACATCCGCTGGCCCGACCATGCGCTGGAGCAGGAAGCCCGGCTCATGCACTACAAGTGGTACGCCGCGCTGGCCTACATCCGCGCCAACCGGCTGAACCACAACGTCATTCAAGGCCCGAACGACCGCTTCGGCATCATGGCCAGCGGCAAGGCCTTCAACGACACGCGCCAGGCGCTGCTCGACCTGGGCCTGGACGACGCGGCCTGCCGCCAGCTCGGCATCCGCCTGCACAAGGTGGGCGTGGTGTGGCCGCTCGAAGCGCAGCTCACGCGCGAATTCGCGACCGGCCTGCAAGAGATCCTGGTGGTCGAAGAAAAGCGCCAGGTCATCGAATACCAGCTCAAGGAAGAGCTCTACAACTGGCGCTCGGACGTGCGGCCCAACGTGGTCGGCAAGTTCGACGAGGGCGAGGTACACGCGGCCGAGGGCTACTCGGGCGGCGAATGGTCGATGCCCAACCCGACGGCCCACACGCTGCTGCGCGCCAACGCCGACCTGAACCCCGCGCTGATCGCCAAGGCCATCGCCGGCCGTCTGAAGAAGACCGGCCTGCTGGCCGCTGCAGGCGCCGACATGACAGCGCGCATCGAAGCGCAGCTCGCCATCCTCGAAGCCAAGGAGCGTTCGATGGTGGTGCAGCAGGCCTCCACCAGCGTGGCCGACGCCACGCGCCAGCCGTGGTTCTGCTCGGGCTGCCCGCACAACACCAGCACCGTGGTGCCCGAAGGTTCGCGCGCGATGGGCGGCATCGGCTGCCACTTCATGGCGACCTGGATGGACCGCTCCACCATCGGCTTCACGCAGATGGGCGGCGAGGGCGTGCCGTGGGTGGGCCAGCAGCCCTTCACGACCGACCAGCACATCTTCGCGAACCTGGGCGACGGCACGTACTTCCACAGCGGCTTGCTCGCGATTCGCCAGAGCATCGCGGCCGGCGTGAACATCACCTACAAGGTTCTCTACAACGACGCGGTCGCCATGACCGGCGGGCAACAGGTCGGCGAGCGGCCCGAAGGCCACTCGGTGCTGCAGATTGCCGAGAGCCTGCATGCCGAGGGCACCAAGAAGGTCGTGATCGTCACCGACGAGCCCGAGAAGTACGAGGGCGTGAACGTCCCCGGCGACCACGTGCAGGTCAAGCACCGCGACCTGCTCGACGAGATCCAGCGCGAATTTCGCAAGATCCCGGGCACCACGGCCATCATCTATGACCAGACCTGCGCGACCGAGAAGCGCCGCCGCCGCAAGCGGGGCACGGCCGTCGATCCGGCCAAGCGCGTGGTCATCAACGAGCTGGTGTGCGAAGGCTGCGGCGACTGCAGCGTGCAGAGCAACTGCCTCTCGGTGGAGCCGCTGGAAACCGAATTCGGCCGCAAGCGCACCATCAACCAGAGCAGCTGCAACAAGGACATGAGCTGCCTGAAGGGCTTCTGCCCGAGCTTCGTGTCGGTCGAGGGCGGCCAGCTCAAGAAGAAGGGCAAGAACAAGGCGGCCACGCCGGCCGAGTTCGGCCTGCTGCCCGAGCCGGCGATTCCGTCGCTGGACGGCGGCAAGGTCTGGGGCGTGGTGGTGGCGGGCGTCGGCGGCACCGGCGTCATCACCATCGGCCAGCTGCTCGGCATGGCCGCGCACATCGAGGCCAAGGGCATCGTCACGCAGGATGCGGCGGGCCTTGCGCAAAAGGGCGGCGCCACCTGGAGCCACGTGCTGATCGGCGACACGCAGGACGACATCCGCACCACGCGCGTCGGCACCGCGGCGGCCGACCTGATCCTGGCCTGCGATCCGCTGGTCACGATCAACGGCGAGACCATGGCGCGCATGCGCGAAGGGCGCACGCACGTGGCGCTCAACAGCCACAGTTCGCCCACCGCCGCTTTCGTGCGCAATGCCAACTGGCAGAACCCCGAAGACGCCTGTGCCGCCGAGATCGCGCGCGCCGTGGGCATCGACGGCATGGGCACCTTCGACGCCGATGCCGCCGCCACCACGCTGATGGGCGACAGCATCTACGTCAACCCGATGATCCTGGGCTACGCCTGGCAGAAGGGCTGGATTCCGCTGGCGCACGAGTCGCTGATGCGCGCCATCGAGCTGAATGCCGTGGCCGTCGAGAACAACAAGACCGCCTTCGAGTGGGGCCGCCAGGCGGCCGTGCGCCCCGAGGAGCTGCAAAAGCGCGTGCGCCCGGGCCAGGTCATCGAGTTCAAGAAGCGCGAGACGGTCGAGGCCATCGTGGCGCGCCGCGCCGAATTCCTGACCGGCTACCAGAACGCCGCCTACGCCGAGCAGTACAAGCAGTTCGTCGGCAAGGTGCAGCAGGCCGAATCGGCGCTGGGCAAGACGGCTTTGACCGAAACGGTGGCCCGCTACCTGTTCAAGCTGATGGCCTACAAGGACGAGTACGAAGTCGCGCGCCTGCACACCGACCGGACTTTCCTGGACCGCGTCGAAGGCATGTTCGAGGGCGACTACAAGCTCAACTACCACCTGGCGCCGCCGCTCATGGCCAAGAAGAACGCCAAGGGCCAGCTGCAGAAGCAGAAGTTCGGCCCCTGGATGCTCACGGGCTTCAGGTTCCTTGCGAAGCTGAAGGGCGTGCGCGGCACGGCGCTCGACATCTTCGGCCGCACCGAGGAGCGCAAGACCGAGCGCGCGCTGATCGGCGAGTACCGCGCCAGCATCGAGGAAGTGATCGGCGCCCTGCGTGCCGACAACCACGCCCTGGCGCTGGAAATCGCCGGGCTGCCCGAGCAGATCCGGGGCTATGGCCACGTCAAGGAGCGCAACCTCGCGGCGGCGCGCACCCGTTGGAGCGAACTGCTGGCCAAGTGGCGCAACCCGCAGGCGCAGCGCGCGGCGGCCTGATTTTCGGAGCCGTTCCATTCGCAAAGGGCGCCCTGTGGGCGCCTTTTGCTATTGAAAGCGTAGCAATTCAGTCGGGCGCCGAATGGCCGGAAAGCCCTCCTCACCCCGCCGGATAAGCGCGTGGAGGCGTCACCAGCCCCGAATACAATGCCCGGTGCTGTGCGCGGCCAAGTCCCGCCACGCTTTGATTTGCGGCCCGCTTTCCTTGTGGCCGCGAAGAGATGGAACGACGGGCCCCGGTCCGCGCTCCTCTCGATTTCTCTTCCCTCTGCTGGAGACTCTCTTGTTCATTTCCTCTGCTTTCGCCCAGACCGCGCCCGCAGCCGCCGGCGGCGGTGACATGTTGTCCTCGCTCGGCAGCATGCTGCCCCTGGTGCTGATGTTCGTGGTGCTGTATTTCGTCATGATCCGCCCGCAAATGAAGCGCCAGAAGGAAGCGCGCGCCATGATCGAGGCGCTGGCCAAGGGTGACGAAGTCGCCACCGCCGGCGGCGTGCTCGGCAAGATCACCTCGCTGGGCGACCAGTACCTGGGCCTCGAAATCGCCAACGGCGTCGAGATCAAGGTGCAGCGCAGTGCTGTGGTTCAGGTGCTGCCCAAGGGCGCCGTCAAATAAAAGCGTGAGCTGATCCTTGCGCTTTGCGGCGTGAGGCCTCAAGTCACGCCGTGACTCCATCTCTGAAAAGTTTGTGAAAAGCGCGCGCTCATGAACCGTTACCCGGTCTGGAAGTACACGATCATCGTGATCGTGTTGCTCGTGGGGCTCATCTATGCCCTGCCCAATTTCTTCGGCGAGTCGCCTGCTGTGCAGGTGTCGGCGGCCAAGTCCACCGTCAAGATCGATGCGTCGACCCAGGCCAGGGTGGAGGAAGTGCTCAAGACAGCCAGCCTGACGCCCGACCTGCTGACGCTGGAGCCGACCGCGGTGCGTGTGCGTTTCGCCACCACCGACGACCAGATCAAGGCACGCGACGCGCTGCAGCAAGCCCTGGTGCCGAATGCGGACGAGGCCTCCTACGTGGTGGCGCTGAACCTGGTGTCGCGCTCTCCCTCGTGGCTGACCGCGCTGCATGCCTTCCCGATGTACCTGGGCCTGGACTTGCGCGGCGGCGTCGACTTCCTGCTGCAGGTCGACATGCGCGGCGTGCTCGACAAGAAGGCCGAGTCTTTCGCCGGCGACATCCGCACCGGCCTTCGCGACAAGAAGGTGCGCGGCAGCGCCGTGAACCGCAACGGCCAGACCGTCGAGGTCACGCTGCGCGACGCCGCCAGCCTGGAAACGGCCCGTCGCCTGATCCAGGACCAGATGCCCGACCTCACCACGGTCGAGAGCCAGCAGGGCACCGACTGGCGCATCGTGGCGAGCATCAAGCCCGAAGCCGCGCGCCGCTTCCAGGACGCAGCGCTCAAGCAGAACGTCACCACGCTGCACAACCGGATCAACGAACTCGGCGTGGCCGAACCGGTGATCCAGCAGCAGGGCATCGACCGCATCGTCGTGCAGCTGCCCGGCATGCAGGACCCGGCCCAGGCCAAGACCATCATCGGCCGCACCGCCACGCTCGAAATGCGCCTGGTGGACGAAAGCGCCGAAGGCCGCGCGGCCGAAATGGGCGGTGGCCCGGTGCCTTTCGGCTCCGAGAAATTCCTCGACCGTTCGGGCCGCCCCGTGATCGTGAAGAAGCAGGTGCTCGTCACCGGCGAGAACCTCACCGACGCGCAACCCGGCTTCGACCAGCAGAGCAACCAGCCCAAGGTCGACCTGACCATGGACTCGAAGGGCGGCAACATCATGCGTGATGTGAGCCGCGAGAACTACAAGAAGCGCATGGCCATGCTGATCTTCGAGAAGGGCAAGGGCGAAGTGCTCACGGCCCCGTCGATCAACGGCGAACTGGGCAATCGTTTTCAGGTCTCGGGCTCGATGACCGTGAGCGAAGCCAACGACCTCGCGCTGCTGCTGCGCGCCGGCTCGCTGGCCGCACCGATGGAGATCATCCAGGAACGCACCATCGGCCCGACGCAGGGTGCGGAGAACATCAAGAAGGGCTTCGACAGCGTGATGTACGGCTTTGCCGCAATCATGGTGTTCATGTGCCTCTACTACGCGCTGTTCGGCATGTTCTCGTCGATCGCGCTGGCGGTCAACCTGATGCTGCTGGTGGCCATCCTCTCGATGCTGCAGGCCACGCTCACGCTGCCCGGCATCGCGGCCATGGCGCTGGCCATCGGCGTGGCCATCGACTCCAACGTGCTGATCAACGAGCGCGTGCGCGAAGAGCTGCGCAACGGCGCGTCGCCACAGGCGGCGATCCATGCGGGCTACGAGCGCGCCTGGGGCACCATCCTCGACTCCAACGTGACCACGCTCATCGCGGGCATCGCGCTGCTGGCCTTCGGCTCGGGCCCGGTGCGCGGCTTTGCGGTGGTGCACTGCATCGGCATCGTCACCTCGATGTTCTCTGCGGTGTTCTTCTCGCGCGGTCTCGTGAACTTCTGGTACGGCCAGAAGAAGAAGCTCAAGAGCGTGTCGATCGGCACGGTCTGGCGTCCGAATTCCGACGGCACGGCTGTGGCCGAAACCAAGTAAAGGCCAAGGACAAGCGCCATGGAATTCTTCCGAATCCACAAGACCATTCCGTTCATGCGCCACGCGGTGGTGCTGAACATCGTTTCCGTCGTCACCTTCGCGCTGGCCGTGTTCTTCCTGTTCCACCGCGGGCTGCACCTGTCGGTGGAGTTCACCGGCGGTACGGTGATGGAAGTGGCCTACAAGCAATCGGCCGACGTCGGCAAGGTGCGCGAGGTCGTCGCCAAGCTGGGCTACCAGGAGGTGCAGGTCCAGAGCTTCGGCACCTCGGTGCAGATTCGCCTGCCGGTGCAAAAGGGCATGAACTCGACCCAGCAGAGCGCCCAGGTGATGGACGCGCTGAAGGCGGTCGAGCCCGAGGTCGAATTGCGCAGCAACGAATTCGTCGGACCGCAGGTGGGCGACGAGCTGACCAGCAACGGCCTGAAGGCGCTGGGGATGGTGGTGGTCGGCATCATGATCTACCTGGCGTTTCGCTTCGAATGGAAGTTTGCGCTGGCTACCGTTCTGGCCAACCTGCATGACGTGGTGATCATCCTGGGCTTCTTCGCCTTCTTCCAGTGGGAGTTCTCGCTGGCGGTGCTGGCGGCGGTGCTCGCGGTGCTGGGCTACTCGGTGAACGAATCGGTCGTGATCTTCGACCGGGTCCGCGAGAACTTCCGCCGCTACCGCAAGCTGTCCACGAGCGAGGTCATCGACAACGCGATCACCTCGACCATCAGCCGCACGATCATCACCCACGGCTCCACGCAGCTCGTGGTGCTGTCGATGTTCTTCTTCGGCGGCCCGACTTTGCATTACTTTGCATTGGCGCTGACCATCGGCATCTGCTTTGGTATCTACTCCTCGTGCTTCGTGGCTGCCGCGATCGCGATGTGGCTGGGCGTGAAGCGCGAAGACCTGATCAAGGGTCCGACCAAGCGCGACGGCGAATCCGAAGACGACCCGAACGCCGGCGCGGTGGTCTGACGGATACTTCAGGGTCAAACAAAGCGGCGGCGGCGCAGGGGCCGCGCCGCGGTTCGCATGCAACGCCGGGCGTTGTCGATACTTGTGCGGTTGCGCATCCCGATGCAAGCTCGCGGTTGTTGCTGACGAATCGTTTACCTTGGTTTTCCCGATCTTTCAATGAGCATTGCGCGGTCCGCTTCTTCCCTGCAGCTCGCACGCGAGACGCGTGAGCGCTTCGTATCGGCCACGGAAGGCGTGATCGTGCCGTTGGCGCGAGCGATCCGGGATCGGCTGACATCGCTGTCCTCGGAAGCCGGCAATGCCCGCGCCATGCAGGAGCACCGCGACGATTTCGTCGCGTTCCAGGGGCAGGGCTCGCAATGGATCTCGCTGGCCCAGACCGGCTGGCGCAAGGCGCTGCTTTCGTCGACCGGCGGCGCGCCATCGACCACGTCGTCGGCGGCGCTGCGGCTCGAACTGATCGGCGACGAGGTCGTGGAAAGCAACATCCTTTCCTCGCGCCTGGCGCAGCTGATCCATGACAAGGCCAGCTTCGAGCTGAGCGACCTGCGCCTGCGCATCCAGCATCTCGAGGGCACCAGTGAACTCGATTCCAAGGACGTGCTCAAGCCCGAGACGCTCGCCAAGCTGCTGGTGGAGCAATGGCTGGCCGCCGGCCTGAGCCGCGGGCTCTGGACCCGTGTACAGGACGCGGTGCAACTGGCGCTGGTCGACGGGGTCGTCAAGGCTTATGAAAGCGCCAACGCCTTTCTTATCGCCAACGGCGTGATGCCGGAGATCGACCTCAAGAGTTTCGTGCGCCGCACGGGCAGCGCGGGCGGTGGCGGCGGCAGCGGCGCGAGCAGCGCCTCGTCCATGGGCGCCGCGACATCGTCGAACGCACCGATGGGGCCCGGCACCATGTCGGGCGGGCCGCACAGCGCGCAACGCCCCGGCTTCGGATTCGACGGGCAACCGGCCTCGGTGCCGTCGACCGTGGCGCCTTCGTCGACCACTGGCGGCTCGCCATTGATGATCGCGCGGCAGCGTGCGCAGACCGCGTTGCTGAGCCTCAAGCGCTTCGTGACCGCGCGCATCGGCGGCGACCTCGGCGCGTCGGCGCCGCAATCGGTGCCGGGCACCGCGACCGGCGGCCCTGGCGGCCACGCGGGTGGCGGTGCGGCCGGCGGCGCGCCCCGGGTTTTCTCTCGGACCTTCGCCGGCGCCATCGCCGACGCCGAGGTGGCCTACCGCATGGCCGCCACGCAATTCATGGACGGCTCGGGCGAGCAGGCCACCTTGCTCCAGCAGACCTCGGTCGACCTGCGCCGGCGCAGCGCCGAACTGAAGAAGCGCGCGCCCACCACCGCCGACAAGGCCACGGTCGAGATCGTGGCGCTGATGTTCCAGGCCATCCTCGCGGAAGAACGCATTCCGTTCTCGGCGCGCGTGTGGTTCGCGCGGCTGCAGATGCCGGTGCTGCGCGTGGCCATCGCCGAGCCCGAATTCTTCGGCACGCTGCAGCACCCTGCGCGCATGCTGATCGACCGCATGGGCTCTTGCGTGATGGGCTTCGACGCCGCCGCCATCACGGGCAGCGCGCTCGAAGGCGAGATCCGGCGCGTCGTGCAGGTGATCGAGCAATACCCCGAGACCGGCCAGCGCGTGTTCAAGCTGGTGTTCGACGAGTTCGTGGCCTTCCTCAGCCGCTACCTCACGCAGAGCGACAGCACGCAGCGCGTGATGAGCGTCGCGCAGCAGGTCGAGCAGAAGGAAACGATGGCGATCCAGTACACCATCGAGTTGCGCAAGATGCTCAACGACATGCCGGTGCGCGACGAGATCCGCGAGTTCCTGTTCAAGGTCTGGGCAGAGGTGCTGGCCATTGCCGCGCTGCGCTATGGCGCGCAGGGCGAGCAGACGGTGATGCTCAAGCGCGTGGCCTCCGAGCTGGTCTGGGCCGCAAGTGCCAAGCCCAACCGCACCGATCGCGCGCGCGTCATTCAAGACCTGCCACAACTGCTGCAGCGGCTGCGCCAGGGCATGGCCCTGCTGGGCATCGTCGACGAGCCGCAAGAGGCACACATCAAGATCATCGGCGCCACGCTGTCCGATGCCTTCCTGTCGAAGACCGAAGCCATTCCCCAGGCCAAGATCGAGGCCATGGCCGAGCGGCTCGCGCACCTGGAAGACTTCGTGAGCGACGACGGCGGCGCGTCCGACCTGCCGCTCGACGCCCACAGCATCGAGCTGCTGCTCGGCGTGGATGCGGCATCGATCGAGGTGATCCCCGACGCCGCCGGCAGCAAGGTGTCGGACGAGATGCTCGGCTGGGCGCACGAGCTGCAGGTGGGCAACTGGTTCATGCTCGACCACAACGATCGCGTGAGCCAGGTCCAGTTCGTGTGGCGCAGCGACCGCAAGCGACTGCACCTGTTCGCGTCGTCGGACGGGCGCAGCTTCCTGATCCAGGCGGGACGGTTGGCGACCTACCTGCAGGCAGGCCTGCTGGTGCCGGCCGAAGAAGAAACGCTCACGGTGCGTGCCACGCGCGAGGCGCTGGCCAAGCTGGATGCCAACCCCGAGCGGCTGCTGAACTAGGCGGGGTGTTTTCTTGGAGCACCGCGGGACCGGCTTCGCCGGGCCGCAGGTGTTGCCCCTGGAAGGGCTGGCGCAGCGGCACGAAGTGCGCGCAGCCCGAGGGAGAGCAGCTAGTGCGCCGTACGGCCTTCGCGGCTCTCGCAGAGCTCGTCAAGAACCAGCGCGTCGGGCTCGATGCCGGTGCTCCAGTGCACCATCAACACGATGATCTTGAGTTCGTCGAGCGCGACCGGATCGCCCGGTGCAGCCATCGCACGCTCGATGACGATCTCGCGCAGGCCGCAGGGCAGCACGTTCGCCGATTCGAGAAAGCGGATGAAGCCCAGGCACTCCGCGCCGAGGTGCTCTTGTTCGGCCTGTGAATAGACGCGCATGGCGCCATCCGATTGAGGCAGGGCCGCTTCGGGCGCGCCGCGCAGGATGACCGTGGCGGCGGCTTCGTCGTCGGTGCGACGCTCGATCTGCATGCCCTGCGTTGCAAGGCTCAGGCCGTCGAGCCAGTGCAGGGCATCGCGGATCTCTTCTGCCTCGAAGCCGTGCGCACTGAGCTTGCGGCCCAGCTGTTCGGGTTCGGGGCAAGCATCGCCGCGCCAATAGTTTTCGTAGACAAAAACGAGCACTTCGAACATGGGCCCAATATAGCCGACGTTCATGCAGGGCGGGTGTGAACTGCGCCTAGGTGGAAGCCATTCGTTGAAAGAGCCCGCCGGCCAGGCGCGAGACGTGGCCGTCCAGCTCCAGTTCAAGCATCTTTGCTTGCAACGCGGCCGCGCTCCAGCCGGTGCGCGCGCTCAGTGCGTCGAGGCTCACGGGATCGAAGCCGAGGGCCTCCAGCAGCGGGTCTTCGGAAGCGTCGCCCTGGGGCGCGTCTTCGTCCTGGTGTGCGGGCGAGGCCGCGCCGGCGGCGCGCAGCGGCGGAAGCTCTTCGAGGATGTCGTTCACCGATTCCACGAGCTTGGCGCCCTGACGGATCAGCGCATGGCAGCCGCGCGATTGCGGCGAGTGGATCGAGCCCGGAATGGCGAACACTTCCTTGCCCTGCTCCGACGCCAGCCGCGCCGTGATCAACGAGCCCGACTGCAGCGCCGCCTCGACCACCAGCGTGCCGCGCGCCAGCCCGGCGATGAGCCGGTTGCGCCGCGGAAAATTCTGCGTGAGTGGCGGCGTGCCGAGCGGCAGCTCGCTCACGATCAGGCCCTGCAGGGTGATGCGATGCGCCAGGTCGCGGTGCCGCGCGGGGTAGACGCGATCGAGGCCCGTGCCCACCACCGCCACCGTGGCCAGCCGTGGCGCGTTACCCGCCGCTTCGAGCGCGCCCTGGTGTGCGGCGCCATCGACACCGAGCGCCAGCCCCGACACCACCGGCAACCCCGCTTCGCCGAGCGCCCGCGCGAAGCTGCGCGCGTTGGTGGCGCCCTGCGGCGTGGGATTGCGGCTGCCCACCACCGCGATGCTGTGGCCGAGCTGCGTCAGGTCGAAGTCGGCGGCACCGAGCACATAGAGCATGGGCGGTGGGTCTGCCATTTCGAGCAGCGACGTGGGGTAGCCGGCGTCGCCGAGCGTCACGATGCGGCGCGAGACACCGTTGCCGTTGCTGCTGTCGCCGGCATGCAGCCACTGCCAGGCCTGGTCGACCTGCGCCTGCAGGCCGGCGGGCACCTGCAGCAGGGCTGCGGCCTGGGCCATGCCGACGACTTCGCGCAGCGCGGCCTCCGACTGCGCGAAAACGCCTTCAGGCAGCCCGAAGGCCGCGAGCAGGCGTCGCGTGGTGCTGTCGCCGATGCCCGGCGTCAATGAAAGTCGCAGCCAGCCTGCGAGTTCTGCGCGTTCCAAACGAGAGTGCGTGAAAGCTGGAGCCGCAGGTCAGGGGTTGACGAGGAAGTCGCCAGCGCGCGGAGTGTCGTTGATTTCGAGCACCAGCGCGTAGGAAACCTTCTCGAAGGTGCGGAACACCATCAGCAGGCCGATGCGTTCATTCGGCAGCTTGATGGTTTCCTTGCGGGCGCCGGTGCGGTCGAGGATGGTCTCGCCGTTCTTCAGAATGGCCAGCACATGGCCGCTGTCGATGCCGTCGCGCGTGCCCTTGTTGATGGCCACGACCTGGTTCTGGGCGGCGAACTGCACGGCGTTGCCATAGACCGAGATGATCCGGCCATCGACCTGCGTGGAGGGCGCGCGCGGCGCGTAGCTCAGCAGTTGGCGCGGGGGCTCGGGCAGCAGGCGGTCGCCGGCGCGCATTTCCTCGCGCGAGGCAATGATGTCGATGCTCGCGGGCACCACCGTGATGAGGTCCTTGTTGTCCACCGTCTCGATGGTGGTCGACTCGCCGCGCTGCAGCTGGGCCTTGCCCAGGTACTGCGCCTCGTAGCCGAGGATCTCGCCCGTGCCCGGGTCTTTCAGCGGCGTCGCATTGCGGAAGACGCGGAAGTGCTGCACCGGCCCCGGCACTTCGACCAGCGGGGCGTCGGCGTTGCCGCGGGCATAGGCACGGTCGCCGCGCGACAGCAGCACGCGGCTGTCGTTGCCGGCCACGATGCGCGGCGCGCTCTCGAGCGTGTTGGCGTCCACCACGATCGGTTCGCTCAGGAAGGGCTCGATCAGGCTCGGGTTGAGCGTGGGCAGCGCCATGCCCGACAGCGAGTCGAAGCGCGTGCGCGGCGACAGCTTGATGGTGCCGCCGTCGCCGCTGAACCCGCCGCGGCGGGTGGTCAGGCGCGCGCGGCCGCCGCTCTTGTCCAGGTACAGCACCTGGCCGGGATAGATGCGGTGCGGGTTCGCGATCTCGTTGATGTTCATGCCCCACAGTTCCGGCCAGCGCCAGGGGTGCAGCAGGTACAGGCGCGAAATGGCCCAGAGCGTGTCGCCGGGCTTGATCGTGTATTCGTCGGGCGCCCTGGGCGCCAGCTCGCTCAGCGGAACGCCGGCCTGGGCGGTTTGCTGGGCCGTGGCGCGCTGCTGGGGCGTGACAGGGTAGTTTTGAGCCCAGGCCGTCGTGGCGCCGCAACCGCCGATCACCGCGAGGGCCGTCAAGGTTGCTAGGAAAGAGGGGCGCTGGCGTTCAGTGGATCTGAGCTTTTTCATGTCTGGATGGGTGAGCGTGCGACGTATCGCTGCGCATACGAATCTCACAATTTGCTACGAATTCTGCGCTGAAGCCCCTGGGAGGGCAACGTTTTCGGCCCCGCGCGGCCCGTCGCGTCGCGGAATTGGCGAAAATAGCCACAACTTCCCCCCGATTTCATGGCCAAACGAATCATTCTGAGTTACCCGGACAAACGCCTGCACACCGTGGCCAAACCGGTGCAAGGCGTCGACGCGCGCATCAAGACCCTGGTTGCCGACATGCTGGAAACCATGTACGACGCCAACGGCATTGGTCTGGCCGCGACCCAGGTCGACGTGCACGAACGGCTGGTCGTCATCGATGTGTCCGAAGAACGCAACGAACCCATCGTGCTGATCAACCCCGAGATCACCTGGGCCAGCGACGAAAAGGTGCTGAACGAAGAAGGCTGCCTCTCGGTGCCCGGCATCTACGACGGCGTCATGCGCTCGACGGCGGTCAAGGTCCAGGCGCTCGACGAAAACGGCGAGATGCGCACCATCGAGGCCGACGGCCTGCTGGCCGTGTGCATCCAGCACGAACTCGACCACCTGCTCGGCAAGGTGTTCGTCGAATACCTCTCGCCCCTGAAGCGCAACCGGATCAAGAGCAAGCTCCTGAAGCAGCAGCGCGAAGAACTGCGGGAGCGGGCTTGACCGCCATGACGCGCCGCGCCGGCTCCCTGGCAACGCTGGCGGCAATCGCGCTGTCGGCGCTGGTGCTCGCCGGCTGCGCCAACGACCCCACCCGCATCCAGCCCGGCACCACCGCCGCCGAAACCCTGCAGCGCTTGGGCGCGCCCACCGGCCGCTACCCGCTCAACGGTGGCGGCGAGCGGCTCCAGTATTCGCGCATGCCGGCGGGCTTCGAAGTCATCGACATCGACGTGGACGCGGCGGGCAAGGTCGTCTCGGCCACCCAGGTGCTGAGCGAAGCGCGCTTCGACCAGGACATCAAGGTCAACCAGTGGCGCCAGAACGACGTGATGGCCTTTTATGGCCGGCCGTATGAAATCTCCCGCGTCAGCTCTTTCGACGGCGTCGTCTGGACCTGGCGCTACAAGGCCGTGAACGAACGCCGCATGCTCTATATCTACATCGACCCGACCGGCGTGGTCCGTCGCTATCACACGGGGGACGATCTCGAATTCGATCGGCTGCGGGATTGAGCCGGCTCAAGGTCGTTTTCGCGGGCACGCCCGAGTTCGCGCGCGTCGCGCTGGAAGCCATTGCGGCCGCCGGCCATGACATCGTCCTGGTGATGAGCCAGCCCGACCGGCCCGCCGGTCGCGGCATGAAGCTGCAGGCCTCGCCCGTCAAGCAATGCGCCGTTGCCAGCAACTGGCCGGTGGCCCAGCCGCGCAGCCTGCGGCTCGACGGCAAGTATCCCGACGAGGCCACGGCCGCGCGCGACACCCTGCTGGCCGTGCAGCCCGATGTGATGGTGGTCGCCGCCTACGGGCTGATCCTGCCGCAGTGGGTGCTCGACCTGCCGAAGCACGGCTGCCTGAACATCCACGCCAGCCTGCTGCCGCGCTGGCGCGGCGCCGCGCCCATCCACCGTGCCATCGAGGCCGGCGACACGCAGACCGGCATCACCATCATGCAGATGGACGCGGGCCTGGACACCGGCGACATGCTGCTGCGCGAAGTCATCGAGATCGGCGACGACAACACCGCCCGCCTGCACGACCGTCTGGCCGAACTGGGCGGCCGCATGATCGTCGAAGCGCTGGCGAACATCGGCGCCCTCACCCGCACGCCACAGCCGGCCGAAGGCGTCACCTACGCCAGCAAGGTCGAGAAGCACGAAGCGCTGATCGACTGGGCCCAGCCGGCCGACGCCATCGTGCGGCGCGTGCGGGCCTTCGATCCCTTTCCGGGCGCCAACAGTCCGCTCGATGGCGAGACCATCAAGCTCTGGACCGCTCATGCGGCGCCCGCCACCGATGCGTCCGCAGCGCCGGGCACCATCCTGGCCGTTGCCGACACCGGCGTCGCCGTGGCGGCGGCCGGCTCGACCGTCATGCTCACCGAGCTCCAGCGTCCCGGCGGCAAGCGCCTGGCGGTGGCCGATTTCCTGCGCGGCTTCGACCTGAAGGCCGGGCAGGTGTTCGGCTGATGTTTCTTTCCGCAGACATCCGCCGCCGCCCCGAATTCCGCGTGGGCGTGCGCGACATGTCCTCGGTGGCCATGGGCATCGGCGCCTGGGGCCTGATGACCGGCGTGGCCATGGTCAAGTCGGACATGAGCCTGATCGAGGCGGTCGCGATGACCCTGCTGGTCTACGCGGGCAGCTCGCAGCTCGCGGCCATTCCGCTGCTGTTCGCGGGCGCGCCGGCCTGGGTGATCCTGGCGACGGGCTTCTGCGTCAACCTGCGCTTCGTGGTGTTCAGCCTGCACCTGCGGCCCTACCTCATGCACATGCCGCGCTGGCGCCGCATGGTGCACGGCTACCTCACGGCGGACATGAGCTACGCGCTCTTCACCAAGCAGTACCCGAAGCCCCCGGTCACCACCGCCGAACGGGAGGCGCAAGAGGCCTACCTCACCGGCAACTACTTCGTGACCTGGAGCGCCTGGATGGGCATGAGCCTGCTGGGCATCGCGCTGGCCAACTTCATTCCGCAGACCTGGGGCCTGGGCTTTGCGGGCGTGCTGAGCCTGGTGGCCATCGTCTGCTCGATGGCGACCACGCGGCTGCGCGTGCTGGCCGGGCTGATCGCCGGCGCCACGGCCGTGGCGGCCTATTCGCTGCCGCTCAAGCTCAACATCGTCGTGGCCATCGGCGTGGCCGTGCTGCTGTGCTTCTGGCTCGAAAAGCAGTTCGGGCTCGACCCCACGGCGGAGGACGACAAGTGAGCGGAACCACCGACCTGTGGACCCTGGGCGTGATCGTCGGGCTGGCGCTCGTCACCGTGCTCACGCGCTGCTTCTTCTTCATCCTCGACCGGCCCTGGGGCCTGCCCGACTGGGCCCATCGTGCGCTGCACTACGCGCCGGCCGCGGCGCTCGCCGGCGTGATCGCACCCGAGATCGTGATGACGCAGGGCCACCTCATCACCACGCTGCACGACGCCCGCCTCTATGCGGCGGTCGTCGGTGCGGCGTACTTCTACTGGCGGCGCGGTGTGCTGGGCACGATGCTCGCGGGCATGGCGGTGTACCTGCCGCTGCACCTGTGGCTGGGCTGGTAGCTGGTTATTCCAGCTTCACGCCGGCCGTCTTGATGATCTTGCCCCAGCGCTCGCTCTCGGCGCGCGAGAGCTTGTAGAAATCCTGCGGCGTGCCCGGCAGCGCCTCGAAGCCGAAGTCCGCGAACAGCTTCACCACCTTCGGTGCCTTCATCGCCTTGTGCAGTTCGGCGTTCAGCCGTGCCACCGCTTCAGGCGGCATGCCGGCCGGGCCGATCAGGCCGTGGAAGGCATAGGCATTGACGTCAGGAAAGCCCGCCTCGACGAAGGTCGGCACGTCGGGCAATGCGGTCGCGCGCTGCGGCAATGCAATGGCCAGCACCCGCACCTTGCCCGAGCGGATGATCGGCAGGCCCGAGGCCAGGTCGAGCATCATCACCGGCACCTGGCCGCCCATCACGTCGGACATCGCAGGCGCGGCGCCCTTGTACGGCACGTGCACGATGCTCAGTCCGGCCTTCTGCTTGAAGAGCTCCATCGCCATGTGATGCGGCGAGCCGTTGCCCGGCGAGGCATAGCTGACCTTCTCGGGGTTGGCCTTCACGTAGCGCACGAACTCCGCCACGGTCTTCGCGGGAAAGTCGGGGTGCACCACCAGCGCCACCGGAAAGCGCCCGATGGTGCCGATGTAGGTGAAGTCGGTCGCCGGCTTGTAGGGCAGCTTGGTGAACATGTGCTCGTTGAAGAGCAGCGCCGCGTTCTCGGCCTGCATGATCGTGTAGCCATCGGGCTTGGCCTGCATCATCACGGACACGCCGATGTTGGTCGATGCACCGGGCCGGTTGTCGATGATGAGCGGTTGCCCCAATGAAGGCTGCATCGCCTCGGCCAGCGAGCGCGCGAGGTTGTCGGTGCCGCCGCCCGCCGAGTACGGAACGATCCACTTGACCGGCTGGCTCGGGTAGGCCGCCGGTTGCGCGGACGCGAAGGGGCTGGTGGCCAGCGCGAGGGCCGCGGCCAGCAGGGGAAGGAAGCGTTTCATCATCGTCTTTTGTCTCCGTTGCCTGTTTTGAAATCGGTTCAGCTCATTCGCCGCGCAGCGTTTGCCACAGCTCGCGGTCGCGCTCCGCCGTCCAGATGACGGGGTGCTCGATGCCGCGCAGCTCGTCATAGGCGCGCGACACGTCGAAGGGCAGCACGTGCTGGAACACGGGCCAGTGGCCGAAGCGCGGCGTCATCGCTGCTTCGGCGCGCGCGAAGCAGCCGCGCAGCGTTTCGCCCGCGGCGATGCCGGCGCGCACGCTGTCGAGCAGCGTCGAAAGAAACGCCTTCGTCAGGCCAATGGCCTCGGCGCATGCGGCTTCGTTTTGCAGCACCGCGCCGCGTCCGGGCACCAGCACGCGCGGCTTCAGCGCGTGCACCGCGTCGAGCGTGCCGGCCCAGTCGCCGATGTAGGCGTCGCCCGCGTACACGCCGCAGTGGTTCTCGACCACGTCGCCCGAGAACAGCACGCCGCAGTCGGGCAGCCACGCCACGGTGTCGCCGCTCGAATGGCCCCGGCCCAGCGCCATCAGGCGCAGCTCGCGGCCCGTGCCGGGGCGCGGGCCGAGCCACAGGCTCATCTGGCGATCGAAGCTCATCGTCGGGAAGGTCAGGCCCGGGATCTCTTCCACGCCCGCGAACAGGCGCGGAAAGCGGCCGACCTCCGAATCGAAATCGGCCTGCCCGCGCGTGCGGACCCAGTCGAGCGTGCCATTGCTCGCGATGATCTGTTCCACCTCATCGAAGGCGCTCGCGCCCATCACGCGCACCGCGTGGTAATGGGTGAGCACGATGGTCTTGATCGGCTTGTCGGTCACCGTGCGGATGGCCGCGAGAAAGTCGCGCGCCATGCGCGGCGTGGGGCGCGTGTCGATCAGCACCACGTGCTCGTCGCCGACGACGAAGCCGCAGTTGGGATCGAAGTCGCTGATGTAGCCGTAGGCATCGGGGGCGAGTTCGCGCAGTTGGGGCTTCTGCTCGCGGGTGTCCGAGGCAGAAGCGAAAGAGACGTTGGCAGTCATGGGGCGTGGGTGGTCGTGGGGTTGTCTTCGGCCGCCGCGCGGATGCAGGCCAGCAGCACGGCCTGGTCGCCGCACTGGTTGGCCAGCAGCAGCACGAGGCGGGCATTGAGGTCGGCGCTTTGAGGCTCGCTCAGGCCTTCGTGCGCGGCCAGCAGCGCGGCGTAGAAGCCGTCGGGGTCGGGGATATGGGGCGCTGTGTTCATGGGGCGGTGTCGTGGGCGAGTGCGGTGCGCAATGCGGCGGCGATGGCTTCGGGCGTGGCTTGCGTCAGCACGGCGGCGCGGTAGGCATCGGGCCGCACAAGCACGAAGCTGCCCGCGTCGCCGATGCCGAGATGGCGCGCGAGCTGTTCGTCGGGCTGCAGCGTGGGCAAGCCGCTGTCGCCGCCCACGGCCAGCAGGCGCAGCGGCAGCGAGGCCGTGGCGTCGATGGCGGCGCGGGCCCGATCGCGTGTCGGCGCGAACCACAGGCCGATGCATTGCGTGCCCTCGGCCAGCAGCTGCATCAGCGTCGTCTCGCGTCCGTCGCCGGCCCAGCGCAGCGGCAGGTTCTGCACCGTGCGGCCGCCTTCGGGCAGTTGCGCCGCCGCCGGGTAGTCGTTGGCCACCGACATGCGTCCGGTGTTCACCAGCGCCCGCGCGAACGGATGGCGCGCGGCGAGTGCCACCACCGCCCGGCGCAGCGTGTGCTCGGCCGGCGAGCGCGGTGCGAGAAAGCGCGCCGAGCGGCTCGTCACCTGCAGGTTCTGCGCGGCGGCGGGCTGGCGCTCGGCGTCGTAGCTGTCGAGCAGCGCGTCGCCGGCCTGCCCTTGTGCCACCAGCGCGAGCTTCCAGCCGAGGTTGGCGGCATCCTGGATGCCGCTGTTGCCGCCGCGCGCGCCGAACGGGCTCACCACATGGGCGGCATCGCCGATGAAGAACACGCGGCCATGCCGGAAGCTGTCGAGCAGGTGGTCGCGGTAGCCGTAGGGGCCGATCCACACGAACTCGAACTCCACGCCGGGGCCGAGCTGCTCGCGCAGCCGCGCGCCCGCCACTTCGGGCTTGCTGATGTGGGCCGTGTCGCAGTCTTCGGGCATCTGGTAGTCGATGCGCCACACGCCATCGGCCATCAGGTGCTGCCAGACGCCACGGCCTTCGTTGAAGGGGGCATCGACCCAGGTCCAGCGTTCGATGGGCAGCGGCTTCTTGAAGCGCACGTCGCTGATGCACCAGCGGTCGGTGCTGCGCGAGGCGTGTGCCTCGATGCCGAGCTGCGTGCGGATCGGGCTGTTGGCGCCCGTGGCGTCGATCAGGTGGTCGGCCTCGATGGTGTAGCTGCCGGCCGGCGTCTCGATGTCGAGGCGCACGCCGTCGCCCAGTTGCTCGACGCGGGTCACGCGGCTCTTCCAGCGCACATCGGTCATGCCGAGTTCGAGGATGCGTTCGACCAGGAACCACTCGACATAGAACTGCTGCAGGTTGATGAAGGGCGGCTGCTTCGAGACGCTGTTCGCCTGCAGGTTGAAGTTGTAGACCTCCTGCTCGCCCGAGAAGGTGCGCCCGAACGACCAGGTGATGCCCTTGGCTGCAATGCGTTCGTAGATGCCGAGGCGCTCGAAGATCTCCAGGCTCTTCTGCGCGTAGCAGATGCCGCGCGACGAAGCACCGCGCACGCCGACGGTGTCGTCTTCGTCGAGCAGCACCGCATGCACGCCGCGCTGCGCGAGGTCGCAGGCCAGCGTGAGGCCGGATGGCCCCGCGCCGACGATCACGATCGGGTGGCGCACCACGGTCGCGCTGCTCAGTTCGGGCGGTGGCGTGAAGGGCCAGACCGGCAGCTCGTAGGCCGGTGCGAATGCAAAGTTTTCCATGTCTCTTCTACAGCGCGTGCGCGAACTCGGCGATGGCGTCGGCCGCCTGTGGAATCAGGTGCGGCTGGCCTGCCAGGTAGTGGTTGCCGCCCACGATGTCGACATTGCGGATGCGCGATCCGCCCGCGGCCATCCATGCGTCGCGTGTGCTCGGAAAAGTCGATTGGTCGCCCGTGTAGGTCAGCAGCAGTTTCGGCACCGTGGTGCGCGCAAGATTGGTGGGCCCGTCGGCCTGCGAGCGCGACGACCACTGCGACAGGAAGGCGGTCAGCGAGGTGGTGCGGCCCATCGCGTTGGCCGAATAGTTCACTTGCCGCGCATCGCCCCACACGCTGCCGGGCAGGCGCTCGTTGGCATCGAGCGAGAGGTCCACGCAGCGTGGGTCGGCGTGCGTACGATAGACGACGAAGGTCTGGTCGCGCGGCGCGCCCGGCGTGCTGCGCAGCAGCGCGAGGCGGTCGATGGCCCACTGCTCGATGCGGTCCAGCCGCGCCTTCTGCGCCGCGCTGAAGCGCGCGAGGAATGCGGGCTCGTAGGGCATGCGGTGGCGCGGGTCGTACATGTCGAGTTCGGGGTCCACCGAAAGCGGGTCGTGCTCGTCGGTGACCGAGGGGTCGATCCAGTCGCGCATCAGCCGCGTGCGGCCCAGGTGCGCGGCGCACAGCGCGATGCCGTCCACGGGCGGCAGGTCGTCGGGGTGCAGGTGCGTGGGGTCGCCGTCGGGCAGGTGCGTGGCGGTGAGCTTCTCGGCCTGCGCCTGGTAGAAGGCCGAGAGTGCGGCGCCGCCCGAGTTGCCAACGAGGAACACCTTCTCGTAGCCGGCCCCGCGCAGGTACTGCACGCCCGCCCCCAGGTCTTGAATGGCGCGCTCCATCAGCAGCACCGTGTCGTTGCCCACGAAGCGCGAGTTCAGGCCCATGCAGCAGATGCCGCGCTCGGCCAGCGGGCCGATCAGGTAGTGGCCCATGAAGTTGCTGGTCGGGTGCATCACGATGGCCGCGATCTTTTTCGGCCCCGCTGGTGCCCGGTAGGCGCCGTAGATGCGCGGGCGCAGCAGCTGCAGGCCCGACTGGCTTTCCATCGATGCGCCGGGCTTGACGTCGATGACGGCGAGTTGCATCTCAGGCATTCGACGCACCCCTTGCCGCGCGCAGCTCGGCCTTGCGCGCGGTCCAGGCGTCGAGGTCGGCATGGGCGCGCAGCGCATGCGCGTCCATCTCGGCCTGCGGCACGGTCGGCGTGGTCAGTTCCACGCGGATGCCGTTGGGGTCGAAGAAGTAGATCGATTCGATGATGTGGTGGTCGGTCACGCCCAGCACCTCGATGCCGGCGCCTTCGAGCCGCGCCTTGGCAGCCAGCAGGTCGGCCACCGAATCGACCCGCAGCGCGATGTGGTTCACCCACGCGGGCGTGTTGGGGGAAGGCAGCGCGGCGATGTCGTCGCCCAGGTCGAAGAAGGCGATGTACGAGCCGTCGCGCATCTGGAAAAAGATGTGCACGTAGGGGCAGTACTCGCCCGTGCTCGGTACGTGGTCGCTCTTGATGACGTGGGCCAGCGGCAGGCCCAGCAGGTCTTCGTAGAAATGGCGGGTCTCTTCGCTGTCGCGGCAGCGCCAGGCGAAGTGATGCAACCCGCGAACGGGTGGTGGGGGTGCCGTGGGGGCAGTCGTCGGCATGGCTTGTCTCCGGTAAGCCGTGATTGGGCGATGCCGCGTCTTATGATGCAATCGAAATTAATTCATCGATTGATGAAATAACCATATGAATTTGACCCTGCGCCAGTTGCGCGCCTTTGCCGCCGTGGCCGAAGCCGGCAGCTTCACCGCCGCGGCGCAGCAGTTGCACCTCACGCAATCGGCGCTGAGCGTGCTGGTGCGCGAACTCGAGCGCGAGATGGGCGTGCAGCTGCTCGACCGCCACACCCGCAGCGTGCAGCTGTCGGAGGCGGGGCGCGAGTTTTTGCCCTCGGTGCACCGGCTGCTGGGCGATCTCACGAGCGCGGTGGCGGGCGTGACCGATCTGCGTGACAAGAAGAAAGGCTTGCTACGGCTTGCGGCGCCGCAGCTCATGGCCTGCACGCTGATGCCGCGCGTGATCGCGGTCTATCGCGAGGCCTATCCCGACGTCGACGTGCGGCTGGCCGACACCCTGCCCGAGCACCTGCTCACCGGCGTGATGGCCGGCGACGTGGAACTGGCGGTGGGGCAGGACGTGGCGGTCGACAGCGCCGTCGAGCGCCGCACGCTCTTTCGTGATCGCCACTGGCTGATCTGCCCGCCCGGGCACGCCTTCGCCAAGCGCCGCAAGGTGCGCTGGCATGAGCTCGAGCCGTACACCTTCATCGCGCCCACGCGCGACTTCCGCCAGCGCGTGCTGCCCGAGCTGGCCCCGGCCGAGCGCGCGTACATGCTGCGCCCCGGCACCCAGGAGGTGTCGTACATGACGACCGCGCTGGGCATGGTGGCGTCGGGGCTCGGGCTGACGGTGTGCCCGACCTACTCGGCCCCGCTGGTGCGCGCCCACGGGCTGCAGATGGTGCGGCTGGAGTCGCCGGACTTTCATCGCGAGGTGTGCGTCTACAGCGCCGCGCGGCGCGTGCTGTCGCCTGCCGCGGCGAGTTTCGTGGAGATCCTCGAACGCTTCGCCAAGGCCCAGCAAAAGGGCTAGGGCCTGTTCACCCTACGCAAGGGGTCGCGAAGCTCGCCGCAGCCCGCCCATCAAGGCGCGTGACGCCGTGCGTGCGTTCGCACGCACAAGGAACGCAACGCCGAGGGGCGGGCTGTGGCGAGCTTCCCTTCGGGTTGTTTCGCAAAGGGGCCGTCTGCGGCGTTGCCCGCGCTTGCAAGGCTTCAGCCTTGCTGCGCCCGGGCGCCTTGCAGCCAGCCCCTTTGCGAAACAACGCGACCCCTTGCGTAGGGTGAACAGGCCCTAAAAGCATCAGCCAGGTGCAAGGGAAGCACAGGGGCGCGGCAGGGCGAAACCTACAATGCAGGCCGACCCGTCTTCCATCACCTCCAGATCCATGAACGTCATTCGATTCACCGACCTCTGCGCGCAGGGCAAGGCCGCCGGCCAGCGCGTTTTCATCCGCGCCGATCTCAACGTGCCGCAGGACGACGCCGGCAACATCACCGAAGACACGCGCGTGCGCGCCTCGGTGCCCTGCATCCAGCTGGCGCTCGACGCCGGCGCGGCCGTGATGGTCACCTCGCACCTGGGTCGCCCGACCGAAGGCGAATTCAAGCCCGAAGACTCGCTCGCCCCCGTGGCCAAGCGCCTGGGCGAACTGCTCGGCCGCGAAGTGCCGCTGGTCGCCAACTGGGTCGACGGCGTCGACGTGAAGCCCGGCCAGGTCGTGCTGCTCGAGAACTGCCGCGTCAACAAGGGCGAGAAGAAGAACGACGAAGCGCTGGCCCGCAAGCTGGCCGCGCTCACCGACATCTACGTGAACGACGCCTTCGGCACCGCGCACCGCGCCGAAGCCACCACCTGCGGCATCGCGCAGTTCGCCAAGGTTGCCGCGGCCGGCCCGCTGCTGGCCGCCGAGATCGACGCCATCACCAAGGCGCTGGCCCAGCCCAAGCGGCCGCTGGTGGCCATCGTGGCGGGCTCGAAGGTCAGCACCAAGCTGACCATCCTCAAGAGCCTGTCGGCGAATGTCGACCAGCTCATCGTCGGTGGCGGCATCGCCAACACCTTCATGCTGGCGACCGGTCTGAAGATCGGCAAGTCGCTGGCCGAGCCCGACCTGGTCGACCAAGCCAAGGCGGTGATCGATGCCATGCGTGCGCGCGGTGCCGATGTGCCGATCCCGGTGGACGTGGTCACGGCCAAGACCTTCGCGGCCGACGCGGCCGCCACCGTCAAGGCCGCCGATGACGTGGCCGACGACGACCTGATCCTTGACATCGGCCCCAAGACCGCCGCGATCCTGGCCGCGCAACTGCGCGAAGCGGGCACCATCGTCTGGAACGGTCCGGTGGGCGTGTTCGAGTTCGACGTCTTCGCGGGCGGCACCAAGGCCATCGCGCAGGCGATCGCCGAAAGCAGCGCCTTCTCGATCGCCGGCGGCGGCGACACGCTGGCCGCCATCGCCAAGTACGGCATCGAAAAGCAGGTTGGCTACATCTCGACCGGCGGCGGCGCGTTTCTCGAAGTGCTGGAAGGCAAGACCCTGCCGGCCTTCGAGATTTTGTCCAAGCGCGCGGCCGGCTGACCCGGGCGGAGGCTGGCCGTGGCGGCGGGAAAACCCGTGGGGTGACTTCCGCCAGACACACAAAGTGTATACAGTAGCGAATACAAAACGGAGACTACCTTCATGAGCACGGACCGCATCCCCCGCCACGCCACCAAGATCGTTGCCACGCTCGGCCCGGCATCCAGCACGCCGGAACTGCTGGAGCAGATGATCCTGGCCAAGGTCAGCGTGGTCCGCCTCAACTTCAGCCACGGCACGGCGCAAGACCACATCGACCGCGCCGCCATGGTGCGCGAAGCCGCCCGCAAGGCCGGCCGCGAAGTGGCCATCATGGCCGACCTGCAGGGCCCGAAGATCCGCGTCGGCAAGTTCGCGCAGGGCAAGGTCTGGCTGGAGCCGGGCGCCAAGTTCGTGCTCGACGCCTCGCGCACCGAGCTGGGCGACGTCGATGCCGTGGGCCTCGACTACAAGGACCTGCCGCGCGACGTGAAGCCCGGCGACAAGCTGCTGCTGAACGACGGCCTGATCGTGCTGACCGTCGATGCCGTCAAGGGCGAAGCCGTCTACACCACCGTCAAGCTGGGCGGCGAGCTGTCGAACAACAAGGGCATCAACAAGCAGGGCGGCGGCCTCACGGCGCCCGCGCTGACGGCAAAGGACATGGAAGACATCAAGACCGCGATGAGCTTCCAGGCCGACTACGTGGCCGTGAGCTTTCCCAAGAACGCCACCGACATGGAAATGGCGCGCCAGCTGTGCAACGTGGCGGCAGCCGAGTACGGCCACAAGCCCGGCATGATCGCCAAGATCGAACGCGCCGAAGCCATTCCGAAGCTCGAAGAGATCCTGCGCGCCAGCGACGGCATCATGGTCGCCCGCGGCGACCTGGCCGTTGAAGTCGGCAATGCCGCCGTGCCCGCGCTGCAGAAAAAGATGATCCGCATGGCGCGCGACATGGACAAGGTGGTCATCACCGCGACCCAGATGATGGAGTCGATGATCACCAACCCCGTGCCCACCCGCGCCGAGGTGAGCGACGTGGCCAACGCCGTGCTCGACGGCACCGACGCCGTGATGCTCTCGGCCGAAACCGCCTCGGGCCGCTACCCGCTCGAGACCGTGCAGGAGATGAGCCGCATCTGCGAAGCCGCCGAGGCCGCCGAAGACAAGACGCTCGACGCCGACTTCAGCGGCAAGACCTACAGCCGCATCGACCAGTCGATCGCCATGGGCGCGCTGTTCACGGCGCACCACCTGGGCGCCAAGGCCATCGTGGCGCTGACCGAATCGGGCGCCACGATGCTGTGGATGAGCCGCCACCGCGCGCACATTCCCATGTACGCCCTGACCTCGCGCCTGGCCACGCAGCGCAAGCTGGCGCTGTACCGCAACGTGCGCCCGCTGCTGATGGATTCGCAGACCGACCGCGACACCGCGCTCGAACAGGCCGAAGCCCATCTGAAGAAGCGCGGCATCGTGCAGAGCGGCGACGTCTACGCCATCACCTGCGGCGAGCCGATGGGTGCGCCGGGCGGCACCAACATGCTGAAGATCTGCAGAGCGAGCTGAGCACGTTCGCAGCAAAAAGGCCGGCACATGCCGGCCTTTTTTGTTTCGCGGTCCTGCTCAGCCGTTCCTGAAGAGGAAGCTGTAGGCGTTCAGGGCAGGCACGCCGCCCAGGTGCGCATACAGCACCTTCGAGCCGGCTGGAAACTCGCCGAGCCGCACCTTCTCGATCATCCCGTGCATCGACTTGCCCTCGTACACGGGGTCGGTCAGCATGCCCTCGAAGCGCGCGCACAGGCGGATCGCCTCCAGCGTGCCGTCGTTCGGCAGCCCGTACTCGGGCCCGCCGAAGCGGCGGTCCAGCACCACGTCTTTCTCGGTGATGTCGCGGCCCAGTTCGACCAGCTCGGCCGTGTTCTTCGCGATGCGCACGATCTGCTCGAAGGTCTGCTGCGGCTTGGCCGAGGCGTCGATGCCGATCACGCGATCGGCCCGGCCATCGGCCGCGAAGCCCACCACCATGCCGGCCTGCGTGCTGCCGGTGACCGAGCAGACCACCACGTAGTCGAACTTGAAGCCCAGTTCGGCCTCCTGCTGCCGCACTTCCTCGGCAAAGCCGACGAAGCCGAGGCCGCCGCGCGGATGCTCCGAGCAACCCGCCGGAATCGGAAACGGCTTGCCGCCGGCCTTGCGCACATCGCTCATGGCCTCTTCCCAGCTCTTGCGGATGCCGATGTCGAAGCCCGCCGCATCGAGCCGCACATCGGCGCCGAGGATGCGCGACATCTCGATGTTGCCCACCCGGTCGTACACCGCGTCGGAGTAGTTGACCCAGTTCTCCTGCACCAGCACGCACTTCAGGCCCAGGTGCGCGGCCACCGCCGCCACCTGCCGCGTCTGGTTCGACTGGATGCCCCCGATGGACACCAGCGTGTCGTAGCCGCCTTCGAGCGCCTCGGGGATCAGGTATTCGAGCTTGCGCGTCTTGTTGCCGCCGAAGGCCAGGCCGCTGTTGCAGTCCTCGCGCTTGGCATAGAGATCGACCTTGCCGCCCAGGTGCGCGCTCAGCCGCTTGAGCGGATGGATCGGCGTCGGGCCGAAGGTCAGGGCGTGACGGGGAAACTTCTTCAGGTTCATCAGCGTGGCTCCAGGGGTTGGTGCCAGCTATCGTAGGAAGAAGGGCTCGCAACGTGCTTGCGAAGTTTTCTGGATCTGCGGATCAAAAGAAGGCAGGATGGAAATTGCTTTAACTTTCAATCCGAAGACGAGCAGATGAGCACAACAAAATTGCGTGTTGCCCCGGAACTCGATCGCACCGACCGGGCGATCCTTCGCGCCCTGCAGCGCGATGCCTCGGTCTCGAACGTGGCGCTGGCGGCCAAGGTGAACCTCAGCGCGCCGGCCTGCCTGCGCCGCGTCGAGCGGCTCAAGGCGGCGGGGCTCATCAAGGGTGTCGTGGCGCTGCTCGACCCCGACGCGCTCGACCTCGGCATGCTCGTGATGATCGGCGTGGTGCTCGACCGCTCCACGCCCGACTCGTTCGCCGATTTCGAGAAGGCCGCGCAGAAGGTCTCGGGCTGCCTCGAATGCCATGTGGTCTCGGGCGAGTTCGACTATTTCATGCTGGTGCGCACCCGCGACAACGACAGCTTCAATCGCCTGCATGCCGAGCAGCTGCTGTACCTGCCGGGCGTGCGGCAGATCCGCACCTTCGTCGTCTTGAAGCAGGTGCTGTCGACCACGCAGCTTCCCATCTGACGAAACCGGTGCGCGCTCGCGCGCGTACTGTTGCGATGAGTCGTTCCACCTTCGCGTCATTTCGCCGGCGCCGCAGCGCCTTCTTCACCGCTTTCACCGTCGTCGCCGCCGCTGCGCTGTCGGCCTGCTCGCCGATCAAGGTGCTCAATGGCCTGGTGCCTGCCGACACCTACCAGTTCCAGGGCGGCATCGCCTACGGGAAGGCCCTGCGCCAGATGCTCGACGTGTACCAGCCCTTGCCGTCCACCCCGCCCGCCCGGGGCGCTCGTCCGCTGGTGGTGTTCTTCTTCGGCGGCACCTGGACGAACGGCGACCGCGCCAGCTACAAGTTCGTCGGCGAGGCATTGGCCTCCCGCGGCGCGGTGGTGGTGATTCCCGACTACGGCCTGTCGCCCGTCTTCACCTATCCGGTCTTCGTGCGCGACAGCGCGCTCGCCGTCAAATGGGCGCTCGACAACGCCGCGCAGCTGGGCGCCGACCCGAAGCAGGTCTACGTGATGGGCCACAGCTCGGGTGGCTACAACGCCGCGATGGTGGCGCTGGACGATCGCTGGCTGGCCGAGGTGGGCGCCAGCCCGAAGCAGCTCGCGGGCTGGATCGGCCTGGCCGGCCCCTACGACTTCCTGCCCATCGGCGACCCGCAGGCGCAGGTCGCCTTCAACTGGCCGGACACGCCGCCCGACTCGCAGCCGCTGGCGCATGTCACGTCGGCGGCGCCCCGCGCGCTGCTGATGGCGGCCGCCAAGGACGAGCTGGTCTACCCCGACCGCAACACCGGCCAGATGGCCGCCGCACTGCGCGCCGCCGGCGTGCCGGTGGAGGTGCAGCTGTTCGACAACCTGAGCCATGTCACGCTGATTGGCGCCTTCGCCAGGCCGATCCAGTGGCTGGGCGGTCCGGTGCTGCCGCCGGTCATGGGCTTCCTCGGGTTGGCGTCAGTGCCGTCCCACAAGGGGGCTCGGTAGAATTGGGGCAGTTTTCTCTCGTCTTTCCGCCTTCTTCTTTCCCTAATTCCCGCGAGGTATTTCCCCATGGCACTCGTCTCGATGCGCGAACTGCTCGACCATGCCGCAGCCAATGGCTACGGCATCCCGGCCTTCAACGTCAACAACCTCGAACAGGTGCAAGCCGTGATGGAGGCCGCCAAGGAAACCGGCGCGCCCGTCATCCTGCAAGCCAGCGCAGGCGCCCGCAAGTACGCCGGCGAAGCCTTCATCAAGCACCTGATCCAGGCCGCCATCGAGCAGTACCCGAACATCCCGCTGGTCATGCACCAGGACCACGGCCAGAACCCCGACGTCTGCAAGGGCGCCATCGACCTGGGCTTCAGCTCGGTCATGATGGACGGCTCGCTCGAAGCCGACGGCAAGACCATCGCCAGCTACGACTACAACGTGGACGTCACCAAGAAGGTGTCCGACATGGCCCACCGCCTGGGCGTGACCGTCGAAGGCGAGCTCGGCTGCCTCGGTTCGCTCGAAACCATGAAGGGCGACAAGGAAGACGGCCACGGCACCGACGACACCATGACGCGCGAGCAGCTGCTGACCGACCCCGAGCAGGCCGCCGACTTCGTCAAGCGCACCCAGATCGACGCGCTGGCCATTGCCATCGGCACCAGCCACGGCGCCTACAAGTTCACGCGCGAGCCCACCGGCGACATCCTGGCGATCGACCGCATCAAGGAAATCCACCGCCGCATTCCCAACACCCACCTGGTGATGCACGGCTCGTCGAGCGTGCCGCAGGAGCTGCTGGCCATCATTCGCCAGTACGGCGGCAACATGAAGGAAACCTACGGCGTGCCCGTCAAGGAAATCCAGGAAGCCATCAAGCACGGCGTGCGCAAGATCAACATCGACACCGACATCCGCCTGGCCATGACCGGCGCGGTGCGCAAGTTCCTCTTCGAGAACCCCGAGAAGTTCGACGCCCGCGAATGGCTCAAGCCCGCGCGCGAAGCCGCCAAGCAGATCTGCAAGCAGCGCTACATCGAGTTCGGCTGCGAAGGCCAGGGCGCCAAGATCAAGGGCGACACGCTGCAGGTGGTTGCCGCCAAGTACGCCAAGGGCGAACTGGCTCAGGAAGTCGTCTAAAACTTCCCCGCGATTCGAAGGCCACCGTTCGCGGTGGCTTTTTTCTGCGCGCACAATCCGTTTTCCACGTCACCCGTTTTCCCGTTCCCCAGAGCACCTGTTCCATGACCACCGTCCACACCTCCTCCATCCAGAGCCTGCCCCTGCTTGCGCGCGGCAAGGTGCGCGACAACTACGCCGTCGGCGAAGACCGCATCCTGATGGTCGCGAGCGACCGGCTCAGCGCCTTCGACGTGATCATGGGCGAGCCCATTCCCGGCAAGGGCGAGATCCTCACGCAGATGGCGCTGTGGTGGTTCGAGCGGCTGGGCCAGCTGTGCCCCAACCACCTGACCGGCGATGCGCCCGAGAGCGTGGTCACGGCCGACGAGGTGCCGCAGGTCACCGGCCGCTCGATGCTGGTCAAGCGCTTGAAGCCGATCCCGGTCGAGGCCGTGGTGCGCGGCTACCTGGCCGGCAGCGGCTGGAAGGAATACCAGGAGTCGCGTTCGGTCTGCGGCGTGCCGCTGCCCGAGGGCCTGACCAACGCGAGCAAGCTGCCGCGCCCGATCTTCACGCCCGCTGCCAAGGCTGCGGCCGGCGAGCACGACGAGAACATCAGCTACGAGCGCGTGGTCGAGATCGTCGGGCCCAAGCTGGCGCAACAGATCCGCGAGACCAGCATCGCGATCTACGAAACCGCCGCGCAGATCGCGCTGGCCAAGGGAATGATCATTGCCGACACCAAGTTCGAGTTCGGTCTCGACGAGGCCGGCACGCTGGTGCTGATGGACGAGGTGCTCACGCCCGACAGCTCGCGCTACTGGCCGGTCGAGGGCTACCAGGCCGCGCTGGCCGCCGGCGCCAACCCGCCGAGCTACGACAAGCAGTTCGTGCGGGATTGGCTCGAAGCCACCAAGATCAACGGCAAGCCCTGGGACAAGACGCCGCCCGCGCCACGCCTGCCGGCGGAAGTCATCGAGAAGACCGCCGCCAAGTACCGCGAGGCGCTGGAACGCCTCGCCGGCTGACAAAAGAAAAAGAGGGAGAAGAAGCCGCCTGCGCTCAGCGGCTTCCCGAACTCAGGATCGCCACGGTCCGCCCGCCAGCGTCGAGCAGTGCAAGCCGCCCTGGTGCGAGGCGGTAGCTCGTGGTGCTTTGCAGGGCCGAAAGAAACTGCGCTTCATTGGCGCCGCGCGTCGGGTCGGCGCAGGCCATGCGCGTCGAGGCCAACTGGCCGATCTTCAGCGTGACGCCGCTGCGCGTGAAGCTGCCCGACACCCGGTTGCACCCGCCCGAACCGCTGACCCGCCCGCTGCTGCGGTCGAACTGGATCTGCGCCTCGCTCTGCCCGACCGGCTCGTCCCCCAGCTGCGCCAGCCGCCAGACAGGCCCTTCGATCGGTTCGTCCAGGCTGATGCCGCTGCCGCAACCGGTCAGGGCCGCCAGCAGCGCCGTCGTGGCAAGGGCAGGGAGTGCGATACGGCGGGTGAAGGAACGCATGGCCAGTCTTCCTTTTCAATCTGCAACAAGTTGAATCGGGCGTGATCGTATTCGACGCCGCGGTGGCCGCCAACGCGGCGTAGCCCTCGGTGCGGGCGGGCCAAGAAAAAAGCGACCCGCAGGTCGCTTGCTTTCATTTACCAGCGCATCGAAGCGCAGGCGCCAGCCCGAATCAGCTCAGCACGATGCTGCTCAGGCGGCGGCGGTACGTGGCAACGACCGGATCGTCCGGCGGGATCTGCCCGTCGGCCACCTTCACCTTGGGCGGCTCGATCAGGTCGAGGATCGCGATGTAGGTCTTGCGGGCAAGGTCTTCGCTCCAGCTCTTGTCGCGCATGAGGATGTCGAGCAGCTCGTCCATGGCGTCGGTCCAGCGCTGGGCGGCCATCAGCAGGCGGGCGCGGCCGAAGCGGGCGTCGAAGTCGCGCTTGTTGGCGGTGATCTTGGCGTCGAAATCGGCCATGGCGGGCGCCGTGCCTGCGACAGGTGCTGCGAAATCGATAGCATCCATCCAGCGCTGGAGCGAATCGAAGCGGCGCACCAGCGAGGTCTTGGCGATCACCGGTGCAAAGGCGACCTTGGCGTCGTCGACGCGGCCTTCCTGCAGCAGCAGCTTGATGTAGTCGAAGCGCGCGTCGTCGTTGGCCGGGTCGGTGGCGACCGCGTGCTGCAGCTTTTCGAGCGCGCCCAGGGTGTCGCCCTCGGCCAGCGCCTCTTGGGCGGCAGCGCCTTCGGAAGCGGCTTCGGCCTCGTCGGCGCCGGGCACGTGCTTGTCGAGGAACTCGCGGACCTTGTCGGCCGGAATCGCGCCGACGAAGCCGTCGACCGGCTGGCCGTCCTTGAACATCACGCAGAACGGGATGCTGCGCACACCGAACATTTCAGACAGCTGCGACGAAATCTGGGGCACCTTGTCGGCGTCCAGCTTGGCCAGCGTGAAGCGGCCGCCGTATTCCACCTCGAGTTTTTCGAGCACCGGGCCGAGCTGCTTGCAGGGTCCGCACCATTCGGCCCAGATGTCGAGCAGCACCGGCGTGGCGACGGAGCCTTCGACCAGTTCGGCCTGGAAATTTTCGAGAGTGATGTCGATCATCGGAACCAACTGGGGGTGAAACGTAAAATTGAAACCATGAACGAAACCATTCAGGTCGGTGTAGTGATGGGCTCGAGCTCCGATTGGGAGACGATGCGCAACGCGGTCGAGATTCTCCAGCAATTCGGAATCAGCCACGAAGCGAAGGTGGTCTCGGCCCACCGGATGCCCGATGCGCTCTTTGCGTACGCCGAAAGCGCCGCCGGGCGCGGCCTTGCCGCGATCATCGCGGGGGCGGGCGGCGCGGCCCATCTGCCGGGCATGCTGGCGTCGAAAACCACGGTGCCGGTGCTCGGCGTGCCGGTGGCCAGCCGCCACCTGCAGGGCGTCGATTCGCTCTACAGCATCGTGCAGATGCCCAAGGGCGTGCCGGTGGCCACCTTTGCCATCGGCAACGCGGGCGCGGCCAATGCGGCGCTGTTCGCGGTGGCGATGCTGGCGGTGAACAACCCCGCGCTGCGCGCGAAGCTCGACGCCTTCCGCACGGCGCAGACCGCGGCCGCCGAAGCCATGACGCTGCCGCCGGCCCCGGCCGGCGAAGCGCCCGCCGTGTCTCCGTTCTCGCCGCAAGGCGGGGGTGCCCTGTGAGCAACGGCGACCTGCCCGTTCTGCCGGGCGCCACGCTCGGCGTGCTCGGCGGCGGCCAGCTGGGGCGCATGTTCGCCCACGCGGCCCAGCGCATGGGCTACTTCACGGTGGTGCTCGACCCCGATGCGGACAGCCCCGCCGGCCGCGTGAGCCACAACCACATCCACACCGACTACGCCGACGTCGACGGCCTGGCGCGCCTGGCCGGCCTGGCCGACGCGGTCACGACCGAGTTCGAGAACGTGCCGGCGCCGTCGCTGGAGCACCTGGCGGTGGCGCGGCCGGTGTCGCCGGGCGCCTCGGCCATCGCCATCGCGCAGGACCGCATTGCCGAGAAGGCCCACTTCACCCGCTGCGGCGTGCCCTGCGCGCCCTACGCCGCCATCGAAACGGCAGCGCAGCTCGCCGCCGTCGAAGACCACCTGCTGCCCGGCATCCTGAAAACCGCGCGAATGGGCTACGACGGCAAGGGCCAGCAGCGCGTGAGCACGCGCGCCGAGCTGGTCGATGCCTGGCAGGCCACGGGCTGCGTGCCCTGCGTGCTCGAAAAGCTGCTGCCGCTTGAATTCGAATGCTCGGTGATCCTCGCGCGCGGCCGCGACGGGCAACTGGTGCACTTTCCGCCGCAGCGCAACCTGCACCGCGACGGCATCCTCGCCGTGACCGAGGTGCACCCGCTGAACATGCCCAAGACCGTGGCGCAGGGCGCGATCAACTCCGCCAAGAGCATCGCCAACGGCCTGAACTACGTGGGCGTGCTGTGCGTCGAGTTCTTCGCGCTGGCCGACGGCTCGCTGGTGGTGAACGAAATGGCGCCGCGCCCGCACAACAGCGGCCACTACACGATGGAAGCCTGCGACGTGTCGCAGTTCGAGCTGCAGGTGCGCACGCTCGCCGGCCTGCCGCTGGCCGCGCCGCGCCAGCACAGCCCCGCGATCATGCTGAACCTGCTGGGCGACCTGTGGTTTCCGGCCGGTGCCGACAAGCCGGCCTCGCCGCCGTGGGCCGAAGTGCTCGCGCTGCCCGGCGTGCACCTGCACCTCTACGGAAAGATGGAACCCCGGCGCGGCCGCAAGATGGGCCACCTGACCCTCACCGGCGCCACGCTCGAAGGCGTGCGCGCCACGGCCACGCAGGCCGCCGTGCTGCTGGGCCTGCCGGCGGTCGCCGTGACCGGGCTCTCATGATCCTCGACGGCCGATCTCCCGAGGCCATCGCCGAAGCAGCGCGCGTGCTGCGCGCGGGCGGGCTGGTCGCGTTCCCGACCGAGACCGTCTACGGCCTGGGCGCCGACGCGAGCAGCGACACCGCCGTGGCCGGCATCTTCAAGGCCAAGGGCCGGCCGGCCGACCATCCGCTGATCGTCCATGTGGCGGCCGGCATGAAGGGCACCGAGTCGCTGTCGCGCTTTGCCCAGCCGCTGCCGCCGTTCGCGCAGAAGCTGGTGCAGGCCTTCTGGCCCGGCCCGCTGACGCTGATCGTCACGCGCCAGCCCGGCGTGGGCGCGGCGGCGGCCGGTGGGCAGGACACCATCGGCCTGCGCTGCCCCTCGCACCCCGTGGCACAGGCGCTGCTGGAGGCTTGCGCCGAGCAGGGCGTGCCCGGCCTCGCGGGGCCGAGCGCCAACCGCTTCGGCCGCGTGAGCCCCACCACCGCCCAGCACGTGCACGACGAGTTCGGCGATGCGGTGCTGGTGATCGACGGTGGCGCGTGCGAGGTCGGCATCGAATCGACCATCGTCGACTGCAGCCGCGGCGCGCCCGTGCTGCTGCGCCCCGGCCTCATCACGCGCGCGCAGATCGAGGCCGCCTGCGGCGAGAAGCTGGCCGACCGCGAAGTGCTCGAAACCCCCGACCCGCGCGCCTCGGGCACGCTCGAAGCGCATTACGCACCCAACGCCAAGCTGCGGCTGATGGACGCCAAGGCCATCCAGGCCGGCCTTGACGTGCTGGGCGCCAACGCGGCGCACCTGGCCGTGTGGTCGCGCGCCGCGATCCGCTGCCGCTCGCAGCGCGTGCTGCAGCGGCGCATGCCCGACGACGCGGCCACCAGCGCGCAGCAGCTGTTTGCGGTGCTGCGCGAATTCGACGCACAGGGTGTCAAGCTGATCTGGGTCGAAACCCCGCCCGACACCCCCGAGTGGGAAGGCGTGAAAGACCGCCTCCAGCGCGCCTCGGCGGCCTGATCAGCCCCCGGCGGCCAGCACGCCCTGGAAGAAACCGCGGGCCGACGCCAGGCAGAACGGCGGCGCCAGCGTGCCGTGGTAGGCCAGCGTGACGGCCTGCGCCTTGTCCGACGCGCTGCCCGAGGTGTTTTGCGCCAGCAGGCTCTTGGCCTGCGCAAAACCGGCGCGCGCGTTCGAGTAGGCGTCGACCGCGGCGCCGTCTTCCAGGTCGACCACGCTCAGGAGCGCCGGCGGCATGCCCTTGGCGAGGAAGTAGCCGGTGGTGGCGCGCGTGCTCACGAAGTTCACGGTCGGGTCGTTGGCGCCGCCGCACATCAGCATCGGGCGGGTCGGCACCCAGTTGCGCAGGTCGTTGGCGAGCGCCGCCTGGCGAAAGCCCACCGTCGGCTTGCAGTCCAGCGGCGTGGTCGAGGCCAATGAGGCCGACGTGGCGGGCAGCGCATTGCCCGAGCAGCCGTTCGACTGGATGTCGCCCGCCGTCAGGGTCAGGTAGCTCTGGCGGATCAGGTTGTTGGCGCCGTAGAAGATCGACAGCTGCGAGTTCACCGGGCCGGGCTTCGCATTGGCCGGGAACAGCGCCAGCTGCGGCAGCTTGCCGGTCGCGAACAGCGTGTTGACGGGCGTCAGGCTCGGCAGCAGGGTGTCGATGCCGGGGGCGTACTGGTCTTCGTACACGTCGGAGGTGGCCTTGTAGACATTGCCGAACTGCTGCTGCCAGCTGGTCGTGAGCAGCGGCACGAAGAGCGTGCTGCCCAGCGCCGGCCAGCCCAGGAAGCTGTAGTCGGTCAGCAGGCTGATGGCCGAGGGCGCCGACAGCGGCGCCGAGGCCGTCACCGCCTTGCCCGTGGCCTGCATCTCGCGGTGCGCCGCCATCGCGACATAGCCACCCTGCGAATAGCCGGTGATGAACAGCGAGCCCGCGTCCGTCGCGTTGATGTTCGAGAAGGTCTTGCGCGCGGCCGTCAGCGCATCGACCATGTCCTTGCCCTGCTGGTCGCCGTCCAGGTACGGGTGGTAGGGCAGCGTCGACTTGTCGTAGCCCGCGTAGTTGGGCGCCACCACGATGAAGCCCTGCGCCGCGAACATGGCGGCGATCAGCAGGCCCTCGCCGGCGGCCGGCTGAGTGCTGTCGGTCCATTGGGCGAGGTTGTAGTTTTTCGCCGCGGTGGTGCCATGCGCGTAGAGCACGACCGGCCGCGCGCCGCTGCAGGCGACGTCGGTACCGGTGGGCACCATGATCGCGGCGGTGGCGTTGGTGGCCTCGTTCTTGGCGCCGATGGTGCGGTATTCGAGGTAACGCATGTCGATGCCGCACTTGGGCGTGCCCGCCACCTGCAGCAGCGCCTTGCCCTGGTCGCTGGACTGCAGGCTGGCCTTGAACTGGTCGGAAGACAGGCTGGCCGACTGCTGGGGCGGGTTGGTCACGACCGAGCCGCGGCCGGTGTCGCCGGCCGGCGGCGTGCCGCCACCGAAACCGAAGCCACCTCCGCCGTCACCGCCGCCACCACAGGCCCCGAGCAACAGCGTTGCGCCTGCGAGGACCGCGAACGCCGCCGGCCGGCGCAGCAGAAGAGTGGCGGGATGTTGTTGTGGCTTTTTCAAGGCATGTCTCCTGCGTTGGTTTTGCACTAAATAGAACGAGCGTCCGATTCTGTGCAGCGCCATGTCCGCGCGCAAGCGCGCGTTTCCCGTCAGAAGATTTCAGTACATGCCCGGCTGGCGAGCCCGGCGAGCGGCCCTCAGTTGTCCTGCGAAGCCCAATCGACCAGCGCGTCGAAGGCGGCGCGTGCCGCCACCGCGTTCTCGCCGTTGGCGATGGCCACCAGCACATACCGTCGGCCGCTCGTGCCGTCCACGTAGCCGGCCACGCCCGAAGCATCGCGCAGGGTGCCGGTCTTCAGGTGGGCCGAGCCGCCCGAGCGCAGCGTGCGCTTCTTGAGCGTGCCGTCCACGCCCATGGCCGGCAGCGAGGACATCAGCTCCGGCATCACCGGCGAGCGCCACGCCACCTGCAGCATCTTGCCGAGGGCGGCCGCGCTGATGCGCTCGTCGCGCGACAGGCCCGAGCCGTTCTCGAACACCGGCTGCGCCTCGCCGGTGCCGATGCGCTCGCGCCACCATTGGCCCAGCGCGGTGCGCGAGGCCTCGAAGGTGCCGCGGCTCTTCTGCGTCAGCCCGATCGTGAGGAACAACTGCTGCGCCATCACGTTGTTGCTGTACTTGTTGATGTCGCGGACCACCTCGGCCAGCGGCGGCGACTCGAACTCGAAGGCCGGCTTCAGCCCCGCCGGCACGCGCCCTTCGCGCATCTGGCCGCCCACGCGCCCGCCCATCTCGGCCCACATGCCGCCGATGGCGCGCAGGCTGTAGGTGCGCGGATCGCCGTACGCCACAGCCCAGCTCTTCTCGCCGCAGGCGGCCGGAAAGCTGCCGTTGAAGCGGATGCGGTTGACGTCGCTGAAGTCGGTCTTGAGCGCGGTGCGCCAGTCGCCGCATTCGCCGGGGGTCAGCGCCACGGTGGTCGGCATGGCGACGCTGGCCAGCGGCGGCTCGTAGCTCACGCGCGCGATCTGGCCGGCGCGGTCGGGCACGAAGGTCATGTTGACCGACTTGAAGTTGACCAGCAGCGCGTCGGGCGAGGCGTTGTAGGGCCGCAGCGGCTCGCCGTCGAAGGCGGCGGGGTCGCCCTCGACCGTGTTCTCGAAGGCGCTGCGGTCGATGATGATGTCGCCGCCCACGGTGGTGATGCCCAGCCCCTGCACGTGGCGCAGCAGCAGCCACACGCGCTCCAGCACCAGCTTCGGATCACCCTGGCCCTTGATGTACAGGTTGCCGTTGAGCACGCCGTTGCTGACCGTGCCGTCGACGTAGACCGGCGTGGTCCAGTTGTAGGCCGCGCCCAGCATGTCGAGCGCGGCGTAGGTGGTGACCAGCTTCATGATCGACGCCGGGTTCACCGGCGCCTGCGTGCGCCAGGCCAGGCGCGGCTGGCGCGAGCCGTCGGCCTCGGCCACGAGCATCGTCACCGTCTCGCGCGGCACCTTGGCGCGCGCCAGGGCCGCTTCGACCTGGGGCGGCAACGCCTGCTGGGCGAAGGCGCTGGCCGAAGCCAGCGTGGCGAGCGAGAGGAAGAAAAGGGAGGAAGGGATCAGGCGGGTGGCAAAACGCATCCGGCCATTATCCCGGCGGGAAAACGTGCAGCTTCGCGTGGTACAGCAGCATCACCGTCTTGGCGTCGACGATGCGGCCGTCGGCCACCATGGCCAGCGCCTCGTCGATGGGCAACTCGAGCACCTCGATGTCCTCGCCCTCTTCCGCCAGCCCGCCGCCGCTGCCGATGCGCATGGAGGGCTCGTAGGGCGCGACGAAGAAGTGCAGCTTCTCGGTCACCGAGCCGGGGCTCATGAAGCTCTCGAAGATCTTCGTGACCGTGCCGAGCCGGTAGCCCAACTCTTCCTCGACCTCTGCGCGGATGCGCTCCTCGGGCGCCGCGTTGTCGAGCAGGCCGGCCGCGGCCTCGATCAGCAGGTCGTCATGTCCGTTGACGAACACCGGGTAGCGGAACTGCCGCACCAGCAGCACCGTGCGCTGCGCCAGGTTGTAGGGCAGCAGCGTGGCGCCGTTGCCGCGGTCGTAGGTCTCGCGGTGCATGGGCTGCCACTGGCCGTCGTTGCGCAACCAGTCCAGCCGGGTGGTTTTGAGCACGAACCAGTTGTCGGAAAGGAGGGTGACTTCGTGCACCCGGACGCGGTCTTGAAGGGTCATGGGTGGCGAGCATATGTGCAAATTCGTGCATTATCAAGAAAATTCGTGCAATCGATGAAGGAGGCCGATACCATCGGGCCATGCTCACCAGCCAGCGCAAACAACACATCCTCTCGGCCCTGCAGCGCGACGGCAACGTCGTCGCGAAGTCGCTCAGCGAAGCGCTCGGCCTGTCCGAAGACACCATCCGCCGCGACCTGCGCGAGATGGCGGCCGAAGGCCTGCTGCAGCGCGTGCACGGCGGTGCGCTGCCGCTGGCGCCGGCCGGTGCCGACTTCGCGAGCCGCCAGCAGCTCGCGTCGGACGAGAAGGTGCTCATCGGCCGTGCCGCCGCGCGGCTGGTGCGGCCGGGGCAGGTGGTGTTCGTCGATGGCGGCACCACCGCCGTGCAACTGGCGCGCCATCTGCCGCGCACCCTGCAGGCCACAGTGGTCACGCACAGCCCGTCGGTGGCGGTCGAGCTGGCCGCGCACACGCAGCTCGAGGTGGTGCTGATCGGCGGGCGGCTCTTCAAGCACTCGGTGGTGGCGGTGGGCGCTGCGGCCATGGGCGCCATCGCGCGCATCCACGCCGACACCTACTTCATGGGCGTCACGGGCGTGCACGCCGAAGCCGGGTTGACCACGGGCGACCTCGAAGAGGCCGAGATCAAGCGCGCGCTGATGGCCTCGGCGGCCGAAACAGTCGTGCTGGCGTCGTCCGAAAAGCTCGGCGTGGCCTCGGCCTGGGTGGTCAACCCGGTGACGGCGGCGACCACCCTGCTGGTCTCGCCCGAGGCGCCGGCCAAGGCGCTGGCGCCGCTGCGCAAGGCCGGGTTGACGATCCTGCGCAGCGATCACGGCGGGTGATTGCCCGACCTGGGGACGGGTGCGCGGGGTGCCCTCGATAATCGGGGGATGCCTATTGCGTCCCGCTTCTTTCCCCGCACATCCGGCATCGGTGCGGCCCCGGGGCGTCACGTCCATGTCTGAAACCCTGAAGCTGCTGGCTTTCGACACCAGCACCGAGCACCTGTCGGTGGCCGTGCGCCACGGCGACCGGCTGCTGGCCCACAGCGGCGCCGGCGGCGCGCAGGCCTCGACCACCCTGCTCCCGCTGATCCAGCAATTGATGGCCGACGCCGGGCTGGCGTTGGCCGACCTCGACGCCATCGCCTTCGGCCGTGGCCCCGGCTCGTTCACCGGCCTGCGCACCGCCTGCTCGGTGGCGCAGGGGCTGGCCTTCGGCGCCAATGTTCCGCTGCTGCCGGTCGACACCCTGCTCGCCGTGGCCGAAGAGGCCCGCCATGCCTTCGGCGCGCGCCGGGTGGTGGCGGTGCTCGACGCCCGCATGGACCAGCTCTACGCCGCCCGCTACGACTTCGACACCGCCGGCCCGCTGGGCGGCGACGACGAGCCCCTGCTGCTGTCGCCCGAGGCGCTCGACGTCCCCGCCGGCTGGGCGCTGGCCGGCAACGCCTTCGCCGCCTACGGCCCGCGCCTGGCGCCGGCCACGGCCCGCCACGAGGTGCTGCCGACCGCCGCCGCCATGCTGCGGCTGGCGCCCGCGCTGCTCGCGGCTGGGCGCACCGTGCCCGCCGCACAAGCCTGGCCGCTGTACGTTCGCGATAAAGTGGCGCAAACCACCGAAGAGCGCGCAGCCATCAAGGCGGCCGCCACCGCAGCAGCCCTGGTACCACCCACCCACGCATGAGCGCCGTCCTCCAGCCCGTCGAAGCCCGCCTCGAACCGCTCACCATCGAGCGGATCGACGCTGTCTGCGCGGTCGAGCTGACGGCCTACAGCCACCCGTGGACGCGCGCCAACTTCACCGATTCCATGGCCGTCGGCTACCACTGCCAGTGCCTGCTGGCGCCAGTGTCCAGCCCCGGCGTGGACACGCCGGTCACCAGCCTGGGCGAAACGCTCATCGGCTATTTCGTCGCCATGAAGGGCGTGGACGAGGTGCACCTGCTCAACATCACGGTGGCGCCGGCCTTCCAGCGCCAGGGCTGGGCGCCGCTCATGCTCGAAGCGCTGACCGGCTGGTCGCGCGGCGAGGGCGCGCAGTGGCTCTGGCTCGAAGTGCGCCAGAGCAACCAGCGCGCGCTCGACATCTACGTGCGCCAAGGCTTTCGCAGCGTCGGCGTGCGCAAGGGCTACTACCCCGCGCATGAAGGCAAGCGTGAAGACGCGGTCGTCATGAGCCTCCGATTGAATGAAACAGGCACCGCCTGGGGAGCCTTGCGATGAGCGCCGTGCAGACACTGAAGCTCGACGCCCGCCAGCGCGCGATGCTCGACGAGATGGGCGTGAAGGTCTGGTGGCCGATGCCTGAAGTGGTCGAAGAGGCGCCTGTTGCCATTGAAGCGGTACCGGCTGTCGAAGAACAGGCGCCCGTGAGCGAGCGATTCGTTGCCGAAGCGCCGCCGGCCCCGGCCCCCGCGCCTGTAGCCGCACGGCCCGCCGCCTCGCCCGCCCCGGTCGCCCGCCCCGCACCCGCCGCCCCCGCGACGCATGGCGCCGCCGTCCTCGTCGAAACCCCGCGCCGCCTCTACGGCGACGCCGTCGATCCGTTGGCATCGGTGGAAGGCGGCTGGCTGGTCGTGGCCGACATGCCGCCCGAAGCCGACGGCCGCCACGGCGAGCCCTTCGCGGGCGACGCTGGCAAGCTGCTCGACAACATGCTGCGCGCCCTCAAGCTGCACGACGGCAAGACGCCGGTGCATCTGGTGCGCACCCATCGCGGCGTGGCCGCCGGCCAGCCCGGCAGCCCGCGTCCCATGGCCGAGGCTTTCGACGAACACGCGGCGGTGCTCGCCCCCCGTGTCGTGCTGGCGATGGGCCCGTTGGCCGCCCAGAGCCTCATGCAAAGCGGCGACCCGCTCGGCAAGCTGCGCGGCCGCGTCGTGCCGCTGGCGTCGGCCGGTGGCGCGGCGGTGGTGGCGACGTATCACCCGGCGTATCTGCTGCGCAACCCCGCCGACAAGGCCCGTGCGTGGGCCGACCTTTGCCTCGCGGCCGAGCAGCACACACCCACCCCGGATTGAGCGCCGGGAGCGGCCGCCTAAAATCACGGCCCATGACTTTCCTCGACAAGCTGGCCGCTGCACAGCAAAAAAACAGCTCGTTGCTCTGCGTGGGGCTCGATCCGGAGCCCGCCAAGTTCCCCGGGGGATACAGGGACGACGCCAGCCGCATCTATGACTTCTGCGCGCGCATCGTCGACGCGACGGCCGACCTGGTCATCGCCTTCAAGCCCCAGATCGCCTATTTCGCGGCCCATCGTGCCGAAGCCCAGCTCGAACAGCTGATGGAGCACATGCGCCGCAACGCGCCGCACGTGCCCGTGATCCTCGACGCCAAGCGCGGCGACATCGGTTCCACCGCCGAGCAGTACGCCCTCGAAGCCTTCGAGCGCTATGGCGCCGACGCGGTGACGCTGTCGCCCTTCATGGGCTTCGATTCGGTGGCGCCGTACCTCAAGCACGAGGGCAAGGGCGCCTTCCTGTTGTGCCGCACCAGCAACCCCGGCGGCTCCGACCTGCAGGGCCAGCGGCTGGCGGACATCGACGGCCAGCCCTTCCTCTACGAGCACGTCGCCAGATTGGCGCAGGGGCCGTGGAACCTCAACGGCCAGCTCGGGCTGGTGGTGGGCGCGACCTACCCGGCCGAGATCGAGCGCGTGCGCGCGCTGGCGCCGACGGTGCCGCTGCTGATCCCGGGCGTCGGCGCCCAGGGCGGCGATGCGGTGGCCACGGTGCGCGCGGGTTGGCGCGCCGATGCACCGATCATCGTGAACTCGTCGCGGGCGATCTGCTACGCGTCGTCCGGCGAAGACTTCGCCGATGCGGCCAAGAACGCCGCGCGGGCTACACGCGACGCCCTCGAAGCAGCCAAATAGGGCTCGCCCCCAGGCTACGCGCACTTCGTGTCGCTTCGCCAACCCCCTACCGGAGGCAACACCAGAGGCCCGGCGAAGCCGGTTCCTCGGTGTTCCTGGATTGAGGGTCAGGCCCGGCGCAGACGGGTGAACGCCTCGAACTCCCAATTGCGCATCCCCAGCAGCAGCGTATAGCCCTCGCGGTCCTTCGCGGCCAGCTTCTGGTCGGTCTGGTGCTGCTGCGCAAAGTCTTGCGCCACGCGCTGCAGCCGTTCGAGAAAAGCCGGCGCCAGTGAGCGGCTGATCTGGCCGTGCACCAGCAGCAGCCCTTCGGCCGGGCCGTCGAAGCCGCCGTTGTAGTAGTCGAGCACCACGTTCTCGCGGAAGAACTCCATCACCGGCCCGTGTGGCCGCCAGCGGAAGGTCTTGGCCAGCTTCAGGCGATACCGGTTCAGCGGGCGCAGCTCGATGATGCCGATGCGGTCCAGCTGCGCCAGGAAGCCGATGCACTCGGCCTCGCTCACCCGGTAGGCCGCCACGATCTGCTCCAGCGTCCACTGGCTCAGCACGCTGATGGCCACCAGCAGCAATTTCTTGTCCTTGACCACGGCCTTTTCCTGCTCGTGCGTCAGTTCCTTCAGCAGCGGCTGGGCGTCGGCCACGCGGCGGGCCAGTTCGGCGAAATCGATCTTCAGCGCACGGCAGATGGCATCGACGCGCGACAGCGGCATGTCGCTCTTGGCCAGCATCCGCTTGACGCTGGATTCGGCCATGTCGAGCGACCGGGCCAGATCGGCGTAGGTCATGCGGGCGCTTTTGAGTTCGTTCTTGAGGGCGAGTACGAGGTCGACGGTGGTGCTCATGGTTTGAAGCGTACACGGGCGCGAAGGAGTATCGAAAGCGGATACCGAAAGGAGTGAATTGGTACCTCGTATCGATTTTCGATGCCCATGGGGAGGCCGGCCACTAAATTCCGCCGCTCGTCACCCACCACCGAGGAACGCCATGCTTCTGCCCTCCCTCAGCCGCCGCGAACGCGGGCTGCTTTTCACCTTCGCTCTGCTCACGCTGATCGCCGTCTTCGGCCCCGCCCTGCCGGCGGCCGACGTCGCCATCGCCTCGGTGTTCGCCGACGACCGCGCCTGGCATGGCCTGCCCAACGCCATGGACGTGCTGAGCAACCTGCCCTTCGTGCTGGTCGGCTTCTGGGGCCTGTACCGGCTGAACCGCATCGACCGCTCGCACCAGCAGGCGCTGTCGGTGTTTCCGCTGGCACCGCCCGCCAGCGACCCGCCCGACAACTCGCTCGACTGCGCCTGGCTGTTCTTCGCGGGGCTGATTGCCACCGCCGCCGGCTCGGCCTTCTATCACCTCGTGCCCGACGCGCCCCGGCTCGCGGCCGACCGCGCCGGCATGGCGGTGGCCTTCGCGGGGCTGATGGGTGTGGCGGTGTGCGAACGCGTCAGCCAGCGCGCCGGCTGGCCCGTCGCCTGGTTCGTGCTGACGGCCGGCCTGCTGGCGGCCGAGGTGTTCCAGGAAACCGGCAACGTCCTGCCCTGGGCGCTGGTGCAGTTCGGCGGCATGGCGCTGGTGGTCACGATGGCGCTGTCCACGCCGATGCGCGGCGGGGTGGGACTGAAGCTCGGCTGGGTGATCGGCTTCTACGTGCTGGCCAAGGTCTTCGAGCTGACCGACCACCAGATCTACGCGTTCACGCAGCACACGATTTCGGGCCACACGCTCAAGCACATCACGGCCGCGCTGGCGGGCCTGCCGGTCTTGTGGGCCCTGCACAAGCTCGAGATGCGCTGGCAGGCGGCGCTGCGGCACAATCCAGCCGCAGCCGCGATGGCGGCCTGAGGAGAATTCTTCGAATGACAACCCCCGCCGCTGCCGCAGCCACCCCCGTGGTCCACGAAGCGAACGCCCACGCCAACCAGTTCGCCCTCCTCAAGCAGCGGCGCTTCGCGCCCTTCTTCTGGACCCAGTTCTCGGGCGCGGCGAACGACAACCTCTTCAAGTTCGCCTTCACCGTCATGGTGACCTACCAGCTGCAGCTGAGCTGGATGCCGCCGGCCATGGCGGGCCTGGTGATCGGTGCGCTGTTCATCCTGCCGTTCCTGCTGTTCTCGGCCACCTCGGGCCAGCTCACCGACAAGTTCGACAAGACGAAGATGATCCGCTTCGTCAAGAATCTCGAGATCGTCATCATGCTGCTCGCGGCCTGGGGCTTCGTGCGGGCCGACGCGGTGATCCTGCTGGGCTGCGTGTTCCTCATGGGGCTGCACTCCACGCTGTTCGGGCCGGTCAAGTTCGCCTACCTGCCGCAGGTGCTCGACGCACGCGAGCTCACGGGCGGCAACGGCATGGTCGAGATGGGCACCTTCGTCGCCATCCTGCTGGGGCAGGTGGCGGGCGGCCTGCTGGTGGCGGTGCCGCAGATCGGCCATACAAGCGTGGCGGTGGCCTGCGTGCTGCTGGCGCTGGTGGGGCGCGGCGTGGCACAGGCGATTCCGCCGGCCCCGGCCACCGACCCCGGCCTGGTCATCAACTGGAACCCCTTCAGCGAAACCTGGCGCAACCTGAAGCTGGCGCACGAGAACGTCGTGGTGTTCCGCTCGCTGCTGGGCATTTCGTGGATGTGGTTCTTCGGCGCGGTGTTCCTGAGCCAGTTCCCCAGCTTCGCCAAGGAAGTGCTGCACGGCGACGAGCAGGTGGCGTCGCTGCTGCTGGTGGTGTTCTCGGTGGGTATCGGCGTCGGCTCGCTGCTGTGCGAGACGCTGAGCCGCCGGCAGGTCGAGATCGGCCTGGTGCCGCTGGGCGCCATCGGCATGAGCGTGTTCGCCATCGACCTGTACTTTGCCTCGCGCGGCCTGCCGAAGGTGGCGGAGATGGGCATCGGCACCTTCGTGCATCAGAGCGCCCACTGGCGCGTGATGGCCGACCTGGCGCTGCTGTCGCTATTCGCGGGCCTGTACAGCGTGCCCATGTATGCGCTGATCCAGCTGCGCAGCCAGCCCACGCACCGCGCGCGCATCATCGCGGCGAACAACATCCTCAATGCGCTGTTCATGATCGGCAGCTCGATCCTGGCGGGCGCGCTGCTCGGCGCGGGCTTCAGCATTCCGCAGATCTTTTTGTTCACCGGCATCGCCAACGCGGTGGTGGCGTTCTACATCTTCATGCTGGTGCCCGAGTACATGCTGCGCTTCGTGGCCTGGGTGCTGTCGCGCTTCGTCTACCGCTTCGACATCAAGGGCGACGAGCACATCCCGACCGAGGGCGCCGCCGTGCTGGTGTGCAACCACGTGAGCTTCATCGACGCGGTGCTGCTGATGGCGGCCAGCCCGCGCCCGATCCGCTTCATCATGGACCACCGGATCTTCAAGGTGCCGGTGCTGGGCTGGCTGTTCAAGCTGGCCAAGGCGATTCCGATCGCGCCGCAGAAGGAAGACCCGGCGGCCTACGAAGCGGCCTTTGCCAAGGCACTCGACGTGCTGCGCGAGGGCGACCTGCTCGCTATCTTCCCCGAGGGTTCGATCACCCGCGACGGCGCGCTGCAGCCCTTCAAGGGCGGCGTGATGAAGATCGTGGAGAGCGCACGCGCCGAGGGCATCGAGCCGCCGGTGATCCCGATGGCGCTGACCAACCTGTGGGGCTCGTACTTCAGCCGCATCGAGCTGCGCGGCGGCGAACAGGTCGCGATGGCCAAGCCCTTTCGCCGCGGCTTCTTCAGCCGCGTGGGCCTGAACGTTGGCCATGCCGTGCCGCCGGCCGAGGTGCAGCCCGAGTCGCTGCGCCAGCGCGTGAGCGGCCTGCTCGGCACCTGACGCGCGCCTCTCTTCCCGGTGCGGCTCGCACCGAGAAGTATCGAATGCAGATACCCGTGGCGCCACAAGTCAGGACTGGTTGAAGCATTCGAGCCTCGCGGTGCGGAAGCGAACCATCATTCGCCCACCTTCACTGCGCCGCGAGGCCTTCATGCAAACCTTCTCCTCCTCGACCGTTTCCATTCACCGCGATGCGCGGTCCTGGAAATTCCGCAAGTCGATGGCCGCAGCCGTGCTGGCCGCCTGCACCGTCTTCGCGGGCGCCACGCTGCCCCTGCAGGCGCGGGCACAGAGCGACGCCTCCGCCGCGCTGTCGCTGATGCCCGTGGCCTCGGTGCTGGTCGGCGCCTCGGCGGTCGGGGCTTCGGCCAACGCCGTGGTCGAGGTGCCTGCGGCGCTGTCGGTGGGTGGCTCGACGCTCACGGTGATGGCGGTCGAGGCCTCGGCCGATGGCACGGTGTACGTGCTCGAACGCGCCTCCGACGGCGCCCGCGCCAGCATCAAGGTGGCCGGCCGCGCCGCCGATGGCGTGTCGAAGGCCGTGGGCACCAGCGTGCTGGTCAGCGTGATCGGCACCGGTGTCGTGCTGTCGGCCGCCGGCGAGGTGCTGGCCTTCGTGCCCAACGCCGTTGGCCGCACGCTGCTTCACAACGAGAGGCTGTCGTGAAACTCGCCGCCGTCGTTCCCGCGCTGTTGGCGCTCGCGCTGGCCTTGCCGCTGCAGGCCCACGCCGGCCGTTCGTGCGAGCAGGTCAAGCCGACGCCCGCGCTGATCGTCAAGGGCATGGAACTGGCCGAGCGCACCTCGCAGGCGCTCGACGCCAGCGGCGCCCGCGTGGTGATCCTTGCGCGTGCCGGGCAGGACCTGAGCAAGTACGGCCTGCGCTATTCGCACCTGGGCATCGCCTACAAGACCGACGAAGGCCCGTGGCGCGTGGTGCACAAGCTCAATGAATGCGGCACGGCGGTGGCCTCGGTCTACCGGCAGGGGCTCGGCGAGTTCTTCCTCGACGACCTGTGGCGCTACGAGGCCGCCTGGGTCGTGCCCACGCCGCAGGTGCAGGCACAGCTGATGGCCGCGCTCGGCGAGTCGCCCGCGCGCATCACGCGCATGAACGTCGCGCCCTACAGCCTCGTGAGCTACGCCTGGGGCCAGAAGTACCAGCAGTCGAACCAGTGGGCCGTCGAGACCCTGGCCGCGGCCATGGAGCCCGCCACCATCGGCAACCGCGCGCAGGCGCAGGCCTGGATGCAGTTCAAGGGCTACGAGCCGACCACGCTCAAGCTCGGCCCGCTGACCCGCCTGGGCGGGCGCGTGACTTCGGCCAACATCGCCTTCGACGACCATCCGAACGACAAGCGCTTTTCGGACCGCATCGAGACGGTGACGGTCGATTCGGTGTTCGCATGGCTGCCGCGCGCGGGGCTGGGCGCGGCACCGGTACAGCTCAGGCTGCAATGAAAAACAAGGAAGAAATGAAATGAGCAAATCCCTGCGCCTTTCCGAAAAATGGTTCCGCCGCGGCCTCTGGCTCGTGGCGCTGGTGTTCGCGAGCTTTCTCATCGGGCTGGGCAGCACGGTCGTGAACGACCTGCCGCAGGTCGAACGCATGCGCCAGCTCGAGGACTTCATCGACAAGCCCGCGGCCGCGCCGCTGCGCGACACGATCAAGGCCTCGGAGGCGGCCGAGCTGCAGGCTTCGCGCGACCTCGACCAGATCCAGCTGCAGCTCAATGCCGCGCAACAGGCCAGCGCCAATGCGCGCGAGACCTTCGGCAACTGGATCGCCACCCGCCGCGCCACCGCGCAGCCCGACCAGGACACGGAGCTGGTCGCGCGCACCAAGGCGCTCGATGCGTTCAAGCAGAAGGAAGACGAGGTGCAGCGCCAGGTCAACGCGCAGCGCCAGATCGTGCTGGACGCGCGTCAGGCGGAGCAGCGTGCGCGCGAAGCCATGTCGGTGCTGGAGCGCGACGCGCAGGTCAAGCTCGATGCCGAATACCGCCGCGTGGAGCTGCGCGTGTTCCTCTATCGCCTTGCGCTCACGCTGCCGTTGCTGGTGGTGGCGGGCTGGCTGTTCGCGAAGAAGCGCAAGAGCACCTACTGGCCCTTCGTGTGGGGCTTCATCTTCTTCGCGCTGTTCGCCTTCTTCGTCGAGCTGGTGCCCTACCTGCCGAGCTACGGCGGCTATGTGCGCTACGTGGTGGGCATCGTGCTCACGGTGCTGGTGGGGCGCTATGCCATCGTCGCGCTCAATGCCTACCTGGCGCGCCAGAAGCTGGCCGAGCAGCAGCCCGACCAGGTGCGCCGCGAGGAGCTGAGCTACGACGTCGCGCTGGCGCGGCTCGGCAAGAGCGTGTGCCCCGGCTGCGAGCGGCCGGTGGACCTGAAGAACGACGAGATCGACTTCTGCCCGCACTGCGGCATCGGCCTGTTCGACCACTGCGGCCAGTGCGAGACACGCAAGAGCGCCTTCTCGAAGTTCTGCCATGCCTGCGGCACCTCGGCGCATGCGGGGTCCGGTGACGCCACGGCGCCGGCCTGAGGGGGCGCCGAGGCACCGCATCTCTCGCATCTCTCTAGTGCAAGCGGGGTATTTCGCACGCTGTGTGGCCATCTTTGGTGAAGCTGTCGCCGCAAAGTGTTAGAACCTTGGCCTGCGCTGCATTTCGCACGCAGCCGGCGTTCACTTTCATGCGGCGCCCGGCCCCCACCACACACGACGAGGACCTCCTTCCATGAGCTTTTTCGGCAAGATTTTTTCCAAGATTTTTCCGTCGGCCAACGCCGCTGAAGTCGTCGCCGCACCGCCGGCGGCTGTACCGGACGCATCAGGCGCACCGGCCGTTGCGGCACCGCCGCCCTCGATCCCGCTGGGCGACGTGCCTGCCATCCTGGACGCGATGCCTGGTGCTGCCGACCTGAACTGGCGCACCTCGATCGTCGACCTGCTCAAGTTGCTGGGCCTGGACAGCAGCCTTGCCGCGCGCAAGGAACTGGCCGGCGAAATTCTCTTCAGCGACGGCGAGCCGGGTTCGGCCGAATGGAACATCGGCCTGCACAAGCAGGTGATGAGCCGCATCGCCGCCAATGGCGGCACGCTGCCAGCCGAACTGCGCGACTGATCCGGTCTCCGGACCGCGCCCACAAAAAAGCCCGGCCATGCCGGGCTTTTTTGCTTTCTGCCTCGAAGAAGAGGAGAAAGGAAGGCGAAGGCTTCAGGTCCAGCCCGCGTCCACCACGTAGTCCTGCGCGGTGCACATGCGCGAATCGTCGGCGGCGAGGAACAGCGCCATCGCCGCGATGTCCTCGGCCATCACCCGGCCCGGCAGGCACTGGGCCGCATCGATCTCGGCGCCCGATTCGGGCTTCACCCACAGCTTGATCTGCCGCTCCGTCATCACCCAGCCCGGCACCACCGAATTGACGCGGATATTCTGCTTGCCCAGGTCGCGCGCCAGCGAACGCGTGAGGCCGCGCGCCGCCGCCTTGCAGGCCTGGTAGACCGGGTAGCCCCGGCCCTTGATCATCCAGCTGATCGAGCCGAAGTTGATGATCGAGCCGCCGCCCAGCGCGCGCATGTCGTCGGCCACGGCCTGCGCCGCAAAGAACTGGTGCTTGAAGTTGACGGCCACGAGGCGGTCGAAATCTTCACTCGTGACGTCGGCCATCTCGTGGCGACGGTCGTTGGCCGCGTTGTTCAGCAGCACGCCGATGGGCCCGAAGCGCGCGCGCACCGCGGCGATGGCGGCGGCCAGTGCCTGCGTGTCGGTCACGTCGCAGGCTAGGAACAGCGCCGGATGCTCGCCCTGCAACTGGGCCGCGAGCGCCGTGCCGGCGGCGGTGTCGAGATCGCAGAAGCCGACCTTCGCGCCCTGCGCGTGGAAGGCCCGCACCAGCGCCTCGCCGATGCCGCTGGCCCCACCGGAAATGAAGACGGTGCGGCCCGCCAGGGAAGGGTAGCGGGCGGTGTAGGCCGTGGAGGGAGAAGCGTTGGTCATGAGGATGAAGACAACAGCGACAAAGGCAGTCGGCGAGCGTACCGGATATCCGCTTCCGGCGTGAATGGGCCCGCCGACCGGCGTATGGCTTCCGGCCTGTGGGCAGGCGGGCCCGGCAGGGCTACGCTACGTCGTCATGGACCCCTTCCGCCGCCGCGCCACCTTCGGCCTCTTGTTTCTCCCCGCCGCCTTCGTGGCGCGGCGGGTGCGTGCGCAGGCATCGGCGCCGGTGCTGCTCTTCAAGGCGGTTTCGCCGCGCGACGACATCGTCGTGGGCATCGAATCGGCCCAGCTCGGCGCGGGCACGACGCCGCCCGTGCAGCGCCTGGCCGCGATGCTGGCCGACAAGGGGCAGCTCACGCTCTGGCAGTACGCGTCGCAGCACGACGCGGGCGGGGCGCTGGTACAGGCGCCGCTCAAGCAGGTCGTGATCTTCAAGAACGAGCTGTTGCGCCTCGAACCCTATGCGACCCCGCTGCCGGTCAAGCCGCCGGGCGCCGCCGCAAAACCCTAGACGCCGCGCGCGCGCTCGGCCTTGAAGCGTGCGCGGAATTCCGTGAACGTGCCCGCATCGAGCGACTCGCGGATCTCGCGCATCAGGTTCAGGTAGTAGTGCAGGTTGTGGATGGTGCACAGCATCGGCCCGAGCATTTCGCCGCAACGGTCCAGGTGATGCAGGTAGGCGCGGCTGAAGCCTTCGCGCCCGCCGTCGTTCCAGCTCACGCCCGAGGTGCCCGCGCAGGCGTGGCAGGTGCAGCTCGGGTCCACCGGCTGCGGGTCGGTCTTGTGGCGCGCGTTGCGCATCTTCAGGTCGCCGAAGCGCGTGAACATCGTGCCGTTGCGCGCATTGCGCGTGGGCATCACGCAGTCGAACATGTCCACCCCGTCGGCCACGCCCTGCACCAGGTCTTCGGGCGTGCCCACGCCCATCAGGTAGCGCGGCTTGTTCGCGGGCAGCCGGTGCGGCGTGTGGCCCATGATGTGCAGCATCTCTTCTTTCGGCTCGCCCACGCTCACGCCACCGATGGCGTAGCCGGGGAAGTCCATGTCGACCAGCGCGGCGAGCGACTCTTCGCGCAGGTTCTCGAACATGCCGCCCTGCACGATGCCGAACAGCGCGTTCGGGTTTTCGAGCCGCGCGAATTCCGTCTGGCAGCGCTTGGCCCAGCGCAGGCTCAGCTCCATCGAGCTGCGTGCCTCGGCCTCGGTCGTGATGTGGCCGTTGGTGTCGTAGGGCGTGCACTCGTCGAACTGCATGACGATGTCGCTGTTGAGCACCGTCTGGATCTGCATCGACACCTCGGGCGTGAGGAACAGCTTGTCGCCGTTGACGGGCGACGCGAACTTCACGCCCTCTTCGCTGATCTTGCGCATCGCGCCCAGCGACCACACCTGGAAGCCGCCCGAGTCGGTGAGGATGGGCTTGTCCCACTTCTCGAACTGGTGCAGCCCGCCGAAGCTGGCCATCACGTCGAGGCCGGGGCGCATCCACAGGTGGAAGGTGTTGCCCAGGATGATCTGCGCGCCCATCTCTTCGAGGCTGCGAGGCATCACGCCCTTGACGGTGCCGTAGGTGCCCACGGGCATGAAGATCGGCGTCTGCACCTTGCCGTGGTTGAGCGTGAGCGTGCCGCGTCGCGCGTGGCTGTCGGGGTCGGTCTTGAGGAGGTCGAAGTTCAGCATGTCGTTCAGTCCTTGGTCCGTGCGAGCAGCATGGCGTCGCCGTAGCTGAAGAAGCGGTATTGATGGGCGATGGCGTGGGCATACAGCGCCATCACGCGCTCGTAGCCCGCGAAGGCCGAGACCAGCATCATCAGCGTGCTCTTGGGCAAATGGAAGTTGGTCACCAGCAGGTCGATGTGCTCGAACGCAAAGCCCGGCGTGATGAAGATGCGCGTGTCGCCCGTGGCCTCGCCGCTCTTGGCCCACGATTCGAGCGTGCGCACCGTGGTCGTGCCCACCGCGACCACGCGGCCGCCGCGCGCCTTGCACTCGGCAATCGCGCGCTGCGTGGCCTCGGGCACTTCGTAACGCTCGGCGTGCATCGTGTGCTCGGCGATGTTTTCGGTCTTCACCGGCTGGAAGGTGCCCGCGCCCACGTGCAGCGTGACGCTGGCGCGCTGCACGCCGCGCGCTTCGAGTTCGGCCAGCAGGCCTTCGTCGAAATGAAGTGCGGCGGTCGGTGCGGCCACCGCGCCGGGCACGCGCGCGAACACGGTCTGGTAGCGGCTCTCGTCGTCGGCCGAGTCGGTGTGCGTGATGTAGGGCGGCAGCGGCACGTGGCCGCAGCGGGACATCAGCGCATACGGGTCTTCGCCGGCGTCGCTCTCGAAGCCGAAGCGGAACAGCGCGCCGTCTTCCTCGGGCCAGCGGCCCAGCAGCGTGGCGCGAAAGCCGCCGACCATCTGCAGCGTGGTGCCCACCGGCGGCTTCTTGCTCACCTTCATGTGCGCCACCACCTCCTGGCCCTGCAGCACGCGCTCGACCAGCAGCTCGAGCTTGCCGCCGGTCGGCTTCTCGCCGAACAGGCGCGCCTTGACCACGCGCGTGTCGTTGAAGACCAGCAGGTCGCCCGCGCGCAGCAGCGAGGGCAAGTTCTTGAAGATGCGGTCGACCGGGGCGTCGCCTGTGCCGTCGAGCAGACGGGAGGATGTGCGTTCGGTGGCCGGGTGTTGCGCCACCAGTTCGGGTGGCAGGGCGAAATCGAAATCGGAAAGCGTGAAGGCGCGCATGGTGCTTGAGGGCCGGACGGGCCCGTGCCAAGGAGGCGTGGGGAAAGGGACAGAGAAAACCGGAAGCGGGCGGGATTGTCCCATGGCCGGAAAACAGGGCATCGACACGGGGGTATCGCGGCCGTGTTGCCAAGGCAGAATCGACGGATGCCTGATTCACATGCCGCGCGCATCGCACCCCAGCCCGGCCCCTCCGAAGGCGAGCTCTTCAAGAAGATCCTGGGGAGCAAGTGGCAGGGCCTGCACCCCGACATCCGCCGGCGCTTCGACAAGAACCCGCTGCCGGGCAAGGCGCTGCACTACCTCGGCGCGCTCAGCGAGTTGCGCTGCTCGCGCTTCGGCAAGCTGCTGGGGCACCTGACGCAGCCGATGATCCAGGGCGCGCTCATTCCCTACAGCGACGCCAACTTCCCGGTGGAGATCCAGGTCTATGCCAAGCCGCAGGACCCGGCCATCTACAAGCAGCGCATCTACCGCCTGCATGGCCGCAAGCCGATCCAGTTCACCAGCTTCATGCGCGAGAGCGAGCGCGGCGAGGTGCTGGAGTACGTCGGCATGGGCCTGGGCATGAAGCTGGTGCTGAGCGTGGAACCCAGCGGCAGCCTGCACTTTCAGAGCGACGGCTACTTCTGGGACGTGCTGGGCTGGCGCATTCCGCTGCCTGGCCTGTTCACGCCCGGCAAGACCTTCCTGTGGCACCACAACGAGACGCCGGAGCGCTTCAACATCCGCATCGAGATCCGGCACTGGCTGATGGGCACCACCTTCACCCAGGTCGGCGTGTTCGAGGAAGTCGCCGAGCCGAAGGCGGTGGCCGCATGACGATCGACACCCACCTGCTGGCGCTGCAGCTCATGGCCGCGCAGGGGCTGATGGGCGCGTTCGACACGCTCTATCACCACGAAGGCACCGAGGCGCTGGCGCAGCGCAACACCGCGCGGCGCGAGCTGTCCATCCATGCGGTGCGCTCGTCGATCTACTGCGCCATGTTCATCGGGCTGTCGTCGTGGGCCTGGCACGGCGCGTGGGCCTGGGTGCTGCTCGCGGTGTTCGGCGTCGAGATCGTGCTCACGCTGTGGGACTTCGTGGTGGAAGACGGCAGCCGCCTGCTGCCGCCCACCGAGCGCGTCACGCACACGGTGCTGGCCATCAATGCCGGCGCGTTCATCGCGCTGCTCGCCATGAACGCGGTGGACTGGGCCGCGCAGCCGACGGCGCTGGTGTGGCAGCCGCAAGGCTGGCTCGGTGCCTTCCTTGCGCTGTGCGGCGTGGGCGTGGGCATCTCGGGGTTGCGCGACGGGCTGGCGGCGCGTGCGCTGTTCCGCCGCACCGCGCAGGAAGAACAGCGCGCGGTCGATGCGCCGTTGCGCTTCGGCGGCAAGCCGCAGCGCGTGCTGGTGACGGGCGGCACCGGCTTCATCGGCCAGCTCCTGGTGCGCCATCTTGTGGCCGACGGCCATGCGGTCACGGTGTGGACGCGCGATGCGCGCTCGGCCGCCTGGGGCTTCGGTGGCGCGGTGCGCTGCGTGCAGGCGCTCGAACAGATCCCGGCGACGGACGATGTCGATGTGGTCATCAACCTGGCCGGCGCGCGCATCCTCGGCCAGCGCTGGAGCGAGCGGCGCCAGCGCCAGTTGATGCAAAGCCGCGCGGGCCTGACGAACACGCTGGTCGCATGGATCGCCACGCGGCCGCGCAAGCCATGGCTGCTGCTCTCGGGCTCGGCCATCGGCTACTACGGCGTGCAGCCGCAGGGCGACACCGCCGAGCTGGCGGAAGACGCGCCGCCGCAGGACATCTTCATGTCGACGCTGTGCCAGGGCTGGGAACAGGCGGCCCATGGCGCCGTGGCGCACGGTGTGCACGTGGCCTGCATGCGCTTCGGCTTCGTGCTGGGCCACCAGGGTTCGCTGCCGCAACTGCTGCTGCCCGTGGCGCTCGGCATGGGCGGTCGCCTGGGCAGCGGGCGGCAGTGGTTGTCGTGGGTGCACGTGCATGACGTGATTCGCGCGATGGCGCATGTGTGGACGCTGACCGAACAGGCCGGCGACGGTGCGGCCGCGCAGGTCTTCAACTTCACCGCGCCCGGTGCGCTCACGCAGGAAGAATTCACCCGCGTCGCCGCCAGCGTGATGCACCGCCCCTGCTGGATGCCGACGCCCGCCGCGCCGGTCAAGCTGCTGCTGGGCGAGCAGGCCGACCTGCTGCTCGAAGGGCAGCGCGCGGTGCCCGCGCGCCTGCTGCAGACCGGGTTCCGCTTCGCGTTCCCCGATGCGCGCAGCGCCTTGACGGACCTTTGCCGCCCGCGCTAGAAACCCTGCCAGTGCCGCCCAAGAAAGCCCCGTCCCCACCCGCAGCTGGCGCAGCCCCTGCAACGCCAGCTGCAGCGCTGCCGCCGCAACCACCCGGCACCGGCCTGAGCCTGGTGCAGCGCGCATTGCGCAAGCTCGGGCTGGTGCGCGACATCGACTTCGCGCTCTACCTGCCGATGCGCTACGAGGACGAGACGCGCATCGTGCGGCTGGCCGACACGCGCGACGGCGACATGGCGCAGGTCGAGGGTGTGGTCACCGAATGCGAGGTGGTGTACCGCCCGCGCCGCCAGCTCATCGCGACCATCGACGACGGCAGCGACACCTGCCAGCTGCGCTTCTTCAATTTCTATCCCTCGCAGCAAAAGCAGCTCGCGGTCGGCGCGCGGGTGCGCGTGCGCGGCGAGATGCGCGGCGGCTTCGTGGGGCGGCAGATCATGCATCCCACGGTGAAGGCGGCGGGCACTGCGCTGCCCAACGCGCTCACGCCGGTCTACTCGACCGTCGCGGGCCTGGCGCAACCGGTGCTGCGGCGCGAGGTGCGCTCGGGCCTTGCGCGCGCCGTGCTCGACGAAACGATCCCCGTGCAGATCGGCCTGCGCGGCGCGTGGGACCTGCGCGCCTCGCTCACCTTCCTGCACTACCCCACGCCCGACGTGGCGATGGCCACGCTCGAAGACCACAGCCATCCGGCGTGGCAGCGCATCAAGGCCGAAGAGCTGCTGGCGCAACAGCTCTCGCAGCTGCAAGCCCGGCTGGAACGCGCGGCGCAGCGCGCGCCCGTGTTGCCTGCGTCCGCCGAGCCGGTGGCGAGTTCGCTGCATGCGCAGTTGCTCGCGGTGCTGCCCTTCGGCTTGACTGGCGCGCAGCAACGCGTGGGCGAAGAGATCACGCGCGACCTCGGCCGCGAAATCCCGATGCACCGGCTGCTGCAGGGCGACGTGGGCTCGGGCAAGACCGTGGTGGCCGCGCTGGCGGCAGCACGCGCCATCGACGCGGGCTTTCAGTGCGCGCTGATGGCGCCGACCGAAATTCTCGCGGCCCAGCATTTCGGCAAGCTGGTCGGCTGGCTCGATCCGCTGCTGGCCGCGCGTGGCCTGCGCGTGGCGTGGCTCACGGGCAGCCAGAAGAAGAAGGAGCGCGATGCGATGTCGGCCGCCGTCGAAAGCGGCGAGGCCGCGCTGGTCATCGGCACGCACGCGGTCATCTCCGAGAAGGTGCGCTTCAAGAACCTCGCGCTGGCGATCATCGACGAGCAGCATCGCTTCGGCGTCGCGCAGCGCCTGGCGCTTCGAGGCAAGGCCGGCGGTCATCTCGAACCACACCTGCTGATGATGAGCGCCACGCCCATCCCGCGCACGCTGGCGATGAGCTACTACGCCGACCTCGACGTGTCCACGCTCGACGAGCTGCCGCCGGGCCGCACGCCCATCGTCACCAAGCTGGTGGCCGACCATCGGCGCGACGAGGTGATCGACCGCATCCAGGCGCAGATCTCGCAGGGCCGGCAGGTCTACTGGGTCTGCCCGCTGATCGAGGAAAGCGAGGCGGTCGACCTGCGCAATGCCACCGAGACGCGCGACGAACTGGCCGACACGCTGGGCGATGCCGTGCATGTCGGCCTGCTGCATTCGCGCATGCCCACGGCCGAGAAGCAGGCGGTGATGGCGGCCTTTACCGCGAATGAAATCCAGGTGCTGGTGAGCACCACGGTGATCGAAGTGGGCGTCGACGTGCCCAACGCCTCGCTGATGGTGATCGAGCACGCCGAGCGCTTCGGCCTCTCGCAGTTGCACCAGCTGCGCGGGCGTGTCGGCCGTGGCGCGGCGGCCTCGGCCTGCGTGCTGCTCTATGCGCCGGGCGACAGCGGGCGCGTGGGCGAGGCGGCACGCGCGCGCCTCAAGGCGATGGCCGAGACCGGCGACGGCTTCGAGATCGCGCGGCGCGACCTGGAGATTCGCGGGCCCGGCGAGTTTCTCGGTGCCCGCCAGTCGGGGGCGCCGCTGCTGCGCTTTGCCGACCTGACGACCGACACGCTGCTGCTCGACTGGGCGCGCGAACTGGCACCCGTGATGCTCAAGAAGCACCCCGACCTGGCCCAGCGCCACATCGACCGCTGGCTCGGCACCAAGGCCGAGTACCTCAAGGCCTGAGGGCAGTCGTCAGCCGGCCGGGCGGCGCGTGAACGCCAGGATCAGCCCGAAGCCGACCATCATGCTGCCGCTGACGCGGTTGAACCAGCGCATCGCGCGGCTGCCGTTGGCCATGCGGCGCATGCGCGCGCCGAGCAGCGCATAGAGCGCGATCGCGACCAGCTCGAACACCAGGAAGGTCAGGCCCAGCAGCATGTAGCTCGATGCGTACGCGCCGGGCACCACGAACTGCGGAAAGAAGGCGGTGAACACCAGGATGGCCTTCGGGTTGCCCGCCGCCACGGTGAACTCCTGGCGCGCCAGTGCGCGCAGCGAGGGCGGCGCGGACGCATCGCGCGCCTGCACCTCGGCCGTGGGGGCTGGGGCGCGCAGCAGGCGGATGCCGATCCACACGAGGTACGCGGCGCCGATGTACTTGATGATGTCGAAGGCCATCTCCGACGCCACCAGCACCGCGCCCATGCCCAGGCCCGCGATGGCGATCATGATCGAGAAGGCCAGCAGGCGCCCGCCGGCCGCGAGCACGGCAGGCGACACGCCATGCTTCGCGCCGTTGGTCACCGACAGCAGGTTGTTGGGGCCGAACGCCATGTTGATGGCGAAGCAGGCGGGCAGGAAGAGCAGGTAGGCAGACAGGGTCATGGCACGTATCCGTCGGCGTGGCGTGGCAGGGTCGGTCATTATTTCAGTTCACCCGAGGCACGCAATGACAACGAACCCACCCCTGAACATCCGCACCGCCGTGCAGGCGGACCTGCCTGCCATCGCAGCCATGCTGGCCGACGACGTGCTCGGCGCGTCGCGCGAGCGCCCTGGCGATCTCTCGGTCTACGAAAGCGCCTGGCGGCAGATGCAGGCGCAGGCCGGCAACGAGGTGCTGGTCGCGGTGGTGGGGGCGCAGGTCGTGGGCTGCCTGCAGCTCATCGTCATTCCGGGGCTGGCGCGGCAGGGCGCGCTGCGGGCGCAGATCGAGGGCGTGCGGGTGGCGTCCACCCATCGCGGGCAGGACATCGGCGAGCGCATGTTCGTCCACGCCATCGAACGTGCCCGCGCGGCGGGCTGCCACCTCGTGCAGCTCACCACCGACAAGCGCCGCACCGACGCGCACCGCTTCTACGAGCGCCTGGGCTTCGAGGCCACGCACGAAGGCATGAAGCTGGAACTGGGCGCCGCGGCCGGGGCCCGCTAGCGCGCACAGTCAGCCGTCGATGCCGCCTTCGGGCATCTGGCGGGCGTAGACCGCGAGCACGATCCGCTCGGAGTGGATCAGGTAGTCGTTCAGCGCCACCGAGCCTTCGGCGAACTTGCCGGCCTCGATGAGCTCGAGCAGCTTGGTGTTCATGTCCACGTAGGGCGCGTGCAGGAACTCCGGGTCTTTCAGCAGGCCGAAGGCCAGCCGCAGCTCGACCAGGATGTGCGCGAACAGGGTGTTCAGCCGTTCGCTGTCGGCCAGTTCCACGATGGCCATGTGGAACTCCATGTTGGCCGTGCCCACGCCCAGCCAGTCGCCGGCTTCGCGGCACCGGTGCGCCATTTCGACCGCGTCGCGCATGTGCTTCTTGGCGGGGTGGCGCGGGTAGGCCTGCGCCAGCGCCTGGCATTCGATGAGGCGCCGCACGCGGTAGATGTCGATGATCGACGCGATGCTCGGCACCGCCACGAACACGCCGCGGTTGGGCGCGTGCTTGAGCAACCCTTCCTTGGTGAGCGTGCGGAACACCTCGCGCAGGGTGTTGCGCGAAATCTCCAGGCTGTCGGCCAGCGCGGCCTCCGACAGCCGCTGCCCCGGCGAGAACTCGCCCTTGACGATCTTCTGGCGGATGAGCTCGGCCACCCGGTCGTTGAGTGTCAGCGCGCCGGCGGCCGGCGCGGCAGGGGAAGTGGGAGAGACCAGTCGGTTCATGCCGGGAGGGGGTGGAAAGGGAGCGTGGATGCCGCGCGCTCACCGGCCATGCCGACTGGGCGACACCGTCCCACAGGGCGCGGCGAGCCTGCTTTCTAACAGATTTCCGCGGCGCCAAGCCGCGCGGGGCGGGGCGCCGGCATGTGCACCAAAGGATGCTTTTTTCAGGGTTTCCATGGGGGCGTCCGGGCACCGTTGTTGGGCACACTACCGCAAATTGTTCAACAACTTGTTTGAAATGAGTGATTCATTGGAATTGAATTGCTCATTCATTGGCACGGGGTTTGCATCAATAGCTTCGCCGGCGCACCCCGCGCAGGGTGGTTTCCGAATCCAAACGAAAGACCAACATGACTCCTGACATCCCTCTGTGGCCGCTGATCGGCGTGGCCGTGATCATTGCGGGGTTCATCCTGCGCTTCAATCCGATGCTGGTGGTGATCGTCACGGCCATCGTGACGGCCGTGGCCGCCGGCTTCGGCCCGATGGCGGTGCTGACGGCCATCGGCACGGGCTTCATCAAGACGCGAAACCTGCCGCTGATCATTCTTCTGCCACTGGCGGTGATCGGGCTGCTCGAGCGGCACGGCCTGCGCCAGCACGCGCAGAACTGGATCAGCCGCATCAAGTCGGCCACCGCCGGCCGCCTGCTGATCGTCTACCTCGCCGCGCGCGAACTCACCGCGGCCATGGGCCTGACCAGCCTGGGCGGCCATCCGCAGATGGTGCGTCCGCTGCTCGCGCCGATGGCCGAAGGCGCCACCGAGACCCGCTACGGCAAGCTGCCCGACCGCATCCGCCACAAGCTGCGCGCCTACGCGGCGGCCACCGACAACGTGGGCCTGTTCTTCGGCGAAGACATCTTCGTGGCCTTCGGTGCCATCGTGCTGATGACCACTTTCCTGCACGAGGCCGGCATCGACGTCGAGCCGCTGCACATCGCGATGTGGGGCATTCCGACCGCCATCGCCGCCTTCGTCATCCACTCGTGGCGCCTGCGCCGTCTGGACCAGGCGCTGGCCCGCGAGCTGGGCGGTGACGCCGCCACCGCACCCTCGGCCGCCGTGCCCGCCAACGAAGGACGCTGATCATGATCCTGTCGATCCAGCACCTGTACATCCTGGTCGGCCTCATCCTCGCCATCACGGCGATCATGACGCTGACCGACACCAAGCACCCCAAGCGCTACACGAGCGCGCTGTTCTGGGGCCTCTATTCGCTGGTCTTCCTGATCGGCGACAAGCTGCCGCCCGCGTGGGTCGGCGTCGGCGCCATCGCCATGGCCGTCATCGCCGGCATGCGCGGCGTGGGCGCGGGCAAGCACCGCGAACCCACGCCCGAGCAATACCAGGCCAGCGCCACGCGGCTGGGCAACAAGCTCTTCATGCCGGCGCTGGCGATTCCGCTGGTCACGGTCATCGGCACCGTGCTGATGAGCAAGGTCAAGATCGGCGACGCCTTCCTGCTCGACCCCAAGAACACCACGCTGGTGAGCCTGGGCGTGGGCTGCGTGGTGGCGCTGGCGCTGGCCTGCTGGCTGACGCGCGAAACCCCGGTGCAGGGCATGCGCGAATCGCGCCGCCTGACCGACGCGCTCGGCTGGGCCGTGGTGCTGCCGCAGATGCTGGGCATGCTGGGCCTGGTGTTCTCCGACGCCGGCGTGGGCAAGGCGGTGGCGTACATCACCACCAGCTACATCAACATGGACATCCGCTTCGTGGCGGTGGTGGTCTACGTGCTGGGCATGGCGCTGTTCACCATCATCATGGGCAACGGCTTCGCGGCCTTCCCGGTGATGACGGGCGGCGTCGGCGTGCCGGTGCTGGTGGGCGTGTACCACGGCGACCCGGCCGTGATGGCGGCCATCGGCATGTTCTCGGGCTACTGCGGCACGCTCATGACGCCGATGGCGGCCAACTTCAACATCGTGCCGGCGGCGCTGCTGGAGCTGCCCGACAAGAACGCGGTGATCAAGGTGCAGATACCGACCGCGGCCGCGCTGCTGGTGGTCAACATCTTCCTGCTGTACTTCCTGATGTTCCGCTGATGGACCTGCGCAAGACGACAGACGGTTCGGCCCCGCGCGTGCTGGTCGCGGGCTTCGAGCCCTTCGAGAACGATCCCGTCAACCCCGCCTGGGAAATCGCGCGCGCGCTCGACGGCTGGACCTGCGAAGGCGCCACCGTGCAGGCGCTGCAGTTGCCCTGCGTGTTCGGCCGTGCCATCGACACGCTCGACGCCGCGTTGACAGGCCCGCCTCCGCAGCTGGTGCTGTGCCTCGGCGCGGCGGGCGGGCGCACTGAAATTTCGATGGAGCGCGCCGCGCTGAACATCGATGACGCGCGCATCCCCGACAACGTCGGACAGCAGCCCATCGATCTTCCCGTGTTCAAAGACGGCCCGGCGGCCTACTTCACGACGCTGCCGATCAAGGCCATGGTGCGCGACATGCGCGCGGCGGGCCTGCCCGCGGCCGTGTCGAACAGTGCCGGCACTTTCGTGTGCAACCACATCTTCTACGCGCTGATGCATCGGCTCGCGACGCGTCCGGCGCTGGCGCACGCGCGCGGCGGCTTTATCCACGTGCCCTACCTGCCTGAGCAGGCGGCGTCCAAGCCGGGCGTGGCCAGCATGGCGCTGTCCACGCAGGTGGACGCGATGCGCGTGGCGATCCGCACCGCGCTCACGGTGCGCAATGACGTGCGCGAGACCGCAGGCCGCCTGCATTGACCCCAAGGCGTGCATCGCACGCCGGAGACCAACGATGAACATCGACTTGAACAGCGACCTCGGCGAAAGCCTGGGGGTCTGGCGCATGGGCGACGACGCCGCCATGCTGGGTATCGTGAGCAGCGCCAACGTGGCCTGCGGCTTCCATGCGGGCGACCCCGCGGGCATCCTGCGCACGCTGCGCCAGGCGAAGGAGCGCGGCGTCGCGGTCGGCGCCCACGTGGCCTACCGCGACCTGGTGGGCTTCGGGCGCCGCAACATGGACGTGGACAGCGCCGACCTGCGCGCCGACGTGATCTACCAGATCGGCGCGCTGAAGGGCCTGGCCGCGGCGGCCGACACCACCGTGCGCTATGTGAAGCCGCACGGCGCGCTCTACAACACCATCGCCCACGACGAGCGCCAGGCGTGCGACGTCATCGCGGCCATCCGCGAGGTCGACCCCGGTCTGTGCCTCGTGGCGCTGGCGGGTTCACCGCTGCTGGGCTGGGCCGAGGCGCAGGGCCTGCGCGCGGTGGCCGAGGCCTTTGCCGACCGCGCCTACACGCCGCAAGGCACGCTGGTGTCGCGCCGCGAACCCGGCGCCGTGCTGCACGACGCGCAGGACGTGGCCGAGCGCATGCTGCGGCTGGCCAGCGATGGCGTGGTCACCGCCATCGACGGCAGCATGGTGCGCATCCAGGCCGACTCGGTCTGTGTGCACGGCGACAGCCCGGGCGCGGTCGAGATGGCGCGCCGCGTGCGCGAGCGGCTCGAGGCGGCCGGCGTGACGATCCGGCCCTTCGTCGCATCCACGGAAGCGGCCGCCGCATGACGATGCGCTTCCTGCCGGTCAACCTGAATGCGGTGCTGGTCGAGCTCGACGACCTGGCCCAGACGCTCGCGCTGCTGGCGTCGCTGCGCGCCGAGCCCATCGCAGGCGTCGAAGAACTGGTGCCCGCTGCGCGCACGATCCTCGTCAGCTTTCGGCCCGCCGCGATTTCGGCAGCGGCGCTCGCACGCGAGATCGGGCAGCGCAGCCTGGATGCCCGCGAGACGCGTGTCGACAAGCGCATCGAGATTCCCGTGCGCTACACCGGCGAGGACCTGGCCGAAGTGGCCGGCCTGCTGGGCATCACGCCCGACGAAGTGGTGCGCCGTCACACGGGCAGCGACTACACCGTCGCCTTCACCGGCTTTGCGCCCGGCTTCGCCTACCTCGCCGGCGGTCACCCCAGCCTGAACGTGCCACGGCGCGCGGTGCCGCGCACCCGCATTCCCGCGGGCGCGGTGGGTCTCGCGGGCAGCTTCAGCGGCGTGTACCCGCAGGCCAGCCCGGGCGGCTGGCAGATCATCGGCGTGACCGAGGCGCCGATGTGGGACCTGGCGCGTGAAACACCGGCGTTGCTGCAGCCTGGCGACACGGTGCGCTTCGTGGATGTCACGGCATCGCAGGTGTCGTTGCCTGTGGTTCAGCAAGCCGCGGTGGCGCCCGTGCCTGCTGTCGCTGAAGGTGGCTGTGCCTTCGAAGTGCGCGCCACCGGACTGCAGGCGCTGTGGCAGGACCGTGGCCGCCACGGGCAGGCGAAGCAGGGCGTGTCCGCCTCCGGTGCGATGGACCAGCAGGCGCTGCAGGCGGCGAATCGGCTGGTCGGCAATGCGTCCGACACGGCCTGCGTCGAGATCGCCTACGGCGGCTTTCAGTTCGCCTGCCGTGGCGAGGCCGTGATCGCCATCACCGGCGCCGACGGGCCGCTCTCGCTGACCCGCGCCGATGGCGCGCAGTGGCCGTTGCCGCGCCACCAGCCCGTCGCGCTGGCCGATGGCGACGTCGTGACGCTGGGCGAGCCCAGCGCCGGCATCCGCAGCTACCTGGCGGTGCGGGGTGGCTTCGCCATCGCACCCGTGCTCGGCAGCTGCGCCACCGACACGCTGGCCCGCATCGGCCCGCCCGCGTTGGCCACGGGCGATGTGCTGCCGGTGCGCGCGGTCGCATCCGGCGCCGTCGTCGGCGCGCCCGAGGTGGCGCCAGCCGATCTGCCCACCGTGCACGAAGAGGTCCTGCTCGACATCGTGCTCGGCCCGCGCACCGACTGGTTCACGGCCGATGCGGTCGAGCGCCTGTGCGGCCAGCCGTGGGTGGTCACGCCGCAGTCGAATCGCGTCGGCATCCGGCTGGCGGGCGAGCAGGCGCTGGTGCGCGCGAATGCGTCCGAGCTGCCCAGCGAGGGCACGGCCCGGGGCTCGATCCAGGTGCCGCCGAGCGGCCAGCCCGTGCTGTTCCTGGCCGATCACCCGCTGACCGGCGGCTACCCCGTGATCGCCTCCGTCGCCACCCACCACCTGGACCGGGCGGGGCAGATCCCCGTGAACGCGCGCGTCCGCTTCCAACCCATTGCGGGCCAGGGCTGCGGCCTCGACCCCGTCGAACCTTGAGATCGAGAGTCTTCCGATGAAAAAAGTCCTGATCGCCAACCGTGGCGAAATCGCCGTGCGCATCGCACGCGCCTGTGCCGACTACGGCGTGCCATCGGTCGCCGTCTACGCCGACGCCGATCTGGATGCGCTGCACGCGCGCATGGCCGACGAGGCCTACGGCCTGGACGGCAACCGCCCCGCCGACACCTACCTGAACATCGGCAAGCTGCTCGCGGTCGCCAAGCGCAGCGGCGCCGACGCGGTGCACCCCGGCTACGGCTTCCTCTCCGAAAGCGCGGCCTTCGCGCAGGCGGTCATCGACGCCGGCCTGGTCTGGATCGGCCCGTCGCCGTCCGCCATCGCCCGCCTGGGCGACAAGGTGCAGGCGCGCAAGCTCGCGATGCAGGTCGGCGCGCCGCTGGTGGCCGGTACCGCCGATCCGGTGAAGGACGCGAGCGAAGTGCTGGCCTTCGCAGAGAAGCACGGCCTGCCGGTGGCCATCAAGGCCGCGTTCGGCGGTGGCGGCCGCGGCATCAAGGTCGCGTGGCGCATGGACGAAGTCGCGGGGCTGTACGAATCGGCGGTGCGCGAGGCCGTGACCGCCTTCGGTCGCGGCGAGTGCTATGTCGAGCAGTTTCTCGACCGGCCGCGCCATGTCGAAGCGCAGGTCATCGCCGACACGCACGGCAACGTGGTGGTGCTCGGCACGCGCGACTGTTCGCTGCAGCGGCGCAACCAGAAGCTGGTGGAAGAGGCGCCCGCGCCCTTCCTCAGCGATGCGCAGCGCGAGCGCATCCACCAGTCGGCGCGCGACATCTGCGCCGAGGCCGGCTACACCGGTGCGGGCACGGTCGAGTTCATGCTCAGCGCGAGCGGTGCGATCTCGTTCCTCGAAGTCAACACGCGGCTGCAGGTCGAGCATCCGGTGACCGAGGAAACCACCGGCATCGACCTCGTGATCGAGCAGCTGCGCATTGCCGACGGCCTGCCGTTGTCGATCACGCGGACGCCGGCGCCGCGCGGCCATTCCTTCGAGTTCCGCATCAACGCCGAAGACGTGGGCCGTGGCTTTCTGCCTTCGCCGGGGCCGGTCAAGGTGTTCGACGCGCCCTCGGGTCCTGGCATTCGCGTCGATACGGGCGTGGTGGCCGGCTCGACCGTGCCGGGCACTTTCGATTCGCTGATGGCCAAGCTGATCGTCACCGGTGCCACGCGTACGCAGGCGATTGCGCGGGCGCGCCGCGCGCTCAAGGAATTCCGCATCGAGGGCCTGGCGACGGTGCTGCCGTTTCACCGAGCGGCCATGGCGCACCCGGACTTCGTGTCGGAAGACGCCTTCAGGGTGCACACGCGCTGGATCGAAACCGATTTCGCGAACACCGAGATCGCAGCCGAGCGGCCCGAGCCCATGTCGGACACCACGCTGCACCGCACGGCCATCGAGGTGGGCGGGCGCCGCATGTCGCTGGGCCTGCCGCCTGAGCTGCTGCGTGGGTTGTCGTCGGCCGCTGTTGGCGCTGCGGGTGCCGTGCCTCTGGCTGCGGCGCCGGTGGCAGATGCGGCCGCCGTGCCCGCGCCGGTCTCGGGCACCCTGCAAGGCTGGAAGGTCGCCGATGGCGACGAGGTCGCGCAAGGCACCGTCATCGCCGTGATGGAAGCGATGAAGATGGAGATGCAGGTCGTGGCGCACCGCGCGGGGCGCATCGCGATGTCGGCCGCGGCGGGGGCTTACGTGGCGGCGGGTGTGGCGATCGCGACCATCGGCTGAAGGCGCCCGGGCAGGCGGCTTAAACCCCGCTCGTGCCGGGTCACACATGCTTGCGCATAATTGACGCAAGCTATGACTCTCACCGAACTCAAATACATCGTCGCAGTAGCCCGCGAACGGCACTTCGGCAAGGCGGCCGAGGCCTGCTACGTCTCCCAACCGACTCTCTCGGTGGCCATCAAGAAACTCGAGGACGAGCTCGAGGTCAAGCTCTTCGAGCGCAGCGCCGGCGAAGTGACCGTCACGCCGCTCGGCGAGCAGATCGTGCAGCAGGCGCAAAGCGTGCTCGACCAGGCCGCCAGCATCAAGGAAATCGCCAAGCGCGGCAAAGACCCGCTGGCCGGCCCGCTGAACCTGGGCGTGATCTACACCATCGGGCCGTACCTGCTGCCCGACCTGGTACGCCAGGTGATCGCACGTACACCGCAGATGCCGCTGGTGCTGCAGGAGAACTTCACCGCCAAGCTGCTCGAGATGCTGCGCGCCGGCGAGATCGACTGCGCCATCATGGCCGAGCCTTTTCCCGATACGGGCCTTGCGATGGCACCGCTGTACGACGAGCCCTTCATGGCGGCGCTGCCGACCAAACACAAGTTCGCCGACCGCGAATCGATCACCTCCGAAGAGCTGCAGAACGAAACGATGCTGCTGCTGGGCACGGGCCACTGCTTTCGCGACCATGTGCTCGAGGTGTGCCCCGAGTTCGCGCGCTTCTCCAGCAACGCCGAAGGCATCCGCAAGAGCTTCGAGGGCTCGTCGCTCGAAACCATCAAGCACATGGTGGCCTCGGGCATGGGCGTGACGCTGGTGCCGCGCCTGTCGGTGCCGGCCGAGGCGCTCAAGCCCAAGGTCAAGGGCCGCAAGGAGCCCGAGCAGATGGTGCGCTACCTGCCGGTGCGCGACGCGCACGATCGCGATCCGCCCACGCGCCGCGTGGTGCTCGCATGGCGCCGCACCTTCACGCGCTATGAAGCCATCGCCGCGCTGCGCAACGCGATCTATGCGTGCGAGCTGCCGGGCGTCAAGCGTCTCTCATAGAGATTCGAGGAATTGGCCTACGCGGCGGCTGTTTTGAATCGCTCATCGCTGGGATAGAGTGAGGCTGTTGCGAAGCCGCAGCGCGGCTTCGAGAATCACTCGTTCACATCCCAACTTGAAGAAAGAGTTCTCGCCATGGCCAAAGCCTCGAAGAAATCGTCGCCCGCTTCCTCCGCCGGCAAGGTGCCCAAGAAGGGCCGCGCCGTGGTCGCGCAGGAGTCGGGCAGCCGCAACGCGCCGATCATCAACATCGGCATCGAACGCCAGGACCGCGCGGCCATTGCCGAAGGCCTGAGCCGCGTGCTGGCCGACACGTACACGCTGTACCTCACGACGCACAACTTCCACTGGAACGTGACGGGCCCGCACTTCAACTCGCTGCACGCGATGTTCATGGGCCAGTACACCGAGCTGTGGAACTCCACCGACGTGCTCGCGGAACGCATCCGCGCCCTTGGCCACTACGCGCCCGGCTCGTATGCCGAGTTCAGCAAGATCGCCACCGTGCCCGACGTGCCGCAGACCCCGCCCAAGGCCATGGATATGGTGCGCATCCTGGTGAAGGGCCACGAGACCGTGTCGCGCATCGCACGCGAATTCATTCCCGTGGCCGAAGAAGCCGGCGACGACCCGACGGCCGACATGTTGACCGCGCGCTGCACCGTGCACGACCAGACCGCCTGGATGCTGCGTTCGCTGCTGGAAGACTGAGCGCACCCCGGCGTCTTCGCGAAACCCCAAGAGCGGCACAATGGCCGCTCTTTTTTTTCCCGCCCGTTCGGCCACCCGCATGCTTGCCCGTCGTTTTGCGCTCTACCTCGACCTGATCCGCTGGAACCGTCCCGCCGGCTGGCTGCTGCTGTTGTGGCCCACGCTGGGTGCGCTCTGGTTTGCCGCCGACGGCTGGCCGGGCTGGCACCTGATCGTGGTGTTCACGCTCGGCACCTTCCTCATGCGCAGCGCGGGCTGCTGCGTGAACGACGTGGCCGACCGCGATTTCGACCGCCACGTGAAGCGCACCGCCCAGCGCCCCGTGACCAGCGGCGCGATGTCGGTCAAGGAAGCGCTGGGCCTCGGCGTGGTGCTGGCGCTGGTGTCTTTCGGGCTCGTGCTCACCACCAACCGCACGACGGTGCTGTGGTCGTTCGCGGCGCTGGCGATCACGCTGATCTATCCCTTCGCCAAGCGCTTCGTGTCGATCCCGCAGGCGGTGCTGGGCATCGCCTTCAGCTTCGGCATTCCGATGGCGTTCGCGGCCGTGCAGTCGACGGTGCCGTGGTTTGCCTGGCTGCTGCTCGCGGGCAACCTGTTCTGGGTGCTGGCCTACGACACCGAATACGCGATGGTCGACCGCGACGACGACCTCAAGATCGGCATGAAGACTTCGGCCATCACCTTCGGCCGCTTCGATGTGGCGGCGGTGATGCTGAGCTATGCGATCTTCCTGGCGGTCTGGATCTGGGCCGGCAGCAGCCGTTCTCTAGGCGCTCTGTTCTACGCAGGCATCGCTGCGGCCGTGGCGCAGGCGTTCTGGCATTGGCGCCTGATCCGCGAGCGCACGCGCGAGGGTTGCTTCAAGGCCTTCCGCGAGAACCACTGGCTGGGCTTCGCGGTGTTCGTCGGCATCGTGGCCGGCTACGCGATTCGCTAACCGCTAGCTGCGCGGCTGCGCCTGCAGTCGCTCGAGTTCGTCGAGCACGAGCTGGCGCTGCAGCTTGATCGGCATGGCGCGCGGCCGCAGCGCGTAGGTGGCGCCGATGCCTTCCACCAGCGCGATCAGCCGGGACATGGCGAAGGCAAGGTCGGTTTTCGCGGGGATCTGCCCGTCTGCCTGCAGCTGCACCAGCTCTCGCATCATGTCGTCTTCATACACGCGGTAGTGGCGCTGCTGCATCTTCGCGATGACGGGTGAACGCAGCGCTTCGCTCTGAAGCACGATCGAGAGCTTCCAGCCGAAGGCGGTGTGGGGCTTGAGCGGCAGGCAGGACAGCAGCATGCGTTCGAGCCGCCGCCCGGTCGGCGCATGCTCGATGGCAGCACGGTAGTCGTCGAACAGGCCGCGGTACAGGCGTTCGATCATCTCTTCCAGGATCGCTTCCTTCGTGGGGAAGTGATGCATCACGATGCCGGTGGTGAACCCGATCTCGCCGGCGATCGAACGGATCGTGACCGCGGCCAGCCCGCCTGTGGCGGCCATGCGCCAGGCGGCGTGGACGATGGCTTCGCGCCTGTCGGCCTGTGGCTTCGGTGCCTGTGCTTCTGTTGTCTTTCCCAAGGTAACGCTCTCCGGTGTGCGACGACTCTACAGGAGGATGGCGGTCTGTCGAATCCCTATTGCGCATCCACATAACGCTTGTTATATTTTATCGAAAACATAACAAGTGTTATGTGAATGCCGAAAAACCGAAGGAGACGAAGACCCCATGCAGACCGCTGAAACCTCACCATCGACCGCCGCCGCGCTGGCCCGAATGCAACAGAAGATCGGCCAGGAGGGCGTGTCCGAGTGGCACCGCATCACCCAGGACATGGTCGACCGCTACGCGGATCTGTCGGGCGACGGCACCGGCGAATGGATTCATCTCGACCCGCAGCGCGCGGCCCGCGAGGCCTCTTACGGCGGCACCATCGTGCAGGGCTTCTTCCAGGTGTCGCACCTCATCAAGCTGAGTGGCGAGGCGATGCGCACGCTGGTGTCCTTCGACATGAACCATGCACTGAACTACGGCTTCGACCGGCTGCGCTTCGTGCGGCCGATGCCGGTCGGCGCGCGCTTCCGGGCGCGCGTGCGCATCTCGGAGGTCACGCCTAGGCCCAACGACAGCTTCCTGCTGAAGGAAGAGGTGCTGCTCGAGCTGGAAGACGGCACCGTCACGCTGGCGGCCGACTGGTTGTTCTTTCTCGGGCCGCGTGCGCTGACCGAGAGCGGGGAGCCGGACCATGCCGCTGCCTGAACTGCCCCGCGCCGACGCCTGGCTGGCGCACCACGCACGTACCCGCGGCGACACCGACGCATGGGTCGACGGCGATCAACACATCTCGTTCGCCCAGGCGCAAGCGTGGGTCGATGCGCTGGCGAGCGCGCTGCTGGCGCACGGGCTCGCACCGGGCCAGCGCGTGGCCGTCTACGCCAAGCCTTGCCCCGCGTTCATGGCGCTGTTTCTTGCGATCTCCAGCGTCGGTGGCATCTACGTGGGCCTGAACCCCAAGTACACCGAGGCCGAACTCGCGGTGATCATGGCCGACTGCAAGCCCACGCTGCTGTTCGGCCTGCTCGACGACGAACCGGCGCATGTGCGCAAGATCGAGGCGCTGGCCGAGCGCGCTGAGGGCAGTTGCTGGGTCGTGTCCAGCCGCAGGCTCGACGCCTTCGCAAGGACCGGAAAGGACGTGGCGCCCGAGCGCCTGCAGGCGGCGCGCGATGCCGTGCGCGGGCAAGACACGGCGCTGCTGGTCTACACCTCGGGCACGACCGGCACGCCGAAGGGCGCGCAGCTCACGCACCGCGGCATCGTGTTCATCGCGCCGGTTACCAACGACCCGGTGCACTTCGGTGTCGAGGGGCAGGGGCGCACGCTGTGCAACCTGCCGGTCAATCACGTCGGTTGCGTGGTGGACCTGTGCACCAACTGCGTGGTGACGGGAACGACCGTGGTGTTCCAGCCCGACTTTGACCCCGACGCGATGCTGCGGGCCATCGAGACGCATCGCCTGACCATGATCGGCGGCGTGCCCGCGATGTTCCTTGCCATCAGCCGTTCGCCGCGCTTTCGCAGCACCGACTATTCGAGCCTGCAGAAGATCATCCTGGCCGGCAACCAGCCGCCGCTGCCGCTGGTGCGGCTGCTGCAGGAGGTGACGGGCCGGCCCGTGATGAACGGCTACGGGCTGACCGAGGCGATGGGTTTCTCGACCTTCACCGACATGAACGACGACGCCGAGACCATCGCCGGCACCGTCGGCCGCTTCGATTCACGCATTGGATGGCGCCTGGCAGATGATGTGGGGCGCCCCTGTCCCAAGGGCACCGCCGGCGAGATCCAGCTGCATGGCGATTGGCTCTTCACGGGCTACTTCCAACGCCCCGATGCCACCGCCGAGGCCTTCGCGGAAGGCGGCTGGTTCCGCACCGGCGACATCGCCGTCGTGACGCCCGAAGGCCGCGTCAGGCTGGTGGGGCGCAGCAAGGAGATGTTCAAGTCGGGCGGCTACAACGTCTATCCGCTCGAGATCGAGCAGGCCCTGGAAGCGCTCGCGCCCGTCGCGATGGCCGTGGTGGTGCCGGTGCCGGACGATGACTACGTCGAGGTGGGCTACGCCTTCGTCGTCACGCAAAAGGGCGACGGCAGCCCGGCCGCGCTGAAGGCCATGCTGCGCGAGCGGCTGGCCAACTACAAACTGCCCAAGCACATCGAGATCGTCCGCGACCTGCCGATGCTGCCCATCGGCAAGGTCGACCGGCTGGCGCTCAAGGCGCGCGCCCGCACCGCCGTGGCAGGGCGCGAGCCGCTTGCCGTGTTCCCCGCCGAACCGAGGCCCGCATGACCATCACCACACCGATCGCGGCCACGCAGCCGCTGGCCTTGCGCGTGCGCGTGGCCTATGGGTTCGCCACGTTGGGCACCGGCAGCTTCCTGGTGGTGCCGCAGCTCTTTCTGCTGTTCTTCATGACCGACCACCTGGGCATCGCGGCCGCGTGGGCGTCGTTCACGCTGCTGCTGCCCAAGCTGTGGGAGTTTTTGACCGACCCGTACATCGGGCTGCGCTCGGACCGCGCCGAAACGCGCTGGGGCCGGCGCCACCCGTTCATGCTGCTGGGCGCGGTGCTGCTGTCGAGCGGCATCGCGCTGGTGTTCAACGTGCCGGCGCTCGACACGCCGCAGGCGCGCTGGGTCTACGTGACGCTCATGTTCGTGCTGGCGACGACGGGCTATGCGCTGTTCAGCGTGCCGTACACCGCGCTGCTTGGCGAGATCACCGGCGACCGGCACGAACGCACGCGCCTCGTCGCGCTGCGCATGGGCTTCCTGGGGCTGAGCCTGTTGATCGCCGCCGTGGGCTGGCCCGAGGTGCTGAAGGCGCTGGGCGGCACGGCGAAGGCCTATGGCGTGGTCGGGTGGGGCGTGGGCGCACTGTGCCTCATCGCCATGCTGGTCACCGTGCTCGGCACGCGCCGCATGCCGCTGCTGCAGGGCGCGACGGACGCCACGAGCCTGTCGGCGCAGCTGCGCACGGTGCTGGGCGAGCGGGCCTTCGTGATGCTGGCGCTGGCCTACGGGCTGCAGATGCTGGCGCAGAGCGCCAACTCGACCATGCTGGCGTATGTGGGCAAGTACCTGAGCCCGCTGGGCGGCAACTTCCTTGCGCTGTACTTCGGCGTGATGACGCTGGCGAGCGTGATCGCGATGGTGCTCTGGTCGATGGTCGCGCGGCGCCTGCCCAAGCGCACCTGCTTCGCGTTGGGAACCTGCATCGGCGTGGTCGGCTTTCTGCTGTCGGTGCTGGGCCTGTCGACGTCGATGGCCGTGCTGGTGATCGGCGCGGTGCTGGCGGGTGTCGGCTTTTCGGCGGGGCAGGTCTTCGGCTTTTCGCTGCTGCCGGATGTGATCGACGAGCATCGGCGGCACAGCGGCAAGAACCGCGACGGTGCCTTCACGGGCGTGTGGGTCGGCTGGGAAAAGATCGGGCTGGCGCTGGGCGCCATGCTGTCGGGGCTGGTGCTGGGCTGGAGCGGCTTCATTCCCTCGACCGGCGAGGCCGTGGCGCAGCCGGCTTCAGCGCTCGCCGCGATGATGTGGCTGTTCGGCATCGTGCCCGCGCTGCTGATGGCGGCGTCGCTGCTGCCGCTGTTTTCGCGCAGCCTGCGGGTGGTGGAGGCCGTCCCGGTCCCGGCCTGACGAATGTCGGCTTGCGCGTGCGCTCAGCCGCGGCCGAATTCCTCGCCCAGCTCGGCCGCGCGCTTCTGCGCTGCGCGGATCGCGGTCTTGAACTGCGCCTTGACGTCCGCGCCCTGCAGCGAGGTGATCGCCGCGTAGGTGGTGCCGCCCTTGGAGGTCACGCGCTCGCGCAGCACCGAGGGCGGCTCGGTCGCGCTGTGCGCGAGGGCCGAGGCGCCGGTGAAGGTGCCAATGGCCAGCCGCTGGGCCTGGTCGGGCGTCAGGCCCATCTCGACGCCGGCTTCGGTCATGGCCTCGATGAAATAGAACACGTAGGCCGGGCCCGAGCCCGACATCGCGGTCACTGCGTCGAGCGCGGGTTCGGCGTCGACCCAGATCAGCTCGCCGGTGGGCGCCAGCAGCTGCGCGACAAGCGCCCTGTCCGCACTCGCGACGGCCGGGCGCGCGAAAAGGCCGGTCATGCCCTTGCCCACCAGCGCGGGCGTGTTGGGCATGGCGCGCACCACGCGCTCGGTGCCGAGCCAGCGGGCGATGCTGTCTGACGGGATGCCCGCGGCCACGCTCAGGTGCAAGGCGTTCGCGGCAAATGCGCGCACGGACTTGGCCGCCTCGGCGAAGGTCTGGGGTTTCACCGCCCACACCACGACAGCGCAGCGCGACAGGCTGTCGCCGGCCTCGGCCTTCGCCACGATGCCGAAGGACTGCGCCAGCTTCGTGCGGGCTTCCTCGAAGGGCTCGACCACCTCGAACGCGTCCGCCGGGGCGCCTTGCTGGATCAGCCCGCCGATGATGGCGCTGGCCATGTTGCCGCCGCCGATGAAGGCGACGGGCGGCAGCGGCGCGGGGGCGGTGCGGGGGAGGAAGGTCACGGCGATGGTCATGGTCGGTCGGTGTATTCGAAGGCAGCGAACTGGGTGACTTGCAGGGGATTGAAATTGTCGTCGCTCACGACCACCAGCATGCGCTTGCCATTGGGCAGCGGCGGCCCCCAGCACATGCCCTCGGTGTTGTCGAGACGGGACAGGCCGAGCGCGGCGAAGTCGGCCACGAGGGTCTTGGCGGCCGGCCGGTGGTTGCCGGGCACCAATGCATCGACGGCCAGCACGTCGCTGGCCGCGCGGGTGTCTATCTCATAGAGACGCAGCGAATTGCCCGCGCCGGCCGCATAGGCGCGCTCCAGCACCAGCATGCGGTGGGCGTCGAGCATGAGGATCTCGCTCACGCCGTTGTCGGCGTAGGTGCCCGGAACCAGCGGGCGTAGCGGGATGGCGTCGGGTATGTAGGCGATCTGGCGGGTGGCTTTTCCGGTCTCCAGGTCGAGCTGGGTGAAGCGGCAGGGGCCGCCCCGGGCGCCGGTGGTGGGCACGGGGCCGTCCTGGATCAGGGCGTTTTCCATCCCCAGCCAGGCGAACCGGCCATCGGGGGTGAGGGCCAGGCCCTCGAAAGTCAGGTTGTCGCGCGGACCGCGGCGCTCCGTCGGGTCGGCGGCGAACATCGCGGGCAGGGCGAATTCGCGCAAGAAGCGGCCGTCGCGCGCTGATTCATACAGGGCGGGGCCGAAACCGCGGGCGATGTCGCCTTCGCTGGTCCACAACACAGTGTTGGTGCCGGGCCGCAATCGGAGGGCTTCGGGGTCGGGGACCGGAAGGCCATCGAGGGCCTGGCGCCGGTTGGGCCAGGGGCCGCCGCCCGGGCGTTGCAGCAACACCACGCCCGCAGGGGCGGGTGGAGCGGCCTCCGGCTGGGGCCAGCGAGCGACGTAGTAACGGATGGGCGCCAGAGCTGACCGGTCATCGCTGATGAGCAGGTACTCACCTCGCAACGGATCGTAGTCGACGCCCGAGAGGCCCCCGGCCGTGGTGCCCTCTATTGAAAGACGGTGCGGCCAGCGTGTTTCCGCGATGCGTCTCAGCCGGCCTGGGTCTGGCGTTGGGGTTGCACTCCCGCAACCGCCCAGGCCCAGCGCCAGCAGCCCCGTCGCGCCCGCCAGGAGGCGACGGCGGGCAAGCACAGGGGGCGACAAAGGGGAATTCGCAGGATTGCGCACGCCCCGGAGTCTAGTGCCAGCGCATGGTGGTGTAATGGGGTTGTTGACATCAGCACGACTGCGTGCAACAATCGCGGGCTTCGCTTCCAAAAGGCGAAGCTTTCAGCCCAAAGCGGAAGTGCCTCGAGTGGTTCGAGGTGCAGACGACGGGCCCAAGACTGACCGCGGTGCTTCCCTCCTGGAGGCACATCGGTACAAGTTGGGAATATCAAGAAATGATCCAAACTGAATCCCGGCTCGAAGTGGCCGACAACACGGGCGCGAAATCCGTCCTGTGTATCAAGGTGCTCGGTGGCTCCAAGCGGCGTTATGCCAGCGTGGGCGACGTCATCAAGGTCAGCATCAAGGAAGCCGCTCCACGTGGTCGCGTCAAGAAGGGCGAGATCTACAGTGCAGTGGTGGTCCGTACCGCCAAGGGCATCCGTCGCGCCGACGGTTCGCTCGTCAAATTCGACGGCAACGCTGCAGTGTTGCTCAACGCCAAGCTGGAGCCTATCGGCACCCGCATCTTCGGACCGGTGACGCGCGAGCTGCGCACCGAAAAGTTCATGAAGATCGTGTCGCTGGCCCCTGAAGTTCTGTAAGGACAACAACGCCATGAACAAGATTCGCAAAGGCGACCAGGTCATCGTGTTGGCCGGTCGTGACAAGGGCAAGCGCGGCACCGTGTCGCTCCGCAAGGACGACTCGCACGTCGTCATCGACGGCCTGAACCTCGTCAAGAAGCACACCAAGCCGAACCCCCTGAAGGGTACGACCGGTGGCATCGTCGAGAAGTCCATGCCCATTCACCAATCCAACGTGGCGATCTTCAATGCCGCGACCGGCAAGGCCGATCGCGTGGGCATCAAGATCACCCAGGGTGCCGACGGCAAGCGCGTGGCTGTTCGCGTCTTCAAGTCGAGCGGCGACGAAATCAAGTTCGCCTAAGAGGTACTCACATGGCACGTCTCCAACAACACTATCGCGAAAAGATCGCGAAAGACCTGACGGAAAAGTTCGGCTACACATCGCCGATGCAGGTTCCGCGCCTCACCAAGATCACCCTGAACATGGGCGTGGGTGAAGCAGTCGCCGACAAGAAGGTTCTCGACAACGCTGTCGCCGACCTGACCAAGATCGCTGGCCAGAAGCCCGTGGTCACCAAGTCGAAGAAGGCTATCGCCGGTTTCAAGATCCGCGAAAACCAGCCGATCGGCTGCATGGTCACGCTGCGTGGCGTGCACATGTACGAATTCCTGGACCGCTTCGTGACCATCGCGCTGCCGCGCGTTCGCGACTTCCGTGGTATCTCCGGTCGTGCATTCGATGGCCGTGGCAACTACAACATCGGCGTCAAGGAACAGATCATTTTCCCTGAGATCGAGTACGACAAGGTCGATGCCCTGCGCGGTCTCAATATCAGCATCACGACGACGGCCAAGACCGACGAAGAAGCCAAGGCGCTTCTCGCTGGTTTCCGTTTCCCGTTCAAGAACTGAGGTGATCTGTGGCTAAAGCATCTTTGATCCAGCGCGAACTCAAGCGCGACAAGCTGGTTGCCAAGTTCGCTGCGAAGCACGCGGAACTGAAGGCAATTTCCAACGACGTGAAGAAGAGCGACGAAGAGCGCGCTGCTGCCCGCCTGGGCCTGCAGAAGCTCCCGCGCAACGCGAACCCCACGCGTCAGCGCAACCGTTGCGAAATCACCGGTCGCCCCCGTGGCACCTTCCGTCAATTCGGTCTGGCTCGCGCCAAGATCCGCGAACTGGCTTTCAATGGCGACATCCCCGGTGTCACCAAGGCCAGCTGGTAAGCCAGGCAGGAGCAAACAACATGAGCATGAGTGATCCCATTGCCGACCTGCTGACGCGTATCCGTAACGCGCAGATGGTGGCGAAGCCCACCGTGTCGGTCCCGTCTTCCAAGGTGAAGATCGCGATCGCACAAGTCCTGAAGGACGAGGGCTACATCGACGGCTTCCAGGTCAAGACCGAAGCCGGCAAGAGCGAGCTTGAAATCTCGCTGAAGTACTACGCTGGCCGTCCGGTCATCGAGCGCATTGAGCGCGTGAGCCGCCCCGGCCTGCGTGTCTACAAGGCCAGCAGTTCCATTCCGCAAGTCCAGAACGGCCTCGGCGTTGCGATCGTCACGACCCCCAAGGGCGTGATGACCGACCGCAAGGCACGCGCTACCGGTGTCGGTGGCGAAGTTCTGTGCTACGTCGCCTAACCGAGACATCGAGGAGTTACTGAAATGTCCCGAGTAGGAAAAATGCCGATCACCATCCCCGCAGGCGTGGATGTGTCGATCAAGGAAGACCAGATCAGCGTCAAGGGCACGGGCGGCACGCTCAACCTGGCACGCAATGCGCTGGTCAAGGTCGTCAGCAATGACGGCAAGCTGAGCTTCGAGCCCGCCAACGAGTCGCGTGAAGCGAATGCGATGAGCGGTACCGTGCGCCAGCTGGTGAACAACATGGTGGTTGGCGTGACCAAGGGCTTCGAGAAGAAGCTCAACCTGGTCGGCGTCGGCTACAAGGCTGCAGCGTCCAGCAACAAGCTGAACCTGCAAGTCGGTTATTCGCACCCGGTCAACATCGACATGCCGCAAGGCATCACGGTGGCCACCGCGACCCCGACCGAAATCGTGATCAAGGGTGCTGACCGTCAGCGCGTTGGTCAAATCGCCGCTGAGATCCGCGCTGTTCGTCCGCCAGAGCCCTACAAGGGCAAGGGCATCCGCTATGCGGACGAGAAGATCGTGATCAAAGAGACCAAGAAGAAGTAAGGGGCAGCAAAATGATGTTGACCAAAAAAGCACAGCGTCTTCGCCGCTCGCGCCAGACCCGCATTCGCATCGCGACGCAGGGCGTGGCCCGTCTGACGGTGAACCGCACCAACCTGCACATCTATGCCACCGTCATCTCCGACGACGGTACCAAGGTGATCGCAACCGCATCGACGGCCGAAGCCGAAGTGCGCGCCTCGCTCGGCGGTTCGGGCAAGGGCGGCAATGCCGCTGCAGCCACCGCCATCGGCAAGCGCATCGCTGAAAAGGCGAAGGCTGCCGGCGTCGAGAAGGTCGCTTTCGATCGCGCAGGTTTCGCCTACCACGGCCGCGTCAAGGCGCTGGCCGAGGCAGCCCGCGAAGCCGGTCTGCAGTTCTAATCGGACACGAGATTCAAAATGGCAAAGATTCAAGCAAGAACGCAGAACGAAGGTCCTGAGGACGGTTTGCGCGAGAAGATGATCGCGATCAACCGCGTCACCAAGGTGGTGAAGGGTGGTCGTATCCTCGGTTTCGCAGCACTGACCGTGGTCGGCGACGGCGATGGCCGCGTTGGCATGGGCAAGGGCAAGTCGAAGGAAGTGCCTGCTGCCGTGCAGAAGGCGATGGAAGAAGCCCGTCGCAACCTGTTCAAGGCTCCGATCAAGAACGGCACGCTGCATCACCAGGTGCAAGGTCACCACGGCGCCTCGACGGTCGTGATGTACCCGGCTCCCAAGGGTACCGGCATCATCGCCGGCGGCCCGATGCGCGCCGTGTTCGAAGTCATGGGCATCACCGACATCGTGGCCAAGAGCCATGGTTCGTCGAACCCCTACAACATGGTTCGCGCCACGCTCGACGGGTTGAAGAACTCGACGACCGCGTCCGCAGTGGCTGCCAAGCGTGGCCTGACCGTCGAAGAAATCTTCGCCTGAGCGCAAGCAATCGGAAGAGCATTCAAATGACGACGCAACAACAAACCCTCAAGGTGCAATTGGTCAAGAGCCCGATTGGCACCAAGGAATCGCATCGCGCGACCGTGCGTGGCCTCGGCCTGCGCAAGCTCAACAGCGTGAGCGAGCTGCAAGACACCCCAGCGGTGCGCGGCATGATCAACAAGATCAGTTATCTGGTCAAAGTTCTGTAAGAGAGACTGATATGGAACTCAATGGCATCAAGCCGGCAGCCGGCGCCAAGCACGCAAAGCGTCGCGTTGGCCGCGGTATCGGCTCTGGCATCGGCAAGACCGCAGGTCGCGGTCACAAGGGTCAGAAGTCGCGCGCTGGCGGTTTCCACAAGGTTGGTTTCGAAGGCGGCCAAATGCCGCTGCAACGTCGCCTGCCCAAGCGTGGTTTCAAGTCGCACCTGCTGAAGTTCAACGCCGAAGTCACGCTGACTGCCCTCGAGCAGCTCGGCTTGGCCGAAGTGGACGTCCTGGCGCTGAAGCAAGCCGGCCTCGTGGGTCAGCTCGCCAAGGTCGTCAAGATCGTCAAGACCGGTGAACTGACCAAGGCCGTCAAGCTGACGGGCGTGGGTGCAACCGCTGGTGCCAAGGCTGCGATCGAAGCAGCCGGCGGCAGCATCGCCTGATCACCAACGGACTGAAAGAAGTTCTTCGTGGCAACTAACGCGGCAACGATCGCAAAAACAGGCAAGTTCGGCGACCTTCGTCGTCGGCTCGTCTTTTTGCTGCTCGCGCTCGTGGTCTACCGGATTGGCGCGCACATTCCTGTGCCGGGTATCAACCCGGACCAGCTGGCAGCGTTGTTCCAGGGCCAGCAGGGCGGCATTCTGAGCCTGTTCAACATGTTCTCGGGCGGTGCGCTTTCGCGCTTCACCGTGTTCGCGTTGGGGATCATGCCGTACATCTCGGCGTCGATCATCATGCAGCTGATGACCTACGTGCTTCCGACCTTCGAGCAATTGAAGAAGGAAGGCGAGGCCGGTCGCCGCAAGATCACGCAGTACACGCGCTACGGCGCGCTGGGTCTGGCCCTGTTCCAGTCGTTCAGCATCGCAGTGGCCCTCGAATCGTCGGCTGGTCTGGTGATCTCCCCTGGCTTCGGCTTCCGCCTGACTGCCATGGTGAGCCTGACGGCAGGTTCGATGTTCCTGATGTGGCTCGGCGAGCAGATCACTGAACGCGGCCTTGGCAACGGTATCTCGATCCTGATCTTTGCAGGTATCGCAGCCGGCTTGCCCAACGCCATCGGTGGACTGCTGGAGCTGGTGCGTACTGGTGCCATGAACGTCATCGTCGCGCTCTTCATCGTCGCAGTGGTGGTGCTGGTTACCTACTTCGTGGTGTTCGTCGAACGCGGCCAACGCAAGATCCTCGTGAACTATGCGCGGCGCCAGGTTGGCAACAAGGTCTACGGCGGTCAGTCGTCGCACCTGCCCCTGAAGCTGAACATGGCTGGCGTGATCCCGCCGATCTTCGCTTCGTCGATCATCCTGCTGCCCGCAACGGTGGTTGGCTGGTTCAGCACCGGTGAAGGTGGCTTCCGCTGGATCAAGGACATTGCTGGCGCTCTGCGTCCGGGCGAGCCGATCTACGTGCTGCTGTATGCCGCTGCGATCGTTTTCTTCTGCTTCTTCTACACGGCACTCGTGTTCAACAGCAAGGAAACGGCCGACAACCTGAAAAAGAGTGGTGCGTTCATTCCTGGCATTCGCCCGGGTGACCAGACCGCTCGCTATATCGACAAGATTCTGGTTCGCCTGACGTTGGCTGGCGCGGTGTACATCACCTTCGTCTGCCTGCTGCCCGAGTTCCTGATCCTGAAGTACAACGTGCCGTTCTACTTCGGTGGTACCTCCCTGCTGATCATCGTGGTCGTCACGATGGACTTCATGGCCCAGGTGCAAAACTACATGATGTCCCAGCAGTACGAATCGCTGCTGAAGAAGGCCAACTTCAAGACATCGTAGGGCTGTGAGTTTCAGTATTGAGAATATTGGGTGAGTGGGCGGTGTACCGCCACGTTAAACAGTTTTAGGAGAATGAAATGAGAGTTTCGGCTTCGGTCAAAACCATCTGCCGTAATTGCAAGGTCATCCGCCGTAAAGGTGTGGTGCGTGTGATTTGCACCGACCCGCGCCACAAGCAGCGCCAGGGTTGATTGAAGAGTATTAGAGGACGCACATGGCACGTATTGCTGGCATCAACATCCCGCCGCACAAGCACGCTGAAATCGGCCTGACCGCCATTTTCGGTATCGGTCGCACCCGCGCCCGTCAAATCTGCGAAGCGAGCGGCATCGAATATTCGAAGAAGATCAAGGATCTGACTGACGGCGATCTCGAGAAGATCCGCGATCAGATCGCTCTGTTCACCATCGAAGGCGATCTGCGTCGCGAGACGACGATGAACATCAAGCGTTTGATGGACATCGGCTGCTATCGCGGCTTCCGTCACCGTCGCGGCCTGCCGATGCGCGGCCAGCGCACGCGCACCAACGCCCGCACCCGCAAGGGTCCGCGCAAGGCTGCGCAGTCCCTGAAGAAATAAGGATAGACCAGCATGGCTAAAGCACCTGCAAACAACGCCGCACAGCGCGTTCGCAAGAAGGTTCGCAAGAACGTTGCGGACGGTATCGCCCACGTGCATGCCTCGTTCAACAACACCATCATCACGATCACCGATCGCCAGGGCAACGCCCTGTCGTGGGCTTCGTCGGGTGGCCAGGGCTTCAAGGGCTCGCGCAAGTCGACCCCGTTCGCTGCGCAGGTGGCTTCCGAAGTGGCCGGCCGTGCTGCTGTCGAACAAGGTATCAAGAACCTCGACGTCGAGATCAAGGGCCCGGGCCCTGGTCGCGAATCGTCGGTGCGCGCACTGGCTGCGCTCGGCATCCGGATCAATTCCATTGCCGACGTGACGCCCGTTCCGCACAACGGCTGCCGTCCCCAGAAGCGTCGCCGCATCTGATCGTCAGTCCGCAAGGCGCAGCCAGCTTTCGAGCGGCTGCGCATTTGTTTTTTAACTAAGCCCACCGCCATCCGCGTCTCGCAGATGGCTCCCGCAGGCACCTGCGGCAGATACACAAAGGAAGAATCGTGGCACGTTACCTCGGCCCCAAGGCCAAACTGTCCCGCCGTGAAGGCACCGACCTGTTCCTGAAGAGCGCCCGTCGCTCCATTCAAGACAAGGCCAAGTTCGATTCCAAGCCCGGCCAGCACGGTCGCACTTCGGGTCAGCGCACGTCGGACTACGGTCTGCAACTGCGTGAAAAGCAGAAGGTCAAGCGCATGTACGGCGTGCTGGAAAAGCAATTCCGCCGCTACTTCGAAGAAGCTGACCGCCGCCGCGGCAACACTGGCGCCAACCTGCTGTTCATTCTCGAATCGCGCCTGGACAACGTCGTCTACCGCATGGGCTTCGGCTCGACCCGCGCTGAAGCACGTCAACTTGTGTCGCACAAGGCGATCACGGTGAACGGCCAGTCGGTCAACATCCCGTCGTACCTGGTCAAGACTGGTGACGTGATCGCCGTGCGCGACAAGTCGAAGAAGCAGAACCGCATCGCCGAAGCGCTGCAACTCGCCCAGCAAGTCGGTATTCCGGCCTGGGTCGATGTGAATGCCGACAAGGCCGAAGGCACCTTCAAGAAGGTCCCCGATCGCGACGAATTCGCAGCCGACATCAACGAATCGCTGATCGTCGAACTGTATTCGCGTTGATTTTTTCTACCCGCACCCGCCCTGTGGCGCGTGCGGGAGATTGTTATTGTTGTTCACGTTCCTGCTCCGTGCTTTGCCGCGGATCAGGTGCTTCACCAGCCTTACCGGTGTAACGAGCCGGGGGTATTGAGAGGAAGTCTGCATGCAAACCACCCTGCTGAAACCCAAGACCATCCAGGTCGAGCAACTTGCCCCCAACAAGGCCAAGGTCACGCTCGAGCCTTTCGAGCGCGGCTACGGCCACACGCTCGGCAACGCGCTGCGTCGCGTTCTGCTGTCGTCCATGGTGGGCTACTCGGCCACCGAAGTCACGATCGCTGGCGTTCTGCATGAGTACTCGTCGATCGACGGCGTGCAGGAAGATGTCGTCAATATCCTTCTGAATCTCAAGGGCGTGGTGTTCAAGCTCCACAACCGCGACGAAGTCACGCTGAGCCTGCGCAAGGACGGCGAAGGCCCGGTGCTGGCATCGGACATCCAGACGCCGCACGACGTCGAGATCATCAACCCCGATCACGTGATCGCGCACCTGTCGCAAGGCGGCAAGCTCGACATGCAGATCAAGGTTGAAAAGGGTCGTGGCTACGTGCCCGGCACGATGCGCCGCTACGCCGACGAGCCGACCAAGTCGATCGGCCGTATCGTTCTCGACGCTTCGTTCTCGCCCGTCAAGCGCGTGAGCTACACGGTCGAAAGCGCCCGTGTCGAACAGCGTACCGACCTGGACAAGCTGCTGGTCGAGATCGAAACCAACGGTGCGATCACCGCTGAAGATGCCGTGCGCGCTTCGGCTAAAATCCTGGTCGAACAGCTCGCCGTGTTCGCGCAGCTCGAAGGCGGCGAACTGGCTGCATTCGATGCCCCGGCACCGCGCAGCGCCCAGCAATTCGACCCGATCCTGCTGCGCCCTGTCGACGAGCTCGAACTCACCGTGCGTTCGGCCAACTGCCTGAAGGCCGAAAACATCTACTACATCGGTGATCTGATCCAGCGCACCGAAAACGAGCTGCTCAAGACCCCGAATCTGGGTCGCAAGTCGCTCAACGAAATCAAGGAGGTCCTCGCTTCGCGCGGCCTGACCTTGGGTATGAAGCTCGAAAGCTGGCCGCCGGCCGGTCTCGACAAGCGTTGATTTGAATTTTTGAAAGAGGCCCCCTGAAAAGGGCCAGTGCACCGGGCAGTACCTGACACGGCTGCCTGTTTTTATAAAGTAAAGGAAAGCACCATGCGTCACGGACACGGACTCCGCAAACTCAACCGCACCAGCTCGCACCGCCTTGCGATGCTGCAGAACATGATGAATTCGCTCATCGAGCATGAAGTCATCAAGACCACGGTCCCCAAGGCCAAGGAACTGCGTCGCGTCATCGAACCGATGATCACGCTCGCCAAGAAGCCCACGCTCGCCAACAAGCGTCTGGCCTTCGACCGCCTGCGCGACCGCGACAGCGTCGTCAAGCTCTTCGCCGATCTGGGCCCGCGTTTTGCGGCTCGCCCGGGCGGCTACACGCGTATCCTGAAAATGGGTTTCCGTGTGGGCGACAACGCGCCGATGGCTCTGGTCGAACTGGTCGACCGTCCTGAAATTAAAGAAGCAGATGCCGCCCAAGGCGCTGCAGAATAAGTTATAATTCCATCTTGCCGCGCGATGGAGCAGCCTGGTAGCTCGTTGGGCTCATAACCCAAAGGTCGCAAGTTCAAATCTTGCTCGCGCAACCAATTTAAAAGGCCCTTTGAATTTCAAAGGGCCTTTTTTCTTTGGCCGGTCAATTGAATGAATCAAGCCCTCGCAATGAGGGCTTTTTTATTTCTCGAATTTCTCAGCCGTGCCAGGCCGAGCAGCGAATCACGCTGCAGAAATTGCCTCGGTGAAAGTGCGGCTCCTTGTCCGCGATCACGTCGGCCTTCACGTTGCCGAAGGTGGTCTCGGGCTTGTGTTTGATGCCATCGTAGAAGGCCTGGATGATGTCCTCCTTGAAGTGCTCGCTGCGTGGATGCGCATGCACGACCTGCGTGCGCTCCGCTTCGCTGTATTCCGGATAGGTCAGGCCCAGCACGTCCATCTCGACGCCCGCCGTGACCAGTGCAACCACCGGATGCATGTGCTGCGGGATCCCCGGCGTCGTATGCAGCGCGATCGCGGTCCAGACCAGGTCGACTTCCTGCTGCGAAATGCCATGGCCACGCAGGAAATCGCACGCCACGTTCGCGCCATCGACCTCGAAGCGCTCGTGCGCGCTGCTGTGTTTCTGCAGGAGCCCCATGTCATGGAACATCGCGCCCGCGTAAAGCAGCTCCGGGTCGAAAACCAAGCCACGGTGCTTTCCGGCCAGCGCGCCGAAGTAATAGACCCGGCTCGAATGATGAAACAGCAGCGGCGGCGCCGTATCCCGAACCAGTTCCGTGATCTCGCGTGCGAGCTTGCTGTCGGGGACGGACACCCCTTCGATGGTCGTCGTCGTCAAAGCCATGTGGATTTCTCCTGAAAGTGTGGGAACAACTTTAGGAGTCGGCTAAAATGTCCTCAACAGACGTGAGGCGACGAATCAAGCCATTGCATTGCCGAAAGAGACACAAGCGCCGTGCGAACAACCACCAAGACCATCGCGATCCTCGCCATGCCCGGCGTCCAGTTGCTGGACGTGTCAGGCCCGCTCGACGTGTTCGCCGAAGCGAACGTGCAAGCGCGAATGAATGCCTACAGGCTGCTCGTCATCGCAAGCCAGCCAGGTGCCGTCCGCAGTTCTTCGGGCGCGCGCCTGATGCCCGATGCGGTCGTCGGTGAAGAGATCGAAGACCCGATCCACACCTTGCTCGTGGCGGGCTCTCCGCAGGCCGCGAACACCGTCTTCGACGCCAATGTCGGCACGTGGCTGCGCAAGCTCACGCCCAAGGTGCGCCGTTTCGGCTCGGTGTGCAGTGGTGCCTTCGTGCTCGCGCAGGCAGGGCTTTTGAGCGGCCGGCGCGTGACGACGCATTGGGCCGTGGCCGACCAACTGGCCCGCGACTTCCCGTCGGTCACGGTCGATGTCGATGCGATCCATGTGCGTGACGGCCGGCTGCGCACCGCCGCCGGCGTGACCGCAGGTCTCGACCTGTCGCTGTCGCTTGTCGAGGAAGACCTCGGCCGCGAGATCGCCATGAAGGTCGCGTCGCAACTGGTGATGTTCTTCAAGCGCCCCGGTGGACAGATGCAGTTCAGCCGCAAGGGCGAGGCTGCGCCGACAGGCCGGTCTGCGCTGCAGGAGGTGCAGCGCTGGATTGCCGCGAATCCGGCGATGGACCACAGCGTGGGGCAGCTCGCCAGCCGGATGGGCCTCAGCAGCCGCCATTTCGCGCGCTTGTTCAGCCAGGAGGTGGGCGTCACGCCCGCCGTGTGGGTGGAAGAAACACGTGTGGCCGTCGCGCGCCGCCTGCTGGAGGCGGGCGATGTGGTGCCCAAGCAGGTGGCATCGCAATGCGGATTCGCCGATGTCGACACCCTGCGCCGCGCATTCCAGCGCCAGGTCGGCATTACGCCGGCGGAGTACCGCAAGCGCTACGCGCACGCCATCGAGTAACGACAACGACGACGACGTGGCGCGGAGAAAGCGCGATCAGTCCGGAATGACCGCCGTCACTTCGATCTCGACCTTCGCGCGGTGCTCGACCAGCGCCGCCACCTGCACGCAGGTCATCGCCGGAAAGTTGCGGCCCATCGCATCGCGGTAGACCGGGCCCAGCTCGGCAAGACGGCGGCTGTACTCGTCGCGATCGGTCACGTACCAGGTCATGCGCACCATGTGCTCGGGGCCCGCGCCGCCCGCGCGCAGCACCTCGGCGATGTTGCGTAGCGCCTGGCCGCATTGGTCGATGAAGTCGTCCGACTCGAACTGCTGCTGTCCGTTCCAGCCGATCTGGCCGCCGACGAACAGCGTCGTGCCGCGCGCGGCGACGCCGTTTGCATAGCCCTTGGGAGGCAACCAGCCCTCGGGTTGAAGAAGTTTGTGGATCATGGTGTGGTGTTCAGTTGTCTCAGTTTGAATCGCTGGAGCTTGCCGGTCTCGGTGCGCGGCAAGGCCGCCACGAACTCGATCTCCCGCGGGTATTTGAAAGGCGCGATCGTCGCCTTCACGTGGTCCTGCAGCGCCTTCACCAGCGCGGCATTGCCTTCGTTGCCCGGCTTGAGCACGCAGAAGGCCTTCACGATCATGCCGCGCTCGGCATCGGGCTTGCCGATCACGCCGCACTCGGCCACGGCCGGGTGCTTGAGCAGCGCGTCTTCGACCTCGGGGCCGCCGACGTTGTAGCCGGCGGTGATGATCATGTCGTCGGCGCGCGCCTGGTAGAAGAAGTAGCCGTCGTCGTCCTGCACGAAAGAATCGCCAGGGTAGTTCCAGCCGTTCTTCACGTAGTCGGCCTGGCGCGGATCGTCCAGGTAGCGGCAACCGACCGGTCCTTGCAATGCCAGCTTGCCGACCGTGCCGTGCGGCACCTCATTGCCCTGGTCGTCCACCACTTTCGCGGTGAAGCCCGGCACCGCCTTGCCGACCGCGCCCTTGCGCACCTCGTTGCCGGCCGCGGAAATGTAGATGTGAAACACCTCGGTGCCACCGATGCCGTCGAGCATCTCGATGCCCGTGGCTTCTTTCCACAGCTGGCGCGTCGCGTCCGGCAGTGCCTCGCCCGCGCTCACGCTGATGCGCAGGCTCGGCATGCCGTGCTGGCGCACGAAGGGCGCCATCTGGCGATAGAAGGTCGGTGCGGTGTAGCAGATGGTCGCGCCGACCTCGTTGATGAGCTTCACCAGCCCTTCGGGTGTGAACGGCGCATCGGCAAAGTAGACCGAGGCGCCCGCCCACATCGGAAAGATCAGCAGGCCACCGAGCCCGAAGGTAAAGGCCAGTGGCGGCGAGCCCACCACGATGTCGTCGCTGCGCGCCTTCAGCACATGGCGCGGCCAGGTCTCGCACATCGCGAGCACATCGCGGTGGGTGGTGACAGGCGCCTTCGGCTTGCCGGTGGTGCCTGACGTGAAGGCGAGCAGCGCGATGTCGTCGGCTGCCGTCGGGCATGCGGTGAAAACGCCGCACTTGCCTGCCGCGCGTGCGGACAGCGAATCCGGTGCATCGGGCTTGTTGAAGGCAATCACCGTCGCGAGCACCGGGTGCGCCTGCTGCGCCGCCACGAGTTCGTCGAGCAGCCGCCCGTCGCACAGCGCGGCCACGGGGCGCGACTTCTCGATGATCTCGCCCAGTTCCTTGGCACGCAGCAGCGGCATCGTCGCCACCGCGATCAAGCCGGCCTTGACTGCCGCGAGCCATGCCAGCGCCATCGCGACCGAGTTGCCGCCGCGCAGCAGCACGCGGTTGCCAGGCACGAGGCCAAGGTCTTCCGTCAGCACCTGCGCGATGCGATTGACCTCGAGCGCAGCCTGCGCATACGTGAGCGTGCCTTGCGGCGATCGCAGCATCGGCTTGTCGCCGAAACCCTTCGCGGCCGCCTTGTCGAGCAGCTCCTCCACCAGGTTCAACTGGTCGGGCAGCTGAAGCTCTGGCAGGTCATAACGAAAGACCGGCAACTGCTGTGCAGGCGGCAGGCGGTCGTGAACGAAGCGGTCGACTTGGGCAGACACGGTATTTATCCCCGCAGAACGGATTTGCCAATGATCAGTTGTTGAACCTCCGTCGCGCCTTCGTAGATGCGCAGCGAGCGGATGTCGCGGTAGAGGCTCTCAATCTTCGTGCCAACCTTCACGCCCAGGCCGCCGTGCATCTGCAGCGCCATGTCGATCACGCGGCTCGCGTTCTCGGTGGCGCACATCTTGGCCATTGCCGCCGCGGCCGACACGTCGCCCACCGCGGGTGCACCGCGCCGTTCGGCGTCGTCGCGCATCCATGCGGCGCGGTAGGTGAGCAATGCGGCGCTGTCGATCAGCGCGGCCATCTCGCCGAGCTTGGCCTGCGTGAGCTGGAAGTCGGCGAGCGTCTGCCCGAACATGCGGCGGCCTTTTGCATGCGCAATGGCTTCGGCGAGCGCACGACGCCCCATGCCAAGCGCCGCAGCGGCAACCGATGCACGAAAGATGTCGAGCGTGCGCATCGCGAGCTTGAAGCCGCCGTTGAGTTCGCCCAGCTGTGCCGTGCGCGGCACGATGCAGTTGTCGAAGCGCAGCGTGGCCAGCGGGTGCGGTGCCATCACGTCGATGTGCGCCGAGGTGTCGAGGCCGGGCGTCGTCGCATCGACGATGAACACGGTGATGCCGCGCGTGCCGCCCGTGGGATCGGTCTTGGCGAACACGCAATAGAAGTCGGCGATGCCGCCGTTGCTGATCCAGGTCTTCTCGCCGTTCAGGCGCCAGCCGTCGGCTGTGGGTTCGGCGCGCATGGCCATCGCGGCCACATCAGAACCAGCATCGGGTTCGCTCAGTGCGAAGGCAGCGATCTTGTCGCCCCTGCCCACGGCCGTCAGGTACTGCGACTGTTGCGCCGGCGTGCCGTCGAGCGTGATCGCGCCGCTGCCCAGCCCCTGCATCGCAAAGGCGAAGTCGGCCAGTGGCGAGTGGTAGCCCAGCGTTTCGCGCAGCAGCACGAGCGCGCGCGAATCGAGGCGCTCCAGTGCACCGCCCGCGCTGCCGGGCACGGCATAGCGCAGCCAGCCGCCATCGCCCAGGCGGCGGACCCATTCGCGGCAGGCCGCGCGGTCGTCGCGCTCGTCGATCTCTTGCGCCGCGCACCACGGCAGCAGGTCGTGCGCGAGCGAGCGATGCGCCTCATCGAAGAACGGCAGCGCAAGGTGTGCTGTCGAAGGTGGCGCGGAGATCTTGGTCATCATGGCGTCAGTCCCCACCGAACACCGGCTTGCGCTTGGCCGCGAAGGCTTCGTACGCACGCTTGAAGTCTTCGGTCTGCATGCAGATGGCCTGTGCCTGCGCTTCGGCCTCGATGGCCTGGTCGATGGTCATCGACCATTCCTGCGACAGCATGGTCTTGGTCATGCCATGCGCGAAGCTCGGGCCTTCGGCCAGTTCGCGTGCCACCTTGGTGGCGGCGTCGAGCAGGGCGTCGCTTTCGTGCAGCGCATTGAAGAAGCCCCAGGCGTGGCCTTCTTGCGCCGTCATCGCGCGGCCGGTGAACAGCAGCTCCGATGCGCGGCCCTGGCCGATCACACGCGGCAGCAGTGCGCACGCACCCATGTCCGCGCCGGCCAGGCCGACGCGCGTGAAGAGGAAGGCAGTGCGCGTGGCGGGCGAGCCGTAGCGCAGGTCGCAGGCCAGCGCGATCATCGCGCCGGCACCGGCGCACACGCCGTCGATTGCGCCCACGATCGGCTGCGGGCATGCGCGGATCGCCTTCACCAGGTCGCCCGTCATGCGCGTGAACTCGAGCAGCTCGGGCATGCGCATGCCGGTGAGCGGGCCGATGATCTCGTGCACGTCGCCGCCCGAGCAGAAGTTGCCGCCCGCGCCCGTGACCACGATCGCCTTCACGTCGGTGGCGTAGTTCAGCGCGCGGAACAGGTCGCGCAGCTCGGCGTACGAGTCGAAGGTCAGCGGGTTCTTGCGCTCGGGCCGGTTCAGCGTGATCGTGCCGACGCCCGCTTCGTAGTGCCATGCGAAGTGTTCGGCCTTGTAGGCTGCCTTCGCTTCGAATTGCGCGCGCATGGGATTGCTTGCGCCGATGTAGTGCTTCATTCGGTCTCCGCCATCAATTGGTTGTGTGAGTGTTGCTTGACCTTGCCGAGCAGCTTGTGAAGCTGCGAGATCTCTTTGCCGCTGAGGCCCGCAAAGGCCTCGACGATCCAGTCTTCATGCTGCTGCGCCATCTCGTTGAAGAGCTTGCGGCCGCGTGGCGTCAGGCGCACGCGCCAGGCGCGGCGGTCGCCTTCGACGTTGATGCGCTCGACCAGCCCTTCGGTCACGAGCTGGTCGGTGATGCCGGTGACGTTGCCGCCCGTCACCATCATCCGGCGCGAGAGCTCGTTCATCTTCAGACCGTCGGGCGAACGCTCGAGCTGCGACATCAGATCGAAGCGCGGCAGCGTGGTCGAGAACTGCGAGCGCAATTCGTTGCGCACCTGCTTTTCGATGAGTTGTGTGCAGGTGAGCAACCGCAGCCAGAGCCGCAGCGCTTCGGGGTGTTCGCTGTGCGCGCGCGCTTCGAGGTCCATGTCAGTGTGTCTCCTCGGGGTTCGGTGCGGTACCCATCGCGGCGTTCGCGGCAGCGATCTGCTGCTGCTTGGCGATCTCGCGGTACATCTGGTCGCGGCCACTGAGGTACTGCTTGGGCCAGTCGACGTCGCGGCTTTGCAGCTTGGCGGCTTCATGCAGCGTCCATGCGGGGTCCGCCAGGTGCGGACGCGCGATGGCGCAGAGGTCGGCGCGGCCGGCCGCGATGATGCTGTTGGCCTGGTCCGCGTCGGTGATCGCGCCGACGGCGATGGTCGAGATGCCGACCTCGTTGCGGATGCGGTCCGAGAACGGCGTCTGGTACATGCGGCCATAGATCGGCTTGGCCGCGCGCGTGGTCTGGCCGGAAGACACGTCGATGAAATCGGCGCCGGCTTCCTTGAATAGGCGCGCGACCACGACCGCGTCGGCATCGGTGTTGCCGCGGGGTGCCCAGTCGTGCGCGGAGATGCGCACACTCATCGGCTTGTCTTGCGGCCACACGGCGCGCATGGCGCGGAACACTTCGAGCGGGTAGCGGCAGCGCGCTTCGATGTCGCCGCCGTATTCGTCGGTGCGCTGGTTCGTGAGCGGGCTGATGAAGGCCGACAGCAGGTAGCCGTGCGCGCAGTGCAGTTCGAGCCAGTCGAAGCCGCACTCGACGGCGCGGCGCGTGGAGTCGACGAACTGGTCGCGCAGCGCGTCCATCTCGGCGCGCGTGATGGCGGCTGGCAATTGGTTCTGTTCACCGTAGGGCAATGCGCTGGCGCCGAGCAGCGGCCAGTTGCCTTCTTCGAGCGGCTCGTCGGTGCCTTCCCAGCCCACACGCGTCGAGCCCTTGGGGCCGCTGTGGCCGAGCTGCATCGCGATCTTCGCGCTCGACTGCGTGTGCACGAAATCGACGATGCGCTTGAAGGCGGCTTGCTGCGTGTCGTTGTAGAGACCGGTGCAGGCCGGCGTGATGCGGCCTTCGGGCGTCGGGCTCGTCATTTCGACGAACACCATCGCGGCGCCGCCGAGCGCGCGTGCGCCCAGGTGCACCAGCAGGAAGTCTTGCGGCACGCCATCGACCGCGCTGTAGGTGGCCATCGGCGACACCAGGATGCGGTTCTTCAGCGTGAGCCCGCGTACCTTGTACGGCATGAGCATCGGCGCCATCGCCTTGCCGCCCGCGAGCCATTCTTCGTAGCCGCCGAGCCATTGCGTGTCGCGCACGCGCAGGTTCTCGTGGCTGATGCGCTGCGAGCGCGTGAGCAGCGAGTAGGCGAACTGCTCGATCTGCATGCCGGTGTAGCGCGGCACGTTCTCGAACCATTCGGTGGAATTGCGTGCGGCGTTCTGGATCTTCAGAACCTCGACGCTGCGGCGTGCCTCGTAGCCTTCGAGCACGTGGTCGACGGTGCCGCCCTGCGCGAATTCGTTGGCGAGGTCGATCGCGTCTTCGAGCGCGAGCTTGGTGCCCGAGCCGATCGAGAAGTGCGCGGTATGGGCTGCATCGCCCATCAGCACCACGGGCACCGAGCGGCCATTGACGTCGATGCGGTGCGTCCAGCGCTCGCACACCACGCGCGGAAAGCGGATCCAGTTGGCCGAGCCGCGCAGGTGCGTGGCATTGCTGATGAGCGAGTGGCCGCCGAGGTATTTGGCGAACAGCTTCTCGCAGAAGGCGATGGCTTCGGGCTGCTCCATCTGGTCGAGGCCGTGGGCCTTCCACACGGCTTCGGGCGTCTCGACGATGAAGGTCGATGTCTTGTCGTCGAACTGGTAGGCGTGCGCCTGGAACCAGCCGTGCTCGGTCTGTTCGAAGGCGAAGGTGAAGGCGTCGAAGGTCTGGTGCGTGCCGAGCCACACGAAGCGGCAGTTGCGCAGGTCGACGTCGGGCTTGAACACATCGGCGTAGCGCTGGCGGATGCGGCTGTTGAGGCCGTCGCTGGCGATGACGAGGTCGGCGTTGTACTGCGCGGCGATCGCCTGATCGTCGGTGGCGTCGGTCTCGAACACGAGGTCGACGCCCAGCGCAAGGCAGCGCTCCTGCAGGATGTTCAAGAGGCGCTTGCGGCCGATGCCGCAGAAGCCATGTCCGCCCGAGCGCACCTGCCGGCCCTTGAAGAACACCTGGATGTCGTCCCAGTGATGGAACTCGTTGCCGATGAGCGCCGCGGTGTCGGCGTCGGCCGCCTTGAGGTTGCCGAGCGTCTGGTCGCTCAGCACCACGCCCCAGCCGAAAGTATCGAAGGGGCGGTTGCGTTCCACCACCGTGATCTGCAGCGCCGGGTTGCGCGCTTTCATCAACAGGGCGAAGTAGAGCCCGGCCGGCCCGCCGCCGATGCACAGGATGCGTTGGAGGTCCGAGGCAGGAGCGGGGCGGACGTGGCTTAGGCTGTTCATGGTTCAATAGTTTAGACATAAACAATCTGCTGTCAATGCCGAATGGTTACGGCCGCTGGTTGCGTCCGGTTGCGGGGCGGGGATGCAAAGCCTTGTAAAAATCAATACCATGAGCCCCATGCAAAACTTGATACCCAAGATCGAGTCGCAGCTGGCTTCGCTGCCTGTCCCCATCGCGCTGGAACTGCCGGATGGCCGTCGCGTAGCCCAGGCCGGAGCCCGCGTCACCCTGGCCTTCAAGGAGTGGGCGGTGCTGGCCAAGCTGGCAGCCCGCCAGGTCGGCGCCATCGGCGAGGCCTATGTCGAGGGCAAGGTGCAGATCGAAGGCGCAATGCGCGACCTGATCGATGCCACCGTCGGCATGCTGCCCGGCAACCCGGCCGAAACAGACACCGGCTGGTGGAGCCGCCTGCAGCACATGGCCAAGTCGCACGGCTCGCATTCGCTGCGCAAGGACGCGGCCCAGATCGAGTTCCACTACGACGTTTCCGACGACTTCTACGCGCTGTGGCTCGATCCGCGCCGGGTCTATTCGTGCGCGTATTTCCGTACACCCGACCTCACGCTGGCGCAGGCGCAAGAGGCCAAGCTCGACCACATCTGCCGCAAGCTCATGCTGCAGCCGGGCGAGCGCTACCTGGACATCGGCTCCGGCTGGGGCGCGCTGCTGTTGTGGGCCGCCGAGCACTATGGCGTGGATGCGACCGGCATCACGCTGTCGAAGAACCAGCATGCGCACGTGCAGCGCCTGATTGAGGAGAAAGGCCTACAGGGCCGCGTGCGCGTCGAATTGCGCGACTACCGCGAGGTGTCGGCCGACCAGCCTTTCGACAAGATCTCGTCGGTCGGCATGTTCGAGCACGTGGGCGCGGCCAACATGCCGACCTACTTCCGCAAGATCCATTCGCTGCTCAAGCCCGGCGGCCTGGTCATGAACCACGGCATCACCTCGGGCGAACTCAACTACCGCCAGCTGGGTGCGGGCATGGGCGACTTCATCGAGAAGTACATCTTCCCGGGCGGCGAACTGCTGCACGTGACGCACGTGCTGCGCGAGACGGCGGCGGCCGGCCTGGAGATGGTCGACACCGAGAGCCTGCGCCCGCATTACGCGCGCACGCTCTGGGCCTGGTCGGATGCGCTCGAGGCGCAGCTCGACACGGCGCGCGAAGTGCTGCGGCGCAGCGGCGGCCGGCAGGGCGAGAACGCGGAGCGCGTGCTGCGCGCCTACCGCCTCTACCTTGCGGGTTCGGCGATGAGCTTCGAGCAGGGCTGGATCTCGCTGCACCAGATGCTTTCCACCAAGCCCGACGGCAAGGTCGAACATGGCGTTTTGCGTGGCGCGCAATCGGTGTACCCTTTTGCCCGTGACTACATCTACAAGTGAGTGAAAAACACCATGCTCTATCGCTTCCAGTCCCGGGCTTCCGCTGATTTCGTGATGCTCGAAGTGCATGCGCGCCAGTTGCTCGACATCGTCGGCAAGTCGGTGGCGCCCCAGGGCATCATCACGGTCGAGCAGATCCCCGGCGCCATTGCCGCCCTCGAAGGCGCGCTGGCGCGCGAAGGCAGCAATGCCCACAACAACGACGACTACGCCGTCGAAGGCCATGCGGCCGACGCCGAGAAGCAGCATGTCGGACTGCACCAGCGTGCAGCCCCCCTGCTTCACATGCTCAAGGATTCGCTGGCCGAAAAGAAGGACGTGACCTGGAAGACCTGATCACGAGAGACATGTCTTCTTCGTGAAACACCGCGGAACCGGCTTTGCCGGGCCGCAGGTGTTGCCCCCTGCAAGGGGGTGGAGAAGCGACACGAAGTGCGCGAAGCCTAGGGGTTAGTCAACTTTCGCCCCGGAGTCCTTGACGACCTTCGCCCACTTCACGTGCTCGCTGGCAATCAGCTTCGTGAAGTCGGCCGGTGAATTGCCGCTCGGGATCGCGCCCTGGGCGAGCATCTTTTCCTTGATGGCCGGGGTGCCGAGCGACTTGGCCACCTCCTGCTGAATCCGGTTCACGATCTCGGGCGAGGTGCCGGCCGGTGCCAGCAGCCCGAACCACGAACTCGCCTCGTAGCCCTTGAGCGATGGGCCACCCACTTCGGCCACCGTCGGAATGTCGGGCAGCGCTGGCGAGCGCTGCGCGCTGGTCACGGCCAGCGCCGTCAGCTTGCCGGCCTTGATCTGCGCCATCGACGAGGGCAGGTTGTCGAACATCACGTCGGCGTTGCCGCCCACCATGTCCAGCAGCGCCGGGCCCGAGCCCTTGTACGGGATGTGCGCCATGAAGGTGCCCGTCATGCTCTTGAACAGCTCGCCCGCCAGGTGGATCGACGTGCCGCTGCCGCTCGACGCCATGTTGAGCTTGCCGGGGTTGGCCTTGGCGTACTTGATGAAGTCCTGTACGTTGTGGATGTTCAGCGTCTTGGCCTTCTCGGCGTTCAGCTCCATCACGTTCGGCACGGCCGCCACCAGGGTGATCGGCGCGAAGTCCTTGATCGGATCGAAGGGCAGCTTGGGGTAAAGCGCGCGGTTGATGCCGTGCGTGCCCACCGTGCCCATCAGCAGCGTGTAGCCGTCGTTCGGCGCGCGCGCCACGATCTCGGCGCCCAGGTTGCCACCGGCGCCCGGCCGGTTGTCGACGATGAACTGCTGGCCGAAGGCCTTCGACAGTTCGGGCGCCACGGCGCGCGCCAGGATGTCGGTGGTGCCGCCGGCCGCGAAGGGCACGACGATGCGCACCGGCTTGGTCGGCCACGTGCTTTGCGCCCACGAAGGAGCGGCCATCAGGGTGACGGCCGCGGCGACCGAAGCCGCGAGCACGCCGCGGCGATTCAACGAAAAGGAAGAGGAAGAGAAAGAGAGAAGAAAAGTCATGCGCGCGGTTGTACAGGGGAGCGCCGCCCGCGTCGCGGGTAAAAACCCCGTGGGTTGCCGCCTACGCGACCTGCATCCGCTGCGCGAAGCGTTCGTTGCGAAAGCGCTCCAGCACGAAATCGACGAACACGCGCGTCTTGGGCGGCAGCAGTTTCTTGCTCGGGTAATAAAGCCACACGGTGCCCGCGTCCTGGTGCCATTCGGGCAGCAGCCGCACCAGCCCGCCGCTGCGCAGGCCGCGTTCGACAAAAGGCATCGGCAGCATCGCGACGCCCAGGCCCATCAGCGCGGCATGCGCGATGGCTTCGGGGTCGTTGAAGATCGCGCGCGGTCGCGGCAGATCGACCGTGGTTTCTTCGCCGTTCGCACGCCGCAAGGTCCAGCTGCGCAGCCGCCCCGTGGGCGAGGAGCGCCGCAGCAGCGTGTCGAGCCGCGCCAGGTCGGCGGGCTGCTCGGGCAGCGCGCGCCCTTGCAGGTACGCCGGCGCCGCGACCGCGACCACGTGGATGCGCGACAGCTCGCGCGCCACCAGCCCGGCCGGCAGCTCGATGCCGCCGCCGATGGCCGCGTCGAAGCCTTCGCCGACAAGGTCCACCTGCTGGTTGTCGAAATGCCAGTCCGGCTGGATGGCCGGGTAGCGCGCAAGGAAGTCGCCCAGCATCGGCAGCACATGCTCGCGGCCGAAGGCCTGGCCCATGCTCACTTTCAGCGTGCCGGCGGGCTGGCCGTCGTCCTTGTCGATCCCGGCCACGGCTTCCTGCAAGGTGGCGAGCGCGCCGCCGATCTGCGCGAGAAAACGCTCACCGCCTTCGGTCAGCGTCAGGCGGCGCGTGCTGCGCTGGAACAGCCGCACGCCGAGCCGCGCTTCGAGCCGCGCGACGTTCTTGCTGACCGCCGCCGGCGTGAGGCCCAGGCGCCGTGCCGCGGCCGAGAAGCTGCCGCCCTCCGCGCTCTGCACGAAGGATTCGAGGTGATTGAGCGGTTCCATGGGCGCATTTTCAACGCCATCTTCAACCTTTGGTTGAATTTGATTGCGCCGATTGATGGCTACCGGAGCAGGAGTGGAATCCCGACACTGAAGTCATTCCTCCACACATCGATCGGAAAAATCATGGCTTCCAACGCTTCTTCCTCCTCTTCTTCTCCCGTCCTGGCTGGTAAGGTCGCCTTCGTCACCGGCGGCTCGCGCGGCATCGGCGCCGCCATCGTTCGCCGGCTGGCGCGCGACGGCGCCGCCGTGGCCTTCAGCTACGCCAGCTCCAGCGCCCCGGCCGACGAACTCGTGCGCAGCATCCAGTCCGAAGGCGGCCGCGCACTTGCGCTGAAGATCGACAGCGCCGACGCCGCCGCGCTGACCGCCGGCATCGACGACGCGGCCCGCACGCTCGGCAAGATCGACATCCTCGTCAACAACGCCGGCGTGTTCCTCGGCGGCACGCTCGACGAGTTCTCGCTCGAAGACTTCGACAAGACGCTGGACATCAACGTGCGCGCCGTGTTCGTGGCGGCCAAGGCGGCCTCGCGCCACATGGGCGAAGGCGGCCGCGTCATCAACATCGGCAGCACCAACGCCGAGCGCATGCCCTGGCCCGGCGGCAGCGCCTACGCGATGAGCAAGTCGGCGCTGGTCGGGCTGGTGCAGGGCCTGTCGCGCGATCTCGGACCGCGCGGCATCACGGTCAACAACGTGCAGCCGGGCCCGGTCAACACCGACATGAACCCGGTCGACGGCCCGAACGCCGCCGCGATGCATGGCCTGATGGCGCTGCCGCGCCACGGACGCCCGGAAGAAATCGCCGGCATGGTGGCGTATCTGGCGAGCCCGGAAGCGGCGTTCGTGACGGGCGCCAGCATCAACATCGACGGTGGTTTTGCCGCCTGAGCCCCCTGAGTCGTTTGCGCCGGGCTATCCGGCGTGCTGCACGGCGGCGATCAGCTTGTCGAGCGTCGCGTCCAGCCGGGCCAGTTCTTTCGCATCGAGCCCGGCGAACAGCTCGGCCTCGCGTTGCCGGCCGAGCGCGCTCACCGTGTCGTGCAGCGCCTTGCCGGTGGCCGTGAGGTAGAGCCGGCCACGGCGCTGGTCGGTCGGGTCGCCGCGGCGCTGCACGCGCTGGTGGTGCTTCAGGCCGGCCAGCGCGCGGCTCACCGCCATCTTGTCGAGGCCCGTCTGGTCAGCGATCTGCGTGGCGCTGAGCCCTGGCTGCGTCGCGAGCACGGCCATGGTCCGCCACTCGTTCAGCGTGAGCTGGTGCGCGTGGCCGACGCGTTCGTGAAACGGCCGCGCCGTGAGGTTGACCACCCGAACCAGCTTGAAGAAGAGCGGGTCCATGGCGCGGCGCCGTCGTCAGCCGAGCAGCTTCTTCGCGGTGGCCACGATGGCCTCGGTGCCGACGCGCGACTGCGCCTCCAGCACCGGCGCATAGCCGACCGGAATGCGCGGCGCACCCAGCCGCGCCACGCGGCAGCCCGTGGCTTCCGCCGCGCTGGCCGCGATCTCGGCGCCGAAGCCCGCGGCCTGCACCGCCTCGTGGACGACCAGCAGCCGGCCGGTGCGCGCGCAGGACGACAGCACCGTGTCGCGGTCCCATGGCCAGAGCGTGCGCAGGTCGATCAGGTCGACCGCGATGCCTTCGGCCGCGAGCGCATCGCAGGCGGCGGCGCAGGCCTGCATCTGCTTGCTCCAGCTCACCAGCGTGAGCGCGTTGCCTTCGCGCACCCGCGCGGCCTTGCCCAGCGGCACGGCGATGTCTTCGTCGACTTCGCCGCGCAGGCCCCACAGCGTCTTGTGCTCGATGTAGACGACCGGGTCGCCGCATTGCAGCGCGGCGCGCAGCAGGCTGTGGTTGTCCTGCGGCGTCGACGGGCTCACCACCACCACACCCGGCAGGTGCGTGAACCAGGCTTCGAGCGACTGCGAATGCTGCGCCGCCGAGGCGTCCCAGATGCCGCCGGGCATGCGCGCCACCAGCGGCACGCGACCCTGGCCGCCGAACATGAAGCGGTTCTTGGCGGCCTGGTTCACCAGCTCGTCCATGCCGCACAACGCGAAGTCGACCACGCGCATCTCGACCACCGGCCGCAGCCCCGCGAGCGCCATGCCCACGCCGGCGCCCATGATCGCGGCCTCGCTGATCGGCGTGTCGATCACGCGCTCGGTGCCGAAGGTCTGCTGCAATCCCTTGTACTGGCCGAAGATGCCGCCGCGGCCCACGTCTTCGCCGAGCACGACCACGCGTGCATCGGCCTCCATCTCGCGCTGGATCGCGAGCGTCGCGGCCTCGGAATAACTCAGTTCTTTCTTCAGCGCCATTGGCCTGCTCCGATGGTCTGCACGTCGGTGAAGGCGGCGCTGGCATCGGGCCAGGGCGCGGCATCGGCCACGGCCAGCGCGGTGTCGACTTCGTCGCGCGCCGCGTTCTCGATGGCGTCGAGCGTCGCGGCGGCGATGCCCGTTGAAAGAAGATGTCCGCGCGCCCGCGCGATCGGGTCCGTTTCCAGCGCGGCGGCCAGTTCGGCCGGGTCGCGGTAGGCCGCGAGGTCGACCGACACATGGCCCTTCACCCGGTAGGTCAGCGCGTGCAGCAGGCGCGGCCCGCCGCCGGCGCGCACCTCGGCCACCAGCCGCGCGGCTACCGCGTGCACCGCGAACACGTCGTTGCCATCGACCTGCGTGGCCGCGATGTCCATCGACGCGGCGCGCGCCGAGGCGCCGTCGCCGGCCGTCATCGGGCCGCTCGCGGTGGTCGCGCTCCAGCGGTTGTCTTCGCAGACGAAGAGCACCGGCAACTCGTACACGCGCGCCCAGTTCAGCGCTTCGAGAAAGGGCCCGCGGTTGATGGCGCCGTCGCCGAAGAAGCAGACGGTGATGTCGTCGCTTTTCTTGAGCAGCTTCTGCGCGTGCGCCGCGCCCACCGCTATCGGCAAACCGGCGGCGACCACGCCGTTGGCGCCGAGCATGCCGACCGAAAAATCAGCGATGTGCATCGAGCCGCCCTTGCCGCCGTTGAAGCCCGTGGCCTTGCCGAACAGCTCGCACATCATCCGCGTGAGGTCCGCGCCCTTGGCCAGCGTGTGGCCGTGACCCCGATGGGTGGAGGTGAGGTAATCGCTCGTGCGCAGGTGCGCGCAGACGCCGGCCGGCACCGCCTCCTGCCCGGTCGAGAGGTGCAGCGGCCCGCGCACCTTGGCGGCACCGGCGGCCTGCTGGCCGTAGGCACTCACGCCACCCTGGCTGGCCGTTTCGGCGGCGTTCTCGAAGGCGCGGATGCGCACCATGACGCGGTACAGCGCCTCGCCGGCGCGGCCAGGAATGCTCGGGTCCATCTTGTCTCCAACGCCCTGGGAATCGGCGCTTTGACAAAAATCGTATCAAGCGAGATGGAATGGATGCAGCGGGCTTACCCCGGCGCGGCCGCAGCGAGGTTTTGCCAACAGAAAGCCAGAAGGTGAAACCGGCCTTTGCCAACGCTCACTTCGACGGGCACTTGCTACGGGGCGCAGGCCGGCCCTCACCTGATGTTCAAGCGACCCGGATCAGATCGATGCCAGCGAGAGGGCCGCCTGCCTGCTGCAGTTGACCACCCGCGACCAGCCCTCCCAGGTCCAACGGCACCCAGCCCACCGTCGATGCGATGTTCTTCACCAATTCCTTGGAGGGCACGTGGTCGCCCGACACGAACATGACCCGGCGACCTCCTCCGGCCAGTTCCGGATCGGCCGCGAGGGTGTTGGCGGCCAAGGTATTGAATGCCTTGACCAGGCGCGCATCAGGGATGAGGCTGGCGACGATCTCACTGGACGTTCGCTTGCCGATATCGATGAGTGAAAGCTGTCCGTCTTTTTCCATGTAGGGGTTGGTTGTATCGATGACGATCCTTCCAGCCAGCGTGCCGAGGCCCGCAATCGCTTCGCGCATGTCCTCCCATCTCATGGCCAGAACGACAACAGCTTGGGCGGCAACCGTTTCCAGAGTGCCCGCGTAGGCGTTCGGTCCCAGCTCCCGAATCAGATTTCCGAGCGACCCGGGGCCTCGCCTGTTCGCAAGAACCACCTCGTATCCCGCCTGTACGAGACGCGATGCCAGGGCCGCCCCCAGCCGGCCCGTGCCGGCGATGCCTATCTTCTTCATGGCATGGCGCCTTTGCGTTGGAACGGAACGGTCGTGCAGCACTTGACTCACGATCCAGCTCCCTTGCCATTGCCGTGCGCTTGCAGGAACGCCGAAAGAGCCTTGCCCACTTCATGCGGAGAGTCTTCCTGAAGGACGTGGGCACCCGTGACCGTGACTTCCTCCTGATGCGACCAGCTCCTTGCGTAGCTGAGGGCTTCGCCCGTCAGGGCTGCTCCGGGAGATCCGACGATCAGCAGCTTCGGAACGGGAGCCTTCGACAACCAGTCGCCGGACGCTTTCACGATGTCGACGACATCGGCAGGGCTGCCCTCGATAGGCAGCTCCCGGGGCCATGCCAGCATGGCTTCACGATCTTCAGGGTGGAGATAAGGCGCCCGAAAACCTGCCATCGTGGCTGGGCTCAGCGGGTGCACGACGGTGCGGGGCAATATGTCTTCCACGAAGGCGTTTTTCTCGATGACCATGCGGCGGCCTTCCTCCGAGCGCAGTGCCTGGAAGACACGTCGAGGCCCCTCCGGGTAGTCGGCCCAGGTCGACGGTCGTATGACGCCTTCCATGTAGACGAACCCGCTGACACGCGAGCGATTCCGGTTGGCCCAATGGGCTGCAAGCGCCGTCCCCCAATCGTCGGAAACAAGCACGACCTGCTCTTCCAGCGCGAGGCTTTCGAACCAGGCATCCAGGTATCGGGCCTGATCCTGGAAGCGATAGCTCCCCGAAGGAGATTTGGCTGACAATCCCATCCCGATCAGATCGGGCGCCAGGCACCGGCCATGGGGCTGTGCATGCGGAATGATGTTCCGCCATACATACGACCAGGTGGGATTGCCGTGAAGGAACACGATGGGGCGGCCTTGCCCGACGTCGACGTAGCTCATCACCGAATCCAGAACATGGATTCTTCTGCGGGGATGTGGATCTCCGTAGTGGCGCAAGGTGGCAGTGGAAACTATTGGCATTGAAAGGCGTTCCTGAAGTTGACGAGGTTGGCCACGAAGGGCCTGCCACTGCAGGTTAGAACTTCAAACCTTGCGCACATAGCTGCCAGCGCCGGACGACCCGTTACCCGCAATCGGACAATCCCATGGCCCGTCAGCCCATCCTCGAAGACCTCAACGACCTCTACTACTTTGCGATGGTGGCCGAGCACGGGGGCTTTTCCGCGGCGGCCCGCATGCTCGACATCCCCAAGTCACGGCTCAGTGCCCGGGTCGCCGTGCTCGAAAACCGGTTGGGCGCCCGCTTGCTGCATCGAACCACCCGGAACGTCACGCTGACCGAATTGGGGGCTCGCTTCTTTGCGCATGCCCAGGCTTCGATCGAACAGGCACTGTCTGCGCAGGAAGTGGTCGACGTTGCCAGCGCGGTGCCGAACGGGATGGTTCGCATCTGCTGTCCTGCATTGGCAACGAGGCTGTACCTCGCCCCGCACTTGCCGACCTTCATGGACAAGTTCCCCGGCGTTCGCTTGCAGGTGATCACGACAGACCGACGGGTGGATCTGCTGGCCGAATCCATCGACGTTGCGATCAGGCTCTACCGGTCCGATGACATGGAGCCCGATCTGGTCACGAAGCGTCTTGGCGTCAGCCGACGCATCCTGGTTGCAAGCAAGGGCTACATGCAACGTTCGACGCTTTCCCATCCGGAGGATCTGCGCGAGGAGCGGACCCTCGTCTACGGTGCCGGAGACGAATGGCAGGAATGGCTGCTCGTGAACTCCGACGGCCAGCCCGTGACCGTGAAGCACCGGCCCATGCTCACATGCATGGACAGCGAGGCCGTTCTCAATGCCGCCGTTCATGGTTTGGGCATTGCCATGTTGCCGGACGCCGCATGCAAGACGGCACTGGATCAGGGGAAGCTGGTCAAGGTGCTGGATGGGTGGAGCACCCCGGAACTGGTGCTGCACCTTGTCTTTCCTTCGCGCCGCTACATGTTGCCTTCGGTCAGGTCGCTCGTGGACTTCCTCACCGACCTCTTGCCGCCGCTGACCACATCGGACTCATAAGGCACACCTGTTTTTCCGTTCGCAGGCCCTTGGCGCCTCGCGCGCCGCATGCAAGGGAAAACTCTGGGGACAGTTTCGGCACAAAGTCACGGTTATCCACAGTCGGATCGACCGCGCCCAAGTTGTTCTTCTTTTCGAGACAGCTCGGAAGCACGGGTGCACACAGTGACACGGGCATGACAAGTCGTTGTCAGCCAAGGGAAAAAGTGCGCTGTCCACAGATCGGGTTTACCCCTATCTACTACTACTAATTTAATTAAGAAGAATTAAGAAAGAAGAAGCGCGGAAGCGATGTGGCATTGCACGGTGAAAAAGCGGCTCATTCGAGGACGGCCACCGCCTCGATTTCGATGAGCAGGTCCGGTCGCGCAAGCCTCGAAACTTCCATGAGGCTGCATGCGGGCAGCGGCGCCGAGAAGAACCGGTCCCTTGCTTCCCGGAACGCGGCGAGCCGAGACATGTCGGTCACGAACACCGTGAGCTTCACCACGTCGCGCAGGCCGGCCTCGCTGGCTGCGAGCGCGGTGCGCAGGTTCTCGAACACCTGGGTCGTCTGCGCGTGCAGGTCGTCGGGCCCGACCAGTCGGCCTTCGGCGTCGAGCGCGATCTGGCCCGACACGTAGAGCGTGCGGCGCGCAACGACTTCGACCACATGGCTGTAGCCGGTCGGTGTGTGCAGGGTAGGTGGGTTCGAATGCTTCACGTGTTTTCTCCGGGGTTGAGCGGCCGCAGCATGCCGCATTCAGGTGACGACCGGTGCGCCAGGCACGCCCGAACGCGCACGGCTCCTACGCCGCCGAAAGACATGCCAGCATTCCGGTGCAGGACAACAGCCCGACCCGCTCCGGCACCGCCCGATCGGCGGATGCGTGTGGCATGGTGGGGCATTCCCCGGCGCTTCTTGCGTCCATGAACCTGCCCGGAGGCACACATTCCATGATCAAGATCGGCATCGTCGACGACCACGCCGTCGTCCGCGCGGGCCTCAAGGCCTTCTTTTCAACCTTCGTCGATTTCCGCGTGGTCGGCGAAGCCGGCTCCGGCCGCGAAGCCATCGACCTCGTGCGCACCGCCGACATGGACGTGCTGGTGATGGACCTGTCCATGCCCGGCCAGAGCGGTATCGACGCGCTCGCGATGGTGCGCGCCAAGGCGCCCGAACTCGGCGTGCTGATCCTCAGCGGCTACCCGGAGGAGCACTACGCGGTCAACCTGATCCGCCAGGGCGCGTCGGGCTACCTCAACAAGGAATGCGAGCCGGAAGAAATCGCCAGGGCGATCCGCACGGTGGCGCTGGGGCGCCGCTACATCTCAGCCTCGGTCGCCGATCTGCTCGCGGGCCAGCTCGAACGCAAGGACGGCGCGCCGCACAAGCACCTGTCGGAGCGCGAGTTCCAGGTGTTCCTCAAGCTCGCCAAGGGCGAGTCGGTGGGCAGCATCGGCGAGGCGCTGTCGCTGTCGGTGAAGACCATCAGCACCTACCGCACGCGGCTGATGGAGAAGATGAACCTCTCCACCAACAGCGACCTGACGTACTACGCCATCAAGACGCAGCTGATCGATTGAGCGGGCGGCCGCGCGCCGTTCGCGAGTCTTCGGTTTTGGGGTTCTGGATCTTGGGCAAACTGCGGCCGTGATCACCACCCATCCCCTTTCCATTTCCGTGGCACCCGACACCGTCGTGTCGGCCCTCGCCGTGTCGCCGCCCTCGCCTGAAGCCTGCTATGTGCTGGCACACGGCGCCGGTGCGGGCATGACGCATCCGTTCATGCAAGCGGTGGCCGAAGGGCTCGCGCAGCGCCGCATCGCCACGCTGCGCTACCAGTTTCCCTACATGGAGCGCGGCAGCAAGCGCACCGACGCGCCGGCCCTGGCGCACGCCACGGTGCGCGCGGCGGTGGGTTGTGCGTCGGGGCACTTCGGCGGGCTGCGTCTTTTTGCCGGCGGCAAATCGTTCGGCGGGCGCATGACCTCGCAAGCCCACGCGCTGGAACCGCTGCCCGGCGTGCAGGGGCTCGTCTTTCTCGGCTTTCCGCTGCATCCCTCGGGCGCGCCATCGGCCTCGGCCGCGCGGGCGGCGCATCTGCAGGACGTCGATGTGCCCATGCTCTTCGCGCACGGTCCGCGCGACACGCTGGCCGAGCCGGCGCAGTTCGATGCGGTCACACAGGCGCTGGGCCCCATCGCCACCGTGCTGGAGATCGATGGCGCAGACCACTCGTTCCAGGTGCTCAAGCGCTCAGGGCGCACCGACGAGGACGCGCTGGACGAACTGCTCGACGGCATCGCCGTGTGGACGCAGGCCTGGCACATCGGCTGAAACCGCCTGCGAAACAGCCGTTCGCCGGCCGCGCGCGGGCGCAACGCACTTGCGGAAAGCGCTCCGGGAATTCCCGGGTGCCCAGTGCCCAGCCCAGATGGGATAGTTAGTTCGCCCTTCAAACTAACTAATTTCTTACTCGGCTTTCTTGTCGGGCGAACCAACTCTGGAGAGACATCGATGCAACTGAAACACACCCTGGCCGCCATGGCTTTCGGTCTCACGGCAGTGGGCGCGTTGGCGCAGACCGTGGTCGGCGTGAGCTGGTCCAACTTTCAGGAAGAGCGCTGGAAGACCGACGAAGCCGCGATCAAGGCAGAGCTGGAAAAGCTCGGCGCCAAGTACATCAGTGCCGATGCGGGCGGCTCGCCCGAAAAGCAGCTGGGCGACATCGAGGGCCTGATGTCCAAGGGCGCCAAGGCGCTCATCGTGCTGGCGATGGACAAGGACGCGATCCTGCCCGCCGTCACCAAGGCCACGCGCCAGAAGGTGCCCGTGATCGCGTATGACCGGCTGATCGAGGCGCCCGGCGTTTTCTACATCACCTTCGACAACGTCGAGGTCGGCCGCATGGAGGCGCGCGAGGTCTTCAAGGTCAAGCCCAAGGGCAACTACGTGATCATCAAGGGCTCGCCAAGCGACCCGAACGCCGACTTCCTGCGTGCCGGCCAGCAAGAGGTGCTGGCGGACGCCATCAAGAAGGGCGACATCAAGATCGTCGGCGACGAATACACCGAAGGCTGGAAGCCCGAGGTCGCGCAGAAGAACATGGAGCAGATCCTCACCAAGGCCGGCAACAAGGTCGATGCGGTGGTCGCGGCCAACGACGGCACGGCCGGCGGCGCGGTGGCGGCGCTCACGGCCAAGGGCATCCGCGGCATTCCGGTGTCGGGGCAGGACGCCGACTTCGCCGCGCTCAATCGCATCGCGCTCGGCACGCAGACCGCCACCATCTGGAAGGACTCGCGCGAACTCGGCCGCGAAGCCGCCATCGCCGCCGTTTCACTGGCGGCCGGCAAGCCGGTCGACAAGGCCGCGCCGTGGGCCGGCGGCGCCAAGAAGATCTCGCTGTCCTCGCGGCTGCTGACGCCGGTGCCGATCACGCGCGACAACCTCGACGTGATCGTCAAGGCCGGCTGGATCAAGAAGGACGAGCTGTGCAAGGGCGCCACGGGCGCCAGCGCGCCCGCGGCCTGCAAGTAAGGCAAGGCAGGCCGACACCGGCAGTCGTCAATCCGCGCGATGCAGGCGTCAGGCCGGGCTCCCGAGGCCCGGCCGGGACGCTCTCGCGCATCCGCTTCAAGGGGGTATCCAAAAAATGAGCAATGAAACGCCAGGCTGGTGGCGCCGCACAGGCATCGACCTGCGGCTGATCCTGATGTGCCTGCTGCTGGTGGCGATGGGCGTGGTCTTCAGCGTCATGTCGGGCGGCGTGTTCCTGTCGCCCGAAAATCTCTACAACGTCGCGCAGCAGACGGCCGTGGTCGGCATCGTCTCGACCGTGATGGTGCTCATCATCGTGGCGCGCCACATCGACCTGTCGGTCGGCTCGGTGATGGGTTTTGTCGGCGTGCTCATCGCGTACCTGCAATACACCTCGGGCTGGTCGTGGCCCACGGCCTGCCTTGCGGGGCTCGCGGTGGCGCTGCTGGTGTCGATCTACCAGGGCTGGCTCACGGCGGTGCTGGGCGTGCCTTCGTTCGTGGTCACGCTGGGCGGGCTGATGTCGTTCCGCGGCGCGGCCTTCCTCGTGGCCGACGGCAAGACGCAACCGGTGAATGACGAATTCTTCCAGCGCCTGGGCGGCGGCTACGACGGCGGCATCGGCACCACGGCGAGCTGGGTGCTCGCGGGGCTGGTGGCGCTGGTGCTGTTCGGGCGCATGGTGCAAAAGCGCCGCGCGCGCCAGCGCTACGACATGCCGACCGAGGCGCTGTGGCTCGACATCCTGCTCACGGCCGTGCCGGTGGCCGTGGTGTTCGTCTTCGCGGCGGTCATGAACAACTACCAGATCTCGTCCAAGAGCGAGCCGCAGGGCATTCCGATCCCGGTGCTGATCTGGGCCGCGGTGGCCATCGTGCTGTCGTTCATCGTGCACCGCACGCGCTTCGGCCGCTATGTGTTCGCGATGGGCGGCAACCCCGACGCGGCGGCGCTGGTGGGCATTCCGGTCAAGCGCGTCACGCTGATGCTGTTCGCGCTGCTGGCGGTGCTGGTCACCATCGCGGCCATCGTGTCGATCGCGCGGCTCAACGCGGGCACCAACTCGCTGGGCACGGGCATGGAGCTGTACGTGATCGCGGCGGCCGTCATCGGCGGCACGGCGCTCGCGGGCGGCAGCGGCTCGATCTTCGGCTCGGTGCTGGGGGCGCTCATCATGCAATCGCTCGACAGCGGCATGCTGCTGCTCGACGTGCCCATCGGCAAGCGCATGGTCATCATCGGCCAGGTGCTGATCGTGGCGGTCGTGTTCGACGTGCTCTACCGCCGCAAGTTCGGGGAGAACTGACATGGCCGACATCGATACCTCCAAACCCCTCGTCGAACTGCGCGAGATCCGCAAGTCCTTCGGCGGCGTGAAGGCCGTGGACGGCGTGAGCGTGAACCTCTACCCCGGCGAAGTGGTCGCGCTGCTCGGCCACAACGGCGCGGGCAAGTCCACGCTCATGAAGATGCTCGCGGGCGCCTACCCCATCGACTCGGGCGACACGCTCATCGCCGGAGAAAAGGTCCACATCCGTACGCCCTCCGAAGCACAGGCGCAGGGCATCGAGACCATCTACCAGACGCTCGCGCTGGCCGACAACCTCGACTCCGTGTCCAACCTCTTCCTCGGCCGCGAGAAGATGACGCGCTGGAACACGCTCGACGATCACTTCATGGAAGTGCAGGCGCGCAAGGTGTTCCATCGCCTCAACAAGAACTTCACCAACATCCGCGTGCCGGTGCGCCGACTCTCGGGCGGGCAGCGGCAGGTGGTGGCGATCTCGCGGGCGCTGTACTTCAATGCACGCATCCTCATCATGGACGAGCCCTGCGCCGCGCTCGGCCCCGAAGAAACCGCGATGGTCGGCGGCCTCGTGAAGCAGCTCAAGGCCGATGGCGTGGGCATCTTCCTCATCACGCACGACATGCCCGATGTGTTCTCGCTGAGCGACCGCCTCGCGGTCATGAAGAATGGCAAGCTGGTGGGCACCTACCGCACCGCCGACGTGACCGAAGACGAAGTGCTGGGCATGATCATCGCGGGCAAGCGGCCCGAAGGAAAAGAGCAAGCCCACCACGCCGACACCGCCGGTACCGCCGTGGCTGCCTGACGTGAAGACCATCGGCGACCAGCAACTGCTCAAGCGCATGAACCGCAGCGTGCTGCTGCGGCTGCTGCGCGCGCAGCCGGGCCTGTCTCGCGCGCGGCTGGCCATCGAGAGCGGCCTCACCAAGTCGACCGTGAGCCTGCTGGTGCGCGAGCTGATCGACGAAGGCTGGCTGAGCGAATCGGGCGCCGCCGTGGCCGATGGCCTGGGGCGGCCCTCGACGCCGCTCGAAATCAACGTCGGCGTGCGCGCATTGATGGGCGTGGAGATCGCCGTCGAGACTGTGCGCCTCGTGTGCGTCTCGCTGCAGGGCGAGGTGCTGTACTCGGACACGCATGCGCTGACCGATGGCTCCCCGGCCGGCGTGTGCGCGCAGGTCGCGCGCATGGCGGCGGCGGCGCACGCGCATCTGCAGGCACTGGGCCTGCGCCTGTCGAGCATCGGCGTGTGCGTGCCCGGCGCGGTGGACGACTGCACCGGCGTGGTCCGCTTCGCGCCCAACCTCGGCTGGCGCAACGTGAACCTGCTGCCGGCACTCGAAAAAGCCTTTGCCGCGGTCGGCCTGCCCGGCGTGACCGTGCAACTGCAGAACGACGCCGATGCCGCAGTGCTCGGCGAATACGAGTTCGCGGCGGGCGAGGGCGAAGACCCGCTGATCTTCGTCAACTGCGACGTGGGCGTGGGCGCGGGCGTGGTGCTGAACGACCGCCTCTTCACCGGTGCGCAGGGCATGGCCGGCGAGATCGGCCACACCATCCTCCAGCTCGACGGCCCCTTGTGCTCATGCGGCCGGCGCGGTTGCGCCGAAGCCTTCTTCGGCTCGCGCGTGCTCGAGCGCGAGGGCGCCGACGTGCAACGCGCCGCCGCTTTCTTCGGCGTGCTGCTGCAGAACCTGTGGGTCACCTTCAATCCGCGCGCCATCGTGCTCGGCGGCAAGGCCTGCGCGGAACATCGCGGCTTTGCACAGGCCGCGTTCGAGGGCGTCAAGCACCACGCCGACGGCGCCGGCATGCCGGCGCCCGACCTGCGCACCGCGCGCTACGACGCACTGGCGCCGGCGGTGGGCGCGGCCGCGCTCGCCCTGCACGAATATCTCCGGCCGCTGCAACCCGACGCGCGGACGCGCCGCGCGCGCGCCGCTCAGGTTCTTGCCACGGCCTGAGCCTCCGGCCCTGCGGCCTTGACGACGATCGGACGGATCAGCGGGCTTCTGCGGCCCACTGCACGGCATCCGCACCGGCCGGGATGTGCATCGGGGCCGACGGATCGGTCGCCGCGCGCCACACGGCCTCGGCCACGTCCTTCGCGCGCGTCCCCGGGCCCGTGGACGCGAGCATGCGGGCGACGGTCTGCTGCATGAAATCGCCATAGGCCTCGTCGTCGATGCCGCGCAGGCGGGTCCGCGCGGTGTCGCGAAAGCTGGTTTCGCCCGAAGACCCGGGCAGCACGATGTGCACGCGCACGCCGAACGGCTCGACCTCGCTGGCCATCGATTCGGTGAGCGCATTCACCGCCGCCTTGGCCGCGCGGTAGATGCCGACCAGCGGCAGCGGCTTGTACGTGACGCTCGACGTCACATTCACCACGACGCCCGACTTGCGCGCGCGCATCTGCGGCAACACCGCCTGCGTGACCGCGATCGTGCCGAAGGTGTTGGTCTCGAACAGCGCGCGCACCGTCTCCATGGAGGTGAGTTCGAGCGGCGCGGGCGCGCCGAAGCCGGCGTTGTTGACGAGCACGTCGATCGGCCCCGCAGCCTCGACGGCGTTGCGGATGCTCTGTGCATCCGTCACGTCGAGCTGCAGCACGCGCAGGCGCTCGGATGGCGGCAGCACGTCCTCGCGTGGCGTGCGCATGGTGGCGACCACCTGCCAGCCCTGCGCGAGAAAGTGGCGCGCGGTTTCGAGGCCGAAGCCGGAAGAGCAGCCGGTGATCAATACGGTTTTCATGAGGTTTCCTTCGTGTGGATGGTTTGGATGGCAATGCCTTCACGATAGGTGGCCGGGGCCGTACTTGCTACCATCCAGAGTCCATAACTCATGTTCGAGAGTCCGGCCATGGTCGATCCGTTTGCCGAGGTGGTCGCGTTGCTGCAACCGGCTGCCCGGTTCTCGAAGCACGTCGTCGGCGCGGGTCCGTGGCAGATCCGCCGCTCGGACGCCGGGCAGCCCTTCTACTGCGCCGTCCTGGAAGGCGGCTGCCGCCTGGCGCTCGATGGGCACGAGGAGATCGTGCTGCAGGCCGGCGACTTCGTGCTCATCCCCGCGGCCTTCGGTGTTGCCATGTCCAGCCTTGTGCCGCCGGCCGGCGTGGCCGACTCGCTGCCGGTCGCACTCGGCCAGGGGCTGTTCAGGGTTGGCGCGCAACAGGGCCCGACGGACCTGCGCATCCTGGCGGGCCACTGCAGCTTCGGCTCGCCCGATGCGGCCCTGCTGGTGCCGCTGCTGCCGCAGCTGGTTCATGTTCGCGGTGAACAGCGGCTCGCAACGCTGGTGCAGCTGGTGGGCGAAGAGTCGCGTGCACAGCGGCCCGCGCGCGAGGTCGTGCTTGCGCGCCTGCTGGAGGTGCTGCTCATCGAAGCCTTGAGATCGACAGCGGGGACGGCGGCATCGCCGGGCCTGGCGCGCGGGCTTGCCGACGTGCGCCTTGCAGCCGCGATCCGCGCGATGCACGAGCAGCCGACGCGCGCATGGACGGTCGTAGAGCTGGCGAAAGAGGCTGCGCTGTCGCGCTCGTCGTTCTTCGATCGCTTCAGCCGCGAGGTGGGCATGGCGCCGATGGCGTACCTGCTCGCCTGGCGCATGGCGCTCGCGAAGGACCTGCTTCGACGCAAGGAAGGCGGCGTGGCCGAAATCGCCGAGCGCGTGGGCTACAGCTCCGCGAGCACGTTCAGCGTCGCCTTCACCCGCCACGTCGGGCGGCCGCCGGGCCAGTACGCGCGCGAGCAGGCGGCCGCGGTGCCGGTATGAACAGGCCTTGATGCGCTAGTCGCAGGCGGCGTCGCCCCAGCCGCGCATGCGGCGGTACAGCGTGCCGCGCGACACGCGCAATTGCCGCGCCGCCTGCGACACATTGCCGCCGTGCGCCGCGAGCGTTTCCTCGATCAGCTTGCGGCTGTGCTCGCGCAGCGTCGCCGCAAGCGGTGCGGGTTCTTCGGCGTCGGCATCGCCGTCGTCGGCCGCCGCGTCTTCACGGATGTCGTCGATGGCCTCGGCCTGCACATGCCGTTCGATGGCAATGGGTGGATGGCTGCCCGCATGCGCAACGGCGCCGGGCATTGCCACCGAATGCCGGAAGTCCACGCCATCCGGTCCCTTCAGATGCGCCTGCACCCACACGCCGAGCCCGCTCGCCAGCCGCAGCGGTTGCGCCGCCTCGCGACGGCCGAGCCGCAGCAGGCTCGCCAGGTCGTGGCCCAGCAGGCATTCGACATCGCGTTCGTCCGCCGCTTCGGGCAACCGCCCCAGCAACCGCGCGCCCGCGTTGTTGAGCCACGCGATGGTGCCGTCGGGCGCGATGCCGGCCAGCGCTTCGAGCGGCGTGCCGAGCAGCGTCGGGCTCGACTGGAAGCGCAGGATCAGATGGTCGCGCGACTGCGCCTGCAGCAGCCGGTTCTCGATGGTCGTCGCGTGGATCGCCACCATCGATGCCGCATCGAAGCCGAAGCCCCGCGACTCCACCGTGAGGTCGAGCACGCCGGCCAGCCGGCCCGTCACGTCGCGGATCGGCGCGGCCGCGCATTGCATGTGGCTCAGCACGTCGAAGTAATGCTCGGCGCCGTCGACCGTGCAGGCCTGTCCGGTAGTGGCCACGATGCCGGGCGCGGTGGTGCCGACGATGCGCTCGGAGATGTTCACGCCCACGCGCGCGGTCTTGCGCAGCACCGGCTGGTGCGCATCGGCCGGTTGGCTGCTGACGTGCACCACCACGCCGTCGGGGTCGGTCAGGATCACGCGGCAGTCGGTGCCCGCGAGCACGTTCTCCATCTGCCCGAGTTCGTGCCGCGCCACGTCCAGCAGCTCGCGGTTGCGCGCGAGTGTGGTGTGCAGCCGGCTCGGCGTGACCGCATCGAAGGGCACGATGCGCTGGCGGTCGCGGTGCGTGCGGCTGCAGCGCATCCACGACTGCAGCACCGCCTCGCCGACCAGTCCCGAGGGCCGCACGCCTTCTTCGAAGAACTGCTGCCGCGCGAGCGCCACGCGCTGCGCCGGCGTGCTGGCGAAGAGCTGGCGCGGCGCATCTGCCGTGCCGAGCCGCTCGAACTTGTCTGGGGACATGGGGTTCGCTGCCTCGCTGGATTCGGGACCAGCAGCGAATGTGTTCCGCAATGGAACAGCGCCGGACTGGGGAAATCCCGGGGGTGAGCGCGAAGGCCGTGCGCGCGATCCTTGCACCACAAGGAGACCCACGATGAAAAAAACACACTCCGGGCTGGTCATGCTCGCCGGCGCATTGCTGTGCCTGAACGCATCGACGGCCACGGCCCAGGATTCGACGGCACCGCAAGACCGCGCCGCGGCCGCCACGAAACGGGTCGACGGCAACTTCATCCGCGCCAACGCGGCGCAGAAGAAAACGCCCGACTGGCCCAGCGTGGGCCTCGATTATTCGGAGTCGCGCTTCAGCAGGCTCGACCAGGTGAACGCGGGCAACGTGAAAGACCTGGGGCTGGTCTGGTCGTACAACCTCGAGTCGACGCGCGGCGTGGAAGCCACGCCGCTGGTGGTCGACGGCATCATGTACATCACTGCCTCGTGGAGCGTGGTGCATGCCATCGACACGCGCACCGGCCAGAAGCTGTGGACCTTCGATCCGCAGGTCGATAAGTCCAAAGGCTACAAGGGCTGCTGCGACGTGGTGAACCGCGGCGTGGCCATCTACGAAGGCAAGGTCTACGTGGCCGCCTTCGACGGCCGCCTCATCGCGCTCGATGCGGCCACCGGCAAGACGGTCTGGGAGAAGAACACGCTCGAAGGCCAGAAGGGCAGCTACACCATCACCGGCGCGCCGCGCGTATTCAAGGGCAAGGTCATCATCGGCAACGGCGGCGCCGAGTACGGCGTGCGCGGCTTCGTCACCGCCTACGACGCCAACACCGGCGACCAGAAGTGGCGCTGGTTCGTGGTGCCCGGCGATCCGAGCAAGCCGTTTGAAGACGAGTCGATGGCGCGCGCCGCCAAGACCTGGGACCCGAGCGGCAAGTACTGGGAGGCCGGCGGCGGCGGCACCGCATGGGACAGCTTCGCCTTCGACCCCGAGCTCAACCTGATGTACGTGGGCACCGGCAACGGCTCGCCGTGGTCGCACAAGCTGCGCAGCCCCAAGGGCGGCGACAACCTCTACCTGGGCTCGGTGGTGGCGCTCGACCCCGACACCGGCAAGTACAAGTGGCACTACCAGGAGACGCCCGGCGACAACTGGGACTACACCTCCACGCAGTCGATGATCCTGGCCGACATGAAGGTGGGCGGCAAGCCGCGCAAGGTGCTGCTGCATGCGCCGAAGAACGGCTTCTTCTTCGTCATCGACCGCACCAACGGCAAGTTCATCTCGGCCAAGAACTTCACCGAAGTGAACTGGGCCACGGGCTACGACAAGAACGGCCGGCCCATCGGCATTGCCTCGTCGCGCGACGGCACCAAGCCCAACGACGCCATCCCCGGCCCGTTCGGCGCGCACAACTGGCACCCGATGTCGTTCAACCCGCAGACCGGCCTGGCCTACCTGCCTTCGCAGCACGTGCCGATCAACCTGATGGACGACAAGGACTGGAAGTTCAACGAAGACGTGCCGGGCCGTCCGCATGCGGGCCTGGGCTGGAACCTGGCCAAGTTCGCCAACGTCGAGCCGCCCAAGAGCAAGCCCTTCGGCCGCCTCGTGGCCTGGGACCCGGTGACGCAGAAGGAGGCCTGGGGCGTGGACTACGTGTCGCCCTGGAACGGCGGCACGCTCACCACCGCCGGCAACCTCGTGTTCCAGGGCACGGCCGACGGCCGCCTGCTGGCCTACAACGCCAAGACCGGCGAGAAGCTGTGGGAGACGCCCACCGGCACCGGCGTGGTGGCGGCGCCCTCGACCTACATGGTCGACGGCAAGCAGTACGTGTCGGTGGCCGTGGGCTGGGGCGGCGTCTATGGCCTGGCGCAGCGCGCCACCGAGAAGCAGGGGCCGGGCACGGTCTACACCTTCGCGGTCGGCGGCACGGCCAAGATGCCGGACTTCGTTCAGTACCGCATGGACAAGCTCGTGCAGGGCGTGAAGTACGACCCCGCCAAGGTCCAGGCCGGCACCATGCTCTACGTGAGCAACTGCGTGTTCTGCCACGGCGTGCCGGGCGTGGACCGCGGCGGCAACATCCCGAACCTCGGCTACATGGACGCGGCGTACATCGAGAACCTCGACAAGTTCGTGCTCAAGGGCCCGGCCATGGCGCGCGGCATGCCGGACTTCACGGGCAAGCTCTCGGGCGAGGAGATCGAGAGCATCAAGGCCTTCATCCAGGGGACGGCGGACGCGATCCGGCCGAAGTAAGGCCCCTGAGTAACGACTGCTTCTTCTACCGGCCGCCGTACCAGTACTGGGTGCTGGCGGCCCAGGTCGAGTTCGGGTAGTTCGCGTGCAGGGTCTGCAGGCCCTTGCGCGACCAGTCGCCCACGGCCTTGTCCGGGCAGGTGTAGCGCGCCATCTTCACCGCGACCGACAGCGCCTGCGGCACCAGCGGGTCGGCGCGGTTGCGCTGCATCAGTGCCAGGCTTTCCTGCGTGAAGTAGATCGAGTCCTGCGGAATGGCGCGCAGCTTGCCGACCAGTGCCTCCTGCTGCGCACGCTCTTCCTGCGACAGGAACGCGGGCATCTCGAAGTCGGCGGCGGTGGCGGCCTGCGGGCCGGAGACCGGCACGCCGAGCGGGCGGCACCACTTGCCGTAGCTGCCGATGGCCATGGCGCGGTCGTACGCCGGCGCAATGCCTGGCTTGAGGGGCGGAGTCCGGATGCCTTCGGCGCCGGACCAGTGCGGCGGCAGCAAGACTTCCGTGGTGCTCGCCATGCGCTCCAGCAGCAGGCGGTGCCATGCGGCGGTGTCGGTGTCCGCCAGCTTCACCGAGCGGCGGATGCCGGCGATCGGGTCTGGTCCCTTGGCCGAGGTCGCCGCGGTCGCTGCCTGCGACGGCGATGCCACGCGCATCTGCGCCGCGCGGCGGGCCATGGCGTAGTCCTCGGCCAGCACCGCGCGGGTCCACGCGGTTTCGAGCAGGCCATCGCGCAGCGCGGGCGCCAGGGTGGGGTCGGCGGCAAGACGCAGCCACATCGGCAGCGGCGCACGCGTGTTGAGGAAGCGGATCACGTCGTCGTCGAGGGCACTGGCCAGCGGCACCGCGTTCGGCTTGGCTTCCGTTGCCTCGGGGTCGCGGCGCGCGACCACGGGGCGGATCGCGAGGCGGCGCCATTCGTCTTCCGACGCAGCTGTCGGCAGCAGCAAGGCCTTCACGAGGTTCCGGCCCGAAAGGCTGCGCGCGATCAGCGGCGAATCGCCCGCGTCGGCCACCAGCTCGCGCACCTCCTTGTAGCGGCCCTGCGCAAACAGGCGCTGCGCGCGCAGCTGCGTGGCCGCGAAGCGCGCGGGATGGTCTTCGGGCACGGCGGCCAGCGCGGCTTGCATCTCGGCCTCGCGCTTGTCGTCACTCGCGGCGGCCACCGGCAGCAGGCTCGCGGCGGCCATCAGCCATGCGAGGTCGTGCGTGCGCTGGTAGCGGCTCCAGCTCAGGGTTTCGCGCCACTTGCCGTCCGGCTCGGCGCTGCTGCCCGGACCGTTGAAGCCGCGCACGGTGCTGAGCCATTGCACGAGGTCGGAGGTCTGCACGGGGCCGACGTACGAGCAGTCGTAGATGAACCCGCAGGCGCGGAACTCGTGGTTCAGCAGCAGCAGCTTCGCGGCGGCCGCATCGGGCGGGCCCATGGTCTTCAGGCCGTCCGCCAGCCGCTGCATGCGCGTGGCGGGCAGCAGGTAGCGGATGTGCAGCGCCTCGGCCAGCCGATGGACCGACGGATGCAGCGCCCGCAGGCGCGGGTTCTTCAGCAGCGGCAGCGCGATGGCGTCGACCTGCTTCGTGAGTTCGGCCTGCCGCTTGAGGGCCTCGGGGCTGTCCTTCTCGTTCTTGTTGTCCGAAGGCGCCTCGCCCGGGTTCTGCCGCGCCAGCACGCGCAGCCGCATGTAGGCCGCGAGGTCGCGCCAGGTGCTGGCCTTGTCTTCCGCGATGGCGGTGAACGCGGTGTCGGCTTCGTCGAGGTCGTCGGCATAGAAGCGCTGTGCGGCCAGCTGGTAGGCCTGGTCGGCCTTCAGCCAGGCGGGCGCGTGCGGCGGCAGCTCGGGGACGGTGCCGGACTGCTGGTTGCAGGTGTCGAACACCGCGTCTTGCGCCTTCAACCAGTGCAGCACGTAGGGAGCGGCAGCCTTGTCGCCGGCCACGCGCGTCATGCGCTGGGCCAGCGTTTTCGTGGCGTTGCGGAAGGCATCGCTGTAGAAGCAGTTCGGGGACGCCTGCAGGCTGTCGGCGTTCCACTTCGGCGGCTGCTGCGATGGCGGCGCCAGGGCGGCTTTGTCGCGGGCCGACTGGGGGTCGAGCTTCGCGGTGGCGGCGTCGCGCGCCTGTCGCCATTCGGTCCAGGCGTCGTCCAGCTCTTCCATGCTGTTGTCTTCGCGCGGGAGCTTCTCCAGCAGGTCGGTGAAGGCGCGCACGGCATCGGGAGAAAACGCCTGGCCATGCAGGCGCCAGTACCAGAGCACCTGGTAGGGCACGAGGTAGCTGGTGTAGTAGCCCGCGGGCCGTTCGACGAACTCGCGCACCGGCTGGTCGGGCCGGTTGGTGGCGAAGAACAGGTCCTCGGGTTCGTAGCCGCCGCTGGCGTGCGCCATGGTGGCGCCGAGCAGTGCGGTTGCCGTCATTGCCAGCAGCCTGGCGCCGGCGCGCATCGAGTTGGAAGAAATCATGGGTGCCTGTTGATGTCGATGTTGTTGTTGCTGCTGCTGTCGATCCGTTCGAAGTCTTCGTTCTTCCATGCGCCCGCGTGGAACACATAGCGCCGTTTCACGCCGCCAAGCGCGGGCCAGTTCTCGCCGAACATCAGTCCCGCCGCGTCGCGGCAGGCCGGCACCGTGGCCGCGCCCGTCGCATCGAGTCGCTGGCGGATGCGTGCGCCTTCCGCGCCCATGCGGAAGTACATCGGCACGATCTCGTCGAGCAGGCCGGCGGGCAGCCACGGATCGCTCATGCACCACGAGGCCAGCGCGGTGGCCGAGAGCCGCACGCCGCCTTCGCGCAGCGGCTGCAGGCGCTTGAGCAGCGCGACGTAGGCCTCGCGCTGGCTGCGCCGCGCCTCGAAGTCGAGCTGCACCCAGCCCGAGCGGTTGCCCTGCTTCGCGGCGTGCTCGATGGCGGCGGCAATGGCCGCCTGCTGCGCATCGTCGACGGGCGAGGGCGCGAGGTTGTCCAGCGTGACGTGCACCACCGGCACCACCGTGGCACCCGGCGCGATGCGCAGCGGCCACTGGCGCCATGTCGTGCGGCTGCGCTCGCCGCTCAGCTGCACCGTGGCATGCAGGTAGGCCACGCCGGTGGCTTCGGGCAGCGTGGAAAAAAGCTGGGGCCGGTCCCATATCCACAGCAGCGTTTGCGGTTGTACCTGGCCTTCCTGCGCCGGCAAGGCCAGGAAGACCGCAAGAACCGAAAGGGCCGCGCCGCGAAAACGCATGGGAAGGGGCTGGAGGGTGGAAGAAAAATCCCGGCCAGCATAACGAAAAAGCCGCCTGGCCCAGGGGGCTCAGGCGGCCTTGCGGCTGCTTGCGTGTGAAGGCAGTGGCGGTTGCTGTTCGTCGATCAGTCGGCGTACACGCCGGCGGCCTTGATGATCGGGCCCCACTTGGCGATCTCGGCCGCAACGAACTTCTTGTGTTCGGCCGGCTCGGTGCGCTTGTCGGTGGTGATCACCGCGCCCAGCGCTTCTTCACGCTTGATGAAGCCCGGGTCCTTCATGGCGGCCTTGACGGCTTCGTTGAGCTTCTTCAGCACCGGTGCCGGCGTGCCCTTGGGCGCGTACACGCCGTGCCAGATCGTCACTTCGAAGCCCTTCAGGCCCGACTCGTCCAGCGTCGGCAGGTCTTTCAGGCCGGGCGTGGTCAGGCGCTTGGCGGTGGTCACGGCATAGGCCTTGACCTTCTTGGCCTCGATCTGCGAGGTGGTGTTGGTGGTCTGGTCGCACAGCAGGTCGATCTGGCCGCCCAGCAGGTCGGCGATGGCCGGGGCCGTGCCCTTGTACGGCACGGGCGTCATCTCGACCTTGATCGCGCTCTGGAACAGCAGGCCACACAGGTGCGATGCGGCGCCCAGGCCGGCGTTGCCCAGGTTGATCTTGCCCTTGTTGGCAGCGATCCAGGTCGTCAGTTCCTTGTAGTTGTTGGCGGGCAGGCCGGGCTTGCCGATCAGCGTCATCGGCACTTCATTGACCATGCCCAGGTACTCGAAGTCGGTCTCGACGTTGAACGGCAGCTTGCGGTACAGCGCGGGCATGGTGGACATGCCGATGTGGTTCAGCAGCAGCGTGTAGCCGTCGGGGTTGGCGCGGGCCACCTTGGCCGTGCCGATGGAACTGCCCGCGCCCGCAGTGTTGTCCACCACGATCGTGGTGCCGAGCGTCTTCTGCATGGCTTCGGCGAGGTCGCGCGCCACACGGTCGGTCGGGCCGCCGGCCGCGAAAGGCACCACCAGCGTGACGGTCTTGTTCCCGGGGAAATCCTGGGCGTGAACACCGGCAGTGGCGGCGGCGATCGCCGCGAAGGCGAGCAGTTTCTTCATGATGTCTCCGAGAGGGGGTAAAAAGGCCGCGATCTTATCGGCTGACCGGGGCCTGACCTATACCGAATAGCCCTTAGACGGGTGTCGAATTTCGCCCCACTCTGGGGCATGATGCCGACCGGGCACTCGCGCAAGGGAAGGCGCGAAAACAACCACAAACAGCGCGGTCGCCACGGCCGCATCGAGGAGGAAATTCCAATGGATCCATGGGTCTATCCGCGCGAGCGCTGGCTCGGCACCGTCACGCTCGTGCTCGGCCTGCTGGTCTGGCTGCTGGTGATCGTCGGCACGCTGGGCATCGCGCTCGTCTATGTGCTGCTGGGCTTCATCGGCTACGTGTTCGCGCAGTCGGCCGTCATTGCGTGGATCAAGGGTACGGCCGTGAAGATCTCGCCGACCCAGCTGCCCGAGCTGCATGCGCGCTTCAAGGCCTGCTGCGGCTACCTCGGCATCGAGAACCCGCCCGAGGCGTATCTGCTGCACGGCAACGGCATGTTCAACGCCTTCGCCACCCGCTTCTTCGGCCGCAACTTCGTGGTGCTGCTGTCCGATGTGGTCGATGCGATGGAAGCGCAGCCCGACGGCATCAACTTCTACATCGGCCATGAGCTGGGCCACATCCGGCGCGGCCATCTCACGGGCCACATCTGGCGTGCCCCGGTGCTGTGGCTGCCGCTGCTCGGTGCCGCCTATGCACGCGCGAAGGAATACACCTGCGACCTGCACGGCGCGGCCTGCTGCGAAGAGCCCGACTCCGCGCCGCGCGCGCTCGTGGCGCTGGCCGCCGGTGCCCAGCAGTGGCGCAATGTCGACCTGCAAGGTTATGCCAACCAGTCGGCCGGCAACAGCGGCTTCTGGGCTTCGTTCCACGAGCTGATCGGCGGCTACCCATGGCTCACCAAGCGCGTGGCGCGTGCCATCGATCCGGCGGCGGCGCTGCCCAGCCGCAACCCGCTGGCCTATGTGCTCGCGATCTTCGTGCCGTACACGGGCCGTGCCGGTGGTGGCGCCCTGGGCGTGCTGATCGTCGTGGCCGTCATCGGCGTGGCGGCCGCCGCGGCGATCCCGGCCTACCAGGACTACGTTGCGCGCGCACAGGTCGTGCAGGCCTGGGCGGAAGGCGCGCCGGTGCGCGAGGCGCTCACCAGCTACTACACCGAGAAGGAAGAGATCCCCGACACCCTCGCCGCCGCGAACGCGCCCGACACGCTGCCCGGCGGCTCGGTGCTCACGTTCGACCCCGAGACGATGGTCGTCGAGGCCACCTTGCCGAAGCTGCCCCGGGGAATGAGCGGCGTGCTGCGCATGGAGCCTTCGTCTGCGGACAACGGCATCGTCTGGCATTGCGTGAGTGGGGACGACTTGCCGGTGAAGCTGTTGCCGCTGGGTTGCCGCAAGGTGAGGTAAGGCTGCTTTCGGGGCGTGTGCGGATGGCACCGGGTGGTCCCCTCCGCGAATGTCCCCCGGCCTGCGGCCTCCTCCTTTATTTCGCTGCGGGGACCACCCGGTGCCATCTGCACAATTGGCGCTGTGGGTGCGTGGTGGAACAACGGCAGCGCGTTGTCTTTCTTTTCTTATGAAGCGGCGGCAGGGCCTGTGTACCGCGCACGCGGTCTTATCAAATGCCCCGTGGCCTGTTGCTCCAGCACATGGGCCGTCCATCCGACAGTGCGCGCCAGCGCGAACAGCATGAGCGGTGCGCCGGGCGGCAGCTTGTGCACGGCGGCCAGCGCGGCGAGTGCAAAGTCGATGTTCACCGTCTCGCCGAGCAGCTTCTCGCCGATCTCACGCAACTCGGTGAAGGCGGGTGGCAATTCGATGTTGGCCAGCAGTGCATCGCATCGCGCATCGCCGTTCGGATAGAGCGGATGGCCGAAGGCCGCCAGTGGCCGGTCATGCGCGAGCCATTCGCGCACGGCGGCTTCGGTGCCGATGGCTGATGCATTGCGCATCAGCGCCTGCACGGCTGCCGATGCACCGCCATGCAAGGGCCCGGTCAACGTGGAGAGCCCGGTGAGCAGGCTCGCGGCGAGCGATGCGCCCGTCGATGCGGTCACGCGCGCGGCGAAGGTCGATGCGTTGAGCTCGTGGTCGGCCAGCAGCACCAACGCGCGGCGCAGATCATCGGCCGCGCGGGGGCGGCGCCATGCCGAAGCCAGCCGCGCGTGCAGTGCCACCGGCTTCGTGGGTGCGGGGCCGATCAGCGCATCGGCCAGCGTGCCGATCACGTCCGCCGCCTCGGCCTGCAACACGGCACGTGAACGGCCGCGCGAGGGTGGATCGACGGCGGCACGTGCCGCCAGTGCGAGCAGGCCGGCCTGCAAGGGCGTTGCGTCCTTGCGGGGCATCGTCATGGGCGCAACGGCCATGAAGCGGGGCGGTGCGCTTTCCCACAGCAGGGCGGCCACGTCTTCCAGCGTGGCGTGCGAGGCGAGCGTGCACGCATCCTGTCCGCGATAGAGAAGCCGGCCGTCGGCCACCGTCGACACCGCCGATGCCAGCACCGGCTCGCCCCACTGGATCGTTTCGCTTGCCACTGCTTCGGTGCTGCGCCGCCCGCGCGTGCGCGCCGCGATGCGCTGCACGTCGTCGCGGTGGTAGAGGCTGCGCCTCGGGTCGGTGGCGTCGGGCTTGGCGCGGATGCGGCCACGGCTCACGCTTGCATAAAGGGTCTGCGGGCGAACCTGCATCAGTTCGAGGGCCTCGCCCGCAGGCAGCCAGAGTGCTGTCTTCATCACCATGTTGATGGAATAAATCAAGATTGACGTCAATGTCAGTGTGGCCAGAATCAATGACATCGTCAAACCAGGAGAGAACGATGATTGAAGAGAACGGCCTCGAAGGCGTGGTGGCCGCGCACACGGTCTTGTCGGAAGTGGACGGTGCCGAAGGCCGGTTGGTCATTCGCGGCCACACGCTCGACGAGATTGCGCAGCACTGGCGCTTCGAAGACGTGGTGGCGCTGCTGTTCAAGGGCTTCTTCGACACGCTGCCCGGCAACGCCGTTGCGCTGCGCACCGCCCTGGGCCGCGCGCGGCGCGAAGCCTTCGAGCGCCTGCAGCCCAACGACGACAGCGTGCTGCGCCGGCTGCCGCCCATCGAGGCGGTGCGCGCGCTGCTCGCGCGCCTGCCCGATGGCGACGATCTGCAGACCGCGTTGCGCCTCGCGGCCGCGCCCGCCGTGTACACGGCGGCCGTCATGCGCTGGCGGCTGGGCGTGCAGGCGCTCGCGCCCGACGAAACCCTGCCGCACGCCGTCGACATGCTGCGCATGCTGCATGGCCGCACACCCACGGCCGCGCAGGGCGCCGCGCTCGACACCTACCTCGTCGCCGTCTGCGATCACGGCCTCAATGCCTCGACCTTTGCCGCGCGCGTGGTGGCGTCCACCGGCGCGGGGCTGGCGTCGGCCGTGCTCGCCGGCATCAGCGCGTTGAAGGGGCCGCTGCATGGTGGCGCTCCGGGTCCGGTGCTCGATGCGCTCGATGCCATCGGCACCGCCGCCAATGCGCGCCACTGGCTCGAAGGCGCGGTGGCCAGTGGGCAGCGCCTGATGGGTTTCGGCCATCGCATCTACCGCGTGCGCGATCCGCGCGCCGATGCGCTCAAGGGCGCGCTGCAGCGCTTGAGCGCCGAGGGCAGCGTCAACGCCGCGCGCTTTGAACTGGCGGAAGCGGCCGAGCAGGCCGCGCTGGCGATCCTGCGCGAGAAGAAGCCCGACCGCGCGCTGGAAACCAACGTCGAGTTCTACACCGCGCTGCTGCTCGAAGCGCTGGGCTTCGGCCGCGAAAGCTTTACCTGCGTGTTCGCGGCCGGCCGCGTGAGCGGATGGGTGGCGCATGCGCGCGAGCAGGTGCACAAGGGCCGGCTGATCCGCCCGCAGTCGGTGTACGTCGGCCCCGCGCCCGAGGAAGCGGGCGAAACCGCGCTCGCGCACTGAGCTGAGCCTGCGGCGCTGACGGGGCGCCCGCCCGTCATCCGATACCCTCGCAGTCTTCGCATGCCGGTTGCGGCATGCGCGATTCAACGCGAAAGTATTCCCATGACGGCGAACCCCTCTCACTCCCGCGCGCTGCGCCTGCCCCGCGACTTCGCGCTCCTCGCGGTGGGCCTTGACGCGCTCCTGTTCGTGATCAACATGGCCGCGCTGCTGCTGCCCTCCACGCCGCAGGCCGGGCAGATGCGCCAGGCGTATGCCATTCCGGGCGTGTGGATCATGCTGCTCGCGGGCACGGCCGTGTCGTGGGTGCTGGTGGCGACGCTCTCGTGGAGCCACGCGCGCAACGCGCTCGAACGGCAGGGCGTGGCCCGCGTGGCACTGGCGGACGACGCAAGGCTGCGCTTCGGCGGCGTGTGGGTGCTGGTGCTGGTGCTGAACTACTACGCGCTGACGCCGCTGTTCTACGAGGTGCAGGTACTCTTCATGCCGGGCGGCCGGTTCGCGGATGTCTTCGGCGATTCGCCGTTGCGCATCTCGATGAGCGTGGCCATGGTGCTGCAGTCGCTCATCCAGCTGGCGGTGACCGTGCTCGGCCTGTGGCTGGCGGCGCGCATCGCGCTGATGACGCGTCGCGGCGCATCGGTGCCGGCGCAAGAAGAGACGCTGCCGGCCGAGGTGCCCGGTGCATCGCCCTCATCGCCGCGCCGGGCCGTCGCGATGGTCGCGGCGGCCATGCTCGCGGGGCTTCAGTTGTGGGGCGGCATTGCCGTGGCGCGCTGGGCACCGCCGGGCAGCGACGTGGATGCGCCGACGCTGCTGCTCGCCTGGGTGTTGCCGGCCCTCGTGACCTTCGCGCTCGCCTTCTGGGGCGGCTGGCTCGGCACCAAGCCAGGCCTCTCGATCGTGCGCCCCTTCCGGGCCGTGGCGGCCGCGGTGCTGGCCTTTCTGCTGGTGCAGGTGAGCTGCATCGTCATCGCGATCGTCTGGCTGTTCATGGCGGCGACGGCATCGTTCAGCTTCTACGGCGGCGGTGGTCTCGTCGGTTTCATCCTGGCGCTGGTGCTGCTGTACATGGCGCTGACGGTGCTGCTGATGCGCTTCGCCACGCGCTGGCTGTACCGCCGCTACTTGTAGCTGCGCGCGTCCTCGATCACCTTGCCGTCGTTGGGCAGGCTGCCCGGCGCCACCAGTTCGATGGTGCCGCGCAGCTTGGTCACTTCGCGCACCGCATCGGCAATGCGCGCGTCGAGCCCGGCCGGTGCGCCCGCGCATTCGAGTCTGAAGGTCATCTGGTCGTCGCCCATCTCGCCCGACACCAGGAGGCGCGCGCGCTGGATCTCCGGAAAGCGCCGCGCGATCTCCGCGACCTGCGACGGATGCACGAACATGCCGCGCACCTTGGTGGTCTGGTCGGCGCGGCCGAGCCAGCCCTTGATGCGCTTGTTGGTGCGGCCGGTGGGGCAGGTGCCCGCGAGCACCGCGGAAAGGTCGCCGGTGCCGAAGCGCACCAGCGGGTAGTCGGGGTTGAAGCTGGTGACGACGATCTCGCCCACCTCGCCATCGGGCACCGGGTCGCCGGTGCCGGGGCGCACGATCTCGACCAGCACGCCTTCGTCGATCACCAAGCCTTCGCGCGCGCTGGTTTCATAAGCGATGAGGCCCAGGTCGGCGGTGGCATAGCACTGCGTGCCCTTCACGCCATGTGCGGCGATCCAGTCGTGCAGGCTCGGCGGAAAGGCCTCGCCCGACACGAGGGCCTTGGTGAGCGAGGGCAACCGGGTCCCTTTCTCCTCGGCCTTCTCCAGCAGGATCTTCAGGAAGCTCGGCGTACCCGCATAGCCTTCGGGCTTGAGGTCGACGATGGCTTCGAGCTGCTGTTCGGTCTGGCCAGTGCCACCCGCGAACACGGTGCAGCCCATGGCGCGTGCACCGCTTTCCATGATCGAGCCAGCCGGTGTCATGTGGTAGCTGAAGCTGTTGTGGATCAGCTCGCCGCTGCGAAAGCCCGCCGCGTGCAGGGCCCGCGCGGTGCGCCAGTAGTCGCGCGCTTCGCCTTCGGGTTCGTAGATGGTGCCGGGGCTCGCGAACACGCGGGGCATGCGCGGGCCGCGTGCAATGGATGCAAAGCCGCCGAACGGGTCGTCGGCGCGGCGTGCCTTCTGCAGGTCGAGCAATTCCGATTTGCGCGTGACGGGAAGTTTCGCGAGCGCTTCGCGCGTCGTGACGTTCGCCGGCTTCACGCCGTCGAGGATCTTGTTGAACGCGGAGGTCGCGGTCTGTGCCTGCGCGATCTGTTTCGGCAGCGCGGCCAGCAGGTCGCGTTCGCGCTCGGCGGGGTCGCGGATTTCAAGCTTGTCGTAGTGGTCGGTCATGTCCGCACCCTTCGTCTTTCAAATCGGTTTTCACCATGCTGGCGTGTGGTCCGGGGGCGTGCACAGGACACCGGGGACTCCCCTTTGCGAATGTCCCCCGGGCCTGCGGCCTCCTCCTTCATTTCGCTGCGGGGAGCACCCGATGCCCTGCGCACAAAAAGCGCTGTCGTCGTGTTCGCCGATCAACCTGCACCCCGCATGCACCTTCAAGCCAGCCACCTCTTGCGCCGCTTGTAGCTCTTCACATCGCGAAAGCTCTTGCGGTCCGCACCGCCGACGCCGAGGTAGAACTCCTTCACGTCCTCGTTCTCGCGCAGGCTCTTCGCTTCGCCGTCCATCACGATGCGCCCGTTCTCCAGGATGTAGCCGTAGTCGGCGTAGCGCAGCGCCATGTTGGTGTTCTGCTCGGCCAGCAGGAAGGTCACGCGTTCCTTGGTGTTGAGGTCTTTCACGATCTCGAACACCTCTTCGACGATCTGCGGCGCGAGACCCATCGAGGGTTCGTCGAGCAGCACCATCGTCGGGTTGGCCATCAGCGCGCGGCCGATGGCGCACATCTGCTGTTCGCCGCCCGATGTGTAGGCGGCCTGCGAGGCGCGCCGCGTCTTCAGGCGCGGGAAGTAGGCGTAGACCTTGTCCAGCGTCTGCTGCACGGCGGCCTTGCCATCGGTGCGCGTGTAGGCGCCGGTCATCAGGTTCTCTTCGATCGTCAGGTGGGCAAAGCAGTGGCGGCCTTCCATCACCTGGATCAGCCCGCGCTTGACCAGCTCGGCCGGCGACAGCGCCTCGATGCGTTCGCCGCGCAGCTCGATGGTGCCCTTGGTCACGGCGCCGCGTTCGCCCGCGAGCAGGTTGCTCACGGCGCGCAGCGTGGTCGTCTTGCCCGCGCCGTTGCCGCCGAGCAGCGCCACGATGCCGCCCTCGGGCACGGTGAGCGACACGCCCTTGAGCACGAGGATCACGTGGTTGTAGATGACCTCGATGCCGTTGACGTTGAGGAGGATGTTGGGTTCGCTCATGGTGTGGTCCGAAGCATTCGACAACGCGGCAAGGCGTCGCGCTGTCGAATGGCGGCTCTTGCGAGCCGCCACGGAACTCGGTCAGTGCATCAAGACTGGCAATCCGCTGCGTCGCGGCGCGTCAGCTTCTTCTCGGTCGCGTACTTGTCAGCCGCGGCCTTGGCCATCGGCTTGATGATCTGGTCGTCGGCCTGGTACCACTCGGGCGCGATGTTCCACTTGGCGCCGTCCCAGGTTTCCATGCGTGCCCAGGTCGAGCCGATGTGGTCCTGGCACGAGGTGCTCACCGGACGCATCACGCCGGCGAAGCCGAGCGCGTCGAGCTTCTTCTGGTCGAGCGCCAGGTTCTCAAGGCCCCAGCGCACCTGCTCGCCGGTCATGACCTTGCCCTTGCCGAAGCGCTCCTGCGCGCGCCGCACTGCCTCGACGCCGAGCATCGAGATGATCGTGCCGCGCGTGTACAGCACCGAGCCCACTTCTTCCTTCGGACCGGTGCCCTGGCCCTTGTCGTGCACCTGCTTGATGATGTCCTGGATCACCTTGTTGTCGGGGCCGGAGCCGTTCAGCGCGAGCGCGTTGTAGCCCTTGGCATTGGCACCCACGTCCTTCACGTCGGGCTCCGCGCCGGCCCACCACACGCCGTACATCTTCTCGCGCGGGTAGCCGGTGGCCACGGCTTCCTTGAGCGCGGTGGAGTTCATCACGCCCCAGCCCCACAGCAGCACGAAATCTGGACGCTGCTGGCGCACCTGCAGCCAGGCCGACTTCTGCTCGACGCCCGGCGCCGTCACCGGAATCAGCGACAGGTCGAAGCCGTGCATCTTGGCGCGCTCCTGCAGCAGCGGGATCGGCTCCTTGCCGAACGGCGAGTCGTGGTAGACGAGGGCGATCTTCTTGCCCTTGAGCTTGTCCATGCCGCCTTCCTTCTTGCCCAGGTGCTGGATCAGGATGTCGGCCGCGGTCCAGTAGGAGCCCATCAGCGGGAAGTTCCACTTGAACACGCCACCATCTTGCGAGGCCGCAAGGCCATAGCCCAGCGTGACCAGCGGGATCTTGTCGGTGAGCACCTTGTCGGTCAGCGCGAAGGTGATGCCGGTGGCCTGCGGGTCGAACAGCGCAACACCGGGGCGGCCCTTCAGGCGCTCATAGCATTCGACACCCTTGTCGGTGGCGTAGCCGGTTTCGCATTCTTCAAAGGTGACCTTCACGCCGTTGATGCCGCCTTGCGCATTCACCAGCTTCAGGTAGTCCTGCTTGCCGTTGGCCCAGGGCGTGCCGTTGGGCGCGTAGGGGCCGGTGCGGTACACCAGCAGCGGGAAGAACTGCTCCTTGGCCTGTGCCTGCGCGAGCGATGGCGCGAGCATGGCGCCGAGAGTGCTGGCCACCAGGGCGGCGGTCAGAGCGAGCGATTTCAGTTTCATGCCTGTCTCCTTATGTGGGCACCTCGGTGCCGGGTTTTTTGCGAACGAACGAACGGGAACTCTGGAAACGAATCAATGCGGGAAGGGCCAAAGGCGCAGCTTCTCCTTGGCCGTGGACCACAGCCGCGCAAGGCCATGCGGCTCGACGATCAAAAAGAACACGATCAGCGCGCCGAAGATCATGGTCTCCAGGTGCGAGGCCAGCGCGGTGGAAATCGAGAAGCCCAGCCACGCAGGCAACTGGTTCAAGAACAGCGGCAGCAGCACGATGAAGGCGGCGCCGAAGAAACTGCCCATGATCGAGCCGAGCCCGCCGATGATCACCATGAACAGCAACTGGAACGAGCGGTCGATGCTGAAGGCCGCCGGCTCCCACGCACCCAGGTGAATGAAGCCCCACAGCGCGCCGGCCACGCCGACGATGAAGCTGCTCACCGCAAAGGCCGTGAGCTTGGCGTACACCGGGCGAATGCCGATCACCGCGGCCGCCACGTCCATGTCGCGCATGGCCATCCACTCGCGGCCGATGGCGCTGCGCACGAGGTTCTTGGCGAGCAGCGCGAACACCACCACGAAGATCAGGCAGAACAGGTACTTCTGCACCGGCGACTCGATCGGCACGCCGAACACGTTGAGCCCCGCCACGCTCACCGAACCCGACGACGAGTTGTTGGTGAACCACTGGATGCGCAGGAACGCCCAGTCGGTGAAGAACTGCGCCGCGAGTGTTGCCACCGCGAGGTACAGCCCCTTGATGCGCAGGCTCGGAATGCCGAACAGCACGCCGATCACCGTCGCGCACAGGCCGCCCAGCAGCAGCGAGGCGATGAGCGGCATGCCGTCGATGCGCACCTGAAAGTTGTAGGCTGCGTACGCGCCTACGGCCATGAAGGCGCCGGTGCCCAGCGAGATCTGGCCGCAGTAGCCGACGAGGATGTTCAGGCCGAGGGCCGCGAGCGAAAGAATCAGGAAGGGCGTGAGGATGGCGCGCATCCAGTAGTCGGACACACCCAGCGGCACCACGATGAAGGCCACGAGCAGCAGCACCAGCATCGCGATGCGGTCCTGCGCGATGGGCAGGATCTGTTGGTCGGCCCTGTAGCTCGACTTGAACTGGCCGTTTTCTCTGTAGAACATCGCGTTCAGACCCGATCGATGATCTTTTCGCCGAACAGCCCTTGGGGCCGCACGAGCAGGAAGACCAGTGCAAGAACATAGGCAAACCAGATCTCGATGCCGCCACCGAGCATGGGGCCGAGATAGATTTCGGACAACTTCTCGCCCACGCCGATCAACAGGCCGCCGATGATCGCGCCCGGTATCGACGTAAGCCCGCCGAGGATCACCACCGGCAGTGCCTTCAACGCCACCAGCGAGAGCGAGAACTGCACACCCAGCTTCGACCCCCAGATGATCCCGGCCACCAGCGCCGAGAAACCGGCCACCGACCACACGATCACCCAGATGCGCGACAGCGGAATGCCGATCGACTGCGCGGCCTGGTGGTCGTCGGCCACCGCGCGCAGGGCACGGCCCGTGGCGGTCTTCTGGAAGAAGATCGCGAGCACCACCACCAGCGCGGCCGCCACCAGTGCGGCAACCAGGTCTTCCTGGCTCAGCAGCAGGCCGCCGTCGAAGGTGCCCTGCAGCACCATCAGCGGCTCCTTGGGCATGCCCACGTCGATCTTGTAGATGTCGTTGCCGAACAGCGTCTGGCCCAGGCCGTCGAGAAAGTAGGCAATGCCCAGCGTGGCCATCAGCAGCGTGATGCCTTCCTGGTTCACCAGCTTGCTGAGTGCGAGCCGCTCGATCAGCCAGGCGACGACGATCATCACGGCCATGGCCGCGACGAAGGCCAGGATGTTGGCGAGGATCTGGCTCTGGAAGCCGAACCACAGCGGGAACCACTCGGCAAAACGCGCCATGGCGAGCGCAGCGAAAAGCACCATCGCGCCCTGCGCGAAGTTGAAGACGCCGGAAGCCTTGTAGATCAGCACGAAGCCGATGGCGATCAGCGAATAGAGCATGCCGACCATGAGGCCGCCGAAGAGGGTTTCCAGGAAAAAGCCCATGGTCAGTGTCTTTCTTGTTTTTCTCCCTCCCCCGCTGGGGGAGGGTTGGGGTGGGGGCAAGCGGCGCATCCATCGGGCGCTCTGCGTGCCCCCATCCCAGCCTTCCCCCAGAGGGGGAAGGAGCGGTGCTTCAGGGCGAGGTGGGGCATGGCGTCAGTGCTCCACACCCAGATACGCCCGGATCACGTCTTCGTTGTTCCGCACTTCATCCGGCGTCCCATCCCCGATCTTCTTGCCGTAGTCCAGCACCACCACGCGGTCCGAGATGTCCATCACCACGCCCATGTCGTGCTCGATCAAGACGATGGTCGCGCCGAACTCGTCGTTCACGTCGAGGATGAAGCGGCTCATGTCCTGCTTCTCTTCCACGTTCATGCCGGCCATGGGCTCATCGAGCAGCAGCACCTGCGGCTCCATCGCAAGCGCGCGGCCGAGGTCCACGCGCTTTTGCAGGCCGTAGGGCAGGCGGCCCACGGGCGTCTTGCGGTGCGCCTGGATCTCGAGAAAGTCGATGATGTGCTCGACGAACTCGCGGTGCTGCAGCTCCTCGCGCTCTGCCGGGCCCCAGCGGAAGGCCTGCGCCAGCAGCCCGCTCTTCATCTTGAGGTTGCGCCCCGTCATGATGTTGTCGAGCACGCTCATGCCCTTGAACAGCGCCAGGTTCTGGAAGGTGCGTGCCACGCCCATCTCGGCCACCTGGCGCGAGTTCATGTGCTTGAAGGTCTGGCCGCGGAAGGTGATGGAGCCCTGCTGCGGCCAGTACACGCCGTTGATGCAGTTCAGCATCGAGCTCTTGCCCGCGCCGTTCGGCCCGATGATGGCGCGCACCTCGTGCTCGCGCACGTTGAAGCTGATGTCCGTCAGCGCCTTCACGCCGCCGAAGCTCAAAGAGATGTTCTGCACGTCGAGGATGACGTCGCCGGTTTTACGCGCGCTCATGCCGCTGCCTTCACGATGGGGAAGGTCTTGGCTTCGACGATCTTCAGCGTGGCACTCACCACGCCCGTGCGTCCGTCCTCGAACTTGACCTGGGTCTCGATGTACTGCTCGGTCTTGCCGCCATACAGGGCATTGACCAGCACCGCGTATTTCTCGGCGATGAAGCCGCGCCGCACCTTGCGCGTGCGGGTCAGCTCGTCGTCGTCGGGGTCCAGCTCCTTGTGCAGCACCAGGAAGCGCGCGATCTGCGTCTCGCCCATGCCGTCTTCGCCGGCAAGGTCGGCGTTGACCTTGGCAATGCACTCGGCCACCAGCGCGAGCACGTCGGGCTTGCCGGCCAGGTCGACATAGCCGCCGTAGGCCAGGCCGCGCCGCTCGGCCCAGTTGCCCACCGCCTCGAAGTCGATGTTGACGGCCGCGCACACCTCGTCGCGCCCGTTGCCGAAGCACACGGCTTCCTTGATCTGCGGAAAGAACTTGAGCTTGTTCTCGATGTAGTTCGGCGCAAAGATCGCGCCGCTCACGAGGCGGCCCACGTCCTTCGCGCGGTCGATGATGCGCAGGTGCCCTTCGCTGTCGAGCACGCCCGCGTCGCCGGTGTGAAAGTAGCCGTTGGCATCGAGCACCTCGGCCGTGGCGTCGGGGCGCTTGTAGTACTCCTTGAGCACCGAGACGCCGCGCACCAGCACCTCGCCGTCTTCGGCGATCTTGAGTTCGATGCCGGGTGCGGCGGTGCCGACCGTCTGCAGCTTGACCTTGCCGTCCTGCTGCAGGCACACGTAGGCGCAGGTCTCGGTCTGGCCGTAGAACTGCTTGAGGTTCACGCCGATGGAGCGATAGAAGCGGAACAGGTCGGGCCCGATGGCCGCGCCCGCCGTGTAGGCCACGCGGATGCGGCTCATGCCCAGCACGTTGCGCAGCGGCCCGTAGATCAGCAGGTTGCCCAGCGCGTACATCAGCCGGTCGCCGGTGCCCACCGGCGCGCCGTTGAGGATGTCGGCGCCCACGCGCTGCGCCAGCGCCATGAACTTCGCATACAGCCAGCGCTTGGGCGCGGCCGCGTCTTCCATGCGGATCGACACAGCCGTGAGCAGGCCTTCGAAGGTGCGCGGCGGGCCGAAGTAATAGCTCGGGCCGATCTCGCGCATGTCGTTCATCACCGTCTCGCTCGACTCGGGGCAGTTGAGCGTGAAGCCGCCCACCAGCCATTGCGCCACCGAGAACAAATGGTCGCCCACCCACGCCATCGGCAGGTAGCTCATGATGTTGTCGCCGGGGCCGAGCTTGTCGGTTTCCACGCCGCCGCGGCCCGCCGCGATGAAGCTCGCATGCGTCTGGCACACGCCCTTGGGGCGGCCGGTGGTGCCCGAGGTGTAGAGGATCACGCCGACGTCGGTGGCTTCGCCGCTCGCCACCGCACGGTCGTAGTAGCCCACGTTGGACTTGTCGAAGGCGCGGCCCAGTTCGCGCAGCTGCTCGTAGCTCATCAGCCCCGGCTGGTCGTAGTGGCGCAGGCCCTTGGGGTCGTCGTAGATGATGTGGCGAATGCTTGGCTGCTTGTCTTTCTGGAGCTCGCGGCATTCGAGCAGCTTGTCGACCTGCTCCTGGTCTTCGACGATCACGAACTCGATGCCCGCGTCCTGCAGCATGAAGACCATCTCGCTGGCCACCGCGTCCTGGTAGAGCGGCACCGGCACGCCGCGCAAGCTCTGCGCCGCGATCACCGCCATGTACAGGTGCGGCCGGTTGGCACCCACGATGGCGAGGTTGTCGAAAGGCTTGAAACCCAGGCTCGCCAGACCGCAGGCCATTTCGCGCACCTCTTGCGCCACGGCGTTCCAGGTCCAGGTTTGCCAGATGCCAAGGTCTTTCTCGCGCACGGCGGGTGCCTCGGGACGGGCCTCGGCATGCGCGAGCAGCAGACGGGGGAAGGTGGGGGCGGTTGTTTGCACAGTGGGCGGATCGTAGGTCTCACTTTGACGCCCGGTTGTCGTTCCAACGACAATCCTAGGGACACTACTCCCCGGAGTTTCCCGATGCCTCACGGCAATCTTTCCCATGGCGGTTCTCGCAGCGTGCTCGGCGGTTCGATCAAGGACCGCGTGCGTCCCGCCAATGCCGCAGAGCTCGACGGCATTCCCTGGCTGCCCACGCTCACGCCCGCCGAGCGGCGCCGCGCCGAGGCCACGCTGGTGGTCGGCGAGGCCGAGCCCGGCGACCTGGTCTGCCGCGTCGGCCGCTCGCCCACCTACTGGTTCGGCGTGGTCGAAGGCCTGCTCAAGATGAGCAACGACAGCGCCGACGGCGGCTCCGTCACCTACACCGGCGTTCCGCCCGGCGGCTGGTTCGGCGAAGGCACTGTGATGAAGCGCGAGCCCTACCGCTACAACATCCAGGCGCTGCGGCGCAGCCTGATCGCGGGCCTGCCGACCGAGAGCTTCCACTGGCTGCTCGACCATTCCATCGGCTTCAACCGCTTCGTGATGAACCAGCTCAACGAGCGGCTCGGCCAGTTCATCGCCGCGCTGGAGATCGACCGGCTCAACAACCCCGACGCGCGCGTGGCGCGCAACCTGGTGTCGCTGTTCAACCCGGTGCTGTACCCCGGCGTGGGCGAGGTGCTGCGCATCACGCAGCAGGAGCTGGCGTATCTGGTGGGCCTGTCGCGCCAGCGCGTGAACGAGGCGCTCAACGGCCTGTCGGCGCAGGGGTTGATCCGCGTGGAGTACGGTGGGCTGCGCGTGCTCGACCTGCCTGGCCTGCGCGTGAGCGCGATGTCGAGCAAGAAGAACCCCGCACCGGAAACCGAAAAATCATGAGCCTCACCGACCAGCTACAGATCGTGCCCGCCAACGCCGAGGCGGGCTTCATTCCGCCGCCCGAGGCGCCCAAGCCGAAGACCGATGACGCTGGCCCGACGCTCGAGGAAGCCATCGCGCGCAACGAGGCGCTGACCGAGAAGATCGATGCGCTCGACGCCATCCTGGCCAAGCCGCTCCATGAGATCCTGGCCGACCGCGAGAAGGCCGAAGAGGCGGCGCTCGCGTGGGACCGCTTCGGCGCGATGTGGATGCTGTCGCAGCGCGCCATGCGGCGCGTGGCATTCGACCTCGCGGCGCAGCTCGGCGTGAGCGAGCAAGAGGTCGTCGCGCGTGCCATGGCCAATGCCAACGCGGTGCTCAATGGCGCGGACGAGGTCGATCTTGGCGGCAGCGTCGCACCGGCGCAGCTGCAGCACATCGCACGGCACCGCAACTTCCTGCGCAAGCAGTTCAAGTGAACCCGGCGCCGGTCGGCGCGCATGCCGACGTGCCCGGTCGCCTCATTCCATTTACCCTTACCGCCTTCGTTCAAGAAAGAGTTTTCCGATGACCGCTGCTTCTTCCCACCTCACCCTGATCACCGGCGCCTCGCGCGGCCTGGGCCGTGCCATGGCCGAACAGCTGCTGCAGGCCGGCCACACGGTGCTCGGCATTTCGCGCAAGCAAGACCCGCAACTGGCAGAGATCGCCAAGGCCGCCGGCGCCGAACTCACGCAATGGGAGCAGGACCTGTCCGACCCGGTGGCCGCATCGGCCCGCGTGTCGGTATGGCTCAAGGCCATCGATGCGCAGCGCTTCGACAGCGTGACCCTCATCAACAACGCCGGCACCGTGGGCAACCCCGCGCCGCTGTCGAGCGCCGTCGAAGCCGAGCTGTCGCTGGCCCTGCGCATCGGCCTCGAAGCGCCGATGCTGCTGACCGCCGCCTTCCTGGGCGCGACCCGCGGATGGCGCGGCGCGCGCAAGGTGCTGAACGTCTCGTCGGGCCTGGGCCGCAACGCCATGGGCAGCCAGGCGCCTTACTGCGCGGCCAAGGCAGGCATGGACCGTTTCTCGCAGGCCGTGGCGCTCGAAGAGGCCGGCGCTCCGAACGGCGCGCGCATCGTGTCGCTCGCGCCCGGCATCATCGACACCGACATGCAGGTGCAACTGCGCGGCGCGTCGGCCGAGAAGTTTCCGGACCGCACGCGCTTCGTGAGCATGAAGGAAGAGGGGCGCCTCGACAGCCCCACCTCCGCGGCGGCCAAGGTGCTGAAGTACCTGGCGCGCGAAGACTTCGGCAGCAACCCCGTGGCCGACGTGCGCGACCCGACCTGAGCGCGGAAGAGAAGAAAACAAGCGAGCACACCATGGCCACTGCCAAGTCGATCGACACCCTCGAATACAAGCTCTTTCCGTCGCCGAGGAACGTGCACCGCATCGTCTTCGCGCACCAGGTCTTCGTGCCCTACCCGTACGCGTTGATCGTGATGGACGAGTTCTACTTCAAGGGCCGCTACAGCCTGTTCTCGGCGTGCCGGATGAGCGACGGAAAGATGGGGCAGGTGGCGACGTTCGAGGATGCGGCGGACGTGGCGATCTTCAACGCGAAGTTCGTGCCGGACTGAGCCCGTCCTTCGGTATTTCTCCCTCCCCCGCTGGGGGAGGGCAGGGGTGGGGGCAGGCGGCGTATCAAATGCTGTCGGCGCAACCAGCGCCGCTTGCCCCCATCCCAACCTTCCCCCAGAGGGGGAAGGAGCAACGCAGCATCGCTCACTGCATCGCAAACCTGTCGCGCTGCGCCTGCGCACATTCCCCCATCACGCTCAACGCCCGCTCCACCGTCGGCGTGCCCATCACGAACGGGTTCGCCGCACCCGCCGGCTGCTGCCGCAGCGCCGCCATCTTGGCTTGCGAGCTGTCGACGTTCGAGTGGTTCGACAGCAGTACGTCGATGCCTTGCGCTCTGGCCACCGCGTCCATGCGCCGCGTGGACGCGATGTAGCTGTCCAGCCGCGGCACGTCCTTGCCGAAGTTGAAGCCCGTGCCGCCCCAGAGCATGGCGCGGTGCTTCCTGCCGTTCTCGCTCACGTCGAACACCGGCGAGAGCGTGCCCATGGTGTGGCCCGGCGTCAGGTACAGCGTGACGGTGGTGTCGCCCAGGGTGACGCGGTCGCCGTCCTTCACCGAGATGTCGCGCCTGGGCGGCGCGCCCCAGACCGGCGTGGCGAACTCCAGCCGGGTCTCGGTCATCGTCCAGTCGGCATCGCTCATGACCACGCGCGCGCGGTACTTTTGTGCCAGGTAGGGCGCGCCGCCGTAGTGGTCGCCGTGGCCGTGCGTGACGATCACGTACTTGATCTGCGCCGGGTCGAGGCCCAGCTTGCGCATGCCGCCCTCGATCAGCGCGGCCGCTTCCACCTGGTTGTTGAGCGCATCGATGAGGATGATGCCGTCCGAGGTCTTGATGGCCCAGGCGCTCACCCAGTCGGCGCCCACGAAGTACAGGTTGTCGAAGGCCCGGGTGGCCGGCGGTGCCGGCTTGTTGATGAGCAGGGGAAGGCCCTTGTCGAGTTCCTCCTGCGGCGGCCGCGTGGCGGGGGCGGGCTTGCACAGCGAGAGCAGGGGGCCGAGGTCGGTGCCCGCGGCCTGCGTGGCCGCCGCGACGTGGGCGGCGACGGTTGCGTCGGAGGGTTTCTGCGCAGGCGTCTGCGCGCAACCCTGGACGAGAGCGACAACCGCCGCCAGGGCGGCTGTCTTCAGTGAAAGCGAAGGAACCATCGGTGTCTCCATGCCGTCGTCGCGGCTTGTCCTGGAGACACCATTCTGCGGTGCGCCGGTTTATTCGATGGTCGCGCCCGAGGCTTGCACGATGCCCTTCCACTTCTCGTAGTCGGTCTTCAGCAGCGCGCCGAACTGCTCCGGCGTCATGCTCTCGGGCTCCGCGCCCTGGGCGATGATGGCCGCCTTCATCTCGGGCGTGGCCAGCAGCTTGTTGATCTGGGCGTTGAGCGTGGCGACCACGTCCTTCGGCGTGCCGGTCGGCACGAAGATGCCGTACCAGGTGCTCACGTCGAAGCCCTTGTAGCCCAGCTCGGCCACGGTGGGCGTGTCGGGCAGCGAGGTGCTGCGCTTGATCGAGGTCACGGCCAGCGGGCGCAGCTTGCCCGACTTGATCTGCGCCATGGCCGACGGCACCGACGACACCATCAGGTCGACGTTGCCCGCGAGCACGTCCATCATGGCCGCGTTGGAGCCCTTGTAGGGCACGTGGCGCATCTTGATCTTGGCGGCGCCGTTGAAGATCTCGCCGGCCAGGTGGATGGTGGTGCCGTTGCCGGGCGAGCCGTAGGTGACGGTGTCGGGCGCGGCGCGCGCGGCCTTCACCACGTCGTCGAGCGTCTTGAACCTGGAGTTGGCCTGCGTGACGATCACCACCGGCGTGTAGGCCACGTGGGCCACGGCCGTGAGGTCCTTCACCGGGTTGTAGCTCAGGTTCTTGTAGAGCCAGGGCGCGACGACCATGTTGTCTTTCTGGCCCATCACGATGTCGTAGCCCGTGGGCGCGGCGCGCGCGGCCTCGGCGATGCCGATGGTGCCGCCGGCACCGCTGCGGTTGTCGGGCACCACGGTCCAGTGGTTCGCCTCGGTGAGCTTCTGGGCGACCAGGCGCGCCAGGATGTCGGTGCCGCCGCCGGGCGGGAAGGGCACGACCATGCGGATCGGCTTGGCGGGGTAGGACTGCGCTTGCGCGGCGGTCGAGAAGAAAGCCAGCGGGAGCGCCAGCGCGATGGCCAACTGGCCGAAGTGTCTGCGGATCATGGGTGTTGTCTCTTTGTCGGGGCGATTCGGGGTTACAGCCATTGCCTTCACTGCACCAGCGGTGCAGTGTGCCGGAAGCCGCGCAGGGCGGATTTCTTCATTCGCGATGGGGCTCGTATCGGCTCGCGGTGGCTGTTTCCCTTCGTGGCTTGACAGACGCCTGCTTGCGCCGAACATGGCGTGTCATTGATTTCACAGGAGACGCCCATGCTCGGAAACATCAATGCGGTGGCCACCCTCGCGGTGAAAGACCTCGCCGCGGCCCGCCGCTTCTACGAAGACGCGCTGGGCCTGGCGCAGGTCGGCGCGCACGGCGAGGAGGTGATCGTCTATCGCTGCGGCAGCACCGTCGTGAACGTGTACCGCTCGGCCTTCGCCGGCACCAACCAGGCCACGGCCGTGACCTGGTCGGTCGGCGCCGACATCGGGCGCATCGTCGATGCGCTGAAGGCCAAAGGCGTCCGCTTCGAGCACTACACCCTGCCCGACACCACGCTCGAAGGCGACCTGCATGTCATGGGCGACATGAAGGTCGCGTGGTTCAAGGACCCGGACGGCAACATCCTCAACCTCATCAACGCCTGAGGCATTGCCGCCATGCGGCTGTCGTCGATCAGCCGAAGTTCTTGGCGACGAAGTCCCAGTTGACCAGCTTGGCCAGGAAGGTCTCGACGAACTTCGGGCGCAGGTTGCGGTAGTCGATGTAGTAGGCGTGCTCCCAGACGTCGACGGTCAGCAGTGCGGTGTCGGCGGTGGTCAGCGGCGTGCCGGCGGCGCCGGTGTTCACGATGTCCACCGAACCGTCGGGCTTCTTCACCAGCCAGGTCCAGCCCGAACCGAAGTTGCCCACGGCCGACTTCACGAACGCTTCCTTGAAGGCGTCAAAAGTGCCCCACTTGGCATCGATGGCCTTGGCCAGTGCGCCGGTGGGCGCGCCGCCGCCTTGCGGCTTCATGCAGTTCCAGAAGAAGGTGTGGTTCCAGATTTGCGCGGCGTTGTTGTAGATGCCACCGCTGGCCTTCTTGATGATCTCTTCCAGCGTCAGGGCTTCGAACTCGGTGCCCTTTTGCAGGTTGTTCAGGTTCACGACGTAGGCGTTGTGGTGCTTGCCGTAGTGGTACTCCAGCGTCTCTTGCGAGTACTCGGGTGCCAGCGCGTCGAGGGCGTAGGGCAGGGGAGGGAGCTTGTGTTCCATGGTGGGTCCTTGTGGTTGGTTATGGATAAAGAAAAATCGCTTCAGGCTTGTGGTGTGGCGCCTGTTTTCGGGGTGACCTGGTAGGCGCAGCGCCGTGCGCCCGCCAGCACGTGTTCGACGCGGCTGACGCTCACGTCGGGCCCCAGCACTTCGTCGAAGAGTTGCAGCTCGCTGCGGCAGAAACCTGTGCAGGCCTGCGCCGCGGTGCAGATGGGGCAATGGTTCTCGATGAAGAGAAAGCCGTCGCCCTCGGGCCGGAACTCGGCCATGTAGCCCTCGCGGCTGCGGATCTCGGCAAGGCGCTCCAGCCGCGTCTTGAGGCTGCGCGCACCGCGCATGGCCTCCGTGTAATTGGCGCGCATGGTGTTCTCGCGCGCGCCGATGAGCTGGTCCATGCCCTTCTGGCCGAACACGCTGATGACGGCGCTGATCATCTGCACCGTCATCTCGGCATGCGTGTCGGGAAAGCGCTTGTGGCCCTCGCCGGTGAGCCGCCAGATCTGCGTGGGCCGGCCGCGCCCGCTGGCGCGGCTTTCGGCGTCCACCAGCTTGTCGGCCTCCAGCTTGGCCATCTGCTGGCGCACCGCTTCCACCGTCACGTTCAGCACCTTGGCGATATCGGGAATGCCGAGCGCGCCGCGGGTCTTGAGCGTGGAAAGGATGCGGTCTGCCGGCTGGTGCGGCATCCAGGTGGGCTTGGCATCTGGGGCGGACATGGGCGGGTTCAATCGTGGAGAAAGTCGGGGCTGATCGGCGTCATTGTCAGGTGGTTGGACCTCCCCTCCCATCCGAAGGTGCTTGCCACCCGCCGCCCAGCGCCTTGTAGAGCGCCACGAGGCTGGTGTACGAGGCGGTCTCGGCTTCGGCCACTGCGTCTTGCGCGCGCAGCAGGGTGCGCTGCGCGTCGAGCACGCTCAGGTAGGGTGCGGCGCCTTCGCGGTAGCGCACCTCGGCCAGTTCGGCGGCGCGGCCGCTGCGGGCCGCGGCTTCCACCAGCCGCTGCAGGCGCAACTGGTTCTGGCCGTAGCCGGTGAGCGCGCCTTCCACGTCCTCGATGGCGCGCAGCACCGTCTGCTCGTAGAGCGCGCGGTCGCCTTCGGCACGGGCCTCGGCACCGCGCACGCGGGCCTTGACCGAGCCCAGCCGCAGCGCGGGCCAGTTCACGCCGGGCGTCACGCTGAAGGCGCGGCTCGACGAGCTGCCGAGGTCGGAACCCCGCAGCGCGATGAAGCCCAGGAAGCCGCCGATGTCGAACCGCGGATACAGCTCGGCCGTGGTGGCGCCCACGTCGGCCGTGCTGGCCGCAAGGCCGCGCTCGGCGCGCAGCACATCGGGCCGGCGCCGCAGCAGGTCGTTCAGGTCGCCGATGGGCAGGCGCTTGTCGAGCACGTGCAGGGGTTGCGGCCGCAGCATGGGCTCCAGCTCGGCCGGGCGCAGGCCCGCCAGCACGGCCACGCGGTAGGCCGACTGGCGGCGCGTGGTCTCGAGCGCGGGCAGCTGGCTTTCGGTGGTCGCGAGGTTGGCCTGCGCGCTCGCCAGGTCGCCTTCGAGGCCACGGCCGGTCTGCACCTGCGCCTCGGTCACGCGCAGGCTCTGGCGCAGGCTGTCGAGCGTGCGGCGCGTCACGGCGATGCGCTGCTCGGCGCCGCGCATCTCGTAGTAGTTGCGGGCCAGCTCGGCCACGGCCACGATGCGCACCTGTTCGAGGTCGGCCGCCGAGGCCTGGGCGCGCGCCGTGGCCGCTTCGTCGAGCCGCTGCAGGCGGCCGAACAGGTCGATCTCCCACGAGGCATCGAAGCCCGCGCGGCTGCTCTGTGCCAGCGACCGCACATCGGGTTGGGCGCCGTTGTTGCCCTGCGCGATGCTGCGCGTCTTGCTCGCGCTCGCCGTCACGACGGGCAGGCGGTCAAGCTCGGCTTCGGTCTGCGTGGCGCGGGCTTCCAGCAAGCGGGCCTGCGCGATGCGGATGTCGTGGTTGTTGCCAAGCGCGCGCTCGATCAGCGCATCGAGCTGCGCATCGTCGAGCTGGTGCCACCAGTCGCGCTGCACCGCGTCGTTGGCGAACAGCGACTGCTCGGGCGCGGAGATGGCCACCGGTGCATCCGCCGGCGCCGTGTAGGTCGGCCCGACGGCGCAACCTGCCAGCACCAGCAGGCTCAACGCGAAGGGCGCGGTGTATGAAAAGAGTCTTGTGTTCATGGTCGTGCTCCTTCGGTGTCAGGCGGGGTCGCCGGCCGGTTCGCTGGCCGGTTCGCGCGCCGCGAGCGCATCGAGTTCGGTGGCGCGCTGCGAGCGGCCCACCGTGCGGTGGTCGCGCGCCAGCAGCGTGTACATGGTGGGCAGCACGAACAGCGTGAACAGCGTGCCCACCAGCATGCCGACCACGATCACCAGGCCGATGCTGAAGCGGCTCGCCGCGCCCGCGCCACTGGCGAACAGCAGCGGCACCAGGCCCACCACCATCGCGGCGGTGGTCATCAGGATCGGGCGCAGCCGGATGCGCGCGGCCTGCTCGATGGCGGGGCGGCGTGCCAGGTTGTCGCGCTCCTGGATTTCGTTGGCAAACTCCACCATCAGGATGCCGTGCTTGCTGATGAGCCCGATCAACGTCACCAGCCCGATCTGCGTGTAGATGTTGATGGTGGCGAAGCCCATGGCCAGCGGCACCAGCGCGCCGCAGATCGACATCGGCACGCTGATCAGGATGATCAACGGGTCGCGCAGGCTTTCGTACTGCGCGGCCAGCACCAGGTAGATCACCACGATCGCGAACACGAAGGCCATCACCAGCGCCGAGCCCTCCTGCGTGAACTGCCGCGCATCCGATTGCCAGTCGAAGCTGAAGCCGGCCGGCAGCTTCTTCGCTTCGCCGCTCAGGAAGGCCACCGCGTCGCCCATGGTCACGCCCGGCATCGGAATGGCCTGGAAGGTTGCGGCGTTGAGCTGGTTGAACTGCGTGAGCTTGTTCGGCCCGACGCTGGTCGACAGCGACACCAGGTTGGCCAGCGGCACTGGCTCGCCGCTCGCGCTCTTCACGAAGTAGCGCGAGAGCGCCTCGGCCGACAGGCGCAGGTCGCGCGGCGATTGCGGAATCACGTCGTACGAGCGGCCGTCCATGCCGAAGCGGTTGACGTAGTTCTCGCCCACCAGCACCGCCAGCGTGTCGCCGATGGCCTTCATGGTCACGCCCATGCTGTTGGCCTTGGCGCGGTCCACGCGCACTTCGGTCACCGGGTTGTTGAACTCCAGGTCGCTGTCGACCACGGCGAACTTGCCGCTCTCGCGCGCTGCCTTCTTCAGCGCCTCCATGGCCTCGAACACGGTGCGGTGGTCGCCCGCGCTGCGGATCACCATCTGCACCGGCAGCCCGCCGGTCGAGCCCGGCAGCGAGGGCAACTGGAACGCGAAGACGCTGCTGCCCTCGACCTCGTTCATGCCGCCCTGCACCTCGCCCTGGATCTGGTCGGCGCTGCGCTTGCGGTCTTTCCAGTCCGACAGCTGCACGCCGCCGATGCTGTTCGACACACCGTCCGAGCCGTTGATGAGCCAGCGGCCGGTGTTCTCGGGCAGCGCGGCGAGCACTTCGTCCCACTTCTTGCCGAACTTCTCGACGTAGTCGATGTTGGCGTGCTGCGGCGACTTGATGACGGTCAGCACCATCGCCTGGTCTTCACCGGGCGCCAACTCGCGCTGTGCGGCGTTGTACAGAAAGGGCAGGCTCACCAGCACCGCCGCCGCCAGCAGGCCCGTCACCCAGCGGTGATGCAGCGACACGTCGAGCAGCCGGCCGTAAGCGGTGGCGAGCTTGTGGAAGAAGGCTTCGGCAATGCGGGCCACGCGGCCCGCGCTGGCGTCCTGCGGCAACAGGAAGGAAGCCATCACCGGCGACAGCGTGAGCGCGATCACACCCGACACCACCACCGCGCCCGCAAGCGTGAAGGCGAACTCCTTGAACAGCGACCCCGTGAGGCCGCCCATGAGGCCGATGGGCGCATACACCGCGGCCAGCGTGAGCGTCATCGCGATCACCGGGCCGGCCACTTCGCGCGCGCCGATCAATGCGGCCTGCACGCGCGACTTGCCTTCCTCGATGTGGCGGTGCACGTTCTCCACCACCACGATGGCATCGTCCACCACCAGCCCGATGGCCAGCACCATCGCCAGCAAGGTCAGCAGGTTGATGCTGAAGCCGAAGAGCAGCATCAATGCCGCCGCGCCCAGCATCGACAGCGGAATCGTCACCACCGGAATGAGCACCGCGCGCATCGAGCCCAGGCACAGGAAGATCACCACCACCACGATGGCGATGGCCTCGAGCAGCGTCTTCTGCACTTCGTCGATCGAGGCCTCGATGAAGCGCGCCAGCTCGAAGGGCAGTTGCACGTCCACGCCCGGCGGCAGGTTCTGCTTGATGCCCGGCAGCAGGTCGCGGATGCGCTTCACGATCACCAGCGGGTTGCCGTTGGGCGCTGCCTGCAGGCCCAGGTAGATGGCCTTGTCGCCGTCCATCGTCGCGCTGCTGTCGGCGCTGGCCGCGCCCAGCTCGACGGTGGCCACGTCGCCCAGGCGCACGATGGCGTCGCCGTTGCGCTTGACGACCATGTCGCGGAACTCCGCCACGCTCACCAGGTCGGTGTTGACGCGGATGTTCGACACCACGTACAGGCCCTTCACCTGCCCCGGCGCGGCCTGCACGTTGTTCTGCCGCAGCGCGTCGGCCAGCTCGCCCGCCGAGATGCCGCGCGCGGCCATGCGGTTGGGGTCGAGCCACACGCGCATCGCCAGCGTCTGGCCGCCCGACACTTCCACGCCCGACACGCCGGGAATGGACGCGAACTGCGGTTGCACCACGCGCGAGAGGTAATCGGTGAGCGCCGGCACCGGCATCGTCTTGCTCGAGAAACCGACGTAGGCCACGGCGGTGGCCTCGCCTGACGACTTGAGGATCACCGGATCGAAGGCCTCGGCCGGCAGCCGGTACTTGACCTGGCTGACCTGGGCCATCGCCTGCGTGAGCGCCTGGTTGGCGTCGGCGTTGAGCTTCATGCGCACGCTGATGACGCTGCGGCCGAGCGTGGAAGACGACGAGAGGTAATCGACGTTCTCGATGGTCGCCACCGCCTGCGCGATCGGCTGCGTGACGAAGCCCTGCATCAGCTCCGGCGAGGCGCCGGGGTACTGCGTGGTGATGGTGAGCGTGGTGCTCTCGGTCAGCGGGTATTGCCGCACCGGCAGGTCGCCCAGCGCGCGGGCGCCGAGCAGCAGGATCAGCGTGCTGACCACCAGCGCCAGCACGGGCCGGCGCACGAAGAGGTCGGTGAACTTCATGACCGGGGCTCCTGCAGGGCGAGCGTGTCTTTCTCGCCCGGTGCCACGGCGGCGCCGCTGTACAGGCGCAGCTGGCCCGAGGTGACGACCTTCTCGCCGGCCTTCAGGCCTTGCTCGATGACGACCAACCCGTCCTGCCGGTCGCCGGCCTTCACGAACACCTGCTGCGCCGTGAAGCCGCCCTTGTCGCCGGGGCGCACCACGAAGACCGAGTCGCCGTGCGTGCTGTAGGTGATGGCTGTTTCGGGCACGGTGATCGCGTCGGTGCGTGCCGGCAGCGCGACGCGGCCGTTGACGAACATGCCGGGCGTGAGCGCGCCATCGGCGTTGTCGACCGTGGCCTGCAGGCGCACGGTGCGCGTGTCGCTGCCGATCTGCGGCTCGATGGTGCTGAGCTTGGCCTGGAACACGCGGCCCGGATAGGCATCGACCGTCAATGAGACGGCCTGCTGGCGCTTGAGGACCGGCAGCGCAGTTTCGGGCAGCGTGAGGTTCGCGAACAGCGTGCGGGCATCGGTGAGCGACACCAGCGCATCGCCGGCCCGCACGAACTGGCCGAGGTTGACCTTGCGGATGCCGAGCACGCCATCGAACGGTGCCTTGATGCGCTTCTGCTCGACCAGTGCCTGCACCCGCCGCAGGTCGCCGCTGGCCTGGTCGAAGGCGGCCTGCGCCTGTTCGAGCTGCTCCTGCGTGGCCGCCTGCTGCGGCACCAACCGGCGCGTGCGGTCGAGCAAGGCCTTGGCGTTCGCGCGCTGCGCGGTCAGGCGCTCGATGTCGCCCTGCTCGGGCGCGTCGTTGAGCTGCACGAGCAATTGCCCGGCATGCACCTGGCCGCCGGGCGTGAACAGGATCTTGGCGATCCGGCCTTCCACTTCGGCCGGCACCTCGACCTGCCGGTTGGCTTCGAGCGTGCCGATGCCGCTGAGAAAGCGCGCCATCTCCGTAGGCTTCGCGATGGCCACCGCGACCTTGGACGGCGGCCTGCCGTCATGGCTGTCGGCGGGTTTGGACTTTGCCGTGAGCGCGTAGCCCGCGCCTCCCACGACCACTGCTGCGAGACCGGCCCCGAGCCAGGCCCTTGATTGTTTGTTCATGCGCACTCCGGCGTTTTATCAAAGAAAGTGCTTTGATTATTAAATCGGTGCGAAAGGCTGTCGAGAAAGACGTGGCAATGCCCGCGATAGGCGAGGGCTATCCCTTGAATGCTGTGCATGCTGAGTTCTCCTGGTGGTTGGACGGGGGAATCCCGCTGACCAAGAGACGGCCGGGCCTGCCGGCTTGTGACACACAGCCGCAAAAAGACACCACGCACGGGCCGTGCATCGCCCGTGGCACAGGCCCGATGTACATTGCGGCCTGCTCATGAACCTTTTCAGCATGGCCACCAAACCCCGCAAGAAGTCCACGGCCATCACCGAGGACGAGGTCTTCGACATTGCCGCGGACCTGTTCCGGGCCATGGCCGCGCCGATGCGGCTGAAGATCGTGAGCCAGCTGTGCAACGGCGAGAAGAACGTCAGCGAACTGCTGGCCGAGATCGACACCACGCAGCCCAACATGTCGCAGCACCTGAACACGCTCTACCAGGCGGGCGTGCTGGCGCGACGCCGCGAAGGCGTGAGCATCTACTACAGCATCGCGAACGAGACCGTGGTGGCGCTGTGCCGCAGCATCTGCGTGCAGATCGCCATCGAGCAGGAGTAGTCGGCGGCGCTCGCCGCCAGGCGCTTTGCCAGAAGCGCCGACCGCAGCCTCAGGGCTTCAGGTAGACGTAGCCTTCCTTGGCCTGCAGCCGCGCGACCTCGGCCACGCCCGAGGGCACGACCTTGGTTTCCATCAGCAGCTTGCCCGGGTCGATGTTGCGCGTGGTCAATGTGTTGTTGCACACCTTGAACTCCACGCCGCGCGCGGCCAACGCACTCACCGGGCCGCTGAACTCGCGGCCCTTGCTGTCTTTCGCATCCGTCAGAAGAAAGTCGATGCCGGGGCCGTGCGTCACAACCACGATCTTCACCTTCGGGTCGGCATTGAGATGGTTGGTGATGTTGGCGAGCACCGCCGCGCTGGTCTCGATGCCGGTGTTGACGTGATAGACCACCTTGACCTCCTGCGCGCCCGCGAACGGAGCGACCAAGGCGAGCAGGAAGGCGATGAATGCGTGTCTCATGGGGAAACCCTCTGGATGTTGTCGTTGTTCGCAAAATATCATCTTCTGCTTATATGTACAGCCGGGCAAGCCCGCAGGCCCGGCAGGAGACAACACACGATGGTCCCGGTTTTTCTTCGATGCAGGCAGGCTGCGAAAGCGCTGCTGCTGGCGGCCGCTTCGCTCGCCACCGCGAATGCGCTTGCCGTGCCGGACATCCAGCCGGTGAACGTGGCGCCCGATGTCTACTACGTGCAGGGCATCTCGGCGCTGGGCTCCACCGAGAACCAGAACTTCATCTCCAACGCCGGCTTCGTCGTCACGCGCGACAGCGTGGTGATGATCGACGCGCTGGGCTCGCCCGCCGTGGCCGAGCGCGTGATGGCACAGATCCGCAAGATCACCCCCAAGCCGATCAGCCACGTGATCCTCACGCACTACCACGCGGACCACGTCTACGGCCTGCAGGTGTTCAAGGCGCTGGGCGCGCAGGTGATCGCGCACACGCTTGGCAAGGCGTACCTCAATTCGGACACGGCGCGCCTGCGGCTCGAAGCCTCGCGCAAGGACATCGCGCCGTGGATCGACGACAAGACGCGGCTCGTGCCCGCCGATGTGTGGCTCGACGGCCCCACCGAGATGACCATCGGCGGCACGCGCTTCGTCATCCAGCCGGCGGGCCCGGCCCACACGCCCGAAGACCTGGCCATCTACCTGCCGCAGCAGAAAGTGCTGTTCGCGGGCGACATCGTGTTCCGCAACCGCATTCCGTACGTGGGCACGGCCGACAGCCGCCACTGGATCGCATCGCTCGACGCGCTGCTGGCGCTCGACGCCCGCACCATCGTGCCGGGCCACGGGCCGGCCTCCGATGAACCGAAGAAAGACCTGCAGCAGACGCGCGACTACCTCGTCTTTCTTCGCGCCGCGATGAAGAAGGCCGCGACCGACATGACGCCGTTCGACGAAGCCTATGCCGCGACCGATTGGTCGCGCTTCGAGTCGCTGCCGCTGTTCAAGGTCGCCAACCGCATGAACGCCTACAACACCTATCTGCTGATGGAACAGGAGGCGCGATGAGCCGCGGCGACACCACGCGCCGCCAACTCGTTGCGAGCCTCGCCGTGCTGTGCGTTGCGCCGATGGTTGGTGCCGCAGAGGTTGAACTGCCCGCGCCGGCTTCGCTGGCCGAGTCACTTGCGATGGCGCTCGCGAAGTCGCAGCCGCTGGTCGTCATGGTGAGCCTGCAGGGCTGCCCCTTCTGCAAGGTCGTGCGCGAAAACTATCTCGTGCCTGAGCATGCAACGGGCCTGCCGGTGGTGCAGATCGACTTTCGCGACCAGCGCATCGTGCGCGACTTCGACGGCACGCCGCGCACGCACGATGCACTCATCAAGTCATGGCACATCAGCGTTGCACCGACGGTGCTCTTCTTCGGGCGCAACGGCCGCGAGGTTGCCGAGCGCCTGGCCGGCGGCGCATCGGACTTCTATGGCGCGTACCTCGAAGCACGTTTGCAGCAGGCGCGCGCCGCAACGCGAGGCTCATGAAGCCGGCGTTATGCATGACGAAACCGAGCGGGTTTCCCCCAAGCATGAAGGGCTTCCCTTGTGCGCGATCACTCCTAAAATCAATACATAACGATTTGCTTATTTAACGATGAAACCGGCAGCTCCTGCACGCGTTTCGAGGAGACCGAATTGAAGTTGTCGCCGTCGCTCGCCGTGGCAGTCTCAGCCGCTGCATTGCTGCTCTCGTCCCAGGTTCATGCCAGCAAGGAACTCGCCCAGAAGAACGCCTGCCTGGCCTGCCACGCGATCGACAAGAAGCTCGTGGGCCCGGCCTACATCGACGTGTCGAAGAAATACGCGGGCCAGGCCGATGCATTGGCCGTGCTCACGGCCAGCATCCAGAAGGGCAGCAGCGGCAAGTGGGGCGCGGTGCCGATGCCCGGCCAGCCCGCATTGAGCGAGGCCGATACCAAGGCGCTGGCCGCCTGGGTGTTGGGCGGCGCGAAGTAACCCACGCAAGGCGGCGCGCATGGGCACACGCATCCAGCAGCAACCCGGCCAGGTGCGCAAGGCGCCGGAAAACTTCGTCGACACCGACGGCGTGCGCACGGTCTTCGCAGAAGCCCGGGGCGGGCGCCGCGACTTCATCCGCAATGCCTTCGCTGCCGCAGTGGCGGGCACGGCCGCTTCGACAGCGCTTGCGCAGGGCAGCACCGCCGATGGCGACCCGGCCATTCTTCAACTGCCGGCGCACAGCACGGGGCTCGGCCAGCCGGTGGTCACCGATGGCTACGGCAAGCCGTCGAAGTACGAAGCCAATGTGCAGCGCCGGCAAAGCCCGGGGCTCACGCCGACCGCGCAGGCCTCGGTGTCTTTTGCGCCGCTGCAGTCGCTGTTCGGCATCGTCACGCCGAGCGGCCTGCACTTCGAGCGGCACCACCAGGGCTGGTGGGACATCGATCCGTCGAAGCACCGCCTGATGATCAACGGCATGGTGAAGGCGGCGAAGGTCTTCACGCTCGACGAGCTGATGCGCCTGCCTTCGGTCTCGCGCTTTCACTTCATCGAATGCGGCGCCAACACCGGCATGGAGTGGGGCAACGTCGCGGTGCCCACGGCCCAGTACACGCACGGCATGCTGTCGTGCAGCGAGTTCACCGGCGTGCCGCTCATCACTTTGCTGGAGATGGCCGGTGCCGACCTGAAGGGCGAGCGCTTCGTGCTGGCCGAAGGCGCCGATGGCTCGTCGATGACGCGCACCATTCCCATGAGCCTCATCCGTTCGGGCGAGGTGCTGGTGGCCTATGGGCAGAACGGCGAGATGCTGCGGCCCGAGCAGGGCTACCCGCTGCGGCTGGTGGTGCCCGGTGTGCAGGGCGTGAGCTGGATCAAGTACCTGCGCCGCATCGAGCTGGGCGACCAGCCCTACGGCACCAAGGACGAGACGGTGCACTACGTCGACCTCATGCCCGACGGCCAGCACCGCCAGTACACCAGCATCCAGGAATGCAAGAGCGTGGTCACCACGCCTTCGGGCGGGCAGATGCTGCTCGACAAGGGCTTCTACAACATCACCGGCCTCGCATGGTCGGGGCGCGGCAAGGTCAAGCGCGTGGACGTGAGCGTGGACGGCGGGCGCAACTGGCGCACCGCGCGGCTCGAATCGCCGGTGCTGTCGAAGTGCCTCACGCGCTTCAACATCGACTGGGTGTGGGACGGTACGCCCGCCATCATCCAGAGCCGCGCGATGGACGACACCGGCTACGTGCAGCCCAGCTACAGGCAACTGCGCGCGGTGCGCGGCACGCGCTCGATCTATCACAACAACGCGATCCAGTCGTGGCAGGTGCAGCCGAGCGGGGAGGTGGCCAATGTCCAGCTCAGCTGAACGCGTTGCGCCACGAACCTTGCGGGCCCTGATGGCGCTGGCCGCCTGCAGCGTGTGCGTTGCCACGTGGGCGCAACCGAAGGCCGCGGCCTACCCCGGTATCGGCCGCGACGCCACGCCGAAGGAAGTGGCCGCGTGGGACATCGACGTGCGCCCCGACTTCAAGGGCCTGCCACCCGGCTCGGGCTCGGTCACGCGCGGGCAGGACGTGTGGGAGAGCAAGTGCGCGTCGTGCCACGGCGTGTTCGGTGAATCGAACCAGGTGTTCAGCCCGATCGTCGGCGGCACCACGGCGGACGACATCAAGACCGGCCACGTCGCGCGCTTGAAAGACCCGGCCTTTCCGGGCCGCACGACGCTGATGAAGGTGTCGAGCCTGTCGACGGTCTGGGACTACGTGTACCGCGCGATGCCGTGGAACCAGCCCAAGTCGCTGACGCCGGACGACGTCTACGCCGTCACGGCCTACATCCTGAATCTGGGCGGCATCGTGCCCGACGACTTCACGCTGTCCGACAAGAACATCCGCGAGGTGCAGGCCCGCATGCCCAACCGCAACGGCGCGACCACCGCGCACGCGATGTGGCCGGGCACCGAGTTCGGCCGCGCCGCCAAGCCCGACGTGGCGGCGGTGGCCTGCATGCACGACTGCGTGCCGGGAGAGCAGAAGGTCGCCCAGCTGCCGCCGCATGCGCGCGGCAGCCACGGCAACCTGGCCGACCAGAACCGGCTGGTCGGCGCGCAGCACGGCATCGAGACCGCGCCGCCTGCCGCCAAGGCCGCCGCGCCGCAAGCCGCCGCTGCATCGAAGGTGCCCACCGCGCTGCTCGAGAAGAACAGTTGCACGGCCTGCCACGGCATGACGCAAAAGCTCGTCGGCCCTGCCTTCTCGGACATCGCGAAGAAGTACCCGGGCCAGGCCGACCACCTGCTGCAGAAGATCAAGGCCGGTGGCTCCGGCGTGTGGGGCGCGATCCCGATGCCGCCGCAGACCATCGCCGACGACGAGGCCAAGGCCATCGCACGCTGGCTCGCCGAAAGCGCGGCGCCCTCCGCATCTGCGGCGCCTGAGGGCAAGCCATGACACGCAGGCCGCCCGCCCGGCCTACCATCGATTCGACAGGAGACAACCCCATGAAAAACCGCAGACAGATCCTCGCGCAGTCCGCCGCCCTCGCGGGCGTGGTGGCCACTGCCGGCTGGCTTCCCGCCACGGCGCTCGCCTATTCGAAAGACGCCTTCGAGGCCAAGAGCGTGGCCGATGCACTGAAGGCCGTGGGCGCCGGCGCACCCACCGAGAGCAAGGATGTCACCATCACCGGCCCCGACATCGCCGAGAACGGCGCCGTGGTGCCATTGAGCGTGGCCACCACGCTGGGCGGCGTCAAGCAGCTGATGCTGCTGGTCGAGAAGAACCCGAACGCCGTGGTCGCGATCTTCAACACGTCGGAGTTCGTCGAGCCGAACTTCACCACGCGCGCCAAGCTGGGCCAGTCGTCGGACGTGTATGCCATCGCGATCATGAACGACGGCAAGGCCTTCTTCGCGAAGAAGGAAGTGAAGGTCACGCTCGGCGGCTGCGGCGGCTGAAGACGCAGGCACTTTCCGCGCGGCAGCACCCCACGACAACAACAAGGAGACACACCATGGCAGCAGATCCCATGCGCATCCGTGCCCAGGCTTCGGGCGACAAGACAACCGTGCGCATTCTCATGGCGCATGAAATGGAAACCGGCCAGCGCAAGGACGCCGCCGGCAAGATCATCCCCGCGTGGTTCATCCAGGAGGTGACGGCCTCGCTCAACGGCAAGACCGTGCTCACGGCCGACTGGGGCCCGGCGGTGTCGAAGAACCCCTTCATGCAGTTCACGCTCAAGGGCGCGAAGGCCGGCGACAAGATCTCCGTGACCTGGAAAGACAACCGCGGCGAAACGCGCACCGACGAAGCCACCGTCAGCTAGCCCCGAAGAAGAGGCAGCCCCATGAGAACGACCACATGCCTGAGCCTGCTGGTGCTGGCAGGCTGCATTCCGCTGCATGCCACGGCGCAGAAAAGCGCCGCCGAAGGCATCGCCGAATACCGCGCGCTGCTGCAGGACGGCAACCCCGCCGAGCTGTTCGAAGCCAAGGGCGAAGACCTCTGGAAGCAGAAGCGCGGCCCCAAGGCCGCGTCGATGGAGAAGTGCGACCTGGGCAAGGGGCCGGGCGTGGTCAAGGGCGCCTTTGCGGAACTGCCGCGCTACTTCCCCGACACCGGCCGCGTGCAGGACATGGAATCGCGCCTGCTCACCTGCATGGAAACGCTTCAGGGCTTCGATGCGGCGGCCATCGCGAAGACGCCTTTCGGCACCGGAGAGCAGAAGAACATCGAAGGGCTGGTGGCATGGATCTCAGCCGAGTCGAAGGGCATGCCGCTGAACCTGCCGCAATCGCATGCGAGCGAGCGGCGCGCCTACGAAGTGGGCAAGCGCCTCTTCTTCCTGCGTGCCGGCCCGCACGACTTTGCCTGCGCCACCTGCCACGGCGCGGACGGCAAGCGCATCCGCCTGCAGGACCTGCCCAACCTCACCAAGAACCCCGGCGCCGGTGAAGGCTTCGGCGCGTGGCCGGCCTACCGCGTGTCGTCGGGCGAGTTGTGGGGCATGCAGCGGCGGCTCAACGACTGCTTCCGCCAGCAGCGCTTTCCGTACCCGGGCTATGCGAGCGACGTGACCGTGGCGCTGGCCGTGTACATGGGCGTCAACGGCAAGGGCGGGAAAACCACCGCGCCGGCCATCAAGCGCTGAAGGAGCCGGCACACCATGAACACCGATCACCTCTTTGGCATGGCCGCCGTGGCCTGCGCGCTCACCGTGTTCGGTTGCGCGTCCGTCGACAGCGCGGCCGACCTCGACAAGCTCACCGCCCAGGCATTGCAGCGCTCCTTCCGCGACCAGGGCATCGCCAAGGTCGACCGGCTGGTGCAAGACCCGGCCAACCTCGCCTGCAGCGAAGCCGATGCCAGCGGCAAGCCGCTCGACGAGAAGACCGCGAAGGACATCGAAGCCGCCAACATGAAAACCATCCGCTGGCCTGCCGATGGCAAGTTCATCGGCGACTGGCGCGAAGGCGAGAAGCTCGCGCAGAACGGGCGCGGCCTGACCTGGACCGACCCTGCGCCCACGGCCACCGCGTCGGTCAACGGCGGCAATTGCTACAACTGCCACCAGATATCGAAGGAAGAAATCTCCTTCGGCACGCTCGGCCCCAGCCTCTATCACTACGGCAAGCTGCGCGGCGTGAGCGATCCGGCCAGCGCGGCGGCCAAGCCCATCGTCGAATACACCTGGGGCAAGCTGTGGAACGCGCGCGCCTACAACGCTTGCTCGAACATGCCACGCGTCGGCCACGCCGGCATCCTCGACGAGAAGCAGATCCGCGACGTGATGGGCCTGCTGCTCGACCCCCAGTCTCCCGTCAACCGCTGACCGCACGGCGCTCATTTTTTCCATGAATCTTTCCAAGCGCGAGTTCGTCCAGATGCTCGGGGCCGGCGCCGTGGCCGGCATGGGCCTCGGCCGCTGCGGCACTGCCGACGCGGCCGCCGGCCTCGACAGCATGTATGCGCTGCCGCGCTTCGGCAACGTGTCGATGCTGCACATGACCGATTGCCATGCGCAGCTCAAGCCGCTGTACTTTCGCGAGCCCGGCGTGAACATCGGCGTGGGCAACATGCGCGGCAAGGTGCCGCACTTGGTGGGCGAGCACCTGCTCAAGGCCGCGGGCGTGCCGCCCGGCACGCGCATGGCGCATGCGCTCACGTACCTCGACTTCGACAAGGCCGCGCAACGCTACGGCAAGGTCGGCGGCTTCGCGCACCTGGCCACGCTGGTCAAGCAACTCAAGGCCAGCCGGCCCGGCGCGCTGCTGCTCGATGGCGGCGACACCTGGCAGGGCTCGGCCACCTCGCTGTGGACGCAGGCGCAGGACATGGTCGATGCCTGCAAGCTGCTCGGCGTCGATGTCATGACGGGGCACTGGGAGTTCACCTACGGCATGGAGCGGGTGCAGCAGATCATCGAGAAAGACTTCGCCGGCAAGATCGAATTCGTCGCGCAGAACGTCAAGACCGCCGACTTCGGCGACCCGGTGTTCAAGCCCTATGTGATGCGCGAGATCAACGGCGTGCCATGCGCCATCGTCGGCCAGGCCTTTCCGTACACGCCCATCGCCAACCCGCGCTACATGGTGGCCGACTGGACCTTCGGCATCCAGGACGACAACCTGCAGCGCGTGGTGAACGAGGCGCGTGCCAAGGGCGCGCAGGTGGTGGTGGTGCTCTCGCACAACGGCATGGACGTCGACCTGAAGATGGCCAGCCGCGTGACCGGCATCGACGCCATCCTCGGCGGCCACACGCACGACGGCACGCCGATGCCCACACTGGTGAGCAACGCGGGCGGCAAGACCATCGTGGTCAATGGCGGCTCCAACGGCAAGTTTCTCGGCGTGATCGACTTCGACGTCAAGGGCAAGAAGGTCAGCGACTTCCGCTACCGGCTGCTGCCGGTGTTCTCCGACCTGATCCCGGCCGACAAGGAAATGGATGCGCTCATCACGCGCATCCGCGCACCGTATGAAGCGAAGCTCTCGGAAACGCTCGCCCACACCGACGGCACGCTGTACCGGCGCGGCAACTTCAACGGCACCGGCGACCAGTTGCTGCTCGACGCGCTGATGGAAGTGCAAGACGCCCCCATCGCCTTTTCGCCCGGCTTCCGCTGGGGCACCTCGCTGCTGCCGGGCCAACCCATCACGCGCGAATGGCTGATGGACATGACGGCCACCACCTACTCGTATGCGACCGTGACGCAGATGACCGGCGAGACGCTCAAGACCGTGCTCGAAGACGTCTGCGACAACCTCTTCAACCCCGACCCCTACTACCAGCAGGGCGGCGACATGGTGCGCGTGGGCGGGCTGCAGTACACCTGCGACCCGACCGCAGGCATGGGCCAGCGCATCCAGGACATGCGCCTGGGCGGCAAGCCCATCGAAGCGAGCCGCACCTACAAGGTCGCGGGCTGGGCGCCGGTGAGCGAAGAAGCGCGCACGGCCGGCAACAAGCCGGTGTGGGAAGTGATCGAGCCGTGGCTGAAGTCGCGCAAGGTGATCTCCACGCGCCGGCTCGACGAACCCGTGCTGAAGAACGTCGCACCGAATCCCGGCCTGAGCTGAATCGAACCGGCGCCGCCGCGGGGCCGCTCCCTAGAATCGCGGCATGTCCATCGAGCAGGTTTCTCTTCTCACGTCGCTCGCACTCGTGGCTGCCTTCGTGCTGTCGGCGGTGTTCGGCGCCGTGGCGCGGTCCACGCGCTTTTGCACCATGGGCGCGATCAGCGACGTGGTGAACCTGGGCGACTGGACGCGCGTGAAGCAATGGGCCGCTGCCGGCGGCATCGCGCTGATCGGTTTCTCTGCGCTGGTCTTTGCCGGGCTGGTCGATCCGAACCAGACGCTGTATGCGTCGAACCGCATCCTCTGGCTGGCGGCACTTGTCGGCGGCCTTCTGTTCGGCGCGGGCATGGTGCTGTCTTCGGGTTGCGGCAACAAGACGCTGGTGCGCCTGGGCGGCGGCAGCCTGAAGGCGCTGGTGGTGCTGCTGGTGATGGGCGTGTCGGCCTTCGCCACGCTCAAGGGCATCACCGCCGTGCTGCGCGTGGCCACCGTGGACAAGGTGCATGTCGACATGGCGACCAACGCATCGCTGCCCGACGTGCTGGCGGCGGCGCTGCAGGTGCATGGCCCGTCGCTGCGCCTTCTCATCGGCCTGGTCGTCGGCGGTGCGCTGATCGCATGGGCTGCGTGGGGCCGTCGCGATACACGCGACGTGCGCAGCCTTGTCGGCGGATTGCTGATCGGGCTGCTGGTCGTGGCAGCGTGGTGGCTCAGTGGCCACTGGGCCGTGGTCGACGAGCATCCGCTGACGCTGGAGCATGTCTTCCTGGCCACCAACTCCGGCCGCGCCGAGGCGCTGAGCTTCGTCACGCCGGTGGCCTATGCGCTCGACTGGCTGCTGTTCTACAGCGACGCCAACAAGCTGCTGACCCTGGGCATCGCGTCGGTGGCCGGCGTGGTGGTGGGCGCTGCGGTGCATGCGCTGTGGTCGCGCGAATTTCGCTGGGAAGGTTTTGCCGGCACCGGCGACCTTGCGCACCACATGGCGGGTGGCGTGCTGATGGGTATCGGTGGCGTCACGGCCATGGGCTGCACCATCGGGCAGGGGCTGAGCGCTTTTTCCACCTTGAGCATCGCAAGTCTGCCGGCCATCGTCGGCATCGTCGTCGGCGCGGTGGCGAGCCTGAAGTACCAGGCGTGGCAGCTTCAGCGGGAATCTTGATCGCTTTGCACGATTTGTTTGGCACGCGTGGGTGGTTGCCGCATCGACGGATCGCCGCTGTTGAGATACGCTTTTTTCGGCCCCGGCAAAGAAGCTGGTAGTCGTTAAACAAGCTATTAAAAAACGGGACGGGAGGTCCTCTTGGCGCGCGACAGTTTCTTCTCACGCATCCAGTCCTGGTTCAGCGGAAGCTTCCACGGACGGTACCTAGCCTACATCCTGGCCGAGATCGGCAAGCACCACCCGCGGATCATCCGGGACTTGATCTGCACAAGCTGTGGTCTGGCGGCGCGTTCGCTGCCCAATCCCGTCTTCGTTCCCGAGTACACCTTTCAGGGGCGCATGGGTTTGCGGCGAGCCGACATGGCGGTCTTTGCCAATCGGGACGACGAAGAGCCCATCGTTCTGGTGGAGATCAAATACCGCGACAAGCTCATCCCGGCCGACGGCGTCAGGCCGGCACAGCTCAGCGATTACGAGCACTGGTGCGCATCGGTGGGCGAGCGTCGTTGTTTGGTCCTGAGCCGCGAGACCCTGCCGTCGAACGGTGTCTGCACCATGACGTGGACACAGGCTGCACGGGTGCTTCGCCGCCGGGAGAAAGATTCGGATCTGGTCAAGGCACTCATCGAGCATCTGAAGGAGGAAGGCATCGTCATGCAGAACATCAAAACCAAGCCACTGATCGGCTTTTTCAAGCGACTTCTGTGTGCGCCGAATGGTTCGGGGGTCCTAGCGGGAAATCTCGAAGGGCCACAAGACTTTGCGCGGCTGCTCGGCAACGTCAAGCTGCTCTCGGCGCGGTTCAATGCGGACTTCAAGGCGGCTTGGCGGCAAGCAGGAGAGAAGCACAACAAGGCCGACGATCCGGCCGGAACAAAAGATGCGACGATCAATTTCACCGTGAGCCCTCGCCTGGACACTGCACTCAAATCCTCGAAGCTGATGGCTGCGGATGGCAGCATCAATCCGAAAGCGCTCAACGGCGGTTCGGTATTGGTATGGGCGCGCCACTCGCTAGGCAGTGGCAATGGCTGGCTGCGAGTGGGCTATGGCTTTCGCATCGAGATCGACAAGAGCGTCAATCATGAGAAGGCGCATCTGCCGAAAACATACTTCCGGGTTTGGGCAACCGGCCACGAGTTTTCGGGCGAGAGCATGATTTTTTCGGAGGAAAAGCTCAGCTCCTTCGAGCTGATCAGCAGCAAGGCTGAAGACGCTGTCGATAAGCTCGACACACTGGCCGGCAAGCACCTGCACGCTGCGCTCACAAAGCTCAAGAAGACGCCCAGAAAGTTGACGCCCAAGCAAAAAACGGCCGTCGGCCTGCTGATCAAATCGATCGGGAAAAAACAACCGGTTGCTGCCAGCCAATAAGGCGCTCGGCAACCGGCCCGTCGAAACATTCGGCGGCAAAGCGGAATCATCATCGGTCGACGGATTCGCGTGTCCCGGGCGGGGCGCCGCACGGTGTGCGTTGGAATCACTGAGTCCGTACCCGTTTTTACGCTTTCTTTACGCCCACCCACCGACTCTTTCCCCCGGTTTTACGCACGACTGCCGAGACTGAAGCCTGTCTTGTTTTGCAGGAGTGATGTATGGACATCGTCTGGATGGGCGCCTTGTTGGCGCTGTGGGTCGTGGTGGCGGCCATGGTCGTCGGGCTGAACCGGCTCGAGGGACCGAACCCGTCGAAAACCGCTGTTGGCGATGGAGAAGCATCGTGATCAGCCTCGAAGTTCTTTATGGGTTCGGCGCGTTGATCGCCGTGATCCTGTTCGCCTACCTCGTGTTCGCGCTGATCTGCGCGGAGGAATTCTGAAATGACTTCCTCCGCCTGGGGCCTGTTGGCCTTTTTTCTGGCCGCGCTGCTGGTGCTGGCCTGGCCTGTCGGCAAGTTCCTTGCCGCGCTGTGCAACGAGCGCGTGCCGCGCTGGATGCAGCGCGTCGAGTCGCCGCTCTACAAGATCGCCGGCACCCAGCCGGAGCAGTCGATGCACTGGCTGCGCTACGCGCTCGCGCTGCTGGCCTTCAATGCCATCGGCGCCATCTTTCTTTACGCCCTGCAACGCGTGCAGGGCTGGTTGCCGCTGAACCCCGCAGGCATGACGGCCGTGTCGCCCGACTCGGCCTTCAACACCGCGGTGAGCTTCGTCGCCAACACCAACTGGCAGGGCTATGCCGGCGAGTCGACCATGAGCTATCTGACGCAGATGCTCGGTCTGACGGTGCAGAACTTCCTCTCGGCCGCCACCGGCATCGCGGTGGCCTTCGCACTGGTGCGCGGCTTTGCGCGCCGGGGTGACGGCAAGGGCCTGGTCGGCAACTTCTGGGCCGACGTCACGCGCATCACGCTGTGGGTGTTGGTGCCGCTGTCGTTCGTGCTCGCGCTGTTCCTCGCGGGGCAGGGCGTGATCCAGAACTTCGACGACTACAAGACCGTGAACACGGTCGAGACCACCGCCTTCCAGCAACCGAAGAACGGCGCCGACGGCCAGCCGCTGAAGGACGACAAGGGCCAGCCGGTGATGGAAGACGCCACCACCAAGACGCAGGTGCTGGCCATGGGCCCGGTGGCTTCGCAAGAGGCGATCAAGATGCTCGGCACCAACGGTGGCGGCTTCTTCAATGCCAACTCGGCGCATCCGTACGAGAACCCGACCGCGTTGGCCAACCTGCTGGAAATGCTCGCGATCTTCGTGATCCCGGCGGCACTGTGCTTCACCTTCGGCCGCGTGGTCGGCGACATGCGCCAGGGCTGGGCCGTGCTGGCCGCCATGACGATCATGTTCGTGATCGCGGTGGTGGTCATTACGCCTGCCGAGCAGGCCGGCAACCCGCTGCTGACCTCGCTGGGCGTCGACCAGGTGTCGAGCGCGCTGCAGACCGGCGGCAACATGGAGGGCAAGGAAGTGCGCTTCGGCATCGACGCCACCTCGCTGTTTGCCGCGGTGACCACTGCTGCTTCGTGCGGTGCGGTCAATGCGATGCATGACTCGCTCACGCCGCTGGGCGGCATGGTGCCGATGGTGCTGATGCAACTCGGCGAAGTGGTGTTCGGCGGCGTGGGCTCGGGCCTGTACGGCATGCTGATCTTCGCGATGCTCGCCGTGTTCATCGCCGGCCTGATGATCGGCCGCACACCCGAGTACCTCGGCAAGAAGATCGAGGTGCGCGAGATGAAGCTGATCTCCATCGCCATCCTGGTCACGCCGATCCTGGTGCTGGCGGGAACCGCGGTGGCGGTGGTCGCGGGTGCCGGCAAGGCCGGCATTGCGAACCCCGGTGCGCACGGCTTCTCGGAAATCCTCTATGCGTTGACCTCGGCCGCCAACAACAACGGCAGCGCCTTCGCGGGCCTGTCGGCCAACACGCCCTTCTACAACGGCCTGCTCGGGCTGGCCATGTGGCTCGGCCGCTTCGCGATGATCGTGCCGGTGCTGGCCATTGCCGGCGCGCTGGCCGCCAAGAAGCGCCTGCCCGTCACCGGCGGCACGCTGCCCACGCACGGCCCGTTGTTCGTCTCTTTGCTGATCGGCACCGTGCTGCTGGTCGGCTTGCTCAACTACGTGCCGGCGCTGGCCCTCGGGCCGATCGTCGAACACCTGGTGCTCTGGAAATAAGGAGCCCACCATGACTGTCAACACCAAAACTTCTCTCTCGCTGTTCGATGCAGCGCTGGTCAAGCCCGCCCTGTGGGGCGCCTTCGCCAAGCTGAACCCGCGCACCCAGTGGCGCAACCCGGTGATGTTCATCGTCTACATCGGCAGCATCCTGACGACGCTGCTCTGGGTGCACGCGATGAACTTCCCGGGCGACACCGGCATGAAGCCGGCCTTCGTGCTGGCCGTGACCATCTGGCTGTGGTTCACCGTGCTGTTCGCCAACTTCGCCGAAGCCCTGGCCGAAGGCCGCAGCAAGGCGCAGGCCGCGTCGCTGCGCGGCCTGCGCAAGGACACCTGGGCCAAGAAGCTGACGGAGCCGCATCACGGCGGCCAGTGGCTGCCCGAGCAGGCGCCCAACCTGCGCAAGGGCGACGTCGTGCTGGTCGAGACCGGCGACGTGATCCCGCTCGACGGCGAAGTCATCGAAGGCGTGGCCTCGGTCGACGAAAGCGCCATCACCGGCGAATCGGCACCCGTGGTGCGCGAATCGGGCGGCGACTTCTCGGCCGTGACCGGCGGCACCCGCGTGCTGTCCGACTGGCTGGTGGTGCGCATCTCGGTGAACCCGGGCGAGTCTTTCCTCGATCGCATGATCGGCATGGTCGAAGCCGCCAAGCGCCAGAAGACGCCGAACGAGATCGCGCTGACCATCCTGCTGGTGGCGCTCACGCTGGTGTTCCTGATGGTCACCGTCACGCTGCTGCCGTTCTCGGTGTTCAGCGTGGAGGCTGCCGGTGCGGGCACCGTGGTGTCGCTCACCGCACTGGTGGCGCTGCTGGTGTGCCTGATCCCGACCACCATCGGCGGCCTGCTCTCGGCCGTGGGCGTGGCCGGCATGAGCCGCATGATGCAGGCCAACGTGATCGCCACGTCGGGCCGCGCGGTGGAAGCCGCCGGCGACGTCGACGTGCTGCTGCTCGACAAGACCGGCACCATCACGCACGGCAACCGCCAGGCCACGGCCTTCCTGCCGGCGCCCGGCGTCCCCAAGGCCCGGCTGGCACGCGCCGCGATGTTCGCCTCGCTGGCCGACGAAACGCCCGAGGGCCGCAGCATCGTCGAGCTGGCGCGCCGCGACGGCCTGGACGCGACGGCCGTCGAAGGTGCCCGCTTCGTGCCCTTCACCGCGCAGACCCGCATGAGCGGTGTCGACCTGCCGGCCGCGCCGAACAGCCTGGACACCGACGCCATCCTGCTGCGCAAGGGCGCGGTCGATGCGATCCGCCGGCATGTGGAGTCGCTCGGCGGCGCGATGCCCGCCGAGATGCTGCGCGCCGCCGAGGAAACGGCCCGCCGCGGCAGCACGCCGCTGGCCGTGGCCGAAGGCGACCGCGTGCTCGGCGTGGTCGAGCTGAAGGACATCGTCAAGACCGACATCAAGGAGCGCTTTGCCGAGCTGCGCCGCATGGGCATCAAGACGGTGATGATCACCGGCGACAACAAGCTCACCGCGGCTGCCATCGCGGCCGAGGCCGGCGTCGACGACTTCCTGGCCGAAGCGACTCCCGAAGACAAGCTCGCATTGATCCGCAAGTACCAGGCCGAAGGCCGCCTGGTCGCCATGACCGGCGACGGCACCAACGACGCCCCGGCGCTCGCACAGGCCGACGTGGCCGTGGCCATGGGCAGCGGCACGCAGGCCGCGAAGGAGGCCGGCAACATGGTCGACCTCGACTCCAACCCGACCAAGTTGCTCGAGGTGGTGGAAACCGGCAAGGCGCTGCTCATGACGCGCGGCTCGCTCACCACCTTCTCGATCGCGAACGACGTGGCGAAGTACTTCGCGATCATTCCCGCGATCTTCGTGTCGACCTATCCGCAGCTCGGTGCGCTCAACGTGATGCGGCTCGCCAGCCCTTCGTCGGCCATCCTGAGCGCGGTGATCTTCAACGCGCTGGTCATCGTGTTCCTGATTCCGCTCGCGCTCAAGGGCGTGCGCTACCGGCCGGTGGGCGCGGCTTCGCTGCTGCGCCGCAACCTCGCCATCTACGGCCTGGGCGGCTTGCTCGTTCCTTTCATCGGCATCAAGTTGATCGACTGGCTGCTCGTGGCCGTCCATCTCGTCTGAGGAGCTCTTCATCATGAAAAACAACAACGGCAGCATCTTTCGCCCCGCGCTCGTGCTCTTCGTGCTGCTGAGCGCGATCACCGGGCTGATCTATCCGGCGGTCGTCACCGGTGCCGCGAAGGCGGTGTTTCCGGCGCAGGCGGCCGGCAGCCTGATCGTGCTCGACGGCACGACCGTGGGCTCCAAGCTCATCGGCCAGAACTTCAGCGACCCGAAGCACTTCTGGGGCCGCCCATCGGCCACTTCGCCGCAGCCCTACAACGCCAGCGCCTCGGGGGGCTCGAACCAAGGCCCGCTGAACCCCGCGCTGACCGATGCGGTCAAAGGCCGCGTCGAGGCCCTGCGTGCGGCCGACCCGGGCAACACCGCACCGGTGCCGGTCGACCTCGTCACGGCATCGGCCAGCGGGCTCGACCCGGACATCAGCCCCGCCGCCGCGCAATACCAGGCGGCACGCGTTGCGCGCGTGCGCGGCGTGCCGGTCGAACAGATCAACACGCTGATCGCGCAGAACACGCAGCGCCCGTTGCTGGGCTTGCTGGGTGAGTCGCGCGTCAACGTGCTCGCATTGAATCTCGCGCTCGACGCAACCCCTGCTTCGACAACCGCGCGTTGAGGAGAAAACAAACCATGGCCTATGCCGCTTACCGAGAACACCCTGGCGTCTTGCGCACCGCGCACGCCGCGATGAACAAGACGAGCCCGTTCTACGTGCTCGACGTCACCGTCTGCTGTGCCGACGCCCTGCGCGTGCGCCGCAGCATCGCCGGCTGCGCCGACGCGGGTGTGGTGCGCTGCGAGCCGCTGTTGCACGCCTGCAGCACGCAGGAAAGCGATGCGCCCTGCGTGCGCCTGATGATCCGCCTGCCGATCACCAGCTACGCGGACGTGCTGCACCGCCTGATCGAATGCGTGCCTTCGGGCGAAATCGGCCGGCTCGTGAGCTGGCGCGAGCACCTCGCACGCTGCGGCCTGCGCCATGGTCACTGACCTGCTCCTTGCCTTGCTGGCCATGGCGGCACTGTTCGTGCCGCTGGGCTTTGCCTGGTTCGTGCTGTCGCGCACGGCCCGGCGCCATCACCACCGTTCGCGTGGCAAGGATGGTCCGGCGCGCTGAGAGGCGCGCCGTTTTCCCATGTTGCGGGCCAACCCCTTAGTCGACGCCACCGGGTCAGGCCGGCTGCGTGCGCGCCATGCGCCACGCCAGGGCCGCGCAGGCCAACTGGACCGCAGCGCCTGCGAACATCGCGAGCCGCAGTCCGTCGGCACCGCCGTGCACCAGCGCGTAGAGCGCGCCCAGCATCGCGACCCCGAGCGTGGCGCCCGCGATGCGTGCGACGTTGATCAACGCCGACGCCGTGCCCGAGCGCGCGGCATCGACTGCACCGACCGCCACGCCCATCAGCGGCCCGGTGGCGAAGCCCATGCCGATGCCCGTCAACACCAGCCCCGCTTCGGCCAGCACGATCGATGCGAAGGGCGCACCGGTTCCGATCAGGACCAGCCCGCAGCCGATGATCGCCACGCCGCCGCAGGTCGTGGTGCGCGCGCCGAACCGCGTGGTCGGCCTGCCGCTGAACGGCGAGACCGCCACGAACACCAGCGACATCGGGATCAATGCAAGGCCGGCCTGCGTGGCGTCGAGCGTTCCGGTGCCCAGCCATGTGAGCGGCACCAGGAACAGCGTGCCGTACATGCCGAAGGTCATGCCGATGGTGGCGACCATCGCGCTGCGGAACGCGTGAATGCCGAAGAGGTCGAGTGGCACCAGCGCCGCGGCGCCTTTGCGGTGCTCGATGCGAAGGAACAGCGCGAAGGCGACCACGGCCATTGCCAGCGCAGCGGCGGCCAGTGCGGGTGCGTCGTGCGATTGAATGGCGGCGAAAGCCAGACCGCCCAACGCGAGCGCACCGAAGACCTGTGCCGCCATGTCGAGGCTGCGCCCCTTGGGGTCCGACGATTCGGGGATCGACCGCAGCGCCAACAGCAATGCCGCCCCGCTCAGCGGAATCACCGCGAGAAAGATGCTGCGCCACCCGAAGTTATGAATCAGTGCGCCACCCAGCGGTGCGCCAATGGCCATGGCCAACCCGTTGCACGCGGCCCAGATGCCCAACGCCCGGCCGCGCTCGGCGCTGTCTTGCCACACCACGCGGATGATCGCGAGCGACGCGGGCATCAGCAGCGCCGCGCCCAGGCCCGCCAGTGCGCGGCCGGCGATCAGCATCCAGACCGACGTCGAGAGCGCGCACAGCAGCGTGGCGCCGGTGAAGACCGCTGCGCCCGTCATGAAGATGCGGCGCCGGCCATACAGGTCGGCCAGCAGGCCGCCGGTGAGCAGCAGCACCGCATAGACCAGGTTGTAGCTGTCCACCACCCACTGCAGCGCGATGACGCTCGCGGAGAAGTATTCACCGATGGGCCGCGTGCCGAGATTGACCACCGCCATGTCGACCTGCGCGACCAGGACCGCCAGGCACAGCGTGACCAGCGCGAGCCCGCGATGCCTGCCTGTATCGCGGCCGCCGTGGGTGGATGGCGAAAGAACCGGACGGGCGGAAGAAGAGGGGCTGTTCATGGTGTCGTGTCTGCTTTCCAAGCTTCAGACAGTTCATTCTGGCGAGCAGGAAATTCGCCGCTTCGCCCGCGAGCGAAGCGTTCGATGCACCCCTGGCGCCCGTGCCACCCGATGCGATAACCTGCGTTGCCGATGAACGAGATGCTCCGCCCCGACCCCGATGCCCTGATCGCGCAACTGCGCAGCGATGAGGCGCGCGCGCAGCGCGGCAAGCTGCGCATCTACTTCGGCGCCAGCGCCGGCGTGGGAAAAACCTGGGCCATGCTCAGCGCCGCCCAGCGCGAACGCGCCACCGGCCGCGACGTGCTCATCGGCGTGATCGAAACCCACGGCCGCAGCGAAACCGCCGCGCTGCTCGCGGGCCTCGACGCGCTGCCGATGCGCGAGCTGGACTACCGGGGCCGCACGCTCGCCGAGTTCGACCTCGACGCCGCGTTGGCGCGCAAGCCCGCCGTGCTGCTGGTCGATGAACTCGCCCACACCAACGCGCCCGGCTCGCGCCACACCAAGCGCTGGCAAGACGTGCAGGAGCTGCTGGCCGCCGGCATCGAGGTGTGGTCGGCGCTCAACGTGCAGCACCTGGAAAGCCTCAACGGCACGGTCGGTGCCATCACCGGCGTGCGCGTGCACGAGACCGTGCCCGACACCGTGCTCGACGAGGCCGACGAAGTGGTGCTGGTCGACGTCACGCCCGACGAACTCACCGCCCGGCTCGCGGCCGGCAAGGTCTACCTGCCGCAGCAGGCCGAGCGCGCGGCGCAGAACTTCTTTCGCAAGGGCAACCTGATCGCGCTGCGCGAGATCGCCCTTCGCCGCACCGCCGAGCACGTGGAAGACGACGTGCGCGGCTGGCGCGTCGAGCAGTCGGGCGTGGGCGGCAATGGCCGTGGCTTGCAGGCGTGGAACACCTCGGGCGCGATCCTCGCGTGCGTCGGCCCGCATGAAGGCGCGGCGCAAACGGTACGCACGGCGGCGCGCCTGGCAGGCCAGCTCAACGTGCGATGGCATGCGGTGTATGTCGAAACGCCCCGCCTGCAACGGCTGGCCGCCACCGAGCGCGACCGCATCCTCGCCGTGCTCAAGCTGGCCGAAGAACTGGGCGCGGCCACGGCCGTGCTCACGGGTTCCGACGTGGCGGAGCAGCTGGCCGAACAGGCGCGCCGGCTCAACTGCGCGACGCTGGTGCTGGGGCGCTCCGAGCCGGCCGCCGGCTGGCGCCGCTGGTGGCCCGCGCGCGCGCTGCCGCTGTCGCGTG